>DASYEB010000033.1:0-43113 GCA_036499285.1 Puia sp. | reverse complement strand
TGGGGGATGGTATTAAACGCGTATATGAAAGTGAGCTGGGTGCTATGAAAAGACTGAGAAGGACCAGGTCTGCAATTAGTATCTGATGCAAACAATCGTATATTATACTACCAGCATACTGGTATTCAGCGTTTTTGTCTTTGTCTGGCTGGAGCGGAAGTATCCTTATACCAAAGGAATGCCTATTTTCCGGGACGGGTTTTGGGTGGACCTGATATGGTATACTTTTATCCAGAGCTACTTTCTGAAGATCTTCATTTTTGATTATATCATTGCTCCGCTGGACAGGACCTGGCATCTCTCCTCATTGCACCTGGTAGGTTCGTGGCCGGTGGCACTACAGGTCCTGTTCTTCCTGGTGATCCATGATTTTTATATCTATTGGTTTCACCGGGCGCAGCACAGCTCCAAATTGCTGTGGCGTACGCATGAAGCGCATCATTCCAATAAGGAGGTCGACTGGCTGGCGGGTACCCGGTCGCATTCGCTGGAAATACTTATCAACCAGACGATAGAATTTGCTCCGATCATCCTGTTGGGCGCAAATCCCATAGTAGTGCCTATCAAGGCCCTGGTCGATGCTGTTTGGGGGATGTATATTCATTCCAACATCGACGTGCGGTCCGGGAAGCTGCAGTATTTTATCAACGGGCCGGAGATGCATCAATGGCATCATGCCAATGACCGGGCGGTGTTCTATGCCAATTATTCGACTAAATTCGCCGTCTGGGACTGGTTGTTCGGGACTGCCTATCTGCCGGGACGGAAAAAGCCGTCGGAATATGGGTTATACTATGAGTATCCGAAAGATTATTTTTTGCAGCATTTGTTTGCTGTGAAGAAAGTCGATGAGCAGGAGATGGTGGGGAAATATTCATGGTTCAGAGCCTATTATTCTTCCCGGCAGCAGGTGATGGCCTGGTTGTCGGCGAAGCTGATGGCGGTGCGACCGGCCGGGGGTACGGTTATCGAGCCTGCTGAAAACTAAACAATGCTCTTATGGCCTGGATCTATCTGCTCATTGCGTCGCTGTTTGAGATCGCGTGGACTTTTTCGCTCAAGCTTATGAGTGTTAAGAAGCTAAAGGCTATCCAATGGCGGAGTTTTTTCACCCAGGTATCCAACTGGATTGTGCTGGCGCCTTTTGCCGGTTATGTCCTGTTCGGGATAGGAAATATTATCTTCTTTTCCATGGCGATGAAGGAAATCCCTGCTTCTACGGCTCTGGCGGTATGGATGGGGACGGCGCTGATCGGGGTGAAATTAGTGGAGCTATTCTTATTCAAGGGGACATTTGATGTCTACCAGTTTCTTTATATGAGTTTGATATTGATCGGCATCGTGGGGTTGAAGAGAAACCCTTAGAATCCTTCGCGCAGCTGAACGCGCACAAAATCAGGCCGACATTAGTCCCACAATAGTATTTTTTGGAAAAGTAATCCCAATCTGGGACAGCTGGCATGTCTAGGGGTAAATTTGTATCTCTGATAATCAATGAATTGTGAGTTGGTATGCCAATTGTTTTATACTGAATGTCCGCAGCGATAGAGCAACACACGGTGACGGACATACAAAATTTAATCTTTACCCAAATACTTGAACTATGACACCCGCAACTACTGAACAGAAATTAGAACAAGGGATACTGAAGAGTAGGATCATGGATTTACAGAGCGCTTTGTTTTTTACTGAAAGCGTATCGATCGTAAAACTTCCGACCCACGTGATATCTGATGTTGAAGTAGATGAAGAAGGAAATATCTGGTTTGTTATTCCGAAGCCGACTATGCATATCGAAGCGTTTGAGAAGGAGATCCCTGCTAAGCTGGACTTCTTTAAGAAAGGAATGGATTTCTTTGTAAAGGTGAGAGGGGTTGCTACTCTTCTTACGGAAACGGATGAGATCATGAACGATCCGGCTTTATCTGCCGGGATGCGGGAAAGGATGAAAGACACGAACGTGATTGGAGTTAAGGTGAAGGTAGTGGATTCTGATCTGGTGGATAATGCCCCAAAGCCTTCACAGAGCTGGCTGCAGAGCAGCCGGTCACAGTTGTCGAGCTGGTTCTTCTAAGTGTTCGTTGGGAACCGACCCATTAACTGGACGGAGTCCAGTTAGTACACGAGGCTTTAGGCCGAAGTGTACCGACATTATGGTATTGGACAAAAAATTATTTTTTGGGTTATTTTTTGTCCCAATTCAAAGCATACTGCGCGTGTTACATATAGGAAGCTGAGTCCGCGACTTGTTCGCGGATTTCAGTTTTTATACCCTCCCAATAATTTTGATTGGGTTTTTTTATGCTTGTGGGGCTGGTGAGCGAGGGGTTAGAACAAAAAAAAAGGTCCACTGTAGAAACAGTCGACCTCTAACGATTGCTTGCCATATGAAAAATCTTTATCTAAAGGGGCTCTTTATTCAAGAGCTTTGATATTTGCTCGCTTTGATGATACAAATATAGGATGCTTTTCCGGTGCATGGTAAACAACTTAATGTTAATTCTATCATCTCAAAGCTGTGAAATAAAATATAAAACCCTTTGTGGTAGCGGGTTGTAGGAGGTTTTTGACATGAGGCCCAACCTGTTTTTTACTTTTTATTCTACCCAGAAACCTGTGTATAGAATGGGGATTTACCTTTACTGTCCTGCACTGTCCTGTATCTTTTTATCTGAAATAAAATTGACCGGTCACTTTCGCAGTAACCGGTCAATAGATAATAGGATCGGGCCTAATGATAATGGCCTTGATCAGTGCAGCCCCTAATGGCGGGCTGTTGGTTAGATCTCAAAGATAAGGGGTTTGCTAAATATTTTGGCATTTTTTTTTAATTTGTCTTTTTATTGGACATATTTACAAAGCATACCCTATTTTTAATGAGGATTTGCGGCTTACCAGCGCAGAATAGAACATATGGGAAACAACGACATAAAAAGCGGCCTTGGGCGCATAGTTCAGCAGACTATGCCGGATATTGTAGAGATACGGCTACGGGAGTATCTGAAGGAACAATCATTCAAACCCGGTGATGCTCTTCCCAAAGAAATGGATCTGGCCGAATCGCTTGGAGTAAGCAGGAACGTCGTACGGGAGGCGCTGAGCCGGCTAAGGATGTTAGGAATGGTGGAGACAAGAAAAAAAAGGGGTATGGTTCTGGCGCGGCCCGATATCCTCAGCTCATTTGAGCGGGTGCTCGACCCCCTGATCATCGGGGAAAGCACGCTGAGGGATATTTTTGAAATACGGCTTACGCTGGAAGTAGGTCTTGCCGATCTCTTATATCTCCGGAAGACCCCAAAAGATGTAGATGAACTGGAGCAGATCGCCATCAACCAAAAAGTTACCGGTGGCCGCCAGACCTTCCGGATCAAGAATGAGATCGCCTTTCATGGAAAGATATATCAAATGACCGGGAACGAAACCCTTCAACGCTTCCAGAGCATGCTTCTGCCTGTGTTTGGGTACCTGGTATCCCTGGAAAAAGTCCCGATCATCGGGAAAGTTTCTCACCTCGACCTTGTAAATATTCTTAAGAATGGTACCAAGGAAGAATTCCGCCAGGGAATGCTGGAACACCTTGAGCACCATTTCAGAAAATTAAAGTCAATGTAGCCGGCGACTGATCCCCCAAGCTTTTTTTTCACAATTAATTTTGTTAAAAGGATTTTTCTGCTACATTTGTTATGTAGTACATAAGTACTATAGAACGTAATACTTGCCAGAATGAAATCCTTTTTTCACCAAAACGGCTTCGTCGGCCATGCTGCCGGAGTAGGCAACGGCTTCATTGGTTATGCTGCCGGAGTAGGCAATGGCTTCATTGGTTATGCTGCCGGAAACACCAGCAAGCGCTGTAATATGACCGCGCGGATCAGCTATGATGATGGAGCTACCTGGCCGATCAGCAGGCCCATCTTTGATTGGAACACCTGTGACTACACCGCCATCGAGGCCGGGAACAATATTGCAAAGGGCGGATATTCCAGCATGATCAAGACCGCCGACTTTGCAGTAGGAGCCCTGATCGAGATCAACGAGGGTCTTACCAATAACAGCACAAGCCATAAATCCATTGAATTTCACAAGTTCAACCTTGGGTGGATCGTCAACGGAGCCATCGAACCTTAACCGGGCATCATCGAGCCTTAATCTATTACGGTAATATTATTATTAATGCTTTTCAAAAACGATTTAACTGCGTATGAAACCGAACGTTGTTTTCCTGCCACGATTGCTTATGCTTTTGGCAGTGTTCTTTTTCTCACTCACCGTCTCTTACGGTCAAACTCCGACATCCGTAAGCGGAAAGGTGACGGACAGCGCCGGCAAGGGGGTTGAAAATGTAACTATCCGGATAAAAGGAAGTAAGGCGGCCACGGTCACCAATGCAGAAGGCGGCTTCCGGATCACTCTTCCCCATGCCGGATCTGTACTTATGTTTTCCGCCGTCGGCTTTGCCTCAAAGGAAGTGCGGGCGTCGTCGGGCGCCGTGAACGTATCCCTTGAACGCGTGGTCGACAACATGCAGGATGTCATCATCGTCGGGTATACCCAGCAAAGCCGGGCAAAGACCACGGCGGCGGTATCCAAGCTGGGGCCTGATGAATTGAAGAATACTGTGGAAGCCAACCCCGTTCTGGCCCTGCAGGGTAAGATGGCGGGGGTGATCGTCCCCGTTAGTTCCGGTCAGCCGGGCGCCTCGCCTGCAAATATCATCATTCGCGGCGGCACCAAGCTGAACCCCTTTGGATCGAGTATCGGCAACAGCGGCGGAGACGATATCGGGGGCAACGACGCTACCAGCCCGCTGGTGGTCATAGACGGGATCTTCCGGCCTATGGCGGACGTCAACCCGTACAATATAGAATCCCTGCAGGTCATGAAAGACGCTGCTGCCACGGCCATCTACGGCGCCCGGGGGGCCAATGGGGTCATCGTGGTGAAGACAAAGAGCGGCCGGTTTGGTAAAAAGCCCACGCTCACGTTCAATCACCGGACTACCTGGGAGACTGCGGGACGGAGCCTGGACTATATGAACGCGACGCAATACCTGAAGCTGGCGCGTACGACGGTTAACAATACCCACGATGCCCTGGACAAGAACAGCCTGCTGAACAACGGCGGCTTTTCCGCGGGCACGAAGGTATATACGGCCCCGGGCCAGTACGGTATCAATATCAATCTGACCGCGCTGTATGACAACATCGTAGCAGTAGAAGGCCAGGACTATGTGAACAACCTGATCAATAAGAAGGGGTTCATGACGATGGACGATCCCGTCAATCCCGGTACGAAACTCTTATACGCCGACAATCATTACCAGGACATGCTCTGGGTCACCGGTCTTACCAATAACGATAATATTTCCGTCGACGGCGGCAGCGATAAAGCCAATTATTTTGTATCGGCCGGCTATACCGACCAGGCAGGTACATTTGTCGGTACCAACTACAAGCGTTATGACGCATTGGGGAACTTTGGGTTCAAGCCTGTCGACAATTTTAAAGTGGACCTGATGGTGAACTATCAGAATATCGAGCCCAATTACGTACAGGCTTTTGTGAACGAGCTGGCAAGAGGGACGCGTATTACTCCGCTGATCCGGATCTTCAAAGACAATGGCGATCCGACGCCGGGTGAGCTGTATACCGTTCCGAACAGATTTCATACGCTGAAATACGAAAATCTGAGTGTGTCTACCGAGCAGTTCATCAACCGGCTGGCCGGTGACTGGACTATAATCAAGGGGCTGCACTATAAGCCATCCGTTTCCTATTTTGCAAAGGACTACCGCTATCTGTTCATGAGAAATGGAACTCCTGCCAACGAGATCCAACCTTCCACCCAAAGACAAAAGAACGAAAATACGACCAATACGCGGCAGCTGATGATCGACCAGATCCTGCAGTACGATTTTGATGTAAAGGAAGACCATCATTTTACCCTGCTGGGTGGCTTCAACTATACCCGGAATACGGGTAATTCCATCAGCATCGGTTCGCAACGGGCGACCAACGACTATATCTCTACCATCAGCGAGCCGCCAAATACCACCATCAACGGGGTTACCACCACCAATGTCACCAGTTTTTCGACTAGCCTGACAGAGACCCGTTCGGCCAGTTATTTCGGGCAGTTCAACTATGACTATGACGGCCGGTACCTGCTCAGCGGCGCGCTGCGTTATGACGGCTTTTCCAACTTTGCTCCCCAGAATAAATATGCCTTGTTTCCTTCCGTGGCAGCCGGCTGGAACATCGCGAAAGAGAAATTCTGGCATATAGAGCCTGTCAGCACTTTCAAGCTTAGAGCCAGCTGGGGACAAGCCGGAAGTAACGACCTGAACATAACGGATACCTATGGCAATTACACTTCGAACACCTATGCGCTGGGATCGGGTATTACGAGGGCCAATCTCTCGAACCCCAATCTGAAATGGGAGGCGACTACTACCACCGATCTGGCGACAGAGGTATCCTTTTTTAACGACAGACTGGGCCTGATTGTCGACTATTATAACAAAGTCACCAGCGACCGGCTCGCGTCCAAACCTCTTCCTTCGGAAGCGCCTTTCGCGTCGATCCCGTACAACAATGGAAGCCTGAGAAACAGGGGCGTCGAGGTAGAACTGAACTATACTACCCTCAGGTCGCGTAGCTTCAGCTGGAATACCAGTTTCTCGTTTGCCTTCAACAAGACCGTCATCACCAAGCTGCCCGCCAATGGCCGGGCGAAGAACCGCCAGGGCGGAGACCTGATCTGGAACGCAAAATCCAAACAGCTGGTCGAGGCCGGCGGTTATGCAGAAGGCGAACGCGTCGGCGCTCTGTACGGATACAAAGCGCTTGGCGTATTCTCCACCGATGCAGAGGCTGCTGCCTGGGGCGCCAACCACAAGGATAATCTGGCTTCTCCCTCAGGGATCACTGTAGGTAAGCATGCCGGCGACTTTATCTGGCAGGATACCAACGGCGATGGCATCATCGATTCGAAGGACCAGGTATTTATGGGATGGCGGACGCCCTCGATCATGGGTGGCATGCAGAATACCTTTACCTATAAGGGCCTTTCATTACGCATTGCTATGGACTTTTCCCTGGGTCATATCATCAGCAATGGTGCACTGGCCCGTTCGCTCGGGCAGGGCAGGGCGTACAATGAGGGTGCCCCCAAGACAGCGCTGGGATCGCAGATCTGGCAGAAGGAAGGCGATGAGGGCAAGAAATACGCCCGGTTCTCCTTTGCCGACTATGACTTCGGTCAACGCAATTATCTGAGGAATGCTACTTTAGGCACCAATAACAGCTATTCATCCGATGCGTCGCCGATGCTGGAGAAAGGAGACTTTCTCGCTTTCAGGCAGATCGCACTTTCTTATGAGCTGGCGCCTTCCCTTGTCAAAAAGATCCATGCGTCCGGCCTGAATATTGTCGCCAGCGTCAATAATCTCGGGTATATAACAAAATATACAGGTTTTAATCCTGAAACTTATACCGGAGTAGACGGTGGCGGCTATCCCCGTCCAAGACAGTATTCATTGGGTGCAACTCTTAAGTTTTAAAAAATAAAACATGCAAAAGATAATCAAAATATTAACGGTGCCGGCCTGTCCCAAACCGGACGGAGTCCAGTTGGTACACGCAAGTGTACAGAAATTATGGTATTGCGGTAAAAAATTATTTTTTTGGCAATTTTTTGCCGCAATTCTTATCCTCTCGTCGGGGTGTAAAAAGATGTTGGAAGTAACACCCCAGTCCAACATTACGGAACAGACCTATTTTAAAAATGAAGGCGACTTTGAGCCCTATCTTACGGGTATCTATCCGTCCATGCGCACAATTGCCAACAATATTACCTATGGAACCGAACGCAGCGAGGAATTGATCCCTGCCCTGAATTCCCGGTTTACTACCGCCTGGTCGCAGATAATTTCGCCTTCTACAGGGGCGCTGAATTACAATGACTGGTACAAAGCCATCGGGAATTGTAACCTGCTGTTCGACAAGATCAAGGGTTTTTCTTTTTCTACTGCGCCCGATACCAGGGCCAGAATTCTGGCCGAGACCTATGCGTTGCGCGCCTATTTTTATTTCTCCCTGACGCGGATCATCGGCGATGCTCCGCTGATGCTGCAGCCGGTGGTAGATGAGAATGTACCCTTACTTGCCCGTGCTCCTGCTAAGGATGTAATGAAGCAGATCAACAGCGACCTGGATTCCGCTATCCTTCTTTTTAAATCCATGAGCAGTTTTTCGGTAAAGACCTATCCGTCCAAATACCGTTTTGCCTACGGTTCGGTACAGGCTTTGAAGGCAGATGCCAAGCTGTGGAGCGCAAAGGTATTAGGTGGGGGAGATGCTGACTTCAACGACGCTATCACTGCGATAACGGAAGTAGAGGGCACAGGGCTGAGCCTGAACACTGATTTTGGAAAGGTGACGTCAACGCGTGCTGCGAGCAATCCGGAAGTGGCGCTGGCGGCCTTCTTTCTGCGGGATGAGTCGGGTGCGACTTCCAATTATGCGCTGAACGCATTGCCCTACTATGTCGGTGGGGCGCAGGGAGCCGTCAACCTTGATAGTCTTCCTTATGTGCAGACGACGGTCAACGGGCAGGGCGCCTACCAGATCAGCACCCAATCAAGAGCCCTTTTTGCAGGTAATACCAAAGACAAACGGATCCCCTATACCTGGGTTACGCAAAGAAATATCAACCCTACAACAAAAGATACTGTAGCCGGTATTTCGTGGATCACCAAATATGTCGGGACAAAATATGCCGACGACCGGGTGTCTGACAATGACATCATCATGTACCGCCTGGCCGACGTATTCCTGATGAAGGCCGAGGCATATGCGGGACTCAGCAATACTACCGATGCCATTACCTACCTGAACAAAGTTCGTGCGCGTGCCGGTACCGGCGTCTATACGGGTGCAACGGATAAGCCAACGGTGGAAATGGAAATACTGAATGAAAGAGGCAGAGAATTGTTTTTTGAGAATAAGCGCTGGTACGACCTGGTAAGGTTCCATACAGCCGGCACTATCAATGTGTATACCTATGTGCCCAACCTGGCGGGTAAGACCACACCCTTGTTCTGGCCGTTGAACACTACCGTGCTGGCGAATAACAGCAAGCTGACGCAGACACAGGGATATTAAATGGTTCAAAAATAGCATTATGAATAAAATCGAAGGATTGATCGCGGCGGCGTTTACCCCGTTCTATGAGGATGGCTCTGTCAACAAGGACATGATCCCCTTACTGGTGGACAAGCTGGTTGGAGATGGGCTCGCAGGGATCTTTGTTTGTGGCAGCAATGGTGAGGGTCCGAATATGACCATAGCCGAGCGTAAGCTCGTTGCCGCTGAATTTGTAAAAGCCGCTGCAGGGAGGCTTAAGATAATTGTACATGTCGGACACAGCAGTATCGCGGAAGCAAGGGGGCTTGCGGTGCATGCCGCGGAAATCAAAGCCGATGCTTTTGCTTCCGTAGCGGCCTTTTATTTCAAACCGAGCTCTGTCCAGAACCTGGCGAACTGTATGGAAGAAATAGCCAGCGCAGCACCGGGGCTGCCATTCTACTATTATCACATTCCTCATCTGACGGGTGTGGGCATGGATATGATGGCGTTTCTGCAATTGGCGGAAGGATCTATCCCCAATCTGGCGGGTATAAAGTATACGGCTCCTACTCTCCAGGAGTATCAGTCCTGTCTCAATTACAAAAAAGGCCGGTTTGACATTCTGTACGGAGTGGATGAGTTGCTGCTGCCAGCCCTGGCTGTTGGCGCGAAGGGCGCTATCGGCAGCACGTATACGTTTGCCGCCCCGTTGTACCTGGCTACCATGGAGGCATTTAAGAAAGGAGACATCAGGGCGGCCCGTGAGTCCCATGCCTATATGGTGGAAGTTATCCGGGTATTGTTGAAGTATCCCCCAATCCCCGGTCAGAAAGCGATCATGAAAATGCTGGGTTGGGATCTTGGGCCTTGCAGACTGCCGCTTGCCACCCTGAGCCAGGAAAGTTTTGAACAATTCTATAATGAGCTTGCGGAGTTGTCTTTTTTTGAGAAATTGGAGGTAAAATCAGAAGCATGATGGTATCGAGAAGTTTGCCTGTCCTCCTTTTATGTATTTTAACTATGAACAGCATGGGTCAGGATACTACTACCAAAGTTTTTTTTACCTGGAGCCAGGCAAAGCCGGTTCCGGATGCAGATGGTTTTGCGGGTTCTTATGCCGGCGTTAGCCACGGGGCACTGATCGTTGCCGGCGGCTCGAATTTTCCGGGAGATAAACGACCCTGGACGCAGGGTGTCAAGACCTGGTACGATAAGGTATTTGTTTTGGAGAGGCCGGATGGAGAGTGGAAGGAGGCGGGTCGGCTTCCCCGTCCGATGGGCTATGGTGTCTCGCTCACGTATAAAGACGGCATCGTATGCCTGGGCGGCGGGGACGCCAATCAAAATTATGCGGATGCGTTCATCCTGAAGTATAGCGGAGGCAAGGTGGAGACGACAACCCTGCCGTCTATGCCTGGGCCGTTGATCAACGCGTGCGGGGTGATAGCCGGAGATATTATTTATATCGCGGGAGGCATTGCGACGCCGACCGGTTCTACAGGAAGCAATTTCTGGAGCCTGGACCTTTCGGCTTCGGAAAAAAAATGGAAAGTGCTGCCGTCTTTTCCCGCTCAGTCGAGGATGCTGGCAGCCGCGGGTACCCGGGAGAATATCGTTTACCTTTTTGGCGGCGTACATTTGACAAGCGATTCCGTACCCCGCCGGGAATATTTAAAAGACGGCTGGAAATATGAATCGGTCAGGGGGTGGAGTAGGATCTCCGATCTGCCTCATCCTGTGGCCGCCGCACCTTCGCCTGCTTATAATGCGGGCCAAAGTCACCTCGTATTGTTTGGAGGAGATGATGGCGCGCTTGCTTCGCAGGTGGCTGTATTAAAGGACGATCATCCCGGTTTCAGGAGCGAGATCCTGGCCTATAATACCCTGACCGATGCATGGTCGGTTATGGGTAAAATTCCGGGGGTTGCCCCGGTAACTACTCCCCTGGTCGTCTGGGATGAAAACATTGTCATAGCAGGCGGGGAAGCGAGACCCGCAGTAAGGACCAATAAGGTGATGATAGCTGCTCCACGGCAACCTTCGGGAAAATTTGGCGGTCTTGACTGGACGGTCATTGCTTTATATTTTGCCGTAGTCATCGGTATCAGTGTATTCGTGTCAAGCAAGATGGGTGCTACGACGGGTGACTTTTTCCTGGGTGGACAAAAGATCCCCTGGTGGGCTGCCGGCCTGAGCATTTTCGGGTCCAAGCTGAGCGCCCTGACTTTTATCGCCATCCCCGCCAAGGCCTATGCGACGGACTGGGTGTATATCATGAACAATGTCATGGTCCTTGTGATCGCACCCGTGGTGACCTTCTTTTACCTGCCCTATTTCAGAAAGTTCAAGCTCACGAGCGTGTATGAATATTTGCAGATCCGGTTCGACAAAAGAGCCAAGATGCTGGGTAGTCTCACTTTTATTATCTTCCAGCTGAGCAGGCTCGGTGTCGTCGTGTATCTGCCCGCGCTGGTGCTGAGCACCGTAACCGGGATCAATATTTTCGCCTGCATACTGCTCACGACGATCATAACCACCGCCTACAGCGTGGCGGGAGGTATCGAGGCCGTGGTGTGGACGGAGGTCATGCAGGTATTTGTTCTGCTGGGCGGCGCCCTTGTCAGCTTCTTTTTTATTACGGCGCATACCCATGGAGGTTTCTCCGGCTTAGTGAAGGAAGCTTATGCCAATGACAAATTCCGGGTGGCTAATCTTGGCTGGAGCATGTCGCAGCCCGTATTATGGGTGGTCGTCCTTGGCACGCTGCTGACCAACCTGGTGACGTATACTTCTGACCAGGTGGTGGTACAGCGTTATCTCACCACCTCTACGGAGAAGGAAGCGCGCCGGTCCATTTATACCAACGCCCTGATGGTGATCCCCGCTACGATCATCTTTTTTGGCGTGGGAACAGCCTTATGGTTTTTTTACGGGCATCATGCGGGCAATATGAACCCCAATGGCCGGATAGACGATGTCTTCCCCTGGTTTATCTCCCAGGAGCTGCCAGCAGGCTTGTCCGGCCTTGTAATTGCGGGTTTGTTCGCGGCTACCATGTCCACCATCGGCTCGAGCATGAACTCTATTGCCACTGTGGTAACAACGGACTTCTATAAACCATTTATGAAAACAGCTACAGACAAACAATGCCTCCGGTTCGCAAAGATCGCAACCGTGATCCTGGGTGGATTAGGCAGCCTCATAGCGATGTACCTGGTGTATCTGCACAATGCCTCTATCTGGGACGAGTATCTGAAGATCATCGGGCTCTTTGGCGGGTGTCTGGCCGGGATGTTTGCTGCGGGCATCTTTTTTCCCCGTATCAACAGCAACGGGATCCTGATCGGGTTTGTACTGAGCTGTATCGGGCTCTATTTTGTACAGCGTTCCAGCGAGGTGAACTTCTTTTTATATCCCGTATTTGCCGTAGCAGGCTGTCTCGTCCTGGGCTATATCTTCAGCCTGTTCTCTCCCCGGAAAGCCCTTCCGGCCATGGGTATGATACTGGTGTTTTGTTTTTTACAAAACGACGAGGCTTCTGCACAGACTGCGACACGGACCTTTGATTATGTCTATAAGAATGGCGATGATGGCTATAAATGTTTCCGCATACCCGCCATAGTGACTACGCAAAAAGGAACGGTCCTTGCTTTTGCCGAGGCCCGGAAGAACAATTGCGGGGACGCAGGCGACATCGATCTTGTCGTCAAACGTTCGGAAGACGGCGGCAAGACCTGGGGAGCTCTGCAGGTCGTCTGGAACGACTCCACGAACACCTGCGGCAATCCAACCCCGGTCGTCGATGAAAAGACCGGCGCCATTATATTGTTGTCGACCTGGAATATCGGAACCGATAAGGAAAAACAGATCAAGGACCGGACGGCAAAAGATTCCCGCCGCGTCTTTGTGCTGTCCTCAACGGATGATGGCCACAGCTGGTCTTCAGCCAGGGAAATCACCAATGAAGTCAAACGCAGCGACTGGACCTGGTATGCCACCGGCCCCGGAAGAGGTATACAGGTTAGTAAAGGAAGGCATAAAGGCCGTATCGTCATTCCCTGTAATCATGAGGAGGCCGGGACCAGGCAAAATCTATCCCATGTCATTTACTCCGATGACCATGGGATCAGCTGGAAACCGGGCGGTATCGCACAGGACAGCACCAATGAGGCGACCCTGGCTGAACTTTCCAATGGTAACCTCCTGTTGAATATGCGCAATACGGGTCATAGCAGATACCGGCAGATAGCCATCAGTAAAAATGCCGGTAAGAAATGGTTGGCCCGGAGCCCGGATACGGCGCTGATAGAACCTGTTTGTGAAGGTAATCTCATTGCCTACACCTTCCCCGGGAAAAAAGCCTGTCTCCTGTTCTCCAACCCCTCGAGTAAGACTGCCAGGGTAGGGATGACGGTGAAGATCAGCTATGATGACGGCAGGACCTGGCCCGTTTCCAGGTTGCTTTATGAAGGCCCTTCCGCTTATTCCTGCCTGACGGTGCTGCCAAACGGTAATCTCGCCTGTCTTTATGAGGCAGGGTATCAGCGGCCCTATGAAGGGATTGTACTGGAAGAAATAGCTATCGATAATTTGAAATAACAAGTCCATTGCTTACATCAAAAAACCTGAGAGGGAACTGGGGTACTTTATTGCTGCCTATCAATGCGGATGACAGTATCGATTATTTACGGCTATCGGAAGAGATCGACAAGCTGATCGAAGCAGGCCTGGACGGCATCTATTCGAATGGGACGGCGGGAGAATTTCACAATCAGACAGAGGCCGAATTTGACAAGGTGCAGCAGGTAATGGCTGAAAAATGCCAGGCGGCCGGAATGCCCTTCCAGATCGGAATAAGTCATCCAAGCCCGATCATTTCACTGGAACGGCTACAACGGGCCTTGGTTTTCCAACCTGACGCCTTCCAGGTGATCCTGCCCGATTGGGTAACTGTCACGGACGAAGAGCAAATTGTTTTCCTTTCCAAAATGGCGGAGGCAGCCGGTACTATTCCACTGGTCCTTTACAACCCGCCGCATGCCAAGCTGGTATTGTCCCCGGAACACCTGCTAAAGATCAGTAAGGCTATACCCCAGCTTATTGGAGTCAAACTCGCATCAGGCGATGCGCAGTGGTACAAGGATATGCGTCTGCGGGCGCCGGACCTGTCCATATTTGTGCCGGGACATTTGCTGGCGACAGGTGTCCGGGAGAAGGTGGCGTCAGGCGCATACTCCAATGTGGCGTGTCTCAGCCCTAAAGGATCACAGGCCTGGTGGCAATTAATGCAGACCGATCCGGATAAGGCCTTGCAGATACAGGCGAACATCCTGCAGTTTTTTACCAGCTGTATCGTTCCTTATAAAAATGCGGGGTATTCCAACCCTGCGCTGGACAAATTCCTGGCGGCAATAGGAGGGTGGGGTAGTGTCGGCACGCGGCTGCGCTGGCCTTATAAATGGATCGCAGAAGAGGAAGTGGCCGCGGCGCGGATCGAGGCAAAAAATCTTTTACCGGAATTCTTTTAAAAATTTTAGAAATGAAAAATAGAATTTGGCTATTCTTTGTATTGATGACGGTATGCTCTTTATCTGCATGGGCTGAAGTCGAATTACCTGCTGTCATTGCCGATAGTATGGTGCTTCAGCAAAAAGCGGAAGTCGCATTATGGGGAACGGCAAAGAGCCGCAGCAAAGTTACTGTCATCCCTTCGTGGAGCAATAAGCCTTATAGTGTCATTTCCGACGCAGACGGAAAATGGAGAGTACTGGTTACCACGCCTGCAGCGGGGGGGCCGTATACGATCTCTTTTGATGATGGAAAGAAACGGGTGCTAAAAAATATTCTCATCGGGGAAGTATGGATCTGTTCGGGTCAATCCAATATGGAAATGCCGGTAAAAGGTTTTATCAATCAGCCGGTACTCCATTCCGGTGAGATACTGATGGACTCCCGCAACCCACAGATACGTCTTTTCCGTTTGGAGCGGGCATTGTCAAGAAAGCCCGGGAGCAATTGCAAGGCCACGTCCTGGGAAGAAGCAGGCCCTATGAGCGTAAAGGAGTTTAGTGCCGTGGGCTACCAGTATGCAAAAATACTGCAGGAGAAATTGAAAGTGCCCGTGGGAATGATCATGACCACCTGGGGAGGGACCGTCATCGAAGCCTGGATGAACAAACACAGCCTGGCCGCCTTCCCGGATATAAAGGTCCTGACAGAGACGGATACGACGAAAATAAATAAGAACGAACCTGCCGTTCTATTCAATGCCATGATCAACCCCCTGGTGGGATACGGGATAAAAGGGGTGATCTGGTACCAGGGAGAGCAGAACAGGGTTAACCCGCAGATCTATGACCGGCTGATGGCCGGTATGGTGAAAGAATGGAGAGAAATATGGAAATGCGGAGACTGGCCATTTTATTATGTGCAGATCGCTTCTTATGGCTATAATGACAAGCTGGGGCCGGCCGCTCCCCTGCGGGAGGCGCAGCAAAAGGCCCTGTCGGAGATACCTCATTCGGGCATGGCAGTCAGCATTGATGCCGGTGAAGAGAAGTCAATACACCCGGCCAATAAGACCGTCATCAGCCAGCGGCTGGCTTATTGGGCGCTCGCCAATACCTATGAATGGGTGGGGCTGCCGTATGCGAGCCCATTTTTCAAATCGATGAAGATAAGGCGGGATACGGTGATGGTTGCTTTGGACAATGTGGTCAATGGGCTGACCTCGTTTGGCAAGCCGATAGAGGCTTTTGAACTCGCGGGGGAGGATAAGCGATTTTTTCCTGCCAGGGCGCGTATCGTTTCCAGGGGCATTCAGCTGTTGTCCGACAGTGTAAAGATGCCGGTCGCGGTGCGGTATGCTTATAAGGACTGGGTGAAGGCTGAGCTGTATAATACAGAAGGTCTGCCCGTGGCACCGTTCAGGACAGATAGCTGGTAAACGGCTATTTGCTTACTACGTGGTCATAAATGATCCTGGAAACATTTGCCAGCGTTTCGATGGAAGCTTCCTGGCTGGCAATGCCGCGGGACAGCAGGACGACTACATATTGCCGTCCATCCGGAAGAAAGACGATACCGGAATCATGATGGATGCCGTCGATCGATCCGCTCTTGCTGGCGACTTTTACATCGGGTGGTAGTTTCCCCGCAATAACGCCCTTAAAGTGCTGATCGAGCAGGATCCCGATCATATCGTCACAGGCCGCTTCGCTTACCACGTCTTTTCTGGCGATGTGCTCCATGATGAGCATCAGGTCATAAGCAGTAGTGGTATTGTTCATTCCTTTTTCAAAAGCTTTTGTGTCTTCCACTCCCCGCAGCACCCGGATATCGTTGGCCCCGAGGCTTCGCATGGTTGCATTTACGTTGCGGGCTCCCACGATCCCGATGATCATATTGGTAGCCAGGTTGCTGCTCCGGGTGATCATGCGGTACAGGAGATCCCGGATCGTCATTTTTGTGCCGACGCGCCGGTATAGATCGGTTTCGCTGTCCGTTGCGGAGTCCAGGCTGTAGCTGCTGCTGTCTACGATGCTCGTGAAATTCGTATGGATGGTGACGGAATCCGACAGTGAGAATTTGTGCGCCGCCGCCTGCCGGAATGTTTCGATCAGGACGGGTGTTTTCATGGTGCTGGCCGCATGAAAATTATCGTGCTCGTTCATCAGAAATTGCCGTCCGGTGGCTATGTCCTTAACAGCTACGGCAAAAACACCTTCCGGGTGTTTGGCAAATTCGGTCATGATCTCACTTCGAAGACCTGCCGTATCGATGCCCTGGGCCTTGCACCGGAAGCATCCTCCGGATACCAATAGCAGGATAAAAAAGACAAAGAAGTTTTTCATAATACGTTCCGGGTTTATTTATTGATCCCATACCAGCCTTTGGTCGAGGCCCGTGATCGGTGGTATGTTGGAGGCGTTGCGGCTGATCTCGATCGTAGGATAGTTAAGTCGCCTGATGAAGGCAGGCATGGCGGCTCCCACCGGCAGGCTGAAATTCCTGTATTTATAATCGTAGCGGCGGGCGTCCACCCAGGCCTCGGGATTCAGCAGCATCGCCACATATTTCTCCTTGAAGATCAGGTCGAGGGAAATATTAGCCTTGCCGACGCTGACGCCGGGATCATTGACATACGTGTCCCTGTCGGCAGCAGCGACGCCGACCTTGTCCATATTGGCCCTGATGCCGTCGAGGTAGGCATCATAGGCCCGGCCGGGATCACCCGAGCGCAGGGCCGCTTCCGCTTCGATAAACTTCGTCTCTGCATAGGTGACGATCAGCAGTGGTGCATTGGTGGCGGAATAAAAGCCGTTTACCGACAGATAAGATTCTTCCTGGCTGGTACCGGTACCCATCCGTCCTGCACCATTTTGTGTGCCGCGGTAGTCTCCGAATTTTGTGATGGTGGCGATGTGGGGCAGCCTGGGGTCTTTGAGCGGATAGTTGGTGCCGTTCATGGCGTTGACGATCTGGCTGCTCAGCCATCCGTCCAGGGCCAGCTGGGTATTGTTGTAGGCTGCTCCGTTCCAGGGGCTTCTGCCGTTGAATGACAGTAATGCGGCATCATCGGCATTCGACGTATAAGCATTACCGAGAGCCGAAAGAATGCCGGCGGCGTCATAGCTGCTGGTTTTGGACCATTGGTTGAGGAACCTCGCTTTGAGAGCATAGGCTGTCTTCAGCCAGGCTGCGGCGTCCCCTGTGTGAATGACGTCGCTGCCGGCGTCCAGGTTGAGGCTGGCATCTGTTCTTTGCAGGTTGGTGATGGCGGCATCGAGCAGGGCCTGGCAGGAATCGTGAAGGGCTTGCTGTTTGTCGAAGGCAGGGATGATATTGTTCTTTCCTTCCAGCGCGTTGCTGTAGGGCACATCCCCAAAGGTATTGATCAGCATGTTCAGGTTCAGGGCCATCAGCACCTGTCCTACTCCGAGGTGCAGCCAGGCGCGATCGGTCTGTGCTTTGAGGATCATCTGCCTGATATTCATCATGGAGGCGTAGGCGTCGGACCAGGTCGTCGAATAATCGACCGGATTGTAGACATCCGCGTCGCTGCCCTTTGTGTTTCCAGCGAGATATTGTACATAATAAGAGGTGATGTCACCCATTTCGAAGACGCTGTAGCCGGTACGGTAGGTGCCCTGCGCCAAAAGTCCGTTCAACGGCGGATCGGTCACCAGATTGGGATTGTCCAATTTGTCCAGGTACTTCTTGCACCCGGCAAGGCTTCCTGTAAGGATGGCGGCTAAAAAAATATATAATAGCTTTTTCATGTTGTGCCGGTTTAAAAGTTGAGATTTAAGGAAAGGATATAACTGCGTACCGCAGGGTAGGAGAAGCCATTAAAGCCATCTGCTACATTACCTGAACCGTTGGAACTGGATTCCGGATCGAAACCGCTCCATTTGGTATGGATCCAGAGATTGTTTCCGGAAAAGGACAGGGTGGCGCCGGAGAGGAAGGTTGTAGCCGACATCCACTTGTCCGGGAAGGTATAAGCGAGGCTGGCGGTGCGGAGGCGGAACCACGAAGCGTCTTCGACGAAGGTTTCCGAACCGCCCCTGTAGACGTTCCGGTAATAACCGTTGCCGTAGTTGACTCCATCGGGGCCTGTGCCTTGTCCCAGCCACACGGCTTTTGTATTGGGTGTCCCGTCTGCGAGGACGCCTTTGAAGACTGTGACGTCATTGCGGTTCAGAGAACTTTTCTGCAGACCGAATGCCGACATGAAGTTGGCCAACTGATTATACTTGTGCACTCCCTGCTGGGTATCGAACAGAAGATAGAGGCTGAGACTCTTATAGCGAAGCGTGGTGCTCAAATTTCCTATCCAGGTCGGCTGAGAGTTAGCCAGATACTGCTGTTTGGAAGCCGCATTCAGGACAGGAAATCCATCGGGTCCGATAACCATGGGCTTGCTTCTGTCCAGTACTGCCGGATCTTCATGGGCCGACCCAAAATACCGTTGATAGGTACGACCATAGAGTGCGCCGACAGGCATTCCCGGTACGAATTTCTGCGTAACGTCCGCGCTGAGATAACCAAACTGGGAAGTGATGGGGATCTCTGTCAGCCCGGGATAGATCGACAGCACTTTATTGTGGTTGCTTGTATAATTCACCCGGATATCCCAGCGGAAATCTTTTGTCTGCACCGGTGTCCCGGTGAGGCTGATCTCGACACCCTGGTTGCGGATGCTGCCGGCGTTGAGATAGATCTGGTCGTCGCCGGTAGTGACGGGCACTTTTACGGGGATCACGAGGTCCTTACTGGTATTGTTGTAATAAGTGAAATCCAATCCTATCCGGTTGTGGAGGAATTTCAATTCCACGCCTCCTTCATAGGAGGTGGTGAATTCCGGCCGCAAGTTGGCATCGCCCTCCTGGGTGGACCGTTCGAAACGCTGGGCCGGAATGGGAGACAATGCCGCGTCGATCATATAACCCGTCGAAGTGGCATAGGGTGTCGCATCCTTCCCGACCTTGGCGGCTGAGAAGCGCAGCTTGCCGAAAGTGGTCCAGACCGGCAGGTGGAAATTTTCCGAAAAGATCCAGCTCAGGCTGGCGGAGGGGTAGAAGAAGGACCGGTTTTGTTCGGGCAGGGTAGATGTCCAGTCATTACGGCCGGTGACATCGAGGTACAGGAAGTTGTCCCAGCCGAGGGTCCAGTCACCGAAAAGGCCGATGATCCTGTAATCCCGCTGGGTGCTGGTGGCGATGACTTTTTTTGCATTGCCGAAAGAATAAAAGGTGGGTACGGTGAGGGTGTCTCCTTCGGTATAGACCGTTGTGCGACGTGTTTGGAAAAGGTCATGCCCGATCTTCAACGAAGAATTCAGGTGTCTGCCTATATCGTTCTTGAAATTCAGCATAAGGGTGGAATTCAGCACGGTGTTCTTGATGTTATACTGGAACATCCGTCCGTAGTAGAAGTCGCCGGCGGGGTAGATCTCGTCGGTGAGACCGAGGGGGCCGGGAGTGGTTTGTGTGCGGGAGTCCGTATAGCGGTCGACTCCGGCCCGATAATTTATGTCCAGCCATTTCACCGGAGACCAGGTGAAATGCATATTGCCAATGACCCTGTCCACATCATCCTCATATTTCTTACCCCACAGCACATAGATAGGATTGTCATTGGTAGATCCTATAATCGTCTTCTGGGCGCCGTCGGGAAGCAGATAATTCCACATATCCCAGCGTGGGGAGAAATAGGTCATGTCTTCGTTGTAACGGTCCGCGTCTCCGTGTCTTCCGCCGGAATTGATATAATTAACGGAGGCCCCGAACCGGAATTTATCGGAGAATTTGAACTCGCCGCTCACTTTACCGGAGTAGTTCCTATAGTTAGTAAAGGGCATGATGCCACCCTGGTTGAATTCCGAGAGAGAGGCGCTGACCGTGGCCTTATCCGTACCGCCGGAAAAGTTGAGGCTGTTGCGCAGGGAATGGCCGGTCTTATATCCGTGTTTATAATTATTGAAAAGATGGTCGGGGTGGGTGGGGTCGATAGTTTTCGCAGCTGCAATGGTGGGGCCCCAGGCAGGCCAGAAGCTGGTGGAATCGTAAACACCCAGCCATCCCTGCGTATACAGGCCCTGTGTTTCAGGGGCTTTATCGCTCTGGTCGATGGTACCCGTGCTGGTAAAGCCGCCCCGCAGCTTGCCCGCCTTGCCGGATTTGGTGGTGATGATAATGGCACCGGTGGAGGCACGGAGCCCGTACAGGGCCGTGGCGGCGCCGCCTTTCAGGATATTGATGGATTCGATATCGTCAGGGTTGATGTCGGAAGCGCGGTTACCCATGCCCTTTAGTTCGCTGCCATCGGTGACATCAGTGGTATTATCGATAGGGATGCCGTCTATGACGAAGAGCGGCTGGAAGTCCCGGGAGGGGTCGAGTGAGTTGATGCCGCGGAGGATGATCTTGGCGCCCTGACCCGGTGCGCCGCCGCCGGAGTTGATCTGCAGACCGGCCGCCTGGCCCTGGAGGGCGTTGACGATATTGGACTGGTGGCTGGCTTCCAGGGCGTCGCCGGAGACTTCCTGGGCGGCATAACCCAGGGATCTTTTCTCCTTGCGGATGCCCAGTGCGGTTACCGTCACTTCCGTCATATTGGTCTTATCCGACAACTGGAGGTCGACGGTTGTGGTGGAATTATCTTTGACCTCCGCGATGCGGATCTCGGTCCCATAACCTACTGCGGATATCTGCACCTGGTAGCGGCCGGGTTTCAGGTTGAGAATGGAAAAATAACCGTTTTCATCGGCCGTGGTTCCTTGTTTGTGACCCAGCAGCGAGATGGATGCATTTACCAGCGGCTCTCCTTTTTGATTGGTGATGCGGCCCTTTATCCCGCCATCCGCCGGTGCACTGACCCTGTCTGAAGAAACAGGATCTGCTGCAAGCGTGGCTGGCTTTATTTTCTTTATAATGATGTTACCATTCACCAGCTCATATTGCAGGCCGTTGCGGGGAAGGAGATCCTCCAGCACTTTATCCAGGCTGACATTCGAGGCGCTGTAAGTCAGGCCGGTAAGAACGGCTATATCGGAGGTCTTATACGAAAAAGGGAGGTGGGAAATGGCTTCGATCCTGCGAATGGCGGTCTTTAATGATGTGTTATCCAGGCTAATAGAGATCTTTATGGTTCGCAGGTCCTGCCCCGAGGTACTGCCTGCCATCAATATGCCGTTAATGGTAAGTAAAAAGGCCAGGATTGTAATTCTCATAAGTAGCTCCTTGACAAGACGGGGCAATAAATGCTCCCGCCTGTTTTGACGAAAAATCATAGCTTTGGTTGGTTTAAAAATTCTTAAACAGGATTTACTAAACATCAGGCCGGGCCAGGTCGCAACTGGTTCGGTCGTTTTTTTCAACGGGGTGGAGACATGCTTTTTATTTTTTGTTAATCAATTAATGAAAACTTCGTATCGGTCAGCTCGCTGAGCACTTCCAGGGCTTTTACTACACCGTCCTGTCTTTTGAAGGCGGTAGATATTCGTATATCGGCTAGTGAGGGATTACCGATCCTGATCTTCACATTATAAACTCTTTCCAGATCGGAGATGATGTTCTCAATGGTATAATCGTCATAAACAAGGTCGCCATGCTGCCAGGAAGCAGCGTCTTCTGCTTTCATCTTTATTTCTTTCACGGAACTATCTTTATTGCCGATGCTTACCTGCTGACCCATGGTCAGGAGAGCTACCTGTTTATCCGCAAAGCTGACCTTTACTTTTCCTTTTTTTACGGCCACTACGATCTTTTCGAGGTCGGGATAGGCCTTGATGTTAAAGGATGTACCCAGCACTTCCGTACTAACCCTGCCGGTATAAATGATAAAGGGCAACTTGTCCGAATGTGTCACGTCGAAGAATGCTTCTCCGGTCAGGACGACATTGCGGTTGTCTGTTCCGAATGACTCGGTAAATTCCAGCGTACTTCCGGCATTGAGCCAAACCCGGGTGCTGTCGGGCAGCAGCAGGTGTTTGTACTCTGAGGGGCGGGTAGCATGCTTCAGCAGCCTGCTTTTGGGAGACACCCGGGCAAGGGGCGGAGATCCCCGGCGGGAAACCGATTGCCAAACTACCATGGTTATCCCAAGCGCAATACATACAAAGGCAAGTACAAACGCAGTAATTTTGCGGGTTTTGCGGGTTTTGCCGGATCGGGGAAGGGGATGGCTATTCCCGTCTTTCCTTTTGGCGGACAGCGCTGGTATTCCTTTTAATTCTCCCGATTCATCGATGAAGATCCCGGATGGCAGGGGTTCCGGCTGTTGATAATGCATTTCCCGGATCAATTCCCGGAAAAGAGGTTCGTTTTCCTTTATTCCAAGATAAAGAAACACTTCGTCGAATTCTTCTTTAGTACAAGTATTGCCCAGAAATTTCCGGAACAGGTATTTGACCCTTTCTTCCATATCTATATGACGAAGCAGAGGGGAGATGTTCCTATTGCCGAAGAAAAAGAAATCGTTGGATGGAATGGAGGGCCATTGAGATCTGGTTTTTCACGGTATGACGCGAAATGGAAAGGGCTTCGGCTATCTCCTTGTAATTGAGGCCTTTTTCGCGGTTGAGCTGGTAGATCAGCTGGCGCTGGGGCGGTAGCAGGCTCACAGCCTTACGAATGCTCAAAACCGAGTCTTTTGCCTCCAGCAGCTCTTTCGTTTCATCGACGGAGGTCTTCGCCCTTTTCCAGAGAGCCTGCCGGAGCCGTTCGTCGGCTGCTGTTTTGCGCAGGAAGTCCATCAATTTATTTTCAGTGACCCGGTAAAGCCAGCCTTCCATGTTATCGATCACGGCTATTTCTTCGCGATGTCCCCAAAGTTTGAGGAACACCTCCTGGACGATGTCCTTTGATTGCTGGTCGGACCTGGTCACGCGAAAAGCTATCTGATGAAGGGAGAGTGCATGTTTATCATACAGCTGACGGAACGTATCTTCCATTGCATATTCCGGCTTGTCGCCGGCACTTTCCGTCCAGTCAGTTTTTGCGGGCAAATCAATTGGTTTGGTTATCTAAAATAACAAAAAAATCATTTTAAAAATCCGGGGCCAGCATATTTTGATAATTTAAGCTACGATGCGGGCAAGTAAGCCTGCCGCCAGCGCTCCGGTCAGCGTATTGAAAAGATTGACGGTATTATTGGTGAGGCATCCCTGTCTTTCGAAAATGGCGCCGAGCAGGGAATCGGCGAGGTTGCCGAGCGTACCTGCCACAACAATGATCAGAAGAGAGGTGACCCGGGATGGCTGTGAAACAGGTTGTCCGAGGATATATATCATCGCTATGACGACCGAACCTGCTATTCCGATAAGCAGCCCTCCGAAACTGACGACTCCATCCTGGCCTTTTTCGTCCCGTTTCCAGGTGAGGATATGATAGTGACGGCGGCCGTAAACCATGCCCAGCTCGGAGGAAAGCGTATCGGCCATTGCTGCCGACATGCTACCGGCGATCATTAGCTGCAGCAGGTGGTTCCAGTTTGGAAATAATACAGCCAGTAATCCGGCGAGGGCTGCAATGCCTGCATTGGCGATGACCTGGCCGATGGTCCTTGTAGATTGATGTCCGGCGTTGGCGCGGATGGACAATTTCTCCGTTTTTTTCCACGATGTGGCTGCGGTGCCCAGTATAAAAAAGACGGCTATAAGCGAGAGTCCGCGGTATCCGCCGCCTGCATAGATGAGCCATCCCAGGATACCCCCGGTGATGGCGGCAGCCACTGTTAGCTTTTTAAAAAAGACACTGGCTGCAACGCCAGCCAATATAATAATTAGAACCGGGTATGGGCTCTGCATCGTGGATGAGATTTTGCGTAAAACCGTTAAATGTTAGAAAAGTGCCTTTTGGACCTGCCCGTCATCGTTTCCCAGGGACGGTAAGTTGTCATGGGCAAAGGGCGCGCATTTTGGCTGTCCATCCGGCCGGGGTGATCTGCCTCTTATGCTAAACACCGGTTCATAGGCCAACCGGTCAGCAGGTAATTCATAGGATAAGATCTTTCCTATCCCTTCATCGCCAAGATCGGGTCTCAGCCATTCCGGCTCCATTTCCTTTGGCAGGAAGAGAGGCATCCGGAATGCATTGTCGCCGCTATTGTGGATCTGACGCATAACGGAGTTGGCCGCTCTTGTAATAAGGGTAAACATGCCCCTCATTTCTCCCGTTTCAGGATCGGAAGGGGTTTTTGTGTTGTAATGATAAAGACCGGGGATACAAAACATGGGGCGGTCTTTTAATTCGATGTGATAAGGTATTTTATTCTTCCAGCCTTTGATCTCCCGATGTTCGTAGATGCCGGTTACGGGTATGAGACATCTGGTACTGCGGATGCGATGCCAGAACGAGCGTTTGTCGTCGAGTATTTTTTCACTGCGGGCATTGACCATCGATCTGCGCATAGCCTTGATCTTTTCGGGGGTATCCATGTATTCGGCGATGATGCCCCACTCAAAATCTTTGCGGTGGTAGCGGCCATCCTCGAATACGATCACCGGATAGCGGCTGTGCCCGAGGGCCATGAAATGCATGCCTGTTTCCGGATCCAGGTCTTTTCCGCTATCGTCGACAAGTTGAGGGAAATATTCGTTTATCAGGGGAAGTCTGTTGTAATAGGAAATGTCAAGGCACATGTTCAGTAGTTTTCGATCGTGTCAAAAGGAATAAGGTCTTTTTCTTTATTGTCGTGTATAAATTTAAGGATAAGTTCCCCATATTTTTCATGAAGCTCCACAATGGTCTTTTTGCTGTTGGCCCATGAAGAGTGGTGCTTGAGAATATAATGTCTTATTTTTTCTTTGTATTCTGCAGGCAGGTTCCAGTCTATTTTGTTTGTTGCTATATAAAACGTTTTGTAGCCATCGGGTTGATTTGCGGCGACTTTTAGTCTTTCGAGGTGTTCGGGGAGGGTAGCATCGTATACAAAGGCCATTTTATCGTTTTGGATGGCGGCGAGATGTGCTGCTGCCGTTTCCTGCGCTTCTGAATCGTATGCTCTTAACATTAACGTGGCCCTGAGACCTGGTTGCATGCCGCGCAGATAGGCCTGGCGGACGAACCATCGTTTTCCCCTTTTTATCTCGTTTTCGAGAAGGTCCGGGGTTAATATCGGCAATGGGTTGTATAACACTGCTGTAAGGTACAAAAAAGCCGCCTCAGGTGAGACGGCTATCGAACCGGTCTTTTAAGGCACCACTGACTTAGTGACATATTCTAAAATATCTTTGAACTCTTTAAAGGAATATCCGACAGCATGTATTAGCCGCATATGAATTGCGTGCTGAGCTTTTGAGGGATGTCTCCGCAGGAACTTTGTTGCTGTCGCGGGAACGGGGGTAATGGTGTTAAAACCACCTACAAGCCAGGTAGGAAGATTTATTAGGCCGCCCCAATTAAATTAGGTATCTTTATGGGATATTATTGAGATTTCCAACATTAAGTAATCGATTCGCTATTTTGCTTTTTTACCTTCCCGCAATCCCGTTTCCTCTACTTTTTATTGCATTGGCTCAGTAGTTTTAACTATTTAATTTATTAGTATGAATATGTATGTTTCAAATCTGGGTTTCCAGGTTACCAATGAAGAGTTGAAGTCGTTGTTTGCAAAATTTGGCGAAGTGACTTCTGCTAAAGTAGTAATGGACAGAGAAACGGGAAGGTCTCGCGGATTTGGTTTCGTGGAAATGCCTGACAAGGCTGCTGAGGCGGCTATGCGGGATTTGCAGGGAAGCCAGGTTGATGGCAGGTCGATATCAATATCTGAAGCAAGGCCGAAGACTGACAACCGGAGCGGTGGTGGTGGTTCTTCGCGCGGCGGCAGATGGTAAAATGATTAACAGGAATCTGTTATACCTCTAGCTGATAAAAACGAAAAGCCTCCAGATCAAAGATCTGGAGGCTTTCGAACAATCAGGGCAATGTCAGGGTGGTCGAACGAACTGTCGGATCAATTGTATTCTTCTCCTCGCTGAAATGCTTCAAAAGCTGCGTGGACCTCATGCAAAATATTATCCGGCAATCCGGTCAACTTCAATTTCTCCCAGGAGATGTTTTCCGGAAAGAAGTGATCCAGGCTTTGATGATGATTTCTAAGATAGTCGCGTTTTTCTAATGGCCAACGCGGCTCGCCTTTTTCGAAGAATTCCAGGAACTTCACTTCTACGCTGCCAAAGTTCTTCTTTAAGAGGTCGATGCCGGAAACTTTTTTAATCATGTATAACTATTAATAATGTAAAGGAACGCAAAACAAATGCCATTGTTGTAGTTTTCTTTTATTTGTCAAATATGTATCGGTCAATCATTACGGGTTCGGGATGTTATATCCCTGAAATAGTAGTAAAGAACAGTCATTTTTCGGAGAATGCCTTCTATTCCGAAGACGGTTCGCCGCTGGGCAGGCCGGTTATGGATGTTATCGATAAGTTCAGCAGGATCACCGGTATAATGGAACGTCGTTATGCACAGGGAAATATCCTTGCTTCCGACATGGCTGTAGAGGCTTCGGAAATAGCCCTTGCGGACAGCGGCATCGACCGCGAAACAATTGATCAGATAATCGTTGCACACAACTTTGGAGATATCGGCAGTAATTCTTCCATGACGGAAATCGTTCCCTCCCTGGCTTCCAGGGTAAAACAGAAACTGGGCATTTTGAATCCGGCCTGTATACCTTATGATCTTATTTTCGGCTGTCCGGGCTGGCTGCAGGGGCTGATACATGCGGATGCTTTCTTTAAGGCGGGGATAGCAAAGAATGCGCTGGTCATCGGTGCAGAGACATTGTCCCGTGTTCTTGATCAGCATGACCGTGACAGTATGATCTTTTCGGATGGCGCCGGGGCTTGTGTACTCCAATATACGGAAGAGAGCACGAAGGGCAGTGGAATACTATCTGCCAATGTCCGGTCCGATTCCGGCGAGGAAACCGGGTACATCCATATGAATGGAACATTCAATCCTGAAACGAGACAGGATGCGCTATATATTAAAATGAAGGGGCGGAAGGTGTATGAATATGCCTTACGTCATGTCCCCGTGGCGATGAAGAATTGTCTCGATGCCAGTGGATATACAATTCAGGATCTGAAGGCCATCTTTATTCATCAGGCCAATGAGAAGATGGATGAAGCCATCATAAAAAGCTTTTACGGGTTATATGGAGTGACGGAAGTACCTGCCGGCGTGATGCCTATGTGTATTCAATGGCTTGGTAATAGTTCGGTTGCTACCATTCCCACGTTGTTTGACCTGGTCAGAAAGAACCAGATGCCCGGTCATCAGCTTGACAAAGGGGATATTATTTTGTTTGCATCGGTGGGTGCAGGTATGAATATAAACGCAGTGTGTTACGGTTATTATTAAATTATTTTTATTATGACAATCGAGCAGATCGAGAAATTTATCGCCAACAGTAAGGATGATCTTAAAGAGCCGGCTAAGATCTTTTTCAAGACAAGAGGTACGGTAGAAGGGGTTTTTATCAAGACTCCGGATTATTCGGAATTGAAGAGGAAGAATTTTTGGCGGATAGTGTCTGCGAAGAACTTAGAGGATTACGTGAGATCAAGAGATACCGGTTTATCCAGGATCTTCAATGGTGCTGAATTTACAAAACTCTCGCAAAAAGGATGATCTGAGTCTGATATGAATCTGATGTCTGAAGGGTCAATAAAACTCGGCAGGTAATTCGTTTACAGTGATAACTTTTCCGTCCAGTACGGTTTTATCCAGCGACACGATTGCCTGCCGGGCTTGTGCCTGTACCGGCATAGATACATGGCCATTTCTTAAAGACCGGCCATTTAAAGGATTTCTGCTTACTTCTGCCGAGTCGACAATCCCATAAGGAGAAAACAGCTTTCTGATCTCTGTATCGGTAGTATCGAGGCTGATGTTAGCTATCCGGATGTTCATGGGCTATTTATTAGGCACTAAATGTAGTCTATTTTCCGGCATCGGGGTCAGATATTTTCTATTGACCGATACTGATCACGACCTTGCCTTTTGCCGTATGATCCTCCATAATCGCATATTCTTTTGCTATCGTCTCCAACGTATATTTGGTGGGATCCAGCAGCAATCGTCGAGTGTCTTTGCACCCACTGTGTCTAGAATAATGTCAAATCATTCTCCGCCGGTGTACTGCCGATATACCGGCCATGGCGATTCGCAGGATAGCCGGCAGCTGTACATTTGCGTGGGTGGCCGGCCTGCCTTTATCTTAGAACTAATTTGGTTGAGCCCTGCAAAGATCTGTAGGGAAGCCGGACAGGATCAATTTTTCCGGATTCGCTTGGAAACGTCGATTTTAGTTATTTACTTTGTATTTCAAAGTACTTTTCAAAAATGGCAACTACAACAACAACGTCCGGCAGAATTTTGCGGCGGGATTATCTGAAACAGAAAAAGCTTGTCCGCCGATGGATCATCTTTTTTATCATAGCTCTGGTATTTAGCGGACTGACGGCATTTGCGCTGCAGACGGAGCTCTCCTGGCTGTCTGGCCTGCGGCCGGGCTCTGTTGGGGGCGCAGCATACGACTGGGTGGAGAAAGTTTTTGAGGCACTTAAAGATATTAACAACCGTTACCCTTTTCTGGCCTATGGATATGATTGGCTTGCTTTTGCACACCTGGTGATAGCTGTTGCGTTTTTTGGTCCGCTCCTTGATCCGGTGAGGAATAAATGGATCATTCAATTTGGGATCATAGCTTGTGTAATGGTTTTTCCGCTTGCGCTGATTGCGGGTGCTGTTCGCGGGATACCGATCTGCTGGCGGCTTATCGATTGTTCGTTTGGGGTCGTGGGGCTGGTACCGCTGAGGATCTGTTATAAAAAGATAAAGATCCTGGAGAAATGGCATGTCCAAAACAGGCTTTTATAAAGAGGGCGCGAAGGCCTCAGCTTTTGGCCTTCTTTTTCCCCTCCGATAGCTGTGAAGGCGAGAGTCCAAACAGTTTTTTAAACGCAAATGAAAAGTGGGAGAGGTCTTCGAAACCCAGGTCAAGATAAATATCGGAAGGTCTTTTATTCTTCTTGTCTATCAGGAAATAGCTTTCCTGCAGGCGCCGTTGCACGAGCCAGCGACTGGGTGTGTCATTAAATATCTTTTCAAAATCGCGTTTGAATGCCGAGAGGCTTCTGCCTGTCAACCAGGCGAATCTTTCAATGCTTACATTGAACTTGTAATTATTGTTCATAAATGCTTCCAGGTCTATTTTTTCGGGGATACCGAAGTCGAATAATATATCTCCCAGCGCGGGGTTGGTCTGCAGCAATATCAGTAACAGCTCCTCGCGTTTTACATCGGCAAAGGTCGGGTCTATCTTTTTTGATTTATTGTAATAGGGCATCAGGGAGTCAATAAAATGTGGCACCAGCCCACTCTTTTTTAGAAGAAAAAATGCACTTTTTAAAGGAGTGCTGCCGGGGACTATCGGATGCCGTTGGTGGAACTTTTTTAAAAAAACCTCATCAAGGGTTACAACCACTTTTTCAAATTCGTTGTCCTGTTTCTCTTTTTTATACCTGGCCAAATGGTTTTTCCTTACTATGCAATATTCACCGGGCAGTAAGGTGTAGTGTTTGTTCCCGTCATATCCATGCATGATCCCTTTGATAAGGTATAAAAAGAAATGCTCGGCTACGAATTCCTCAGGGGAAATTTTTGGCCCGATATAACAGGATTTGATCGTATTGGCGTACCCCGGCATATTCAAATGTAATTATTTTGAAATAAACTTTTTGCCGAATTACTGACTTCGACCCGAAAGGGCCAGTGGATCTATTATAAAAGAAATGAAGCCATCTTTAAGCAGCTGAGCGTATTAATAAAAACGGAAATTTAGAATTATGACAAAGTCAAACACATTGCAAGAAAGGCCTTTATCCGAATTATCACCGAATGCCTGGGAAGTGTATCGGGAGATGACAAAATAAGTTGATCAGCTTCGGAACTCGAACTGCAAGCCTTTCAGATAGGCCGGATAATCTACCTTCATCAGTGCTTCGTCTGTATTCCGTTTTCCTATGATCGTGTCTCGCATATTTGACCAGTCCGTACCCATAGCATCGACCCTTCTTTTTAGCTCTTCAAGACCGATGTCCCTGCAATAGATATAAGAACCAGGCTGTTGCCTCCATGATTGAGCAATATTGCCCAGGTCAAAAGGATCGAAACCTAATTCGTCTACCAGTTGAAATACGACTTCCTTTGCTTTGGCATCGTCACCCGAAACCGCCATAGCGATACGGTTTTTTTCGCCTTTGGGTTTACCAAAGCTATTTATACTTGTTGCAAGAATGGAGTTGAATACCTTGACAACAGGGATGCCCAATTGCTTCTGCACCCACAAACTGTCTATGCCGCTTTTGATAAGTCCCGGTATGGCTCCGTCGCGAAGGGTTGGGTAATAATTACCAGTCTCAATGACAACCACGTCCCCCGGCAGTTGGATAAACAGGTTTTGGGGAAGGTCCTGTATATTTTTTTGAGGGATCGAGATAATGAGCACTTGTTTATTTTTTGTCACTTCTTCTACAGAGGCGGCCTTAGCTCCAATTCTTTCTGCAAGCTGCTTCAACGAAGCCGGGCCCCGCGAATTAGCGATTGAAACAGTATGCCCGAGCTTAATAAATTTTGATGCCAGACAGGTCCCCATTTCGGCGGCTCCGATAATTCCTATGTTCATCATTCCTGATTTAAGTTATACTCGTGTTTTTATTTATGCTGTAACGTCTTCCTTGGGATTTGGCTGACCTGCACCGGTAGTAATGAGGCTGTGCAAACTATTGTTGATATAACCGGTCCAGGCATTAAAGCAAATAGCATAACATTCGAATTCCGGAACAAGGCCGTGATGCGTGAAGTGGACATAGGTCTTGTTTTCCTTTTCGGAGATCCCGAACTCTATCTTTGTACCGATCCACTCCGTCTTGTCTTTCGCGAAACTGAAATAGTTGTCCAGAACCAGCCAAACGACTTTTTTGTCCGGTATCACCTCTATTAATCTCATCTTGCACGTGTGCAGGTCCCTGACCTCGTAGGTGAACTCATCGTTGAGCCGGGCTGTACCGCCATCAATATTTTCGGACCACCAGCCGCGGACGTTGGTGATGGCATTGAATACTTCCTTCGGCGTTTGATCTACCTGGAATGTAGTGTTAAAATCTTGTGTGGGCATGGTTGTATTTTTTTGATATAATAGGTAACTTAAAAGTTACTCAAATGTATGAGTAACTTTTAAGTTACGCAAATGTTTTTAGAAAAGTACATCAATCGCGACATCTCATGACCGATCCCCGTAAGTTTCGAAATACAGTGGTTTTGAGTTGGATTTGATTTTACAACATTTTAATATTCAATTGATTAGTGATGGCATGATAATCGATTTAAGGAGAAAAGATGAAAAAAAACTTCCTGGCCGCTGCTATTACAATTGTTGTGCTGGCAGCGTTTGTAATTCCTGGTTCCGGCCTGGCTCAGCAGCCGGGGATCAAACGTACTGAGCTCCAGCGGCACGACCTCAGCATCCCCGGACACGAGACCATCCAGGTGCGCGTTGACTTCGATCCGGGAGCCATGACCCCCAGGCTCTCACATCCTGGCGAAGAGGTCATTTATGTCCTCCAGGGCTGGCTGGAATATCAGGTTGGGCACGACCCGCCGTTGAGACTCAGGACCGGCGATGTCTTGTTCATCCCGGCCGGAACGGTCCATACGGCGAAGAACGTTGGCGAGGGCAAGGCGGCCGAACTTACCACGTATGTCGTAAAAAAGGGGAAGCGGCTGATCGTGATCGTCAGATGAGCTACACTTGTTCGGATCGTAAAGGCAACGGCCGTTAGCCTGGAATCGACGATGGTTGCATTGAATTGGCCCGTAGCACACATCTTAGGTGCATTTGACGGGTCGAACTTTACGTCGAGAACGCCATTGGTAACAGGTTGCAGCGAATCTATGGGGTCTCTTTTTCTCACCTTGTATTTTTCCAGGTCCATGCTCGAACGTTGATAGTGTACGCATGCACAGCGCCGGTCTGATCCCGAATATCACCACTGCTGGTTTGCTGGGTTATCCGTTTGCTTGTCCGGATATGATTGGCGGCGGAGAGTACGGAGATCCGGGCAGCGATAGGGGACCCCCCCGTCTTTGATAAAATAGATTGAATTTTTCAAATAGTCGATTGATCGTTACAAACAGCAAGGCTTGTTTTAATGTGAACTTTGCTAAAGAAAAAATCGACAAAAATGAAAAATAACAACAGGAAGATCGCCCTGGTTACGGGCGGAAGCCGCGGGCTGGGCAGGGACATGGCACTCAGACTGGCTGAAAAAGGAATAGATGTGATCATTACTTATCGGTCACAGGAAGCTGAAGCAAAAAAGGTTGTTGCACAAATTGAGCACGGCGGCGGGCAGGCTGCCGCGCTTGAGCTTAATACAGGCTTCATCAAAAGTTTTGATCCTTTTATTATGACGCTTCAGGACCTGCTTCGTGACAAGTTTAAGAGCGAGCGTCTGGATTTCCTCGTCAATAATGCCGGGCAGGGCGGCTACAGCGTCATCGGTGAGGTTACCGAGGAGTTCTTTGACGACCTGCTGAACGTGCACTTTAAAGGGATTTACTTTTTAACCCAAAAGCTTGTTCCATTGATGAATGACGGCGGCGGTATTGTCAATGTCTCTTCCGGACTGACGCGTATCTCTGTTCCCGGCTCATCGGTCTATGGCTCTTTGAAAAGCGCAGTGGAGACCTTCACCCGGTACCTGGCTAAAGAGCTCGGTTCAAGAGGCATTCGCGCGAATGTAATTGCCCCAGGTGCCATCATGACGGATTTTGGCGACGGCCACCTTCGTAACAGTGAAGAGCTGCAGAAATTTATCAGCAGTGTCACCGCCCTGGGCCGGCCGGGCGTCGCCGGGGATATCGGCGGTGTAGTAGCATTTCTTTGTACCGAGGATGCACGTTGGGTTAACGGCCAGCGCATCGAGGTGTCCGGCGGTATGTTTATATAAATAGTATCTTTAGGCTTTGAAAACAACATGATCAATCATTCCACGCTGGATGACTTCTACAAAAGGAACGGCGCCTCCCTGCTGGAAGGGATCAGCCGTGAGGTCGGTCATTTCAACGTGTTCGAAACTGAAAAACTCTTTGATAAAAACAGTGGCACCCGCACCATGCCTTACAGCCGGAGAGATTATTACAAGATCAGTTGGCTGCGGGGAAAAAGCAAGGCTGAATATGCGGATAAAGTAATCGATATCCCGGAAAACGGCTTGTTGTTTGCGACGCCAAAGATACCCTATCATTGGCTCCCTGAGGATGGTAATCAAACCGGTATGTTTTGCATTTTTACACCGGAGTTCTTCTTGCCGGAAAAGGCGGCGATATCGCTGGATAAGCTGCCTATCTTTCAACCCGGACAGGTTCCGGTATTCCAGCTTTCAGCGGAAGAGGTAAAAGAGATAGAATACATCTTTCGGAAAATGCACAGAGAGCTGGCCGCCGACTACAAATACAAGTTTGACCTTCTCCGTAACCTTGTCCTTGAGCTGATCCACTACGGTCAAAAGCTGCAGCCTATGTCTGCACTCAGCTCGAGTCAGAATGCTTCGGAGCGGATCTCTTCCCTTTTTATCGAACTGCTGGAAAGGCAGTTTCCTGTTGAATCCCCCAAACAAACGCTGGGTTTGCGTACACCCAAAGATTATGCGAACCGCCTGTCTGTACATGTCAATCACCTCAATAAGGTGCTCAAAGAAATGACGGGCAGCACTACGACGGAACTCATCAAAAACAGGGTTTTGCAGGAAGCCAGGATCCTGCTTCGACAATCTGATTGGAGCGTGGCAGATATTGCCTATAGTTTAGGTTTCGATGACCTGGCGCATTTTTCCAATTATTTCAAAAGGAAGACCTCGATGGCGCCGGTGGCATTCCGATCGTACTGATTAAAATGATCAGGAAGATCGTGTGCTTTATAAAATCAGAAGGGTGTGCCGCAACAGTTTCCCGGAGTTTATGCCTTTGTCTGTCGATGCCTGGTTTTTGTTACCTGCGGATGAATATTAGGCATTGCGTCAGAATCAGCTGGAGTGATCATGTAGAATCTTCCAACCTTCTTTTGTATGGATCATCACAAGGGAGTAGCGACCGGAACGCTCCGGCAAGTTGTTGCCCGACAGGGTGAATTTCCCGGTTAACAGGGCGTAATGCTCTCCCAGGAGAGTTGCTTTTAATTCATCATAATATAAATGCTGTTTGGGCATTTTACCATTGAAATAGTGATTCTGGTAGAGGTCCCGGATGGCGCCGAGTCCGACCGGGCCGGTCGGCATCATCATCGTGGATGTCCCGATATACATCTTCATGAAGCTGTTGAGGTCACCCTTGTTCCAATCATTTTCGGAGTTCTTCATGGCGGTGATGATAGCCCTCTCTTTTGACCCGGGGCTATTTTGTGCGACGGCGTGAAAGGTGAGGATGGAAAAGAACAGGAGGCTGAATAGCGTTCGGTTGGTATTGGGGCTAGCCATATCGTATAGTGTTTTGTTGGTCCCACTAAAGTAGGTTTTTTTGTCAGGATATCCGGTCTTGTTTTACCAATTCCCCTTTATCCGAAAAGTACAGGATATATTCGCTTCCAATATCCGCATCGTCAGGTCCCAGGCTTTGTACCTGTCCAACGTGAATAGAGTATAGAGTCTTTTCAGGCTCTTCTATTTTTTTTATGTCCATGATAAGCCAGTCGATGTATTTGCAATGATTCCAGCCTGCTCTCACCGGAATGGGCAGGTCCCGGGTCCATTTGACCGACGAGTCGGTAGAATGCCAGACCCCGATCAAATAGAAAGATGGATCCTTTTTGCCAGGATTCAAAAGAAACTCCTCAAAGTTTCCGCGACAACCAATGGGGATCCGGTGTTGTCCGCCGCGAAATGGCCACTCTGGGAAAACTATGTAAAGTTTGCGTTGACCAGCCCGTCTTGTTTTATCTTTTTTGATCTCTTCCGTAATTCACACCTGGGAATGGAGCCCGAATTGTTCTGGTCGCTGGCATTCGGGCCGGTCAATGCCCTGATCAGGTTTCACCTGGATAAGGGGAATATTTATACCCGGGAAACGTTTGTCATCACCGGAGATAATTTAAGGCGCTTGTTCGAAATGGTGACGACCGGGTTCCTTTAGATACGTTGATTGACCGCTTTGTTGCCGAAGTAAGCGATCAAATAAAAGGATGCGCCGAGATTAATGAAATCTTTGAACAGAAACAGGCCCAGGTTATTCATATATCCCATTCCATTAACGTGGATGATAGCTCCCGGGGTGGTGAGGAGCATGGAACTGGTCGTAAAGAACATCACCACGCCGATGATGCCGCCGACAATGCCAGCCTTGGGTTTCCACAGGCCTACCAGGATGAGGATGCCGCCTATCCACTCGGTAAGGCCTATTATGTCAGCTCCGACGTAGGGACCGAACAATTTGAAATGCCAGCTGATCAACGGGCTATTGCTGACAAGCGGCACAATGCCTTCGGCACCGGCCGCCGTCATTTTAAAGGCCCCTGCCCAAAAGAGCATTACGACCATTCCGGTGGCGATGACGAGGAAAGGGACGTTATGATTGTTTACCCATGCGGCCAGTTTGGTTAGAGGAGATGTTTTCATTTTTAGCGTTTTTTGAGTTTTTGATACTTCAAAGTTCGCTAAAAAAGGGAGGCAAAAGAAGGGTAGGACTTCCTGAGAACAGGTCAGTTTTTCCCGATTATCCGGTCACCGGGGTCGTCATAGTCACGGACGCATTTTTAAATTCAGAAGGTGACTGACCCGTCTGCTTCTTGAAAAACTTACCAAAATGACCGGCATCCTCAAAGCCGATGTAATAGGCGATCTCCTTGGCTGTTTTGTCTGTATAGATCAGTAAACGTTTAGCCTCCTGTGTGATCCTTTCCCGGATAACACCCATCGGGCTTTTATGATTGTACAAGGCAAAAAGATTGGATAGAGTTTTGGGGGATCTATTAAGTTGTTCGGCGTAGAATTTTACCTGGTGTTGCTTCCGGAAATTTTGTTCAACCAGGAAGTTATATTGCCGGATAATGTCGAGCCTATCAGCAGGCAGATCTTTCTCATTTATATATTGTTCCCTGGCAAGCCTTGTTACAATAATGATCAGGCGTTTTAGCATTACCTGCAGCATTTCACCCTGGATATTGTCTTTCATTTCCAGCTCATCTATAAATACCTGCAGAAGTGAGACTATTTTCTCCTGGTCGTGCTCATTCAGACGTATAAACATTTTTTGAGCCGATCCATAAAAAAGAAATCCTACACAGCTTACTTCCTTGTCGTGATTGACGATGCAATAAAATTCCCTGTTGAATTGCCAGGCAACGATGGTGGCGGGATCTTCAAAATGAAATGCTTCATTAACCATCAGGCAAAGGATGGTGTTGGCAGGGAACTCATAGTTGACCTTATCGATATTGACCTGCTGTGCAGCGCCGCGGTTCCAGGCAATGGTAAGCAGTCGCTCCCTTCTGTCCTTCCCATAAAAAACGCGGTCAAATACCGATTCATCGTGCACCAGACGAAATAGAGCCCTGGTCTGGCTTTGGTGGAATTGCTGTATCATGTAAGCTTCGGAATGCGCGAAGGTAGGATAAATTTGAAACTTGTTCTTATCTTTAACTCCGAATGAAACTAATTCTTTTCGATCAAAAAACCGGCGGTAATTTATTGCTTTTCAGAGGGGAGCAAAATTTTGACCGGCTATTTTATTCCAGAGATAAAGAGAAGAAATATTATACCATTGCCTGGAACCATGGCGAAAAGCAAAGCATTAACATCGATGGCGTGTCGCATAATTTTATGCCCCACACCATAATTCCTTTGATGTTTAACCAGTCGTTTAATTTCGAACGACCTGCAGAAATTGTTGCCTGGCAATTTAACCGTGAATTTTATTGTATTGTTGATCATGATGCCGAAGTCAGCTGCGCCGGATTTTTATTTGCGATGGGTGAGCACCTATCCATCAACCTCGACGATCCGGCACAGTATAAATTAAAAGTTATGCTTGATGTATTTATAGAAGAGCTAAATACACAGGATAGTATTCAATATGATATGCTTATCATGCTTTTGAAACGTTTGATCATAATCATAACAGGTCTGGCCCGAAACAAATATATACCTGATCCAAAACTGCACGATCAACGATTGGATGTGTTCCGTAAATTTAATGTATTGGTTGAAAAGCACTTCCATGCTGAGCATACTGTTGCCTATTATGCCGGATTACTAAATAAATCCCCCAAAACTCTATCAAATATCTTTGCGCTCTATAATAATAAATCTCCCCAGCAGATTATCCGGGAACGTATAATAATTGAAGCTAAGAGACTGCTCTGCTATACCAACAAATCTGTCAAGCAAATTACCTATAATCTTGGATTTGAGGATCCCGCTTATTTTAGTAACTTTTTTAAAAAGCATACTTCACTTTCTCCTCTTGAGTTTAGAAATAACAGGGAATTGGAAGCAGTCGGGAAATAATTACAATTTATCGGGAAGGTTGTCCTGTTCCTGTGATCGCTTTCAAGTGACCTTTGTGTTGTTGATTCAAAACAAACATCAGCACACAAATCATGGAAAAAGTAAAATTACTAAACAAATTAAGAGGGGGCTTATTTACAGCCACGATCGTATTGGCGGCAATGTTGATCGGGGTTTCAACTATCAGGGCACAGGAAGTAAAAAATATTGTACTTGTGCATGGTGCTTTCGCAGATGGTTCCGGCTGGAAGGGGGTGTATGAGATACTGACCAAAAAGGGCTATCACGTAACTGTAGTTCAAAACCCTTTAACGTCGCTCGAAGATGATGTTGCTGCTACAAAGACAGTGTTGGACAACCAGGATGGACCGGCGATCCTGGTAGGGCACTCATGGGGCGGAGTTGTTGTTACCGAGGCAGGAAATCATCCGAAAGTGGCAGGCCTTGTCTATATATCGGCTTTTCAACCAGGCGATGGCGAAACTGCCATACAATGGTTTAAAACAGCACCTCCAGCTCCTGAGAATGGTTTGTTGCCGCCAAATGATAAAGGCATTGTTTATTATGACAAGGCAAAGTTTCATGCCGGCTTTTGCGCCGATCTAAGCGCCACAGATGCCAATTTTATGTACGCTTCTCAAGGTGCATTCTATGCTAAATGTCTGGCTACGCCTGTTACCCATGCGGCCTGGAAAGATAAGCCGGCTTACGGTATTGTGGCTACCGAAGATAAAAGTATAAATCCTGAAATAGAACGGAGTATGTATAAGCGTTCAAATACAAAAATTACGGAGATCAAAGGCAGTCATGTGGTATTTATTTCACAACCCGAAGCGGTGTCGAAAGTGATAATAAATGCTGCAGAAAATGCATTAAAAGGGAAGATGTCTGATAAATAAATGAATATCCTGGCAGCCTTTGGGGCTGTCAAAAAAATTTGCGAAACCGATCGGCTGCGCGTATATTTGCAGCCGATCGGTTTCGCATTTATAAAAACAGGAAACCAGTCAAACTTCTTTTAAATTAAAACCAACCGCTGTATGAAAAAACTTCTCCTTGCCGGATCTTACCTGCTCATCGGCTGGCAGGCGATATCCCAGACCTCCTTTTCACCCCAGGTAAAGAAATACATCGATTACGATTCCTCCTTTATCGCCTTTACCCATTGCAGGCTTGCCGATGTGAAAAACCTGAAGGTGCTGGAGGACCAAACGGTGATAATCCGCAACGGTATAATAACTGCGGTAGCCGATAGCAAAAAACTTCCAGCCCCTTCCGGCAGTACCGTGATCGACCTGACCGGAAAATCTCTCCTGCCCGGATTCGTTCTCCTGCACGAACACATGTACTATGCCGCCTACCCCGCCGACTTCAGCTACCTGCATGTCAAGCAATTGCCGTTCACTTTCCCAAAACTATACCTGGCCTGCGGCGCGACGACTGTTCGTACAGCCGGCAGTGTTGAACCCTATTCCGACCTGAACCTAAAACGGGACATCGATAAGGGCAAGATCCTCGGACCGGCAATGGACGTAACCGCACCCTATCTGGAAGGGAAAGGCACCATCTTTCCCCAGATGCATGAATTGAGTGGACCCGCAGAAGCAAAAACCTTTGTCGACTTCTGGGCCAGCCAGGGCTGCACCTCATTCAAGGCATATAACTACCTGGATAAGGCTACCCTGAAAGCCGCAATAGACGAGGCCCACGCCAAAGGACTGAAAGTGACGGGCCATTTATGTTCCATCACCTACCGCGAAGCGGCTGAAATGGGGATTGACCAACTGGAGCATGGCTTTTCTGTGGCCACGGACTTTGTTCCCAATAAAAAGGAGAATGCCTGTCCATTTGGTGCGGCGCCTATCGCATCCGCGGATTTACCGAAAGTAAAAGGCCTGATCCGATTCCTGGTCGATAAAAAAGTGATCGTGACGTCCACTCTGGCCGTAATCTTCAACATGACTACTCTGGACACAACGATCCGCCCCGAAGTACTGGAGGCGATGTCACCCGATACCCGCGATATGTTCCTCAATGTCTACAACAAAATGCGCAACCCTTCCGGCAATAAAGCCATGCTGGAGGAAATGAAGATTGAAAAGATGTTTTCGGATGCCGGCGGCCTGCTGACCGTGGGTACCGACCCTACCGGCAGCGGCGCTGTCCTTGCGGGATATGGCTCACAGCAGTCCATCGAGCTCCTGACGCAGGCGGGGTTCAGCCCGATAGAAGCTATACGCATCGCGACGTACAACGGCGCAAAGGCGCTGGGACTGGAAAATAAGATCGGCTCTATCGAGGTCGGGAAGGCTGCCGACCTGGTGGTCATTGATGGTGATATTTCTCAGCATATCGAGAACATCAGGAAGATCACCTGGGTGTTTAAACAAGGCGTGGGCTTCAATTCCCAAAAGATATTCAGTTCCGTAAAAGGAGAGGTTGGGAAATATTAATGCCCTGTTTGTCGCGATCCACCCTCAGGTTGTCGCGTTTACACAGCATGAGATCCTGAAATGCGTTCGATCTTTGTATTGTCAATGAAATTCAAAATGATTTAATAACGTTTTATGAGAAGACTATTAATAATTGCTACACTTTTTTTTGCAGTATTTCAGTCGAACGGGCAACAGCCTGTACCTGCCGACAGAGGCTATGTACCTGTCAATGGCATTAAAGTTTATTACGAGGTATATGGCGAGGGCAGGCCTATCGTTTTACTGCATGGCGCTTTTATGACCATTGGGATGAATTGGGGGCAATTGATTCCTGAATTGTCAAAAACAAGAAAAGTAATTGCCATTGAATTGCAGGGACACGGGCATACGCCGTATTCAGACAGAAAATTAGATTTTGCCACCCTGGCAAGTGATGTGGAAGGAGTAATGGATCACTTAAAAGTTGACAGTGCGGATGTTGCAGGATATAGCATGGGTGGCTCCGTGGCTTACCAGTTGGTTATAAAAAGCCCAAAACGGGTAAAAAAATTAGTGATCATTTCATCTACGTATAAAAGTAGTGGCTGGCTGCCTGTTGTAACGAGCGGCTTTAAAAATATGAAGCCTGAATTTTTTATGAATACTCCTATTAAAACGGCATATGATGCAGTAGCGCCTGACAAAACAAAATTTACAAAGTTCCTGGAACATATGATTGCTTTTGCCGGGGTACCATTCGACATGGGGGATAGCAATATTGCAAAAATTACTTCTCCTGTGTTACTGATCTCGGGAGACAATGACGGTTTGGATAAAATTGAGCTGATAAAAACATATCAATTATTGGGCGGTGCTGTATCCGCTGATCTGGGACCGATGCCAAAATCGCAATTGGCCATTGTTCCTGCACAGGGGCATGTGAGCCTGATGATGCAGACGAAAACAATCCTGGATTATTTGAATGATTTTTTAAAGTAAAAAAGCGAATAAAATGAGAAAAATAATTGTTTTGTCAATGATCACGCTGGATGGTGTGATGCAAGCACCCGGAGGACCCCAGGAAGACACATCAGGCGGCTTCAAATATGGCGGCTGGACTGCCTCTTATGGTGACGAGGTTTACGACAGGATAGTGAAAGAGGAACTGAAGCCGGCGGATTATCTCCTTGGCAGAAAAACATTTGAAATATGGGCGCCTTACTGGCCCGAACATGCTGACTTTTGGCCAGGTATCAATGATGGCACCAAATATGTTCTGTCGCAGACCATGGAAAGATCAGATTGGAAAAATACGGTTTTCCTCAAAACCGTGGCGGATATTGAAAAGGTTAAGAATTCAGAGGGAACTGACATCCAGGTTTGGGGCAGTAGTAAGCTTATTCAACTGTTGCTTAAGCATGACCTGGTGGATGAGCTGAGGCTCAAAATTCACCCGTTGGTACTTGGTGAAGGGAAAAAGCTGTTTGACAACAGCGCGATGCCGGCAGCGTTTACACTAACGGAAAGCCATCTGACATCAAAAGGGGTTATTATAGCCATTTACAAACGGAATGGGGAAGTTAAGACAGGTAATGTTGGAGCTTAAGAAAATATATATGATCTTTATTGGTAATGATAAGAGTCCGTTTTTTAAAGATGACGTCTATATTCGGCGGGTAACCAAGGGGGGAAGGCATCTTTTTGGAATGATCTATGGAGATCCTGATAAAGAGCACGCTTATTATTGGGTTATGTTTGGGGAATACGGCGATTTTCTAAAGGCAATAGACAATTACTTCAACAAAAAGAAAATAGCTTAAGAACTTGGTGTTTGAATCGATGGTTCGGGTAAAATGGAAGAACTTTCCGAATGCTCCTTGTTTTACAAAATAGCGATAGTACATATCAGTCTCTACCCTGCAAAAGTTCTCCGAAGTAACACGCGGCGCATGGCGGACGCCGAGTCGCCCCTGTTCTGTGACTTGTGCAAGGGTATTATCATAACCCAGGGTGGTTATTTTGCAGGCACAGCATTGATGTTATTAAAAGGGAAGCCCACTTTTGCCTACGCCTTTTCACACTATCCGGAACATAAATGGAAAATACAATCAGCCAAAGCGCTTACAGCCGGCAAACATACACTGGTTATGAATTTTGATTATGCCGGCGGCGGTGTTGGCAAGGCTGCAAAGGTTACCTTATTGGTTGATGGCAATACCGTAGCTACCGGCGATATTCCTATGACTGTTCCAAAAAGATTTTCCGCTGACGAAACACTGGATGTGGGCGAAGATTTTGGCACACCTGTAAACCATGATTATGATGTCCCGTTCAGATTTACAGGTAAAATTGAATGTAAATTCCGGTGATGGTAACCCCTCTTACCGGTTATGATACCCCCGGGAAGAAGGCCTATAAGAGAAAGAGCATTTGAAGATAATAAAGATAGGATATGACTGTTAAGGATGGCTACTTTTTCTTTCTACGGGAGTCT
>DASYEB010000032.1:0-325310 GCA_036499285.1 Puia sp. | reverse complement strand
GGATGATGCGCCAGCATTTCCAGCAACCGCACCCCTTCTTCATACCCACCCCCGGCCGCAAATGTTTGTCCCAATACTTTTTTCTCACCCTTGTCATGCCGGTTGGCATTAAAGAAAAAATCACCCTCATGCACAAATCCTCGCCTCGCCAGCTGCTCTTCACTGAAACGTCCGATGATGCCCTTCCCATTCTCATTCATTGGGTATACACCCCAGCCCGTCAGGACCCTCGCCGCCTGTGTCACATCCTGCTGAGTATATCCCCCATCCACACCCAGCGTGTGCAGTTCCATCACTTCCCTCGCATAGTTCTCGTTAAGGCCGCGATTCTTCCTCGCCTGCGCCGCAAAAGTCTTCTGCTGCTCAGCCGTATCAGCCATTTCCACCTTTGCCCTTGCATACACTCTATCCTGCTGCCCCTCCGGCAACGGCGCACTGCTGCTAAAATTATCCAGGTAATACGACATGGCCGGCGACCTCGCCGTCCCCAGCAACAGTTCGCTGAAATTGCCCAGTGCCGCAGGGCGTATCACATCCCGCTCATAATTCGGGATAAATGAAGCACAGTCATTCTTTGTAATGGAAACATTAAAATGGTTGAACCAAAAATCGGTCAGCACCTCCCGCAATTGATTCTGCGAGTAGGCAGCCCTGAGGACCTTCTGGTTTATAAACTGGCGGAAGAGCTCCTGCTCCTTTTTATATCCCTTCTGCTCCATATAGGTCTGCAGGACATCCCTGTATTCTTTCCGGTCGACCTTTACGGAATCCTTGCTGATCACGCCGTCCCGGATAGCCATCCGGACCACCTGCCCGGCACGCGGATACCTGTTGACTATTTCTTCATTTGTTAATTTCAGCGCATCATAACGATCCAGCACCTCCCCAAGCGAGTCATCCGGCAGGCTGCCTTCCAGTTGCTGGGCAAACCAATTCTCCAAACCCATCTTTACCACGGCATCCACCTGCCCCGGACCGGCTCCATACGTAAAACGGCTCAACAGATGCGCCGCCGCCTGACGCTCCGACAAGCCCGCGTGCCGGTAAGGAAATCGCATCTGTGCAGAAACACTCCCAATAACCAGTGTGGCAATCAATACTAGTATTATTTTCATATGTAAAAGGCCTCCCCCAACGCGGTTTGGACGCCACCTACCCCTAAAGGTTTAATCTCACCCCCAATTTTACCCCAAACCCCGTCATCACTCACCCACTCACCTCAATATTTTACCCGTTTTTTCGTTATTAACATTAACCTAAATGTAAACCCGCATAAACCAATGCCTTTCAAAAACCTGCTGCCTTTCGTCTTTGTTATCCTATACACCAGCGCCCACGCGCAGGTCAGAAACCTCTACGCCTATCAGGATCTTTCCCATTTCTATTACGAAAAACAAAAAGACTCCCTGAAAAAAGCCTGGATCTGCCCGGATGCCTTCAAAGAAAGGGAAGCCCAGCGGAAATACAGGGAGATCTGGGACCGGCGTACCGACGCAGTCATCGGCGCCCTCACCAACAACGATTATGTCCATGACAGGGAAGTATATAGTTATATAGACGACATCCTCCGCCAGATCATCGAAGCCAACAAACAAATGGTGCCGGTAAGACCCTTGCTGCTGATAGACCGCAGTCCGGCGATAAATGCCTATTCCACCGGCGGAAATGTCCTCGCTATCAACATCGGCATCATCGCTTTCGCCACATCCCGCGAAGAGCTGGCCCTGATCCTTGCACACGAGCTGTCCCATAATATCCTGCACCACGTCGAAACATCCATGTACCTGCAGGCCCAATGGCTCGGCTCCGATGAATACAAAAAATCGCTCAACGCCGTCCTCGACTCCAAATACGAACGCTATTCCAGGCTGCATAAGGTGATGCAGGGTTTTACCTTCAGCCGCAGCCGGCACGATCGCTCCCACGAAAGCGAAGCCGACTCCCTGGCGGTCATATTGCTGAAAAAGAGTAATATCCCCTTCAACGCCAGGTACTTCCTGCGCCTCGATAGCTCGGATATGATCCTGAAACAACCCCTCCGCCATCCCCTGAAAGATTATTTCGCGGGTTACCATGTTCCCTACGAGGAAGGCTGGGCGCAGCGACGTTCAAAAGGACTGTCCTCCCGGACCTATTCCTTTTCCGATACCGCCTCGCTGGAAGATTCTCTCAAAACACACCCCGATTGCATAGTCCGTTATAACAAAACAAAAAACCTGTCTACCCCCAACGCCCGGTGGACACCCATCCCGGCGCCTATTCTCGAGAAGGTCAACAAAATGCTCGTCTGGAACCTGTATTCGTCCACCGACCTCACAAAATGCCTCTACCGCATCCTGCTCCTGAAAGACAAAGGGTATACAGACCCCTGGTATGATTTCATGATCAGCAACATCTTCTCCGGACTGTATTACGCGGACCGCGAGCTCGCCCGCTTTAATGCCATCGGAGTCGTTCCTAAAGAATACATCTCCCGGGATTATTTTTCCCTGCAAACCCTGCTGGAACAAATACCCCGTGACAACCTGAAACAATATTGCCAGGTCATGCAGCAACAAGCCTTCTGGCAGGGACTGCCGCCGGCCGAGAAAGACCTGCGAACCCTGCTCCAGACCCTGGCCCTCGATCCGGACAATTCGGAAAAGAACAAAGCCCGCGCCGCCCACGCATTCATAGCTGGTAATTCCACTAGTATGTACAACGAGTTCGCAAAGAACTTCGATAAATAATCATTCCTGTTTCCAACCCTGAAAAACTAATCCAATGTCAAGATTCCCCCTATCACTCCAATCTCTTCTTCGGGCACTCCCGCTGCTTTTGCTTGCCGCACCGGCAGCACACGCCCAGACAAAAGTTTTTAAAGAAATAGCCCAGGACATGTCCTCCCAGCTGGAGCTGATCATTCAGGACGGCAATCTGGTCGGTTATCTTTCTTTCAACCAGCTCGAAAAGATCAGCGCCGACTCCTTCAATTATAAGTTGTCCATCATGGACGAGAACCTCAACGACATCGGCGCCGTCAACTTCAGAGAAGAAAAGCTTTTCCTCAAAGGCGTATCCTTCGAACAGGACGTACTTTGTCTCGCTTATGTCAGAAGCAATTTTGTCGACAAGGAATTCCGCAGCAACAAGGAATTCCGCAGGGAAAAAGACGCAGCAAAAGCCGAGCTGTTCACCCAGTTTGTCAACCTCAGCGGCAAAATACTCGCGACCAATACAGTGAGAATGGACATAAAACCCGACGCCCAGCAGGAATACGCCAGCAGAAAAGTAGTCGGCAACGGTGTCCTCAAACATAAGATCCAGCTTCACAATATCCCCGGAAAAGGTTTCGCCTGCTTCTATGGCGACGATACAAAGAATAATCTCCTCGTCTTTAATACAGCCGGCAGGCTCACCTGGAAAAAGGTCATCACCGAAGATGCCGGTGACTTTACTATGCTCACCTCCGGGACAGAGGTCGACCTGCTTTTAAAGAAAAAAGGGAAACCGGAAGAAGGGGGTTTCGAAATTATCAGCTATAATACCCGGGACTCCACAACTTATCCAAAATTCCTGCTCAAAGATAAAAAAGGCAATTCCCTGAAAGTGCTGGCCTTCGACAACGATCCCGTCACCGGTAAGCCATTCGTGTCCGGCCTCGTCATAGACCCGGTAAAAGGTACCCGCAAAACAGCCAATACCGTTACAGGGCTCGCTCATCGCAATTACCTGGGCGTTTTCAATATTAGCCTCAACGGTCACACCCGGAAAGATATCCAGCCAGTCTTCACTTATTGGACGGACGCCGCCAAAAGCGGTCTTTTCGACGAAGAAGGATACTGCGGATCAGCCGGCGCCTTCCTTTATCCCAAAAGCTCTTTCCGGGACTACCAGGGCAATACCTGGTTCGTCGGTTCAGGTTATCATATGGGCATAAGACCAGGAGCTATCCTTGGAACAGCGATCAGCCCCCTTTTCCTTTTCATATATACAGGACTTTCGATAAGCCGGATCAAATATTACCAGAGCAGAAATATTATGGTGGTCAAACAGGATGCAAAAGGCGCCCTGTCACTGGAGAACACCATCCCCGCACTAAAAACCGAAAAGGTTTTTCCCCGTACCCTGACTTATACCTGTGACCAGCGCAGCTATTATAACGTGACCAATTCAGATACAAAAACCGACTATGTGGTCATCGACGACACAAAGAACATTTACATTTATAATACCAATCAGAAGAAAATAGCCCGTACCATCCCACACAAGGATGGCAACAGCCTGTACTACGTTTTTCCTGCCAAAGAAGGACACGTCATGGTCTCGGAATACAACAAAAAAGAAAAACAAACACGGCTATCCATCGAAGCGCTGTAAAACCGGCCCACAGAGACGCCTGACTACAACTCACGGACACAGCAATGCGATCATCCCCTGCGCATACCACCGGGCTAAATAATCATTGGGGTGCAGGGGATTTACAATACAATCCTTAGCCTTCTTTCGCCGGTAGATCGCATCGCTCAGGTTAGTCATATCCAGACCGGTAATACCGGTTGTCTCCAATCCCTTCAGCATCGCATGATAACCCGCCAGGTTACCCGTATAGACAACCTTGTTGCTGTCTGAGTCGGCAACATAGTCCGGATCGAATTTCATATTCGACAGCAAAAGAAATTCAGTAGCCGGCCAGGTCCTTCTCACCGTATGGATCATCTTCTGAATGGAATCCCGGAATGCCGCAGGCGGCATCCGCCAGAAATCGTTCATTCCAAAATCTATCACTACCAGGTCAGGGTGCAGCGGGTTGATATATTGTGCCGTATATTTTGCCCCCCATTCAACCGTAGCGCCCGGCAGCCCGGCATTGTAGAGCGTCACCTCCGAACGGGTCCACCGCCGCCGCAGACCAGCGGCAAACAGCTCCATATAGGTAGGCATATAAGGTGCGACCCCGTCATACCCACTGACATCCATGCCCCGGGTTATGCTCATGCCATAAGAAACTATCGTTACCGGGAGACCTTTCCGAAGCCGGTCCATCAGACGGGGCATGCGGCCGCCCTGGTAGGTCGGTTTCGGACCACTCCACCGGTCATGATGAGTGTACGTAACGGTTACCCACTGCCCTTGCAGGTTATACCAGGCCAGGTTACGCTTTTCAAATGAGCTGTCCTTTCGGAAAGACATCCGGGACCCGGGTTGCCGCAGCAATGTCCTCCCGTTTAACCGGTAATCGATCCCTTCCTGGTACAGCGTGTCCAGGCTATAGTTCCTCACAGCCAGCACCTTGTCAGGCTGATAGAGCAGCTCACCGCTGGCGGCCTCCGCACCATTCGTCCGGAGCAGAACGGTCTCGTTGTAAACCGTATCTCCCTTCCAGAACGGTTGCAGGTATTCATCGATATTGCAAAGAGGCGAATGCCGCTTCTCGCCAGGGTTGAGTTCCAGGTGAACACTATCTGCACTCGCCCCGTTCAGCCCGATTGTCAGGTAACTGGTTCCCGCCGGCGTCTCCGTATAATTTCCACTGGTGCTATCCCCGGCAGTAAAAGGCATCTTATATTCCAGCAACAGATTACTCCGCTTGTCATAACACCGGAGAAAAGAATATCCATCCGACCTGGTCTTCATCCGCAGGTTATAGTTTACTATCGACAGCTGCGACGCCGTCTCACGACGAAGGATAGTGTCTGTCTGCGCCTCTGCATGATATCCGGTCATCAGCAGCAGCATGACCACCACAGGACGCAGCACAGCCAGCAGAAAATGATAGCTGTCCGCGAGAAATCCTTCATAACCCCAGCACTCCCCCTTCCAGGTCTTCCAGTCCTTGCTGCGGCCATTGGCGCACCGCCCCTGAAAATTACCGGCAGACAAACCTTTCAGCATCGGCAGCAGGATCTTGTCGGCTTCCTGTTTCCTGCCAAGCTGCTGCAAAGCATGGATAGTATAGAAGGCGAAGCAGGCTGTGGCCCCACCATTCTCATAGATCTGAAAGCCATCCTGGTTGTCTTCCCGCTGCCCGCCGCCAACCTCCAATAACAGGTCGGTATAATCCGCCCGGCGCACCGGCACCAGGTTTCCCGGAAGGCCGAGAGAATAGTCGGCATATCCGCTGTCCTGCATTTTCTGCAGCAGCCGGTCCATGATCCGGTTTGCCAGCACAGGTTCTATCAATCCATGACAGATGGCCATTCCATTGACAAACGTAAAATAATAGTCATGCAGTTTCCCATCCTCGCTTCTCCAGCCTGCCAGTACCCCGGTGGACGGGTTGTAAAAAGTAGTGCTATAGACGGCCTTCATTTGCCTTGCTTTTTGTTTATAGATCTCGGCGGCCTGTCCCATTCCATACAAATGATAGGTTTTCTCCAATAATACCAGCGCCCGGTAAGCCAGCGCATTCGAATAAGCATCCTGGTAACCAAACCCGATAGTGTCCCACCAGTTAGCAGGCCGCATCGTCTTATCCCCCTTCCAGCTGCCACTATTACCCGACAGGCAATATTCCAGCAATCCATCCCCATTGACATCGGCAGCCAGCATTTTATCCGCCCAGATCCGGATTTTAGATTCGTTGTTTTTGAACCACCTGCCGTCTCCGCTGCCCGTCGCATAGTTACAGGCCGCGATCACTAGGGACGGATAAGAGTCCAGCGTAGCACAGACCGAAGCCGATTCAGCGATATCCCAGGTCTTGTCATAGTCGTATCCCGGCAGCCCATATCCTTTCTGCCCCGCCAGGTAACGGTCCAGGGTCTGACGCAACAGGTCCGTCGCCAGCAATCCTTTAGCCAGAGGCGGTGTGCGCAGCGCCACCTCCGAGTATTCATACAACGTAAATGCACATGCGTCACTGGCCGAATTATTCGCCAGCATACCCAAAAGAGGATTTAATTGAAAAATACTGATGAAGTTGGTCCTGAATCCGTCATATAGCTCGTCCTTTTCCCGGCCGCCCAGGTCCGGATGAATGGTTACCACTTCAAAATGATAGGTAATGGCTGGTGTCGCCGCAGTAGCCGCCGGAAATAGGACCCGGACATAAGGGTGATCGATAAAGCGTTTGCTTTCATATTGTAAGGTCAGACCCGGGATCGGGCATGTTATCCGCAGACTGCCGCGGTCGGGAAAATGCAGCACCGCCGGCAAAGCCACCTCCGCAACCCCACCCGTACCCGCTCCCCCAACGCTGCCCCCACCCACACCCCCAACGCCAGTCGCCGCAATCCCACCACTCACCATCAACCCCAGCAAACTCGCATGATTGGCCTGCTGGCTGATATCAAACACAAAAGGCCTTGTCTCCGGCGTATACCGCGACGCCAGCGCGAAACTCCGCTTCGCCTGCCCAAAAGCCCAACCCGGCGAAACCCCTTCTCCAACTGGCAGCACCAGGTTGTCTTCCAGCCGCCCCTTACCCGTCGCATCGACGCAAAAAAAACCAAACCCCGAAGCCGGAGGCTGATAGCTTATTTTCAGATAACCCCTATCCACCTCGCCAGAAGCCACCCCCATGTCAGGCATCAACCCCCATGCAAGCCCGGCCGCAGCCGTGTTCCGGATAAAATATCTTCTTTTCATGGCAATTCCTCCTCCTTTATCTCGACCTTTCCTCCCTCTACACGCAGCGGCAGCCATAAATAACCCGACCGCTCGAGGTCCGTCTTATTCCACCGGTCCGCCATAAAAATAAAACCGCTCTTCGCCGGCAGCGATGCTCCCCCCTTCGCCGCCAGCACAAACGTACTCTGCGAGCGAAACGTCGTATTCGCATCCCTCCCCACACAAGGATTCCCCCGCTGCTCCCATCTCCCCATCATACTATCCGCCACCGCATAGGTGGCCGGATTGGGATCCCACCCTGTACACAACGAAGTGATTAAATAATATTTACCATCCTGCTTAAAAACAGCCGGCGCCTCGCGACGCTGCCCAACCAGTATGCGGTTATACACCGCCGTTGGAGACAGATAATCTTTCGACAAAAGACAAACCTGCATCGTATTATTGTTCTCCGAAGTATACACCAGGTAAGCCCTGCCGTCATCGTCATCCTTAAACACCGTCATATCCCTTGACATCTGCCCGTTCGGCCGCACACTCCCAATATACCGGTATGGCCCCTGTGGCTTGTCACTGACCGCTACCCCTGCTCTTGCATAGCTGTAGTCGTCCCTGTCCACATGCATCCACAGGACAAATTGCTTCGTCTTCTCGTTGTAGATCACCTTAGGCCGCTCTATCACCCTGCTGGTGTGTATATCACTGGACGAGTCGCTTGTATTAGCCGCCAGCGCAACCCCCTCATTCTTCCAGTGCACCAGGTCCTTCGAAGAGTAACAGGAAACCCCGCCCGCCTCTACCCGGTAGTCTTCCCAGTCCTGACCCGGCACCAGCCGGGTAGGTCCTTTTTTGATCTCCCCAAACAGATAATAGACCCCTTCATGGAAAAGGATACCCGCCCCATGCGCATTGATAAATTGACCATCCATATCCAGCCATCGGCCACCCGCCGCAGCTCCCGATCCATCACCCCTCACCTCTTCCTCCAATATCGTTACACCCCATGGCTCCAGCTTCACCACCTCTCCCTTCTCCACTTTCTTCCCGCTCAACACATCCGTCGCAGACGGATAAGAATACCTGAAGGACTGCTCCTGTGCAGAATAATTAAAATAATACCGGACCTCACGCCCGAACTTATTCACACCCCCACGCATGATCACCGGGAACCTCAGCTCCGGCACATCCACTCCCGCTTCCTTCACCGCCCGCATCAACACCGCATCCAGCACCTCTTTCGATGGAATAGTCCCCATATAGGTCACACTTCCCTTCCCATACCTGTTATGTGTAATAGCCGCATACTTGCCCCACTGAGGATGATCATACCAGCCCCATACCTCCGCAGTCTCCGGAACCAGCATCTCCGCCCAGTCATGCACGGCATTAGCACTCCCAACGGCAAACGGATCTCCCCGCAAAGGAACCGAAGGGATATTCGTAAACAATTGATACGATACGCCCGTCGCCTCACGCAGCAGACCAGGCATCCTCGACGGACGCACCTGCACATGTTCATCGGTAAACCCGCTCTTACAGCTGTAAACAATATGCCCTCCCTCGCGCACATAGGCATTGAGAGCAGCAAGCAGACTGTCGGCGACACTGTACAGAGGTGGAACGACAATCAGCGAATAATCCCCCAAACCGCCGCCCGACCCATTCACCACATCGCAGCCGATATTCCGGAGATACAACGCATCATATTCCCTGCGCACGATATCATTGTAACGCAAGCTGTCGCTGAAAGGGAACCAGTCCAACGCCGTCAACGATCCATTGCTGACAAGTATAGCGACCTTATTGGTTTTCCGTAAATGTACCAGGTGCTCGCCCACCTGCCGGAATTCCGCTCCGATACGTTTTACTTCTTCATATACCGGATTGGGTTCGCCATCATGACTTAGCACACCTTTCCAATAGGTCTCTACTGCATTGGGCAGCGATTGCCAGGGCCAGTATTCTACCATGTCTGCGCCCGAAGCCAGGTGGCTAAAAGCCTGAAGCCTTAGTTGACCGGGGTATGGTAATTCCTGCCGGCCGGCCAGACTCTGCGCCTGTGTTTCCATGACCAGGTAATTGGCACGTCGCATACTCCGGGCCACATCGCCGCCAAACGCTATCTCTGACCCCGTCAGCCTGTCCTCCGTCGGATGATAGATGTCGATACCCGCCACGTCAAATGCACGGGCTGCTGCAAAGTGATCTACATCAGGTTGTATCCCATAGGAAGATTCCCTCCATTCCAGGTCGAAGTTCTGCGTTATGAATTGATCCGGCCGCTTCAGCTGCCGGATGATCCCCGCCTGCCACGCCAGGTATTCGGTCACCATCTTCCGCTGAAAGGCGGCAAACGCACAGCCCAGGCTGGCATTGATATTACCGGCCATGGAAGGAAGATCTTTCCAGTCATGAATGGAATTGCTCCAGTAGTTGAGCCCGTAAGCCCGGTTCATTTTTTCAGGAGTTCCAAATTCCTGCTGCAACCACCGCCGGAACCTATCCTGCATCGGCTTCCCCATATTGCCATACGATTTGGTCTCGTTGTCAGCTTGGTAACCAATAACACAACGTCGGTTTCTGACATGCGACACAATGTGCCTGATTATCCTCCCGGCATAATTCCGGAATACCGGGCTGACGATGTCCATGTTCTGACGGGCACCATAGGGCCTGCGCCCGCTGTTGGTAGTCACCAGCACCTCAGGATGCTCACGCGCCAGCCAGGCCGGGATAGCATAGGTAGGCGTACCGATGATGACGCCGATGCCCGCCCTTTCCATAGCATCCAGTACCTTGTCCAGTTTCGAAAAGTCAAAGACCCCGTCGGTCGGCTCCCAGACACTCCATGTCGATTCCGCCAAACGAACGGTATTGATGCCAGCCTCCTTCATTAGCCGCACATCTTTTTCCAGCCTTTCCTGTGGCATATACTCGTAGTAGTAGGCTGCCCCATAACGCAGGGTATCCATTGGCGCCTGCGCCTGCACCGGCAACAGCGATACGACAAAGATTATCATTAAACTCAGTGACCTCATGGTAGAATTTATTTAATACCCAACCGCATAAACCCACACATTCAGCCGCAGCTGATCCTTCTCCGCCGAAAAACATTCTATATCCACAGGCCGGCTCACATCAAAGTCTTTCTGCCGCAGCTCCCCCGCCGCCCAGGACAATCCGCTCCAGATCATTTTATCATAAGTGATCGCCAATGGCAGCTCTTTCCCATCCTGCCGGACAGTTATAGTCAATAGTTCATTCATTTTGCGGCCATCCGGCGGGGCGCCGCCCCAGCTTCTCACCGGCACACCGTCCGCCCCCACCTGCTGAAACAAGATCCGCAGGTCTTTTCCCGGAAACGCACGCACCGTCGTCCCTACTTTATTTTTCCCGCGGGAAAGAAAATCAGCGTCGATCCGTTGTTGCATCCCTGGAATTTGTATGGTTTCATCCGTTCCCAATTCATATCGTCCGTCAGCATATTCCCCCGTCCCGACTACCGCCAGCTGCTCACTGCCAAGGCTCAAAACCCCATCCTTCATAACAGGCTTAAACCCGCCGTCAGCATACAGCACACGACCCTTTATCCCCAACTCCACAGCAACTATCTCCTGCGAAGGATTCACCACCGTATATACACCCCCCTTCTTCCCCACACCTTTAAACCCATACGGCTTCCCACTCCCCGGAATAGCGCCAAAGGCGCTGATCCCATCCACAGCCTGCAGTTCAAGATACATCCCCTGCACCCGCGCAAACCATTCCGCATCCGCGCTATCAAGCAATTCAAGGTTCCCATGATACACATTCATCCACCCCCCACGCGCCAGTTCCAGCAACAACATCCCCTTCCAGGCATGCGTAGCCCGGTAATAACAGGTACCCGTTTTGCCGATCATGAACGCACAGTTGTCGATCCGCCGCAACGGCAAACCATTGAAAGCAAACTGTCGCACCATATGATCGGAATAGTTATCCTGCGATCGCCAGATATTCACCATCGGCACGTCGGACATACGCGGGTCACCACAATACAAGGTATCAAAGACATCCAGCCATCGGGGATCCACCGTTTTCCGAAACGGCGTAAAGGTGTTCTCCATATCGCCGCCAAACCCATTGTATCCCGTGATCAGCACATCCGTATTGCGGTCCCGAAAGCGCTGCAGCATCCCCATAAAAGCAGTTTTGTTCTTTTCTTTTATCTGGTCAACGGTAAATTTCCCCTTCGATGCCGCAGTCACCGCCTCGAAATAGGCAAAGTCAAACTTAAAAAGCCTTACCCCCCTGTCATACCATATTTGTAACGTTTCTCCCAGGTGAGTCAGATACCCGCCTTCAAACAGACAGAGAATATTGGGGTCGGTCCCCACAGAGTCTTTCCACTCCGGCACAGGTTCGAGGAAACGACCGTCATGCGTAGCGATGAGATTGGTCGAAAACCACATTCCCGGCAAAATGCCATTGTCGGTACAAGCCCGCAGCCATCCGTCCGGTCCTTTAGGCCAGTGCTCCTTATGCCAGACACGATATCCCCCCATTTTGTCAAACCAAAAGGCGTCCATAACGTAGTAGTCCAGCCGCACACCACTCTTTTTCAGTCGCACCATCTCCCCAAGCTCCCGCATCGCCAGCTCTTCCGTCTGTACCACTTTATCCGATAGCTCATCATAAGCCGACCAGTTGTTGTATACAAATACCGGCTTAACCGGCCCGGCCGCCCTCCGGCCAACGGTCGCATCCGCGGGCGTAACAGCATCCGCAGCCGCCGCAAGCGTAACAGCCGCCGCAGGCGCCGTCAGCCCTATCAATAAAAACGCTCTTCTTTTCATAAATGTCTGTTATACTTCAAAAACTCGCCCCGATACCCCGCAACGGAGCCCGATGGCCGCTAAAATCCAATCCGCCCGTTTCGATCTCAAAAGAACGCCGCAGATCCAGCCCCTTTTCCCGCAAAGACGACCGCGGCGGCAGCCGGTACTTATTATAGCCAGCCAGCGCCCGCACAGACCTGACCCGCGTATTCCCCGGCTCCGCAAACGAAGGGTTCATATACAACGCTCCCGGCATAGCAGCACCGCCGCGTAGCACCCACCAATCGTTCCCCTCGAATACATCGGCGCCCCGATCTCCCCGGATAAGGCTGTCCCGGCCGACAAAAATATTGTTGTAAAAGACAAACCCGCGACGGGCGCTTTTCTCCGAATAGCTGAGGGCCGCCTCCCTGGAATTGTAAACGGTATTGTTATATACCTGGCAATCGTGGAACTGATCGGCATCGCCCGAACTGTTCCATACATAGCCCCCCGCCCGCGAATCGGAAACCCCGCCGTCATCCTCGCTGATATTGTACCGGATAATATTGTCATGCCAGGGACTGGCGCCCCAGTATTGAAAGATACAATACCCGCTGCCCTGGTTGCCATAGGACAGACAGTACTGGATAATAGAATGGGTAACCCCTCCGTCCAGATCAAATCCACCCCCGTCCGCTCCCCCGACAGACGTCTTATTATTGTACGCCAGGCAATGCTGGATGATCACGCTGTCCGCTTCATAACACCAGATACCCACAGGACCATTGCCGATCCGCGGCATATCCCATCCGTTATTGGTGGCCGAACAACGCTCGATGAGCAGGTTCGTACAATGTCCGGCGACAATCCCATTCCCGCTGTGATTGGTCAGATTGGTCGGGTCTCCCGGGTTGTCGTCCGCCCGGCAGCCGACGATCCGCAGGTTCCTGCAGCTGCGTTTGCCCTCCGACCCCTCGACGGCAATACCCGCTGCTCCATTGCCCTGCGCAACAACACCGTCGATCAGGACATCCATAGAGGAATAGATCATCAGACCGGCCTTTTGAAAACCGGTAATAGCCGTTTCCGTCACAGTAATATGATGACAGTCGACTATGGCCAGACCGTCCTTTACATTTCCACCCTTCCTCCCCGAACCCTCCAGCCGGAGATGGCGGATAGTAAGATAGTGCGAACGGTATAAGACGAGCCCGGAGGAATCCCTTGCCCTGATCACCGGCCACCCCTCTCCGTAAGCGCCCATAAAGACAGACCGCTCTGCTGTCCCGCCCCCGCCGTTTTCGATCTTCAGCGTCCCGTCAAATACCTGTCCCCCATGTAAAAATACACTATCACCCGGCCGCAGCCGCAGCCGGTTGACCGCTCTGAGACTCTTAAAAGGATGCCGCAAGCTCCCTTCCCCATGATCATTCCCATTGATATCCACATAAAAATTCCTTGCTTCCCTTGCTTCCCTTCCATCCCCACCCGCCGCCGCCCGGACTATAGAACCGCCAGCCAGCATCCTTACCGCAAGGAGAAAAACTATTTTTTTCCAATATCTTGTCATATCAGTATCCCGGGTTTTGTTTCAACGACGGATCAAGTATTATCTCCTGTAAGGGAATTGGGAAATATTCGTGCTGCCCCTTCTTAAACGTCGCAGTTGACAGTATACTCCCCACACCCCTTGTCTTCTCTGTTGTCAAAAAAGCATTCAGATAAGTGTCCGCAATTCCCCACCGGACCAGGTCAAAGAAACGATGCCCTTCCTGGGACAACTCCAGCCGCCTTTCCATCCGGACAGCGCTGCGGGCCACATCCTTCGAAGCCCAGGGCGTATTGTAAAGCCCCATAAAGTAATTGGCAGATGGCGACCCCGAACTATTGTCGACATCTACGGTACATCCGGTCAACGCCCGGTTCCGCACCATGTTGACATAGGTCCTTGCCTGGTCGGGACTTCCTGCTTCAATTTCTGCCTCCGCCGCCCACAACAGCACATCCGCATACCGGATGATATTGTAGTTCACCGCGCTGTTGCCGACATAATAATAAGCGGAAATGATCCCCCCGAATCCGGCATCCTGCTCGCTTTGCCTGAACATGTTCTTGATGTTGACATAGGGACCGCCAAAGGGCTGACTCGCCACCCAGTCCGCCCCGGGATCGACACCCCAGTCGAGATATGGCACACCCCTCCGGCCAACCGACCAGTCCAGCCGTGGATCCACCGTCCCCTGGTAAGGCACAAACGGCGTAACAGAGGTCACCCCCATGTCATTCTTCATATTGCTCACATTCGAAGTGTCACTACCCGACGCATCCAGCATCGGCAAACCATTGACATCCGTCTTAAAAGCATTCACCAGGTTAAAGGAAGGCTGCTTCCAATAGCCATAGGTGACATCAGCCGCCGTGCCCACCGGCGAGACACCCGTCTCACCCAGGTTGGCATTATTGGGCAGACTGGTGATGTCTACCGAGAAATTGGTTTGCAGAACCGATTCGGAATTGTTTTCCGTCCCTACATCAAAGTTGTCATGATAACAGGGCATCAGCGCATATTTCACCCCCTGCGAATTCTTCCCATTGGCAATAATAGTGTCCAGCAAAGCCTTCGCCGCCGCAAACTTCTGCTCGAATAGATAGCACTTGGCGATATAACAGGCCGCCGCCCACTTGTTCGCCTGCCCCGCAAGCGGCTGCGTCTCCAGCATATGGTCAAAGCCAAAACGCAGATCAGCCTCTATCTGCGGCCAGATATCTTCCGTATTGCTCAGCTTGCTAAAGTTGGTGACCGTCTCGTCGACATAAGGCACATTATTCCACATTTTTTTTGCATCGAAATGGAAGTGCCCGCGAAGAAACCGTGCTTCAGCAACGGCCTCCTCTTTTTGTGCATCGGTCATGTCCGTGGCCTTCCCGGCCGCAATTATCACCGTATTGGCCCGCGCTACACCGTCATAATCGGCCGTCCACTTGTCATCCAGGAAATTGGTAGTCGACAGCGTCTTGAAATTGGCAATATTAAGGGCATCCGGAGATTGATGAGGGTTTCCGTTCCCACCCGTACCACCCAGGTAAGTGTCACCGGAGGTAATGTCCCCATACACCCAATTGGTGCCCGAAGTGCCCCACCAGGTGCTTTTTACATCGATCCCCGTCAGGTCATGATAAGCCCCGATCAATAGCTGTTGCACACCCGCTTTGTTATAAAATTTTTCCAGCGTGACCTGGTTCCCCTGTGGCGCAACCTCCAGGAAACTTTTTTTACAGGCGCCGAACAACAGCACCATCAGTACCAAACATATATAAAATGACTTTTTCATATACAATATCTTTAAAGAATAAGTAATGGATCAGAACCCAAGATTGACTCCCAGCAAATATTTCTTCGTCATCGGATAGGCCGTGCCATAGTCGATACCCAGATTATGCGGGTCTCCGTCATTTACCTCCGGATCGATACCGCTATAATGTGTAAAGGTGATCAGGTTGTAAGCCTGTACATAGACACGCAGCCTGCGCACACCTTTCAGGTTAGGGATCGTATAGCCCAGCTGCAGGTTCTTCACCCGCATATACGAGCCGCTTTCGATAAAAAAGCTGGATGGAGACAGGTCATTCGCACTGAGGTCCTGCGAGAAAATAGGCAGCTTCGCATTTGGATTGGTCGGCGTCCAGGTATCCAGCGCAGCAGGAGACAACCCACCCTGACCGGTAACGGCCCCATTCGGGAACTGGGATAACGTCCTGGCATAGTTAAAGATCTTGCTGCCATACACTCCCTGCAACAGGATGCCGATGTCAAAGTTCTTATAGTAGACGTTCAGATTAAAGCCATAGGAGAATTTAGGATTGGGATCGCCCAGGTAGGTCTCATCATGTGCATCGATAACCCCATCCTTGTTCAGGTCTTTATATTTGACATGACCCAGACCATTAGCCGCCGTGATACCCAGCGACGATTCATCGGCATGATTCGCCAGATCAGAGGCATTTTGAAAAAGTCCTTCATACTCATAACCGTAGAAGCTGCTGACAGCTTTGCCCACCGTACTCCTGCTCAGATAGGTGGCGCCATTGGAACCAAATTGGCCGCCCTGGATAAAGGCGCTGTCAAGCCCATTGATAAAGTTGACCCGGTTCTTATAGGTAGAAATGTTAAAAGCCATATCATACCGCAGCTTGCCGATATGGTTGGTATACCCCAACTCCAATTCTATTCCCTTGTTGGTGAAGTTCATGATATTCTCATAAGCCGGCAGCGCAGAGCCAGCCGTACCCGAAGAGGGTGGCGCATAAATAAGACCGTGGGTCTCTTTATTAAACCAGTTGAAATTCACCGTAAGGCTGTTATTAAAGACGGCTGCATCAAATCCGATATTTGTCGAATGACCGGCCTCCCAGTGCAGAGCGGCGTTAGGTAGTTGATATGGATAATAGCCGCTCAGAGAAGAAGTATTGGTGCCTCCCAGATCATATGGTCCAAAATTATTGCCGGAAAGAATAGCCAGGTAGCACCCCGAACAATAAGCGTCATTCCCTACCGCACCATAGGACGCCCGTACTTTCAGGTCACTGATCCAGCCGATGTTTTGCATGAATTGCTCGCTCGACAGCCGCCAGCCGACACTACCCGCGGCAAAATTTCCATATTGCCTCGCCGGCCCAAACTTCGAGCTGCCATCCCGCCGGAAGGTGCCGGTTAGTAAATATTTATCCATCAGGGAATAGGTGACATTTCCAAAGTAAGACGCATTGGTCACCTTGTCGCCACCACCGCTTACAGTTGGCACATAGGGCGCGCCACTGCCTGTATTGCCATTTCCCAGGTACTGGGTGTTGGCTGAAGGGAACCCGATATTGCCGGTCGTTCCGCCATAGCTCCGATAATTGAATTCTCTCGCTTCATAACCCACAAACGCCGAAATTTTATGGATCTCCGCCAGTGTCAATGTATACGATAGTTTGTTCAACCAGCGCCAGTCCGTAGAATAGCTTCCACCTTCATATACGATATTGGTAGGAGCCGGAATAGGTTCCTGGTTCTCCACCGGTGTATAGGAATGGTATTCGTTGGGAAAGAATTGAAATCCGATCTGGTTGGTGTACACCAGCCCCTTGATAGGTTCCGCCTCCGCATAGGCCGTTCCGACAATAGACTGGTTGTAGTTCTTATTACTATTGGCATTGACCCGGCTGGTATAGGGATTGCCCGTATTGCCGAGTATCAGCGCCTTATTGGTGCCCGCAAGATTGCCCGCTATGTCATACTTTGGCATTAGCGGTGACAACATATAAAGCGACGCTATCTCATTGGTGGCATTCCGGTTGACCGTACTCTGGGTAGTATAGGACAGTTCGACGTTCTCACCGATCCGCAGCCAGGGCTTCACCTTAAACTGGGTGTTGACCCGCAGCGAGAGCCGCTTGAAGTAAGAGTTCAGCAGGATCCCCTTGTCATCAAGATATCCCATGGTGATGGCATAATTACTTTTGTCGGTCGCCCCGCTCAGTGACAGCTGATGGTTCTCGGTCATCGCTGACTTGAACATCGCCTTCCACCAGTTGGTACCCGCCTTATTAGCCTGCAATATCCGGTAGGTGGCATTGTCATACAGGGACGCATCGGCACGCGGATCGCCGGTCTTTACACCCAGGTTGGTCACGCTGCCTTCGATGATATAATCGGGCAACACGGGTGTTCCACTGCTGGTATCATAAAAATTCTGGTAAGGAAAAGCCATGTTGGCATTCCGGAAAGAGCCAAACAGCGCATTGGCCTGTTGCTGAGGCGTAATGGTCGAAGGCAGCTTACGTGGGTCCTGCCACCCGATATAGGCATTGTATTCAAACCGCGGAGCCCCGATCTTACCCGTCTTGGTGGTTATGACAACCACGCCATTACTTCCCTCCGATCCATACAAAGCGATCAGCGAAGGATCTTTCAGGATCGTGATGCTTTCGATCTCACCGGGATTCAGCAGGTTGCTGATATTCTGGCTGGTACTGCCCGTACCCATCCTGATCTGTACCCCATCGATGACATAGAGAGGGTCGTTGTTCCCCAGCGTGCTGACACCCCGGATACGAATGGTCTGCGAATTACCGGGACCACCCTGCCCGTCCACCGTCACACCCGATACCCGGCCCTGAAGAACGCTTTCCACCGTCGTCACTGGAGATTCAGCGATGGCCGCAGCGGAGACGGTGGATGCAGCACCGGTCACATCCCGCTTGTTTTGCCTCGAATAACCCGTGACGACAACCTCATTCAGCGCATTCCCGCCGGCCTTCAGCTGAAAATTCAATTCCAGCGTCTGCCCCTCCGTTATCGTAACATCCCGTACAATATTCTGGTAGCCGATAGCCGATACCTGTAGCTGGTATTTGCCGGGAGCAATCCCGGTAAGACTGTATCCTCCATCAGTTCCGGCCCCTGTCCCTTTGGGACCAGCCCCTTTCAGCATCAGGGAAGCCCCCACCACCGGTTCGTCCTTGTCATTGGTTATTTTCCCGTGGATAGTCCCGCCGCTTTGTTCCGCGGCGCCTTCGGCGCCGCCAGCCGCCGGATCGTCGGGCATATAGACGATAATCTTATTGTTCAGCCGGCGAAAGACCAGGTGCGTATTGGCCAGCAACAGCTCCATGGCCTTTTCCACCGTATAATTGCCCCGGCTTAACGTGACACTGTAGTTGTCCACCTGCTTCCGGCTATAGGCAAACCGGAAATCCGTTTGCTGCTCTATCTTCGTGAAAGCCCCGCGCAAAGGCTCATTCCTGCATTCGAGGGATACTCTTACCTCGTTGAGTTCCTGGCTTTTGCCGGTGTTGGCCATCAAGAGCTGAAGACCGGTACACCCTATCGCGACAAGCAAGCAAGTTAGCTTCATAATCCAACCTTTGTAATGAGGGACTCCCCCCGGTTCAGGACAGACAGCAGGAAATGGGCAAGCGATTTCCCGCTGTGGAAATAAAAATTCCATAGTTTTGGCAAGTTTTAGATAGTTACACCATTATTGTTTAAAACAACCCGGCATCCCGGCTGCAACCTGGGGTGCCTTTTTTATTTTTAGTTACATCCTTTCCCATCGATACGAACAACCCCCTCCCTGATCTGGAAGGTGGATTGGGATACCGCACATATCACCGACAACAATTCATCCAATCCGTCGTCCTCATAAAAAGCCGCCGTCACCCGGCAATTCTTCAACGCCGGATTCGCCAGCACGACCGCCACCTTATACCGCTGCTCCAGCCGCCTGGCCACGACATCCATCGTCAGGTCGTCAAATCGTATCTCCTGCGGCCTCCACGCCACTACCGGCTGCACATTCACCGCCCTGATCTCCGCAAAGCTGTCCCTGCGGATGTCAAAATGGATCTGCTGATTGTCCGTTAACAATCCCATATCCCTCCCGGCTTCCATCACCTGGACCTTACCTTCCGTGACCGTTACCTCAATAGACTTGTCAGACGGATAAGCACGCACATTAAAGGCCGTACCCAACACCCGGGTCGTCAACACCCCGCTATGTACCAGGAAAGGCTGGCCCTGCCGCCGGCTGATGTCGAAATAAGCTTCGCCCGTCAGCCGCACTTCACGCGTGCCCCCCGTAAAAGCAATTGGATATTCCAGCCGGCTATGCCTGTTCAGCAACACCGTGCTGCCATCAGGAAGATGCACGACCCGGCGTTTGTCCCCCGCTGATACATTCCCAACCTTCCCGCCACTCTCTTCCACACCCCGGTCATTTTCTTTCACCCCCCCATTTCCGCCGGTTATCCTGCTAACATCCGCCCGCGGAGATCCTGCCCTTTCACGATCCTGTACCACGAAAAAGATCGGGATCGCCAGCAATAACAACACCGCAGCCGCCACCGCATAATGACCAGTAGTGATCCGGCGGCCACGACGCCGGTTCAACGCAGACAAATCATGCTCAACCTGGCTTACCCGGGAATACATACTATCCCAATCCACTGGGTACTCCACAGGCCGGGCCTTCGGCCCATCCCATAAAACACGCATAGGCTCCGTCAGCGCCTCAGCAGCATCCGCCTGCTCCAGCAAGCCGACCAGCTCTGCTACCTCCGCCGGTTCACATCTCTTTTCCAGGTAGCGGGAAAAAAGCTCCTGTAATCTTATTTGTTGGGATAGGTCCATATAAGCCAGACACACGGGCTTAAAGGAAGGACTAATGGAAAAGAAAAAAAAGAAACATCGTCGTCGCCCCATGCTCCCCGAGATAACGCCGGATAAACCGCAAAGCCTCTACCATGTGATTTTTAACGGTATTCCGGGAAAGGTGAAGCTGGTTCGCTATCTCATCGTGATTCAGGCCATTGTCCCGGCTAAGCTGGTAAACCAGCCTGCGCTGCGGAGATAAGAGAGAAAGAGCATCCCTCAGCAACCGGTCATATTCCGAAAGCAATGTCCTCTCCTCCACATTATTATTCTCAGGTAAAGCCTGCTGCTGCAGGTGATGTAATAGTTTTACGTCATAAGCCGCCTTCCGCAGATGATTGAGGGTCTTATTCCGGGCCATCGTAAAGATATACCCGTCCAGGTTGTCCACCTCACGCAGGATCTCCCGGCAAAGCCATAGTTTGATAAAGATTTCCTGGGTGATCTCCTCCGCAGTATAGTGACTACGGGTAATAGCCAGCACATATCCGTATAGCCGGTTTTTATAGCTGTCAAAAAGACGCTTAAAAGACTGGTCGTCGAAAAGGGGTTCAGCCGGATCCATCATGGCAGCAATTTTATCAATTTGCAATCGCTGCACTAAAGGTAATCATTTATTTTAATCCGGCTCACCCCCCGTTTCTGCGCCTATAACGTCACGACAGCTTTCCCCCGCGTCTTATGCGACTCCACCTGCAAATGTGCCTCACCCATTTTCTCAAGTGGAAAGGATTTCGATACCACCGCCTTCACAACCCCACCCTCGAGCATCTGCGCGATATGCTCCATATCTTCCCCGCTCGACTGTACCGACATCGTCATTCCCTTCATCCCCGCCGCCTCAGCCTTTTCCTTTACTTTTTCATTGGCCCCCGAAGGAATACTGACGATCGTCGCACCCTTCTTCATCGTCTTCAGGGACAGGTCGATATTGTCCCCCCCTATTGTATCCAGTACAAAGTCAACACCATGCACCGCCGCTGACACATCCTGTGATTTATAGTCGATATGTTCATCCGCCCCCAGCCCCAGCACAAACTCCCGGTTCTCAGCAGAAGCCGTACCAATGACATAAGCTCCGATATATTTCGCGATCTGCACCGCAAAATGCCCGACCCCGCCGGCAGCAGCATGGATCAGGATCCGCTGACCCGATCTTAACTTTCCAAAATCGGCAAAAGCCTGCCAGGCCGTCAAAGCCGCCAGACACGCGGCAGCCGCCTCCGGATGACCCACATCCGCCGGTTTCAGCGCCAGCTGGTCCGCCGGCGCAGCCACATATTCCGCATATCCGGCGCCCACCCCGGGGAAATTGACCATGCCAAAGACGGCATCCCCCTCTTCAAACTGGAGCGACCGCGACTCCTTTACTATCCCCGAGACATCCCAGCCCAGTATCTTTGGATCGACCTCCTTAAACAGCCCGGCCCTTCCTTTTCCCTGCCGGGTCTTCACATCCACCGGGTTGATGCTGATGGCCTTCACCTCTATCAATACTTCCCCGTCCTTAATTCCTGGGGTCGGCACCTCGGCCAGCTGCAGCTGATCGACCCCGCCAAATTCTTTTAGTATTATTGCTTTCATCCTACAAATCTACGCGTCCAAATCCGTACAAAAAACTGTCCGTTTCCGAACAGTTGCGCATAACGATCTTCCTAACACCCTAACAAAAAATAGGTTATACATCTGGCACAGGCATTGAAGCAAACAGTAAAACAGGACCTGAATGTTCAAAAATTATTTCAAGCTGGCCATCCGTCACCTGGCCCGGAAAAAAGTATTTTCCTTTATTAACATCTTCGGTCTGACAGTTGGGCTGACCAGCTGCATCCTGATCGGTCTTTTTATCGCTGACGAGCTGAGTTTCGATAGCTTCAACCAAAATGCCGCCCGCATCGTCCGCGTGACCATGGAGTTTAAAAAAGGTTCAACTCCCAATCGTTTCGCCACCACCGGCACAAAGGTCGGGCCCCAGTTTAAAAGGACCTTCCCCGAAGTCGAAGACTATACCCGCACCCTGATCAGCAACGCCATTATCAGTACAGGCGCCACCCGCTTTAGCGAGAAGCAGCTGCTGTATGCAGACGCCTCCTTCCTGAAGCTCTTTACCTTCCCCGTCCTCAGCGGTGACGCGGGCTCCCTCGCACAAAAAGAAAATATACTCCTGACGGCATCCGCCGCCAAAAAATACTTCGGCACCACCGACGTCCTTGGCAAAACGCTACAGCTCGACAACAAACAAAACTTCCGGATCAGCGCCGTCCTGGCTGACCCGCCTTCCAACTCACAGGTCCAGTTTGAGTTCGTTACCAGCTTCAATAACCTCTATGCCTCCAGGAACGAGATCTGGTTTACCGCAAATTACGTCACCTACCTGCTTCTGAGGGACGGCAACAACACCGCTGCCTTACAGCAAAGGATCAACAGCTATATGCAAAGCCCTTCTGTCCGCACAGAAGCCGGACTCGAGTCGGGTGATTATCTTCGTTATGACCTTCAGCCGCTGAAAGACGTACACCTGCATTCCGACCTCGATGGCTTCACCCCAAATTTTAGCATTACCTACATATATGTCCTGACCGCCATCGCCCTGCTGATCCTCATCATCGCCTGTTTCAATTACACCAACCTTGCCATCGCCCAGTCCGCTAACCGCACGGGAGAGATAGGCATCCGGAAGGTCCTTGGCGCCGCCAAAAGCCAGCTCTTCACCCAATTCACCGGGGAATCCCTTCTGATCACATTCATCGCGCTGATCCTCGCCATCGCCATCAGTACCCAGTTGCTGCCTGTCTACAACAACCTGACGGGCAAACACCTCCGGGTCTCCGATCTGCTGCAGTTCAGGCCGCTTTTTACTCTTTTTGTCATCGGCTCCTTCATCGGGCTGCTGGCCGGCGCCTACCCCGCCCTCGTCCTGGCAAATACCCGCCTGATAAATATCCTCAAATCAGGCTTTCGTATCACTGGCGGCAATGCCGGCTTACGCAGGACCCTGATCATCGGCCAGTTCGTCATTTCTTTCTTCCTCATCATCACCACCATCGTCATCCTCCAGCAGATGAGCTTTATTCGCAACAAAAAACTGGGACTTGACCGCGATCACGTACTGGTCGTGCCCGTCGACTACCGCCTTCTCAATCGTTACGATGCCATCAAAACAGCCATGAAGACCATCCCAGGTGTGGAAAGCATTTCCGGGTCCTACAATCTGCCCATCTCTGCCACCTGGGGAGACGGCCTGGTGGCGGAAAACGGCCACGAGAAAGTTCGCTTTTCCATTACCTGCATACCTGCCGACCTCGATTACGTAAAGACATTGAATATGCAGCTGGTGGCAGGCTCGGATTTCACAACGGCAGACCTTCCGGAGAATACAGCCCCAAAAGGCGACACCACGACCCCGCGTCTCCGTTATATCCTCAACGAAACGGCCGTTCGCAAGATAGGCTGGACACCACAGGAGGCCATCGGCAAAATAGTCGATAAAGGGGAGCCCGGTATCATAAAAGGCGTCGTAAAAGATTTTAATTTTGCCTCCCTGCATAAAGAGATCGGGCCGCTGATGCTTTTTGCGGATACCCAATGGGTACGGCATATGCTCGTCCGCGTCAACGGTAACCAGCTGTCCCGTGTGATCCCCGCCCTGCAGGCCACCTGGAAAACCTATGTCCCTGACCAGGCCTTTGATTATCATTTCCTCGATGAGGACTACAATCGCCTCTACACCGTCGAGACACGTACAGCTGGGGTCTTCACCCTTTTCTCCTCTCTGGCTATCCTGCTGGCCTGTCTTGGACTCTTCGGCCTGTCCGCCATCAGTGCCATCCAGCGTACAAAGGAAATAGGCATCCGGAAAGTCCTTGGCGCCAGCCTGCTCAACATTACCCTCCTGATGGCCAGGAACTTCATCGGGCTCGTCGGTCTGGCCCTGCTGATAGCCACACCCATCGCCTGGTTCGCGGCTTCCCGCTGGCTCGAAAGTTTTGCCTATCGCATCTCCGTTCAGCCCTGGATATTCCTCCTGGCCGGTGTCGCCGGCATCCTGCTTGCCTTTTTCACGGTTAGCTTCCATGCCCTCCGTGTCGGCAGCAAAAATCCATCGGAAACTCTAAAAACGGAATAAACATCCCATACACATGCAAGCAAATACCGAACAGCGTCGCTTCCGCCGCCTCAACCTCATCACCGGCTGGATCATAGGCGGCATCGCCTGCACTGTTTATATCATGACCATGGAGCCCACCGGCAGCTTCTGGGACTGCGGAGAATTTATCTCCAGCTGTTACAAACTGCAGATCCCTCACCCACCCGGCGCCCCGCTGTTTATCCTGCTTGGCCGTTTCTTCATCATTCTCTTTGGCGACAACCCGCATACCGCCGCCCGCGCCGTCAATTTTATGAGCGCCATCGCCAGCGGCCTGTCCATCCTCTTTTTATTCTGGACCATCACTCATTTCGCCCGTAAACTAACATCAAATATTTTCACCATCCTCAGCGCCGGTGTCATAGGCGCTCTCGCCTACACCTTCTGCGATTCCTTCTGGTACAGCGCCGTCGAAGGAGAGGTCTATGCTTCCTCCGCCTTCTTTACCGCCCTCGTCTTCTGGGCCATCCTCAAGTGGGAGCAGCAGGCCGACGAAAAAGGTTCGGACAAATGGATCGTCTTCATCTTTTTTATGATGGGACTTTCCATCGGCGTACATCTCCTGAACCTGCTGACCATCCCCGCCATCGTAATGGTCTATTATTTCCGGCGGTATAAGCCAACCGCCAAAGGCACGATACTGGCCCTTCTCATCGGCTGCGTCATCACCGGTGTAGTGCAAAAATTTATCATCCAGTCCACGATAAAAGGCGCCGGTGCATTTGATATTTATTTTGTCAACGAGCTTCACCTGCCTTTCTTCTCCGGCTTCGGGACCTTTTTCGTGCTCCTCACAGCACTTATTATCCTGCTGATCCGCTGGGCCGTGAAAAAAGGGTATTATTTTCTAAAGATCGGCTTGTGGTGCGCCTCCTTCATGTTATTGGGGTACTCCACTTATTTCACTACCCTCATCCGAAGCAATGCCGACACAGCCGTCGACATGTTCAATGTAGATAACCCCGTAAACCTGGCAGGCTACCTCAGCCGCGAACAATATGGGGACTGGCCCATTTTATATGGCCCCGATTTTACCGACCAGCCCCCCACAGTAGAAGCGGGTGATCTTTATGTAAAAGGCAGCGATCGCTATGAGATAGCCGGCAAGAAGTATGCACAGGATTGGGCCAATACCCCCTCCTCTCACCTTTTCCCCCGGATGTACAACAGCACCAATCAGCGCGATGAGATCAATACCTATCGCCGCTTCTCCGGCATGGACGACGGCGACCAGCCCACCATGGCCGACAACGTCAAATACTTCCTGCGATACCAGGCAGGCTGGATGTATATGCGCTATTTTATGTGGAACTTCGCCGGGAAACAAAACGACCTCCAGGGTTTTGGCAATCCCCGCGACAGCAACTGGATCAGCGGGATCCCCGTCGTGGATCACATGCTGTACGGCAATCAGTCCAAACTGCCCGACAGCATCCATGCGAACAACAAGTCCTATAACCGCATGTATATGCTCCCCCTGCTCTTAGGCATGCTGGGTCTGCTCGTCCAATGGAAAGCCAACCGTCGCGATCTGCTGGTCACCGGCCTGCTCTTCTTCTTCACCGGGTTGGCCATCGTCATCTACCTCAACCAGTCCGGCCTCCAGCCGCGTGAAAGAGATTATGCATTCGCCGGCTCCTTTTATGTTTTTGCCATCTGGATCGGCCTCGGCGTCATAGGAGTACAACAATTGCTCGAAAGGCTCCTCAGCCGTCGCTCAGCCGCAACCGCCGCAGCATCCACCGCTACCTCCCGCCCAACCCTCGCCCCCTACGCCGCAGCCGGCATCTGCCTGCTCGCAGTCCCCCTGCTCATGGCATCACAGGAATGGGACGACCACGACCGCAGCAAAAAAACCCTCGCCCGCGACCTCGCCGTCGACTATCTCGAAAGCTGCCCCCCCAACGCCCTCCTCATCTCCTTCGAAGACAACGACACATACCCGCTCTGGTACGCACAGGAGGTCGAAGGCATCCGCCCCGACGTACGGGTAATTGTCAATACCCTCATAGGCTCGGACTGGTATACCGATCAATTGCGGTATAAGGTCAACAACAGCGCCCCTTTCGACGTCCTGTTTACCCACGAAGAGTTCATGGGTGATAAAAAAAACGCCGCGTTTTTTGTCGACAACGCAGCCTATGACAAGAATAAATATTATGACCTTTACGACACGTTTAAAACGGTCCTCGCAAACGATGATCCCCGTTTCATGGTCCAGTCGGAAGGCGGCACACCGTTAAACACACTTCCTACCCGCAAATTTTCCCTGCCCGTCGATACGGCCCGCGTCCTCGCCAATGGCACCGTCCACCCCGGCGATCCCATCCTAAACCAGCTACAGCTTGACATCAACCCCGACAAACGTTACCTTGACAAAGGCGAGCTGGTAGTCCTGGGCCTCATTGCCGCCAATAAATGGCAGCGGCCCATTTGCTTTACCTCTACCCAGGAGATCGATCGGCTGGGGCTGGGTAGATACGTCCGTAGCAGGGGCATGGCCTACCAGTTGGTTCCCATAGCCGATCAGCGCGTAGACAATGCCGTTGCCTACCAGACCATCATACAGAAGTTCAGATACGGCAATGCCTCCACACCGGGTGTCTACTTCGATGAAGAGAACCGGCGCCGGCTCAACGCAATAAAAATGGCCCACGTCGAGCTGGCGGCAAGCCTTGTCAGCGCCGGCCGAAAAGAAGAAGCCCGGAAAGTATTGCAACATTACGACGCCAGCGTCAGCCAGGCCAATTTCCCCTATGGCATGACGAGCAATCTCGGCAACGCCGACAACCAGACCTCACTCTGGTTCCTCGAAGATTGTTATACAGCAGGAGCCAACGCCCTTGCCCTCAAGGTCGCCGCCTCGCTGAAAAAGGACTTACAGCAACAGATGCGTTATTATAATTCACTCGGAGAAGGTGAAACAATGAATAATGAGCAGCTTGCCGCTAATGCACAGCAAGCCCTCCAGGGTAAAAGCAGCAACCTCTCGGAAAGCCAGCTCTCCTTTGCCGCCGACATCCTTTCTTCTTATAGTTTCCTGATGGAAATAGAAAAAATGCAACAACAGTATCAACAGGTTCGCGGACCTGGTCTTTGATCAATTTATCTTACCAGCACCACCGTCCCCTTCTTCATCTCCACCCGCTTCGTCAGCGGATTATCATATTCGATCACCCACGCATATACCCCGGCGGCCTGCATATTCCCGCCCAGGCTCCCATCCCATCCCTTACTTACATTAGTCGTCATAAAAACCATTCCCCCCTGCCGGTTGTATACCGCAAACCGGCGCACACTCACCGCTATCGAAGGAGGCACCCGGAATACGTCATTGTGCCCATCCCCATTCGGCGTAAATGCCCCCGGCATCTGTACGTCATAATAGACAGTTATCTTTTCTGCGCCCGTCGCCCGGCATCCCTCTGCAGTCACCACATCCAGTTGATAGGTCGTGGTCGAGACCGGCCTCGCCAACGGCCCGGACACGGTCGCATCATCCAGCCCCGTCACAGGGCTCCACTGGGATTGGGTTATATCCCCGGTAAGCACCGGCGCCAGCCGTATGGCCGTCCCGCCCGCAATGATCGTGTCCGGCGTCAGCAGGATAGTCGGCAACGGGTACACCGTCATTTGTATCGCCTCGGGAGCGGTCACCTGCGGACTACAGGTAAGGCTCCCGGTCATGGTGCAAGTGATCATGTCCTTATCCTTCAGGTTCCCGCTCGCATATGCCGGCCCGGTAGTGTCCACCACCGTTCCATTCACCATCCATTGATAAGAAGGAGTAAGCCCGCCATTGGCAGCCGTCGCCGTAAAGCTGACCAGGCTGTCCGCACAGATAGCATCTGCCGAAGCCATGATGCCGACCCCCGTAACAGGAATGGGGACTACCGGCACCGATAAGGTATTCGAAACGGCTACCGGGTCTATCACACACGCCGCATCACTCGTCATCACACAGCTCACCACATCCGGGCTGGCAAGCGCAGCTATCGTAAATACCGTATCGCTGGTCCCCGCATCCACCCCATTCAATTTCCATTGATACAACGGATCAGCCCCCCCATCGACGGTCGCCGCAGTAAACACAGCCTCACCACCCGCACAGACATAGGGAGTCGAGCCGATCGTCACCGCCGGAGCTGGAAAGGGAATGACCCGGACCAATTCCGCCTGAGAAGCCACACTACAGGAAGTTATACCGGCATTGCTGGTCTGCGCCACAGCCATCCGGTAGAGATAATTGCCCGGGACAGTCGCAGGTCGGTCATACGACAGGCCGCTCTCCCCCGCGATGGTGTTCCAGGTCTGGCCATTGTCCATACTCACCTCCCATTCATATATAGCCGATGGAAAACAGTTCTCGACCAACGAAGTGAAATGCAGGGTCTGCGGATCATCCTGGCAAAGAGAGATCGTATCAGGAAATCCGGAGACCGCCGTCTTTATGGAAGGACCCGCCGCCCGGAAAGTAATATCGTCCAAAACAAGGTCATTACCATCACCACCGGGCGCATTGTTGATCATCCGGATGACTACCGACGAGACGCCTGTCGGCGTATCGAAATAAAACGCATATTGATTCCATTGAGCGCTTCCACCCGACAGCCCGATGTCTCCCGTACTGAACGTCTGCAGAAGCGTCCCATCAGTCTTCTCGATCCGGAAAGTGATATTGGGACGTATCTGTGAGGGGATAACCCCTATATTCATGACCCAGGCGGCAAACTGGTAAGACGTTCCCCCGCAAAGACCATCGACCTGCTGTGTATAAAAGGCGCTGGGAGCATAACTGGCATTGATCAGCATAAAATACCCGCCGGGATTGCCGGTATGGTCCTGCGCTACAGTCACCCAGGTGTTGCCCCAGCATCCGCTGGTATAGTTGACGATGGTATATTCACCATCACTGGGACAGCCGCCTGAGATCCAGTTGAGATTAGTGATACCAGACCCCAAAGGAGAGCCCGGCCCTGCCGTACCCTGGCCAAAAGTGATATTGACGATAGGATCCCCAAGCCCGCCTGTGCAGGTCTGCGCCGACGCCAACCCGCACAGCAAAAGAAAGAAGATGGTGGCTGTATATTTCAATGGCTATTCCTTCACACCGGTCGTGTTTATCGGTTTGTCAAATTTCCATTCACTCATATCCAGGGCCCGTGTTCCGGGATAAACTTCATTACAGGTATTCCCGTCATATAACCGTCCGTTTTTCATCACATATTTCACCGTATTGGTATTGCGGATATTGTCCAGCGGATTCTGATCCAGGACGACCAGGTCAGCCAGCTTGCCAGCCTTCAGACTGCCCAAATCGTGATCCAGTCCAAGACCCGTAGCCCCAAGGATCGTCGCCGCCTTCAGCACATCATGTGGTTTCATGCCTCCCGATCCCATCGCCCACATCTCCCAATGATATCCGATACCGTTAAATTCTCCATGGCTTCCGATCCCAACAAGACCTCCCTGCTCAACAAGGGATTTCATCGATTTGGCATGTTTGGGAAATATCTGCTCCTCCGGCATAAACCACCCTGCCTTATCCCGTCGCGTCTTGCCGGCTAATTCCTCATAAGGCATAAAATGCTGCAGCTTGGCATCGTGATAAGGATTTTCCGTCTCCCAGAAATAGTTCTCGGCGAAAGGACCGCCATACGACACTATCAGCGTCGGGGTCACACACATCCCCGACAACGCGATGGACTTGACCAGGTCATTGTACAGGGGATAAATGGGAATGGCATGTTCATGGCCCGGATAGCCATCCAGCAGATTGGTGATATTAAGCTTCGTATTCAGCCCGCCTTCCGTAGTAGGCATCAGCCGCTGGTTGCGGGCGGCCATGATTATCCACTGACGCTGCTGGCGGTTCCCCGTCAGGTACATCTTGATATAATGCGTATGGTAGTATTTGCTGTATTGACTAAGGATACTCTCCGCCTGCGCCGAGTCCTTGATATTGTAGTCCCAGAAACCGACGCCGGGGCCCGTCGAATAGATCCGGGGTCCGAAGACGCTGCCCGCGTCTACTTCATCGGCATAGGTAAGGACATCCGTGGTAGCCGTCTGCGGGTCACGCGTAGTCGTGACACCATAAGCCAGGTTGATCGCATATTTCCAAACCTGGTTCTTGTGGACTCCCCACTGAGGCCACATATGCGCATGCGTATCCACAAATCCCGGGACGATTGTCTTTCCCGTTACATCGATTATTTTGACCGACGCCGAAGCAGGCACGGACAACGTCCCCGAGACGCCGATCGCTTTTATACGATTGTTGCTGATCAGGATATCTCCGTTCTCTATGACCTGGTCCCCTTCCATTGTGATGATGCGCGCCCCCTTCAGCAGTACTTCGCCAGTTGGCATGTCCCGCTGATAATAGACCTTGACCACGTTTTCCGTAGCGCGGAAAGCAGGTTCTTTCTTCGGACCACCCTTTTTCGCGATACTGTCCGCTTTCAACTTTGCTGCGCTGTCGCCCGGCACACCTGGCTTTATCGCCGCCAGCGAGTCTGCCAGGTGTTTCGCAAGGGCCTTCCTGGCCAGCCTGACACTGTCATCAAACGCTTCAGCCGCATCCACATCATATACAAAATGGGCATTCCCAAGACTCCAGTGAACTTTCTTCCCGTCGGCTTCCCAGCTCGGAAATTCACCACCCAGCTCGGTCAGCTTGCGGGCCGGGAACTGTGCCGATCCCGCATCAGCCAGGGATATAGTCACCGTCTTACCGGTGCGCGGTATCGTTGCGGCATAAATCTCATTATTGATCTGGGCAATGGCTCTGTTTCCAGCTGGCGACAGCGTGATCACAGCAGCAGGTGAGGGCTGGCTCACATCACTGGCCTGCCCCGCAGCCTCGCTGAGCATGTCATCGTCACCCGTCGGCCGGCCATTCTTATAGATACTGATACCATAGGTGGTAATACCAGTGACATGCGCGATAGTCTTCTCGTCCGTCCCATCCCATTTGATCGAGAGCAGGTCTCCTTTCCCGTTATTGAGATAAATACGGTCATCCCCATGCACAAAATGAGGATTGCCTCTTCCATTACTTCTTTCTATCAGCTTCACCTCACCACCCGCAGCCGGGATCCAGCACAGCTCATCTTCCGCATCATCATAGCTTACCTCTATCGCATCCTTATACTGCTGTGCATGCGTCCGCACGAATACGATCCGGTCTCCTTCGTTGTCAAAAACAGGGTTCTGGTACAAGGCTGGCATCTTACTCAGCTGTACCACAGGACCACCCGCCGCAGATACTTTCAACAACTGTCCGCCCTGCGGAGCCCAGGTCACAAAGACAATGGTTTTTCCATCCCTGCTCCACGCCGGCTGAGCTTCGGTAAAATTATTATTCGTCAGCCGCCGCGGCTCACCGGTCGGATAGTCCATGACGTATAACCTGTCCAGTACCGTAAAAGCCAGTCGCTTCCCGTCAGGTGAGGGGACCCCATCCCGGATCTGCGTAGCCAGACCATACGATGTGTCGGAGATCGGGTATTTGAATTCCAGTCGCGGCCCCAGCTCCAGCTTCATGTCTACGGAGAAGGGTATCTCCTGCGTCCCGCCGCCCTCGATGGCGATCTTATGAATTTTACCGCCATAGGCAGCTACGAGATATTTACTATCAGGTGTGAAACCCATGCCGGGTAATACCCCCATCGTTGCGATCGATTCCTGGTCATCCCGCTGCACGGGGTAGGCCAGCCACTTTTCATCACCCGTAGCCAGGTCACGGATCACGAGTCCGGTCTTATCCTCAAACCGGCTGCCATAGACCATCCATTTTCCGTCCTTTGAAAGCACGGGCGTAAAACCGCTGCCATAGCGGGTGGTAACAGTCGTGATCTTGCTGTTCTCCCGGTCATACCGGCCGACCTCATACTGCGGCATATCTGCATTGTAGCTCCAGGGACCCGTACGCCGCGAGAAGTAGACATACCGGCCATCGGCGCTTACTGTCGGGTCTATCGTCTTCAATGTTGACGGAGTGCTGATCAGCTGAATGCCGCCGCCGCCATTTTTATGTACCAGGTATAATTGCACCTGCATCTTACCCTTCGAATAGACGATGTAGTCTCCGTCGGGCGTCCAGGTCGCGCTGGGGAAGTTTTGATCCTTATCTTTCGTCACCTGGAAAGTATCCTTTTTCTCAAGGTCGATCCACCAGATATTCTCCGCGCCGCTGCGATCGGAAGAGAACAGGATCTTTTTTCCGTCGGGACTATACCGGGGATGAGAGTCAAAAGCAATGCCCTTCGTAACGGGCGTAGCCTCGCCTCCGACAATGGGGATAGTGTAAAGGTCCCCCATCATGTCAAAAACAATGGTCTTGCCATCCGGACTGACATCCAGCGAAGTCCAGGTGCCTTCCGTCGTTGTGAAACGGATACTTCGCTGAGGCTTCAACGGCAGATCTGCAAATTTTTCAAACTTCGTTGTATCCTTCCCGGTGGAGTCCGCACCCCGGGACGATGTACAGCCATGGGGGACACCAGCGCTATGCGGCGCGCCTGCGCCACTAAGAGAAAAAATAGGGGCAAAAAGCAGTGATATAAGCAGTGTCATACCGAAAATTAACAAATAAATCCGAAATTCACTGGGGGCATCTTCACGGCGGTAAAGCCGCCCCGAAACCAAACAAAAACAACTGCACATGAGAGCAAAACACGTCCCGGCATCCATCCCCCCGCTAATTTTCATGATCCTGATGTTCCTGGCCCAGCTTATCGGATCCGTCAAATTCGCCAATGCCCAGACCCTTACCAATATCCCCACCCCAAAATCACATTTCGGCTTTTCCATCGGGGACAACTACCAGCTCGCCGCCTACACCCAAACCGAAGCCTACTTCAAAAAGATCGCCGCCGCCTCCGACCGCGCCCGGTATACAGTCATCGGCAAGACGGAAGAAGGCCGCGACCAGCTAATGCTCATCGTCTCCTCTCCCGGCAATCTCAAAAAACTGGATCGATATCAGACTATTTCCAGGCAGCTTGCCCACGCCGAAGGGCTCACCGACGAGCAGGCCCATGCCCTGGCCGAAGAAGGCAAGACAATAGTCTGGATAGATGGCGGGCTCCACGCCACCGAAGTGGTCGCCACCCAGCAGCTGATTGAAATAGCCTACCAGCTCCTCAGCCGCAATGACGCGGAGACGAAGCGAATACTGGACAACGTTATCATCCTGCTGACCCAGGTCAACCCCGACGGCCAGGAGCTGGTGTCCGACTGGTATATGCGCAATCCGGATCCGGCGTCCCGATCACTCGAACAGGTGCCCCTCCTTTATGAAAAATATGCAGGCCACGACAACAACCGCGACTTTTACATGCTCAATCTGAAAGAGACACAGAACATCTGTCGCCAGCTCTTCATAGAATGGCTGCCCCAGATCATGTACAACCACCATCAGGCAGGCCCCGCCGGCTCCATCCTCGCCGGGCCACCCTATCGCGATCCCTTTAATTATGTCTTTGATCCCCTCGTCATCACCAGCCTCGACGCCGTCGGCGCAGCCATGAGCAATCGCCTCAACGTCGAAGGCAAACCGGGATATACCGAAAGAGCTGGCTCCGTTTATTCCACCTGGTACAACGGCGGCCTGCGAACCACTACCTATTTTCACAACATGATCGGACTGCTGACCGAGATCATCGGCGGCCCCAATCCCACCGAAGTGCCCCTCGTTCCCCAGCGGCTCATCCCCAACGGCGCAACGACCAACCCCGTCACCCCGCAGAAATGGCTTTTCCGGCAATCGATAGACTACTCCGTTTCTCTTAACTACGCAGTACTGGATTATGCCGTCCGCTACCGCGATGAGCTTTTATATAATATTTACAGGATGGGACGTAATTCCATCGAACGCGGCCAACAGGACCACTGGACCCTCTCCCCAAAACGCATCGACGAGATCAACCGCCTCTCAGAACATGATTCATCCACCCATCGCGCCGGCATCATCCCAACTCGCTTCTACGACAGCGTTCTGAAAAATCCGGCACTGCGCGATGCCCGCGGTTATATCCTGCCCTCCGACCAACCGGACTTCCCCACCGCCACACGTTTTATCAACGCCCTCATCGGTACCGGCATCTCCGTCCTCAAAGCAACAGGCCCCTTCACCGTCGCCGGTAAGTCCTATCCCGCCGGCTCCTTTATCGTCAAAACCGATCAGGCCTTCCGGCCCCATGTCATAGATCTCTTCGAACCCCAGGACCACCCCAACGACTTCGCCTACCCCGGCGGCCCGCCCATCGCGCCTTATGACGCAGCAGGCTGGACCCTCGCCTATACTATGGGTCTGCAATTCACCCGGATCGCCGATGCATTCGACGGCCCCTTCGAACGCATTCCCTATGGGCAGCTGCAAACAGCCGCAGCTCCGGCACGATCATCCACGCAGCCGCCATTGATCACCCCCTCCTCGTCAGGCGCCTATTGGCTCGACGCGCGCAGCAACTCCTCCTACACCGCCGTCAACGACCTGCTAAAGACCGGCAAGACAGTTTATCGGTCCGCTACCAACGGTAACTTCTATGTCTCAGCAGGACGCCACCCCGAAGGCGCAACAAAACTTTCCCCCGCCCGCATAGCCCTCTGGGACACTTACGGCGGCTCCATCCCTTCCGGCTGGGTTCGCTTTATCATGGAACAATATCATTTCCCCATCGATATTATTTATACTAAGGACATCGACACAGGCAATCTAAGGTCCAGATACGATGTCATCATCTTTGTGACCGGGGCCATTCCCGCTATCGCCGGCACAGAAGGCGGCCGTGGCGGCTTCTCCAGACCCGAACCCAATGCCGGCAGCGTGCCCGCCGAATACCGCAGCCACCTGGGCCGTATCACGCCACAAAGATCCATCCCTATGCTGGAACAATTCCTGAAAGCCGGCGGCCACATCGTCACCATCGGCTCCAGCACAAACCTGGCCTATCACCTGGGCATACCCGTACACGACGCCCTCGTCGAGACGGTAAATGGAAAGGAACATAGGCTGCCCAACGAAAAGTTTTATATCCCCGGCAGCATCCTGCGCATCAGCCTCGACAGCAGCAGCCAGCCCGCATGGGGCATGAAAGGCGAAGCAGACATCTATTTTGATCAAAGCCCTGTCTTTCATATCAACCCCGACGCCATTGCCAACGGCAGCGTCCGCCCCATTGCCTGGTTTGCCACAGACAAGCCTATGCGCAGCGGCTGGGCGTGGGGACAAGCCTATCTTCGCGACGGCGTAGCCGCCTTTGTCGCCACCGTCGGCCAGGGTAAGCTATATGCTTTTGGTCCCGAGATAACTTTCCGCGCCCAGACGCACGGGACATTTAAATTATTATTCAATCAACTCTATACAACAAAATAGCAGCGGCGCTTGCACCCATCGGCGCCACAAACACTTTCAACTTTTCCATAAACGCACATTTGGCGTATCAAAACCGTACATCCATACGCCTACGCGCTCCACTAATCAATTATTCATCAATTACTTGAGACACTGGCATTCTCTTCGCAGCCCCTCGGTATAAACTTGCTGTATCATGCTGAGAAACTACTTCAAAGTTGCGCTGAGGACCCTCCTTCAGCACCGTGCTTTTTCGGTTATCAACATCCTGGGATTAGCCGTAGGCCTTACCGCCTGTTTCCTCATCTTCCTTTACGTACGCTTTGAAAGCAGCTATGATAATTTCCATAAAAAGGCCAATCGTATTTACCGCGTCGTGACAGACGTAAAGACGCCCACGGAAACAGGTCACGAACCGACGACCACCGGCCCCATTGCCATCTATGTCAAAAAAGATTTCCAGGAAGTGGAAGATGCCGTCCGGTTGACCAGCGACGAATTTCTGGTACGCAAGGGCGACATAAAATTCCAGGAAAAACACACCCTGCTCGCCGACTCCACCCTCTTCAACATATTCGACTTTCCACTCCTGGCAGGCGACAAAAAGACAGCGCTCGTAAATCCTATGAGCATTGTCATTTCACAGTCGGCGGCAAAAAAATATTTCGGCAGCGTCAATCCGATAGGCCAGCAGGTCCAGCTCACCGGCGCCGCGATCAATGCCACCATCACCGGCGTAATGAAAGACATTCCGGAGAACTCGCAGATCCGGGCCGACCTCTTTGTTTCAATATCCTCCTCCCAGCAGATCTATGGCCATCCTTCCGCGGACAGCGAATGGACCAATCACAATTACGCCACCTATCTTTTATTAAAGCCGCATACCAGCGCTGCAGCCGTTGAAAGCAAGTTTCCCGCATTTATGGAGCTGCACGACGGCCCGCAGATGAAGAAGCTGCAGATGTATGAGACCCTGATGCTCGAGCCGCTCCGGGATGTTTACCTGCGTTCCAAACGCGGCGGGATGGTAACCGGCAGCATCACCAACGTCCGGATCTTCTCTATCATTGCAGGTTTTATTTTACTTATCGCCTGCGTCAATTTTATCAACCTCACTACGGCCCGCAGTACCGAACGCGCCAAAGAAGTGGGTATCCGCAAAGTCATCGGCGCAGGCCGGCATCAGCTGGTCGGGCAGTTCATCGGCGAATCCATCATCATAGCCTTGCTGGCCTTTGTCTCGTCTCTCTTGCTTTGCAGCCTGTTGCTTCCCTTATTCAACCAGCTGGCCGGAAAAGAGATCAGCACAGGTATTTTCACTCACCCGGCCGACATCGTCAGCTTGTTTGCCCTTTCTCTTGGCATTGGTGTTCTTGCCGGCTTTTACCCGTCCCTGGTGCTTTCTTCCTTTAGACCGGTGAGCGTCCTGAAAGGACATTTTGCGACCGGGACACAGGGCGTGTTCCTGAGAAAGGGACTCGTCGTTTTTCAGTTCACCATTTCCATCATCCTGATCGTGTCTACCATCGTCGTATATACGCAGTTGAGCTATATGCGCAACCAGGACCTGGGTTTTAGTAAGGACCAGGAGGTCATCATCTTTACCAACTTTGATAAGAATAAGGATGTTTTCAAACAGTCCCTGGCTTCGGTACCGGGTGTATTGTCTACCACTGTTTCGTCCAGTGTTCCCGGTAAAGGTTTTGTCTCTGCCTATTCCGAGGTCGAGAACAGGGCCGGGGATATGCAAAAGGCCAATATCGATCTTTGTTTTTCGGACTTTGATTTCATCAGTCAGTATAAATTGAAGATCATTGCAGGCAGGGCGTTTTCGAGTGCCTTCTCCACGGACACCGGGCGCGCGATGATCATCAATGAAAGCGCAGTAAAGATGCTCGGTTATCATTCCCCCAACGAGGCCATCGGTAAAAAATTCGATCAGTGGGGGAGAAAGGGACAGATCATCGGTGTGGTAAAAGATTTCCATTATTTGTCCCTGCAGCAAAATATCCAGCCCCTGACCATGCGTTTTGAACCCTGGGCCCTTGGAACCATTTCCATAAAAGTGTCCGCGAACAATCTGCCCGCGACACTAAAAGCCATCGAAGCAAAATGGGCACAGACCATTCCCAATCGCCCCTTTGAATATACTTTTCTCGATGAGGACTTTAACCGGCTATATGTTTCAGAAGTCAAGTTCGGCCGGCTTTTCTTCAATTTCTCGGTTCTGGCCATCTTCATCTCCTGCCTGGGTCTCCTGGGGCTTGCGGCTTATAGCACTATCCAGCGTACAAAAGAGATAGGCGTTCGAAAAGTTTTGGGCGCCAGCGTCACCAGTATCGTCAACCTCCTGTCGATAGATTTTGTGAGGCTGGTCTTCATCGCCTTCCTTATCGCATCCCCTATCGCCTGGTTGGCCATGAACACCTGGCTGCACGATTTTGCCTATCGTACACACATCACCTGGCCGGTCTTCGCCATTGCGGGTTTTACGTTGCTGTTCATCGTCATGCTGACCATCAGCTTCCAGGCGATAAAAGCAGCCGTCCAGAAACCCATAAAAAGCCTCCGGACAGAGTGAGACCGGGGCACCTTTTAACATCTACCTATTTTCCCTTCCATTTTTGGGATTTTCCCCTTAAATTTGGTGTCTAGTTTTAAACGTAGGATGGCCATGCCCGACAACAGTGATTTTTATCCACAGGTAATGCAACGATATGCTGCTCAACAGATAACATCCGGTGAGCAGGCGGAATTCATAGCAACTTTGCTTCGGGTATTCGAAGAAAAGCTATTTGATTCCCGGGAATTTGACTGTTTCCCGCTCGGTATGATCGTGGATTATATCCAGCGGACGCATGTTTATTATCTCCAGAAGAAGCTACCGGAGATCGAACAAAGTATCATCCTGCTCTCGGGTCATTATGAGTCCCAACATCCGATTCTCATCGCCTTACAGAACTTCTTCCACCGTTACGTAGTAGACCTTTCCGAACATATCGGGGCAGAAGAAGCCCTTCTACTTCCCTACATTCAGCGTCTTCGTGAAGCCGATCACAGTCCCGCTGACTTTTCCCGTTTTCTCGTGGCACGCCGCGACTATTCCATCGATCGCTTCCTGGGTGATCACCACGATACAGAAGATGAGCTGAAAGACATCCGCCAGACTATCCGTCTGTACGAGCCGCCAAAAGACAACGAGTCCCTCTATCGCATCCTGCTCCTGCAATTGCAAATCTTCGAACAGGACCTCTGCATACACGCCCATATCGAGGAGGAAGTACTCATTCCAAAGGCGCGGCAGCTCGAAAAAGAGCTCAATAGCCAATTACTCTACCTATCTCCGTTTAATTAGGAACAATCCTCACTAGTCTCCACTCCGCCGCGGCTCCACTTTGCGAAGCCTAACCGGGGCTACGGGTCTGCTCAGAGCTTCGACGAGGGCGGAGTCCCTTGCCCCTTCTCGCTCGTTCCCTTCGCTTTGCTCGGGAACACTCCGCAAACCTCCTTCCGGTCGGTTTATAGCGGTTTGACCATTATATTCTTAAAATGCACCTTGCTATTCGGATCATGCCCCTGTAAAGCAAAAGTCCCGCTCGACAATACCCGGCCAGCCATATCCTTTGGCCGCTTCACATTCTCCGGCTCGGTATAATCCACAACCGTCTTGTTGTTGATCTTAATAACGATATGTTTCCCCTTCACGCTCACATATTCCGTAAACCAAACATCATCTTTTACATATACTTTTTTCACATCTACTACAGCATACAGGCTTCCCGTCCTGCGCCAATCCGTATGCGAATTGTTTACCTGCACCTCATACCCTTTTGCCGGCCAGCCACCCTGCTGATACTCCGTATGAATATAGATCCCGGAGTTGGAGCCCGGCTCCGTCATCACATCCGCCTTGAATTCAAAGTCCTTGAAATTATGCCCGTTCACATCCCCCTCATAAAAGAGATGCGCGGTCTGACCGTGAGCCACGATAGCGCCATCCTCCACGGAGAACGTCGCCGCATTGTCCCCAACCTTCCAGCCATTCAGCGTCTTGCCATCAAACAAAGAGACCCAGCCATCATTCGCCATCGCCGGCCCCACCGGCCTCAGGGCGCTACCACCAAAAAATATCGCAGCCATCGCTGCCAGAGATAAGATCTTTTTCATATCGATAATTTTGATATACAACAATAAATATATCGAAATCTTTCTTTAGCAAATAAACAATTACTAATTTTCGCTCAAATCCAATATCAGTCATCATGACCTCCCTCAAGAAGTTATTCCTGTTCGCATTACTCGCATTTTTTAGCGCCAGACTTCAGGCGCAGATAGAAGTAGCCCACTTAATGACAAAAGGCATGTCGTCCACCGGTTTCGGAACCTTCATTCATGGCGCCTTTCCCGTAGGCAAGGGAGACGACATAGGTATCGAAGCAGGCCTTTATTATTTTGCACCCACCGAGTCGCACCTCGCCTTTGTCCCTTTCCTGCTTAGCTATCGCCATAGCCTGGACAACAGCGGAACCGGTTTTTACCTCGAACCCTTCGGCGGTTACAGCATCGGCGCTACCGATATCCAGCAGACCGATGCCAATGGCAGTCCATTGTATAACAGCGATGGCTCGGAAAAAGACGTCAAGCTTTCCGGGGCTACAGCCGGGCTCGGCTTTGGCTATATCATCCCGTCACCAAAAGTCCCGATCAACTTTGGCCTCCGCTACGAACATATTTTCGTGTCCGGTGGCGGCCCATCCCAAAGCCTCATCGCCCTGCGCGTCTCCTGGTCCCTGCTGACAGGCCGAAGGCTCCAGGGTCGCTAAACCCAAATGCAGCAGCGCCGCAGGCACACCCCCGCACCCCACTCATAAATAACGCAGTGGCCGTCACAGCAGCCACTTTTCGGTATATTAGGCTTACCAAAACAAACAAAACCATTATACATGAGAAAGCTGCTACCCCTGCTTTGTCTTACAGCGGTCCTGGCGACAACTGCCGCAACCACCACATCGATTGCCCAATCCCAGCCCCGCTGGATCATGCAGCCAGCCCTCAGCCCCGACGGCAAATTCATCGCATTCGGCTACAAAGGCCACCTCTTCAAAGTGCCTTCCACCGGCGGCGCCGCAGTAGCACTTACACTAAACAACGCCTACAACGGTTATCCCGTCTGGAGCCATGACGGGAAAAAAATAGCCTTTTCCTCCGACCGTTATGGCAATTTCGACGTCTATGTCATTTCAGCAAACGGCGGCGAAGCCACCCGCCTCACTACCAACTCGGCAAAGGATATCCCCTACGATTTTAGCACCGACGACCAGTCCGTCGTCTTCGGCACCGATCGCCACGACCTGTACACTTCCGTCCGCTTCCCCTCCGACGCCAATTTCATGAAGCTCTACGAAGTGCCGGTAAAAGGCGGCGCCAGTATCATGCTCAACAGCGCCGGCACAGAATTTCTGCATTACAATGACAAAGGCGACAAGTTCATCTACCAGGACCGCAAAGGATATGAAGACCCCTGGCGCAAACATCATACATCTGCCGTCACCCGCGACATCTGGGTTTATGATCTCACCAAACACGAGTATACAAAGGTCTCCGATTTCAAAGGCGAAGACCGCGAGCCGGTCTGGGGTAAAGGCGACGTATTCTATTATCTGAGCGAACGCAACGGCAGCCAGAACCTGTTCCGCAGCAGCCTGACCAACACCACCGGGGTACAGCAGCTGACACATATGGACAAAAACCCCATTCGCCAGCTCTCCCGCAGCAACGACGGGCTCTTTGCTTTTACTTATGCCGGCGATCTGTACACGATGACCGAAGGGCAGGAACCTCACAGGTTGAACATCACCCTGGAAGCCGATTTCTCCGGCGACGAAACAACGATCATGCCCGTAAAAGGAGATGCTTCCGAAATGGCCGTTTCCGCCGATGGCAAACAGGTAGCCTTTGTTTATCGCGGCGACATCTTCGTCACCTCCGCCGACGGCGCCACCACCCGCCGCATTACCAGCACACCCTACCAGGAAAGAATGGTCCGGTTCAGCCCCGACGGGCGCAGCCTTTTGTATTCCGTAGAACGCGGCGACTCCTGGGATATCCAACAGGTAAGCATAGCCAACAAACAGGAGCCCTATTTTTACGCAGCGACAACACTCAATACTATTCCCATCGTCGCCACAGAAAAAGAGGAGTTCCAGGGCGTTTATTCCCCCGACGGAAAAAAGATAGCCTATCTCGAAGAAAGAAATATCCTCAAGTCCTATGACCTCGCCACAAAAGCCAGTTCGATATTGATACCCGAAGGCATCAATTATTCCTATTCCGATGGCGATCAGTATTTCGCCTGGTCACCCGACAGCAAATACCTGCTGGCCCAGTCCGGTGAAGGCGGCGGCTGGAATACCCATGAGGTCGTGCTCATAAAAGACGACGGCTCGGGCAAACGCACCAACCTGACCTGGAGCGGCTTCAACGACGAACATCCCCAGTGGGGGCTCGACGGAAAGATGATGTACTGGCTCAGCAACAAACAGGGTATGAAGAACCTCAGCCGGGGCGGCCAGACAGACGTGTTCGCCATGTTCTTTGATCCAAAAGGATGGGATCGCTTCATACTCAGCAAAGAAGACTTCGACCTGAAACTCGAGTTGGAAAAGAAGGATTCGACAAAAAAACCCGCCGGGCCGCTGACCTTCGATCTCCGGCACCTCGAAGACCATACCGCACGCCTTACGTCGACCTCCACCATGATCAGCGGAGCACAGCTCTCCAAAGACGGAGAAAAACTGTATTATCTTGCGAGCTATGAAAAAGGATTCGACCTCTGGGTCTCCACCCTCCGCACCCATGAGACAAAACAGCTGGCTAAGCTGGATGCCGCAGCCGGCCATATCGAAATGACCAAAGATGGAAAGACCCTCTTCGTCCTCGCCGGCGGCAATATGTATCGTGTCAGCACAGAAGATGGCAAGGTCTCCCCCATTAAGATCAATACGGAAATGGAGCTCAACGCAGCCGGCGAACGCGCCTACATCTTCGACCACGCCTGGCGCCAGGTAAAGAAAAAACTGTTCGACCCCCACCTCCAGGGCGTAGACTGGGATTATTACCACACCACCTATAAACAGTTCCTCCCCCATATCAATAATTATTATGACTTCCAGGTCCTGCTGAGCGAGTTCCTGGGAGAGCTCAACGCTTCGCACACCGGAGGACGCTACAGACCGGACTTCCCCAACGGCGACGAGACTGCCGCGCTTGGTCTGCTGTATGACCTTTCCAGGAAGAGTGACGGGCTGCTCGTAAAAGAGGTCATCGCCGGCGGCCCCTTTGACATCGACGCTACACATATGACGCCGGGAACCATCATCGACAGGATAGACGGCCAACCCATCACCGCTGCCGCAGACTGGGCCTCCCTGCTCAATCACAAGGCGGGACAGCTCACCCTCATCAGTTTCCACAACGGCGCCGGCACATACGAAGAAAGCATCAAGCCCATCAAGCCACAGGTAGAGACGGCCACCCTGCTCTATAATCGCTGGACCCGCATGATGGAACACATGGTCGATAGCCTTTCAGGCGGCAAAGTGGGTTATGTACACATACGCAGCATGGACGATCCCAGCTTCCGTGTCACATTTGATAAGGTCCTGGGTAAAAACATCGATAAGTCAGCCCTCATCGTCGATACCCGCTTCAACGGCGGCGGCTGGCTGCACGACGACCTCGTAACCTTCCTCAGCGGAAAATTATACTTCACCCTGCATCCCCAGAACCATACTACCAAGGGCGGCGAGTCCCTGAACAAATGGACAAAACCCAGCTGTGTGGTGATGAGCGAAGCCAACTATTCGGACGCGTTCATGTTCCCTTATGCATACAAGGAGCTGGGCATCGGTAAGCTCATCGGTATGCCGGTAGCCGGCACCGGTACAGCCGTTTGGTGGGAAACACAGATCAACAACCGCCTCGTCTTTGGCATCCCGATGGTAGCCAGCTATGGCGCCGGAGAAACTCACCCAACGGAAAACCATCAGCTGGAACCCGACATCCGCGTGCCGAACGAATATAATAAGTTCCTGGGCGGCGAGGACCAGCAGATAGAAGCCGCAGTAAAAGAAATGCTGAACAACTCCCGTTAGGGGGTTGTTTTACGTCATTTATTCGTGCAGGACCAATATAGCCTTGATGCTCCTGTTCATCACCTTATTCACCGTGCTGGTATTGAATACCCGGTATACGATATTGTGATGCCGTCCTCTTCGGTATTTGGCCGCATCATCCTCTGGTGTACGAACAAGGACCACCTGGTCATGATCACCTGTAAGGACAAGATCATCGTGATCAGCCCTTCCGAACCGCTGGCCTTTGTAATGGATTATAATACTGGCAGATATAATTCCGCCACATAAAAAAAACCCGGACCAGATGGCCCGGGGTTTTTTATAAAGCAGCGCCAAAGGCGCCTAAATTTAAAAATTTCCCTTATTCACATCCCACCACAATCTCGTCGCACCATTATCCGCACCCCCCAGCAGACTCTGCACCGCACTGCTCACCGCATCCCCATTCGTCTGGTATTCTATCTGCGGGTAAGCCATTCTTCTGATCTGGGTCTTCGTATCGATCACTCCGCCGCTTGTATTGACAGCCACAGGAAACAACCTCGGATACCCCGTACGCCGGTAGTCTGCCCAGGCTTCCTGACCATCAGGATACACCGCTATCCATTTCTGCGTAATGATCCGCTCCAGCTGGGTCTCTTTATCATCCCCTGCATTCCATTGTATCGTCATCGTCGATATAGCCTTCGTGTTGTAAACATTCGTGCTGTCATAAGGATCTTTGTAATTCGCTTCTGTGCTGGTTGCATCACTGAGATAATTGCCGGCACTGACTCCCCATTGCTGGAAAGAGGCAGTGACCCCTGTCTCATAGTTCGTCTTTGCATCTCCGGCATTGTTCCATCCCCGAAGCGCGGCCTCCGCCCTCAGGAACCAGACTTCAGCGGCAGTCATCAGATACTGCGAAGCCGTCTGCTGGAAAGCGCCGTTCGTATTAGGACTGGAAAAGTTGCCATACAGATCTTTGGAAACAAATGTTCCAAGACGGATGCCCGCATATGCTCCCACACCCAACGTATCGGTCATTCGTTTTCCGGTAACCGGAAGGGCATATACCGGGAGACGGGGATCTTTGTAACCGTTCATATAGGTCATCAGCGCAGCACTCATCCGGTTGTCACCATAGGATGAAGACACCAGCCACACATCGTTGTTCCTACCACCAGACTGTGCAAATTTTGCGTCATCGGCAGGACTCGTCAGCAGACCACCCGCATCAGATAAGGCCTTTTCACCCTGAGCCTGCGCCGTAGCCGCATCCACCTTTACAATACGCATAGCCAGCCGGAGCCGGAGGGAATTGGCAAACTTCAGCCATTTCACATAGTCTCCTTTGTAGATCAGGTCACCGGTAGCCAGGTTCGAGGTATTATTCGGATTGGCAGCGATATAGGCTTTAAGACTGGCCACCGCCGTATCTATCTGGTTGAAAAACCGGGTATAAACGTCCTTCTGGCTGTCATAGTCTATGCTCGTAAAAGAACTACCGGCCTTGCTGTAAGGGATCGGACCAAAACGGTCTGTCACCCGGTCCATTGCATCCACCTGTATCAGCAGCGCCACCGCCCACATGTCAGGATGAGAAGCAGGCACGCCCGCAGCCGCTATCTTCGCCACCGGCGCCATCACCTGGTTGTACTGATCCACAAACGCACTCCTGCTCCAGCCATCGATAAGCGTATAGGTCTGGTCATTCAAAGAAGCAGAGAAATTGGTCGGGGAAGTAAAATACCCCGCATAACCATCCGCGTTGAGATTCTGCGCCGTTTGATAATCCGCATAAATAGCCTGCTCCAGCGGACCATATGACTGCGAAAGAATACTCACCGACTGCTCAGGAGACAAATAGGTCGGATTGGTATTATAAGATTCGAAATTTTTGGTGCAACCTACGGCTCCTGTCAGCAACAAGGCTGAAAGAATCGTTACACCACTATTGAGATTTATTTTCATTACCGTAAGTTTAAGATTGATGATTAGAAGATGGCATTTATGGTCACACCCATATTCCGCGTAGCAGGCTGATTGAACACATCCACACCGGAAAGCCCGTTGCCCGAAGACATCGTCAGCTCAGGATCGAAAGGCGCCTTCTTTGAAAAGTACATCAGGTTCCTTCCTACTACGGATACCTTTATATTTTTAAAGAACCCCTGTGGAATCGGCAGCACATAACCCAGCGATGCCTCACGCAGACGAACCACCGTGGCGCTGTAGATGTATTGTTCAGAAGCACCCGTAGTACCCCCGATGTTGGTATACCAGGTATTGGCATCTACCGTAGTGACGGCCTTGTTATTGGCATCCACTCCATTGACCTTTACCCCCCCGGCTTTGCGTGCGTCACCAGTCACCTGGCTGACACCATACTGATCCATTACGGCCTGCGTCAGCGACAGAACCTGTCCGCCAAACTTGCCATCCACCAGCAGACCAAGACTGAATTTCTTATAGGTGAAGTCATTCCGCCATCCCAGCTGGAATTTTGGATTGGAGTTTCCAATTTTCGTGAAGACGGTATTCTTGACAGGCGCATAAGGAGTCTGTACTCCGTCACCGCTGAATAATATACGGCCCTGCGCATCCCTTGTCAAAGCATATCCATAAATATCACCGTACTGACCACCCTTTGTCAGGTGCGATTCATAGTTGTTATTGTAGTTGGACGTCAGCACAAAGGAATTGATCCCGTCTTTGGAATCCACGTCGAGGATCTTATTCCGGTTCACGGCCCCGTTGAATGAGGTATTCCAGGTAAAGTCCTTGTTCCGGAGGACGTCATATCCCACCGTGAACTCGATACCCGTATTCTGAACATTCCCTGCGTTGACATAAGCCGTAGAGAACAGCGATGCCGTCACCGGCTGTATCGGGAAATACTGGTCCAGCGTATTCGTCTTATACCAGGTAAAGCTGAAATTCAGCCGGCTGTTGAAGAACCGCCAGTCTGTACCTATTTCCCATGATTTCGTCTTCTCGGGCTTCAGCGTGCGGAAAGCAGCAGCCGTATTAAATACCAGCTGTCCGGCCGCATTCTGCAGATTCTGAACGCTGGTCAGGTAAGGCGGTACCGTATTGCCCACCTGCGCATAAGTACCCCTGACCTTGCCATAGCTGACCCAGGAGGGCATTTGCAGCAGCTGGGAAAGAATTACCGACAAACCCGCCGATGGATAGAAAAAGGATTCGTTCGGCGTAAAGGCCAGGTTGGACGACCAGTCATTACGACCCGTCAGCGTCAGATAGAGCCAGTCCTTATAAGACAGATCCGCATTGGCGAAAACAGATTGTATCTGGCTGTGTACCGGGAATGGACTGTTAAAGACCGTGCTTCCGTTTGGACCAGGCACATACGATGTAGCAGGGCTTGTAGTGACGGAAGTCAGACCAGGCTGCGAGGCGATGATATTACCCGCCGTAAAGAAATCCGGGGTGGAAAGGTCGCCCTGGAGATGAAGACCCGTGGTCTTTGTGTCCGTAATGCTTGTTCCTATCAGGCCGTTGACCTTGAAGCTGCTGTGGGAAGGGATATTGAAGTTGAGAATGGCATCGCCATACTTCTGTTCGGTCGTCTGGTTGTTGATCAGCATATTACCCCTGCCATTCGCATTCGATACGCCATCGGTCCCGGAATAAAGATCGCTTTCGTAGTTGTCGGCTATGTGATCCACGTTGCCTCTTACCTGCACGTTCAGCCAGGGCGTGATCTCGTATTTCAGGCTTGCATTGAAAAGGATCCGGTTGCGCGTCGCTACATTGGGATCGCGGTTGATGACCCACCAGGGATTCTGCTGACGCAATGCATCGCCTTTGAAAGGCCAGTTTTGTCTGGCATAGCCGGTAGAGTCGGCGTTGAGAAAGTTGGACTTGTAAGGTTGAATATCCATTCCCCTCGCAAAGAGGTAAAGCCCCGTCAGAGGATTGGAATAAAGACCCAGCGCAGGACTGTTATTGATGGTCTGCGTAACATAATTGACGTTGGCGTCAACGGTCAGCTTGTCGTGCAGGAATTTGGCCGTTTCACGTAAGGTGAAGTTATTCCGCTCCAGCTTATTATTCGGTTCGACTCCCCGCGCCGTCGTATTGGCATAGGAAAAATAGGTCTGCGCATTTTGTGTGCCGCCGGAAAGACTTATCGCATTGGTAAGGTTGGTCCCGGTCTGGAAGAAGTCTTTCAGGTTATCATGCCCGCCGCCGGTGAGAGCAGCGCCCCAACTGTCGATCTTGCCCGGTGCCGTCAGCCCATAAGAGTTCTGGAACTTTGGCTTATAGGCGATCTGGCTGGCAAATGCGGAAGAGGTGAAGTTTATCTGCATCTGGCCGGCCTTCCCTCTTTTGGTTGTGATCAGTATCACCCCATTCTGCGCCTGGCTGCCATATAATGCCGCAGCCGATGCACCTTCCAGCACGGAGATGCTGGCAATGTCTTCCGGATTGAGATTCGAGATCCCGTCGCCGCCATCGGGAGTACCGCCATAGGTGTTGCTCGGCTGGCTATTGGCGTTACTGCTGTTGCTGATCGGGATCCCGTCAATTACATACAGCGGCTGGTTATTCCCGCTGGCCGAACGGCTGCCGCGCAGGATCACCTTCGCCGATCCGCCCACACCGGAGGCGCTCGGAGAGATAGTCAGCCCCGCCACCTTACCATTCAGGCTGTTCATCAGGTTGTCCGTCTTTACAGACGTCAGCTGGTCACCATTAATCTGTTGAGTGGCATAGGTCAACGACTTTTCGCTCCGGCGAATACCCAGCGCCGTGACAACAACCGTTGTCAGCGAAGCATCCGCCTGTTTCATAACGATCTGAAGAGCTTTCTGATTTCCCACCGTGACATCCGTAGCATCATACCCCACGGAGGTTAATTCTATCACATCGGTTTCACCCGCCAGGACCGCAAACTCGCCTTTTTCATTGGTCAAAGTTTGCCTGGCCGAGCCTCTTACGGATACGGTGACATTGGAAAGCGGCTCCCCTTTTTCGTTCTTTACAACACCTTTTACCGGTGCCGTAGTAGCAACCTGTGAAGGCGTTTGAAAATAATTTTTAGCGGATGCCGGCGTGGCAGAGCCTAATAAAACACTGATTATCAATAGCGCAGCGGTCGTTAGTCCTCCACTGGCGGATAGCGGCTGCATACCTGCATTTACAGGTTTACAGTGAAACGGAGATTTCATACTTTTGTTTCGATTGGGTTTTGACAGTGATGTCGTTAATGGAATGATGGCAGTCTGCGGGGCCCTTTCTTGTTTACTCCTGGTTGCAAGCCTGGATTATTCGCACCGGAAGTGTTGCAAGCACTTCCGGTTTTTTTATTGGCGCCCCTTGTATAACGGGTTATGTGATCATACGAAATTTTTTATGTTTTTGGCAATAGTCAGGTCGGCATGGGATGCCTTCACCACAGTGTAGAAGTTTTTTGTGCCTGCAAAATTAAGGGGTTTAGCATTTTAGTAATTCAAAATGGTTGAATTAATATCAAAGGCTAACTAACAAAAAACAAAGAGGCAAACAACGTTCATCGATTATTGTTTATTGCGAAGAGGAATAACTGTAAAATATACAACTAAAAAAAAAGGGAGTGACTAATTGAACGCTTCTTTATTATATTTATTCCGATAGTCGACGGGCGACATTGAAGTAACTTTTTTAAATATATCCCGAAAGGCCTTCGTATCGCTATAGCCTACTTCGTACATAACCTCACCGACAGTCTTGCGGCTTAGCTCCAGCTGCCGTTTGGCCGCTTCGATCTTGACACGCTGCCAATATTCCAGTACGGTGTTGTTGGTTGCCTTCTTGAATCGTCTTTCGAAGGTCCGTCGCGCGATCCCAAACTTCTCACACAATTCATCCACCGTGATCTTATCCTGGTAATTGGTTTCGATGAATTCCTGCACCTTTACAATGTCGGCATCGTTATGCACTTTCTGCCCCTTGAAAATGCTAAAGGGCGACTGGCTGTTCCGGTCGATGTCCAGCACAAAGAATTTGGAGGTGAGAATGGCCATCTCCCGGCCAGTGTATTTTTCGATCAGGTATAACAGGAGATTCCAATAGGAGTTGGCCCCGCCGCTGGTATATAATCCGTTTTGTTCGGTGACGATCTTGTCATCGAGCAGCTCGACGGCCGGATACATATCTCTGAATTCGTTGGCGAACAGCCAATGCGTCGAACAGGACTTGCCGTCCAGCAGCCCCGAGCCGGCAAGAAGAAAGGCCCCCAGGCAAAGGCTGGCGACTTCGGTCCCTTCCTTATAATGCTGGACTACCCACGGCAGGAAATCCTTATTCAGCCTCACCGCCTGTTCCATATTGCCGCTCACCGCCGGGATGATGATCAGATCGGGTCTGCGGGCATTGGCCAGCACAGCATCCGTATGGATCGAGAATATGCCATCCGTCACTTTCACCTCGGGTGTCAACCCCACCAGCTGCACGCTGAACAAGGGTAGCTTGCCCGCACTCTTCAAAAATTCGTTGACAGCCGTAAAGGCATAGCGTGGATCGGCTACAGCCTCTACAACAGCAGTTTCCGGAACAAGGATGGCGATATTCTTCATAGTACGAGCGTTTCCATAAAGATAACCCGATTTGTTGTCGCAAACAACCCCTTACAATGTCGGATTAGCGCCTTCCCGAAACCATAAATGCGATTTAGCTTTGTCAAAGCAAACGGATCACCGATCCATCGGCCAAAAACCAGCAAACAATTAAACTCACCGATATGACACAATTAATAGCCTACCTGCAGTTCCAGGGTCAATGCCGTGAGGTGCTTACCTTTTACCACAAATGCCTTGGCGGAGAGCTCACCCTGCAAAAAGTTGGCGAGTCCCCGATGGCGGCCCGGATGACCTCTGAGGCGGCTGCCAATATCCTCCACGGTTCGCTGACAAAAGACGGCGCCCCCATTATCATGGGTTCAGACATGATGGGCGCCAGGCTGAAACCCGGCAATTCGGTTGCCTTCTGCCTCAACTGCAGTAGCGATGCAGAGATCTACGACCTCTTTGACAAACTTTCAGCCGGGGGACAGATCATCACCCCCCTCCATCAAAGCTTCTGGGGCTCTACTTACGGCGAGCTGACCGACAAGTTTGGAATGTTGTGGATGCTCAATTACACAAAGAATAATAATTAACCATAAAAATTAAACACCATGAAATCGACAAAGATCACCTATTGGATCTGCACAATCCTCATTGTGCTGTTTGAAGGCCTCATGCCTGCTCTCACCTTCAATACCGACCTCGCCAAACAGGGCATCAGCCATCTCGGGTACCCCGATTACTTCCGGGTGACGTTTACCATCTTTAAAGTGCTGGGAGCTATCCTGCTCATCCTCCCACAGGTATCCCGCCGTTTAAAAGACTGGGCTTATGCGGGCTTTACCTTTGATTTTCTGTTTGCCTTCATTTCACTCGCGGCAGTGGACGGCTTTGACAAGGGGATTACTTATTTCCCGCTGCTGGTGCTCGCAGTGCTGATGGTGTCTTACGTTTGCTACAATCGTTTAAAGGATAGCAAAACTGTCGCTTTCAGCCCACGTGTGACCACAAATCCCTCACTCGGGTAGTCCACGCGGGTGGCACATTCCGCTGACTCACTCAGGTATCCGTAAACACCCGTCCGCATAGTCGCCGCGCGGACGGGTGCGCCGGCAGCGGTGATCACTTGCCGGGACGCTGTGGGTCCGCCTGCAAAGACCCAAACTCCGTACTGTAGATCTTATACAGCAATAAAAAGTAGCTTATCAGCAGAGGCCCGAAGATAAACCCCCAAAAGCCAAACAACTTCAACCCGACAATGACCCCCAATACCGTTACCAGGGGGTGAACGTCGCCAAGTCCCTTCAACAGCGTAACCCGCGCTACCGTATCGATATTACCCGTCACCACCAGGCTGTAGATCGCCAGCCCGATACCCTGCCCCGTATGACCGGAAGAGAAAAGATATACTACCACCGGTATCCAGACGGTCATCGTCCCCACTACCGGGAAAAATGCAAAAAGCCCCGTTAGGAACCCCCAAAGCACATAGTCCTTTACCCCAAATATCATATACCCCAGCAAGGCGGCACAGCCCTGTATCAGCGAGATCAGCGGTATCCCGATGGCATTGGCCCTGACCATAGTCTTGGTTTCCCTGGCGAGTATCCCGATATTATCATCCCGCAACGGGATAAATCTTGTCAGTCCTTTCTCCATTTCCCGGCCGCTCGTAAACATAAAGAAGGATAGGAACAGCAACATGATCAGGTTGGCAAATATCGAAGCCGTGCTGTTCAGCAGAGTGGGAATAAACCCGGTGACAGCCTTTTGCAGTTTTGCAATATTTTCCTCGGTCAATATCTCCGACCCCGTCCACCCCTTCACCTGATGTGAAAAAGTACGCAGGACCTGCATCACCTCGTCCGTATCCGAAAAAATAGAACTGAGCTTTGTCGTCATCATCCGGATGCCAAGATAGACAGGCAGACCCGCGCAGATCAGGAACCCCACCATAAAAAGCGCGGCTGTCAGCGTCTTGTTCCATCTCTTTTTTACAGTCAGAATAAAATAGAAGTTACGGCAAAGGATATACCAGGTAATGGCGCCCAAAAAACCAGGAAAGAAAGCGTACAGCTCCTTAAAGATCAGTAAGGCCAGCCCGATGACCACGATCAGCAGCAGCACTTGTCGTATCCTGTTATTGTATGGGTCTGACATATATCTAAAGTTACGGCATTCTGCTTATCTTAAATATGTCTCTCATCATCGAACACCCACTTAGTACCGTTTTTTCGGGAACCCTTGCAAATCCCATATCTTTTAATTATTTTTAATGTATTCCGCCACCCCCTCCTACCTCTCCACTTCACCCGGCTAAAAAAATCGCAATGAAACGCATTACCCCGATCCTCCAATGGAAGGGCATCCTTTTGCTCTGCCTGCCCATTTCGCTATTTGCACAGCCCGGCTCGCGGCCTCCGGAAAAACCACAACTGGCGCCCCCTTTCGACACCGCTCTTTTCCGCATCATCCGGTCCGGCGACGCAGCGGCGCTGAAACAAAAAATGGACGCCGGCGCCGATGCCAGCGCAACGGCGAATGGCTTCTCAGCCCTGATGATCGCAACCCTCAGCGGCACTCCGGAAGAAATGCAGATCCTCCTTGATCATGGCGCCAAAGTCAATTATGCCGATGACGACAGCATCACCGCCCTTTGGCTCGCCGTCCCCAACGAAACAAAAACACTGTTTCTGCTCGATCACGGGGCTGATCCGAATATGCTTTCGAAGGAACAATACACCCCCCTTGTCAAGCTGGTCAGTTTCCCCGGCACGACACCCCTGTTTAAAAAGATGGTCGCCCACGGCGCCGACCCCAAACGCAGCGCCCGCGACAACACCTTACTGTACCTGGCTGCCAGCTCCGATGACACGACACTGGTCGGTATGCTCCTGTCATATGGATTCCGGCCCAACGACACCATTGCCATCGGGGACTATCCCCTCAATTCCGCGCTTTCTTACCGGGGTTTTCAGACGGTAAAAATGCTGGTCGACAATGGCGCCAATGTCAATGTCGTCACTCCCAACACCTTTCTTCCCGATCTTATTGGCCTGACCCCGCTGATGCTGGCGGCTCTCAATGACGACGAACCTTCGTTTTATTATTTGCTGAACCACGGCGCCAATGTCAACGCAAAATGTAAAAAAGGATATACCGTATTGATGTGTCTGCAACAGTCGGAGACCGATCATCCTGCTTTGACACAGGCCCTCCTCGAACACGGCGCACTGGCTTCGGAAAAGACGCAGGCCGGTATCGATGCCCTGTCACTTGCACGTAAAAAGGGCAACACCCGGTCCGCCGGGCTTATTCAATCATCGTTCAAATAAATTTGTCCATCCGATCAATTAAATAATATGCGCACAAAAATAATTCCCGTTCTGTTCCTGACAGCAGCTACCGTGCTCATCGCGGCCACTGCCATCAGCTGGATGCAACCCGCCGAAGGCGCCAAAACTTCGGCCACAAGCGCCAAAACTGCCGCAACCGGCCCCGAACCGTCCCCAGCCATTGGCAACGGGTCATCAACCGCAACCGTCGCCGGACCCTCCGCCGCCGACATCCGGCTTTCCGTCAGCAAAAGCCTGTCCATCCTCCAATCCAGCGGTTACAAATTCACGGAGCGGGCCAAGCTGCATTGCGCCTCCTGTCATCACAATACAATGACCTCCATGCTGGAAGAAAAAAGTAAATTAAAAGGAATAGCGGTTGTAGACACCTTCAAAATACAGCGGATCCGGTCGATGGTTGGTGACATCCGTTTTGCCTGCAACATCAACCAGCCCGATATCTTTGTCCCCGCCAAGTTCATCGCCCCCTACGTCCTGCTGGGTCTGGCCGCGGAAAAATATCAGCCCGATCCGTATACCGATATCGCCGTCGATTATATCATCAACCAACAAAAACCAGATGGCACCTTCGGCGCAGAGTTTGGCCGCCCGCCATTGGAAAGCGGGGAGATGCACCTCGCATCCATCTGCGTACGTGCTATCCAGTTATATGCCGCACCGGCACAGGACAAAAATGTCGGGAAGATCGTAAGCCGTACGAAACATTGGCTGGAGAATACCGCAATCGATGTACCGCAGGAAATGAATTTCCAGCTGCTGGGACTACAATGGTGCGGCAGCAGCAGGCAGGAAAAAGAGAAGGTTGCCGCCCGTATCCTCGCCCTGCAACACCCCGATGGCAGCTGGTCACAATTACCGACGATGACCAGTGACGCCTATGCCACCGGTCAGGCGCTCTATGCCTTGTCCGAAAGCAACACTATCCAGCCGCAGGACCCTGCCTACCAAAAAGGGGTCAGCTGGCTGCTGAAACACCAGGATGAAAGCGGAGCCTGGATCGTGGAGACAAGGGCCTTTTCCATCCAACCCTTCTTCAACAGTGATTTCCCTCCTTACGACGAAAATCAATATATCTCCGCTAGCGCTACCAACTGGGCCGCCCTTGCCTTGCTGAACGCGCTGCCGGATCAGGCCCTTATGGCATCCACACCTTAAACCGCCCTTCACTATCCGGCGTCCACCCAAATACGACCCCGGGGTCTATTTTTTGGGCAAAGCCGCACGTAGAAAAATATCTACAATTTTCCCGCCTTTTTATCGTTTAAAAGCCTGATTTAGCCATATTCACTATTGGCAGGGTTTTTACACCCTATGGATAAACCATTGTTATGAAACACACAATAAAGAACATAATCAGCGCCGCACTTTTTCTGGGTGTCGTCGCCTTTTCTTTAACCAGCTGTTACGAATCACATTATTATCATGAGAACCACCACCACACCCGCGGCTGGTACGATCGTCATCATACACCACCACCTGAAGGAGTCCGATTCGACGTGGACGTTCATCATTAGTCGACGTGGACGTTCATCATTAGTTGGAGGAATATGCTCGAGCCCGACTCCCCGGGTCATTTTTTTACATGGATAAACGTCTTCTTATAATCCTGCAACACTTCGATGATCCGCTTCGGATCCTTGCATTCAAATAAATGGATCACCCACAACGTCAGCTTTAACATCGCTCTAAAATGCACCAGCGTGCCGCCCAGTTTGGCAATGTCCTTATCCCGGGCATCGATACAGATTTTATACGCATCACCCGACAAGACAAACAGGTCCTCAGCAAAACACCAGGCCCCGTCCCGGGCATTGGTCATGCTGAATTGAACCAGCACCGATTCCGTATTCTTCGAATGTTTTCCGATCAGCGACAGCAAAGGCGATAAGCGATTGATCTCATTGATCACTTCGTATGTCATCGCGCCTAAAATAATGTTGATGCTGTCAAAATCCTTTTCGATCGGCTGCAGCGATCCACCTGCACCCACAGGCAGCGATCCACCTGCACCCAAAGGTTGCCCCACCCCACCCTGCCCAACTTCCCTCATCGTCTCCACAGCGGCAATGCCCAGATCGAAATTGATATGCGCACTGATACCCAGCAGCAGATGCTGCAGCACCAGCACCGACCGGCTCCCGCAAGCCTCGAAAGCTATCTTCCAGGCAGCCGAAGGCTCCCCGCCCGATTTCCAGCTGGCCAGCGCCTCCAGATAGCGGTTGGCAAATTGCACGTCCAGCCTTTCCATCCTCGCACCATCCTCGAACTGACCTTTTTCAATGCCTTCCTTCACCTTCGCCGTTACCTTATAATACAGCGCCGCAAAAAAACCGCAGCGGTCGCCCGTCTGCCGGCTTTCTGTTATGATCCCGCTTAGCTGCGCCAGGACCTCATCAATAGTTGTGGCTTTCATATGCTGCAATAATGTTTCAATGCCGCGCCAGAGCCCTGATCAGCCGTGCCCGGTAAAGCGTATCTTTTTCTGCCAGCCCGATCCAATGCTCCTTTTCATTAATATCCAGGTAAAGCTCTGCTGAGTCCCCGGTCGTTGCATTCCGGAAGACCAGCTTATTCTGAGTGCCCGCGCTCTCCGGGGAACGGGCCGTACTGTCCGGAACACGAGCCGCACTGTCATGCAAATGCATCGTACTATCATTTACCAATGCCCCCAACGACAAAAAATGCGCAGACACATCCTCGCCAAAATGGATCGTTGTATCTATCGGTCCTCCATACATCCCCTGCATGAAATGAAGAAAATTATCACTAACCTTCCCCGTACCCGAAAAATAAGCCGTCCCTTCCTCTCCTTTCGGCACACTCAGGTTAAATCCAACCGTCTCACCCTTATAAGTAGCCATCACCTGGTAAAAGACCGAGCTGTCCGTCACCGTCCTGCCAGTATAGGAAAGCCGGAAGTTCGCAGGCGAATCCAGTCGCAACGGCTGTATCGGAAACACACTGGTGTTTATAAGGGTCTCGGTAGGAGTGTTATTGTCAGAGTTCTCTGATTGCTGACAGGAAAAGAGCAAAACAGGAACAACGATCGCTAGCAAAACAGGCTTAGAGGTCATAGTAGACGGTAATTTACCTAAAGGACGGTATTTATTTGATATTTTCATTTTATTTAACCATCCCTTCCAGGTACAAATACCTTTCCCTGTGCTTCTCTTCCTCCGCTCTCGTCTGTAAATTAATATGCATCACCTGTACAGGCCCTTCACTTCCCGCCGCAGGCCATACCGGTAATCCCGGCCCATTGGGATCGCCTTTCTTTATAAAGTTGGCAAAATAGCTCTGCATGATGGCCGATATCGCATAGTCATCCGGCGTCCACGAATAAACCTTGTTCAGCGGTAAATTCCCCAATGCATATTCTATCTCCGCAGAGTGAACAGCACCGCGTGCAGGCTTAGCCTCCGGTCTCGCCCGTTCGAAATAATAACGATACACCGGTTTCCCACCGGTCTTAGCCTGCTCATTCGCCCAGCGCCAGGTGCTGAATGCAATAAACCTATCGCTTGCCAGGTCCGTCCCAACCTGCTCCACGTCGCCGTCCGTTGCAGCAGCATAGAGTCGCAGGATGGTATCCGCCGCTGCACCATATAATTTCCGGACCCCCTTTTCATAACTCTCCCGGGTCACCGGGTCGTTGCCGATGATCGCATGATAATTGCCTTCATCAGAATTCCAACCTACAAGCAACGGCACATGCGCCTGCTCCCCTGCCCGGAAGATCGCAGCCGGCGCCTTTGGCAAAAAATAGCCGTCGATAGTCATGGAAAAACGGAAATTGCTGAACTTTTTCGCCGCCTCCAGTATTTTATCTGCCGGCATAGCCCTCAATTCGGCCAAAGAAGTCGCCCCACAGCTTTTGGCAAGGTCAAGTCCTGTCTGCTCTGCACCACCCAGCGCCACCGGCGGCAAAGCGCCTAATAAAGACCCACTTTCTCCGATCGCTCCATTAATAAGGCCTTTCGACAAGGGAGAGACCATCTGGGCGCTGACCGACACCGATCCCGCCGACTCGCCGGCAATGGTCACCCGGTCCGGGTCTCCGCCAAAAGCCCTGATATTCTCTTTCACCCAACGCAGGGCCGCCGACTGATCGAGCAGCCCATAATTGCCGGATGCATGATGTGGCGATTCGCTCGTCAGCTCAGGATGAGCCAAAAATCCGAATACCCCCAACCGGTAGGTCACAGTAATCGCTATGATACCTTTCCTGGCCATCCCTTCGCCATCATAACGCCCTTCAGAGCCATCCCCCGCAACAAACCCGCCGCCAAAAAAATACACCAGCACCGGAAGCCCCACCGCCTTCCCACCCTCAGCGCCGCCAGTCGATGCCGGCACCCACAGATTCAAATAAAGACAGTCTTCGCTGATGCCCGAAGCGCGGAATTTCATATCACTATAAATAGGCGGCTGCACACCCATAGCCGCAAAATGATCACATTTCCTGACACCCGTCCAGTTCTTTGCAGGCTGAGGCTCCTTCCATCGCAGATCGCCCACCGGCGGCGCAGCAAATGGTACCCCTTTGAACGATCGGACCCCCGTCTTTTCCAGTACACCCTCCACCGTGCCATTGACCGTTTTAATTTGCAAACCGGTTGTTTGCGCGCAGGCAGAAGTCAGGACCAGACCCGAAAGACCCAGGATAAGAAGGACAAGCCAGGGGCCCGGCATCGGACGAACGGTTATCTTACTCATGTGTGATTGTTTAAAGGATGTTTTGTAATTTAAAGTATTGAAGTAGCATTATCGTTTTTCCATCTTTGATCTCACCGGAGCTGAGCATCTGCATAGCCCTGTCCACCGGCAGCTCCAGCACCTCGATATTTTCCTGCTCCTCTTCCAGACCGCCGCCTTCATGTACTTTCATAGCACTCGAATATTCAGCGATAAAGAAATAAAGTATCTCGGTCACCGAACCGGGAGACATATACGCTTCGAATACCTTTTCTACCGATGATATCTTATATCCCGTTTCTTCTTCCGCTTCGCGTTTGATCGCAACTTCAGGCTGATCCCTGTCCAGCAGTCCCGCACAGGCTTCGATTAACATCCCATCAGGGTTGCCGTTGATAAAGGTCGGCAGCCTGAACTGACGGGTAAGGATGACCGTTCTGGTATGCGTATTGTATAAAAGAATCGCCGCCCCGTTTCCCCTGTCATATACTTCCCGGGTATTGGTTTCCGTTGTTCCGTCTTCTTTTTGCCGTTGATATGTTATTTTTTTTAACGTATACCAGTTGTCAGAGAGAATTTCCGTCTTTAAGACCGTAACCGTATTAGTTGTCATTTCCAAATATCCCGATTTTAGAGCAAAAAAATGTCCTTCGGGAGCCGTAACCTATCGTAAAAACACGAGTTTTTGCTTCGGAATTTACCAACGGCTAGGTGTTTGTTCCTAAAGTCTGTTAAGTTTACTAATCAACTTGTTTAACTGCATGTACAAAATTCAGGAAGGCCGATGGTTCTGTTGTTTCTTTGTGTTATCAAAGCGCTGAAACAAACACCTGAATAAAAAGCCCGTTGCAAAATCCAATAACCCGAAAAACCAACCCCTGGCTGAACCAAAGAGTAAAATCCAATGTCCCGATGAAAATCACCTGAAAAATCCAATGTCCTGAATTTCCGTACCGATCCGTACCCGACCCTTTGAGATCCCTACCCTAACCCCTTAGAACCTGATCCTACCCGTAGAAGACCGTAAATCCAAACCCGTGAAAACCGCAGATCCCGAACAATGAAAACCCGTAGATCCAGTCCCATGAAAACCACCCGGTATATTACCGGTACCTGTTGTCTCTGATACCACTGTAGCACCACGGATCAACCCTTTACAGTGAACGAAATTAACCCGCTGCGACCCCGGCGGGTTTTTTTTATGCTCCGGCGCCCGGACCGTAAAACCCTGCATACCCTACCCGGAAACCCCTATTTTTGTTCCATGAAGGATGTCAAGCTCCCCACCATCAAGGAAATAGCGAAACAGCTCAACGTTTCCGTTTCGACGGTCTCCCGGGCCCTGCACGACCACCCCGGCATAGGACTACGAACCAGGATGCGCGTGCAAAAGCTGGCCCAGGAACTTCACTATGAACCCAACCAGGCCGCCATTTTCTTCAAACAACGCAAGACCTTTACCATCGGCGTCGTCCTTCCCAATCTCAAAGAAGAGTTTTTCTCCGAAGCCATCAATGGCATCGAAGAGACGGCCAGCCAGAATAAATACAGCGTCCTGATCAGCCAGTCCAGGGACGACGTCGATCGCGAACGCCAGATCATCACCACCTTCAAGAATAACCGCGTCGACGGCATCATCATTTCCCTGAGCAAACAAACCGACACCTACGATCATTTCACCGCACTCAAAAATTACAATATACCCGTCGTCTTCTTCGACCGGGTCCCCACACTGCCGGATTTCAACAAGGTCTATTCCAATATGAACAGCGGAACACGCGAGGCCATTGAGTTCCTGATCGAGAAGGGCCATCGCCGCATCGGCGTGATCAACGGCCCCGAGCAAATGAAGTCATCCCGGGAAAGAACAGAGACCTATAAACAGGCCCTGATAAAACGGCGGCTCAAAATAGACATGGGCCTCGTCATCTCCACAGACCTCACCCGCGAGAGCACCCACAAGGCGATGCAGGTTCTGCTGAGCCAGCGTCCCCGGCCAACAGCCATCCTCGCGATGAGCGACTACATCGCACTTGATGCCATGCAATATGCCCGCCAGCAAAAGCTGAAGATCAATAAAGACATCTGTTTTGTGAGTTATGCCAATCTCCCCATCACCAGCTATCTCGAAAACCCGCCGATGGCCAGCGTCGAACAATATCCCTACAGACAGGGAGCAAAAGCCGCCGAGATCCTGATCGAGCTGATCAATAAGGCGGATAAACCGGGGAACCCCGACGAACCGGAAAGCTTCCAGAACATCGTCATTAACGGGCAGTTGATAATCCATTCAAAAAAGTGATGCCTGCTCCGCTGCGCTGCGCAAACGCCTTCCAGGCGATTTTTGACGCAACCGTTTGCATGTGTATAAGTCCCCAATCTTAACTAAGTTTAACGCCGAATAAGAAACACCTTCCATGCTGGACCCGGTCCTTTCTGCATATGGCTTCGACAACAACACCTGCCAGGTCATCCCGCACGGCAGCGGCCTCATCAATCGTACCTGGTTCATCCGGTGCCAGCAAGGCAACTTTATCCTGCAGCAGATCAACAGCGAAGTCTTTTCCGACCCAACACTGATCGCAGATAATATCCACCAGATCAGTACCTATCTCGCTGACCATTATCCCGATGTCCTTTTCCCACGGCCCATATCGTCCCGCGACGGTAAAAACCTCATCCGGCTGGCCCCCGACAAGTATTTCCGCCTTTATCCTTTTATCGAAAATTCCGTCACCATCGACGTCGTCGACAATCCTTCACAGGCCTATGAAGCAGCAAGAAAGTTTGGCGAGTTTACCCGCCTGCTTTCCGGTTTCCCCGCAGACCAGCTGCACCAGACCCTGCCCGGCTTTCATGACCTTTCCCGCCGCTACAAAGATTTCCGGCTCGCATTGGAGAACGGTAATCCGCAGCGTATCCAAAATGCCAGTCAACTCATTGGCTACCTGGAATCGCAAAATCAGATCGTAAGACAATACGAAGCCATTTGTGCCGACCCGAACTTCCGGCTCCGCGTCACCCATCACGATACCAAGATCAGCAATGTCTTGTTCGATCAGAATGGCCAGGGCCTCTGCGTCATCGACCTGGACACCGTCATGCCCGGTTATTTCATCAGCGACGTCGGCGATATGTTCCGCACTTACCTCTCTCCCGTAACGGAAGAAGAAAGCCAGGTCTCCCGTATAAAAGTCCGCGAGGTCTTCTTCGAGGCCATCGTCCGCGGTTATCTCAGCGAGATGAACGAAGTGCTGACCCCTATTGAAAAAGAGACCTTTACCTATGCCGGAGAGTTTATGCTTTATATGCAGGCCCTCCGCTTCCTGACCGATTACCTCAATGACGATGTCTATTATGGCAGCCGTTACGAAGGCCACAATTACATCCGGGCCCGCAATCAGATCACCCTTCTTCAACACTATCAAGACCAGTCCACACAGCTTAAATCCATTGTTTCCAGGGTTTTAGCCAGTTTCCTCGTGAAAAGCTAAGCGTACACAAACGTTTGCGTGATCTTGCCGCAAACGTTTGCACGAATTGCTAAAAAAAGTTACCAAATAGTTAAATTTATATCATTACAAAGAGCTATCCGGTAACACTTATTATTTAAACCAAAAAACTGCTCATGATGAAAAAAACACCTTTGTTGTGTTTGTTCTTTCTGGTGTGCTCTTTACTTGCTTTTGCCCAGGAGCGAACCATTACCGGAAAAATTTCCGAAGAAACAAACAAGTCGTCTATCGCCGGAGCGACCGTCACGGTCAAAGGCGGTAAAAAGACGGTCACTGCTGATGGGGATGGCGCATTTACGATTGCTGTGCCACAAGGCAGAGTGACCCTTATTATTTCATCTATTGGCTTCGCAACTAAGGAAGTAGCTGTCGGAGCCGAAGACAGGACGGTAGACATTTTACTCAGCACAGACAACAAGCAGCTGGGTGAAGTAGTCGTCACCGCCCTCGGTATTACAAGGCAGTCCAAGACACTGGTCTACGCCGCACAGTCCGTAGACACCAAGGCGCTCACAGGAGTAAGGTCCACCGACAACTTTCTTGGATCACTCTCGGGCAAGGCTGCCAACATCCAGTTCAGCCAGGGTTCGGGCGGTCTGGGTAGCGGTGCTACCATCATCCTGCGGGGCAACCGTTCCATCGCCCCAGCCAGTGCCGGTAACAATTCAAACCCCAACAATGCCCTCATCGTCGTAGATGGTGTTCCCATTAACAACACCACCTACCTTGCCGGCAACAATGACTTCGGTTCGGTCCAGAGCTCAGACGGAGCTTCCGACATCAACCCGGACGACATCGAGTCGATGACCATTCTTCGAGGCGCCTCCGCTGCCGCCCTTTATGGCAGCCAGGCCGGCAACGGGGTTATCGTTATCGCCACAAAAAAAGGACACAAAGGACGCACCGATGTGACCATCAATTCCGGCATCGGTTTCGAAAAACCCTTTGCCCTTCCAAATTTCCAGAATACCTATGGCCAGGGTAACACAGGCCTTATCGCTACCGACTCATCCCAGAGCGGCGCCAGCTGGGGAGCCAAAATGACCGGTCAGAGCTACACCGATTATCTGTATAAAAAGAACACCTATTCTCCTCAGCCCAATAACGTGAAGGATTTCTTCAACACCGGTGTGAGCCTGAACAATTCCGTTGGTGTTTCGATAGGCGGCGACAAATCCCAGAGCTATTTCTCCTACACGAACAATTACGCCAAAGGAATCGTCCCGCAAAATGACATGAACCGTCATATCTTCACTTATCGTATCACGGGTGACCTCAATAAAAGGTTCTCCATCGATGCCAAAGCAACCTATATTCTCCAGGTGATCAACGGCAAGCCCCGCACCGGTGAAGAGAATAGCCCGGTATTCGACGTGTACCAGCAGCCCCGGCAGATCAGCTCTTCGGAGGCAAAGAACAATTACCAGACCTTTAATACGTTTGGGGTTGCAACGCCCGCTAACTGGCCCGCTACCAACAACTCCATCTACCAGAGCCCCTACTGGATGCTCAACAATACCTTTATCGGCGAAAATCGCGAAAGAGCGATTGGCTTTGCAGCGCTGAGATACAGTATCACCCCCTGGCTAAATATCAGAGGTTCGGTCAACCTCGATCGTACTTCCGATGAGATCACGCAGAAATACCAGCAGGGAACGCTGCTTTGGAATACCAATGCCGGCGGTTCTTTGGGTGTCACTGACGTCACCTTTACCAACAAGTGGTTTGACGTGATCCTGGAAGGCCACAACAATATCACCAAGGACCTGAAGATCGGCTATCACGCAGGTACTATTTATTATGACAGAAATTACAATCAGAATACTGCCTCCACCAACGGTCTGAACGTAGCGAACAAGTTCTCCATGAACTTCGCTTCTAACCCCGCCACTACGCAGGATGCAGCAGAGATCCTGACGGAATCCCTGTTTGCCCAGGCAAACTTTTCCTGGAGAGATGCTATCTTCCTGGACGCCAGCTTCAGAGAGGACTGGTCCTCCCCGTTGCCCCGTCCTTACCGGTATAACTATCCTTCCGTAGGCCTTTCAGCTCTTATTTCCGAGCTGACAACCCTGCCCCAGGCCATCTCCTTTCTGAAGGTCAGCGGCAACTTTGCGCTGGTTGGTAATGGCGGTATACCTTATATTACCAAGAGCAGCTATCAGTTCGACCAGGGCGCAGGTAATGGCAGCATCCAACGCAGCCTCACCTTCCCCATCGCCAACCTGAAACCCGAACAGGTAAAGAGCTATGAGTTTGCCCTGGAATCACGGTTCCTGAAGGATCGCGTCGGTTTTACCGCGACCTATTACAAGAGCATCGATCACAACGAGCTGGTGCCGGTTCCGCTCCCTGTAGCGACTGGCTATTCCACTCAGTATGTCAATGCCGGCAACATCCAGAACCATGGTATTGAGATCACTGTCAATGCCACACCGATCAAAAACAAAGATCTTACCTGGGATCTCTCGGTCAACTTCTCGCTTAACCGTAACAAGGTCGTTGCTTTGACCCCTGAACTCCAGACCTTCTTCTTAGGTGGTGCTGACAACCGTACAGCACAGCCTGAAGTAAAGGTAGGCGGCAGCTTCGGAGACCTTTATGGTTATGTATGGGCTAAGAATGCAAAGGGACAGAATATAGTAGCAGCCAACGGTACACCGCTGACTACGAACCTCGTCACCGGCAGCGACCTCTCCTATCTCGGTAATTCCAATGCACGCGAGCTGCTGGGCATGACCAATACCTTCCAGTACAAACGCTTCAACCTCAGCTTCCTCCTCGACGGACGTCTTGGTGGTATCCTCCTCTCCGGTACAGAAATGAACCTGTCCTTCAGCGGGGTCACCAAAAACACGCTGCCCTTCCGCGAAGGCGGTCTGAACCTGGGTGGAGTTGACGCCGGCGGCAACGCAGTGTCTACCACGATCACCGCTCAGCAGTTCTGGCAGACAGCTTCGCTTCAACGTTATGGCGTCGGTCAGTTCTTTACCTATAGCGCGACCAACTTCCGGATGAGGGAGCTTTCCTTTGGTTATGATATTCCTGTTAAAAACACAACGATCGTTAAGTCCCTCCGTATTTCTGCAGTGGCCCGTAACGTCTTCTGGATCTATCGCGGCAAATCTGTCGTAGATATCCCCGGCATTGGCAAACGTACCATGTGGATGGACCCCGATATGGCAAACAGCAATACGCTCTTTCAGGGTGTAGAATATGGCGCACTTCCTTCTACTCGTACGCTGGGCTTCAACTTAAAAGCTAATTTCTAATCACCTGCAAAGCGAAAAAAAAAGATATGAATATGAAACGAAACAAAAATTTATACCTCATACTACTCGGCAGCCTGTCCTTGTTCGGCCTGTCCTGTACAAAGAATTATGACGAGGTAAATACGAATAAGAACAGCATTGCGACGGTAGGCCCATCCACGCTGCCTTTTCTGTTCTCTCATGCCCTGGCAATCGGCACGGTCAACAATGGCAACTACCAGATCGCGCAGAATCTCTTTGCCGATCAGTACGCGCAGTATTTTGCCTGCGAAGCGACCTATTTCGGCTCCGACCGCCTGGTAATCAACCAGGGCTGGGTAGGCGCCAATTTCAACCCGTACTATACGGACGTATTGCCGCAGCTGCAGACCCTTTTTGCCAATTACGACAGCACCTCCGCAGAGCATGCTCTTGCCGAAGTGGTCTGGGTTCTTACCTTTATGAAGGCCACCGACTACTGGGGCCCCATCCCCTATTTTCAGGCGGGTGTCATCGCCCCTTCGGTTCCTTATGACGCGCAGGATAAGATCTATGCCGACTTCTTTCATCGCCTCGACGGCGCCATCGCCATCCTGCAGACGCACACCGGTGCTAATGCCTTTGGTTCATACGATCTGATCTACGGCGGCAACGTCAACAAGTGGCTGAAGTTCGCCAACACCCTGCGTCTTCGCCTCGCGATGCGCGTATCGAAGGTAGAGCCAGCCATAGCCCAGGCTGAAGCCGAAGCCTCCGTTGCTGCGGGTGTGATGATCAAAAGCCCCGATGACGATGGCTTTGTCGCAAGGTCTTCGACAGGTGGCGACATCAACGGTCTTTCCACGATGTCGGACTGGAACGAGTTCCGGATGAGCGCCACTATGGCCTCCGTCCTGAAAGGCTACCAGGATCCCCGCATTTCTCAATACTTTCTCCCCACTGCCGCCAGCGGAGATCCCACTCCAGGAAAATTCGCCAACTACATGGGTCTCAGGAACGGACTGACCGTAGCTCAGCAGACACTGCCAGCCAACCTCGCAGCAGCCAACTCCCACCAGGGACCACGCTGGTCTTCTACCGGTGTAACAGTCGGCGGTACTATTCTTGGTTTATCCAACTATACCAATACGCCACAGAACGTCATCGAGACGGCAGAAGCCTACTTCATCCGCGCAGAAGGCGCTCTCCTGGGCTGGAACATGGGCGGTACGGCTCAACAGCTGTATGAAGCCGGTATCACTCAGTCGATGGCACAATGGGGCATCACGGATCCTGCAGCTGTCGCTACCTACATCAGCAGCCCCAATACCCCCGTGGCTCCCGGTGATTATCTCAACTCGCCTCCCGTATCCAACGTACCCATCAAATGGAGCAGCGATCCGGCTATGCAGCTGAAACAGATCATGACCCAGAAATGGCTGGCGCTGTATCCCGATGGATTGGAAGCCTGGGCCGACTATCGCCGCAGCCACGCGATGCCGCTTTACCCGGTCGCCAATTCGGACAATACTCTTATCACCAATACATCTACCCAATGGCTGCGTAGGATTCCCTTCCTGCTATCGGAACATCAGAATAATGCAGCAGGTGTTGCTACCGGTGTGACGGAACTGGGTGGACCCGATACAGAAATGACACCATTGTGGTGGGATAAGAATTAAAAAAAACGACTATCTTAAGGTCCCATCCCGAGATCATTGGGATGGGACCTTTTTTTAAAATACCCGTTATGCCCCATCGTTATCGCCTGATTATAGCATTTACCCTCCTGGCCCTTTGCCTTCTCCCGGGCGCCGGCTGCACCCATCACGACAGCAATACCCAGCTCTTTACCCGCCTGGACAAGGACGAGACCGGTATCGATTTCCGGAATATGCTCTTCGATGATACCCAGCTCAACGTACTTAACTATATCTATTTCTACAATGGCGGCGGTACCGCGATCGGCGACGTCAACAATGACGGGCTTCCCGACATCCTCTTTACCGGCAATATGGTGCATAACAGGCTTTTCCTTAACAAAGGAAATTTCAAATTCGAGGATATCACCGGGAAAAGCGGGGTAGCTGCCGCACAGGGCTGGTGTACCGGCGCGACCATGGCCGACGTCAATGGCGATGGACTAACGGATATCTATATTTGCCGTTCCGCCGATGACGACCCCACCAGGCGCAGAAACCTGCTTTATATCAACAACGGCCCCGCCACTCCCGGCAGCGCCGTCACCTTCACCGAATCCGCCGCAGCGTACGGTCTTGCCGATGAGGGCTTCTCTACACAGGCCGCCTTTTTCGATTATGACAAGGACGGAGACCTCGACCTTTTCCTTATCAACCATTCTTTGCACCAGTTTACCACCGGCGCCATCGAAAACCCCGGCTGGAGAAAGGAAAGCCGCCCCGCGTTCGAATGCAAGCTCTATCGCAACGACTTCGATTCCGCCAAACATCACGCCGTATACACCGACGTCTCGGCAGAGGCCGGTATCCATTCCGACGTACTGACCTTTGGCCTGGGTCTGGCCATCTCCGATCTCAATAATGACGGATGGCCCGATGTGTATGTTTCCAATGATTTTAATGAACCCGATTATTTGTTTATCAATAACGGCCCCGCCGCAGCCGCTGGCACGGCTAAACCCGGAGTCACCGCAACCGCTGGCACCCATGTCACTTTCACCGAGCGCCTCAGCAGCTGCATGGACCAGACCTCCCTTTACTCCATGGGCAACGACGCCGCCGACTTCAACAACGATGGCCTCGTCGACCTGATGACCCTCGACATGCTGCCCGAAGACAATCACACACAAAAAATGCACAGCGGCGCAGAGAACTTTAATAAATTCCAGGCGCTGTTCAATCGCGGCTTCTACTACCAGTACAGCCGCAATATGTTACAAAAAAACAACGGTGACGGCACCTTTAGCGAGATCGGTCAGCTCTCGGGAGTAAGCAGTACAGACTGGAGCTGGTCGGCCCTCTTCTCCGATTTTGACAACGACGGGAATAAGGACCTGCTGATCACCAACGGTTATGTGAAGGATTATACCGACATGGACTTCCTCAAATATTCCGCCGACAACGCCATGCGCGCCAATACCGAAAATAAGGAACAGGCGATAAAAGAGGCTATCGCAAGAATGCCGCCGAGCCCGGGCACCAGCTACCTCTATCACAACAATGGCAATACGACATTTTCCCGGGCCAATACGCAGTGGGGACTGGACGAGAAGAGAGTGTCAGCAGGCGCCGCCTATGCCGATCTCAACAATGACGGGGCCATGGACCTCGTGATCAATAATACCAATGAATACGCCGGGGTCTATCGCAATAATGTACGCAGCAGCGGCCCATCGCACAATAGCAACCACTATCTCCGCGTCGCGCTGCTCGGCGGCCCAAAGAACAGCACGGGCATCGGCTCAAAAGTGAAATTATTTTGTAAGGATACCATTCTCTACCAGGAAGCCTTTCCCGTCCGCGGCTTCCAGTCCTCCGTCGATCCGGTATTGAATTTTGGTACCGGCGATCATAATGTCATCGATTCTGTCCTGGTGATCTGGCCCGATGATAGATTCCAGGTTTTACGCCAGGTGCACGCCGACCAGCTCTTAAAGATCGCCCAAAAGGACGCGGCCGGTACCTGGGATTATAAGGCCGCGCACGTCGCGTCAAAGCCTTTACTGGCAAAGGTCCCGACGACCCTCGTTCACAAAGAGAATGCTTTTAATGATTTCGACCAGCAGCCCCTGCTCCTCAATTATCTCTCCCGCCGCGGCCCCTGCATGGCCAAAGCCGATGTCAACGGAGATGGTCTCGAAGATCTTTATGTAGGTGGCTCCAAAGGCCATCCCGGCCAGCTCTTCTTCCAATCCAAAACCGGGGCCTTCATCTCCGCTCATGCCACGGCTGTCGAAAAAGATTCCCTCGCCGACGACGGCGCCGCAATTTTCTTCGATGCAAATGGAGACGGCCATCCCGACCTCTTTGTCGCCGCCGGTGGTTACGAGCTGGGGGCCAACGATCCCCTGCTAAAACCGCGCTTATACCTTAACGATGGTAAAGGTCATTTCAGCCTTTCGACAAACGCCTTACCCGACCTGTTGCTAAATGCCAGCTGCGCAGCAGCGGCGGATGTCGATGGGGACGGAGCCCCCGACCTTTTCATCGGTGGCCGTGTAGTCCCGGGTAAATACCCCCTGTCACCAGGCAGCAGGTTGTTGCATAATGACGGCAAAGGACATTTCAGCGATGAGACGGCAAAGGTTGCGCCCGCACTGGATAGCCTGGGCATGGTCACCGACGCGGTCTGGATCGATCTCAACAAAGATAAAAAACCCGATCTCGTACTGGTCGGGGAATGGATGCCCGTTAAGGTTTTTATCAATAAGGAAGGTGGTCTGAAAGACGCCTCATCCCAATATATTAAATTCCCTTCGACAGGCTGGTGGAACCACATCGCGGTAGCCGACCTTAATGGCGATGGCAGCCCCGATCTTGTATTGGGCAACCAGGGCGCCAACAACCAGTTTTCTGCCAGCCCCGCGCGGCCGCTGACATTGTATTACAAAGACTTCAACCACAACGGCAACATCGATCCCGTCTTCTGTTATTATGTCGGCGACACCTCCTATCCCGCGGCATCCAGGGATGATCTCACCGGCGAACTGCCCTTCCTGAAAAAGAAATTCATCGAATACCACAACTATGCCGACGCTACCATCCATGATCTCTTTACGGATGAGGAGCTAAAAGACGCCAGGCTGCTAAAAGCAGAGACGTTGTCCAGCATCTGGCTGGAGAACAGGGGCGACAGCGGCCTGGTGGCAAGACAGCTGCCCTCCGAAGCACAGTATGGGCCTGTCTATGCTATCGCGGCAACCGATGTCAACGGCGATGGAAATCCTGATATCGTGCTGGCCGGCGGCAATCAGTGGACACGTATCCGTTTTGGACGTTATCGCGCCAATCACGGCGTCCTGCTGCTGGGCGACGGGAAAGGCAACTTCCACTATGTTCCTCAGAGCAGCAGCGGACTGCAACTGCGCGATGACGTGAGAGGCGTAGTCAATATGGGATCCTCGAAACAACTGATCTTTGGCGTGAATGATGGACCGGCAGCAATCTATAAATATTAAAAAATGAAGAACTTACTTGCCTTTGGGCTGATCTTGTCGGCATTCCATTGTTCTGCGCAGCCGCTTATCGGCTCCTCCGGCAGGTTGCCCGCAACGGCCGCCGCACCGGACGCTGCAACAATCCGGGAATACGAGCAAACCTTCCCGACCTATCCGTTCTCCGATCCCAGTCCAATTCCATTGGCAAATAATGTCTATCCCTATTTCCGTTACGACGGATTCACCACGACATCCGTAGATAAAAAATGGAAAGTGGTAGCCCTCGAAAACCGCTACCTGCGCGTTCTTATCCTGCCGGAGATCGGTGGTAAGATCTGGGCCGCCATCGAAAAGTCAACCAACAAATCCTTTTTCTATTACAACCATACCGTAAAATTCAGGGACGTCGCTATGCGCGGACCCTGGACCAGCGGCGGCCTGGAAGCCAATTACGGTATCATCGGGCATACTCCAAATTGCGCCACACCGGTAGACTATACCACACGTACCAACGAAGACGGCAGCGTCAGCTGTTTTATCGGGACACTCGACCTGCTGACCCGTAGTTACTGGCGCGTGGAGATAAGGCTGCCGGCCGACAAAGCTTATCTGACGACCCGGTCCTTCTGGTATAATACAACCCCTCTCGATCAGCCTTACTATCATTGGATGAACGCCGGCCTTAAAGCAGGGGATGACCTCGAGTTCATCTATCCCGGCAACAAATACCTGGGGCATAATGGCGAACATGGCTCCTGGCCGATAAACCCGGAGAATGGCAAGAATGTATCTTTCTATCGCAACAATGATTTCGGGGGGTATAAATCCTATCATGTCTTTGGGAAATACACCGACTTCTCCGGCGCCTACTGGCACAAGGAAGAACTCGGCATGGTACGATATGGCACCCACGACGAAAAGGCAGGAAAGAAGCTTTGGATCTGGGGCCTCTCCCGCCAGGGCATGATCTGGGACCGGCTGCTCACGGATACCGACGGACAGTATATCGAACTGCAATCGGGGCGTCTGTTCAATCAGAATACGGAGCAAAGCAGCCGGACGCCGTTCAAACATCTGGCGTTTGCTCCATATGAGACCGACACCTGGAAGGAATATTGGTATCCGGTACTCGGCACCCGCGGATTCGTGTCGGCCAGTGAATATGGAGCGCTGAACCTACTACAGGAGAACCACCAGTTAAAGATCTATTTTTCTCCGGCCCAAACGCTGAATGATACGTTAAGTATCACAGCCAACGGGAAAACCCTTTATAAAAAACTGATCCGCGCATCCCCATTGCAATTGTTTGCTGACTCTATAGCGCTCAGTGACGATAGCCCCACCCTCACCGCCATGCTCGGCAATCAATTACTCTCCTGGTCCTCGTCGCCGACAGCAGGTGACCTGTCCCGACCGGTTGATGCCCCCGCAGGTTTCGACTGGTCAAGCCCTTACGGCCATTATCTCATCGCCTGTGAATCGATGGACCAGAAAGATTATGCGGCAGCGGAGACTGCCCTGGACAGCGCCCTGCAAAAAGATGCCTATTTCTTTCCGGCTGTCGTAAAAAAAGCGGAATTACTATATCGCAATCTCCGGTATCCCGAAGCGCTGGAGCTTGCCAAACTTGCCCTAAGCATCAATACCGAAGACGGCAGCGCCAACTTCATCTATGGATTGGTCAACCTTCAATTAGGTCACATCACCGACGCCCGGGATGGCTTCGACATCGCCAGCCTCACACCAGCCTGTCGCAGCGCCGCATATACCTGTCTGGCGCGCCTCTATCTGCGGGAGAACAACCCGCAACGCGCCGCAGGCTCTGCCGCCAAAGCGCTGGCCGCTTCCCCACAAAATATCGATGCCCTCCAATTACAAACGGTAGCTGCGCGTCTGCTCAATGACCAGCCGCTTTATAACAAAAGCCTGGAAACATTGTTGACGCTGGACCCGCTGAATCATTTTGCCCGTTTTGAACAAAAAGGCGCAGCATTCAAAGATCTCATCCGAAACGAACTTCCCCAGGAAACATATCTCGAGCTCGCCATCTGGTATGCCAACTGCAATCGCACCGAAGAAGCCATCCGCGTACTGCAGCTCAGCCCTCCCGTGGCCGAAGTCCGTATCTGGCTGGCTTATCTGACCCATCAGCCATTGGACCTCGCCGCACTCGATCCGGTACTCGCATTCCCCTTCCGATCGGAGACAGCCGGAGTATTGGAAAGCCTGATCCCATCAACCAATTCCTGGTTTCTGGGTTATCAATTAGCACTTATTTATAAAGATCGCAATCGCACCGGCGAAGCCCGGCAGCTGCTGGCTGCCTGTGGCGACCAACCCACGTTCGCGCCCTTCTACGCTTTCAGAGCGGCCCTGGCGACAACGGCTTCCGCAGCAATTACCCGCGCCGCCGCAACTATCCCTCGCGCAAGGACGAGGCCCGCCGCCGCAACAGCGCCCACCGACTCCGCATCCATCGCACACGACCTCGAACGCGCAGCCGCCCTCGACCCGCAATGGCGTTACGCCAAACTCCTGGCCGAGTTCGAACTTGCCCATGGCAACGCTGCCCGCGCCGGCCAAATAGCCGGACAGTTCTACACAGCACACCCCGACAATTATATCATAGGAATGCTCTACGCCAAAACGCTCCTCTTGAATAAAAGATACGAGACCTGCGTCCAGCTGCTGCACCACCTCACCATCATCCCCTTCGAAGGCGCGACGGCCGGCCGGGAACTTTACCGCGAGGCGCTGCTGATGCAGGCCGTCGGTTCTATAAAAGAAAGGCAATATAAGAAGGCATTGAATGATATCGGAGAGGCAAAAAAATGGCCGGAGAACCTGGGTGTTGGTGAACCTTATCCGGCGGACCAGGACCTGCGCGTCGAAGACCAGCTGAGCTATCGCTGTTACACCGCCCTGCACCGCGAGACCGAAGCACGCGCCGCCCAATTACGCCTGGAGAGCTATCATCCGGCCAGCACAAAAATACCGGCCGCCGATATGCGCATATTGGCCGCCCTAAACCAATAAACCCATCACTCCTTCACACGTTCCGCGGGCGCGGGCGCCGGCTCAAGAGCCGGCGGCTCCAGCCCCGTCACACGTCTCAGCAAAGCCCGGTTCCATCGGTGGTCGATGTATTTATCCGTTTCCTCCCATTCCAGCCTCTTCTGCAAAGCCAGCATCTGCCGGTTTTTCTTTCCGTCAAACAGGAGGTCGAGGTCGATCCCCACACCCACACTGCGCCCCCCACGGCCGGAATTCATCTTGTCTACATAGCTATAGCCATAATCAAACGCCTTCTTATATTCGCGCCGATTCTCGAGCGAGTCTGCGCGGTAGTCAGGCGACCGGACAAATACGGCCGGCAAAGAATCTATTGCCACATCCAGGCTCATGTCAAAAGGGAAACCTTCCGGGATATCTTTCACCGGTATCCTGGCTGTCCCCCGGCCAAGATAAGAGAAGTAAATGCTGTCACCCGCAGAAAGCTGGATCCTGTAATGCCCCAGGCTATCCGTCGTAGTACCCGCTCCCGAAGCCCCGAGTACACTGACGCCCTGCAGGGCAAATCGCGCAGAGGCATCATAGATCGTTCCGGTCAGCTGCACTTTTTTTATATCCTGCCCCACAACTACAACACCACAAAAAGTCAGGAGAACAACAAAGAGAAGTTTCCGCAGAAGTAGAGCCTGTTTCATTTTCAAACGGAAACTAAGCTACTCCGCAAAAACTCCGTGAAAAGCACTTGTTATTTAACAATTTATTGACCAGCCGCGGCAGTTGCCGATGCGGGAGCGGCCTATTCACTCCGCAGCGACCTCGTAGGATTAGCCATCGCAGCCCGGATAGTCTGATAGCTCACGGTAACGAATGCCACCAGCAAAGCCGCCACACCCGCCGCCACAAAGACCCACGCGCTGATATTTACCCGGTAGACAAACCCCCGCAGCCATTGATTCATCACATACCAGGCGACGGGAAAAGCCACCAGCAGCGACAAGGCTACCAGCCGCAGGAACTCCTTTGCCAAAAGGGCGACAATACCCGCTTCACCGGCGCCCAATACCTTGCGGACGCCAATTTCCTTCGTACGTCGCTGGGTTGAGAACGTGGCCAGGCCAAAGAGTCCAAGACAGGAGATGATGATCGACAGGGCCGAGAATACATTGAAGAGCCTGCTCATTCGCGATTCAGCCGTATAGAGATGGTCCAGGTCCTGGTCCACAAAGCCGTAAGTAAACGGATTTTCGCCATAGATCCGCTGAAAACAGCTTTTCACCGTGGCGAGTGTTTTTTGAAAAGAGCCCGGCGCCGTACGGATAACCAGGAAGTCACCGGATTCCTTACGCCGCATGACCAGTGGCTCGATACGGTGAAATACCGGCTTGAAGTTAAAGTCTTTTACAATGCCCATTATGACTCCATCCCGGCCGCTAACATGAATGATCCTGCCAACCGCATTTTCCGGGTCCATTTTCATTGCCCTTACCGCCGTTTCATTTACCACAAATGCGCTGTCCCCTCCTTTATAATCCCGGGAGAAAAAATGACCGGCCACCATCTTCATGCCAAAGGTCTTTAGAAAGTCCTCGTCTACCCCTAACTTATAGATAATAAGCTGCTCACCCTTTTCCATGCCGCGCCAGGTTATCTGGGTACCCCCGGTCAGGTCTGTAGGCAGGTTCTGGGCTATCGAAAAGTCACCGATCCCCGAAGAGGCGTGCAGCGCGGCTTTTACCGCGTCAGTATTGTCCTTCAGATCGCCCACCTCCGGCAGGTTTATATACAGGAGATTTTCTTTATTAAAGCCGATGTCCCGGTTATGGATAAAGTTTAGTTGGTTATATACGACTACTGTGGAGATCATCAGGATCACGGATATGGAGAACTGCAGCACGACCAGTCCGTTCCGCAGGAAAGAGCCCCTCCCTTTCAGGATCATGCTTCCTTTCAATACTTTGATGGCATTAAAGGAAGATAGGTAAAAGGCAGGATAAATTCCGGCCAGCAGGCCTGCCAGCACCGTGATGCCTATGATCTTTCCCACCAACAGGGGATCGTACAGATCAAGCAGGATGGATTTTGACGCCAGTGTATTAAAAAAGGGTAATGCGATGAATACCAGCCCCAGCGCGACTATCAGCGAAAGAAAAGAGAGCAGCATGGATTCCCCGATAAATTGCCCGGTCAGCTGCCAGCGCAGGGCCCCGATAGTTTTGCGCAGGCCCACTTCCTTTGCCCTTGTACCGGATAAGGCCGTCGCCAGGTTCATAAAATTGATACAGGCAATAAAGATGATAAAGATGGCTACCACCATAAAGATCCGTACGTATTGAATATTGCCCTGCCCATCCACATCCAGCATAAGGTTGGAATGAAGGTGAACGTCGGTCAAACGCTGAGCAGAGATCACCGCCGGAACAGCATTGCTTCCGGTTATGATTTTGTTGCGGATCGCATTTATCTGCTTTTCGACCATCTGCACTGTCGCAGCATCGGCTTTGACGGCATCGGCCAGCCTAAAATAAACGTAGTAGTTGAAGTTGTTCCAGGCCTCCGTCTTGCTCATCATCCGGTCATAGTTCTGTATCGGCAGCAGCAGATCAAACTGAAGGTGGGAATTAGCCGGGACGTTCTTCAAAATACCCGTCACCCGGAAGCCGCTGCCTTTTATATCGTTGTCGACAAAAATAGATTTCCCCATCGCCGCCCCGGCATTCCCAAAGTATTTTATCGCCGTCGCCTCCGTCAGCACGACGTCGTTAGGTCCCAGCAGAACATTAGCTGTATTTCCCGCCAGCAGCGGATAGTTAAACATCCGCAGGAAGTTGGTATCCGCATAGTAGAGATGCTTCTCATTGAATTTGCGGGTACCGATAGTCACTACTTTTTCGTCGGTCTTGATGCGCGTGGTTAGGGCGATCCCGGGGATCTCCTCCTTTATAGCCTCCGAAAAAGGGCCCGGTACGACTGCGGCATCGGTGTTTGTGATCCTGCTCGTCAGCCGGAAGATCTTCTCGGCGCCCGGATTGAATTTGTCATAGCTAAGCTCGTCCTGGACCCAGAGAAAGATCAGGATGCTGCAGGCCAGCCCCGTGGCCAGACCAAAAATATTCAGACCCGTGAACAGCTTGTTTCGCCGCATATTACGCAACGCGGTCTTGAAGTAGTTTCGGAACATACAGGTATTTTTATTTTATTCACTTCTCAACGACCTGACCGGATTGGCCAGCGCCGCCTTTATAGTCTGATAGCTCACCGTGATAAAGGCCACCAGCAGGGCAGCCAGGCCCGCCGCCACAAAAACCCAGCCGCTGATATTCACCTTGTAGACAAAACCCTGCAGCCATTGATTCATGACATACCACGCGATGGGGAAAGCAATAAGCAGCGCAATAGCCACCAACTGCAGGAATTCCCGAGCCAATAATGCAACGATAACGGCTTCTCCCGCACCCAGCACCTTCCGGACACCGATCTCCTTCCTGCGTCTTTGGGTAGCAAACGTAGCCAGCCCAAAGAGTCCGAGACAGGAGATGACGATAGATAGCACGGAGAAGATATTGAATAGCATACCCATACGCGCTTCAGACGTATAAAGATGGTCGAGGTCCTGGTCGATAAAGCCATAGGAGAAGGGGTTGTTGCCAAAAACCCGCAGGAACGATGCCTCAAGGGTAGCCAGGGTGTTTGGGACGGCGCCCGGTTTAGTCCGGATGACCAGGAACTGTTTTTCACCGTTGACCTTATGCCGGATGATCAGGGGTTCGATCGGCCGGTGTATGGGTCGGACGTTAAAGTCTTTTACAACACCGATGATGGATCCTTCATGGCCTCTGATAGAGATCATTTTTCCAATTGCCGTAGAAGGGGTCAGCTGCATGGCCTTTAGCGCCGTTTCGTTGACCACAAATTCACTGTCGCTTCCGGAAAAATCCCTTGAATAAAACCGGCCTGCCAGCACTTTTATGTCAAACGTTTTGATAAAATTCTCGTCCACATTCATCCATTGGGACATGACCAGCGTCCCTTGTTCCATACCCCGCCAGGTCAGCGGCGCAAGCGCCTTCAGGTCGGTAGGCAAATCGGTGATGACGGTATAGTCGCCAAGCCCGGAAGACCGGCTCAACGAGGATTTCAACGCATCGGCATTATCTTTCAGGTTGCCGGTCGCCGGCAAAGGGACATAGAGCAGATTTTCCTTGTTGAAGCCAATGTCACGGTTATGGATGAATCGAAGCTGACGGTAGATGATCACCGTACTGATCATCAGCACTACCGATACGGCAAATTGCAGGACGACCAGGCCATCGCGCAGAAACGATCCTTTTCCTGCCAGGCTTAAGTTGCCCTTCAGCGCTTTGATGGCATTAAAGGAGGATACATAAAAGGCGGGATATGCGCCGGCCAGCAAGCCTACGATTACGGTAATGATCAGAATTTTCCCTGCCAGCCGGATATCAAAAAGGTTTAGAGTGATGGATTTGGATGCAAGCGTATTAAAAAAAGGCAGTGCCGCGTATACGAGCAATAAGGCCATGGCCAGCGCGATAAAAGAAAGCATCATGGACTCCCCGATAAATTGCAGGGTCAGCTGACTACGCAGCGCGCCGATAGTCTTACGCAGACCCACTTCCTTTGCCCTCGTACCGGACAGCGCCGTCGCCAGGTTCATAAAGTTGATACAGGCGATGAAGATGATAAATAGAGCGACCAGGATAAATATTCGTACATATTGTATATTGCCCTGTCCATCGACGTCGTTCCGGAAATGAGAATACAGATGAATATCGGTCAGGGGCTGCAGAGAGACTTTGGCAGGTACGGCCGCAGTGTTGACGATAGCCTTGTCCCGCATGAGGTTGAGTCGTTTTTCCAGTGACCGGATCGTGCTTGCCCCCGGTTTTGCGGCGTCGGCCAGCTGAAGATAAGTGTAACAGTCAAAATACCTCCAGGGCTGTGGCTGCTGCACCTGCGCATCCCAATCTTTTATCGGCAATAAAAGATCGAACTGCAAATGGGAGTTGGTCGGAATATTTTTTAGCACCCCTGTCACCTGCAACGCGGAGCTATCGAGGTATATGGATTTATCCATTGCCTGCTCCGCACTTCCAAAATATTTTATAGCAGTAGCTTCCGTAAGCACAACGCTATTGGGTGATGTCAATACTGTCCCGGTATTCCCCCGTAGCAGGGGATAGTTGAACATCCGCAGAAAATTGCTGTCCGCATAATAGATATGTTTCTCATCGAACTTACGTGTTCCAATGGTTACGATCAGCTGCTCGGGAATGATCCGGGTGGTATTGCTCACCGCCGGCATCTCTCTTTTCATGGCTGACGCAAAAGCAGAGGGAACAGCCGCCGCATCGATATCTTTTACCTGGGCCGTCAGTCGAAACATCCTCTCCGCCCCGGGATTGAACTTGTCATAGCTCAGCTCGTCCTGGACCCAAAGAAATAGGATAATGCTGCAGGCCAGCCCCGTGGCCAGGCCAAAGATATTCACACCCGTGAACAGCTTGTTGCGGCGCATATTGCGGAAAGCAGTCTGGAAGTAGTTGCGGAACATTTGGAGAATGAATCAGTTATGCCCAAAAAGAACCAATAAAGTGCCATTTTTACAGCATCCTGATAATCAGTTTTTTAAACACGTTTCCGCCGCGGTTGACCGTCCGGAATCAATACAACTTTTGTCCTTTTGTGATACAGCTATAAGGCGTCCTCCACCAGTTTCTTCAGCGAAGCATAACGCTCTCCGCGACGTTCATTTTTCATATAAAAGGTCAACCAATTGACCGCCACCAAACCCCAAAGTTTAAATCCCACCGCAGAATTACAGCAGTGATGTACGATTATTTTTTCCTGCATTTTGCATTTCCCGTCTTTTGCATCCCTAATTGAATCTTAGTACCTTCATGAATCTGGCATTCGGAGACTGGGATGAAAATACCCAATCAATGAACAACAAAGTAACCAGTAACAATATGGATATTGACAAAATACTGGCAACAGTAGCAAATATTGTCATCGATTTTACCGATCATTTTCCCGAGATGGAAGTCATCGCGGCAGGGGCAACTCCAAGCCGCAACCGGTTATACAGAATGGGCATCAATCGTCAGTATGCTGCGATCAGCAGGTCGTTCAAAATATTTGGTGTCACAAAAGACAATGAAATAGAACCTTTTATAAAAGAAACCAACTATAGTGGCTTTGTTGTAAAGCGAAAAACATATAAAAGACGTCGCTGATTTTTGGTAAATTTGCTTAAATAACACACCATTTTTATGAATGAAGACTATGAACTTATTTACCCGGAAGGTTACGTGCACATACCACCAAAGGTAGACCCAACTATTCCAGATCTCAGCAATGATCCCACAGTCCTGGAACAAACCGAAAGAGTCAAAAAACTCCTCGAAAAAGTAAAATTCCCACCCAACTGGCGTGACATGGAATAACCCCCCTTTCTGCTCCACCAAACTTTACATCGACCCTACTCCTTCACAAACCTATACCCATCATATTCCACAAAATCACTCTGCTTCGTCTCCACACTAACCACCTTCCCCCCTTTCACCTCAAACTTCGTCTGAAATATCCCATACTCGATATTATCATATTGTAACAACCACTCCCCATTATCCATATAATCCATCTTCGCCGTCAGATTATCATGACTATTAAACTTCACCGCTAACCTCCCGCCATCGCGCCGGATATCCAGCGACCCATAAACCCCATTGGTATAATGCCCGCAATAACTTTCCAAAGCCAGCGGGGGCGCATTCCCCTTCACTCTTGCTTTCCAACCACCGATGGTCTTCAATGTATCGGTCATCGTTGCCGTGAATTGCTTCAAATAATACCGGCTCCGATTCTTATACGCAACACCCAGGTAAGCATCGAGGAGCTGATGCCTTAGCGCCACATAAAAATCCTGGTTATCCTGGTTAGTCAGTATCGCCAGACCCAGATGTTCTTCCGGAACAAACGTAATAATGCTGACCATTCCCGCCGCGCCCCCTGTATGCAGATAGACCTGGCGCCCATTGTAATCCGATACCTCCACACCCAACCCATAACCGACGAAATTCGTCGGCACCACCGCCGATTTGCGGCTGGTGATCACCGAATTGATATCCCGCGTCTTTTGCAGAACGCCAAACGGCAGGACCCGTCTTCCGTCATACCGCCCGCTGTCCAGCTGACACAAAAGCCAATGGCTCAGATCAGACACGCTGCTGATCAGGTCAGCAGCAGGACCGAGATTATCCCAGTGATCCAACGGCACAGGACGCAGCTCGCCGGTAAAGCTCGTGGTATAGGGTTGTGGCAGTTTCATCGAAGCAGGCACCAGCTTCAGGCTCGTATAGGTATGCGTCATTTGCAAAGGCCCCAGCAGGCTGTCCTGTATATAGTCCTCCCATGCCTTACCCGTCACTTTGGGTATCACCTGGCCCGCCGTCAGAAAACAGCTGTTGCAATAACCCCAGTTCTGCCGGAAAGGGCTATGCGGTTTCAGCAGCCGGATCCGGTGAATGATCTCTTCCCTGCTCAGGTTGCTGTTCCAGAACGTAAAGTCACCCTGGAAAGTTTTTGTCCCTATACGATGACTGAGGATATCCCGCAGAGAGACCAGCTGTGTGCTGACAGGGTCGTACAGTTGAAAATCGGGAATGTATTTCGATACTTTGTCATCCAGCGATAGTTTGTGGTCGTATTCCAGCTGTGCCAGCGCGGTGGCAGTAAAGAGTTTCGTATTGCTGGCGATCATAAAAAGGGTGTTCTCATCCACCGCTTCCTTTGTGTTAAGGTCCTTTACCCCATATCCTTTTGCCACTATTATACCACCGTCTTTTACGATGACCAGGGCCAGACCCGGCACCTGCCAGTCCTTCATCCCCTGGCGGATATAACTATCCAGGCTATCTGTAATAAAGGCCGGGGTGATACCGGCGGCAGCAGCGGTGCCAGCAGCAGTGATACCGGCGGCAGCAGCGGTGCCTCCTGCCGGAGCCTGCGCAAAAAGGGAAAAACCGCGTAATAACAGCATGAAAAGCAACAGCTTAATTCTCATCTTTGGTTATTTGGCCTAAAATAACGTAATTTCCTTTCGCAATCCAAACCATTCATCATGGCTGAAGTCTTTCAAACGTTCCAGAAATTCAATGATTTTCGCCTCGCAGCTGTCATCGCGGACAAATTACAGGAAGCCGGCATCGAACTCCTGATAGAGAACAAGACTCCCCTTGTCGATCCCATTATCATCGGGATCAGCTCCGAACTTCCCATCACCCTAAAAGTAAAGACCAGTGATTTCGACCGGGCCAACCAGGTACTCGAAGAATACTATCAGCCGAACCTGAATGATATTGACCCGGACTATTACCTTTTGTCCTTCACCAGCATGGAACTGGTAGATGTCATCAGGAACGCCGACAAATGGGGACATTTCGACCGCGCCCTCGCCAAAAAGCTCCTTGCGGAATGAGTCGCAGCAACACTCCGGCTTAGGCTGACCCTTCAACGATCACCCGGCGCAGCAATTCCCACAACTATCGTCGCCGCCTCCACGCTTAACATTATGGTAACATAGCGGTAACATTGGCATAACGCCATCCCGAAACCTTTGCGTAAAACTACCAAGCTTATGATAAGAGTTCTACGCATTCTTGCTCTTTCTATATTAACCCTTTCACTTTCAGCCTCCTTACACGCCCAATTTGCGGCAGCCGGCCACATCGCCGTCCTCCAGGGAGACGTCGCTTCTTCCAACAATGGTACCTGTACCATCCTCGAGTTCAATACTACCGATGCCGGCCAGTCTTTTATCACCAGCAAGGCTATCCCTGGTACCGGCGCCAATGCTTTTCGCATGTCTGCCAGCGCCGGCACCACCGGTTACCTGGCGGGTACCGATGATGGCACGCTGCTTTGTTTTGTGGGCGCTAACAGTGCGACCGCGACAGGCAATAGCAATGCCCTCAATCCCCGCGGCGTCGGTGTACTCGACGGCAGCCAGAATTTTTCGATAGCAACGACCTATACCAGTACATCCGGCAATCAGTCCCGCGGTGTCACCAGCATCGACAACCTCAACTGGTTCGTCGCCGACCAGGGTGGTATTTATACGAATAACAGTGCAGCGGCAAGTCCCGCAGCCAACATCCTGAGTGCAAAATCCTTTGGCGGCACGGTCTATGTCGGCAGCGCCAAGCTCGCAGGAGTGGTCAGCACCGTATCGGCAGCAAGCGGCGGTACGATTACCGCTCTGCCCGGTTTCACCGCCACCCAGGGAAGCTTCACGGATTTTTACCTGGTCTCATCCGGATCGAATGGCGCCGGTTTTGACATACTTTATACCATCGGTTCCGACGGTACTCTTTCGAAGTATTCCCTCGTAAGCGGTACCTGGACGGCCAACGGCACTTATACAACAGGGACCGGTGGTTATGGCATTGCAGCAAAGAAATCCGGATCAGGCGCAGAGCTGTATGTCTCTTCCGGCAGCGGCGCCACCGGGGGCAACAGCCTCATGAAATATACCGATGCTGCCGGTTATAATACCAGCATCGCCATCAGCAGCACGGTTGTTACTTTATATACGGCTCCCCTTGCAGCCACTATAAAAGGAGTGGCCTTTACTCCGACGACATCCGGCGCGACGCCTCCCGTTAACCCTACCGTCAATCTTACTGTCAGCACCAACACCGCCTCTGAAACGGCCGGCACCATCGTGACAGTCACGGCTACGGCGTCTGCCCCGGTATCCGGTAGTCAGACGATGACCCTAACCGTATCCGGAGCCCATATTACCGCTACGGATTACAGCCTTTCCGGCGCTGCTGCCGCCACGCCCAATCTCACCACCATCACGATCCCCGCCGGCGCCACAACAGGCACGGTCACCTTCACGGTTCTCAACGACACCGAAGTAGAAGACCCGGAGACTGCCGCACTGGCCATCAGCAGTCCTTCTTCGGGTATAACGCTCGGCACCGCGACACAGAACATCACCCTAGCCGACGACGACGTCTCCCCCCGGCTGATGCGGATCACGGAGTATATGTACGGAGGTACGAATGGAGAATTTGTCGAGTTCACCAATGTCGGCAGCTCCGCCATCGATATGACCAACTGGAGTTTCTCCGACAACGGGGAGACTCCTGGCGCCGTCAGCCTCACCGCCTTTGGAATTGTAAAACCCGGCGAGTCTGTTATTCTGACGGAAACTGCCGCGGGCACCTTCCGCACGGATTGGGCACTTTGCAACGGACAAAAGATCATCGGCGGTAATACCACCAACCTGAGCCGTGCTGACGAGATCAATCTTTATGATGAGAACGACCTCCTCGTCGATCGCCTGACCTATGACGATCAGACCCTCGGTGGTGTCAGAGCCAACAATGCCAGCGCCTGGGTGAGCACTGCCGCCCTTGGAAAGAATATCAGTTCCGCCTGGACCCTGTCCAGCGTCGGTGATGGCGAAGGCTCTGTGAGATCCGTCGGCAACGACATCGGCAGCCCCGGCAAAAGTTCGCTCGTTACGCCCTTTAGTCCCTGTGTCGTTGTAGTGCCCGGCGCACCTACCATCGGAGTGGACGTGGCTGCGACAAGCGATCTTATCGACGGGGGTATAACGGCTTCACCCGATAACTCCTTTGCTATCGGCGGCGTCACCAATGATCCTACCGACCCGGCAAGCACGCTTGGTGTGGCGATCACTATCGATGACGACGTCACCCTTGCTGAAGACCTGACCTTCACGGTGGCCAGCAGCAACCTGGCCGTTGTACCCGTAGCCAACATCATCGTAACAGGGACCGGACATTCCCGTCTGCTGAAGATCACCCCGGCTGCGACGGGTTATTCCGATATCACGCTGACCGTCGGAGATGGCGCCAACTTCACTACCTATACGCTCAATTATGCGGCTTCAGCCGGCGTTACGACACCCGTTACGAGCTATTCCACGGGTATTTCCGATGCCTCCGCTGCCGTGCCGCTGGATGACAACTATATGGTCATCGGTGACGATGAGCATAACCTGCTTTATGTCTTCAACCGGAATATCTCCGGTCAGGCTGTAATAACGGTTGACTTCAATGCCGGCAATCGTCTTCAGCTTACCGATGGCAGCGCCGACAGCTGGAAAGAGCTGGACATAGAAGCGGGTACCGTCAATCCTGTAAGTAAGCATTCCTACTGGCTGGGTTCGATGAGCAACAGCAGCAGCTTTAATCTCAAGCCGAATCGCGACAGGCTTATTGCCACGGATATCAGCGGCACGGGTGCTGCCACAGATATAGAGAACACCGGCTGGATCCAGGGATTGCGCGCGCAGCTGATCAGCTGGGGTGATACACATGGGTATAATTTCACTGCGAGTGCAGCCGCCGGCAAAGATCCCAAGACCATCGACGGGTTCAATGCAGAAGGGATGGTCTTTGCCCCGGATAATACGACAATGTATATCGGTCTGCGGGCCCCGCTGGTACCCGTGGCCAACCGCACCAATGCGGTGATTGCTCCGATAGCCAACTTCGAGACCTGGTTCAGCGCCATCAATACCACCAGCAGCAGCCACACGGCTACCAGTGCTACCATCGGTGAACCGATAGAGCTCGATCTGGGCGGCCGCGGCATCCGCGATCTCATCCTTTTGCCCAATGGCACCTATATCATCATCGCCGGCAGCTGGGGTTCTGCATCCGCGCCGGCCATCTTCCGCTGGACAGGCGTCGCCGGCGACATACCGGTCGAGCTTCCCTCCTTCGACCTTACGGGTCTGAATGCAGAGTCTGCCCTTCCCGTCAACGAAGCCGATCACCAGCTGTCAGTCGACAAGCTCCAGATCATCAGTGACGACGGAGACGTAAACTATTATGGGGATGGTACAGCCGCCAAAGACCTGGGAGAAGATAATCTCAAGAAATTCTCAGCAACCTTGTCGGTGTCTTCTCTGCCTGGGGTATTGCCGGTGCAGTTTGAGAGCTTTACGGCCATTCGCCAGGGCACAGGCGTACAGCTGGATTGGAAGACTGGTCTGCCCCGCGATGTAGCTTCATTTGACATCCTCCGCAGCACCAATGGTACCGACTTCAGCCGCATCGCAACGGTTCCTGCGATTGCCGTCGGGCTGAGCTATACTTATATCGACGTAAATGCGCCGGCGACCCGCCTCTATTATCGTATACAGGCGAACGAGTACAGCGGCAGCCAGGCCCTGTCGACGGTCCGGGCGATCAATACTACCGGCGCGGCCGATGCACAGATGAAGATCTACCCCAACCCGGTAACCAATGGAGTGTTTACCATCACAACGGGCAGCACCGGTGTCAAAACAGTTAGCATCTATACAAGCGGTGGAGCGCTCTACCAGCAACTGGTGTTTGCAGAGAATGCAAAAGATGTTTCGACAGCCAACTGGCCAAAGGGTTATTATCTCGTGCGGTTAACCCTCGCCGATGGCAGGGTATCGATACAAAAGCTTGTTGTACAATAATCTCTTGCTATAAAAAGTAAAACCCCGCCTCAGCAGCGGGGTTTTTTTGTGTTATTTCTTCGAATGATGATGACGAGCCATATTTTTCAGCTTATGGATCTTCCCGTCCATAGTCATATACTCATCTTCTTTCAGCTGTAGATGCTGACCACTGCCGGAATCGATCGAGCCGTTCGGATGTATGGTCGTCGCATTGACCAGTGTCATATCTTTTCTGACTTTTTTCTGGCGGCCATTGTTGATCTCTATCAACTTGCCCTCCTTCATCATAACATAAACTTTTGGAATACGACTGTCGGATCCTGGTACGTCTTTAGCAAATAATACGGTAGAGGACATGAAAATTGCAACGAAAAGAGTAAGTTTTTTCATTTGGTCGGATTTAGAGAGTTAAGGCTACTGAACGCTTACCCGGTTAGGTTTATTATATTGCATATTCTTATAAAGAACCTACATGAGACATCTCAACTTTCTGATAGTGATATTTCTTTTTGGCGCGGCCGCGCAAGGCCAAACCACGCCTCAATCCGCAAACGCAAGCACCACCAAAGTCGCCGGAACCGGCACTACCTCCGGCAACCCGATTTTCCCGGGTTGGTATGCCGACCCCGAAGCCGCCCTCTTTGACAAAACCTACTGGGTCTTCCCCACCTACTCCGCAAAATATAAAGACCAGATCTTTTTCGACGCCTTTTCTTCCCCCGACCTCATCCACTGGCAAAAACATGCCCGCATCCTCGACACCAACGCCGTCCGATGGGCCAAACGCGCCATGTGGGCCCCCGCCATCACAAAAAAAGACGGAAAATATTATTTCTTCTTTGGCGCCAACGACATCCAGAACGACTCGGCCAGCGGCGGCATCGGAGTGGCAGTTGCCGACAAGCCGGGAGGGCCTTATAAAGATTATCTTGGTCATCCCCTCATCGACAAATTTCACAATGGCGCACAGCCCATCGACCAGGCCGTCTTCCAGGACAAAGACGGACAGTATTATATGATCTATGGCGGCTGGCGGCATTGTAATATCGCGCGCTTAAAACCCGACTTCACCGGCTTTCTTCCTTTTGCAGATGGCACCACGTTCAGGGAAATAACGCCCGAACACTACGTAGAAGGTCCCTATATGTTCCGTCGCAATAACAAGTATTATTTTATGTGGTCGGAAGGCGGCTGGACTGGTCCCGACTATTCCGTCGCTTATGCAGTTGCGGATTCACCCGTCGGCCCTTTCCAACGGATCGGCAAGATTCTGCAGCAGGACATGGCCGTTGCTACGGGTGCAGGACATCATTCCATCATTCATATTCCGGGAACCGACGACTACTATATCGTTTATCACCGCCGACCGCTCGGCGAAACCGATGCCAATCACCGCGTCGTCTGCATCGACAAAATGTCGTTTAATGCTGACGGCACGATCCGGCCGGTAAAGATCACAAAAGAGGGGGTGTCCGCGCGATCGCTAAAATAGCAGCCAGAGAAAGCCGCGCAATCGGCGCTGCAAACTAAACAACCGAACAGGTAATAACCGTCTGATTATTATCCGGCCCATACGTAAACGTCAACACCTTTTTCACATCCTTTGCCAGGTTCAGATCGATAGCGTTCTGTAACAGGAAACGCGCCGATGCGATCAGCCCGAAGTGATAGGGCAGACAGCTGGCTATATTGTTGTACGCCTGGTCGAGATCGGTATACCGGGACTGCCCCTTTATCTTATTTTGCAGATCCACGATCCCGGTGATAAAACTTTTAAAGCGATCCTGCAATCCGGGATTGCTGCGGATCACACCCGCAAAAGAATTTCCAAAGACCCAATTAGCGGGATTAGCCTCAAACTCCGCGAGGTGATCGTCATCGTCGCCGCCCTGGATCTCAGATTCGGCAAGAGCGGCAAAGTCTGACGGTTCCTGGTCCGGGTTATCCAGGAAGTTGGCGAAAAGCGGTCCATATACATCCAGCCTTGCCTCTAGTTCGACCCTCGCTTTATAATCCGGCAGCCAGGTCATCGCCGCCGCCATTGCGAGAGATAGCTGTTTTTTATTCGCCGGCCCCCAGCCATCGGCCGCAACCTGTTGAAAGATGGCCCGCAGGACCGTATCGGGGAAGATCAATTTGGTTTCCACCGTGACTTCCTTCCCTTTGAGCAAGGCATATTTCCCGACCAGCTTGTCCACGTCGGACTCATTTACCGCACCCCAGATCACACCCCCGGCGAGGTAACTTCGCAGATCGTTTTCTCCTGCATTGGGATCTTTCAGCACCGTGTCAAACAGCATCGTATACCCGAATTTGTCCAGCGTACAGACCGGCAGAAAATCCGGCATGGCAGCGCTGAACTGCCCCATCCAGGAGCCGGTGCCTTTTATCAGCTGCCACTTATATCCTTTTGTCCTGTCCAGCTGGATCTTATTGTTGGTGCCTTTCAGATCGGTCTGTATGGTATTCTTTGACTCCTCATAGTCTTTTGACGTCAGGACGGTGAAGTCAAACACCGTAAGCCCGAATCCCCACGACCGGCTTATCGTCAGGACACGCTGGTTGAGATAGGAGATCAGCGTAAAGGGGATCGCGTTATTCCGGAGCGCAGCGATCAGCTTACCGGTCTTCAACTTCAACAGATCCCCGTGATAGTTTTTGAGGTCTTTGCCCGCTATCAGTACGGAAAGCAGCTCCTTATCCTCTTCGATCCGGCTGTATTGCCAGGAAAAAGAAAAGGATACGCTGTCGGTAGCCAGTTTGGTAACGACAGCCGCCGCGTCCTGTTCCAGCTGTTTGAGCTTGGCATTCAGCAGATCGATGGGCTGAGGCAGCTTGTCCAGTTGGAAGAGGGTCAACAATTTTTCGACGATGGGAGACTTTTGACCCTTCAGGTAGCTTTCGATAGCCGCATTGATCTCGACCATCGTGTTACCAAGCAGGGATTGGATCATCTTATCACAAATGGCGGCCACCTGCTGGCCTATCGTTGTCGGATCGGCAAATTGAACGCCAACCGATGCCCCCAGCGCAGCCGTTGCAGCCGTCGATTTTTTCTTTGTAATGGAAACAAGGTATTGGTCCCCCTCCTGTTTTTTCAGGAGATATGCAAAGTCATCGGTCACGGTCACCGTAAATTCAGCCGTCACCGAAGGGAGAATGCTGATGTCCAGGGTTATCGGCAAAGGCAGCAGGTTACTGACGGCTGAGATGCCGGTAGAGAGGATATCGGACCAGCTGACCTTCAGATCACAGCTAAGGGTGCCGTTCACAACAAACCCCAGACCATCGTTGGCTTCCAGACCGTCTACGTCATCAAACTTAAAAATGGTCCTGAATTGTTTCAGGTCGGCCGCAAAGGCGTCCCGGACCAGCTGGATATTCGGATGACGCCGGTAGAAGATCGATTTGGCGCAACCGGAAGCAGAGAGGTTGAGATTGAATCCCAAACTGGCAAGAGTCACCTGCCCGTTGGCTTTTGCAGATACTATATTGGTATATTTCAGATAGGCGTCAGACGCAGTGTTTAGTAGGATGGGGGCGTTCTTTGTTGCGAGGAACGCGTTGTCATCCTTATCATCTTCATCGTTGAACAGGGTCACCTCCATGGCCGCACCGGCACCAAAAGAAAAAGTAACGTCGGACAGTGTAACGGGATATGATTTATCTGCCTTCAGACTGATGGGATTGTCATGAGACATCAGGTCCTTTTCTTTCAGCGCCTTTGGGTGCAATAGTTCTTTCATTGCATGATAGGTCTGGCTAAGATCTTCCATGGCAGGTTATTTTTTCTTGTTAGCAACAGGTTTCTTCTTCGCCGGCGCCGCAGCTTTCTTCTTCGTAGCCGACACAGCTTTCTTCTTCGAAGACTTCGCCCGCGCATTAAAATCCAGGCAAAGCCCTATCCAAAAATCCAATTCCTTCTTACGTTGAACATCCTCCTCATTCACAAGAATATATCCCTTATATTCCCTCCCCTTCATGACCATCACACGACAAGGCTTCTCCTCCAAAAGCTGGTCCTGCAATACCGGGTCGATCCGGCACATGATCCTATCAGGCCCCACGCTGATACACATCTTGTCATCGACCATAAAGGTAACACCGCTGAACATCACTTTCTCTTTTACTTTCGGCACTTCGATCAGCGCTTCGCGGATGCGATCGGCTAATTTTTCACTATAAGACATAAAATAAAGGTTTCTACCTCCTTCCCCGCGGAGTCTCCTCCCCCCCATTTCTGGGGTCGGCCTTCATCTTCAGCTCATACTCCGCCGGCGGCTCCATCCCCGCCAGGTTCTTGACAAAATAATCCCAGCGCCGGCGCATCATATAAGGACTATATATTCCATATCCATGCGGGCTGTTCGGAAAAACGACCAGGTCATAGTTCTTATTGGCCTTTTCCAGCGCCTCTATCACCAGCAGGGTATTGGACGGTGGCACATTATTATCCATCAAACCATGCGCCAGCATTAATTTACCCTTGAGATTCTTTGCATAATTCTCGTTGGCCTGTGCCTCGTAATTGGATTTGCCGTCTGCTCCCATCGTCAGCAGCCCGTCATAACGCTCTCCCCAGTCATCTTCATAGTTGCGGTTGTCATGGTTGCCGGATTCAGAGATACCAACCTTGAAGAAGTCAGGGTAACGGAACATGGCTCCTGCCGTAGCAAAGCCGCCGCCCGAATGTCCCCAGATGCCTACCCGGCTGACGTCGATATAAGAGTGACGCGCCGCCAGCTCTTTGATACCAGCGACCTGGTCAGCCAGCGTATTGGTGGACATGTCGCCGTAGCTCATATCATGAAAACTTTTGCTCCGGTAAGGATTGCTTGTCCCCTCGATCTCAACCACCACAAAACCAAGTTCTGCCAAAGCCTGGCAGTCAACCCGCGAGACCGTGAAGGACCAGCTGCCTACACTGCCGCCCTGCGGACCGGGATAGATATAATCGATTATCGGGTATTTACGGGAAGAGTCCAGACGCGTCGGTGTGAACAACAGGCCGTAGAGATCGGTCTTGCCGTCAGCCGCCTTTACAGTGATCGGGTTTGGCGCCTTCCAGCCCGTAGCCAGCAGCCGTGAGATGTCTGCTTTCTCCAGGGCGGTCACTATCTTTCCATCGAGGTTGCGCAGAACAGTAACCGGAGCGACATTCGGCTGGGAATAGCTGTCGATAAAATAATTGCCCCCGGGAGACAGGGTTATGACATGATTGCCTTCCTCGGGGCTCAGCGCCGCCAGGTGTTTGCCATCGAAGCCGACCTTATACAGATGATTGAAGTAGGGGTTTCCACCTTCCTTGCCAACGGCCAGAAAATAGATCATCCTTTTCTTCTCATCGACCTTTATGACCTTTGTCACTACCCATTCGCCCTTTGTGATCTGGTTTTTTAACTGACCCGTCGCCGCATCGTATAAATAAAGATGTCCCCAGTTGTCACGCTCGGAATACCAGATGATCTCGTTCGAGCTGCTGAGCCATCTCCAGTCGATAGCGCTGCGGCCCGACTCATATTGCGTAGCAACTTTTTCTTCGAAAACCTCCCGGACCTCTCCGGTGGCAGCATCGGCGATCCGGAACTTCTCGTCCTTATGATCGCGGCTCGTAGAGACAAACGCCAGTTTGGAGGCATCTTCATTGAATTGCACATCATCCAGCGTCCCGCTGCTGGAGATGTCGTCACTAAGTGTAGCCCTGTGCGGATCGGCCGGGATCTTTAAGAATACAACCTTTGGCGTATCTACATTAATGATCACCCGATGGATCATCGCTATTTCCTTGTCACCCGGCAATGGATATTTCCAGGCTTTTAATACCGGATGACCGACATTGGTGGTCACCAGGTATATATCTCCAACATTGCGTTCGTCCTGCTGATTGGTCACGATCTTTCTCGAATCCGCCGACCAGCCAATGATTGGCCTGTCGCTGCTTTTCCAGCCGGCATTGTCCGTCGCATATCCATAATCTTTTACACCGTCGGTGGTCAGCTGCGTCTCCGCGCCCGTGGCCACATTCCTTACCCACAGATTATAATCCCTGATAAACGCCGCCTTCTTTCCGTCGGGGGACAACACTTCGCTCATCCGGCCACGGCCGCCGCGGGCCGCAGGAGCCGGCGCTTCCACTCCCAGCTTCTGAAGGTCAGGAGCCGCAGTCCTCGTACCTTTTACCGGATCGACCAATACATATTCGCTTCCCTGCGCGGTCAGCACCTTGTACCAGAATTTATCACCCGGCAGCCAGTTGGGACGGACGGAAGCCCTGTCTACAAACGGTTCGGCACTGTAGCCAAGCATGCTCTCGGCGTGTTGATAGTCTTTTGAAGTTAAGGCAACGGGTTGTTGTGCCTGCGTGGTCAAAGCCAGTGCAAAGGCAAATGGAGCGAGAAAGTGTTTGCTCATGATGTAGATATAAAATAGAGTTAGTTGGAACTAAAAAAATATTGAAGGCCGGAATTTACGGCAAAAAATCGGACTCCAATACAAAAAAGTGCTGTCCGGTAAAGGAGCCGGACAGCACGTGACAACTAACCCGGGTTCCGTTAGATTATTCCACCCTCAAACTTTTTACCGGATTGGTTCTTGCGGCGCGAATGGTCTGTAAACTGACGGTGAGCAGTGCGATCGCGATCGCTGCGACACCGGCCAGCACAAAGATCCACCACGGCATCGAAGTACGATAAGCGAAGTTCTGCAGCCACCGGGACATGCCCCAGGCCGCCACCGGCGCGGCAATAATGGTCGAAAGCCCTACCAAAAGGATAAATTCCATCGAAAGCAGGGACACCAGCTGAGGAATACCTGCACCCAGAACTTTGCGGATGCCGATCTCCCGCGTCCGCTGATTGGCGGTGAACGCCGCAAGACCAAAAAGGCCCATACAGGAAATGAAGATGGCGATGCCCATGGCGATATTCATGATCTGCGATGTTTGTTGTTCCTGCTTATAAAGCTGCTCAAGCGATTCGTCAAAGAATCGGGACTGGAACACTCTATCCGGATATGTTTTTTTAAAGACCGATTCCATCTTTGTCATCAGCGTGCTCACCTTGCTGGCAGAGAAGCCAGCGCTGGAAAGCTTTACGCTCAGCTGGTTCGAGGCGCCCGCCTCCGTCGAGAACATAAAAGGTCGTATCTTCTCATGCATATCGTCCGAATGGAAATCCTTCACTACACCGATCACCGGGCCCGATATCCCGCCTAAGCCGCTGGTCACCTGCTGACCGACGACATCGGCCGGCCGGTTGAAACCCAGAGCCCTTGCCGCTGTTTCATTCAGGATATAAGCCCGATAGGCGGGCTGCTCCGGGTCAGACCCCGAAGCCTCAACGCTTTTCCGCGCCGTGTCCGCGAGATAAAAATTTCTCCCGGCGACAAGGGTCAGCCCATATAAGGATAGGTAGCCGCTGTCTATCTGGTCACCCCCCACTTCTATCTTCGCGTGCGTGGCCCCGCTATATTCAAGAAAAGTACCGAAAATAAAATGACTTCGCGTTTCGGGATCGGCCGTGTTGAGGCTTACCTGCTTCACGCCTGTAAGATTACGGATCTCAGTCGCCAAAACATCTTTCCGGTTTCTGGGCTGGCCCCTGGGAATATCGATCGTGACGATGGCGTCTTTATTAAAGCCAAGGTCGGTATTGAGCATGTACCGGATCTGACGGCCTACCATCAGGGTTCCGATGATAAAGAGCAAACTCACCGTAAACTGGAATACGATAAGGCCCTTGCGGACATAACTTTTGGAGTTGAGCTGCCGGACGCCCTGCCCTTTAAGGCTGATCACAGGCAGGAAAGAAGCAAGCGCCCGCCCCGGGTACCAGCCGGCGAGCAGACAAGTGGCCAGCATCGTAGTTCCGATAAAGAGCCAGGTACCGGGGTCGGTAATATGCAGCCGGACACCTTCGGGGATAAAGCCATGCAGCGCCGCAATGACAGGATTGGCGAGCAGAAGCGCAAGTACCATCGAGGCAACCACGATGACGCCGGTTTCAATGAGGAACTGTCGGACGAGCGCGCCGATGCTGCTGCCCATTACTTTCCGGATGCCGACCTCTTTCGCCCGAAGTATAGATTGCGCCGTGGATAGATTGATAAAGTTGATAGCAGCAATGACCAGGATGAAAAGGGCAATGCCGGCCAGTGCGATCAGCGTTGGTTTATGCGCCTTGCGACTATAGGTATCATGATAAGCCGCATTAAAATGGATGTCCGCGAGGGGCTGCAGCGACCAGCTGATCTTTGCATGGGGAGACAGTTTTATATGCCGTCGGAAGAAGGCGGGAAATTGCTGTTCCGCCTGGGCGGCTGTCGTGCCCGGAGACAACTTGACGCAGACATTGATATTGCTCCCCGCCATGTTCCAGTTCTGTACGTGGGTCTTAAGAAAGCTGTGTTCGAGGGTATTATAGGAGATAAGGTCCTTGAACCCAAAATCCGTGTTGTGATCCCAGTCTTTGACGATCCCTGTGACGGTGACCGTCAGCGAATCTTCATATACGAGCGTACGGCCCATCCATTCTTCAGGCCGGCCGTTCTGGAAGTAGTACTTCGCCTCCGATTCGGAGAGCACCACGGAGAAAGGGCTCGTCAGGGCCGTCGCGGGGTTGCCCTGTAGCCACTGATAGTGGAATATCTGCAGGTAACCCCGGTCGGCAAAGACAATGTGATACGGATGGTCGCCGCTGATCGTAGGTATGATCCGTGCCGGCTTCCCCGCCTCGGGGACCAGCACACGGGTGTCGTCGGTAAAAAGCGTGGTGACAGCGCTGAAACCGGTAGCCTCCTGCCGCAGCGCGGGACCCGTCGGCCCCGCCAGCCACGCCTCATTGACCTGCATACCGTTGCCGCGGGTCGACGAAACTACCAGCCGGTAGATCCGGTCAGCATCAGCATGGAACTTGTCATAGCTGAATTCAAAGGTCACATACTGGTAAATCACTATGCAGGACAGGATCCCGAACGTAAGCCCAAGGACGTTGATGCTTGTCGTCAATTTATGCCGGCCCAGACGGCGCAGTGCAAAAAGCAGCTGGTTCCTAATCATAATGCAGGAGGTTATATAAAGCCAGCCACCAACAAAGAGCCATTTTTTTAAGTCGATGATAATGTGTCGATTAATTATCACTTTGCAGGGCCGAACTGTCCGATTTCGATGCAAATGGTGTCCGGATCCAAAAAGAAAAGCGGGCCATCCGCTTTCCGGATGAACCCGCAGTAGTCAATTGAACCGTTGATAATCAATTTGGCGAGCCCGGTCCGCACCATTTTCAGCGGCGCGGTCCCAGTGCTCTATATCGGCTGAATAGCCGAAATCATTTTATTCGCTTCGGATTGTTGGAAATTCGTTACTGTACCATCATCGCAGGTAAGCAGATACCAGATCTCATCTTTTTTTACTTCTTTCTTGCCTACTACTACATCCTTCTTCACATCTGCCCTTTTGATCGTATAATCTTTAAAGTTTGCGATCGTACCCGACGCCAGTTGTGCCAGTGATGACAAAGCCTGTTGAAAATATTTCAACTGCCCTCTGTCCTTGAATTTCAACGCCGACATGCTCACGACATTCGCGTATTGCTGATCGCGGAAGGAAAGCACAAAGGAGGTATCCCTTTGCTTGATCACTCGCTGCAGGTCCAATGGCCAGGTAGCAGTGGTAGCACGCAATTCACAAATACTCGTAGTAGAGGAATTGGTCAGCGTAAACTGCGCCTTTGTTTTTGTAAGGAACGGAATCAAAACAGCTAATAGAAGGAGTTTTTTCATATCAGTACTATTTCTTAATGTGCATAAACGGATGAAAGGAGACTTTATTTTGTCTGTGGATAACTCGCACTAAAGTTTTCTGATCGTGGCGCTGAGAATATCAGCTTCCGGCTGGCGGAACTCAGTGGCCCCTTCCTGGTATCGCAGTAAATAAGAAGTGCCGTCAAATTTCTTATCGGTCCGTTTGATCGAATATTCCTTGAACGTAGCGACCTCGCCATTACCGGCTTTCCTGAGACTGGTCAATGCCTGGTCTAAATACCGCAGCTGCTGCAGGTTGGCAAACGGCAGGGTGTCCATAACCTCGGCATTCATGACCTGCTCGTCGCGGAACAATAATACATAGGAGGTGTCCCGGCGCTCGATCCATCTTTCCAGACTGATCGGCCATTTGCCCGAACGTACTTCCGCCAGACTTGTTGTTGAGGGATCTACCCTTGTAAAACCGGCCCCGCCGACAAAGGGTAAAAATAATGTGGAAAGAAGGAGTCTTTTCATACGATGATTGGAATACCGCAATATATAAAATAATTTTATTCCTGCAAATAGTAGATTACCTCCACGTCAACCACGCCATCATCCCATTGAACAACACCAGGTACAACGGAAACAAAAAATACAACCAGTCATGCCCCACACAAATAGCCAGCGCCAAAGCCGACGACACCCCTCCCAATATCCACGCTGCCGACTTCTCCGAAGCCGGGTCCTTCCAGGCCTTCCCTATCGTCGGAATACCCAGCAACGCATCCGCAAGCACCGCAAAGCCAGTAGTAATCCACGCATTACCGGACACATAATACAATCCCATACAACCCAGACCAAGGAACAGGAATTTCCAGTCCTTCGCGGCAAGAGAAAAATTCCTGCTCAGCAATGCCGCAGCGGCAATAGCCAAACTTCCGATCGTCGAACACCCGATACTCGTCAGGCTCCATTGCCAGCCCTTATCCACAACCTGTGACACAAGACTCGTTCCCATCAACAGGGCCCAGCCCAGCCAGGATAAGACACTCGGCCTGATCTTCCCCCTAAGCGTATTCACCAGATATATCACCTGCGCGCTGCCAATAATTATCCCCGCCACCACTCCTATACCCCTTTCTATATTACTCACTGCCATGCGCTAAAGATAACAAGATCAGCGGCCATCCATAAGGTAAATACCGCCTCATATACAATAAAATAAATCTTGCGTATGCTAAATTATTAGTATATTTTTAGCTGCAATCCAACTATTAGACCAGTTGAAAAACCAGGATACACCAGACCTTACTAAGAATTATAAAGCCAGATTCTGGCAGCTCAATACCTTCATTGTGCTGGCCATGACCTGTAACGGGATCAATTTCCTTTATTACTTCGCCGACGGAATGACAAGCAGCGCCGCCATCGAAATATGGGGCATCGTCGTACTGTTCTTCTTCATCCTGTTCAATATGAAAGGGCTCTCGGCGATACCTACCCTATTGAGCATTTTCTTTGTCAATCTTCACGCCTTCTCCCTTTGTTATGTACAAGGGACCGATCAGGCATCCTTTCTTTACCTGTTTCCCTTTGTCATGGCCATGATCTTCTTTCTTCGGGTGCGAAAGAATGACCTTGTCGTGACGACTTTCGTCACCGCCACAGCGCTGAACCTCCTGGCGATAGTCTTGTTCCTGCCCTATCATTCCCGGGTTGAACAGGTGACCGGGATAGTCGCCTACAATCACCGGAAGCTGAATATCGTCATCAATTTCCTGCTGGTCATCGTCTTTTTTTATGTTGTCCTGCGGCTTCTGGATGCCAAGGAAAAGAAGAATAAGAAACACATCGCCTCCCTCGAACAAGCCGAGCTGGATATCCTGCAGGCCAAGGAGAAAGCGGAGAAGGCGGCCGCAGCCAAAACGCGTTTTATGAGCAACATGAGCCACGAGCTCCGGACACCGCTGAACGCCATCATCGGCTCCACTCATCTGCTGATGCAGGATCACGAGCTTTTACAGGAAAGCGAACACTTTAAGATCCTGAAGGATTCCTCGGAACACATGCTGCATCTCGTGAACGAAGTGCTCGATTTCAATAAGCTGGATGAAGGCAAGCTGGAATTTGTATCGGAGTCTTTTGACCTGTCCCAATTGCTCCGGCAGGCAGCCGACGCCGTCACCACCACCATACAGCAGAAGAATATACATCTCTTCCTGGAAACGACAACCCTGCCACAGAATAAAAAAGTGGTCGGCGATGAGATGCGGCTAAAACAGGTCATCCTCAATCTCCTGTCCAATGCCGTCAAGTTCACCGAAACAGGGTCGGTAACGCTAAAGGCGCAGGTCAACCACCTGACCGATTCGGGCGCCGAAATTTATTTTGCCGTAACCGATACGGGCATCGGTATCCCACCGGAGAAGATGTTCCTTATCTTCGATAGCTTTACCCAGGCCGATGCCGGGACGACCCGTAAGTATGGCGGCTCGGGGCTCGGTCTTAGCATATGCAAGGAACTGATCCGAAAAATGGGCGGCCAGCTACAGGTCAATAGCGAACAGGGAAAAGGGAGCACCTTTTATTTTACACTGACGTTATCCTTTGCCCAGCGGGCCATCATCATCCCGAAAGAAAAGCTCCGCGACTTGCGACAGCTTGACGGTGTACGCATCCTGCTTGTCGAAGACAATACAGTCAACATGAAGATCGCCCGGCGCTTCCTCCACAGCTGGGGGGCCAGCATCAATACGGCGGAGAACGGGCTTATTGCCTGGGAGCTGTTTCAGCAACAGTCCTTCGATCTGTTACTGGTCGACCTGGAGATGCCGCTGATGGACGGGAAACAGCTGCTGACGCAGATCAGGGCGGTGAACAAGGAGGTTCCCGCAATTGCGTTTACGGCTGCTATTTATGAGGATATGTATGACGACCTGCGAAAATATGGCTTCAACGGCTACCTCCACAAACCCTTCCGGCCCGACGATATGCACCGCAATATCTTATTACACCTGGGGAAGAATTAGTAGCCGGAAAAGCAGGCACAGAAACGGCAAAGCCTGCTCAATCTGTGACAAAGGGCAGTTTCACATTCGCATACGCCGGCTTCTGCAGCTGCTCCTTCAGCTTCCTGAACGACTCATAAGGCCCCTTCGTAGCAAACATATTCACCAGCCAGGCCGGCACATCCCCGCCCGGGTCGACCCGCAGCGTATATTCCACCTTTATCTTTCGGTTGGCCAGCGGGCTGATGATCCACTTCCCTTCCGACCTGCGCACCCTTACTATATCTTTTTTTTCCGGCAGATAGTCCGGGAAAGTAGGCCCATAAATAGTTACGACCCGGCTGTGAGGATCCTGCACCACTCTTAATTCCGCAATAAAGTCCCGGTTGGCCGCCGGCCAGGGAACATTAACCTCCGAATAATAGTAGAGTTCCGATGGCGACACCTGTTTCAGCAGCACGGATGATTTTGTGCTATACACCCATTGTGCACCCGTATTGACATCCAGGATGACGGCCACCAGCTGCGAAAGAGTGGCGTCGAGCTCCACCTCGACCTTTATAGCCTTGAATTTCGAATCCGGAAAAGTTCGCGTGAAAATAGCAATGCCATCTTTGTCCGTCTTCAACTTCCAGTCGTCCTGGCCGCGGCCGGGGAGCCAGAAAAAACCCAAAAGGATAAACGTAAATAAAATAGTTCTGGTCATCATATTTGTTCTGTTGGTCATTAAATTCACCGATCCATATACCCTACCTACCGCATAACAAATTTAATAACCAATAGTTGTCCGCATTACCACTGATGGTAGATTTTTTACGGAAAATGAATATATTTGATAAACACCCCTTGCTAACCTGCTAAGATCCTGGATGCTTCACCGAATAAAGTAATTGAAAGGATTATGATAACTAAACAAATGCGCATCGGCGTCTTTATGGCGTCCCTGCTTGTATTAGCAGCCTGCGAGGGAGATAAAAAGCCCGCACACCCTGTCTCCCCTCAAACCTACGACGTACTTGCCCTCACCCCCCAATCCGCGACCATCTTCAACGACTTCCCCGCCGCCATCGAAGGGATCGAGATCGTACAATTGCGGCCCATGGTAGACGGCTACCTGGAAAAGATCTACGTCCCCGAAGGCGCCAACGTAAAGAAAGGAGAGCTGCTTTTCAAGATCCAGAACCCCATCTATGAACAGAACGTCATCACAGCGCAGGCAGCGATCAAGATAGCACAGGCAGACGTCGACGCAGCAAAGATGGATGTCGAGAAGGTCCGCCCGCTCGTGGAAAAGGACATCGTCAGTAAGTTCGAGCTGGAGTCCGCCCAGTATACGCTGGAGTCAAAGATAGCCGCCCTTGCTCAGGCCAATGCAGCTCTCAGGAATGCCCAGACGAATGTCGATTATACCACGCTCCGCAGCCCCATCACCGGTATCATGGGTTCCATTCCCTACAAGATCGGCGACCTCATCAGCAGCAGCATTTCCAACCCCCTCACCAGCCTGGCAAGAATAGACAACGTGTATGCCTATTTCGCCCTGAGCGAAAAACAGCTGCTGGGTTTCTTCAACCGCGTACCCGGCGCCACGCTGCAGGATAAGCTGAACAGGTTACCGCCCGTATCCCTCGTGCTTGCTGACGGCAGCCAGTACCCGCAGAAAGGGCGGCTGCAAACAGCCAGCGGTTTCATCACCACCGGCACAGGCACCGTCAGCTTCAAAGCCCGGTTCGTCAATCCAACGGGGATCATCCACAGCGGAGCCAGCGCCATCGTACGCCTCCCCCGCACCATCGACACCGCCCTGCTGGTGCCGCAGAGCGCCACGTATGAACTCCAGGACAAACGATTCGTATACCTGCTGATCGACAGCAACCGGATCATCAATACGGCCATCGAATCCACACCTACCAATGACGGAAAGTTCCTGCTCGTGCGCAGTGGCCTGAAAAGAGGCGATCGCGTCCTGCTCAACGGCTTTAACCTGAAGGATAGTACGGTCATTATCCCGCGGCCCGTCAACGCCGACAGCCTTTATCGCACCGACACCGTCCGTTAATCAAATGCCCGACCATGCTAAAAACATTTATAAAAAGACCCGTACTAAGTACCGTCATTTCCATCATCATTATACTCCTGGGGGTGCTTGGAATGGCGAAGCTGCCGGTAGCACAGTATCCGGATATCTCTCCGCCTACCGTCCAGGTGTCTGCGACGTATAGCGGGGCCAATGCGGACGTGGTCGTAAAGAGCGTCATTGTTCCGCTCGAGCAACAGATCAATGGCGTGGAAGGCATGACCTATATGACGTCCTCGGCAGGTAATACCGGCTCCGCCAATATCAGCGTGTATTTCGCCGTCGGCACCAACCCTGACATCGCCGCGGTGGACGTGCAAAACCGCGTCGCGGCGGCAGCCAGCCTGTTGCCCCAGTCCGTTACGCAGAACGGCGTCCGCGTCCGCAAACAGCAGAGCAGTAACCTCCTGATCCTTTCCCTTTACAGCGACAAGGCCGCCTATGACCAGACCTTCCTGCAGAATTATGCCGCGATCAATATCCTGCCCCAGCTGCAGCGCGTCAATGGCGTGGGCAGCGCCGCTGTCTTCGGCTCGGCAATGACCTATTCAATGCGCATCTGGCTGAAGCCCGATATCATGGCGGTGTATAAGATCAATCCCGCCGACGTCACGGCAGCCCTCGCCGAACAGAATGTGAATGCGGCGCCCGGCCAGTTCGGCGAGAATTCCGGCCAGAGCTTTCAATACGTCATCCGCTATAAAGGCCAGCTGGCTACTACGGAGGATTTTGGCAACATCGTGATCAAGTCCCTTGGCAAAGGACAGTACCTCCAGCTAAAGAACATCGCCCGGATCGAGCTGGGCGCCCAGAGTTATACCGGCTCCAACACCACCGATGGCAAACAGTCCGTAGGCATTTCCGTTAGCCAGACCCCCGGCAGCAACGCCAAACAGGTGATTCAGCAATGCCAGAAGGTCATCGACGAGGCAGCGCCCTCCCTTCCCACAGGCATCAAATATCTTTATCTCGTCAATATCGACGATTTCCTCGACGCATCCATCAGCAAAGTGCTGCATACCCTGTTCGAATGTTTCGCCCTGGTCTTCCTCGTCATTTTTATTTTCCTCCAGGATTTTCGAAGCACCATCATCCATGGTATCTCGGTGCCCGTCGCGATCACCGGGACCTTTTTCTTCCTGTACCTGTTGGGGTTTAGTATAAACCTGCTGACCCTCTTCGCCCTCGTGCTGGCGATAGGCATCGTAGTGGATGACGCCGTGGTGGTGGTCGAGGCCGTCCATGCCAAGCTGGAGGGTGGCTATACCTCCGCCCGAAAAGCCGCTGTCGACGCGATGAGCGAGATCTCGGGCGCCATCGTGTCCATTACGCTTGTCATGGCATCGGTCTTTGTACCGGTGTCCTTTGTGACGGGGTCGGCCGGGGTCTTCTACCGGCAGTTCGGCATTACGCTGGCCATCGCCATTTGTATCTCGGCTATCAATGCGCTGACCCTCTGTCCCGCGCTCGCGGCCATGTTCCTAAAGCCGCCCGATCATGGGGAGGAGCACGATCCCGGCGCCATCGCTGTCCCCGGGCAGCCCCGTAAAAAGCGAACATTGCTGCAACGGTTTGGGGTCAGCTTCAACCGGGGCTACAATGCCATGGTCCAACGCTATTCCCGTTCCGTCGCCTTTCTCTCCGCCCGCAAATGGGTCGTCATCCTCATCATCGCAGGTTTTGGCACCCTCTTTTATCTGCTGATGAAGTCGACCCCATCCAGCTTTGTGCCGGAAGAGGATATGGGCACCATCTTCGTCAACATTAGCCTCCCTCCGGCCTCGACGATGGAACGGGTAAAGGCCGTGGCCGATCAGCTGGACAGCGTCTGCCGGACTATCCCACAGGTAGGCCATACCATGCGGACACTGGGGCAGAATTACATCGGCGGCAGCGGCAGCGCCTATGGGATGATCACCGTTCGCCTAACGCCCTGGGACCAGCGCCCGGGCGTCACCAATAAAGATGTCATCAAAGAGCTGACAAAAAAGACGGCCGGCATCCGAGGAGCAAAAATTGTCTTTATGTCCCAGCCCACCGTCACCGGCTTTGGTACCAGCGGCGGATTTACCATCCAGCTCCAGGACAAAGGCGGTCATACCACCGACCAGTTCTACCAGGTGGCGCAGGGTTTCCTCGACGCCCTGAATAAAAGACCGGAGATCCAGTATGCCACCACCTCCTTCAACCCGAACTTCCCGCAATATCAGATGGATATCAATGTCCCTAAGTGTAAGGACGCGGGCGTGTCCGTCACATCCATCCTGAATGCGATGCAGGTCTTTTATGGCAGCAGCTATTCATCCAATTTCACCCAGTTCGGCCAGCAGTACCAGGTCATCCTTCAGGCAGACTCCGGCTACCGCAGTGCGCCTTCGGGGTTGAACAAGATCTATGTCCGGGGCTCCGACAGCGCCATGGTGCCGATCATGGAGTTTATTACGCTGCGACGCATTTTTGGACCGGAGTCCATATCCCGTTTCAATATGTTCACCGCGATGTCCGTCAGCGGATCGCCAAACGAAGGCTTCAGCACCGGTCAGGCCCTCCAGGCCATACAGGAGACAGCAGCCGGGAAGTTGCCCGGCGGGTATGGTTTTGAATATTCCGGCATCAGCCGGGAAGAGCAGTCCGCCGGGTCACAGACCATTTATATTTTTCTTTTGTGTCTGTCCTTTGTCTATCTCCTGCTGAGCGCGCAGTACGAAAGCTACCTGCTGCCGTTTGCCGTGCTGCTGTCCCTGCCGGTAGGTCTGTCGGGGATCTTTGTCTTTGCAAAGCTCTTTGGTGAAGACAACAATATCTATATGCAGATCTCTATGATCATGCTCATCGGCCTGCTGTCCAAGAATGCGATCCTGATCGTGGAGTTTGCCGTCGAACGAAGGGCAAAGGGCATGGGTTTGCTGGAGGCGGCCATAGAAGGCGGCAAGGCAAGGTTACGCCCGATCCTGATGACCTCGTTTGCGTTTGTCTTCGGACTCCTGCCCCTGATCTTCGCCAGCGGCGTAGGTGCCAACGGCGATAAGTCGATCGGTACTGGAGCCATCGGCGGAATGTTGTTTGGAACCTGTCTTGGAGTGTTCGTGATCCCGACGCTCTTCATCATCTTCCAGAGCTTGCAGGAGAAAGTACGGAAAAATAAAACTGAAGAAAATGACTAAAGGCCTATTATCACCGGGACCATCCGCAAGGTTGCTGCTGCTACTGCGGCCGATGTCTTTGCTGCTGCTGTTCGCCATAGCCATGGCGGGCTGCAAGGTCACCACTCCCTATAAACAAGCCGCGCGCGTAGCCGGCGACAGCATTTATCGCGACACGACGATAACCGACACAAGCTCCATCGCGACCCTACCCTGGCGGCAGCTGTTTCCCGACACCCTTTTACAAACGCTGATCCAGGAAGGTATCGACAACAATCTCGATCTCAGGATAGCCGTTGCCCGTATGCGACAGGCCGAAGCAGGCGTCAGACAGAGCAAAGCCGCCTTCTTCCCCAGCCTCGATGCCAATGCCGGCGCCAGCCTTCAAAAGACGGCGGGTTCACCTTCCACGCAAAACTACCAGGCCTATCTCAGCAGCACCTGGCAGGTCGACCTCTGGGGCAAGCTAAGAAGCTCCAAAAGGGCCGCGCTGGCCGCACTGCTGCAAAGCGATGCCTATCGCCGGGACGTGCAGACACAGCTCGTCGCAAATATTGCGGGCAGCTATTATTCACTGCTTGGCCTCGACCAGCAGCTGAAGATAACCCTTGCCACCATTGAGAACCGTAAGGAAGATGTCAATACGACAAAGGCCCTGAAAGAGTCGGACGTGCTTACCGGTGCGGCCGTGATGCAAAGCCAGGCCAACCTTTATTCGGCGGAAGTGACCCTGCCCGATATCCGGCAAAACATCCGCAACACCGAAAACACCATTTGCCTTTTGCTGGGGCGCAATCCCGGCGCCATTCGCCGCGACAGCCTGTACAACGTGCCTCTCCCCACCGATTTGAAGACGGGTCTGCCCGCTCAGCTCCTGGCCAACCGGCCCGACGTCCAGGAGGCCGAAGACCAGCTCCGCTATTATACCGAGCTCACCAATGTCGCCCGCACCTATTTCTATCCGGCGCTGACCATTACCGGGCAAGGCGGCCTGTCATCCGGGAACCTCTCGCATTTCTTTGACGCCTCGGCCTTTTTTGGGAATATCGTGGGGGGACTTACACAGCCCATCTTTAACAACGGCCTCAACCGGCAACGACTCGAGGTCGCAAAGGCACAGCAGCAGGAATTTCTGCTCACCTTCCAAAAGACCCTGCTCACCGCCGGCCAGGAGGTCTCCAACGCCCTGTACGATTACCAGGCGGCGAGCGATAAGATAGGCATCCGGAAGCAACAGCTTCACTTCCTCGAAAAATCCGTCGAGTTCACGAGGGAGCTGATGAAATATAATGCCAATACCAATTACACCGACGTGCTCACCTCCGAACAGAATTTATTGTCCGCACAGATCAACAGCATCGACGACCGGTTGCAGCAGCAGCAGGCCGTAATTACCCTTTATGCGAGTCTTGGCGGGGGATGGAGGTAGTTAGACCCATTTTAATAGAAAAAAATCTCCGTTTTTCTCCATTTAAAGGAAATTTTTCCTCTTTTTTAATAATTTCACCCCGTTAATCTACAATATTCGCATTAATTAATAGAAAATATTCCCCGTATAACCCTATTTACTAGAAAATATTCCCTAATTTACCAATAAAACAACCCGATAATGGAAAAAATTCACCCTATCCATTTGCAGGAGATCCTATTTGGGTCGGGGGATAAGACTGAATCCAGGCGGCTCGGCACACTAGTAAAAAAAGGTATTGCAAAAAAGATTGCTCCAAGAATATATACAACCAACACTGATGATAGCCCTGAAAGCATTATCAAACGGAATTGGTTCAGGATCCTGGCCGCTCAATACCCAAAGTCTTTATTAAGTCATAGAAGTGCTCTTGAATGCAGACCCACCCCGAGTGGACAGATTTATATAACTTATTCTTATACCAGGAATATTTCGCTGCCCGGTTTGACCATTCACTTTCAGCAGGGACATGAACCTATCGAGGGAGATGCTTCTTTTTTTGGAGAATTATATTTATCTCAACAGGCCAGGGCCTTTTTGGAGAATTTTCAGCAGTCCCGGAAGAAAGATGAGGGATCAAAGACACTTTCCAGGGAACAATTAGAGGAAAAGCTGGAAAATATTATTCGAATAAAAGGGGAGACCGGATTAAATGAACTAAGAGACCGCGCACGACAAATCGCTCCTATCCTCGCAATGGAAAAGGAATTTGAACAACTCAATAAGATTATCAGTGCATTATTAAGTACAAAACCATCAAAGCTCCTTTCCTCCACCGTAGCGAAAGCAAGGGCGCTCGGAGAGCCATTCGATCCGGCACGAATTTCTCTTTTTGAAAAGTTATACGAGACCCTGGCCGGAAACGATTATCCCGAATATCCGGAGAAAAATGAAAGCCCAAAAGCATATCAGAATTTTGCTTTTTTTGAAAGCTATTTTTCCAACTACATAGAAGGGACTGAATTTACAGTAGACGAAGCTAAACAGATCATTCTTACTCAAACACCCATACCCACAAGAAATGAGGATTCTCATGACGTATTAGGTACCTATACATTAGTGTCAAATAGAAAAGAGATGTTTACTTGTCCTCAGACTGCTGACGAGCTGCTTAAAATACTTTTATACCGGCATGACATCTTACTTTCCGCAAGAATAGATAAAAACCCCGGCCAGTTCAAAGACAAAAACAATAGGGCAGGAAATACGGAATTTGTAGACTGGCAGCTGGTATCAGGTACATTAAAAAAGGGATTTGAATGGTACTCATTGTTACAGCATCCATTTTCCAAAGCGGCTTATATGATGTTTCTTATCAGCGAAGTGCATCCTTTCATTGATGGAAATGGAAGGATAGCCCGGGTTATGATGAACGCCGAGCTATCCTCTAAAAAAATTTCAAAGATCATTGTCCCTACAGTTTACAGGGAAGATTATATGGGTGCCTTACGAAAATTGACAAGGCAAAATGATACGGAGACTTACATCAGGATGTTATTGAGAATTTTCGAATTTAGTTCTACTATTTATGGCGAAGACATTGATCAAATGGAAAAGTATCTGATTTCCTGCGATGCTTTTATGGAGCCCAAAAAAGGAAAACTACATTTTTAAAAAGCCAGGCCGCCAGAAGGAATCATTTGTTCCTGTTACCGTTAGGACATCTTTCCCGTCCAATAGGAAGACCCAAACAACGTATTTGTCGGACAACTTAACACGGATAAATACTATTACCAGAAAATGGTATTGACAATATCAAATAGTTTTTAAACATTTGCATTCTATCTCTCCATCTCTACAGTAACACCTTATATCCGAATTCCCTTTTAATGTCCGTCCCGGGGCTCCGAGACTCTCGAGGCTCCCGCACTATGACTCTACCCCCTTTCGCACGCTCCGGGCACTGATCCGGGCGAGAGCCCTATCCATACGCATTCTGTAAGGCTTACCACCGACTGTGACCACATCGCTATTCGCGCGAAAAAATGCAAATTTTCGCGGGTATATCGTATTGCCTAAACCTATTAAAAAGCGCTGACAAAACCATGATCGATACGACTATTTCATTGCTTCGGGAAGAGTTTGTCGAATACCTAAGGGCAAACGGTTATACACAACCGGAAACGATGGTCGTCATCGAGAACATCGCCCTGCTGGATAACGACACAACCACCAATTTAAATAACAGTATTGTCTTCTCTGTCGTCAATATAGAGGAGGAAAGCACGTTGAAGAACGCGCCGCCCATGCGGAAAGACGCGTCCGGAAGGGCCCGATATGAGAACCCGCCCGTCTATCTCAACCTGTACCTGCTGATTTCCTGCTGCAACAAGACCATTTCCAGCAACAACGAATACCTCGACACCCTGACAAAACTTTCGCATGTCATCCGCTTCTTCCAGGGTAAAAATTCCTTTACCGCCTACGATCCATCCAAAATTAGCGTGTACGACGATATCACCGATTTCAAGATCAAGCCCGAACTGTATACCCTGACATTCGAACAGATCAATCACCTGTGGGGGGTGCTGGGAGGCAAACAAATGCCATCCGTCATGTACAAGCTCAGACTGGTAGCCATATCCAGCCGCCGCCGCCTGCGCGACGTGCCGCTGATAGAAGAGGTAGACGGCAATCTTTCCAATTCAACACAAAATCTCTAATGCAAACGATCTATAAAATATTGTTCGAAGTAAGGCTGCTGCACGAATTTTATCTCACCAACCCGGATGGGTCTTCCATCTTTGGCGCGCCGTCCGCCACGGCAAGAGATAGCTTTCTGCAGGATTTCTCCGAAAGGGCCCAGCGGAGCATCAACAGCGACATCGACTATGTTGTACCCTTCGTTTCGCAACAGCTTTTTAAAAATTACAGGCTGAAGCTTATCCGCACCTATTCAGGGTTTAAGATCGCCACCGAAGTCAGACAGACCACCGACAGCGGTAAAATAGCCTATGCGCCGGTGGCTTCCCCTCCACCGGGTCTGGCCATCCCCATCCTTCTGACCCGTACCAACTCAGATTTCGATAGCTATACCAACCGGCGTATGCGCCCTGCCTTCGATAGTATTTATTATTGCTCCAACGGCGCCGCCACCGGTGTCAAGGCCTTCCCCTTCCTTACTAACCCAATCCCCGCCCAGTCCGCCACTGTTTCTTACGAACAGGGAGAGCTGTCACAGTCCGCCGGAGTGGTCAGCGCGTTTTATATAGACGGAGGCGGCGTAATGAAGTTTGCAGCCGTCGTCGGGAAGAATTTTCTTAACGAGGGGGACCGGATCCTCGTATCCCCCTCTTTTCAATATTATTTCACTCCGGCTGACAACGTCAAAAACGCCGTCGTTACCCTTACCGACAAATCCAACCAGACCATCTATACAAATACGGTAACCAGCACCAATCCGATCCGGGCCGTTCGGCTCCGGGTGCCCGAGTCAAAGCTAAATACCTTGCCAGCCGGTGTGACAGAAGATGCACTAGTATACAATCTCACTATAACCGGAGACGGCGGTTACAACAAATCCTATAAATTAATTTTCCTTCAAAGCGCGCTCGCGGTCACCAACGCCTGGGGCATGATCAACATCATCAATCAGCCCGGCAGCGCAAACTACAACCTCATCGATAATAAAGGGCTGCTCATCAGTCGCTACAATACCGACCGAACGGTAGCCATCGCCCCGCCCGTTTTCGAGATCTGGATCAAAAGCCGGTTCTCTTTCTGGCGATACATCAATGACCAGGGCAAGCTCTTAAAAGACAGCTATCCGGCCGTGCTAAAGCTGACGGGGAACAATCTCGTCTCCCTGGCGCCGCAAAGCCATAGCTACGCACCCATTCCGGTACAAACTCAAAAATTACCCAATCCAAAAATCTTCAACCCCGTCAAGCCGGAAGGGCAGCAGATCTTTGCAGATATCATCGTTCCCGCATCGGATGTGTTTCCGCTAGGCCCGTGAAATGCGCCAAAAAATAATCGATCTCCATCTCACATTAAAAATTTTTCACAAAAAAAAGACAAAACTTATGGCAGATTACAAAACGCCGGGAGTGTATATAGAAGAGATCCCTAAGCTCCCGCCTTCCATCGCGTCCGTTCAGACGGCAATCCCCGCGTTCATCGGTTATACAGAGATTGCACTCGGCGAGACCGAGCCGGGCACTACCATCAAAAAGCCCGTGAAGATCTCCTCGATCTTCGAATACCAGCAGATCTTCTGCACGCCGGCCCTAGCGACCCCGGCCTTACCGGAGACAGACATCGTCGTCACCATCGACTTGTCTCAAAGCAGTCCGTCAACGGTGACGAAACCAAAGACGATGCCCACCTTTATGATGTATTATGCCCTTCAGATGTTTTATAACAACGGCGGCGGCGACTGTTATATAGTCTCAGTCGGTGACTATAGCAAAGGGACTCCGCAGCTGCCCGACCTCGAAGCAGGTCTGGTGGAGATCGAGAAATTGTTCGACGTCACGCTGATCAATTTCCCGGATGCAATGAGTATGTCCAGCGCGGATTATTATACGATCCATTCAAAGGCCATCCAGCAGTGTGTTGACCTGAAAGACCGTTTTACCGTCATGGACGTATGGATGAGCCCCACGCCTATCGCCCCCGGCAATCCCTCCAATGTCGACGTCCTGCGCAACGCCGGCCTGGGACAGGCGCCGGAAGACCTGAAATATGCAGGTGTCTATTATCCCCGGATCTATACAGACATCAGCTTTGTCTATAAAGATTCCGACGTAAGCCTGACGGTTAAGGATGCCACAGGCGCCACCATCTTCAACGGGAAGATGGATGCCGCCAAAACCGCCGCCAACACCTATTATTTCATGGCCCAGACGGCTATTCTCGACTTCAACATGCTGCTGCCGGCCTCATCGGCAGCCCTGGGAGTTTATACGGCTACCGACGACAGCCGCGGCGTCTGGAAAGCACCCGCCAATGTGAATATCATCGACGCCATAAAACCGGAGCTTTCCATTACCAACAACGACCAGCAAACGCTGAACGTCGATCCCTTTGCCGGTAAGTCCGTCAATGTCATCCGCACCTTTCCCGGCAGAGGCCCGGCCATCATCTGGGGAGCACGAACGCTGGCAGGGAATGACAACGAATGGCGTTACATCTCCGTCAGAAGGTTTTTCACCATGGTGGAGACATCCGTAAAAAATGCGGCGGAGCAGTTCGTCTTCGAACCCAACGACGAGAATACATGGACCCGCATCAAGGCCATGATCGAGAATTATCTCACCCAGCAATGGAAAGCCGGCGCCCTTATGGGGTCTTCCACCAAAGAAGCATTCTTTGTACATATCGGGCTCGGACAAACGATGACCGAACTCGACATCTGGGAAGGCCGCATGATCATCCAGATAGGCATGGCCGCCGTCCGGCCTGCAGAGTTCATCATCCTGCAGTTCATGCATAAAATGCTTTCAGAATCATAAACGTAAAAAAAGACACTCATGGCTACGTCATATTCAAATCAACGCAATCAAAATCAGGGCCAGCAGGGTCAGCAGGGTCAGCATCACGATAACCCCGACTGCGAGGAAAGGGACAACGCGACGCAGAAAAAGATCAATGCAGTAAAAAAAGTGTATTGCACCAATCTGACCACATCCCGCGACAACGTAAAGAAGCTGGAGATCGCCTATCACGGGAAAGAAACGCTCTATAAGAAAAAGGAAAGAAAATTCCTGCGTACACAGGACAACTTACAGCGTTATGTCAATACGGAGATCAGCATGGGCTCCCAGCTGATGCAGGCGAACAAACGTATCACCACCAATGTCGCCAGTTATAAGACCTGGGACGATAATCTTGCCACCGCCCTCAAAGGCATCTTTACGACGATAAAAGACGTAAAGAGCAAGACGGCCGACCTCCGGGACGCCGCCGTCAAGCTGGAGAACTCCCTTAATGACAGCTGCAGCACCGCCCAATGGTGCATCATCACCGGGAAGAATCCCGACAATTGCAAAGACGACCCCAACAATCAGCCGCCGCCCAATCCAGAGGAAGGCTGTAAGGACGCGGAAGAGATCATCAGGCTGCTGGTCTGTATGCCAAAAGCGCTCGCTTTTGACATCGATTCCATCTTCAAGGCATCTTCCGACATCATCGGCGTACAGAAGTTTGGCAACATCGCCAGCGTGGTCGGCCTGCAGCAGGAGCTTTCCACAAGAGCTACCGACTTCGACACCCTGCTTCAGACTACCATCAAGACACGTAAGACGGATCTCGACAATACGCAAAAGGATCTTGTACAGGCCCTTGCGGACAGGACCGATTCCATTGTCGACCTCTACAATCAGCGCTGCGATTATGAAGGGGGCTATCAAACGGTGTCCGGGATCTGCTGTCCGAAATGTGGCTGCGTCGAGATCGGAAAAGGAAATTGCGATCCCAGGCTCGACAACTGCCTGTGTGAGATCTGCGATATCTGCGGCGAGGTACGAAACACATTCTCCGATCTGGTAGGCAAACCCGGCGGCGCCCCTCCTCAAACACCTAACACCTGAAACAATTCAGTCACTATCAAAAATTAAGACCATGCTTATACTTAACTATAAAAATTGCGAAATAGTTGATTGGGATCCCAAGGTGAAAGATTGTTGTGAAAAAAAGAAGCCGGGAAAACCGGACGACCCGCCCACCGGTACCGGCGATTGCTGTTATGACGGATGGATGGAAGAATACAACGAGGTCACCGCCCAGCTGAATGCCGCCAACAACGAGGTGACATCCATCACCAACCATCTCAACTACATGAAGACCCAGCGCGACTTCTGGAAGACCTGGTATGATGAGCTGACAAAGGCCGATGATGCCGCCCGCAAGATCTGCCACCAGCTGGAGATCCTCCTTCATCATCTCCACCGGATCGAAAAGAATTGCAATCTGACCGTAAAGTCCATCCGGATCCTCTATTGCATGATCCGGGACTTCTACATGCAGCTCGATCTGCTGAAACGAAAGTATGACGCCCTCATCGCCTGCATACAGTGTATCAACAATCCCGCGCTGCCCGCCGGCCAGGGCATCCGCCTCCTGATCGACGACTATGGCAAAAAGCTGGACGCCGTCATCGGCACCCGTGACGCCCTTTTCGATGCGTTTATAGCAGCCATCGACCTGGCAAACCGCCTCGACAAGAATCTCGGTCACCAGTTCGGCCTCTGCACCGTCCTGCAGGAATGGAAAAACGCCTTCCATTGTGAAGAGCACTGTTATGGCGGACATGTGGAAAGACAAAAGAACGACCGGCATCATCATGGCGTAACAGGCGAAGGGCAGATAGAGAACATTGGTTTGTCACCGATCCTTGAATTCCCCATCTGCGAAAGCGACTATTACGAAGAGATCGCGACTATCTACGAAGAGGACAATACCCTGGTGGACGAGCTCAACACCCAACTCCTTGAAGTTTCCAAGGAAAGGGACAAGTTCAAGGCCTGGAAGGACGGACTCGACGCGGTGATAAAAGCAGTTGATCCCGCGGCAAGATGCGCTTCAACACCAACGCCGGCGCCGACAAAATAATCGCCGGCGCAAATGGAGAAATATATTTTTTTCACGTTTTAAAATTAAATTTATGGCAGATGATCCTAAAAAAAATTATCCCCTCCCCAAGTTTCACTTTCAGGTAGAATGGGGGGAAGACCGCTTTGGCTTTACAGAGGTCAGCGGCCTCGACTTCGAAACAGAGGTCATCGAATACCGTGAAGGCAGTGCCCCTACTTATAACAAGACCAAACAACCCGGTCTTACCAAGTATGCCAACATCAGCCTGAAAAGAGGCACCTTCCTCGGCGACTTTAAATATTTCCAGCTCTGGCAGAAGACAGCGATGTTCCAGGAAGGCGCAGCCCAGTACAGAAGGGACATCACCATCAAGTTGCTGGATGAAGAACATAAGCCCATCATCACCTGGGCCCTGTCCAAAGCATGGCCTTCGAAGGTACAGTCTACCAACCTGAAGGCGGATGCCAATGAAGTGGCCATCGAGTCCATGGACCTGGTACACGAAGGGCTTAGGATCGTAGAGGCCGGATAATAAAACAACAACATCGTATGGCTGACAATTTTTATCAGAATGTCAACTTTCACTTCAGCGTGAATTTCACGCTGCCCGGTGCGACAACGGTCGACGTGCGGTTCCAGTCTGTCACCGGCCTGGATTCCACCATCGACACCGAGACCATCCGGGAAGGAGGAGAGAACCGCTTTGAACACGTCATACCGACCCGGAGAAAGTATGGTCCCCTGATCCTCAAACGGGGTCTGCTCGGGCCCGGTACATCGGGCGTAACGGCATGGCTGAAACAGACATTCGATGATGAGGTCTACCAGACGCTTTCCACCGTCAACATTTACCTGCTTGGTGAGAAGCACAGCCGCATCCTTCACTGGACCATCAACAATGTATGGCCGCGAAGCTGGAAGATAGGCGAGCTCAACGCCGAACGGGGCGAAGTGCTGATAGAGACGCTGGAACTGAGTTACAATCGTCTAATTTTTGCAGAAAAAGGATAAACTTATGCCGGTAGAGATCAGAGAATTGGTCATCAGGGCCACAGTTACCGAAGACGGTAAAGCGGGTACGGCTTCGCCGGCCGCGGGTTCGGGGGATCCTTCGTCCCCCGAACAGCTGGTGAAGCTTTGCGTAGACAAGATCCTCGAAATTTTAAAAGACAAACATGGGCGATAGAAAAAAACTGGAAAAGCTGAAGATCCACTCCTTCCTCGACCGGCAGTTCAAACATGAACAGACGGACCTGCTGTTCTCTGTCCCCATCAACCCGGAGACCTTCACCAAGAATTATAAGGTCAGCGTTGACCAACAACAGGGACATGGCAATGAAGGTACGGAGATCCGCTACCGGTCTACCGCTCCGGAAGAGTTTCGGCTGGAATTCATCCTGGACGGCACAAATATCATGGAGGGATACGATGGCAAACCCCCGGGGTCCACTGCGAAACCGGTTACCGATCAGCTGAAGGCTTTTCTGGAATGTGTCTATGACATGAACGGCCCTATCCACCGGCCAAATTTTCTGATCGTCATGTGGGGGTCGGAGGTCAATTTCCGTTGTGTCCTCACAAACCTGGATATCAATTATACCCTTTTCGAGCCCGACGGCAGCCCCATCCGCGTAAAGATCAACGCCACCTTCCTGCATCACAAGTCGAGGGAAGAGATACTCGCAGAGGCGAAGCCGACCTCTCCCGACCTTACGCATTTTCAAAAGGTAAAACAGGGTGACAGACTCGACAACCTTTCCTTTTCCATTTACAACGATGCCGGCTTTTGCACCGGGCTGGCAAACTATAACGGGCTGACGACGATCAGAAAACTGAAGCCGGGCGCCCAGATCTCCCTTCCACCCTTAAAAAAGATAAGCCCCAATGGATGAGCTCTTAATACCGAATCCTTCACAGCACGATGTCGTAAGCTTTACCATCCAGGTGGACGGCCAGACGATAGATGCCACCTACCAGATCATGAGCATCAGCATCATGAAGGAGGTCAACAGGATCCCGGTGGCCCGCATCATCCTGAGGGATGGAGATGCCGCACAGCGGAATTTCGAGATCAGCAGCAGCGGTACGTTTATCCCCGGGAAAAGCATTGTCATCAGCCTGGGCTTTGACAGCACCAATAGCCAGGCCTTCAAAGGCATCATTACCCGGCAGTCTATCAAAGTGAAGGACAACGGCAATACCGAATTGTCACTGGAGTGCCGCGATGAGGCCGTAAAGATGACCCTTGGCCGGCACAGCCGGTATTTTCAGAATAAAAAGGATAGCGAACTTTTTGACGAGCTCATCGGCAATTATTCCGGGCTTAGCAGCGACGGGAAGACAACCAGCCTCACGCATAAACAGATCGTCCAGCACCATATCTCCGATTGGGATTTCCTTTTACTCCGGGCCGAAGCCAATGGCCTGCTGGTCATCGTCGACGACGGCAGGATCAGGATCGCTCCGCCCGATACCAGCACCAGCCCCGTAGTGCAGCTTGCTTATGGGTATTCTATTATGGAGTTCGAAGGCGAGATGGATGCCAGAGATCAATGGAAAAAAGTCACCGCTTCATCATGGGATTATACGGGTCAGCAGCTGTTCAATGCCGACACTACCGGGGCTTCGGGTTTTAAAGAGCCCGGAAACATCTCCGGCAGTGACCTGGCGGGCGCCGTAAGTCCTGACTCCTACGAGATGCATCACAGCGGTTACCTCCTGGAACAGGAGCTGCAGGACTGGGTAGGCGGCCTTATGCTGCGCAGCCGGCTTTCCAAGACAAGAGGCCGCGTAAGGGTCACCGGCTTTTCGGGGATCACCCCGGGCGATATGGCCACGCTCGATGGAGTGGGCGATCGCTTTAACGGCAATGTCTACGTCACCGCCGTCCGGCAGGACGTGACCGCCGGCTCCTGGGATACACAGATCCAGTTCGGCCTGGACCCCGAACGTTATGCAGAAGTTTATGACAACGTCAACGACCGGCAGGCAGCCGGATTACTCGGCTCCGTACACGGCCTCCAGATCGGCGTGGTAGTACACCTGGAGAACGATCCCGATGGCGAGTTCCGCATACTTGTGAGGGTCCCCGTCATCGACAACAATGCAGATGGCATCTGGACCCGGGTCGCCAGTCTCGATGCCGGGAACAATAGAGGAGCCTTTTTTATGCCGGAGATCGGCGACGAGGTCGTAGTGGGCTTTATCAATGACGACCCCCGGCATGCCGTCATGCTGGGCATGCTGCACAGCAGCGGGAAAAAGGCCCCCATTAGTCCTTCGGATGCCAACAATGAAAAGGGGATTACCACACGCAGCAGCATGCGCGTGCATTTCAACGACCAGACAAAGACCATTACCATCGACACCCCTGCGGGTAACAGTATCCAGCTGGACGAGCAGGGAACAAAAATAGCCATCACCGATCAGAACAGCAATAAAGTGACCATGGATTCCAGCGGGATAACGGTCGACAGCCCGCTTAGCATCAAGATCAAAGCGGGTACGGACCTTTCCATTTCCGCGGGCACCACGCTGTCCATCAGCGCCGCCTCCATCAGCGTGAAGGCAGATGCCGACCTGGATGTGGAAGGGGCGTTGGCCAAGGTCGCCGCCCAGGGGATCATGGAGATCAGTGGATCGATCGTAAAAATAAATTGATCGCGGCCGCCGGCCGCATAAAAAAGTAATAGCATGCCTTCCGCAGCAAGAATAACCGATATGCATACCTGCCCGCTGTCCACGGGGCCTGTACCCCACGTGGGCGGACCCGTCGTCGGGCCCAGCGTCCCCAACGTCCTCGTAGGAAGCCTGCCCGCGGCAGTAGTGGGTGATATGCTGGTATGTGTAGGCCCCCCCGACGTCATCGTCATGGGGTCTGCTTCGGTGCTCATCGGCGGAAGACCCGCAGCAAGACAGGGAGACATGACCGCACATGGCGGAGTCATCGTAGCCGGCCTGCCCACCGTACAAATTGGCGGGTAAACCCCAAAAAACAAACGAATATGCCAGACACTTCATATCCCTTTCTTGGTACCGGCTGGGCCTTCCCTCCGGTCTTCGAATACAACACAGCGTCGGTGACGCTTGTCAGCGGAGTTAAAGACATCGAGGAAAGCCTCAACATCCTGCTTTCCACAAGTCTCGGCGAAAGAGTGATGCAGCCCGAGTATGGCTGCAACCTGGTGGGGCATGTTTTCGACGCGCTCGACAGCTCCGTCATCGGGTATCTCAAAGACAGGGTGAAGAACTCCATTCTCTTTTATGAGTCGCGTATCACCCTGGAGAATATCACCGTGACACCGGCCGGGTCTACCGACAGCCTGGAAGGTCGTTTCACCATTGCGGTGGAGTATTCGATCCCCAATGTCAATTCCAGGTTCAATTATGTATACGATTATTATCTCAACGAAGCGGCACAACCCATATGAACTGCAAAGACCTCATACATCCCTTTCAGTACGATACAGGCACCAGCCAGAGCCAGCGGGTCTTGAACGATCTTTTGGAAGGCCCTGCACAGCTGGACGGTCGTACCATCGCGGATATGCTCGGTTATTTCAGGAAGTTCTCCCGGCAGATCAACTTCTATGACGAGGACGGGAGCATAAAAGACTGGCAGCCCTTTTTTGGGAACAGTCTTCCTTTTACAGCAGCAGCGATCGTGAGCTTTCGTCCCGATACCATCACCAGCCAGGTCGCAGCTTACCAGAAAAAATTCCTCCGCCAGCCATCCAAAGCGGGTCTCGGCATCCTGGTCAACTATATCTGTGACAAGGTGATCAAGCCTTTCAATAGCTGGAACATCCAGTTTCACAACACGGGGCTGCCCATCGGGAACGCGCTGGACATGCTGATAAAAAAGAACCTGAGTGTGGGTCCGAACAGTCTGGGCAACTTCATCAGAAGCGTCAACACGGCAGTAAAATGGTTTCATATCCAGCCGGTAGATTTTAGCGATTTCCTTGTTACCACATCATGGGGCCTTAGCAGCAGCGATCTGACCGCCATGATGACCCCGGCAGATTTTAAAAAGCTGGGGCTTAATAAAAGGGCCCGTCTCGTTGCCCTTTATACCATCATCGCCGGCAGCCTTACCCCGTTTCTAAAAGCCATCAACAACGCTACGGGTGCGGCCGACAGGAGTCTGACGCAAAGCTTCGAAGCCCTACGCGACGACCTGAAGCAAAAACACCAGCCACACCTCGCCCTGATCTTTGCTTTTCTCAACCTCTTTCGTCATCTGCAGGATGGCCTCAACGGCTTTACAAAAAGTCACCTGGATTTCTTCTACCGCCAGGTGCTGGCCATACAGCCCAAAGGGGCGACTCCCGACAAGGCACATATCGTTTTTACCATCCAGAAACAGCTGGTTGATTACCGCCTGACAAAAGGCGCCCGCATCAAGGGGCCGAAGGATAGCAATAAAGCCGACATCCTCTTTGCGCTCGACGACGAGATCGTTGTCAACCAGGCCCAGGTGACGGACCTGCGTACACTGTTTGTCAATAACCAGGCCGTCGCAGACAGATCATACGTACAGGGTGTCTATATGGCGCCGGTCGCCACAAAGGCCGATGGGATAGACAAGGATTTCCAGGGCAATGATGTCAACAGCTGGCCTACACTGGGAGCCCGGTACAGCAAGTATACAGATCCCGAGAACAATTTCGTACATGCCTATCCGAATGCCCGGCTGGCTTTTGTACTGGCTTCACCCGTGTTGCTGATGAATGAGGGGGCGAGGACCATTGATATCACGCTAAGCTGCACGGTTTCCCCGATCGTCGACCTTACCACTCTTTATCAAAAAGTACAGACGACTCTTGCCGGCATCTATTACTATGTCAACCAGGACCTGATCAAACAGGCGGTAAAGACCGGCATCGACAGCACGACGGAGCAGCAGCTGAAGACATTCCTGCTTTCCACCCGGAACAAGGATACGGACCCCGGTTCCATCTGTTACAGCACGGTACAGGCGCCTGTTTATGAGGCCACGGTTACCTCCGACAAATGGGCTGTTTTTTCTGCTCCTGTACAGGCGCTGCTGCTGCCCCTCTTCCCGCCGCAGCGAGGGCTAAATATCTCTTTCAGCGGGGACAAGGATTGGGTTTTCCCACAGGTCACGCCCACCATAGCCCTTGGTGAGCTGTCGGCAGCGACCGGCAGCGGGGACCAGACCTTTCAAATGACCATTTCAGCGGCCCTCAACCTGGAAGAGGCGCCGGTCACGTTCTACAATAAGGATGTGCTGAAAGAGGATATCGGTACGACTGATCCCTGTGCCCGTATCGTACTGAACGATAAGGTGAAGTTATCTGCACCTTCGGAGGTCTCGCTTTATCATTTCTTTCGCAATGTCGTCATCAGCGATGCCCGCATCGACGTAAAGGCCTGCGGGCTAAAAAAGTTTGTCGTACAAAACGACGAGAGCATACAGGACGTCAACAAACCAATATATCCCTTTGGCACACGGCCTACTATTATTGATTTTGATATTGTTACCACGCCACAGTTACCTACGCCACCGCCGCCGCCGGGATTTGTGGCAGCGGGTTCGTCCGCGACTGCTCCGGGAGTTGCAGCAGCTCCGGCGGCTCCGGCGGCCCCCAAAAATCTGATCGGCCCCAACTTCTACGTCGGCAGCCAGGAGATCTTCTGCAAAAAATGGACCGCCGTCAACATCAATCTCAACTGGAAAGAAAAACCTTCCAGCTTCTCAGAATATTACAGAGCCTATTGGGTTGACCCAAATGATCCCGCCAATTACGGGCTCGATGTCAATGGCTTCGAGATCAATGTCGCCGCTCTGCAAAAACAAAACTGGCTGCCCGAAGCCGCCAATAGAAAATTATTTGACAACGATACCTCTACCCTGAACTGTTCAGCGGCAGGGTATCAGCAGACCATCGCGCTTACCAGTAGCGCGTTTGCCGGTCTCACCCCCGATTTTCATATCACCCCCGCCGCGCCGCTGACCAAATACGAAGCAGCAACCCTCTATGGTTTTGTCCGGGTCAATCTGCAAAAACAGGATTTCCTCGCAAAGGACTATGCCTATGTTCTCGCCAGGCAAATGATGGCCCTCAGCAAGATAGCCGGCAATAATGGCGATGGAGCCACCGGGGAAGCAAGGATCGGCAACGCGGTTTACTATAATAAGGCGGGTGAGCCCATTATATTCAACACGGCCAATATCAGGAGCAACGTAGCCAACGCCCAGACCAATCTGGATGACATCACCCACCGGCTCGACCAAAACATCCTGCCGCATGTCGATCCGCTCAATACGGAGCACGGGATCAGCAAAGATGATGCGGACGCCGTAAGATATGGATTGTATAATCCCAATCAGCAAAATGACTTCCGGGCCAAAGTGCAAAACGTACAAGGGGTCATCAACAGCGAGAAAGAGGTCATCGGCGATCCAAAGGACTTCCAGGCGATAATCCCCAACGAGCCCTGGACGCCGATCATACAGGGTATTTCCCTCGACTATTCCGCAACAGCGACTATCAGTGATATCGACCTGATTCACTTGTATCCCTTCGACGGCACTTATAAAAAAGAAGAGCTCACCCGGACGCCTACCCTCTTCCCCGCTTTCTTTGAAGAGGGCACACTTTTCCTGGGTCTCGACGGGCTCGTACCCGGCAGCGATCTCAACATCCTCTTCCAGTTGGCAGAGGCGACTGCGGATACCGAAGAAGACCCCGAGCCGCTGACCTGGAGCTATCTGGACCACAACGTCTGGAAGCCGCTGCGGACCGGCTTTGAGATCCTTGACGACGCCACTGATTCGTTGTCCACTTCCGGCATCGTGCAGATGGCCATCCCCGGGAATATTACCACCGACAATACCGTGATGCCCTCCGGTCATTCGTGGATCATGGCGTCGATAGGCAGCAACAGCGGCATTGTCGCCGAAACCATTGCCGTCTATACACAGGCGATCAGGGCCACGTTTACGGACGACCCGACCAATGACACGCAAAGGCTGGATGTCGCGCTGCCGGCCAGCTCACTGACAAAGCTGGAGACAGCCGATGCCAATGTAAAAAAAGTGGACCAGCCCTATGATAGTTTCGGAGGGAGAGTGCCCGAGACCGACGGTTATTTCTATGTGCGTGTCAGCGAGACCTTGCGCCACAAAGGCCGGGCTATTCAAAGCTGCGATTATGAAAGGATAGCGCTGGATGCCTTTCCCCAGCTGTTCAAGGCCAAGTGTATCAACCATAGCATTGGCCTCAATGCCCACTTATATTCCAACGATTATCCCATGGCTCCGGGTTATGTCCTGTTGGCCGTGATACCCGACCTCAACCAGCTGAAGGCATCGGCGACGTTCCAACCGCGTGTGCCATTGAGCCTTCTGGAACAGCTGGAACAAAAGATGCAGACACTGACCTCTCCCTTTGTCCGGTTCAGGGCCATGAACCCCAGGTATGAGAAAGTTGATTTCTGTCTTCAGGTCAAGCTCCTTCCCGACAAGGATGTCAACTATTACCAGCAACAGCTGCAGGATGATATCCGCGGGTTTATGGCGCCCTGGTCGGTGGGAGAGTTCGACAAATTACGTTTTGGGCAGGTGATAAACCGGTCGGACGTCATCCGGTTCCTCGAGACAAGGGATTACCTGGATTATGTCATCGAGTGGAGATGGCGGCATGACGAGGATACAACCGTGCTGTCGCCTGCCGATCAGCCCGAGGTCTTCCCGATGACACCCAGATCCATCCTGATCGCCGGCAACATCGACGTAAAGATCATCGAAAACGATTGCCCCCAGTGGGATACGACCCCCGCAAATAATCTTAATAAGGTAAATATTTATAAGAATGGCAAGTGATACTCCCATCCCCGCTTACCTGGACTTCAACGACCTCCGCACAGAAGGCATCACCCATTTAGGTAATCTCACCGGTAAGATCTGGACGGATTATAATACGCATGATCCCGGTATCACTATATTGGAAGCCTTGTGTTATGCGTTGTTGGACCTGGACTACCGGACCAAGCTGCCGGCGGCCGACATCTTCGCCCGTAACCCGGCTGCGACAGGTCCCGATAATAATTTCTACTCACCTGCACAGATCCTGGCCTGCAATCCCCTGACCATACCTGATTACCGCAAGTTGTTGTCGGATATCGAAGGGGTCCGCAACGCCTGGCTGGAAGTGGCCCTGGACCAGGTCGACAACTGTCTGCCGCAGAACCGGAAACCTGCCGGCAACAACGCCAACACCGGCAACACCGGCAACACCGCCAACGACGGCAACGACGCCAACGACGGCAACACCGCCAACGACGGCAACACCGCCAACACCGGCACGGACGCCACCGCATTCATCGGCGATTGCTCCGGCACCTATCAACCCCTCTTAAATGGTCTTTATCACGTATACCTTGAGCTGGAAGACGGCGCCGACGAGACAAAGATCCACGATGCCGTCACGGCCGCTCTCCAATCACACCGCAACCTCTGCGAAGACGTCGCCGACATCACGGTGTTGAATAAATTACCCCTCGGCGTTTGCGCCATCGTAGAATTGAATACCGATGCCGACGTCGCACAGGTCTATATAGACATGATGTCTACACTCGGGGATTTCCTCTCTCCCTCCCCACATTTCTATACGCTGCAGGAGCTGCTGGATAAAGGGAAACCGATCGATGCCATCTTTGCCGGCCGCCCTTACAATACCAGTCTGAGTCATGGTTTTGTCGATACGGACGAACTGGCGCAGATCCAGCTAAAGAGGGAGATCCACCTGTCCGATCTCTACAAGGCCCTGTTTGAAGTGACGGGGATCAGGACCATCCGCGATCTGCAATGGAAGCCCTGTGGCGGTGCGGCCCGGGGCGGATGGAAATTTAATATCCCGCAGAACAATGTCATCGACTTTACCATCTCCTGCTGCGGCATTCAATTCCTGCGCAATGGAAAGCCCGTTCCCTTCGATCCCACGCAATACGAGGTCATTTTGCAGATGATGGCAAAAAAGAATTTATATAGTTCGCTCCTGCCCAATCTCGACCTGCCCTTTCCCAAAGGCAACTACCGCGATGACCTGGGCGATTATTATTCCATACAAAACGACTTCCCTAATGCCTATGGTATCAGCAAGGGCGGTGTTCCGGAAGATGCGCCGATCGCCAGAAAAGCGCATGCGCTACAGCTCAAAGGCTTTCTTCTGTTCTTCGATCAGCTGCTGGCGGATTATTTGTCGCAGCTGGCGCATATCCGTGATTTGTTTGCGATGGGCGCTGGCACCATTGCAACCGGCGATTGCGCCTGCGACGGCGGACCGGCATCGGGCGCAAGCGCAGCGAGCGGCGCAACCTACTTCCTTAATACTCTCGCCAACGGCGACGACCCCGACTCCCCCAACTATGTCCCCGACGTCGACAAATTATGGACATCCTATGTAAGCAGCGACCTGGCGGCTATCTTAGGCACACCCGGCTCTACGCTGGTTTTTCCCGTCGACCCAAAGACCTTGAAGCCGGAGACCCTCGCCGGACAACAGACAGACCAGCTGCCCGGTGACCTTACTGCGCTCAACTATGATAGCTGGGGCGAGCTGCAGGACGTTATTATTCAGCTAAAAGCCGGCTTTGACTCGTCCGCTAATGTCAGCGTCCACTATGTTCCCATTCAGGGTGGCCTATACTATTACATCTCGACCTCATCTCCCGACATTGTGCTGGTGAGCAAAAAGACCTTTACAGACCCGACAAAGACATCCCCTCAAAAATACGTGACCGACGCCCAAAAACACGCCGCTTTTGTAATGGGCAACGGCATGCTGGACGACAGCTATTCCTTGTTCAGCACTACGGGCGACCGTTTCACCTTTACGATGGATTATAATATCGTGTCCCTGACATCCATACTCCAGGCCGGTCTTGAAGATGCCAGCCTTTATACACGCCGCCGGCAGTACTTCCTCGATCACCTGCTGTCCCGTTTCGCAGAACGGTTCAGCGATTACGCTCTGCTGGAGTATGGGCCAACCGATCCCTTAAAAAAAGCGCAGGCTCAACTGGCGGTCGAAGAAAATTATCTGTCCCGGTATGCGCTGCTGAGTAGTCAGCGTGGTCAGGCGGGAGATTATTCCGTCACCAGGTGGAATACGGACAATGTTTCCGGTTTTGAAAAAAAATGGAAGGCCCTTATCGGCGCCGGCAATGGCGGAAGACAGAGCCTTTGTAATTTCCTCGTTCAGAAAACCGATCCGGCCTACAGCATGTCGCTGATCATCGGCGGTAAGACCTTTTTCAGCCCGGAGGAGAAATATTCTTCCGAAGAAGCCGCAACCCTCGCCGCAACACAGCTTTTGAAAGCCCTCGCCGATCGCGCCAATTATTCGGTAAATGATGACCATAAAATCGAGGTAAAGTACGCAACCGGCTACACCGCTACGCTGGCCGATCAATATTCCACCGAAACCGAAGCCAACACCATCGCCGACAGACTTGCTGCTCTCTTTGGCCAGCGCCCCTCGCAAAGAGACCTTTTTCCCAGCGCCTATATGTATAAGGCAAAGCTCGTCGACTATTCCGGCAGAATCAGCAAGCTGTCCGTCCAGTCCTATACCAGCGCCGACGAAGCCACGAAGATGGCAGACGATACATTGGCAAACAACCAGGTTCCCGACCCCGCCTTATGGCAGCCGGCCAGCGATAGCAGCAGACCCACCGGCACGCTTTATCGCAACACGTTAAAGACCGACGCCGTACAATTCCTCGATCTGGATGCCTTTAAGATCGACATCAACGATACCATCGTCGACAAGCCGGACAAGTTCAGTTACGATTTCCTGCCCGTCAGCAATTCCTTCAAGTTCCAGGCCGTAGATGAGTTTGATAGCCGCGAAGAGGCATTGACGCATGCAAAGGATCTGTTGCTGCTGGCTACCGACCCAGCTAATTACTGGGTGGAAGAAGATACCTCAGGTCTCAGTACGATATGGATCACCAGCGCAGGGCGGCGCCAGGCCGGGTATGATACAAGGCTGGCTCCGGCAGAAGCCGGCAAGCTCGCCGAAAAGATCCAGGAGCAGATGCGCCGCCAGCTGTATACCGTACAGGTCGGAAATGAGCCTTCCCGCTGGAAGTTCCATTTTTATCTGGGTTATGAGGACAAGGGACGTCTCTCCTTCGACAGCAGTACGGATTACGACAGCGTTCCCGGGGCAATGGATGCCCTGCGCACCTTGTGGACACAGCAGTCGGCCCTGCATTTGCAGCAGGACCCCGCGGGGTTGACACTCCGCGCCGACGATGGGACGGTGCCGGTTGTAGTGGCAGCGCTCGCTCCCACCGCAGCGATCCCGAAGCCAACTATCCCCGAAGGCACCGCAGCGCAAGCCGCCGAAGCTCCGGCGTCACCTACGGCCGAATCCGCTGCACCTCTCCTCCAACTCCACCAGGCCATCCAAAAAGCCGTGACCAGCACCAACCCCAATGACTTCTCCTCCGTCAAAATGGACAATCTCAGCCAGCAGGGCCAATACTCCTGGCAACTCGTCAATACCGACCAGCGCGTCGCCTTCTGCACCCGCGACTACCCCGACAAAGACAGCGCAGAACAGGGCAAAGACAAACTGGCCGGTCTGTTGAAACAAGGGATCAAATACCTGGAGATCTGCCTCGATGGCAAAATTACCCGGCGAAGAAAAGACCCGCAAACAGGCGTATTCGGCTATCACTACATCCTACGATCACATAATTATTATTATTCCTCCGGCAAAGAGTTGATCCTCTTCGAGAGCGTCAAAGGTTATCCATCGGAAGATACCGCAAAACAAGCCTTCAATGACAATTACCTTCCGCTCCTCGAACAGGCCGCACAGGAGAGCAGCTACGGCACGATGATCAATCTCGCGGAGATCATCAGCAATGACCCGCCACCCAACCCCATCGTGTTCGTGCCAAAAGAAACAAAGGTTTCACTGGGTGGCGCAGACGCCGACGTGATAAAAAAACTTGTGGCCATCGCAGGTTCCTACCCGGTAAAAAGAATGGAATGCCCCGGCAATGGCAACTCAGACCCCTGCGCTGCTGCCGCAACGCCAAAAACATATGTCTACTATTGCGGCATATCCATACCCGACCCCACTACCGGCACCGCACCCTTCGAATGGAAAAGCACGTGTAAGTTCCCCACGATCGGGGAAGCGTTGCTGGACTTTGCCTTCTTTATAAGACTGATGCGAGCCCCGGTCAACCTTTTCACCGATACATTCGAGACCAGTGGAATGCCCGTAACCTACCGGATATATATACACGAGGTGTTGGCAGAAGGAGCGACACGGTTCGTTACGGAAGACGAAACCTGGAGCACCAGCGGAGTCCAACGTTTTATCTGTGCAGTAAAAGACCAGGACGCCGCCGTATGTTATCAGCAGACCGACTGCACCAATACTTTCTTCGTCAACTGCGGGCAGCCCATCCTCCAACATCCCTGTACCTATTCTACGCCCAAACAACGCGACACCGCCCGCGATCAGCTGATCAGCCTGTTTGCAAAATGGAACCCGAAAGCCTATACGGCATATCGTGAAAACGACTTCCTCGTCCTCACCGACGGACAGGCCCGGCCTTTTGCAAAAGCTCCCATCACGGACGCGGCAAAAGATGATATCCAGCTGGTGACAGAACTCATCGGAAAGATCAATGACGAGAGCAATAAGTATATAGTAAAGGACGATCTCGCGCAGCTGACCAGCGCCGATGGCAATACGCTGATCGCCGGGTCTTACCAGACAGGGGTCACGCTAAAAGACTGGCAGCATCTGCTGGTTTGGTTCATGCATCGTTATCCGTTCGTGCTGACAGGCGACGGCCGTTACTCCGTTGAGTTGCGACTGACGCCGCCGCCGGCCCCCGATCCGGAAAACCCCTGCGCCAACGCGCCGCAGGAACCACTATCCTGCTACACCTCCTGGAAAAGCACCTGCCTCTTCAACACCCCCGACGAGGCGCGGCAGACCCTCGCCGAAGGACTCGCCCTGCTGGCCCACAACGACTATTATCTGCCAACCTTTACCGATGATTGCCGCTGCTTCGGAATAAGTCTTTGTGACCCTAATGACAAAATCGCTGTTCACCCTCAATCCTATAATTCCCGGGACCAGGTGATCGCAGCCGTTCAACGGATGAGAAAAACGGTCAACACCGAAGGGCTTCATCTCATAGAACATATCCTGCTCCGTCACCGCGGCGGCGCGCAGGAAGATTGCACCTGTCTCGGCGATGCATATTGTCAGAGCCCGGCAGACTGCGGATTCTCCTGGACAGTTCCCGGCGCCGATACAGATCCGTGCGCACCGGCTACCAGCAGCTGTTTTATTCCCGGCAACGACCCCTGGTCTTTTATCGCCACCATCGTATTGCCTTCATGGCCGGAGAAATTCAGCCAGCAGGATAACAAGATCGTCCTCGAGAACACCCTTTATCGAGAGGCGCCGGCCCATGTGATGCTCCGCGTCCTGTGGCTCACACCACGGGATTGCTGTCGCTTCGAAACAAATTACAGGAGCTGGCTCAAAGGAATGGGCGGGTGCGATTTTATACAGTTTCTTTTCAAAACAAATTTCGAGATCCCCATGGATTGTCAACCCTGCCATCCCTGCCCTCCTCCGCTGGTTATGCCAGACCCATGCTCCGACAACCTGAAAATGTCGCGGGCCAAACAGCTGCCGGTGTTCTCCGGACAGGTCAGCCAGCTATATTGTTGGACGGGGACCACGGCAACCACCAATATCGCTGCAGCCAGCGAAGCCACCGCAACCGACACCGCTCCGACAAAAACTACCCCAACACAATAAACGCCTCATGGACCACATCATCCGCCGACAACTGCTGGAACTAAGCATCGACGGGTCTCAACCCCCGTTCAGCCTGCAAAACAGGCTGAAGGAGGAGTATTACCATACTCTTCTCCCCATCCTCGAAGAATGGTTCTCCCGGCTGGCAGGCGAAGAAGAGGTCCTTCACATCGATACCCTCGTCCTGGACCTGGGTCTTTTCAGCAGCAAAGAATTCAATGACGAAGAGCTGAAACAGCGTTTGATCAAAAAACTTCATTCTCCCGACACAACAATAAGCCTGCACACTACAAACGGCCACACCCCTCCCACCCGGCTCCACAGCACAGGCCACAACGCCTTCGAGCAATGGTTATGGTATATGAAAAAAGGTCACCTGCCCTGGAATCTGCTGCGCACGGATAAAGAGTGGGAGAAAAAGGTGCTGGAAACACTGGCCACCGACTACGGCGCGATAAGCCGGCTTCGAACAATGCTGGCCGATCTGCCGGTGGTACCCGCAAGGATCGCCCGACAACATGATGATATCTTTCTGACAAGATTGACAGAGATCCTCACTACCGTGACACAGGCAACACTGCCCCAAACGCTGCAGGAGCTGCGTCAACTATTAACGTATGGTTCAAACTTCGAGACAGGTCATATTCCTTCACAGGAAAAGATCTGGCAGGATACCCTTCTGCTGGCCACGACCTTGGGCAAAGAGGGGACCACAGTGAAACTGGGACGTCGCCTCCTCACAGCTTATTTACACCCTTCGGGAATAAGTCTCTCAAAACCCGTACAGCCGCAGTTTCCCGGGCAACCGAATCCGACGCCTATTCAGCCATCCGATTCGCCTTCGTCGGAAGAGATACACACCGTGCCGTCATCACAAACAGAGCCATCCATCATCGATAAACAAACGAGTACAAAAGATCAATCCTCACAAGATCCGCCAGACCAGTTGACCAATCCGGCGACAAAGCTTTCAAAACCGGCAGACCAACCAGCATCGCCCAGCCATCAAAGTCTACTCCAAACACCGCCCGCCTCTCCCGATACCCCAAAACCAGCACCGGAACAGGCAATCCAAAGAGATGCCCCAACGACCACCCCAAAAGCCCAAACCGGAACAAACGTTCAACCCGGCACAACCGTTCAACCTGGCACAACCATTCAACCTGGCAAAACCGAGACCCCGGCCCCGCCGGACCAGTTCGCGATAGACCAGCTGCCCGAAGAAGGTATCTTCCTGCTCAACGCAGGAGTCATCCTGACGCATCCTTTCCTGAATCATTTGTTTAAACAGGCCGGACTCATCGCCAATGACAGGTTCATCGCCGGGGAAGCCCGGCAAAAAGCCATTCATCTCATACATTACCTGGCCACAGGCCGCACCATAGCAGAAGAGTTCGAGCTGGCCACAGCAAAGATCATCTGCGGCTGCCCGCTGGAAGAGCCCATGGACAGGACGGCCGTATATACCGAAGAAGAATTAAAGGAAGCAGACTCCCTGCTGGAAGGATGCGTCGCCCATTGGGGAGTAAAAGGCGTCACTATAGAAGGCCTGAGAGGTAATTTTCTTACCCGCAGCGGCAAGCTGATCCCAAAAGCATCGGACAGGCTGCAGCTGGTGATCGAAAAACATGCCGTAGACATCCTGATCCGCACCTATCCGTTCCCGTGGAATATGAGCATTATCAAATTGCCCTGGCTTCGGCAGACAATTCATTTGGAATGGTGACCAACCATTGCCGCCAAAAATCTGTTCAATGAAAGTTGCTGATACAAATACTACCACAACAGCGTCAAAGTCAAACGCACCTTTCTTTCAAAAGGGGGAAGAGGGCAACCCTTTTTTTCTGCAAAGACAACCTCAATCTCCACTTCCCCAATTTTCGACAAATAATTTTATCCGGAATTTTGCCAATTTCAATGCGCAGTATGCCGTAGTTGGTCCGACGCCTGCAACAGGCACCCTTTTTATCACCCACCATGTGTTCTTCGATTTCCCAAAGACGATGACAAAGCCGGAACAAACGACTTTCGGAAATGATTTTACAAAAAACGTACACGATATATGGAGCAATAAACACCAGCTCACGCTCACCGAACCAGGGTTCTCCAATTATCAGAGTAATGTGGACGTGACTGCGATCCCGGAAGAAAAGCCCGCGGACGCCCAAACTGTTATTCATGTCGTCAAACCAGGCGCCAAAGAAAAACGGTTCCGGCCAAGGGTAACCGGCCAGACAGCACCGGCAGGTACCATCACCAGCCATGAGGCCAAACTGGATTTCCGCGATCCGTCCATACCACAGGATACCCATCTGAACGAAGCCGATTTTCTCCAGGACGTAGGCAACTTTGATTTTGACAAGTCCGATCTGAATAGTGATTGTCAGGCAGCCGTTCAAAAGATCAAGGCTTTTATTGCCACCATCCCACCCGGGAAGGATCCGGATGACCCCTGTACTTTCGACCTGCAGTATACCGGGCGGGCAAGTGCAGAGGGAAGTTCGGCTTATAACAAGGCCCTGAGCCAGCGCCGCATAGACTCGGTCGGGAAGGAATTGAATTCATTACCCGGAGTATGCCTTACCATCACAACTGCGGCAGGAAAGGAAGAAGCCACGACAGACGCGTCCTTCCGAAGGGTAAGTGTCGGAGTATTCAGAAGGGACAGCACAAAGCCCACGACGGATAAACAGAATCTGGCTGCCCATGAGTTTGGGCATATGATCGGCCTGGGAGACGAGTATGTAGAGAATAAGCCTGAGATCCCTGGGTCAAGGGCAAGGTTCTTCGGTGATAAGCCGACACATTATGATCCGGTGAAAGACCTGGTGGGGCAGGACGCCGCCGATGAATTAAAAGTCCAGAATACGGGAAATATTATGTCCCTGGGGAATACCGTGCAAAGAGGACATTATGTCTTTTTTGTTGCTGCAATCGACTTGATGACCAGACCCGGGATCCAGGCGGCCACCGGGAAGCCGGATGCAAAATGGAATGTGTTATGAAGACAGTCGAATCACCACCAAAGGCCACTGCGGCCAAAGTAAATGATGCGTTCTTCGGCAAGGAGACCGCACGGGATTTCTTTGGTCCCGACCCGTCCAGCCAGTCCTTTTTTGCCGGAAGCTCCGGCGCCCCGGCCATACAATGCGCCCCCGCTTCAACCGCCGCACCATCGCCAACCGCCGCATCGTCGTCAACCGCCGCATCGTCGTCAACCACCGCATCATCGTCAACCACCGCATCATCGCCAGCCCCCGAACCTTCGCCAACCGCTACCCCATCGCCAACGCCCAACGCGGTCGCTGCCCCATCCATCGAAAGCAGGCTGAATACACAGCGGGGAAATGGCGAAGCTTTGCCGGAAGATACGATGGAGGAAATGGGATCTTCCTTTGACGCCGATCTCAGCAAAGTCCGCATTCACCAGGACCCGTCGGCCGTACAAATGAACAATGAGCTCGGCGCACAGGCGTTTACAACGGGTAATGATATCTATTTCAACCAGGGCAAATACGACACCGGCAGTAAGGACGGCCAGCATCTGCTGGCTCACGAGCTGACTCACGTTGAACAACAGGGCCAGCACAGCACGCCTTCCATCCAAAAAGATGAGAAAGACGACGCCCAAAAACAGCTCGGGGACTTTTATGAGATGATCCCCACTGCCAGGCTGAAGATAACCCTGAACGGTCTGGAATTTACCGTGGCGGACAACGCCACTTTCCGACCCGGTGCGACAAGACCACAGGTGCTTGAGATCGTACTGAAAAAACTATTGGGGGCACGATATCAGGAGAGCTACGTAAAAGCGCTGGAACAGGTCCTGGCCGCCAACTCCAATATCAAGGGCGTCGGAACCCTCGGGCAAAAGAGTAAGAACGTCCTTCAGCAACCGATCGGCGCCATCACCATCCTGCCCGAAGCGTTTCTGCTGATGACAAAATTCTTCCAGGCCCGGCACCTGACCCTCGAGCTGTCGCCCGATGAAGTAAAACAGATCGTCACCGCCACATTCAATGTCGACCTGTGGAACGATTTTATCAAGATCGCCGCACAGGAGGGTGTCCGGCTCCCGGCCTGGTATAGCAGATTGTTCTTCAACGGACAGATGACGGCACACATGCAGCTGCTGGAAGAGTATCAGCAGGTAGTGCAAAGCGATCATACAGACCAGGACGCCACCAGCGCCACCCACCGGCTCGACAAGGTGACACAGATCTTTTATACTCTCGAAACCGATATCGCCCTGTTGGAGGCGATCAGAAAGGACGTAACCCTGCAGATAAATCCATCCACACAGCTGCCATATTTCTATATCTGGGCCGGTAATAAAGACAAAGGCGTCGGTACCGTGCCTGCTATTTTACGGACTATGGACGCCGCCTTCAAGCTTATCAATTTTGCACAGCAAAACCAGGAGATAGCAAGAGATGCCGAGAACGACAATGTAGCCAGAACCCGGTTACTGGAACTTTTTGCCAAAGCGGTCGACATCGAAAAAGAAAAGAACCTCCAGGTACTGCAACCCTTCCCCTCCTTTATTTCAAACAACGACCTCAACCCCGACAACACGACCATAACGACGGCTAAGAATAAGTTCCGGATGAATACCGACTTTTCGGGCATACACGGGAACAATCTCCCGCACGGCGTCACCATCGCCATGCAGATGCGGCTATTCAACTCGTGGCAGATCTTCAGGATGCCGGCCTCGCTTAAAAAGCTGGGCGAAATGGGTATCAATCCTCCCGAGATGGTACAGGCGACCGATGATTTTGTAAAGAACTCGCCAGACAATTTGGGTGAATTGGTAGACAGCTATAAACCGGAAGAAAAGAAAGATCGCGATATCAAAATGAGCGACCTGGGGATCGGCGAATTTGTGCTCGCGGGACTGGCTGTACCCCATTATAATAAGGACATGGATATGGTCCAGAAGCCCAGCACCGCGGGCTATCCTTTGTTCGTATACAGCGCCGAAGACCTTGCTAAAAAGTCAGCCTTCTCGGATGTCAATCAGGCGAAAAGGCTAAAGGAAGAAGCCGCTAAAACAGACGACCCCGATAAGAAAAAAGCACTGGAAGCCCAGGCCCACGATCTGGACGAACGGGAGAAGATGGACCTGCGTGCCGTGACCGAAAAGGATCTGAGTGATACAATGACCTTATTGGATAATGCAAGGGAGCTGAAAGGCTGGATCGAATATGATCAAAAATATTACGGGCCCGATACCTATTATGGGAACAAGACGACCGATCCCTTCTCCATGCGGCTCAAACATCATAAAGCGATCCTCTATGACGTTTACCAATTGGCCAGAGAGGCATATCCCGCCAATAAATATTCGGACCTGGATGCAGCGACCCGTTATCGCGATGACGTGATAAAGCAGGCACAGGATCTGGAACATCTTCAGGACAGAAGCAAGGATGCTTACGGGCGCTTCAAACCCGGATCACCGACCTATCGCACAGCAGTCGGTCTGGTAAAAGAGGACGATGGCAATCTGGTGCCGTTGATCATGGTCGCCGGATATCACCCCGATGCCGATCCCGCCAACGGCAAATTCAAGATGAAGCTGGTAGACGTAACATTCAAGTCGCCGCACCCGGGAGATATGATCTATGTGAGCGACACGTTTGGCAGCGAGAGTGAGGCCATCACCGATCTGTTCCACAACTTTGCAGGACATCATAAATACGGGGATGGCAAGTTCGTTTACCGGTTGCCTAACACCAATTATCAGGGGACTGTCGAGTCATGGACCCCAATCTCCACCTACCTGGAATATGCCATAGCGGCGCTGGGTCTTGTCCTGCTCGTTGCCGGCGTCATCGCATCGGCCGGCGCGCTGACCCCCGCGGCGGCGGCCGTCGTTTCGGCACTGGGAGTTGCGGTGGGCGTGGTAGGCGCCATCATGTCCATTCGTCACATGCAGGAAAGAAAGGAAAAAGGAGTCCTTGAGCTGGATGCCGACACGGCGCTCGATATCCTCAACATCATTGCCGGCGTCGTCGTTGCAGTGGGCGCCGTCACGAAACTGACACAGGTGGTAACGAAATCGGTCAACCTCCTGATGCTCATCGAAAAGTTCAAAGGCGGCCTGATGGTGTATGATGCCGTCAACATCGCCGCCAATGCGTTTTTGATCCATGAAAAGGTCAAGGAAGACACCGACGCCATCAAGAAAATGGGACTGCCCAAACCGGAAGAGGACGAGATGCTGTCTGCGGTCACGTTCCAGGCCCTGCAACAGGGCGCCATGCTCGCCGTCTCCGCCTACAGCCTGGGACGAGGCGGACTCGGGCACCTCAAGGAAAGGGCGGCAGGCGTATCCTACCATTCCTGGGAAGAGCGCGGCTGGATCAGGGAAGTCAACGGAAAGATGACAATCAGCGCCGAGGCTCCGCCCTTCCTTCGCTCCAAGATGTATCTGCTGAACACAGAGCCCGTCAAGACTAACAAGCCCGGAGAACCGCCGACGACCAAACCGCCCGTCGATACCACGACAGGCAAGACCGGCACCGGCGATACCGACACCACGACAGGTAAGACCGGCACCGGCGACACCGACACCACGACAGGCAAAACCGGCACCACCGATACGGACACCACCGACACGGGCACCACGGATAAGACAGGTTCCACTCCCGGTGAGCCAGGGTCTGGCAGCAAACAAACAGATACTCCGCCCAAGCCACAAACCTTCGACGAACGCATGCCCTCAAAATGGAGAGACCCGAAATCGAGACCGGGCCGTCTCAACGACTGTGTGAAGAAGCTGCGCGCTCTCGGCATCTCCGACGACAAGATACTCGCCATCCTGAACCACGCCGCGGAAAAGGCTTACAATCCCTCCGATGTCTTCGGCGGCCTCAGCATCTTCCTGAAGAACGGGCAAAAACAAATAGGCAAGGCCAGATTCGATCAGATCATAGATGGACTTGCTTCTGCCAGTTCCTTCGAAGGGGCTGCCTTCCTCGCAGTAAGACAGGGGACGGTGAACAAACAGTACAAGGATCCCAATCTGGTCGGGAAGATCATGGATACATTCAGCCTCGAAGATATTACCCAGCTGTGGAAAAGGTTTCCTCCTAAAGATCCCATTATGGATGGCCTTCAATGGAGGGATAACCTCGAGCTCCTGGCAACACGCATCAAAGGCGGGCGCGACGAAGCGTTCAAGTTATTGGGAGAACTGGGAGAAGGCGCCAGCGGGATGGACCAGCTCTCGTCGGCACTCAAAGAGATCGGGCCGGGCCTCTCCACTTCAGAAAGGATCAGGAAGCAGTTTGCCTTCGAAGAAAGACTCCAAAAGACCCTCGGGGTCAAGGGTGACGAGGCGGTCCGTGAGCTTTGGCAGGATCATGTGAAGGGCAAAAAAGATGGGAAATTCGAAGTGGCCGGATCACTTCAGGCAGGAGAGACACCAGGCGACAGCGCCAGGGCCTATATTGACGACAATAAGAAAAAGATCGTCAGGTCATTGCTCAATGATGCAAAGACAGAGGTCGACCCCGTCAAATGGGGAACGCTCAGATATGCCGTCGAACAGACCGACCTCCTCGATATTCAAAAATATAATATCATCGGCGAGCTGTGGGCGGCAGCCAAAGTCGAGGCTTATACGAATCAGGGTTATGATGTGGTCAGGGAAGTGACCATCGATATTTTGGACGGCAACGGCAAAGTGGTAGCCACTACCATTCTCGATGCAGTATTAAAGTACAGGGGCAGCGGTGAGGTTGCCGGATACAGGGAGTTCAAGTCAGGGGGAGAGACACCGCTGGAAGAAGGGACACAGGATGTCGCCTATCCCCGTTTGAAAAATGGGGAACTCTCTTCTCTCAAGCCTCGCGGTGCACATGCCGAAGAGGCATTCGGAGGTCCAAAAATGCCTAACTTCAAAGCAGGCGAGGTCATCGAAGACCGGCCAGGCGGATTAATACAATAAAAAAGAGCAACACATGGGTTTTTCATTTGGCGGCATATTATTTAGAAACGGCAGGTCGGTACAGGACGATACGATAAGGGACATGCTAAAGCTGAACGATCCCGATGGCACATCGACCACCACCATGGAAGAAGCCATATCCCACGAGTTCAATGACGTTGGAATGGCCAGGACGGACGACTTCCTGATCGTGATAGGGCATAACATTCCCTTTTCCCTTTCCTTCGAAGGAGAGGATAAGCTGACGGGGGTTGATAGAGCCCTTATGACCCTTTCCGAAAAAGGGGACATCATCGGCGTCTTAAGCGATAGTGTCTCGGCGACCTATACGTATTCGATCTTTAGTAAAGGCAAACGGATCAGGGTGAGTAAGACAGCAGGCGGCAAGCTTGTTTATGAATCGGGAAAACCGACAGGATACGAACGCGATATGGACAATGGAAGCAATCGTCTGATGAAGCTAATAGAGAATTTTACAGGTCACAACTATTCGGAACTCGTGTTCGACCTGGGTCTGAAAGTGCAGGTGTATAAACTGAAAAAAAATTATTAGTCATGTTCAAGAGCAGCAGTTACCGCAGCAGTAAACCGGGCTTCTCCGGTCCTTCAGCACAGGGCCAGGAACAGGTGCAGGACCAGGCGCAGGAACAGGCGCAGGACCAGGAACCATTTTTTGCGCAGAAAAAAGAAGAGGCCTTTTTCCAGCCCAAGCTCACTATCGGGCAGGCGGGGGACCATTTTGAAAAGGAAGCCGACAGCGTCGCCGATAAAGTAGTCAGCAGGAAGTCCATGGAGGATGAGCCCGCGATCCAGCGGCAGGAGATCAGTGGCATTCAGCGGCAGGAGATCAGTGGCATCCAACGACAGGACATCAGCGCCATTCAGCGGCAGGAGACCGGCAGCATCCAGCGTCTTGCCACCCCGTTGGAAGACGAGAACTTTGCCACCAACGATCAGCGGATGCTGCGTGATCGCGAGCTTCGCGAAAAACCGGAAGTACAGCTAAAATGCGCGCATTGCGAGGAAGAGGACCATTCTTCTATGGTTCAGCGCAAACCCGATCAATCCGCCCGGACGGCCCCGGACTCCGTGTCCAGCCGCATCGATAGCAGTCGCGGCAAGGGTTCCCCTCTCCCCTCCACTACACTTGCCGAAATGCAGTCATCCTTTGGACATGACTTCAGCAACGTTAACATCCACACCGATGCAGATTCCGTAAACATGAGCCGGGATCTGGGTGCGCAAGCCTTCACACAGGGCAGCGATATTTATTTTAATACCGGCAAGTTCAATCCTGAAAGCTCCACGGGTAAACACCTCCTTGCACACGAGCTGACCCACGTCGTCCAGCAGGGCGCCTCCCCCGGCATCCAGACCAAACCTCATCATGGGCATGCCTCCGCGCCCAAACCCGAGCCGTCTAAGGAGCCTTTCATCAATAAAGTTTTTTAGCATGTTCAGAAGCAAAAGTTATCGAAGCAGCAAGTCCTGTGCTCACGGCGGTGTACAGCCGGAAAAAGAACAGACACCCTTTTTTACACCCCGCGCCGGTGCGCCGGACCGTCAGGCGCCTCATCAGGCACCTCGTCAGGAACCTCATCAAGCGCCTCATCAGGAACCTCATCAAACCCCCCTTGCGAAGTCCGCGCCCAAACAGGAGCCCCCTGTCCCCGTCATCCCGCAGCTCTCTGCCAAACCTTCTTACGTCAACAACGAAGGCTGCAGCGACCTGACCTTTGGGATCAACTGGGACCTCTCGCATAACTCGTCCCCAAAAGGAGGTTTTATTGTGCAGGAGGTGACCATTACTTATATGGCAATCGACTGTCACGGGTATCCGGTCCCGCTAAAATTCAAAAGTCCTCTGCACTACTTCGAGGCCTGGCAGGTAATGCCTGATTCTACCGGGATCGCACCCGAAAACGCCGACGGCTTCCACTTCAGCGCCGAGACGCGCGATCATACAGCTCACACCATCGGGGTGGCCATCTTTTCAGCTGCCGCCACCTATCACGACAATGTGAGCCCCGAAGAAATGCCCGGCCATATGGTGCGCAAAAATCCTCACACCGCCGCGGGCATACTCCTTTCCAGTACCAGCGATCCAAACCTTGGTGGCAATATCTCCAAGTCTATACCTCACGAACTGACGTATCACTGGAGTTGCTGTGAACCCGGTATGAAGCCCAATGTTATCGACAAACAAACACCTTCTTAAGTTATGGCAACGATCCTCCCCGAATTTCATTTCCTTCAGCAGCTGATCCGCAGCCGCCTCGATCAGTATTTCCCTAACGCTTCCGGCGCAGCCGCCTACTCGTCCGCGGCATCCGCCGGCGACCCCAGCGCTCCTGGTTCCTCTGGCGGCTCCAGTACCTCCAGATCGTCGGGCTTCTCGGGTTCCTCCGACTCCAGTGCCTCCAGATCCTCTGGTTCCTCCGGCTCGGACCAAAGTCTCCCGGCCATCCCCGCGCTGAGCGAATGGCAGCTGCCCCTGGCGCAATTTGTCGCGGCCAACAAGCTCAATGCAATTGAAGCCACCCTCCTGCTCATCGGCCTCGTACCCCATTTTCAGCCCGACCTTTTCGACCAGACCATAGAAAGCAAGATCCCCGGCTCCGGCAACTTCCCGAAGCTGGGCGGCGTACGCGGCAAAAATTCGCGAAGCTTCCTGCCTACCGGCGAGACCGCTCTTTTCCTGCTGGGAGGCGAAGATCGCCAGCAGCGACAGAACACGCAGGCACTGTTTGGTGTCGAACATCTCTTTGGACAAAAAAAGATCCTATGGCTGGAAGATGTTCCTTATGGCGAACCGCTGATGAGCGGAAGGATCATCATGTCCCAGGATTATATCGACACCTTTCTCACCGGCCGCCCCGCACCGCCACATTTCAACAGCAGCTTCCCGGCCCGGCTTATCAAAGAGAAAAGAAACTGGAGCTCGCTGGTCATCAACGATGAGTTGCAATCGCAGATAGATGAGGTCGTCAACTGGCTGAAATACAATGACCAGCTGATCGACAAATGGGGAATGGGCGACAGACTGAAGAAAGGTTATCGCGCCTTGTTCTATGGTCCGCCGGGCACGGGTAAGACCCTGACCGCCGCGCTGCTGGGTAACGAGATGGGCAAAGACGTATATCGGGTCGACCTCTCGATGGTCGTCTCAAAGTATATCGGGGAGACAGAAAAGAACCTCGAACTGCTTTTCGCCCGTGCCGAAGACAAGGGCTGGATCCTCTTCTTTGATGAAGCCGATGCCTTGTTTGGCAAACGTACCAGCGTTCGTGATGCCCACGACAAATATGCCAACCAGGAAGTGTCTTATCTCCTGCAACGCATCGAGGATTTCAATGGCCTGATCATCCTCGCCACCAATATGAAGAATAATATTGACGAGGCCTTTGTAAGACGCTTCAATGCGATTTTGCGCTTCCCCTTCCCCGAGGCGGCGGAGCGGAAGCTGATCTGGGAAAAGTCATTCCCCGCGGGTGCGACGTTTGCAGCCGGGACAGCAACGACCGGCGCGGCAAAAGGCGCTGTCGATATCCCCGACGCGGTAAAAAAATATGAGCTGGCCGGCGGCAGTATCATCAACGTCGTTCATTATGCTTCTTTGAAGGCAGTGGAGAGAAGCGCAAACGGCGCTGTCCCAGCTGCGGCTGCTGCATCGAATGGCAGCGCACCCATCATTTATTTATCCGACGTCCACAAAGGCATCCAGATCGAGCTCAATAAACACGGGAAACCGTTTAATCCCTGATTCACCCACCATGCCATACCAAATTTATACCCAATAAGGTATAATATATCCCAATTTTAATTATTTTATACCCTTTCAGGTATATTTTCATCCAACGCACCATTTTTATACCCTTTATGGTATAATTCAGCCCATTTTTCATATATTTATACCCTTAAAGGTATAAAATGGAGTTAAACAAATTTATCAAAACCAAACGAAAAGCTGCCAAACTAAACCAGCCCGACCTGGCAGAAAAGGCCGGTGTAGGGCTACGCTTTGTTCGGGAACTGGAACAAGGCAAAGAATCCCTGCGTTTGGATAAGGTAAACCAGGTGTTACAATTATTTGGCTACGAAGTTGGGGCTGTCCCCACTCAACGTAAAACAGCATCCGATGAGAAGAGCTGAAATAAAAATGTACGACATAACAGCCGGCTGGCTGTTTTACCGCATCAAGACTCGACCCAAAACAACAGGAGAATATTTTCAACAAAATGAACAAGGCAAAAGATAAATGGATATCATTTATCGATTCCAGTTTTATGGACACTGACTTCAAAACAGCTTATACCGGGCTGATCCGGGAAAGATTTTCCAGATTGGCATAAACAGGCCCTCACTACCGTTTATCTGCTTTTACACGCCGAAGATTAGCCCATCCCGACCGAAAGACGATTGGCGTCAATAATACAGTTATTTACAAATAATTTTATACCGCGATCAAATTGAATTACTTCTCTGTATGTATCCGGGGGGATACATAGGGGTTTCACAGTGATAGTTTGTCTTGGTTCGACAAACCAGGCCAGGGGCCGTTCGAAAAGAACGGCCTTTTGGTGTTTTGACCGGATCCGTCAGGGAAACCTTATTTCGTCAGCATAGCCGGATCGGTGACGATGATCTCGGGCTTACCTTTATAGGAGATGATCTTGCCCGTAACACAGACCGTCTTGCCATCGATGCTTGCAGCAAGGTCTTTTGCAGCACCTTTTAGCACTACTGTCATCAGCTGGTCGGGGTAGGACGCACCCAGGTTCACCAATGTCAGACCGTCAAGCGCCTTGTATCCATATACGACAGCACAGACTTTTGCATACTCGTCGATATGATTGGCCGCGTCTTTGATATCTATTGGCTTCGCCGGTCCGGTCGGTTCGGCCGTTGCAGCAGCCTTCGAAGCGGACGTCGTACCGACGCCAGTGGAAGCCGCACTCGCGGTCACCCCATCCTTAAACAATGTATTTAACACTCCTGCCAGGCGGACCCCGGCCTGTTCCAGCCTTTCATGAACGATGCCAATATGAGCAGTATAATAACTGTCATCGATGCTCCGGCTTTTCATCGCGTCAACCTCGGCATATAATTTAGAGCTGATCGTATAGCTCTCCCAGATCCATTTTATCATCGGGTCACTCTGCCACTGTTTGATCTCTGCAGCGCTGGGATGATCATATTTCGCTGCGAGCTGCTGATAGTCCCCGCCTTCATGTTCTATCAGCTTGCTGTCCCAAACGCTATGCAGGTTGGTCCCCCGTCCATTATAGTTAAGCTGGATGGAATTGCCCCCCTTGTCTTCGGCGCGGCTCACATGCATCGGCTGGTGTAAGTCGCCCACAAAATGCACGACGAACTTTAAGGCGACTATCTTTTGTTCACGGGTTGTAGACTTATCCGTCAGGATCTGCTCCTGCTGGCGAAGGGCGCTATAGACATTGGCTTCGCTCATCCCTTCCACTTTTTTCTGGAAGTCGGAATAGCTCAGACCCAGGGGAAGATTGATATAGTGCCAGGACCCGGTCATCTTATACGCCGGCTCGTTGCGGACCTCATCGGCCCAGGTGCTGACATCGGCCAGCGTCTCTGCACCCAACAGATCGTGAACGGCAGTTTTTGCATTGGCGGTCAGATGGTTTTCTGCAATTTTCCCGACCGTACGGTGGCCCGTGACGCCCCAGGAAACCAGTAGGATTGACACACTTAAAAAAGCAATGGCTAAGAGGACATTTTTCTTTTTCATACCCTCGCAAGTTAAGGGTTTCAGCTCCACCGCCGTCGAAAATCAGATGGATTCTCCCCGGCAATTTCCTTAAACAGTTTATTAAAATAGGACAGGCTATCGATCCCCACGGCATAGCATGTTTCGCTCACATTGTTATTCTGCATCAGCAGGTTCTTTGCCCGTTCGATCCGGTATTGATTGACAAACTCCGTAAAGGTCATATTCGTCTGCCGCCGGAAATACCGGCAAAAGGCGGGCGTGGTGAGGTTGACTTTCCGGGCTACTATATTGACATCGGGCTCGCGATGATATTCGGCATCGATATATTCATAAATGGCGCCCATCCTGATCTTGTCTTTCAGGATAAAGTTGTGGCTGCTGAGATCTTTATTCAGGATCGTCTTTTCATCTGAGTCAGCCAGGATCCGGAAAATGTCTATCAGCTGTAGCAGCTGCTCCAGCGATGATAAACCCTCCAGCTGTCGCAGTCGCCGTGCCGCTTCCAGCTTCGTCCCGCCATCAAAGGCGATGCCATATTCCGCCGTCCTGAATAGTTTTGCGATGCCGGCAAACTCAGGGGTCAGGCCCAGCGCCGTACCCATAAAGTCACACCGCAGCTGGATGACGATCTGGTGATAGTCGCTCCTCAACCGATAGTCGAAGTTGAGATGCGGCAGGTTGCTCCCGATAAAGACGAGGTCGCTTCGGGTATAGGTCGAAATATGTGTTCCGACATGCCGGATACCGGCATCCGCCTCCACATAAACCAGTTCGAACTCAGGATGATAATGCCATAAAAAGGTGTTCCTCAACCGCGGAGAGAAGAGCTTAAAGGATTTACCCGGTTTGAAATCTATTGTTTCGAGCTGTATCGTATTCATACCCTATTGCCCTATAAGTATACCTGAATATACAAAAAATGTCAATACAGAGCAAATAGTGGGTAATGAGCAGAACAGGGCCGCACGAAGGCTGGTTTACCTTTATATCATTAAATCAGAATTTATGCAAACACAAACCATGGCCACACAGTCGCAGGCAACAGCAGCCCAACCGCAGACGATGGCCGCGCAACCACCCGCCAACCCCCATAAAGAAATACCCGGCAACCCGTCCACCGCAAAGTCAAGCCAGCTCGCACTCAACGACCGCAGCAACGGAGAGCCCCTTCGCATACTCACAGAGGAAGACTGGAATTTCTGGATCACCAACGGTTATGTGACCATTAAAAACGCCGTCCCAAAAGAACAGGTGAAAAAACTCGCCGGCTATCTCTGGGAGTACGAAGGCAAGGACCCCGATGACGTAGAGACCTGGTACAAAAAACCCAATGCCGTCATGCAGATGAAAGAGCTGAACAATACGGGCATGGTGGAGATCTATAACCAGCAGTATATGTGGGATAACCGTCAGTATCCAAAAATTCATCAGGCATTTGCCGACATCTGGGGTACCGAAAGACTCTGGGCGACCATTGATAGAGCGAATCTGAATTTCCCCCTGCGCCCCGGCTTCGAATACAAAGGTTTTATCCACTGGGATTATGATCCCGAAACAAAACCCCAGAACGTCCAGGGCGTACTGGCCCTCGCCGATCAGACGGACCCGGACATGGGCGGCTTCCAATGTATCCCCGAGCTGTTCCGGACCTATGAGACCTGGAAGCTGACACAGCCGGAAGACAGGGATCACTACAAGCCCGACACCACCGGTTTCGACCTCATCAAGGTAAAGCTGGAGGCCGGAGACCTTTTGATCTTCAACAGCCTTCAGCCTCATGGCATCCGACCCAACACCAGCGGCAGCAAGGTCCGTATAGCACAGTATATCTCTATGATGCCCGCGCAGGAAGACAACGAAGAATTAAAGCAATGGCGCATCAGCAGCTGGCAGAACCGGGATGCCATGGAGGGTTATGCCTTTCCCGGCGATCCGCTGAAAAGAGAAAAACAAAATCCCGTCGCCGAGCTCACGCTATTAGGGAAAAAATTGCTAGGGCTGGAGAGGTGGTGACACTTATCTACAACCGATCAAAAACAGTAAGGCCGGCGATAACGGACCTGTCAATTCTTAAGATTGATCAGGTTTACCACCACCTTTATCATCATGTCCTTTTCCTCCGGTTTGCTTTCCGCGATCATCAGTGTCAGTGCAACAAGAGCGTTATCCGCAATCTTTTTGCTTCCGTCGGGACGGTACAAAATGCCGTTCTTTTCCAGGAACCATACAAAGAGAAAGGCCGCGATCCGCTTATTCCCGTCCGAGAATGAATGATTCTTGATAACAAAATATAACAGGTTGGCTGCTTTTTCCTCCACGCTCGGATATAAGTCCTTACTACCAAAGGTCTGATAGATAGCCGCCAGCGATCCTCGAAAGGATTGGTCCTTTTCGTTGCCAAAAAGGCTGCTGCCTCCAAACTTATCCTTTAGCCCTGTGATGGCCTCTTTAGCCGCTGAGTAAGTGATCTGGAAAAGTTCGCTTTTCGAGGTAGCCTCGATTTCCAGGATCTGGTGGTCATATCGGTCCAGAACGTCAAGAGCATAGGCATAATCGGTGACCACTTTTAATAGTCCCGTGGCCTCGTCCGAGTTCAGCGGCTTGCTTTCGATCACATTGCCCAGAAGTTTTACGGTTTGCTTTAGCTCGTCAAACTGGCGGGATTGCTCTGTAAGGCGTTTTTGATCGATGGCATATCCTTTTGTAAGATAATCCTTTAGGATTTTATTGGCCCAAATGCGGAATTGGGTGCCTCTTATAGAATTGACCCTATATCCAATCGATATGATCAGGTCGAGGTTATAATGTTCCAAATCTCTATTAATCAGCCTATTACCTTCTTGGCGAACTGTTCGGAATTTCCGAACAGTTGAATCTGCTGGTAATTCCCCTGACTTAAAGATATGTTTGATGTGCTCGCTGATATTTGCTTTGCTGGACTGGAATAATTCAACAATTTGATTTTGCGTCAACCAAACAGTTTCATCTTCCAGCTTTACTTCGATTTGAGCATTATCTGTTCCATCCTGATAAAAGATAATATTTCCTGTTTCTTCCATGATCTCTAAATTTAAGACGTTTAGATAAGTTGTTTACCTGAATTTCTTTAGGCAAAATCATTTGGCACCTATTACCAAAGACGAACTCAAAGGAAGAAACAAAGTCACATCAAAAATACTAAAATCCTTAGTTGCAAAAAATACTTTTTATTCCCCACCCTTAAACTCCCCTTCTTCATCCTCTACGACTCTTCAGATGCGCCACCGAACGCTATTTATTCACTAACGGAACACGTAGGAAATACTGCCTCAAAGACAAAATATGCAGCGAATAGGCCAGCGGCACCAGCAACCCCGGCAAGAATATATAGGGAAAATGCCCCAGCAGGGTATTGGCCGGTTCATTGTGAAAGTACCGAAGCGGCGTCGGCATGCTCAATACAGAGATGACGAGGATATTGAGGAGTAAGCTCAGGCCCAGAATATTATAGATCACTACGATCTGCCGCGGCCAGCTTTTCCGGACAAAACAAAAATAGCCAACAGGAATGGCTAACAGGCCCGACAACACATCAAAGTTTCTCCCCTCAAAGCTCATTTGTACCGGGATCAGTCCCCGCATATAATTCACCCACAGCATAATTTCCACCAGGATCCGAAAGGATTGCCAATAGACCAGCCGCTGCGGCGGGATTTGCCGTAACCACTCCGTACCAGTCCTGGAGAAGGCTACGATCAGGACTATCGGCAGTGGGATCAAAACCGCCAAACCGACCCTCGGAGGAAGATGAGAAAAGTCGGCAAAAAAACCAGACAGGCCAAGAACGGTAAGCAGGGCGGCCCAGAAAAACACAACGATGAAGCTATTACGTAATAAGGTAGACGACATATAGCGATTTTTATAAAGCAAAGATGAGGGGTCGCCCGGGCAGCCCGATAACCAAAGTTGCTATTTTGCGGCGGGCAGGGTGCCCCGGACTACTTTGTCTGTTCCCGGTAATGCGACGGATAAAGACCAAGACGCTGGAAGAAAAGCCGGCTAAACGACTGCGGATTATCAAATCCAAGCGAATAAGCCAACTCAGCCACCGGAAGCATGGTTTTTGACAACATACCCCTCGCCTTTTCAATACGCAGATCCTGTATATATTGGTAAGGAGAAAGCCCGTAAGCCAGCTTGAACAAACGCAGAAAATGATATTTAGACAACAGCGAAGCCGCTGAAAGATCCTGCAGCTCTATTTTTTCTCCGACATTGGCATGAATATAGTCGATCGAACGCGACAGCCGCCGATACAACTCGATCCGCGTACCCTGCCGCACAGGAGGCAGCTTATTCACGGTTGCCCTCACCGCTCTTTGTTGTTGCAGCAGATAACCCAACAAGTGCGCCAGCTGCTGTTCAAAAAGCAGTTTGTCAAATCCATATTCACGATAAGCCAGCAGGATCCGTCTGATAACTTCATTAAAGTGTTCATCCCTCCGATACAATTGGTTATAAAAAGAAAAATAACTCGTCCCCTGGTTATTCCCTTCATCCAATATGCCATCGGCCGGTGTTAGCAAAGCGTTTAATACCGACTCCGCAAAGTGTTCCCCGAAATGAATATTAAAGGTCTCCGCCGTCTCTATCTGCAGCGTATAAGACTGCGATCGGTTACTGATAAAAAAAGTCTCCTCCCCGACAACCCGCGTCTCTCCATCCACAATGCAACGGCTCTTACCCCGTATATTCAAAAAGAGGGAAATAGGGCCTTTTATATCAGGCCGGAAACAACCTTTACTTTGAGCATGTATAATGACACTCGGAAATCCCTCCGCATCCAGGTGCTGGTTACCCCAGCCGAGCTTGTTGCTAAAGCCCTGGTCGATCTGGTTTTTTAGCCAGGAAATATCCGGGAATTCCTGCATGATCATGGTATAAATTTATTAAATTATCGCACCAAAAGACCAACCATGAGAAAAGTACTGCTTCTGCTGCTCGCATTCCCCCTTTTTGCCAGACCACAGGCTCAGCCGCAGCAAGCCCCGCTGCAACAAGCCCAGCCGCAACAAGCCCAGCCGCAACAAGCCCCGCTGCAACAAGCTCAGTCGCAACAGGCAAAGACTCTGACCCAACCCTTCCGCCCCTTCAAAAAATATCCTTTCCCAACCGAGCTCAACGCCTCCTCCACCGGCGCAACCCTCACATGGGCCATGGATGAAGAAGGCCGTCGTAATGTCTATGCAGCATCAGGACCAAACTTTATACCGCGGATGCTGACCGCTTTCTCAACCGATGACGGTCAGGAAATATCCAGCCTGTCCACATCTGACAACGGCCAGTGGGTCGTGTTTGTTCGTGGCGGTGACCACGGCGCCAACTGGGAGAGCGATGAGCCCGTCAATCCCGATTTTGAAACACAGCCATTCAAAGTACAGATTGCCAGTATCCCCTTTGCCGGCGGACCTGTCAAATATCTTTCGGAAGGAGACGGACCTGTCATCTCTCCCGACAGCAAAGAGGTCGCATTTATAAAGAACGGCCAGGCCTGGTCCGCGCCAATAGACGGCTCGGCCCCGGCAAAGAACTTATTCACTACGCGGGGCAAGGTCGGCGGCTTACAATGGTCGCCGGATGGCAGGTCTCTGTTGTTCGTCACCAACCGGACAGACCACTCCGTCATCGGCGTGTTTACAAAAGGGACAGCTTATCTGAAGTGGATCGCGCCTTCTTTTAGCAGGGACGAGACCCCTCAGTGGTCTGCCGATGGACGCCAGATCGTCTTTGTCAGAAGACCGGGTTCAGGCGGCGCCCCTGATTCGCTGCTGGTAAACAAACGCCAGCCCTGGAGCATTTATATTGCGGACACAGCAGGAGCAGGCGCCGCAGCCGGCGCCGCAACTGGCGCCGCAACTGGCGCCGGAGCCGCCGCCGAACCCCGGCTTTTGTGGAAAGCCCCGGCGACTCTGCGCGGATCATTTCCTTCCACACATGGAGAAGCCAATCTGCATTGGGCCGCCAACAACCACATCGTCTTCCTGTCTTACCAGGATGGATGGCCGCATTTGTATTCCATCGATGCCGGAGGCTCCGGCGCCGCTCAGCCCGGAGGCTCCGGTACCCCGCTGCCCAAACCAACGCTGCTTAATCCCGGTAATTTCATGTGCGAACATATCGTGCTCAGTCCCGACAAACGACACCTCCTGTTCAGCGCCAACGCCGGACCGGACACCCATGATATTGAAAGAAGACATGCCTGTATGGTCAGTGTCGACAAAGCCGACATGCAGGTGCTTACCCCCGGTGCAGGTCTTGAATGGACACCCACGATGACCGGCGATGGCAGCACGATAGCTTTTATAAGCGCGACCGCACAGCAGCCCCCATTGCCAACAGTCATGGTAGCAAAAGAAAAAAAGATCCTTTGCACCGACAGGATCCCCGCCGACTTCCCGCAAAACAAGCTGGTCACACCAACAGCCGTTGTCTTCAAAGCCGCTGACGGCGTCATCGTTCATGCGGACCTGTTTATGCCACCAGCCGCCGCGGGAGCAGCAACGGGCAACGCGGGCAACACATCAGCAACCGGCGCCGCAGCAGCAACCGGCAACACATCGGCAACCGCCGCCGCCGCAGCGCGCAAACCCGCCATCATCTACGTCCACGGCGGCCCCCCGCGTCAAATGCTCCTCGGCTGGAACTACTCCGACTATTACTCCAACGCATACGCCGCCAATCAATACCTCGCCAGCCTCGGCTTCGTAGTCCTGGCTGTCAATTATCGCCTCGGCATCGGCTACGGTTACGAGTTTCATAAACCCGCAAAAGGCGGCGCAGCAGGCGCCTCCGAATACATGGATATAAAGGCAGCAGGCGAATGGCTAAGGAAACAGCACTTCGTCGACACTGCTAAAATCGGCATCTATGGCGGCTCCTACGGCGGTTACCTGACAGCGCTGGCCCTTGCCCGTGACTCGAAGTTATTCAAAGCCGGCGTAGACTTCCATGGCGTTCATGACTGGACAGCAAGCAGCAGCCAGGCAGCAAGAGACAAATACGAAAAAGCTCCCGATTTCGATCTGGCGCAAAGAACAGCCTGGCTGTCCTCCCCCGTTTCGTCCATTACTACCTGGAAGTCACCCGTGCTGATCATCCAGGGGGACGATGACCGGAACGTACGCTTCAATCAAAGCGTGGACCTGATCAATCGCCTCGAAAAGAAGGGTGTCCCCTACGAGACATTGATGATCGTGGACGACACCCACCACTGGATGCATTTTGACAACGCCGTCACCGTGTATGGCGCAGCCGCCGACTTTTTTGTGCGGAAATTTATGAAGTAACCAGCGCATACCCCAAAAGCATTCGCAGAAGCATTCCCAAAAAGCATTCGCAGGAGCGTTCCCAGAAGCATTCGCAGGAGCGTTCCCAAAAGCATTCGCAGGAGCGTTCCCGAAAGCATTCGCAGAAGCATTCCCAAAAGCATTCGCAGAAGCATTCCCAGTACCATACCCCGGCGGGGGCAAAGTTTTTGCGTAGGTAGCAATAACTAAAAGTATTGCAGCTTATGAGAAAGATCGTACTCGCGCTGTGCCTGCTCGTCATGACGGCAGCCACACAAGCCCAAACTTACCCGGGCTATCGTACCAGCAATTACACAGGCGTCAACGGCGTCTTCTTCAATCCGGCTTATATTGCCGACAATCGTTTCAAATGGGATGTAAACATCTTCGCGATCAATGGGTTCGTAGGAACCAGTACAAGAGGATTGCGTTTCAGCGACATTACCCGTTCTTTTAATGCCGATTCTCTCAAGTCGAAGCTACTAAGGGGCAGCAAGAACGTCAACAGCCTTTCTTATGCCGACATCCTGGGTCCCTCTTTTATGCTGAGCCTCAGCCCCAAATCATCTATTGCGCTGACGACACGCACACGTGTATTCGCAAATGGCAGAAATATCGACGGCGATCTTGCCGGAACCATACTGGACAAAGGGACTACCACAGCAAATATCCCCTTCAATTTTAATACCAACATGCTTGTTCACGGGACAGGCTGGACAGAGATAGGGGTTTCCTGGGGACAGGTGTTCACCAATAAACGAAGTCACAACTTCTTTAAAGGCGGTATTACCCTGAAATACCTGGCCGGAACTGCCGATTCCTATCTTTCTTCCAGCGGTCTGGCAGGAACAGTAGATGGACCCGGTAATACCTATATGACCAATACTACAGGAAATCTGGCCATCAATACAACAGATGCCAATTTCGCAGATTATAAATTCAAAGACTTCTTTAAGTTCAACGGGCATGGCGCAGGCGGAGACATCGGTCTGGTATATGAATACCGGCCTGATGCCGACTATTCTATGTATGTAACCGACCGGTTCGCAAATAAGTATAAGTTCCGTATAGCCGTTTCCCTGCTGGATGTGGGAAGGATCTCCTTCAACAGAAGCAGCAACCAGGCTTCTGTTTATGCTGTAAATATCCCGCCGACGGGGCAATTTTTCCTCAGTCAGTTTGCCGGCAAACAGATAAATCAATACAAAGCGATACTGGATGCAAGCCCATACTTTACGGGAACAGACCAGGCCAGCAAATACGACGTCGACCTGCCTACGACCCTACAGGCAAACGTCGATTACCTTGTAGCCGGGGGGTTCGCCGTCAATGCAGCGGGGCAGTTTAATATGAACCACCGCGGCACCCTGAATCTATATAATTACAACTCATACAGCCTGACGCCAAGATGGGAAAACAGTCTGTTCAGTGTCGAGCTGCCATTAAATTATAACCAACTGACAAAATTCAATGCAGGAGTAGGCTTCCGTATTGGCCCGTTCTTCATTGGCTCAGGCAGTGTGCTGTCTGCACTGGTGCATGACTCCAAACAAGCCGATCTGTACGTGGGCTTTCATTTCGGAATGCCTTACAAGAAAAAGATCAAACCCGATACAGACAAAGACGGCATATTCGACGACGTGGACAAATGTCCCACAGTGGCCGGCCTGAAACGCTACAACGGATGCCCGATCCCCGATACTGACGGCGATGGCATCAACGACGAAGAGGATTCCTGCAAAACGGTCGCTGGTCTGAAACGCTACAACGGATGCCCGATCCCCGATACCGACGGCGATGGCGTCAACGATGAAGAAGATTCCTGTAAAACGGTCGCTGGCCTGAAGAAGTTCAACGGCTGTCCCGACACGGATGGGGACGGAATTCCCGACAAGGACGACAAATGCCCCACTGTTGCGGGTGTTGCACAATATCAGGGCTGCCCGGTCCCCGATACGGACGGTGATGGCATACCCGACGATAAGGACCTTTGTCCCAACGAGCCCGGCCCCGCTTCTACCAGAGGTTGCCCCATCCAGAAAGTCGTCCTGCAGATAACGGCTTCTTTCAAGAATATTCTTTTTGATTATGGCAAGTCTACGATAAGGCATGAATCGGATACCATTCTGACCAATGCCGCAAAGGTCATGAACGATGAACTGCCCAATTCTACCTTCTATGTCGACGGGTATACCGACAGCAGGGGCAGCGTGGCAGTGAACAAACGCCTTTCCAAAGCCAGAGCCCAGGCAGTCGCCAATGCGCTGATAAAAGGAGGTGTCGACAAGTCAAGGATCATCGCCCGCGGTTTCGGCAAGGACAATCCCATCTGTGATAATAAAACGGAAGCCGGAAGACAGTGCAACAGAAGAGTGGAAGTGGTGATCAGAAATGTTAATCAAACGGAAGAACAACGAAGTATCAAGGTACATTAAACAAAAAACCCTCGCCGACAGCGAGGGTTTTTTTTATCAGTTATTATTTCAACTTCTCCCTCACCACCTTCATCCAATACCCTCCGATCACGCTCCGTGCCTGGAACCCAACCATCTTCCCATTCGTCGTCTCATGCCAGTCACTCAGCGGCACACGCGTCGGCGTCTCTGTCGCATACTTGTAGACCGGATCGATCAATTGCTGAAAATCAGAAGGCTTGTCGGCCATAGCCGCCGTCCATAATATCCAGTCGGACTTCGTGTAAGTCTTGCGGCTATCCAAGGGCAAGCCAAAACGCTGTTGCCGGGTGAGATAGTAGCTGATCTCGGTGTCATAAACTTTTTGCGGGAACAGCCCCAGGTGCAGTACCTTATCCCAGACCATATTGTATTTTTGGCTCCAGGTATCCTTGTTATCAAAGACCAGCGCATAGTGGTCCCCGGCATTGTCCTTCTCCACCCATTTGGCAGCCATCTCAGCCGCCATCGCCGAATATTTCTCCGCCGTCGCATTTTCACCGAGCTTTTTAGCCATCTGCGCATAAACGCCGATCGCCACTATCGCCTTCACCGACAAATTCGCGTTGTGCGCGAGATGCCCCGCAAAGTCGTCCGTACAAAGCTGGTTGCCCGGATCAAAACCGGCCTCGGAAAGATAATTCACCCAGGTCGTCAGCGTCTTCCAGTGCAGACGGGCATAGGCAGCATCGTTCTGCATCCGTACGATGGCTCCGGTCGTAATGATCACATTGCCTCCTTCCTCTACCGGCATATCTTCGCCATAGGTCTGTCCATTGGCAAGCGGGTAAGTGCCGAGATCGTGCGCCGGAAAGGGTTTGGTCCATTTGCCGCTCTCGCTGTAATAAAAGATACCGTTGAGCATCCCTTTTAACAACTCCGGGTTGTACAGGAGATACAATGGTGCGGAAGGATAGGTGATATCCACCGTATTGATCGATCCATTGCTGAAATTTTCTTTTGAAAGGAACAACAGATCCCCCTGCGGGCTTTTCACCAGCTGGTGTGCGGCTATGCTTTGACGATAAGCCATGACACAGAGCTTCGCATAGGTCTCACCACCGGCTTGGGCGGCATCTGAATAGATCTTCTTATCCAGATCGTCACATTTGGAGATCGTGGCGCCATAGTGGTTCCGCGCGTCGGTCAGCAGCCTGTCCATGGTTACTCCCGGGGTATTGCGCCACCAGGGCCGGAGATTCGCACCAAAGTATTGGATGGAATAGATGTCATCATAGCCGACCATAATAAACTTATTCTGCCTCACCGGACCGACCTCACCAAACGATAATACGGTGTTCAGAAAGGAGGACTTACCCACATCGGCCGTAACAGATTGTTTTGCACCCGGCGCTGCCACATATAGATACCCCCAGTCTATCCGCAGGTTATCGCCTTTCTTTTGCAGGACCGGCTGCTCGACCGTGCCGGCCTTTAAGATAGACAGATCACCCTTCGAATACGCCACGATCTTTACCGGCTGATAAGGCTGATTGACCGCCAGGTTGGTCGATACGCTTTGCGTAAGCTCCACTTTATGCTTTCCGCCGTCTGTGGCCCGGACTTCGTAGCTGATATAGGAGATCGGAACAGAGAACAGGTTCAGATCCGTCATGATCAAAGGGGAGGTAAACCGGACCTGAAGATCGACGGCTCCGCATTTAAAGGTATAGGTCGTTTGTGTCGCTGATACGTTCACGGAAGTTTGTTCAGCCGGCGATATTCCCGCCTGATCTTTTTGAATGATCTCTTCCGACAGACCTGCATCTATCCAGCTGCCGCCGCCGGTATTCTTACAATGCATCGCCAGGACATTCTCTCCGACCTGCAGCTTTGCTTTGACGGCATCGGATAGGACGATCATCTCATAGTCGTTGTTGGCGCCACGCTGACGGGTGATGCGCTGTCCGTTGAGGAAGACCTCTGCGTCATCATCATGGAAAAGTTTCAAAAGGAGCCTGCCAGAAGGGACAGCGCTGACCGAAAACCGCCGCCTGATCCAGATGTCCTTCCCCGTCCAGCTTACGCCGGCATTGCCGCGCTGGTCGCCAAAAGGCCCTTTGCCTGTCTGCCAGCCCTGGTCATTAAAACCGGGTTGTGCCCAGGCCGGGGTTGCCGAACCTGCGCCGGAATTCGCACCTGATGTTGCGGTATCGGCGGGCAGAGTCTCCATAATATATTTTGAGGGGTAACCACCTTCATCACCCGCCGCAAGGACCGACTTGTATTCGGGTGAGGACATTCCCATAAAACGATAGGAGCTGCCATCAACCTTGACAATGCCCAGCAGGGACTGATCTTTCCCCGTCCAGTGATGGGTGACCGATTCGTTTAGCTTATCAGTATTCGACCAGACGCTGAAATAGGTGTTGTGTGTGATCAGAGGATACGCCGGCATTTGGGTGACCTGTGCGCGAAGGGATACAATCGTCATTGTCAGAAAGCCAAATCCCAGCAGACCGGCAGCAGGGGGAGTGGCAATTTTTTGAAAGAGCTGTTTCATCAACAATATTTAATCGTTTAAAATGGCCAAAAGGTCGGTCAAAATTGTGTAGACCGCTGTGACCTCCCGATCAAATTTTAGTCGATTTGTATCATTTTTACGCCTGGCGACGCCTCGCGCAAGGCGAAAGCTATGGACTATGCACGGCTAAATTTTAGCATCACCACCCCGCTCTTAAGCCGTTTTTCCTCCTGCAGTTCCAATGGCTTGCGCTGTTCCAGATCGGGAAACATCGGTATGCCCTTTCCCATTAGTATCGGGTTGACCATTAACCAGAACTCATCGACCAGGTCTTCTTTTATCATTGAACGAACGGCTGCCGGACTGCCAAATATAACGATGTGTTTCCCGGGTTTCTCTTTAACGGATCTGATCTGCGAAGCGAAGTCGTCACCGATTATCGTCGTCCCCGGTATGCTTTTACCCGCCCATGTTTTTGAGAGCACGATCTTTTCGACTTTGTTATACCAGGCCGAATGTTCTTTGGTGTGTTTTGATGCGGTGGGTTTATCGCCGGCTGTAGGCCAGTAGCCATCCATCATTTGATAGGTCACCCGGCCATAGATGGCGAGGTCCGACATCTCAGTCGCCTGGGAGGCAAAATCGAACAGCTCCTGGTCGACTTTCATCCAATCCATTTCGCCGTTGGGGCCAGCTGTAAATCCATCGAGTGATACGTGCATGAAGGAGATGATCTTTCGCATGATTGATTATTTTAGTTTGACAAAACTAAGTACAAATCGTTCACCGAAAAAGGCGTACCTCCGACAATCAAAAGGTTGTTTGCGACAATTTATTAAACCATCGCCTTATTCAGCGCAACGATCGCCGTCTTAAAATCTTCCCTGGCGATCAGGAACTGGAAATTTACTTTCCTCAACGCAAACCCCGCGCTGATGATATTGATATTATTATCCGCCAGCGCTCCGGCGCATTTTGCCAGCAGTCCGGGCTGATCCATATTGGTGCCCAGCAGACAGACCATCGCCACCGGCTCCACGCTGACCTTTTCAAACGCCGATTGAAGGTCGTCTATCAGCTGTTGTTTAAAATCCGACTCCCAGATAGCAATAGTGATGCTGTTGGCGCTGGTCGTCTTGAACGTATAACTGATATGATGCTGATAAAATAGCTGCATGATCTGGAAGTCACTGCCGACATTGCCAACCATCAACGGATCATACACGTCGATCAGGATCAGCTTGTTTATCCCCGTTATCACCTCCACGCGTTTGGCTTCGGATACATATTCCCGCGTGATCAGCGTACCGGGATGCGCCGGTTCGAAGGTGTTCTTTATACGCAGATTGATGCCGTTGATCTCAAGCGGTTTTGAAGCCTTGGGATGAATCGCTTCCATGCCCACGTCCGCCAGCTGGTCGGCGATGTCATAGTTTGTATAACCGACGGGCTGCACATTCTCGACCCCAACCAGTGCCGGATCGGCCGTAGAAAGATGGTATTCCTTGTGGATGATGGCTTCCTGTGGTTTTAAGATCTCAGCGATCTTGCTAAAGGTCACTTCGGAATAGCCGCGGTCAAATTCCCGCATGATGCCTTCCGTGCCCTTGGCATAACCCGTGACGATACAGATACAGCTATTGAGGTCGATAATCGAGAAAGCATCCTTTATTCTTTCGTCGATAGTAAAGGGCCGCTGGTCATCAAATCCGCCGAGGTCGACCAGCCGGGCGTTGAGCCCTTTCTTTTGCAGGATATTCGTCAGGTTAAAGGCAGAATGCGTTTCCCCGATGGAGGCCAGGATCTCGCGTGCCGCCGAAAGGATGCCTTCGCGGCTGACATAACCCGAAGCCAGGATATTCGCCAGGTTCTCGAGATACTTCTGTGCCTTTGCCACATGCTGCTCGATAAAGACATCGGCTATTGCCAGATCAAGCCCGAGATCCGCATACTGCTGATTGATGGACTTCAACTTTGTAACCAGATCGTTTAAGGGGCCGTGGAAATTCTCGCTCTTTACGATACGATGATAGACACCGGGGGCGCCCGTCTTCTTGTCTTCCAACAGGAGGTTGGTGACGCCTGAAAATGCTGATACTACCAGGACCCGGTTATATAAATTTTCGCCTGTACGTCCGAAATAAATGATGTTATCGATGACTTGCTGAAGGGCACTCATCGACGTGCCGCCTATTTTCTCAACTGTTAACATTACAAAAACTCTTTAGGAGGGCCAAAGCTAGGAAATTTCCGTCCATTTTTCTGTACTTTTCCAGTTCATTTGTAGACTATGACAGTATTAATCTTTGGACCTTCCGGATCAGGTAAGACATATGTCGCAAAAGCGCTGCAAGCCCGGAGCATCAATGCCTTCGACGACGACCAGATAGCGGGACTGTCGGCCTGGTATGATAAAGACGGCAGAAAAGTTGCGGCGCCGGCCAACGCAGAAGAAGCAAAGACCGGTCAATATGCATTTCTCTGGAGCAAAAAAGCCCTGGCAAAATTTCTGAATAGTTTTACGTCCGCGGGTTCTGATGTCTATATTTTCGGCGGCTCAGGGAACATATTTAATTTACTCGATCTTTTTGATAGGGTATATTTTCTCAAAATAGAACCCGGTCTGCAGTGGCAACGACTCCGCAGCCCCTCCCGGCCAACTCCGGATATGGATGTAGATGCGGATGGCCTGGTTGTCTGGGGCGCGTGGTTCGAAGAACAAGCCCAAAAACACCATATACCCTTTATAGACGCCGCGCTGACACCCGCGCAGATCTTTGAGCTGATCAGCCAAAAAGATCCGGAACATCCCAAAGATTCCAAAACCGCCTGACTCCCCAAACATTCAAAATAAACTTTCACAAATTATTGAAAGTTCAGAAAGATTAGTATCTTTGTGCTGTTCAACTACCTTCAGCATGAAAACGCTAAAAGACCACGTCATCCTCTACGACTCCGAATGCCCCATGTGTAAAGTTTATACCCATGTTTTCACCTCGACCGGAATGCTCGACAACGACGGCCGAACGCCCTACCAGGACATGCCGCCCTTTGCCTGCCCGGTGGTAGATCAACAGCGGGCTGCGAATGAGATCGCCCTCGTCGATAAGGTTACCGGGGAAGTAAATTATGGTATTGAAAGCCTGTTCAAAGTTATTGGTCACTCATTTCCCGTCTTTTCACCCTTGTTTTCTTTCCGGCCGTTCGTCTGGCTGATGCAAAAACTGTATGCCTTTATCTCATACAACCGGAAGGTCATCATCCCCGCGCCAAAGATCGCTGGCCATACGATACAACCTTCATTCAGCTTACGTTACAGGATACTCTGGCTGCTTTTTACCGTTTGGTTCGCCGGTTTTGTCCTTACCCGTTATGCGGGGTTACTGACCGGGGTCCTGCCTTTGGGCAACAGCTGCAGGGAATACCTGATTGCCAGTGGCCAGGTGCTTGTTCAGGGTCTTATCGTCAGTCTCTATGCTCCGGCGAAACGATGGGACTACCTCGGGAATATGATGACGATCTCTCTTGCCGGAGCATTGTTGCTGCTGCCCCTGATGGCAATAAGCGCCATTATTCCTTTGCCCTCTTCCGTGGCCGCCGGATACTTTCTGGCCGTAGCCGCCCTCATGCTGCTGGAGCATATCCGGAGGACAAAATTACTGTCGCTTGGCTGGGGACTTACGCTTAGCTGGGTGGCTTACCGGGGCTTTGTTTTACTGGTTATCCGATAGAAAAAATATTCTTGACGATCTCCAAAGAATACTTACTCGAGATCTCTTTTATAAAAGAAGGGAAATCAATAGGCGATCTTTCATCAGCCGTATCCGAGATCGTACGAATAATGGTATAGGGAATATCATATTCATAACAGACCTGGGCCACCGCTGCGCCTTCCATTTCCACACACAATATAGAAGGGATCCTGGCCAGCAGATCATCCTTGTCACGCGCGTCCGAGAAGAATTTATCTCCGCTGGCAATGTCGCCGATAAGTAAGCTGGGTTTCTTTATACCGAATTTCTTCAGCTCATCGGAACCGATAGCCATTTGAAGATGGTCCTTTTCCAAAAGTTCCCCGATGGCTACCGCGGCAATAACAATACGATCCCTGGCACATTCAAAAAAGGTCTTATCTAAAAGCGGGATCTCAAACTGCTCCATCAGCGGCCGGGCATCCATATCGTGCTGGATCAGACGCGCGCCCAGGACGACGTCCCCGATACGCAGATCGGGGCTGATAGCCCCTGCCACACCGGTAAAGATCAGCTCGGTGATCTTGAACTCCAGGATCAGGGTCGAGACAGTGATGGAAGCAGCGACCTTCCCCCATCGTGAAAAGACAACCACCGCCGTGATGCCATTAAGCTTGCCTACCGAATAGGTCCTCCTGCCTATGGTTACCTGGGATTCTTCGCTAAGTAAATGTCTGATGCTATCGATCTCTTCGGGCATGGCGCCCATAATTCCAATTATTCTTTCTTTCATCGCCGCAATTTAGGAATAGTCCCCGTTTGCATGAAATTGTGTATTTTCGGAATATGCCGATTCTTACCGAACAGCCTTCACCGCACAGGCATTTAGAAAAGCGGTCGATCGAAGACATCACCACCCTGATCAACCAGGAAGACGCCACCGTAGCCAAAGCCATCGAAAAAGCCCTTCCTGCCGTGGGCAGGCTCATTCACGCTATTGTCGACCAACTCAGAGCAGGTGGCCGGATGTTTTATATCGGCGCCGGCAGCGGCGGCAGGCTGTCTGTTCTCGACGTCATCGAATTGCCCACTACCTATGGCATACCCAAAGGCATGGTCAACACCATCCTTGCCGGTGGAATACCCCGGCTGGCCGACGCCCGGGAAGAAATGGAGGACGACCGGCAGGCAGGATGGGAAGCGCTCCAAAGCGAGAACATCACCACAGCAGACATCGTCATCGGCATTTCTGCCTCAGGCACTACCCCCTTTGTGCTGACGGCCCTTCAAACCTGCCGCCAGCACGGCATTCCCACGGGCTGCATCGTCAGCAACCCCGGCTCGCCCATCGCCGCCTCCGCCGACTTTCCCGTAGAGGTCATCACCGGACCCGAATTTATCACCGGCAGCACGCGGATGAAGTGTGGCACCGCCCAAAAGATGCTCTTTGACATGATCAGCACCACCACGATGATCCAGCTGGGCAGAGTAGAAGATAACCAGATGGTCAACGTCCTGCTTATCAACGACAAGATCACCGACCGCGCCGTTCGCATGCTGATGGAAAAGGCCGGCATCCCCGACTATGACAAGGCCCGCAAGCTTTTGCTTAAAGAGGGCAGTGTCCGAAAGGCCCTCGATCATCTCAAAGATGCAGACACCCCTGATCATCTCAAAGATGCCAGCTCCCCTGATCATCTCAAAGATGCAGACACCCCTGATCATCTCAACGGCGCCAGCTCATGAAGTCCTTCAACCGGCCCATCGTCATCATCGGCGTCCTGTTCTTTGTCTTCGGCTTTGTCACCTGGCTGGGATCCGTACTCATCCCTTATCTCCACATCGCCTGTCAGCTAAATACCTTTTCATCCTATCTCGTAGCCTTTTCGTTTTATATTTCATATGCCGTCATGGCTGTTCCTTCCGCCGCAGTGTTGCGAAGAACCGGTTATAAAAAGGGGATGGCCCTGGGCCTGCTTATAATGGCGGGAGGTGCAACGGTCTTTATACCTGCGGCCCTGACCCGTTCGTATCTGCTGTTTCTTTCCGGTCTCTTTATCCAGGGTACCGGGCTTGCCATCCTTCAAACCGCCGCAAATCCCTATGTCACGATCCTGGGGCCACTGGATAGCGCGGCCAGACGCATCAGCATCATGGGTGTCTGTAATGGGATAGCCGGGGTCATAGCGCCGCTGATCATCGGCTCGATAGCATTAAAAGATGCGGATACCATCCGCGACACCATCGCCCATCTTCCCGCAGCGCAAAAAACAGCCCTGCTGGATACGCTTGCTCACCGCGTCATCGGCCCTTATACGATCATCGCCATTGTCATCGTCCTGCTCGCCTCCTGGGTCTTTTTTTCAGGCCTGCCCGAACTCGATACAGACCCAACAGCAGCAACCCCGACCGACGCCGCCGCACCGGAAAGCCAAATCTCAGCAACACGAAAAGCACATGCCGCAGCAACACCCCAAAACGCCGCCGCAACAGCAACACCCAAAACAAGTATCTTCCAGTTCCCTCACCTTCTCTTTGGCGTATTGACCTTATTCCTTTACGTAGGTGTCGAGGTCATCGCCGTAGACACCATCATCAACTATGGCACCTCACAAGGCATCCGCCTCTCCACCGCAAAAAATTTCTCCAGCTTTACGCTCACCGGCATGTTGCTCGGTTACCTGATCGGCATCTTATCGATCCCAAAATATCTGTCCCAAACGCTTGCCCTGAAGATCTCCGCCGGGCTCGGCCTCGTCTTCGTATTTGCCGCTTTGTCGACAAACGGTATTGTCTCGGTCATCTTTATCGCTTTCTTAGGCCTGGCCAATTCACTTTGCTGGCCTTCCATCTGGCCGCTGGCGATCAGGGATCTTGGGAAGTTTACAGCCATCGGCTCCTCCCTGCTGATCGTCGCCATCGGAGGAGGAGCGCTGCTGCCCCTGTTATATGGCTGGCTGGCGGAAGTATACACGCCACAGCACGCTTACTGGGTAGTCGTGCCCTCCTATCTCGCCATCGCCTGGTATGCCATGTCCGGACATAAAGCGCTCCCACGCTGACCAAAGAAGTCCTGCAAACGGTTGCGTATCCACGACTGCATGAAATGACATACTTTACCGGCTTCAACAGCCCAACATATGAAAGTTATTTTATGGATCTTCCTCTTTGTTTTTACAGGTGCCAACGCCCAGCAGAAAGCCGGCAACACGGATAGCAAGGTCGCCAGCAGCAAAGATACCAAAGCCGTCATCTACAAAGAAAGCAAAGAAGATTTTCCAAATCCTGAACGGGGGTTCTATATCCCGATCGGCACCAGCTCGACTCATTTCCGTCCCCTGGAAACCGCTAAGCTGAAACAAATGTTCGCCGGTCCGCAGAAACACGGCAAAGCGACCTATGCTATCTATTCTACCTTATTGATGCGTGAGTACACCCTGGACACGTTCAAACAACGGGCTCTGAGCGCCGACATCCTCGATAAGATCGACCACGATCTCAGTGTCATCGAAGAGGCGGGATTGAAAGTGATCCTGCGTTTTGCATATACCAGTCATTCCAATACGGGCAATTGTCCCGATATCTACAAGATCTGCCCGCCCTATGGCGACGCACCCAAAGCCATCGTACTTATGCATATCGGGCAGCTGGCTCCGCTCTTCAGGAAACATGCAGCCGTCATCGCCGTCGTACAGGAAGGGTTCATCGGCATCTGGGGCGAGGGTTACTACACGGATTATTTTGGGGATGCAGGCCGCAACGGTCCCGGACGTATCATGGATAGCAGCTGGAAGAATCGCAATGATGTCCTGCACGCCCTGCTGCAAGCCTTACCCGATGACCGGATGATCCAGGTCCGGACTCCCCAGATCAAACAAAAATATGTATACGGCCCCGAGGCCCGCACCGATTCCAAACCGATGCCGCTCAGCGAAGCCTTTACCGGTAAGGAAGCCGCCCGTCTTGGTTTTCATAACGATTGCTTTCTGGCCGGCCCCGACGATTATGGAACGTATTACGACAACGGCAGCTCCACCCAACCCGAAAAGGAAGCCAATCTCCCGCTCCGGCATTATCTCGAGGCAGATAGCCGGTATCTTCCCGTCGGCGGCGAGACCTGTGACGATGCCTATAGCCCCGGGAATGATTGCGCTCCGATCGGTCATGCAGAAGAAGAGATGGCAGGTATGCATTTCAGCTTCCTGAACACGACTTATAATAATGACGTCAACAACGACTGGGATTCATTGGGATGTATCAGCAGCATCCGGCAAAAGCTCGGTTATCGCCTGGTGCTTCGCGACGGCCGGTTCCCTTCACGTGTGAAAGCGGGCGGCTCTTTTCCGTTTACCATCCGGCTCCGCAATGTCGGCTATGCCTCTCCGTATAACCCGAGAGCGGTTTCGATGGTATTCAGAAATACCGCCAGCGGTAAGGAAATAGTCCTTCCTTGTCAGGCCGATCCCCGCAAGTGGTTCAGCGGTGACATAGAATGGAAAGAGACCCTGCAGCTGCCGGCCGGTATGCCCGCCGGGGACTATCAGCTTTTCCTCAGCTTCCCGGACAAGTATCCTTCTCTTGCGGGACGGCCCGAATACAGTATCCGGCTGGCGAATGAAGATTGCTGGGAGGCGGCCACGGGATATAATAAACTGGGAGTCAGTCTAACGACATTTTGAAAATTCCTCTTTGACCCTTATCTCATTCTCACAGACAGAAAGGGTCTTGAAAGAATTATCATCTTCAATGGTGATGACGTATACAGGTATACCAAACATGCCGGGCACCATAAATTCCTTGACCCAGGTTATAGCATAGTCAAAGTATACCTGTTTTACGAGTCTCCTGACGTCGCGATCCAGCTTAACCTCCCTGTAGTTTTTTTCCGTCCCGTCCCAATTCCCTTTGCTATCGTATTCAACCCTGAACCGAACATCATCTGACGTAAACACAGCCGCATAGCCGTTTCTGTAGTCAAACCATTTCTCGTCATCCTTTGTCGGGAAACGTTTATGAAAGTCTTTCGCAGCCTTATTATTCAGAGGAGAGGAATACCCCAGATCCCGCATCGCCGCGACGATAGTCCCCCTTCGGATCATACTGATGCAATTCTGTGAAAAACATGAGTTTGCCATCCCAAACACACAGCCAGCAACCAGCAGGCTTGTCAATAGAACATTTTTCATACACTGATTTTTTAATAAGTCCGCAAGCTAAAAAGATTACGGGCCTAAAAATTTATCAGTTTCCTATTGGTTGTTGTGGCTTTCCAACCGGGCGCACTATGGTTCAATCCTGCGCCGAAGGTCATCGTATTCTATCGCACCTTCCCCGCCTCATTCGCCAATACCACATTGGAGAGCACCGCGACATCCGTTTTGGCCGGCAGATGCGAGCAGAATCCCAAACCGACATAGAACGGCCCCTCGATATGCAGCTGAATCGGACCTCCGACCTGGTGCATCGGTTCTCCCTTCATGCTTACAAAAACGGAAAACTCATCCCCGTGTTTCTCGAGACCGATCCGTTGGGCCATCCCCAGATCGAGGCTGTCACCAGGATTGCTGGCTGAATGACCATTCTTGCGATTGACCCGGACTTCCTTCATCATCTGATTCTTTTCCGGCCGCCAGGCAAGATGCATAAGACCGCCTCCATGAAGGGCTACCACCGCCTCTTTTGCATCGTCGGCAAGACTCTGGCGGATAATGATCATCGCCTTCCGGTCATCATAGCCTGCCGCATCCGGGAAGCTGACATTGGCAGCCAGCGATACGTCACCGGACATTTTCTTCCAGATATAACGAAACTCATCCCGCTGATACCATACATTATAACCCGCGGAGACGATGGTATATTTTTTTGAAGCCGCATTATAGCTGGAAGAACCCGGAACCAGCGCAGAGCCTATGTCACTCTGACCCTTAAATATGCCGATGGACTTATTCTCCGTCCGGTCCGGCCGGTGAAAATCCAGAGGCGGCGGCACCTGTTTGTGTGTCGCTGATCCGGGGAGAGCCCAGTCGGGAACCTGGACTTTTGAATTCTGTGCGGATGTTTGATCAAAGCAGGCACATAGTGCCACGCTGGCCAGCAATGGTAGTAGTTTCATTTTAGATCATTATTTAACTTGGGATAAAGCTAGGGATTGCCAAATGCCTTTGTCGATTTTGGACTACATCAATACCACATCAGATATCTGATTAAGTAAAAAAAATGTTGTAAATTCTACATCATTACTACATCAAACGGTCGAACGGTTATGCCCTCAACCTACTGGCTCACCCGCTTTCTTATTCTGCGTCTGCTAGGCTTGATCTATGCGGTGGCCTTTCTCGCGGCAATAAACCAGGTCATTCCCCTCATCGGCGCCAATGGTCTGCTTCCCGTCGACATCTTCATAAGACGTGTTGCGGAAAGCCTTGGTTCGACCGGCGCGGGCTTTATACGTCTGCCGTCGCTTTTTTGGTTTGTCCATTCAGACCCGGCCCTGCTCACCATGGCATGGATCGGATTCATCCTATCCTGCGTCGTCGTGGCCGGCTTTGCGAATGCGCCCATAATGACTGTGCTCTGGTTTCTTTATATGTCCTTTGTCAATATCGGTCAGGAATGGTATGGATACGGGTGGGAGATCCAGCTCCTCGAAACCGGATTTCTCGCGATCTTCCTCTGCCCCCTGCTCGACGCGCGGCCGTTTCCCGGGCGTGAGCCGCCCATGCCTGTCATTACGCTGTTCCGATGGCTCATCTTCCGTATCATGCTGGGTGCGGGCCTGATCAAGTTCCGCGGCGATGAGGCATGGCGCAACGGAACGGCGCTGTATTATCATTTCGAGACGCAGCCCCTGCCCGGTCCGCTGAGCAGATGGTTCCATTTTCTTCCCCGTAGGGTTTTGAAGTTTGGCGTATGGTACAACTGGCTGGCCGAACTTGTCGCACCGTGGCTGGTTTTCTGGCCCCGTCTTGCACGCCTCATCGCAGGTTCCGTGATCGTGATCCTGCAGATCGTCCTTATGCTCAGCGGCAATCTTTCCTTTCTCAACTGGCTCACCGTCGTGCCTGCGCTGGCCTGTTTCGATGACGCTTTCTGGTCGAAGCTGCTGCCGCGACGCCTGGTCCGCCGGGCGGAAACTGCCAAAGCCCGTGCCGTTCCCTCCCGGCCGATGATGGTCACCGCCTGGACCGTCACCGCGATCGTCGCGCTACTGTCCATTCGTCCGGTCTTTAATATGCTGTCACCCCAGCAGATCATGAACACCTCCTTCGATCCCCTGGACCTGGTCAATACCTATGGGGCGTTTGGGTCAGTGGGGCGCGAGAGGCTGAATGTGGTATTCGAAGGCACCATGGATTCCATCCCCGATGATAAGGCAAACTGGAAACCTTATCCCTATAAAGGGCTGCCTGTGGCGCTGGATCAGCGTCCTCCGCAAATCGCACCCTATCATCTTCGCCTCGACTGGCAAATGTGGTTTGCGGCAATGTCGACCCCCGATGAGTATCCCTGGACGAAGACACTCATCGCGAAACTTCTGCACAATGATGCGGCGACTCTAAGCCTTTTCGCAGGCAACCCTTTCCCGGATAAGCCACCACGTTATATACGGGCGGTTTTATATAAATATTCTTTTACAAAACCAGGGGAGCCCCCGGGATCCGGCAATACACGCGGACGCTGGTGGACGCGCGAACAGGTTGGCGCGCCGTGGATACCTCCGACAAAATGAACCAAACACACTACGATATCATCGTCCTGGGGCTCGGCGCCAATGGCAGCTCGGCCTTGTATCACCTTTCCAAAACAGGTAAGAAGGTGCTGGGGCTCGACCGCTTCCATCCGCCGCACCAGCGAGGCTCCTCTCATGGCGGGAGCAGGATCATCCGGCAGGCCTACTTCGAGCATCCGCTGTATGTTCCCCTGATCAGGGCAGCCTATCCGTTGTGGGAGGAGATCGAAGCAGTGGCCGGGACAACCCTCTTCCGGAAGACGGGCGGGCTGATGCTCGGACGCGAAGAGACGGCCGTGGTCAAAGGAGCCCTGCTTAGCGCACAGCTACACGACATTCCATACGAATACCTCGATGCCGCGGCTATCCGCAGACGTTTCCCCGCCTTCCGCGCGCCGGAGGATACGGTCGGCGTCCTGGAGACGGAAGCCGGTATACTCCTGCCGGAAGATTGTATCCGGGCCTTCCTCTCTTCCGCCGTTCAAAACGGGGCAACGCTGCAAACAGATGAACCGGTTCTGGCTATCCAGCCTGAAAACAAGGGCATCATTACGGTGACGACAAACAAGGGAAGATACAGAACCGATAAGCTGATACTGACCGCCGGCGCCTGGACGGGTGCGCTGGTGCCCGATCTTCGGTTGCCCCTTACCGTCAAACGACAGGTATTGTTCTGGTTTGACCCCGCCGAACCGAAACAGCAGGCCTGGTTCCAGCCCGACCGGATGCCGGTATTTACCTGGGAGTACCAGCCGGGAAAAATGTTCTACGGCATTCCCGATCTCGGTAATGGTGTAAAATTGGCCCCTCACCATCGGGGACGCACGATCGATGCAGATAATATGAAACAGGATACCGGGGATGGCGAGATAGCAGAGATGCAAAACCTGGCCGCCAACTGGCTGGCGATGGATCCCGTTTACCGCGACAGCAGCGTGTGCATGTATACAAATACCCCCGACGAGGATTTTATCATCGACTTCCATCCCCGGTTCCCCAATATCATCGTGGCCAGCCCCTGCTCAGGCCATGGATTCAAATTCAGCAGTCTGACAGGCCAGCTGCTTTGCCAGTTGGCTATAGAAGGTCGCACCCCCTTTGATCTATCGCCCTTCCGGATCGACCGTTTCCAGCCGCGATCATAAGGCTCCGGCAACCAGAAAACCCTAAGTGCGCTGTCTTTATTCGCTCTGATCTCTCAGCGCTTTGATCTCATCATGAACCGCCTTTAATTCGTTTTTCTCCTGCAGCACTATTGTCGAAAGATACTCGGGAAGCTGTTCGCTCTTCAAAGCCGATTCATAAGCCTTTTGAGCCGCGTCCTCACCATACTCGCAGCTGGCCAGCACGGCGTGGCGGGTATGACCCGTAAAAGTCGCCTTTATTTCCATCCAGGCGCGGTATATTGACCCGCTGCCGGTGGTACCGGAGGGTATTGCTTCGCCAAGCGTCTGCAACTCATTACCCAGGACCATTTTTATCTTCCGGCTCTGGTCGATAGCTCTCAAAAAGATCATTCTCAGGTCACTATCTTCCGGCTTCAGATCCTGGGCAGCCTTTTCATAACCTTCGATCCTATCGTTATTTATCCTGATAAGATCGTCCAATACTTCCGCTGTTTGTTTGGATGTAAGTGTTTCCATGTTATAGTTTTTTGGATATCATTAAAAAAACTATGCCATCATACAATGTCTTGACCACCCTCAATTTTTACCCATATGTTATACCATCACGCATCAGAACAATTAAATTCCACTTATTAGTTGTACTTTTTCTAAATTAATTGTTTATTTCAACTATTTAGTTTGATTTATTATCTTTACACCCTATGGTCAGTAAGCAACAGGCAGAAATATTCCTAAAAGACATAGGATTGAGGATTATTATTCCGGCCCTAATAAGGACACTTATGATCCGCTCAAACCTGATTATTACGAATTTGGTATTCAGGTTAAGGGGAAAGAGGTCTACATAAAAATTAGCCCTGGCCTGCCCGGCAAAAGGGTCGATTGTATGTCCTTTCATATTGCCGAGTTCCCTATAACTTATCCGCTAAAAAATAATTGAACATGAAACAAAAAATTGAATGCCCATATTGCGATGGAATGGCCAGTCTGCAGAAAGAAAAAAGGGAATTAACCTATCGAAAAGATCAATTTTCGATCGTAGCACATTTTTACAGGTGTGAAAAATGCGGAGAGGAATTTACCACTACGGAAACCGACACCATTAGTTTGGTGCAGGCTCACAACCAGTACAGACAGAGATATAACATACCATTTCCCGAAGAGATCGCGGCTATCAGGGATAAGTATGAACTATCCGCCGCGAAAATGAGTGAGGTCCTTGGCCTCGGCGCAAATGGGTACAGTAACTATGAAAAGGGAGAAATGCCTGTCCCAGCTTTGGCAAAGTTGATTGCCACAGCTGCCAAACCCCAGGTATTCATGAAGTTTTTGACGGATGCCAAGCCTCACTTCTCCGATAACACATTTGAAAAAGCCAAAGGAAAAGTTGAATCCCTGATAACACAGGAAAACGAATTCAACCCATTCTATTCAGCGCTAAACATCTATAAAGAGCCCAATAACTTCACTGGATATAAAAAACCCAGTGCAGAAAAAATTACGGGCCTGGTAGGTTTATATATTCAAAAATGTAAACCTGAATTCAATGATAAACTAAAGTTGAATAAGCTTCTGTTCTATACCGACTTCTGCCATTATAAAAATCATGGAAGATCGATTAGCGGGTTGTCATATCGGGCTATTCAGTATGGTCCCGTACCCGCTAATTATGATAATATCTATGCATTTCTGGAAAATGACCAGGTCATCTCCGTCGAGTGGATGAGACTGTCCAATGGAAGCGCAAGGGAAGTATTTAAAACTGAGGCGGAGCCGGATCCAGACCTGTTCTCATCGGATGAGCTGGAAACCATCAATAAGGTTATCGATCGGTTTAATAATACATCAACATGGGATATCGTAGATCTAAGTCATAAAGAAAAGGCCTGGAAGGAACTGGAAGCGGGAAAGGAATTGATAAGCTATCAGGATCATGCTTTTGATCTTAAAATGATATAAAATCAAATGCTTTCCCTAAAAGCCCTGCCAGCCGCCGCAAGATTCTCGAGCCGCATCTCCGAATACTTACGCGAAAGGATAACTCCGTCCGCACCGCCTTTCATGGCACTTAAAGTCGCAGCATAAGTGTCTTCAGGCGAAGCTTTCCTGCTCTTTTCACCCGTTGGGATATTGATATCGATCCCGGGAAGGATCCTGCATTTCGCCACAACCCCGGCCTTAGCCCTTTGCGTCTCCCGCAATACGTAGTCCGCCGACAAACCCGCCGCTGCAAGCTCTTCTATCGGCGCCTCATTGGAATAGTTCAAAAGATGATTGTTCATCTTCATCAACTCTCCCGGTGGGACATCCCGGAATACAGTCTGGCAGATATTGTTGATAAAACTGACATACCGCTCGCCCCCGCAATTATTATATACCACCACTTTCAAAAAGTCCGCCATGGCAGCCAGTTCAGCATAGTTTCTCGAAGCACGGTACAGCGGATTGAAAGAGTTGGTATGTTCAATATGGAAGCCTACCTCGAGCTCTTTCCGGATAGATTTGACAGTTGTATAGAGATCTTTAAGTATCTGCTGTTTGCCAACATCGAACAGCTGGTTGTAGGCCATTATTTCGGGGTAGTTCAACAACAGCCGTTCAAACTCCACATAGTATCCGTCCGAAGGACGCTGACCATTCAGCGAATTCTGAACGTACTGGTTTAGTTTCCGATAGCCTTCTTTCGCACGTTGGAAGTCGATGCCATGTGCTTTTGCCGCCTTTTCATGCCAGGGACAAAAACAAGTCACTTTAGCCGCGTCGATCCCCTGCGCATGGCTCACACCGATAGCATTCAGCAAGGGCCCGTTGCGTTCGTTGAAAAGCAGAACGCCGTCTATGGGATAAGAAGAACAAAGATCCACGGCCACCGATCTCCAGAATTCCCGGACATCAGGCTGAAAGAAACACATGGCGCCGCCTTTTCGCCCTTGCAGGTCTACCTCGGCGAAGTCTTTTACAAAGCTCAGATCATCAGGATAGTTAAATCCGTCCTGTATAGAACAGATCACTTTCATTCCCCGTCGTTTGGCTTTTGGTAAAACTTCAGCAAGGATATCCAGGCTGCCAAGATCAGGAGCTTTTAGTTTCCCGCCCTTTATAGCCGTTCCTGTATAGTACTGTGCATGAGGAGTGGCGTAGTTGCCGCCGTGAAAATAATTTTTGTCCGAGGCCTCGATGCCATGACCGGGATAGTTCCTGCCTGGCCCCGGCCGGCCCGTAATGCCGCGGTCATAGGTAAAGGTGCTGAGATAAAGCGTATTGACGGCGCCTTTCTCTTCCAGTATGTCAAGCACCTTTTCTGTTCCTTCATCCGCGAATGAATCGGCCCCTATCTGGATGCCGTTGGTCCGGCCCGGTTGCTCCGGCAAGTCTCCCTGACCCGGTTGCCCAAGCGAACTCAGCGCGCCCGGTAACCCCAACGACCCCGTACCAGCCAGGGCCGCCAGCGTGGCGCTGTTCTTTATAAATTTTCGTCTTGAGTGAGACATTTAAAGTTTCGTCACTAAACGGCTTTCTTGACGTTGACCGCATTCAGTCCCCTGGGGCCGTTCTCCGTTTCGAACATCACCTTCTGATTCTCCGAGATCCTTTCGGATAGCTGGTTGACATGCACAAAGACACTCTCCTGCGTTTGCAGATCTTTGATAAAGCCAAAACCCTTTGCTTCGTTGAAGAAGGTGACTATGCCCGTTCTGATGAGATCAGCGGGATCAGCCTTGCCTGCCTTGGGTGTGCTGATCTGCATGTCCTCGGCTCTTACTATCCTTTTGACGTTACGTGGATCAGGCGGCTTGGAAGAAAGATTACCGTTCTCATCGATATAAGCCATCATCTCTTCGAGGGTTTTCCCCTTGGTGGCTTTTGCCTTGCGCTCCTCCATCTTCTCCTGCTTATCCTGGCGCTTCTTCATCTTTTTCTTGTCTCTTTCTTTTTTACCTACCGTTTCTCCAAAATTTCCCATACTTCACTAATTTGTTTGTTGAGGTGTAAAGGTCCGCTTTTTATCCCACATATAAGGATATTAGGCTTTTTTACCTATATTCCTCTCACAGTAAGCATTTTAGCTGGATGAACGGCATTTTTAATCCCCGTTTAACGCCGGAACCGGTATCTTTATAGGACAAATTTCAACAAGATGCGTATACTAGCCGCCATACTTGCATCGACCATTGCCCTCGCCTCAAAGGCCCAGACAAATTTGCCGATCGGCCAGCTGGGTTATATGCAATGGCGCCCCTCCCCTGCTTCTTACCTTTCACACGACAGCAGCGCTTCCCGTCATAAATGGCAGCTCAGCAGATATGGCGCGCTTTCCGCAGGTTATCTTTTCTTCGGCGGCGGCGGCACCAGTTTTTTATCGGCGCCTCTCGGTCTGCAGCTGACCCGTCCCCTCACCAATAATGTCTATGCTTTTGCAGGCGTCTCCGCAGCACCCGTCCTTTTCAGCGTCAGCCGCCTGTACACTGACCCCGTTACAAACCCGGGTTTTCACGGGTACAATCCATCGGGAGCCTATAAATTTGGGTATAACTCCAGAGTAGAAATGGGCCTGATGTATGTCAACGACGCACATACGTTCTCCATATCCGGGAGTGTCGGAGTAGAGAGAGGTAGTTACCCGGTATATCCCGTCTATCGGACCGGCAATGCGAAAAAATAATACCAACTTCGATGGCACGATTTTTTTATAGCTCTATAAAAAAGTCATAATATGCCCTGGCACAATGGAAATTACCCTGCCTTATATCAAAATCAACCCGTCCGGCTTCGTCAAAAGGCAGTGGAGATCGCAAACAATCTGGTAAGAAATGGCGTTGACGAAGCCAGCGCCATCGAGATGGGCCTGAGAAAGGCGAGAGATTTCTTTCTGACCCAAAGAAACAATAGAAGGGTTGATATGGAGCTCCCGGCCTTCCCCTAGCAAAAAAATCGCTGGTAATAATTACCGGCTGGCCGGTCGCACGGCCTCCTTGTGATAACCCGCTAACACCGCCGTATATGCCGCACCGTAATAAAGGATGAGTGCTATATAAAACACGAAGAGCAATACGATCACAAACGCACCCGCTGTTCCATAGAGGAGTTCAATATTGCTCGATACCAGCAGCCACCACAATATGAATTTCCCAACAGTAAAAAGTACTCCGGTCAGAACAGCCCCTTTTAAAGTCACGCGAAACGAAAACCGGCCGTCAGGCAGATAAAGGAAAAGGCTGAGGATCCAGCCGGTGATGACCAGCAGCGACGTCAGCCGCCGCAGAATGACAAACAACACCGATGCAACCACAGGGCTTTGCCCCGCAATCGTCTGACGCAGGTTTAACAGCAGGCTTTCCCCCGTGAGATCCACCAGGAACAGCACGCCTGCCAGAAGGATCAATACGATCGACCGCAATCTCAGCATCAGGCTGACAGACAGTTTTTCACCGGCCTGATGCAGGTTCCAGAGCTGGTTGATAGAATCTTTTATCACCTTGAAAAGAGTGGTGACCACGAAAAGAAGAAAAATAAATCCACCGGAAGCAATGTACCAATTGGTGGCCAGGCGCCGGAACCCGCGCGAAATTGACCTGACCTGCTGCTCACCGGAGTTGCCAAGTATCCCGGAAAGCCCCTTGAACAGCTGCTGGGTTAGCTCACGCCGGTCCAGCACGAGGCCAAACAGCTGGATCAGAATGATCAGGATAAAAGGCAACGAAAAACTGGTAAAAAAGGCAGTAGCGCCCGCCATACGCAAGGGGTCATTCTTTTTCAGAAGCAAAAACGCTTTTTTCGGTATTTGCCAATTTGCCTCATCAAACATAGCTTTAAAATTAAGGGATTTATTCTTTTGCCGGCAAAACATAATCCGGACATCAAAACCCCGTTTTCGGACATCATAATCGCTGTTTTGAATTACTAACTTATTCGATCTTTAGATCCTAAAAATTCAAAACATGAGCACTATCAAAGTAAAGGACGGCACAGAGATCTATTACAAGGATTGGGGAACCGGACAGCCCATTGTCTTTCATCATGGATGGCCACTGACAGGCGATGACTGGGATGCTCAAATGATGTTTTTCCTCGGTCAGGGGTTCCGCGTTATCGCACACGATCGCAGGGGACATGGAAGGTCTTCCCAGACTGCCAACGGGCATGATATGGACACCTATGCGGCAGACGTGGCCGAACTCACGCAGGCACTCGATCTGAAGGATGCCATACACGTCGGTCACTCTACCGGTGGCGGAGAAGTGATCCACTATGTCGCAAAACATGGCAAGGGCCGCGTAGCCAAAGCGGTTCTGATCAGCGCAGTCACACCGGTCATGGTACAAAGCGAAAAGAATCCGGAAGGTGTTCCCTTAGCCGTGTTCGACGGACTTCGCGAAGGCACAGCAACAAACCGGGCGCAATATTATCAGGACTTTACCATTCCTTTTTATGGATACAACCGTCCCGGAGCCACGATCTCACAGGGCATCAGGGATAATTGGTGGCGCCAGGGGATGATGGGTGCCGCAAAGGCGCATTATGATTGCGTAAAAGCGCTTTCAGAAACAGATTTTACCGAAGACCTCAAAAGTGTGGATGTACCGGTGCTGGTCCTGCATGGAGAAGACGACCAGATCGTCCCCTTTGCCATTTCCGCGGTAAAGGCCGTAAAGCTGCTGAAGAAGGGAAAGCTCATTTCCTATCCGGGTTTCCCGCATGGAATGCCCGCTACTGAAGCCGCAACGATAAATAAAGACCTTCTAGCGTTTATTAAATCGTAATAAGAGCAACGCCAGCAAAATAATCACTACCCCTGCGGTTATCAGCCAGTTCATCTTGAAACCTGTCGAAAACCGCAGCGGTTCTGTGTTCCCGATCAGGATCATATCCGCCCAGTAATAAGGCAGTATGTTCGCCCGCTTGTCCCGGAGGATATAGAAAAGTTTTGCCTTTCGCAGCGCCTCATCCTTGTTCATTCCGGCTGCGATGTATTCATTGAGTTTCTCAGAAATGATATAGATAGCCTGTTCGTCCGCGACCCACTGAGTCGCCGCGACAGAAGGGATCCCTGCGGACGACAATCCGCGGGCTAAGCTAAAGATGCCTTCGCCATTTCGGTTTCTGCCGACATTTGTCTGACAGGCGCTCAATACAATAAATTTAGCGGCCGGTTTGGTCAGCATTTGCAGTTCGGACAGGTGGATCGCCGAATCGTTCATAAAAAGCAGCGGCTCTTCATCCGAACTATCCGCCCTCGCATGCGTCAGTATAGTTGCCGTATTGTAATAGGCTGCCTGCTGCAAAAAATTTCTTCGGCTCGCATCGGCATGAGTAAGCAGCTTCGAATGACGATAATACTTCGAACAGCTCTTCAGGGCGTCCTCCGATTGTGTCAGATCTGCCAGCCCGCTATGCGGGGTAAAGTTAACAGGAGCGATCCCGATAAAGTCCCCTATACCCGACGCTTTCTCATACCGGCTCATGAGATAGCGGGCCGAATAGACATAGCTGAAGGAATAGGTATTGATGAGAAAATCAGCTTTCATAGAGTCCCTGCTCAGGGCTTCAAACGGAATAAGGAAGTTGTCCTGGCATATAATGACCCTTTCACCATGCAGCCCAAACGGCCTGATGAGTGTATTATACAGGCCGTATGCGTTTTTCAAAAAGGCAGGGAATCTGTTATTCAACGCATTTTCGTCAGAACAGAATTGTAAAAAACGGCCAAGCGGCCCCTCAACATCCTGGTTGATCTTAATGAACTGACAGCTATCCGGTCCGATACATAAGGCAAAGCTCAGCGTATCCTCGATAAAGTAATCGATAAAGGTCTGGCTGTTTTTCGCAAGAAAGCCCTGGAGGGAAGCCAGCGACTTCACACTATCGGCATATTTATATTGGTAATAACGGGGATAAGCCGTTTCCAGAGACCTGATATATCGTTCCAGGTTTGCTTTGGCCTCAAATAATTTTAATTGCAGCTCCCTGCGCTGAGCGGAAGTATCCGGAAGATCGCCAAGCCTTTGCTGAAGTTCGATGATACCGATCTGAAGCTTTTCCTGTCTTGCCGTCTCCTCTTTGGGAAGAAAAGCAGCGGCGCCCAACTCATCGAGCTTGTCCTGCAACAGGACCGACCTGCTTTTTTCCATAAAGTAAAAGGCCAGCTCCTTATCACCCGCCAGATAACAGGCTTCAAGCGCGTTGAGGAAAAAACCCCTGCTCTGGTTTCTCCAGTAAAGCCTGGTTTGCTCCCCCATTTGTTCGTGCCTTATCACTCTCATTAGCGAATCATTAAGCAGGGCGGTCTTCAGACAGACGCCGAGGTACTTTTTGTCACTGCGTTGCTTGTACAAGCCCAGCAGCAATTCGATCCTGTAGTTGAACAGGTTTTGGATCAGTTCCTTATTCCCGATCGGAGCAAGCTCTTCGAGCGATGGATTGAACAGGACGTCGGTTCCTCTGCCGATCTTCAGGAAGCTCATGGCCTGTAGCTGGCTGTTCAAGGCATCATCCAGCTTAGCTTCATGGACATAGTTGTGACCAAGGTTGAGGAAAGCCCTGGCCGCCCGGATCGAGTCGGATTGCTTTTTTGCATAGTCGATGGCAGTCCTGAAACAGCTCAGCGCCCGGTCATAAGACATCAGCGAATCGCCGTAAAAGATCCCCAGGTCATTATAATCGTCCGAGATCTGCCCGAAGTCCTTTAGTTTGATCCTTTCGGCGATACAGCTTTTGAATGCGGCTTCCGCAATCGCAAAACGCCGCTGTTTCGAGAAAATATAGCCCTCCGTCTTCAATGCGCTGGCCAGCTCAAAATGATCGCGCAGCCTCCGCGCCAGGGATATGGCGATGGTCGCATCGTTGAGCGCGGAGGATAGTTTGCCCTGGAAGGATAGAGCCTGGGCTCTTTGATTCAGGAAGTTCAGGTAGTACAGCGAATCGTTGTTTTTCAGACTATAGGCAATACCACGGTCGCTTTCCTCGACAGCTTTTTCATAGTCTCCCATCCGAAAAAAAATATAGGCCCTGTCATACCTCGCGTCCCTGATGACATTATCCCTGTCTTTTGTACGATCGGCAAATACGATGGCGCTGTCATAATACAGCAAAGCCTTTGTAAACAAGCTCATCTGATTATAATAGACCGCGACATTATACATATCCGTCACGGCAAAGACAGCCGATCCACGTGTAGCCGCGGTATTGATAGACAGCGCTTTCAGCGTCAAATCGATTGCCACATTATAATTTCTCCTCACCCGGTATTCCAGCGCCCCTATTTTGTGAAGAAGCCTGGCATAGACCGAGTCCCGGGGCAATTGCGACGCCTCCGCCCTCGATTTCCATCCATACAAAAGCTGCAGCTTTTCCGCAGGCCTGAGCGAATTATTGCTGTCCACCGATGTCATGCCCGCCAAAAGCATTTCATTTGAAAGCTTCTGGGCCCGGCAGGGTAAAAAGATAAGCAGGATGGCCGCCAACACCAGCAGGCAGGCGGATTTATTCACAGTTTACCGTTTTGTCGAATCTGCATCATTAAAGGATATTATTATTTCCGAATTTGCCGGGATATTGAAAGGTACCGTTCCGATGTCGACCTTGCCTGAATCCGCGCTGCTACATTTAGGGCATTGAATGATCAGGTGTGATCCGGCACGGACAGGGCTATCGACAATAATAGATTTCGGAGTCGGTCCTTTTCCACTACCACCCGTCGAGCCGCAGGAGCTGAGCTGGGAGTTCATAAGGAATGCCATCGTTACTACGGTCACCGTTCCCAGGCCTTTCATGAAAGTCTTTTCCATAACAAAATAATTTAGACTGATATAATGAATTACATTTTCCTTAGAAATTGCATCGCGTCTTCCTTTTTGTTACCGTTCTGCTCCACGATTTGTCTTAATAACTGTTTTGCAAGGGCGGTGTCTCCGGAACGATTGCGTTTCATTAGTGTGAGGGCCTGGTAAAAAAGGGCGGGGCTCAGGTGCGGATCGGTACGAACGGCGAGGTTTTTAAAAAAGCTTAGTGCTTTGTCGTAATCCCCCATTTTCAGGGAAACAATGCCTGCATTAAGTAATGCGCTCCTGTTTGTTGAGTCGGATCGAAGAATGGCCTCGAATTGTCGCAGTGCTTCCGGATATTTCCGCTCATTATAAAGGATAAGTCCTGTCTGTATGCTGTCGGTCTTACCCATCTGTACACTCATTTCCTCGAGGTTTTGCGAGATATACCGACCCGCAAGTTCCGGGCCCCGGCCCGATCCGCCAAACAATGACCAGCAGAAGACTACCACCGCGATCAGAGCGGCAGCAGCAAGGGCTGACAGCCATATCCGGGTATTCATCAGCCGGGTTTTCGCCGGGGCGGCGACATGGTTGGACTGCGACACCATCTGGTCGTATATTTCCCTGAATTGTTTTTCCTTTTCTCCTGCCTGCATTTCCTTCAGAGCGATCCGGGTACTCAGATAATAGGCGACATTGTCGGCAAATTCAGGATCTTCCCGGACCCTTTTCTCGAATTGCCTGGCTTCTTCAGAAGAAGGCTGCCGTTCAAAATAATGATCGATATAATCCAGACTGTCCATGGTTTATCGGGTATTATACACACGTCTCAGTTTTTCCAGACACCTTAGCCGGCTTGTCTTCGCGACATCTGCCGTCTTAAATCCCAGTTCAGCGGCAATTTCCCTGTCGCTATGGTTGTCTGCCCAAAGGAGCAGCATTCTCCGGCAATCGTCACTAAGTCCGTTGAGTCTTTCTTTAAGAAGACGCCAGTCTGCCTTCTCGATCAATTGCTGTACAATGGAGCGGGCCTTGTCGGATATATATAATAGCTGTTCACTGATCGACTGAGCCCGGTTGATGCTATTCTTATCAGTCGAATTCCTGCGAAAGAGGTCAACACATTTGTTGCGAAAAATCTGGTAGAGCCAGGTCTTCAGAGAGGACTCACCTTTAAAGGCTTCATTGCGGATCTTATCTACAGCAGCCAGTACGCTATCGGAGTAAGCACTGAAGGCATCTTCTTCCGAAAGACCAAATTTACGCGTGCCTTCGCGGATGAAATAAGCATACCGGCCGAATAAAACATTTTCTCCTTTCCTTTTGTCCAGCCCGCCCCGCATCAGCAGGCTTATCACCTGACGATCATCCTCCCTGGAAGAGTTGTCGTTGCGCATGGACCGAAGGAGTTTTATCTAATTTAAGCAAAAATTACGGCAGACGCAACTATTTCTGTTTCCCCCGCCTCCCGCGGCGCGACTCATATTGAAACAGGCAAGACATTTCAATCACTTTTCAAGCTCTAACAAAATGAAAAAAACACTTCTTCTCCTTGCTGCCGGTTGTATGTCCGCAGCATTGATCTCCGGCCACTTATGTGCTCAGGATCCGAAGGACCAGGCCACGCTCGCAAGCGCAGCAACAGCCAAAACATCGCCGGCAGCAGCTTCCAGCCCTTCGATGGCAAATACAGTAAACAACAGGATCAGTCTGCGTACAATGAAAGACTTTAGAAAGCGCTTCACCGGCGCAAAAGGCGAGCTATGGTTTCCCGTTAACACCGGCTTCCTGGCAAGTTTTACCGTGGATGGATTCCAGCATCGGGCTTTCTATGACAAAAAGGGCAGGTGGCAGAGCAGCATGAAAGACGGCAGTGAAAAACAACTCCCCCGCGATGTCCGCGCCATTGTAAAAAGCACCTACTATGACTTCGCTATTACGCTGGTCCGGATCGTTGAGATCCCCGATCACAAGGTCTACATCATCCACCTGGAAGACGAAAACAGCTTCAAAATAGTACGCGTTAACGAGGATTGTGAAATGGATGTCCTGGATGAATTTACAAAGCTCCGCTGATCAACAGCTGATAAAGTTGCCTGATACCAGGCAACTTTTTTTTATTTTGAGAAATGTTTAGGGATCCCCGTGATGAGCGACACGAACCGGTCCCTGATCAGCGCCGCCTGCTGCTCATTGACCGTCAGATAGCGATGCCTGCCGGTAGCGGAGGGGGTAAAAGGACGCAGTATCCGGCGCATGAAATGCTTTCCTGCCATCGGACATCCTGTATTCACATACCGCCCTGACATATTCATGCAGGTTATCCTGGCTATTGGCGCCGCCGGCCATTTTACCCACAGGTATCCCCGCATAGCCATACCAGTTATTCATCAGTTGTATAAAAGCCGCGGAATATCCGTTCAGACGCATGCTGAAAGGAAGCCAAAAGCAGGCAGACAATTTTTATGCAGATATTTAGCTTTGCCATGACAGAACTTACAAGGTATGAATAAAACCAGTACTGATCCCGACAAAACAATCATCCTGGCACCAACGAAAATAAAAGAACCGCCAGCAAGATGTATGAGGCGCCATAAACTCCCATCGCCTCCTTCCGCAAAAACCGAAGGGCCTCGTTCATGTGCTTCTTAATCGTTAGTTTGGAAATGCCCATTCGTTCCGAAACTTCTTCATAGCTCAACCCATACTCCCGTACCAGCACAAAAACCTGTTTTCTTTTAGCAGGCATTCTATCGATCAGCGCGCTAACCTGCCGGTTGAGCTCGGCATATTCGAGCTGCCTATCTATATTCACCACAGATGCCTGCTCTTCCTCCACAGCACTAAACACGATCACCGAGTTCTGCTTCTTTCGAACATGATCGATCACCGCATTCCGCGCATAGGTGAACAACAGGTTCTCAACACGATCTACATCCACGGTTTCAAGATGCTCCCATAGTTTCATATAACAATGTTGAAGGATATCTTCAGTGAGATGCTTATTGCGGGTGTGTTTCAGGACAAAACAATAGAGCTTGTCCCTGGTGAGCTGAAACAAACGGTCGAAGAGATGATATGAACGCGGGGAAAGAGCCATGATGGGTGGATATATATCTGTCCTTTGGACAAGCCGCTTCAAGCGGTCTCGCAAAACTAGCTGCCCACTATTACGTGAATGTTAAGTCTTACTTCTTTTAAAAAAAGACTACTACCCAACACATACCTCGCACGTAAATAGTAGCGAAACCCGTTTATGAACAGATCGCTCGTTATAAAATATTTCGATGGCCTGGCTACGCCGCAGGAAACCGTGCTGGTAGAAGAATGGCTGCAATCGGCGGAGAACCAACGACAGATGCAACACTGGCTATGGGAAGACTGGTCGGCCATCAGCGGCGGGTCGGAAACCAGCGGCGGGTCGGAAACCAACGGCGGGTCGGCCACCAGCGGCGCGATGCCCGGAGAAGCCGCCCGTCGCCTGCGAAAGAGCCTGAGAAGACAGATAAGACAACGTCATGAAATACAACAACCAAAGGTCATTGCTTTTAGAAAGACCCTATCCGCAGCGGCAGCGATCCTGATCATCGCCTTCACCGGCTTTATCCTCTGGCATCGTAAACCCGTGACGCCACAGGCAATAGCCTTTACCAAAAGTATCGTCAACAATACCGGTTACCCTTTGAAAGCTGCTTTGCCCGACGGCTCTACCGTCTGGCTTAACGCCAACACCGTCATAACGATCGCAGACAATTTCAACCAGTCCAATCGGCATATACGGGTAAACGGCGAAGCCTTTTTCGACATCAAACCCGATGCTTCCCGTCCCTTCTTTGCCGAATCCGGCCTCCTCACGACAAGGGTGTTGGGAACTTCCTTTACCATCGAAGCCTATCCTACGGAAAAAGAGACCCGCATTTCCCTGATCAGCGGCAAGGTAGCTGTCGGCCCGACAAAGATATCTGCCGGCGCTGCAAAAATACCTGCCGGCGCCGCAGACACCTCGTGGACATTGGCGCCGGGGCAGATGGCGGCTTATTCGGACAACAATGCAAGCGGGAGCAAGGGCAGGAACATGACCATCTCCACCCTGACGCTGGATCCCGCCGCATGGATAAATGGAAAGATCATTCTCAACAAGCTGGCGCTTCCGGAGGCGCTGGACCGATTGAGCAGATTGTACCATGTTTCCATCCGGTATGACCATGAACAACTAAAGAAGATGGTGATCACCGGCCAGTTCTGTCGCAACACCTTATCCGAGGTCCTACGCTCCGTCCTGTTTGTACACAACCTGCAATTCCAGGATATGGGCAGGGACGGCTTTCGAATTTATTAACAACCCTATTATCGACTTATGACACGAAGAACCTGTACGCTGATTCTTGGCCTTACCCTGTTCGTTGTTTTTCAAACGACAGGTCTCATGGCCCAACATTATAGCAAGCTATCGGAAAAGATTACCATCCACCTCGCACACACCGACGCCGATGCAGTCATCCGAACATTAAAAGGACTTTCTACTTATGATTTTGTCTATGATCCGTCTGAACTAAAAACAGTTTCCGTCGATGAGCTGAATTTTAATGCCGCCCCGCTTGGAAACCTGCTCGAATATCTTCATCGTATCACCGGCCTCTCCTTTTCGGTGAACAACAAGACCCTCTCGGTTCAAAAAGGGACGAGACCGGCGGAGCACAAGGTCTCCGACATCAGTGGCAAGGTCGTCGAAACCGCGACCGGTAATGCCCTCGCCGGAGCGACCATCCGGACAGCAGCCGGCGGCACGACCCTCACCGATGAGAAAGGCGAGTTTCATCTGCAGACCGCAGGCGACGTCTATGTCTCCTATGCGGGCTTTAAGACAAAGGCCGTCAAACCGACAGGTACATCCATGCTGATCTTCCTCGACCATGCGGACTCCAGCCTGGGTGAGGTGGTAGTGGTCGGATACGGTACGCAGCTAAAACAAAAAGTAACGGGCTCCATCGCCACCATCGGAGAAAACGACCTGCAGCAAACGCAAACACCCACCTTCACCGACGCGATGGTAGGCCGGCTGCCGGGTGTACAGGTCAGCAGCATCACAGGCGTCCCGGGATCGGCACCCTCCATTCGCGTCCGCGGCACGGGTTCCATCACGGCCGGCAACGAGCCGCTGTATGTGGTCGACGGCTTCCCGCTCGGCGAAGAAACGCTCAGCGATTTCAACGTAGCTGACATCGAATCGGTCAGCGTCCTCAAGGATGCCTCTGCCACGGCCATCTATGGCTCGCGGGGCGCCAACGGCGTCGTCCTCGTGACCACCAAACGAGGCAGGAAAGGCAAAGCAAAAGTGTCTTATAATAGCTGGGTCGGCGAGCAGGAGATCACCAAAAAAATCGACCTCCTGAAACCCGAAGAGTTTGTACAGTATGGCATCGACGCCCGCAACAATGCCTGGACCTATCTCGGTCACAGCGCCAGCGACCCCAACAGTGTCCGGTCGCCGTTGTACCAGATCTCTCCCTATTTCTATGACGAGAAAAGTTGGGTGCCCACCGACTGGCAGGACCAGGTGTTCCGCAAGGCGCCGGTCACCGATCATCAGCTTTCCGTCTCCGGCGGCTCCGATGCTTTTCGTTACCTGCTCTCGGGCTCCTGGTATCAACAACAGGGGATCATAAAAAATTCTTCCTTCTCCCGCTATTCGCTGCGGGGCAACATCGACGCCCAACCCACCAGCTGGCTGCATCTGAGCGGTACTTTCTTCACCTCGATCGTCAACAACAAACTGGCGGACGACCAGGGACAGTTCGCCTCGGGCGTCCTGGGTACGCTGATCAACGCCGCACCCATCTACGGGACAAGAAATCCGGATGGCAGCTATCCCTCTACCGTAGGTTTTGGTTACGGGGTATCCGAAGTACCCAACCCGATGGTCTTTATCAACGAAGACCACAACACCAGCGATCAGCATCGGACGACGGCCAACCTGACGGCTACCGTCGACATCCTGCATGGGCTGGCCTTCAAATCCATGATCGGTTTCGACTATGCTTCCATCGATTCCAACGATTTCTTCAAAAGCTATACGGACGATCTGCCGGCCAACCCCGGCCAGGTCAGGGAAGTCATGCCCGCCGTGGGCTCCTATGCGGGCCAGAGCGATTTCAACTGGTTGTCGGAGAACACGCTGAACTATGCCTTCAATTTGGGCGGCGACCATAGCTTCGAGGCCCTGGCCGGTTTCACGGCTCAGAAGGCGACCATAGAGAATGTCAATATCAGCGCCGTCAATTTCCCCAACAATCTCGTCACGACACTCAACGCAGGGCAGATCTCCAGTGCCGGCACCTTCAAATCCGAGTGGTCCCTGTTGTCCTATCTGGCGCGTGTCAATTATGCGTACAAGAATAAGTATTTCGCTACGGCGACCATACGACAGGATGGCTCCTCGCGCTTTGGGTCCGACAATCGCTGGGGTGTCTTTCCATCCATCTCCGCCGGATGGATGGTGTCGAATGAGCCCTTCTTTAGCGTGCCCTGGGTCAACAGCCTTAAGATCCGCGGCAGTTACGGCCTGGCCGGCAACAACGACATCTCCAACTACGGCGCCATCGGGTTGCTCTCTTATTCCAATTATGTCATCGGCAACACCCGGGTCTCCGGTATCTCGCCTTCCTCCCTGAGCAACGCTGCGTTAAGCTGGGAGAAATCCCAACAGGCCGACATCGGTCTGGAGACGGGGTTGTTCAGCAACCGGGTCAACCTCGTGTTCGACGTTTATCAGCGGACGAGCAACGACCTGCTGCTGGATGTGCCTGTACCGGCCATACTCGGCATCACCAATTCACTTGAAAATATCGGTAAGGTCCGCAACCGCGGTCTGGAGATCGGCCTCAATACCCGAAACCTTACAGGAAAATTCAAATGGTCGACAGACATCAACTTTTCGCTGAACCGCAACAAGGTCCTGGCCCTCGGCGCGGATGGCGCTCCGATCATCAGCAGCACATCCGGCGACAGCCATATTACGGAAGTGGGTAAACCCATCGGCAATTTCTATGGGTATATCTTTGACGGCGTTTATAATACGACAGACCAGATCAGCAAACATGCGCACCAGCCTACGGATGGACCCGGCGATCCTATTGTCAGGGATGTCAATGGCGACGGACAGATCTCTACCGACGACCGTACCATCCTCGGCAACTACCAGCCGAAATTCACCTATGGTGTAGGCAACAATTTCTCCTATCGCAATTTCGATCTGGCCGTCAACATCCAGGGCGTAGAAGGCGCGAAGATCATGGACCTCGGCATGCGCCAGTCCCTCTCGATGAACGGCCGCACCAACCAGCTGGGTATTGCCCGCGACCGCTGGCGCAGTCCGCAGCAGCCGGGGAATGGCAAGGTTTTTAAAGCGATGACCGACGTCTACGGCGTAAGACGGGATGCCTCCAGCTTCTACATGCAGGATGGTACCTATCTCCGCGTCAGGAACATCATCCTGGGTTACAATATCTCCCCCTCTCTGCTGAGCAGATTAAAGATCTCGATGCTCAGGGTCTATGTCTCTGCTCAGAATCCTTTTACGATCACAAAATACATCGGCTACAATCCCGAGGTCAGCTCCTATCACAGCGCGCTTACCCCCGGTGTCGACTACTTCAACTACCCCCTGGCCAAAACATTTTCCGCGGGCTTAAACCTAACTTTTTAAATCGGACAGCTATGACGAATAATAGAATATATGCCGGTATGATTGCAGCAAGTCTCCTCCTCGGCGCCTGCAGCAAGAAATTCATCTCCCTGGACCCCATCTCCAATGCGAACGTCCAGAACTTCTACGTGACACAGGACGATTTTACCAACGCCATTTACGGCGCCTATGCCGACCTCAACACCAGCGGAGTCTACAACGACTATATGCAGTTGGTCGGCGATCTCCGCAGCGACAACACCCAGATGGGTACGACCGCCAGCGATCGCTTCTCCTTCCAGGACATGAACACCTTCAACATGCAGCCGACCAGCCAAATCGTCGAGAGCATCTGGGACGACAACTATGTAGGGATCAGGGATGTCAATGCCATCCTGGACCGGATCGACAAGGCCGATATCCCCGCGGGTGTGAAGACACAGATCACCGGCGAGGCGCAATTCCTCCGGGGCCTGTTTTATTTCAACCTGGTCCGCGTCTTTGGGCCGGTCCCCCTCGTCACCGCCAGCCTCAACACGATCCAGGACGCCTATGCGATAGGTCGTACGGATACAGGGCAGGTCTATCAGCAGATCACCAGGGACCTCATTGCCGCCCAGGCGGCGCTGCCGCTGAGCGTTCCTGCCAGCCAGATGGGCCGCGCGACCAAAGGTGCAGCCGGCGCCCTGCTGGGAAAGGTCTACCTGACTGTACACGATTTCGCGAGTGCCGCCACTACCCTGAATACGGTGATCCAATCCGGTCAGTACAGCCTGTTGCCAAATTATGCAGACCTCTGGGATGCCGCCAAAAAGAACAGCGCCGAATCGATTTTTGCCGTTCAGTTCCAGGAAAGCGTTACGGCCCCGACCGGGGCGCCGTTTACGACGCGGTATTACCCCTATCAGTATCCGCTGTTTTCCTTTTCCACCACATCGGGGGGGTATGACATTCCCACCACCAACATCGACTCGGCTTATGAACCCGGTGATCTTCGCAAGGCGGCTTCCATGAAAGAGAGCTATACGAACAAACAGGGGCAGCTGGTCACCGGTCTGCAGGGGCGGTTTGAATATAAGTTTCACGACAACCCCGTCCAGAATGGAGGGTCCAATGACAACTGGCCGGTGTTGCGTTATGCCGACGTCCTGCTGATGTATGCAGAAGCGCTTAATGAACAGTCTTATGTCCCGGACGGGCCTGCCTTTGGTTATCTCAATAAGATCAGGGAACGCGCCGGTCTGCCCGATAAGACTTCCACCAATACCAATCCCGCGCTGCTCGTCACCTCGCAGAACGATTTCCGTCTCGCCATGGAACAGGAAAGGCGGGTGGAGCTGGCCTTCGAAGGACAACGCTGGTTCGACCTTGTCCGTACCGGCCGCGCCATCGCAGTGCTTGGCCCCCGGATCATGGGCGGCATTGCCCCGGCTCAATTGGTGTTGCCTGTACCGCTCAGCCAGATCGATGTCAATCCCGGTAAGATCACTCAAAATGCAGGTTCGAAATAAAAACAGAAGACTATGCGATTCTCTTTCTTTATTATAGGATTACTTTATACTATGCGGGCGGCGGCACAATCGACGCCGCCCGCACCATCGGCAGCGACCACACATCCGGCTTCGCCCGCACCATTGACCGCGCCCGTTTTCCAGGTCGACTTCAAAGATCCAACCGCGGACAAACCCCAGAGTAAGCTCTGGTACCAGGGAAACAATTGGTGGGCGCTATTACCCCGCTCCTCCGGCCCATCGCTGTGGCAACGCACGGCGACCGGCTGGATCGAACACCCCGAAGTCAACAAAACCTTACAAAAGATCCCAGGCCGGGCTGATGTATGGGCCGAAAAAGATGCGGTCACCGCGGTAGGCGTATCCCCGGATTCACTAGTGGTCTTCCGGCTCCAGGGTGGCCACGCCGGTGCCCCCGGCCGTGAGCCCTCTACCCATAACGCTGATGCGCAGCAGTGGAAGACCCGTGTCCTCGCCACGCTAAAGCCTCCGGTAAAAGAAGATATCGAAACAGCGACCATCGCCAAAGACTCTAAAGGCGAGTGGTGGGTCGCCGCCGATGGCAGCACCTCGATCTATGTGTGGCATTCTACTGATGGGCTGACCTGGAGCAAAGCTGTTTTGTTAAAGACGGGCGTCAGTAAGGACGACATCTGTACGATAACGGCCATAAAGGATGCCGTGATGGTGATCTGGTCCAATCAAAAAGACGAAGCGGTACAATGCCGCGAACATCGGGACGGTCATGCCGAAAACGACTGGGGCCGGGAAACGAATGTGGAGATCGGCCACAAGACGGCCGACGATCACCTCCATACAGCCCGGACTCCGGACGGAACGGTTTGGCTGGTCACCAAGAACAGCGCCGACTCCAACTTCTATCCGCAGCTGGTGCTTCGTGTTCGTCATCCATTGGATGGCAGCTGGTCCAACTTCCCGTATGCGCCCCGAACGCCGCAGGCGGAGCCAAGCCGGCCCACGATCATCGCAGCCCCCGGCGGCGCCCTGCTGGAGGCTCATACGATCTACGATAAGACCGATCGCTATAAGGGTCGTATCGTATTCGCCCGTATCGACACGACGGCCAATGGCATACTGACACATCAGCAGATCCTCATCCAGCCCGATCAACAGCTTCATGCTATTGTAAACAATTGTACGATGTCAAAAGCGCCATTCCCGGCTGGTGCGCCGTGGATCGTGCTGGCCTCTGATGGGCAGGGGCGGGTTTATGAGGCTGATCTTAAATTATTAACGACGGATCGACTAACCAAAAAATAACTCGCTTTTGCAGAAAAATCCCAAAAGTGGGTTATTCTGTTAACGCATCCATTACGGTGCCTGCTTATCTTTGTGGTCATATGAAAATAATATTCTCTATCTGCCTCACAATAGGCCTCTTTCACATTGGATTTTCTCAGAATACTACCGAAAGAAAATTCACTGTAGTTATCACCAACCTTAACATAATAGATGTCACCACCGGCAAAGTTGCCGCCAACCGGTTGCTGGCCATCTCCGGTGATACCATTAAAGCCGTTGACGATACAAAGAAAGTTGCAAAATACAAAGCCGATAGATATGTGGATGCCAAGGGCAAATATGCCATGCCCGGTTTGTGGGACATGCACGTACATTTCCGAGGCGGCGATAGCCTTATCGAAGCCAACAAAGATCTTTTACCCTTGTTCCTCGCCAACGGTATCACGACTGTCCGCGAATGCGGCGGGGACATGACGCCATCCGTGGTGGCATGGCGAAAAGCTACGGCGCTGGGAGAATTAGCCGGGCCCCGGATATTTACTTCGGGACCAAAACTCGATGGCCCGGGTGCCGTATGGGCTGGCTCCCTGCCAGTGACGACAGCTGAAGAGGTCACAAAAGCGCTGGATTCTTTACAAAAGTGCGGTTCGGATTTTGTAAAAATATACGACAGCAAGATCTCTCACGATGCCTACCTCGAAATTATCCGGCAAGCCAAAAAAAGAGGCATGAAAGTGACGGGTCATATGCCCTTTACCGTCGAATTAAAGGATGCCGCCGCATTGGGTATGGACGGCTCTGAGCATCTGTATTATGTCTTTAAAGCCTGCTCATCAAAAGAGGACAGCATAACCGATCTGATCCGGGAACGGGAACATACCGCACATCCCATCGGTCTTTTTGGTGCGCTTCCCTCCTTATATAATACCTTTGACAGCGCAAAGGCAAAGAGCCTGTTCAAATACCTGGCCGAAAAGCACTTCACCATCACGCCCACGCTCTTTATCACAAAGACGCTCGCTGAGATAAGGCAAACCGACCATAGCAAGGATAGTATGCTGGCCTATATTGACCCTAAGATCCAACGGACTTACCAGGGAAGGATCAGAGGGGCCATGAGACAATCCGAGGCAGCCGCGCAGTTCAAAACAAAATATGATGAGCTTTGTACTTCACTGGTACCTCAAATGTATGCCGCAGGTGTCAATATTGTAGCGGGTTCGGATTGCGGCGCATCCAACTCCTTCGTATATCCGGGAACGTCCTTACACGGAGAAATAAAATTACTTGTAGCGGCGGGTCTTACTCCGGCGCAAGCGTTGAAAACAGCTACCGTCAATGGCCCGAAATTTTTTAAGATCGGAAAATTTTATGGCGGCCTGCAGGCCGGGAAATGCTCTGACCTGATCCTGCTGGACAGCAATCCGTTGGAAGACATCAACGCAATCGATAAGATCAATGTGGTTATGGCAAACGGGAAGCTGTATACCAGGGAGCAGCTGGATGCGCAATTGGCGGCCGTTAAACATTAGAGTGCTTCACAGCAATAATGACGGATAGCGCTGGTTTAGATTTGTCTTTTTTTGCATATATTCGTTGCAACTTGAAGCAAATTATATGAAAGCTAGCGCATTATTCATTTTTGCATTATTATTTACTTTATTCGGCCATTCCCAGAACACGCTCAATAGTTATAAGTATGTACTTGTGCCGGAGAAGTACGATTTCTCCAGGGAGGTTAACCAGTATGGACTGAATACTACAACGAAACTCCTGCTGGAACAAAAGGGATTTGTTGCATTTGTGGGCAACGAACAACTGCCGCCGGCACTCGCTGCCAACAAATGCAATGCGCTTAAAGCGGAAGTGGTGGAAAAAAAAGGGCTGTTTGTTACCAATCTTACGCTGCTGTTGAAGGACTGCCAGGGAAATGTCATCTTTAAAGGCAAGGAAGGCAAAAGCAGGGAAAAAGAATTCCAGGCCGCGTATAGCGAGGCTTTAAGGAATGCTTTTGCATCGCTGAACGATGTTCCCTACAATTACGATAGTACGCTTCTTGCACAGCCGCAAACGGTTGCCGCAAAACCTGTCGCCTCGCCAGGTGCGCCAGTATCCTCTGCGCCGGCACCTGCACCAGCTGTTGCTGTTGAGATCACGGGCACCTTATACGCCCAGGTCACTCCAAACGGATATCAGCTGATCGATACCACACCAAAAAAAATACTGGCCCTCCTTAAGACCTCAATGCAGGATTATTATATAGCCGAAGCCGGACCGTCCAGTGGTGTTGTCTTTAAGAAAGACGGGGAGTGGATCTTCGAGTATTATAAGGACAACAAACTTGTTTCGCGGAAACTGGAGATCAAGTTCTGATCTATCTTTACGGATCAAACAAATATATTGATCCATGAAATATCAACACTGACGGCATAGAGCAGACCGAAAGCCGAGACAAACGCCGATGCATAGCTGCTTATCAGCTGCGCGGACCCGCCTACGATCGTGAAATCCAGGTCCGTGTCCGTAAAGACGATCCACGACCGGTCCACCGAAAATAAATACCCCGTAAAATATTTCGTAAAATATCCGGGCACCTCGTCGAGGCCCAGTTCCACCAGCTCGCCTGTGTTTCCACCCCGGAAGATGGAATGCGGCGGCGTCTGGAAGATGCAGACCCTACCACTGGCCGTATACGGCTTCAACACCTCCAGCAGCGTGGTCAAGACGGCAAGCGGCAACTGGCCTTCAATAGGAAACTCCAGACGCTCCGACGCTTCCTTTTCTTTTATCGCCCGCGCGTAACGATCGATGCTGGATTCCTTGTCGAAAACGACGCCATACCGTTCCCCCACCTCCTTCCAGCCGACCGCCGCTTCGTCCAGGCGAAAGGGATGGAACATCTTCGCATAGCCCTCGAATCCGGCCGGTATGCAATTCCCAACCACAAACCGCCCGTCGTCGGCATCCCGCGGCAACAGCCCCTCCGCTATCCAGTCCGCCTCCTGTATATTCAATTGTTCCATTTTAGAATCTGATATGATGAACGACCAAACGGCCTTGGGATTTACCTTCACCGACAGATTGGGCACCGGCTTCGAGGTATAGGAAATATTATCTCCCTTCAGATGAGCTTCCGGCCCCAGCCAGCCACGCCGTCCCGCCTTGAGAGCTATAGAGGAGCTTGACGTCCGGCAAATATGATAACCGTGCTACTAACGATGAATGATGATATCGCAAAATAGTGGAATAATTTTCACTACTCAAAAAAAATCATACCATCCTTTTTTCTTTTAAGAGCATCGGCCGGCTCACCTTGATATTTCCAGTTCATGAACAGTGGTTTGTTTAAAGATATAATAATCTTTTTATTGATAAAACTCTGCTACATTTATGGGTCAATAATGATTGATGCCATTTGCGCCCGATGATTGAATCTTCGCATAGTGATGCAGAATTACTAAAACTACTGGCCGCAGGCGACGAGGCTGCCTTCCGGACCCTGTTTGAAAGGTACAGGGACAATCTCTTTATATATATCTCCCGTTTCGTGAAATCGGACCAGGTAGCAGAGGAACTGGTCATGGATGTCTTTATGAAGCTTTGGCTTGGCCGCGACATCGTACTCCGGATAGAACATTTCAGCGCCTTTCTGTTCCGCGTTGCCCGTAATAAGTGTATAGACTTTCTACGAACAGCCGCCCGGGACGACGACTTCAGGCAACTGCTCTGGAGCCGGCTGCAGGGAGTGCGGGGAGAACAGGCCGATTCTATCCTCCTGCTCCAGGAGTACGAGGCCACACTCCGGGAAGCGATAGAGCTTTTGTCTCCCCAGCGTCGCAAGGTCTACCTGATGAGCCGGGAACAGGAGCAGACACACGACGACATCGCCCGGCAATTGAAGATCTCCAGGGCAACAGTCAACAACCATATTGTTGATGCGCAGGCCTTTATTCGCAAATACCTGATCAAGAACCTCGATCTGGCCATCTTTTTTCTCGCCACCGGCCTCGTATCCGGATTTTTTTTCTTCGGGCAGTAGGTATCCCCTTTTTATTCATCGTCTTATCATGGACAGCTTTTCCTGGTCTCACCGGATCTGAAAGGAGGGAGACCGCAAATACCTTATACCATGGCCGAAAAACATTCCTGGCAATACCTGATCGACCGATACCTGGCGAATGACTGTTCCAAAGAAGAGTTGGAGGAGCTGCTCCGGCTTGTATCGGAGCAAGAAGATATAGCCACACTGGATGACGTGCTAAAAGATCATTGGATGAAAATGGGCGCGGAGCAGAAGGCCCGCCCGGACGATTCCCGGAACCGGCGCTGGGACGCCAGGTATGCAGTCATGATGCAGGATGCCGCCAAAGAGGCGGAAAAGGATGCCGGAAGCGGGAAGCCCGCCCGGAAGAAAAGGATCTGGTGGATGGCTGCAGCGGCGATGGTGCTGGTATTGGGAACAGCGGGCTATAGGATATGGCATGCGCGGTCTCAGGAACCCCTTGCCGTCGCCAGGCCGGAGAAACCCGTGTCCCGGTACAACGACGATCTGTTACCCGGTTCCAATGGAGCGGTGCTGACGCTGGACGGAGGACAAAAGATCGTCCTGGACAGCGCAGGTAACCGGATGCTCGCGATACAGTCGGGGACCAGGCTGACTAACCGGAACGGGAAGATCATATATGAAGGGAAGACTAGCGAGGAGACCACGAAGACCGGTGAGGAGACTACGAAGACCGGCGAGGAGACCACATTTAATACGCTGTCCACCTCAAAAGGCAAACAATACCAGCTGGTCCTGTCAGACGGAAGCAAGGTCTGGTTAAATGCGGCTTCGTCGATCCGTTACCCGGTTGCATTCCCCGGCAACGCGCGGACGGTGGAAATCACCGGGGAGGCCTATTTCGAAATAGCGCATGATCCGCAACAGCCTTTTACCGTCAGTGCCAACGGCGTAAAGGTAAATGTCCTGGGCACCAGTTTTGACATCAACGCCTACAGCGACGAGCCGGCGGTGAGGACGAGTCTGCTGGACGGCGCCGTACAGGTATCGACAGGACAAACTGCCAGGACCCTCCAACCCGGTCAGCAGGCGAAGACCGATAAGGAGGGCCAGATCCGCGTATCATCCGGTATCAATACCGATGACATCATCGGATGGAAGGAAGGTTATTTTTCCTTTGACAATACCGATCTGGCTACGGTCATGCGGGAGATAGCCCGGTGGTATGACGTCGACATCGTCTATGAGGGGACCGTGCCGGACCGCCGGTTCGGCGGAGAGATCAGCCGCAACAGCAACGCCTCAAAGGTGCTGAAGATCCTGGAAGCGAGTAATGTGCATTTTAAAATAGAAGAAAGAAAAATTATTGTTATGCCCTAAAAGCAGGTATATATAAAGTCGGTGGGTATACCGGAAAAAAACCGCCCCGAGGTGAGATTCGGGACGGCGGATAGTCCGGGTTACCCCAATTCAAAAAATGAGTGTGACATTAACGATTGTGTAACCCAAACTTTTGCTAAAGTATGCAAAAAAACAATTCAACGGGTCGCCGCCGCGTGCGAAGGACCCTTGCCAAAACGCTGTTGATCATGAAATTCACAGCCATTCTACTTCTTGTTGTATTGACTCAGGCACAGGCCAAAACCTATTCACAGACTGTGACGATCGCCGGAAAGAACGCTCCGCTCGGGAGCATGCTGCGTGAGATCCGAAGACAAACAGGCTACACCTTCTTCTTTGATGAATCCTGGCTCAAAAAAGCGGAGAAGGTCACGGTCACTCTTTTCAAAGCACCGCTGAAACAGGCTTTGGACGCCTGTTTCGAAGGCCAGCCACTCACCTATGTCATCATAGACAATACGGTTGTCATCCGGCCCAAAGCCATGACGCCGGACACTCCGCCGCCGCCGGTCGTCATGCAAAAAATCGGTGGCCGGGTAACCGACAAGACAGGTAATCCCCTGCCCGGCGCGAGTATAAAGGTGAAGGGCTCAGAAGTGGGGACAATCGCAGGACCCGACGGGGTCTTTTCATTGAATGTCCCGGATGGCGCCATTCTCGAAGTGTCCTTTATCGGGTATGATACCCGTACCATCCCGGTGACAGGACAAAAAACGGTACGCATTATCCTCCAGGAGAGCGGTAAAGGACTAAACGATGTCGTTGTCGTAGGCTATGGTACGCAAAAGAAAGTAAGTCTGACCAGTGCCGTAACCACTGTCGCCGGAGAGGATATGAACCGGAGACCAACCACTAACCTTGCGCAGGCCATGCAGGGTCAGACGCCGGGTGTGACGATATTGGATGCGGGCGGCGTACCGGGTGTAGGTACGGTAAGTATCAATATCCGCGGTATCGGCACCCTTGACGCTCAGTCGGGCGCCACCCAACCCCTGATCCTGGTGGACGGCATCGAACAACGGATGTCCGATCTCAATCCATCGGATATCCAATCCATTTCCATTCTGAAAGATGCCTCTTCTACAGCCATCTACGGGTCAAGGGCTTCCAACGGCGTCATCCTGATCACGACAAAGGGTGCGAAATCCGGTCCTCCGTCTGTTTCGCTGGATAGCTATTACGGTCTTCAACGCGCCGTCAACCAGCCGGTTCCCATGGATCCCCGGTCCTATATGGAACTGGAGAATACGGCGTATCTCAATGCCAACCAGGCTTCCAAGTATACAGAGCCTTATATCAACAATTACCTGGATAGCATGAAGACCGATCCGTTGCGGTTTCCCACACCGGTCAACAACTGGGCGAAGATAATTTTTCATGCCGCTCCCCAGTATAGCACTGCCGTCGCGGTCACCGGCGGAAACGAGTTTGTAAAAACCCGGTTGAGCATGCGGTACCAGGACCAGGCGGGGATCGCCGACAATTATTTCAGCAAGGTCCGGGAGGTGAGGTTGAGCAATTCCTTCAAGCTCTTCCCCAAGGTCAATATCACTACGGATATTGATTACCGCTATACTTATTATTATACGCCCGTGTCGAGCTATAACGTCGTGTATTATATGCTGCACGGGAGTTTGTGGACCGTACCCCAATATCCCGATGGGACCTATGGCGTAAGTCCGCAGGGCGCCAGTCCGCTGGTATCCGACAAGCTCGCCGGTCTTTCCAAAAATACGGGCAACCTGCTCGTCGGCAACGTCCGGGGTGAGTGGGAGATCCTGAAAGGTCTGAAGTTCACCACCCAGCTGGGGATCACGGACAACCTGACGGGTTCTTCGAACTTTGCCAACAGCTATACCATCCACAATTATTTCAATCCGACCCAGGCCTTGTCAACGGTTACCCCCAATAGCCTCAGCGAGTACCGGAATACCAACCTGGAATATACCTGGAACGATCTGCTGACCTATGGACTGACAAAAGGCGATCATTCGCTGAACCTGCTGGCAGGGTATTCCCAGATCGGCCAGTCGACCAGCGGCATACAGGCCTACCGGCAGGGGTTTTACAGCAACAACCTTCAAACCCTCGGTACGGGAACCAACGACGCGACACAGACCAACAACGGGGATGATGCGACCTATGGGCTCCGGTCTTTTTTCGGACGGCTCAATTACAATTATAAAGGGAAATATCTTTTCGAGGCGAATGCCAGGTACGACGGATCGTCCAATTTCTCTACCACCCATCAGTATGCGTTCTTCCCCAGTTTCTCCGGCGGATGGCGGGTCTCCCAGGAAAAGTTCTGGGACAAGCTAAAACCGGCCGTAGGCGAATTCAAGATTCGCGGCTCATGGGGGAAGACAGGGAACCAGGCCATACCTCAATACCAGTTCTACCCGGCGCTGAGCCAGACCAATTACAGCTTTGGGGGTACTTTTGCGCCCGGGTACATTCAGAATACCACCACCGATGCCAACCTGACCTGGGAGACCACCACCCAGACAGATGTAGGCGCCGATCTGCAGCTCCTGCACAACCAGCTGAGCATTACAGCGGATTATTATAAGAAACATTCGACCGGGATCCTGCTGGTATTGCCCATTCCCGGTGATATAGGCGAGAATGCTACTTACCAGAACGCGGGCGTAGTGGACAACGAAGGCTGGGAGGTCAGCGCCACCTGGTCCAACAACATCGGCAAGCTGAAATATTCGATCGGCGCCAACTTCAATATCAACAGGAACAGGGTCGTCAGCCTTGCCGGTACGGGTCCTTATATCAATGGCAGCGGTTCGACCAGCGACGATCTGCAATACATCATCAAACAGGGGCTGCCCGTGGATGCCCATTGGGGATATAAAACAGCCGGGCTGTTTCAGACGGCCCAGGAAATCTCGTCCTACCCGACGCTGACGACCAATACCCAACCGGGGGATGTCAAATACCTCGACGCCAACAAGGACGGCAAGATCGATGCTAACGACATGGGCTACCTGGGAAATACGTTTCCCATCCGTACCTATGGGGGTACGATAGACCTGCAATACAAAGGGTTTGACCTGAACCTCCTTTTCCAGGGTGCAGCGGGCTTCAAGACCCGGATCGCCGGCGCTCTGATCGAACAGGGCGACAACGAAGGATTTGCCGATAAGATCTTTACAAACAATTACTGGACGCCACAGAATACCAATGCGCGATTTCCACGGCCAATCAAGGGAAACCTGAAAAACGTGTATGTCAACGACCGTGCCCTGGTCAATGGAGATTACCTAAGGCTTAAGAACGCCCAGCTGTCCTATTCGCTGCCGGTATCTTTTGCCACCCGGATGCATCTTCATTCCATCAGCGTCTATGTTTCGGGCACGAACCTCATCACCATTTCCAAATTATACAGGCAGTGGCACCTCGACCCCGAACAGCCCGAAGTACCGCTGACCCAGAATACGGGCGACTACGTCGGTGGCCGGGCGATCTATTACCCGCAGGTATCCATCACCACCTTTGGTCTGAAAGTACAATTCTAAACAGAAGCATTAAACGCAAAAAATGAAACGCTCTTATTATATAAACCTGGTCTTTTGCCTTCCGCTCATCCTGATGATGAGCTGTCAGAAGGAGCTGCTTAATACCGTACCCAATGACCGGATCTCGACCGCGATATTCTGGAATACCCTGGGTGACGCCACTCTTGGCGCCAATGCCGCCTATCCCTATCTCGAAACATTCGGGAACATCTTTTTCTGGGACGGTTTTTCAGACATCGGTCATACCAACCAGTTCTTCCAGCCCGAAGCGACCATGGAACAGGATGTCTATGACGCCACTTCAGGCCGTGTCCTCAGTGAATGGAACAGCTCCTACCAGGGGATCTATGCGTCGAATACCTATTTTGCCAATGTCGGCAAGGTGCAGACCACGGACACCAATTCGCTCAGGGTACTCGGAGGTGAGGTCCGCGCCCTCAGGGCTTATCATTATATCCACCTGGCGATGTTGTACGGTGCGGTGCCCCTGATCACGACGCCTATCGATGTCAGCCAGGCGGAAAGTCTCCGCCGGACATCTGTGGACAGTATCTGGGATTTCGTGGAGTCCGAGCTGACTGCTGCAGCGGCGGTGCTGCCAGTCAAGCCGTCACAAAAGGGCCGCATCTCCAAAGGTGCAGCGCTTGCTCTGCTGGCGAGGGCTGCGTTGTATGCCGGCCGCTACCAGGATGCTGCGGGTGCCGCGTCCCAGGTAATGTCGATGAACGCCTATAGCATGTATCCCAACTATGGCAATCTTTTTCAGTATGCGGGGGTCGAGAACAGTGAGGTTATCCTGGAAAGAGAGTTTATGGCCGGCGCCAATACGACCAATGTGGTGTTCAACCTGATGGGGCCTTATAGTCAGAAGTCAAGCCAGAATTATTATGTACCGACAAAGACCCTGGTAGATGCCTACCAGATGACCAATGGCAAGGATATTACCGATCCCACGAGCGGGTTCGATCCGTATCATCCCTATGCAGGTCGTGATCCCCGCTTGCATTATTCCATCTTCGTACCGGGCGATACGCTTCCCAACGCAGCGATATTCAATCCGGTCCCCAACAGCGGTACGACGGATGCGATAGGAGGAACCTATTATGCGACGGTGACAGGATTTACCAGCAAAAAATATATCACCGCGCAGGACTACGCCAACCCAACGCAATGTACGATCAACCTGACGCTGTTGCGTTATGCGGAGATCCTGCTGACCTATGCCGAGGCAAAGATCGAGCTCAACCAGATCGACCAGAGCGTCTATGACGCCATCAACCAGGTGCGGACAAGACCTTCGGTCAATATGCCCGCCATCGGGACCGGGCTGACCCAGGATTCGCTGCGGTCTGTCGTTCGCCACGAGCGGATGGTGGAGCTGGCCTTTGAAGGGCTCCGGTTTTACGATCTTCGTCGCTGGAAGACCACGGCTGCGATGATGAACGGGCCCGTCTATGGCATGACCTATAACAATGGCGGAACCCTCACCACAATCCAGGTACCCTTTACCCGTGTCTTTGCCGCGCCAAGGGATTATCTGTGGCCGGTTCCCTATAACGAATCCCTGCTAAATCCGGGTCTCGGACAAAACCCCGGGTGGTAGACAGGCCTTTGAATTGTCCAAACATTAAACAACGATATGGTAAAGAACAGGCTATCGGTGCTGTTGGTTGTACTTTTGTGCATGGTCCCCGGGGAAAGGCTTTTCTCCCGGGGACCCGGCGCAGGGCTGCTGTCCTCTCCGGCACCCGGCGCAGGGCTGCTGCCCTCGGGGGGACCAGCTCGCACCCCCAACGTGATCATCATTCTGATGGACGATATGGGTTACGGTGATCCCGAGTGTTACAACGGTCAGGGATACCACACTCCAAACATCAACCGGCTGGCGGCGGAAGGCATGCGCTTCACCAACTTCTACGCTGCCCAGGCTATCTGCACCGCTTCGAGGGCGGCCCTGCTGACGGGCTGTTATCCCAACCGGCTGGGTATCCGGGGCGCCTTTATGCCCTGGGACAAGACGGCGCTGAACCCAAAGGAGACAACCATTGCGGCCATGCTCAAAAAGGCGGGATATCATACCGGTATGATCGGAAAATGGCATCTCGGGTCAAAAGCTCCTTTTCTGCCGCTGCACTATGGGTTTGACGAATACCTGGGGCTGCCCTATTCCAATGATATGTGGGCGGTCGATTACAACGGAAAGCCCATCACCGACACCAACGACTGGAGACACCGTTATCCGCCGCTGCCCCTGCTGGAAGGTGACAGCGCGGTCCGTTTTATCCGGAACCTGACCGACCAGGGGGAGATAACAGGTACCTACACCCGAAGGGCCTGCCGGTTTATCAAAGAGAACAGGGACCGGCCTTTCTTCCTGTACCTGGCGCATTCCATGGTCCATGTTCCTATCGCCGCCTCGCCGGCATTTCTGGGCAGGAGCAAACGCGGATTGTTCGGCGACGTTATGATGGAAGTGGACTGGTCGGTCGGGGAGATCATGCGGACCCTTCGGGCGAACGGGCTGGATAAAAATACGATCGTCATCTTCACGAGTGACAACGGACCCTGGCTGACATTTGGCGACAGGGCGGGAAATACCGGCGGGTTGCGCGAGGGGAAGGCCACCAGCTGGGAAGGCGGGCAGCGGGAACCCTGTATCATGCGCTGGCCCGGGCATATACCGCGGGGTACCGTGTGCAGCCAGATGGCCGCCACGCTGGACATACTCCCTACCCTGGCCCGGTATTGCGGAGCAGTCTTGCCACAGGCACGAATAGACGGCGTAGACATCGGCGACCTGCTCTCGGGCCGGACAGATGCCAACCCCCGGGATGAGCTGGCTTATTATTATCACTCCAACAGTCTCGAAGGGTTGCGGAAGGGCCGCTGGAAACTGGTGTTTGCCCATAGGGGTCAGACCTACCTGGCGCATCCGCCGGGCCATGACGGATATCCGGGGAAGATCTCGGAGACCGAGGTGCCCCAGGCCTTGTATGACCTGGACATTGACCCCGGGGAAACCCACGATGTACAGACGGAACATCCCGATATCGTCAAAATGCTGGAGGATGCTGCCGCGCGGTACAGGGCAGACCTGGGTGATGACCTGACGCATACGCCTTGTACAGGATGCCGGGTTGCCGGCCAGATAAAGTAAACGATCACCAGTAAAATAAGCAATAGGAATGACATGGTATGGAATGAAGCAGACCGGCCTCGTAGCCGCCGGCTGTCTGGGGCTTTTTATGGCCCGCGCTCAAACAACCCTCACCTGGCAAATAAAGGCGGAGTCGGGGGTTGGGGATGGTATCGATCGTCTCTGCGCCACGGATTATGACACCCGGGGCTGGGTAAAGGCGACTGTACCCGGAACGGTATTTGGTTCCTTTGTAGCAGATGGGCTGGAAAAAGATCCGAATTTCGGTGACAATATTTACCACGTGGACAGGGCGAAATACGACCGGAATTTCTGGTACCGTGCGACGTTTGCAGCACCGGCAGCGTCCGGATCAATGACCAAGTCTGCGGCATCGGCGGGGGCGCTGGCAACGTCCGGGGCATCGGCGGGGTTTGCCGCAACCCATACCTGGCTCAATTTTAAAGGGATCAACCGGTCCGCGGATATCTGGCTGAACGGTACGCGGCTTGGCGGGCTCAACGGGTTTATGCAGCGGGGACGGTTCGATATCACAAAGATTCTTCGCGCAAACGGGCTCAACGTGCTTGCCGTACTGGTCCGGTTGCCAGAGCAGCCGCTTGGCAACTATGGCGCGCCATCTTATATCTCCAGCGCCGGATGGGATTGGATGCCTTATGTACCCGGGCTCAACATGGGCATCACCGATTCCGTCTATCTCAGCAGCAGCGGCGACGTCCTGCTTGAAGATCCCTGGATCCGGACTGCCCTCCCGACCAACGCGAGGGCCGATTGCTCCCTGTCGGTCAGCGTCAGGAATGTCTCATCACAAAGCCGGGACGCCGAACTGAGAGGTATTATCCAGCCGGGGAACATCCGTTTCAGCCGCCGGGTCAGCGTGCCTGCGGACAGGGCCGTGGAGATCAGCCTGGACAAAACCCAATATTCCCAGCTGGTCATCGATCAGCCCCGCCTGTGGTGGCCAAACGGATATGGACAACCGAATTTATATACCTGTCAGTTGTCGCTGGCTATCGGGAATGTCGTGTCGGATACCCGGACCGTCCGTTTCGGGATCAAACGATACAGCTATGATACCGTTGGGCATGTATTGCATCTCTCTATCAACGGTACCCGCGTCTTTATCAAAGGAGGCGATTGGGGCATGTCCGAATATATGCTGCGCTGCCGCGGAGCCGAATACGATACTAAAGTGAGGCTGCACCGGGATCTCAACTTCAACATGATCCGGAACTGGATCGGGTCCACTACGGACGAAGCATTCTATGATGCCTGTGATAAATACGGGATCATGATCTGGGATGAGTTTTGGCTTAACGCAAATCCCAATCTCCCTGCCGACCCCGGCAACTTCAACGCCAATGCCGTGGAAAAGATCAGGCGTTTCCGGAATCATCCTTCTATTGCGGTGTGGTGTCCCGACAACGAAGGCTGGCCCGAACCCCCGCTTAAGGAATGGCTTCGCGAGGATGTCGCGGTATACGACGGCAACGACCGCTGGTATCAGCCCAACTCGCATGCCGAAAACCTTACGGGCAGCGGTCCCTGGGCCAACTTCGACCCCCGTTGGTATTTTACACCGTATCCGGGTGCTACAGGCGGCAATGAAGGCTGGGGACTCCGGACGGAGCTGGGTACAGCTGTCTTTCCGAATGTAGAGAGCTTCCGGAAATTTATGCCTGCCGATCGCCTATGGCCGCGCAACGAGATGTGGAACCAGCATTTCTTTGGCCCCTCCGCCTTCAATGCCGGACCCGACCGGTATGATGCCAGCATCGCCGAACGGTATGGCAAGCCGCAGAACATCGAAGAGTATTGCCGAAAAGCTCAGCTGCTCAACATAGAGACCAATAAGGCTATGTACGAAGGCTGGGAAGACCATATGTGGGAGGACGCATCGGGTATCATGACCTGGATGAGCCAGTCGGCCTACCCGTCCATGGTCTGGCAGACTTATGATTATTACTATGACCTCACAGGCGCCTATTGGGGGGCCAGACAGGCCTGCGAACCGCTGCATATGCTCTGGGATCCGGTCGACAACACTGTAAAGGTCATCAATACTACCCGCCAGGACGCGACGCTGACCGCTACCGCTGCTGTCTATAACATGGATGGCACACCTGTCCCTGCGTACGCGCAGTCCGCGATCGTCGAGGCTTCGTCAGGTACGGCTACCCGTTGTTTTACCATGGGCTTTGGCGGTCAGAAGCGGAATCTTTCTATGGGCCGGCCGGCGGTCGCTTCCAGTTCCGCTAATGGAGTTGCCGCTGCGGTCACCGACGGCAACAGCAATACGCGCTGGTCCAGCAAAGCCGCCGACAGCGAATGGATCTATATAGATCTTGGCAGGCCTTCCCGCATCAACGGCGTGGGTCTTAATTGGGAAACGGCCTATGGCAGGGCGTTCCGGATACAGGTGTCCGATGATACCCGGGCCTGGAAAGACGTCTATGTCACTACGCATGGACATGAAGGGCGGCAGCAGATAGACTTCGACGATACCGTCGCCCGGTATGTCCGGATGCTGGGATCTGAACGGGGCACCGGTTGGGGGTACTCGCTCTGGGACTTCGATGTTTTTGGACCTGATGCCCCGGCACCGGCCTTATCAGATGTACACTTTATCCGGCTGACGCTAAAGGATAAGAATGGGGCGACAGTCGGGAGCAACTTCTATTGGAGAGGCAGCCGGCGGAAGGATTTCACCGCGCTGAACAGCCTGCCAAAAGCAGCGCTGAAGGTGACATCATCCATTACACGACGGGATGGGAAGTGTTTTATGGCGGTGAAGATCAGTAACCCTTTATCCTCACCGGGAACGGCATTTGCGATTAGAGTGCAGGCGGTTAAACATTCGGGTGAGCAGATATTGCCGGCGTATATGGATGATGACTATTTCACGTTGTTCAGGGGAGAGTCGAAGACCGTAGATATTGAATTTGCCGAAGCGCTCGTAGTTGGGGAGACGCCAGAGGTGCGGGTAGAGCCTTATAATAAATGAGGGTTGCGGCGGCCACAACTCCAGGTGGCCGCCGCCGCTTACTCCGGCTTCTTTGCGTCAGCCAAAAGGATACTGTTGATACCCTCCGTCATCCGCCCCTTCGCCTGGATAAAGCATTCTTCCGCTTCCTTCTTCGGCGAGCCTTTTATAGCCTGCCGGATGGCTGTTTCGATATCCGGCAGTGCCGCGCGGACCGAAGAGCTTATACTGGAATAGCTTTGACCCAGGACTTGCAGGATCTGTTTATAGTTCTCGTAGGACGACATCAATTTGCGGGCGCCACTCTGCGAATATTGCATCGGCAGGTTTTCACGTATCGTCGTGAGTTGAATTTTGACTTCACTGCTGGTCATTGGCCATTTTGATCAAAGTTAACTTAATTGGTCCCCTGAGCAGCAACCGAAACATCATTCCACTTCTCCCACGTCGCCATCCGCTGCTGATAACGGTCTTTAATAAGCTGCAGGGGCGTACTTCCCAGGAAGAGCCGTAAGGGCGGCTCGGCGGAATCTACGACCTTAAGGATCGCAGCACCCGTCGCTTCGGGTTTCCCACGATTGGCAGTAGGCCGGGGCCCCTTGCGCATCTCGTCGTAGGCCGAAATAGGCTGTGCCCGTTTGGCAGAGCTGCCTGCCCAGTCGGTTTCATAACCCGCCGGTTCGATCAGCGTGACATGAATACCGAAGGGAGCGACTTCCAGAGCCAACGATTCCGTAAAACCTTCCAGCCCCCATTTGGAAGCATGATACATGCCGATCCCGGAAAAAGCAGTTACCCCACCGATGCTGGACACCTGGAGGATATGCCCCGAATGCTGCGCCCGCATGATAGGGATGGCGGCCTGAGTAACCCATAACGCACCAAAAAAATTTGTCTCCATCTGATCCCGCGCCTCTTTTTCGGAGAGTTCTTCGATCGCCCCGAACTGTCCATACCCGGCATTGTTGACCACGATATCCAATCGGCCAAAATGTTCATTCGCGGCGGTAATGGCCGCAAAACAAGCCTTTCGGTCAGTCACATCCAATGCCGACGTGAAGACATTGTCTCCATATTTGCCGGCCAGATCTTTCAGACTATCCTTGTTGCGTGCTGTTGCCGCTACTTTGTCCCCGCGCTGTAGTGCCGCCTCTGCCCATATCCGCCCAAATCCTCTTGATACTCCGGTAATAAACCAGACTTTGCTTTTTGCCATAGTATATCCTTTTATAAATTTTAAGCAAAATGCCTGCCATGCATTTCTTTCTCCTGGGAAACCTCGCCGATCAGTGGAAGGAATGCCGAAACTCCAATGGCGAGAGATTCGTCTTTGTCTTAAACAATTTGCTGAACGACTGCAGGTGTTCGAACCCCAGCTCATAAGCGATCTCGCTGACCGACAGATTTGTCGTCGACAGTTTTTCCTTTGCCAGTTCGATCAGCTTGTCGTGCAGGTGTTGCTGTGTGCTTCGCCCGGTCAGCGACTTCAGCAACCCGCTGAGATACCCGGGCGAGATATTTAGCCCGGTAGCTATATGAGCCACGCTGGGCAGTCCTTGTGTCGCCAGGACGCCGCTGTTGAAATAGTCGGACAGCAGATCCTCCAGGCGGGTCAGGATCTCGTGATTGGCGATCTTGCGGGTGATAAACTGCCGCTGGTAGAACCGTTCGGAATACGTTAGCAGCAGCTCCAGCTGTGCGATGATGACGTTCTGGCTGAAGCGGTCGATGTTGGCGTGGTATTCCTGCTCTATGTTTTTTGCGATGCCGGTGATCATCGTCTCTTCTTTATCCGAGACGAACAGCGCCTCATAGACCGAATAGCTGAAGAATTCATACTGTTTGATAGATTTCGCCAGCGGCGTATTCCACAAGAAATCCGGGTGGACCAGGATCATCCAGCCATTGGGCCGGTGCGTGGTATTCTTATCGAGTTCGAGGCCGAATACCTGTCCCGGCGCCATAAAGAACAGAACGCCTTCATCAAAATCGCTGGTTTGCTGTCCATATTTGAACTTTGCGTTGTACACCCTTTTCAGCGAGATGGAATAAAACTCAAAGATCATGCTAAACGATCCTTCGGTGACCGGCGGGGTTATCGAGTCCATGTGGACTAGGCTGATCAGCGGGTGCTCGGGCTTGGGCAGGCCAAGCTTGCGGTGATATTCGGTGATCGTCTTAAACCGGTAAGGAGTGGCGCTGTTCATACAACAATTTACTTACTCTTTATGGTAGACGGTTGCAAATTCTTTCTCCGGCAACTGAGCCATTTCATTGTTTTTCTTTAAGCGTTGAAGTACACGTTACCTGCCATGTCTTCCAGTAATGTCGAATGTGTTGGGCGCCAGTTGAGGCGCTGTTGTGTCAGCTGGCTCGAAGCCGGGCAGTCGATGGCGGCGAAACGGGAAAACCAGCCGAAGTGTTCAGCCGCTTCGTCAGGCGTCAAGGAGGCTACGGGGATCTTCAGTTTTTTACCGATGGCTTCGGCAATAGCCTTAAAAGTAATCTCCTGCTCACCAACCCCGTGATACCTTGCACCTGCTTCCCCCTTCTCCACAGCCAGTCGGAACAAATGGGCAGCATCAAGCCGATGCACGGCGTTCCAGCGATTGATTCCATCTCCGATATAAGCAGAAACACCCTTCTGCCGGGCGGTGTTGATCAGGATGGGAATAAAACCGTGGAGATCGCCGTCACCATGCACCGACGGCGACAGGCGAATCGACGATGCCCTTACCCTCAATGCGACGGCGGCATCTGCAGCTTGTTCCGAGGCGCGCGGCCATGCGGGATTCAACGGCGGGATGATATTCTCAGTAGCCAGTTGACCAGGACTAACCAGCCCGGTACCTGATGTAACGATCAAAGGGCGGTCTGATCCTTTCAGTACTTCGGCCATAGTCTCAATAGCCAGCTTATCGACGTCACACACTTCTTTAAATCGGGTGAAGTCATGGATAAAACCGGCATGGATCACCCCATCCGATGCTGCGGCACCGCTTCGCAGGCTGTCTATGTCTTGCAGATCACCGGGATGAACTTGCGCGCCTGCGGCTTTCAGCGCATTGGCGGAGGCCTCTGAGCGGGCCAGGCCCAGGACCTGGTGGCCGTTATTGATTAATTCCTTTGTAATAGCTGTGCCTATGAAGCCTGTGGCTCCGGTTACGAATACCCGCATAACTTTTGGTTTTTAATAACCCAAAGGTCGGGGGGATTATCCGGCTCGATTTAGCCAAATCCTCTTTTTGTTTAGCCATTTTCCTGATCATCATCCATAATTTCTTCTTCAGATATTTCAGGCAATACCGCCTGAGTATCCACGTCATTGAGCGCTTCTACTCCTTTCAATTTCCGTTGTATCGCCCGCGTACGCTTGCCCATCACTTCGTCTATCTGATTGCTGGCGGTCTGAAGATTTTTTTGGGCTTTTCAAGCATTCCACCAAGGTTTTCAAACTCTTTCTTCACAGCTCCTGATATCTGCCATACCTCACTGCTTCTTTTTTGAATGGCCAGGGATCGAAAACCCATTTGTAAACTATTCAAAATGGCAGCCAAAGTGGTGGGCCCTGTTACTATTACTTTGTATTCTCTTTGCAATTGTTCCAATAAGCTGGCTTTGCGAACAACTTCAGCATAAATACCTTCAAAAGGAAGGAACATGATAGCAAATCTGTAGTTCATATCTAATTGATTATCAATTGCTCAATGACCTTTCATTGTCGAAATATCCGTCTAAGGTCTCCTCCAGCTTTTGCAACAGATCGTTGCTCATCGCCTTGCGGGTAATGAACTGGCGTTTGTAAAAACGATTGGCATAATTCAGCAGCAGCTCGATCTGAGAAATAATGACATCCTGGCTAAAATCATCTATCCTCGCTTTCAACTCCTCTTCGATCAGTAGAAAAACGTAAATGATCGCTTCTTTTTCATTCTCTGACAAGTGCAACACCTCATTGGCCGAATAATTTTTATTTCGTTCCGCCCTGTGCGGAGCTGGATACAGATTCCCATGCTTCCCAGGTCGCCAGCCGTTCGGCGTATGCGGCCCGCACCGCAGGCAGATTGTGGCTGCCGAGAAAGAACCGTAGAGGCGGGTTCTCCGAATCCACGATCTTGAAAAGCGCCCCCGGTGTCGCATTCGGATCGCCTCTTTCCAGGTCTTTTAAACGCCCGAAAAACTGCGTCTTAAAATCACCATAGATGTCGAGTCCTGTCGCAAACTTCAAAGAGTCCTGGCTTCCAAACTCGGTGGCATAGGCGCCGGGTTCTATGATCGTTACCTTGATCCCAAATTGTCTGACCTCTTCAGCCAGGCTTTCATGAATCGCTTCAAACGCCCATTTTGAGGAACAGTAATAGCCGATCACCGGCATCGTCACATGACCAAGGTTGCTCGATACACCCAATATATGACCGCCGCCTTGTTTTCGCAACAACGGCAGCACTGCCCTAACAACAGAAAGAGGGCCGAAAATGTTCGTTTCATAGAGAGCCCGGACCTCGTCCGCACTGCCTTCCTCTATCGTCCCGACAAGTGAATAGCCGGCATTATTGAGAACGATATCGAGCCTTCCGAAGTGAGCGTGAGCCTGCGCCACGGCCGTCTTTACCTGCTCGGGCCTTGTCACATCGAGCTCCAGTGTCAGGACGTTTTCACCGTATTTTTCATTTAGATCGGCGATGCTTGCCAGCTTGCGTGCCGTAGCCGCGACCTTGTCGCCACGTTTCAATGCGGCATCGGCCCATATCCTTCCAAAACCGCGGGAGGCGCCGGTAATAAACCATACTTTCATAATGTTGTATTTTATACCACAAAGGTCGGGAGGTGGTATTGGCTGCCTGTAGCCTAACCGCCGGTTTTTGTAGTCGAAATGAGAAAGTCAGATCCGCCAACTTTAGCGATGTAAGATAAAAGAGGGTAATAAAAGACTTTAACGGTTGTTCCGTCGTTAAAATAGGCGCCCTGCAAGAGCAGGAGCCTCCAAAACCCCCATAACCATGAAAAAGCGCATTATCAATCCCACCCTCCTTTTGACAATGCTGGTATTGACAGGATCGGCACAAGCACAGCTCAGCGTCGGGCTTAGCGTGGCAGCCAACAATCCCCTGCGATCGACAACAGATAGCCTGCCCGGTATCAGGGGCGGCGGGTCTTTTAAATTATCGGCCAGTGAAGCTGTCGGCCGGATCAGCATGAACGTCACCGTTGGCCGGCAGTTCCTGAACACAGGCGGAGGTTTTGAAGCCATGGCTAACCAATATGGATACACGAAAGAAAAAGGATTTACCATTCATTCCCGGTCGGCAGGGTTCACCGTACTTGCGGCGGGGGCGGGTGTGAATCTTTTGTCGCAGGGTACTACGGATTGCGGAATGCCCAAACCTGCTCTCGTCCTGGGTGTCCGGGGCGGGGCCTACATCGCCGACAGCAAGGTCGACGGGCAGGTAAAGAGTGGGGCAGGCACAACGGTGTTCGCCTTGCAGCAGACCGGCAAAACGACCACTCCATTTTATCGGGCCAGTCTGGACCTGTTGTATCCTGTAAGCAATAAAGTGTCGCTGACCACTGGCGCGGCCTGGAGCCGGGCGTCCGGTAAAATGGACCTGCTGCGAAGCAGCAATGGCAGCAATGCCGTAGGCCATTTCACCTATACCGATCTCCAATTTAGCGTCGGCGTGCAGATAGCCTTTCCCCATACCCACGCTTCCGGTCAACCCCAGGCCAGAGTCCAGGGACAGCCTATTGGTGGGATCGTTGTGAAAGGCGGACAAAATCCCGGAGCCGGGACCCGGCCTAAGGGCAACGCCATAGTCGCCGGTCAGCCCATCGGCGGCATCGTCGTCAAGGGCGGCAAGGACTCAAAGCCCACTTCCCTGGTATATGCCGATGATTTTCCGGTAAACGATCCGACGTTACTTAGCTACCTCGGTACGGACCAATTGGTGATCGAAAAGGGTGAATATGCCTTTGACTACAGCGCCAATCCTGAAGGCCGGGTCATGCTGCATCTGCATTCCAGGGGCATCGTACACCGGGACCTGGCGGCACGCAGTTTTCTCTTCGAACGCGCCACAGATGGCGGGCAGACCTTTACCTATAGCATCGAACCTCAGTATGTCAACGGAGTGGCGAAGGATCTATTGGTCACCTATAAGGGATCTACATTTTAGTATTTTTATCCTCGAAACGCTCTGGTCTATTGGCGCCGGCATGATCGTTCCTGGCCTGCTGCCTGTACCCTCAATAAAACCAAAATAGCTTCCTGGCAATCATCCTCTCACTCCGATCGGAGATTCCGGATCGGATTCGCAATCGCCGCCCTCACAGCCTGAAAACTAACCGTAGCCAATGCAATAAAAAGCGAAAGCAAACCGGTCAGTGCAAATACCCACCACCCGATGGCGATGCGGTACTGATAGCCGGCCAGCCAGCTGTGCATGGCCAGCCAGGCAATGGGTGAAGCAATGACAAAGGAAACGCCCACCAGCCACAGAAATTCTTTTGACAACAACCCGGCGATGTCGGCAACGCTGGCTCCCAGCACTTTCCGGATGCCTATCTCTTTTATCCGGCTTTCCGCCATATAGGCCGCCAGCCCAAACAGTCCCAGGCAGGAAATAAAGATCGTCAATGCCGCAAACAAACCCACCAGCGTACCTACCCGCTGCTCGTCGGCAAACTTGACGGCATATTCTTTGTCATAGAACCGTACGTTGAAAGGATATTGCGGATTATACTGAGAAAAAACTTTTTCTGCTTTCCGAAGATTCTCCCCATAGGACGGATGTTCGCTTACCCTGAAATTGATGACCATATAGCCCATTACAGGTCCCACGATGATCATCGGTCTTACCGGTTCGTACGGGCTTTCCAGGATGAAATTTTTGACTACACCTATGACATGGAACCGGGTCGGATAATAAGCATTCCGGATCTCCTCTCCGACAGGATGCCTCAAACGCATTTCAGCGACGGCAGCCTCGTTCAGCAGAACTGCCGTCGAGTCAGTCTTGTAGCTGTCATAGTCGATGTTGCGCCCCTGCAGGAGATGCAGGTTCATCGTGGCGGAAAAATCTTTATCCGCGCTGTATATATTGAAATTTGTCTTGCTGTCCTCACTGTTGCTTTCTTTCCAGACAAAGCCATTTCCGTTACCCCAGCTCTCTGTCATCGGCGCACCGGTTTGTGCTACAGCCGTCGCCGCCCCGGTAGACAACAATCCTTTCTTTATTAGCTCATAATTCTTTTTTGCTTCGCCAAACATAATGACAAAGGCTAGGTTATCTCTCTGGTAACCCGCATCTCTGTTCTCCGCAAACCGGATCTGCCCCTCGACGATGATCGTGCAGATGATCAGCGCAATGGCAAAGGTGAACTGCAGCACCACCAGTACTTTTCTTGGTGTCAGAAAAGCATTTACCGGTTTGAAAGCCCCTTTCAGCACCTTCACCGGCTGGAAAGAAGAAAGATAAAAGGCTGGATAGATGCCCGCCATCACTCCCGTCAGCAGAATAAACAGCAAAGCCCACATCCAATACCAGGGATTGCCATAATCGATGGATAGCCGCGCGCCCACCACCTCATTGAATGCCGGTAGAACCAGCTGAACAATACCCACCGCCAATATGCCTGCGACCAGCGACAGCAAAATGCTTTCGCTGATGAACTGGATGATCAGGGAACTGCGCAGGGCGCCGGACACCTTTCGGATGCCCACTTCCTTTGCCCGTTTCTCACTTCTTGCTGTGCTAAGATTGGTAAAATTGATACAGGCGATCAGCAGGATGAAAAGCGCGATAAGGCTGAATAATTGCACCAGCTCGATGCGTCCTCCTACAAACTGACCATTCTCCACCTTCGAATATAACCAAGCATCTTTATAAAGCTGCGTAAAAATTTTATTGGTCGCCTCTCCGGGTTTGGAATGCGCAATGATGATATCAGCCACCTTCCTGTCAAATTCCGCCTGGGTTACCTTCGGCTTCAACGTGACAAAGGTCAGCACATTACTATTTCCCCAGTTGTCGCCGCCAGTAGGATAAATTTTGGAAAAATATGACCAGGGCAGCAGATAATCGAACTGAAAATCTGTATTGCCTGGCAAATCCTTCAAAACACCCGTCACTGTCAGATAATCTGCGCTGTCCACCCTTACCGTCTTACCCATGGCGTCCTGGTCGCCAAACAGTTTTTTAGCCAGCTGTTGGGTCAGTATGATATTTTTTACGCTATTCAGCGCCGTAGCCGGATTGCCTTCCAGCAGCGGAAAGTTGAACATTTTGAAAAAGCCGGTATCCGCAAAATCTCCGTGAATGCTAAAATGCTTATCGTCGTGGGAGATCAGAAAATTGGCGCCGGAAATATTGACCCTGACCACCCGTTCCACTTCGGGGTAATCTTTTTGAATAGCTGGTCCCAATGGCGTGCACGTAAAATTCCATACATAGACACCACCACTGTTCTTATCGCGGTTGTTCAACAGGTACAGCCGGTCCATATTTGGGTGAAACCGGTCATGGCTGACCTCATTTTGTATCCACAAACATATGAGGATGGCTACGGCCACCCCGACGGCCAGTCCGGAAACATTGATAAAAGAATAAAGCTTGTTCTTTTGCAGGCTGCGCAGGGACAGGCGAAAATTGACCTTGAACATGGGTTTACCGGTTTTAGAAAAATGCACCAAAACCCTCGCCAAACCATAATGAATTTAAAATCAGCTTCTTACTATCGTTATGCTGGCAATACTGTTCGCTTTTGACACAGTTGCTGTCCATTCCTGAATAGGGCTATGATCTCATCCCTCAATTAAACGATCGCCTGAACTCCAGCGGCGACAGGCTGGTTTTTGTTTTGAACAGCTTACTAAACGACTGCGGATGTTCAAAGCCCAGTTCGTATGCAATTTCGCTTACTGATAAACTGGTGATGGATAATTTCTCTTTCGCCTTTTCTATTAGCTTATTATGGATGTGCTGCTGTGCGTTGAGTCCGGTCAGGGAACGCAGCATATCGCTTAAATAGCTGGGTGAGATGTTGAGCTTTTCCGAAAGAAATTGAACGGTGGGAACGCCCTTGCTCAATGATCTTTCATTGTCGAAATATTCATCCAGGGTCTCTTCCAGCTTTTGCAACAGATCGTTGCTCATCGCCTTGCGGGTAATAAACTGGCGCTTATAAAAACGATTGGCGTAATTCAGCAGCAGTTCGAGCTGGGCGATGATGACATCCTGGCTAAAATCATCTATTCTGCTCTTCAGCTCGTTTTCGATCAGCTGAAAAATGGAAAGAATGGTTTCCTTTTCGTTCTCTGACAGGTGCAGCGCCTCATTGGCTGAATAAGAAAAAAAGCCATATTGCCTGATTTTTTTTGCCAGCGGATAGTTCCACAAAAAATCCGGGTGTATCAGCAAAGTATACCGGAAACATTCGGTCGCGCTGTCATCGTAATTGCCGCCGATTATCTGGTTGGGAGAGGCGAACATCAGGCCGCCTTCATCAAAATCATAATAATCCTGACCGTATTTTAATCTCCCGCTGAGTCGCGGCTTGTATGAGATCTTGTAAAAGTTCAGCACATGGGGCTGGCGCGATTTGTTCAGTCCGGCCCGGGCATCTTCGCTATTTAACAGGCTGATCAAGGGATGCAGAGGCTTAGACAGGCCTAAGGCCTGATGTGCTTCCGACAAAGAATCGAATTTCACGGGGCTGTTGTCTTCCTTTTTCATTGTTTAAATTTAGTCCTTTACTTCGGTTCGCCCTGCGCGGAGCTACTTTGATCCGCCCTGCTGCGAACTTCAAAGAGCTCTGGCTTCCAAACTCGGTGGCATAGGCGCCACCCCGTTTTCGCAACAAGGGAAGCACTGCCTGAATAACAGAAAGCGCACCGAAAATGTTCGTATCGTATAAAGTCCTGACCTCGTTCGCGCTGGCTCCCTCTATCGTGCCGACAAGGGAATAGCCGGCGTTATTGAGAACGACATCCAGCCTTCAGAAGTGAGCGTGAGCCTGTGCTACGGCCGTATTCACCTGATCGGGCTTCGTCACATCGGGTTCCAGGGTCAGAACGTTGTTGCCGTACTTTTCTTTCAGATCGGAGATGCTTGCCAGCGTTCGTGCTATGGCCGCGACCTTGTCACCACGTTTTAGCGCGGCATCGGCCCAGATCCGTCCAAAACCCCGGGAAGCGCCTGTAATGAACCAAACTTTCATACTGTTATATTTTTGTACAACAAAGGTCTGGAGGAGCCCATCTTACTCCGGCAATGTCACACATTCTCTTAAACAGCTTTGAATAGCCGTGGCAAACAGCCGTCTTCTTTTTCAGAACCCTGTCTATGTATCTTATCTCCCATGCCATCTTTTTGGCTTCGCAATCTTCATCGTCTTCGCACTCATAGGTTTTAGGCTCTCTTCTTTTGTAATTATACTTGTTGTAGTATCTGTAGTCGTAACCAATATTGTTTGTGATCCATTTAAAAATAGCTCTTGCTTTAAATAATTGTTCTGAGTAGGGACTGGTCAACTCTTTAGTTAAAAGGGGCAGATCGTTCCGGTATTTACCGGTTGTCACGAAGCTGTCTACAGCCAGGAATTTTGACGTTCCGTCCTGCGGAAACAGGATTGCAGGCAGGAGTAAAAGGAAGGCTGACAATAAAAACGTGTGTTTATTCATTACACACAATTTCGAAACAAAGGTCATCAGGCTTCCTTTCTAAAAACAAAATCGCTTCATCGTAGACCGAATTCGATCTCTTGTAATTAACACCAGTGAAATCAATACCATGTTCCATGGCAGGTTGAGTGGTCTCACCCCTCGCTTTACACTCTTTTACAAATTCAATAGCGTCAATTTTGCAAAATAAAATAATCCCGCCCTTTATGGTCGCCCTATGCATATTGACTAGTGGCCATCCGTGAAATGTCAAGCCACAAAAGAAAGCATTTGATAGTCACAGATATAATTAACAGAAAATCAATATTTTAATTAGATTAAGTTAATAAAATATAATCATATTTGTTTATAATAAATAGATTATAATAAAGTGCTTATATTTGTAGACATGAATTCAATTCAATATTTAAAAGGTATTCATCCAGGCATCGTCCTGGAAAGAGAGTTGAAGAAAAGAAAACTCTCCAAGGGTCCTTTTGCTCTTTCAATCCAGGAATATCCTCAGATCCTGGGTGCTATCACGAAAGGGAAACGTAAGATGAACACCTCACTCGCGCTACGGATCGAAGATGCGCTGGAATTAGAGGAAGGCTTTTTTATGACCCTTCAGGTGTTTTATGATATCAAAGAAGAAAAGCGAAAAAAAGAATTGTCAAAGATTCCCGACATCAAACAATTCCGTCCCGCCCTCTTCTGGGATACCTCTATAGAAAAGATCAACTGGATTCAACAAAAGAGAGCGGTTATTGAAAGAGTCCTGGAGCGTGGTACTCTGTCGGAAAAAAAGGAGATTATCCGGTTCTATGGAAAAGCTGAGGTTAATCGCATTGCAAAATCTGGAAAAGCAGCTAAGACATGAATTCTCTTTATTGGAATACCGTAACAGTTCCACTCCGCAAGTCGAAATCATCAGATTAGAACTAGCAGAATTTGTGTCCTCCTGATCAGATCAGCGAAATCATTGGCGCATATCCGGCATATGTCAAAAAGATCCCCCGGACGAAACCGGGGGATCTTTTGATATCAGTAACACATGAGAAAGCAGATCAGTAATTATTTACAAGAATAGTGCGTGCGCTATCGGCCGGACCATATAGGACCAGGGTGACACTTTTTGAATAGATGGAGACTGAGCCGGGGACGATCGCAACGATGGAACGCGTGGTTAACACCGCGGAGGTGGCAACATCCCTGAACTCAAATGTATACGCACTGCCGGCAGGACTTGCAGATGAGACAGGCAGCAGCTGAAAGTTTGTAACACCTTTATAAGCCAGGCTGCCTGTCAATGTATTTCCGCCGGCGATGCCGATGCTGACCGGCATATTGCCCGTGCAGAGGTTGACGAAACGAACGCCGATGGCCGAGTCTCTGATCACAGGTACCTGGTCCGTAGTAAATAAGGAGTCGGGACTAGCCGCCGTCCCGCCTATGAACAGGGAATTAATCGTTCCCGCAGCGATGTTGAACGATCCGTTGTAGACGGTATTGGCGGTATCGTCGATCTGGGAAAGGGCCAGATGCGTAAGACCGATATAAGCCGGGAATTCGGAGTAATTGCCCGGTACTATGTAACCCGCAGTCCCATAGGAGAAGGAGTCGGCCTTGGAGCCGGGGTCAGGGTTGAAATTGGTGACCAGGGTATCCCCCTGCCACAGGGCATTGACGATCGTGAGGGAAGAAGAGACTACCGGTGTTCCGCCCTCCTTCTTACAGCTCAGCAACAGGCCGGCCATAGCCAGCGTGCAAACGGCGAGGTTAATTATTTTTTTCATTTATACACGGTTATAGACAGACTAATTATTTTTTATGATCTATCAGATCTTTTATACGATACTGTAGATCTTTCAGATGGATGAGGGTCATCTGGTCCGCAGTCCGGGGTATGGCCCGGTCGATGTCCTGCTTCAGGAGGTCGATGTCTGCCTTGATGAGAGAGCTGGCATCCGTCTCCTGGCTGGCTTCGTCGCGGGATACCGCCAGGACTGCGAGAGAGGCCAGGTAAGACTTTTGCAGGTTACGCCGGTAGCCATCCACCACGACAGGACCGCCAGCTTTCAGTTCGCGCCAGATATCATGATGCAGGATGGTCAGGTACACAGCAGGAGACAGGGTCTCTGTTCCGAACTGTTTCTGGTCGGCGAGCAGCTTGTTGATCCGTTTGATGTCCAGCAGGCTGTTGAGCACCCTGACCTGGACGTCTTCTACGAAATTAGGTTCGCTGGGAAGGGTAACCCTATTGATCACGGAAGGGTTCCGCAACCACAAAGGGGTCGTGAACAGCTGGGTGTTGAAGAAGGACAGGTCCTCGATCTGCCGGGCCCTGGGGACGGGGCGGACAGCCGGACCTTTTTCATCATCGCCGTGTATATTATAGTATACGCCTCCGATATTCTTCAGCACATGGCCCATATACCGGAAATACTGGTCGGTCAGCGCCTTATAGGCTTCGTCCAGGTTCTCGCCGATGCCGTCTTCCTCACGGGTCCATTCCGGCAGATGGGGCAGGATCCGTTGCAGATTCTTTATCCCATAGGCGCTGGCTTTGGCAGCATCGTCGCCCAGGTCTTCGGTCTGACAGCGGGGGTCGAACTTTTTTGTTTCACCATCGCCAAACCAGAGACGAGGATTGTGCCCAACCTTATCGATGATCCATTTGCTGACGACCTTCTTGTCTTCGCCGGCATCAGGAGCAAAACTATTCTTGTAACCCCATTCGATAGCCCAGCGGTCGTATTCGCCAATATGGGGGAAGATCTGATCTTCGTCGAGATGATCCTCGGGCTGTGCAACATAGTTGAAACGGGCATAGTCCATGATGCTGGCAGTATGACCATGTGTTTTGAGCCAGGTCTTGCTGCGCAGGCTGTCTACGGGCGTCTGGCTGCTGCTGCCGAAGTTGTGACGCAGACCGAGGGTATGGCCTACTTCATGACTGGACACGAAGCGGATCAGCTGCCCCATCAGCTTCTCGTCGAATTTGGGTTTGCGGGCTTCGGGATCGATGGCCCCTGCCTGGATCATGTACCAGTCGTGCAGGATGGTCATCACATTATGATACCAGCCGATATGCGTCTGGATGATCTCGCCGCTGCGGGGGTCGTGTATCTGCGGGCCATAGGCATTGGCGATCTCAGAAGGGAAATAATTGAGCATGGAGTAGCGGGCGTCATCAAGCTGCATGGTGCTGTCGTTCTCCGGCCATTCCTTACCCATGATGGCATTTTTGAAGCCGGCCTGTTCGAAGGCGGCCTGCCAGTCGTCGATGCCCTGGATCAGGTAGGGGCGCCATTGTTTGGGTGCGGCGGGGTCGATATAGATGACGATAGGTTTTTTTGGTTCAACCAGTTCGCCGCGTCGCCATTTCTCCCTGTCTTCGTCTTTGGGTTCGAGACGCCAGCGGAGGATAAACTTTCGCAGCTCGGATTTCTGCTGGTCATCGCCATAGGCGTAATACGCGTCGGCGAAGAAGCCGACGCGCGGATCGAAGTATCGTCGTTGCAGAGGTACTTTGGGTAGTTCGATGAAAGAGGTATGGGTCTCGACAGAAGTGGGTTCGGCCGCGGCGCCATTAGCCGGCTTGGTCTCCATGTTCTTGGTGATGTTCAATTCCACATTGATGGGATAGACATGGATATAACCGATGTAAAAGTCCTTCATGACGCTGGTGTTGATACTCTTTCCCAACTGGGTCCGGCCGTCGACGCTGTTGATGAAGTTCTTCTCCTTCAGAAAGCGGGACATGTCGATGACATAGCTTTTATGGTCCTTACCATAGGTCAGGATAGGAAAGGATGCCACCATCGGGTTGTAATTTGACTTTACAACGGCTTTATAGATAGCATTGGAGGAGTCGGCTTCGCTGATGACGAGGTCATAGCGGATGAAAATGGAGGAGTCGGGGCCCTTCTCGAAGAAGATGGTCTTTTCATCCAGCTCTTCACCGGCATACTGTCCGGTGCCGCCGGGACCCTTGCCAAGACGGTTGATCACCATGATGTCGCGATGCAGGAGGGAGTCTGGTATCTCGAAATAGACGGAGTCATGCGCACGATGTACGGTGAACAGACCCTGCAGGGTGGTAAAGCTCTTGGTAATGACCTCTTCGTAAGGTTTAACTTTGGGACGATGCACCGGTTTGGTGGTGTCATTTTTGACAGCTTCCGCCACTTCGTCCCAGGATTTGAAGGGAGTCTTTCTCTGGGCGAAAGCAGCAGTGGTGATCGAGAGGAGAAAGAGCGCTATTGGTATAGTCTTCATTTTTATTTGTATTCAGGTGAACCGGTTGGTTACCGGCTAATGGTATTGAGAGTGATGCCCGGCAGCTCTGCCGTGAGTGCTTTCAGCTGCGTCAGCCTGGGTGCGGAAGCTTCGTCCCAGATGACCACGACGGGGATGGAAAATCCTCCGTCTTTCTCCAGGATATAGTCTGTACGGTGAGTGGGTGCTCCGTTGTGGCCGCTGAAGTCGATGGCCACGCCCTGGTGCTGTTGTGCGGCCCAGGTGTTCAGCAGGGGGAGTGCCATTAACTTGTAGCTGCGCAACAGGGCGATGGCGAGGGAGTCATTGGACGCGTCGGGCAGCGGCACATATACAAAGCCCTGTAGGGAACCGCCCATGTCCAGGTCGATATTGGACGTATGGAAGGCAAAGGCCTCCGGGCCGGGCGAAGATGCAGCCGACTGGAAGGGCATGGGGCCTTCGAGGCCGTTGTCACTTGTAAACTCGGGCATTTTCTTCCGGTCCGCGGGTGAACCGGCAGGGGCGCAGCCGTGGATAAGAGTGGTCAGAAGCAGCGGCAGTGCAAGCCTGGGAACAGATAGATATATTTTCTTCATTGTCGTTGATTGTATTTCTTTAGTAGCCGGAATTTTGCGTCAGGTTGGGATCGGTCTGCAGATCGTATTGTGATATGGGGTATAACAGCTCATAGCCATGCCAGGGTTGTTTGATGGGCAAGGCGCCGATGACGGCATTGGCCTGGCCTGTGCGTTTGAGGTCCAGGAAACGATGGCCCCATTCGGCGAACAGCTCCATTCGGCGTTCTTTCAGGATAGCCGCCAGCAGATCGGCCTGACCGGAGGCTGTCGTTGGCGGCAGGCCCGCTCTTGCCCGGATAACATTGAGATCTGCGGCTGCCCCCGGGAGATCGCCTTCTTCGGCTTTGGCCTCTGCCCGGATCAGATATTGTTCAGCCAGCCTCAGTACCATATAATATTGGGTGGCTGGTTGGCCCGACCTGACATTTATATACTTCAGCGGGTAGAAAAGCGTATCCCCTGTGTAAGGAGCATAGTGTGGAGTGGGCGTAAATCCCGTCCAGGCGTCCTTGCGCCGGTCACCCCGTTCAAACTCTGCATTGATCGTCTTATTCAGATAATAAAGAGGGGTAACCAGGGATGAATAATCAGGGTAAATAGAAGGATCGAACAGGGAACTGTCGCCGGGAGGAACCACCTGCTTCCAGATGAGGATAGGAGTAAAATTCTTGTAATCATAGGGACCATAAGGGCTGACAGTCGTATTGGGCTGCAGCTGCCAGATACTTTCTGAGCTGTTCTTCAAAAAAACCTGCGTCAGATCGGACGGCAGGCTGAACTGGTTATTGGCTACCAGTGAGGAGGCCTGGGCGTCCGCATCCTTCCAGTCCTGGATATAGAGGTAAGCACGGGCCAGCATGGCGGTAGCAGCGAACCGGGTCGGATAGATACGCTCGCCCCTGCCTGCCAGATAATTGTCGGGCAGGGCTGCCTGGGCGTCCGTAAGGTCCTGGATGATCTGTTTGTATACATCACCCTGGACAGTACGGGGCAGCAGGGCTGTTTTATTAAAATCGGATGACAGCGGCAAGGGTACGTCGCCATATAGATTGGTCAGATAGAAATAACAGAATGCCCTGATAAATTTCGCTTCGCCCAGCAATTCCTTGCGGGCACTGTCGGTAAGGGTGGTCGAAGCATTGACGCCGTCTATGATGGAATTGACATTACCGACTATCTTATATATCGGGGTCCAGAAACTGCCATCGGCAAGACCGTCTACGCTGCTCAGCGTACCCTTCTCGAACGGAGTGACCCCACTGGATAGCGCCCCCTGAAAGCCGGCTATCTCATCCGAAGAAAGGCCGGCGTCCAATGCCAGTGTTCCATTGCTCCACGTTGACGCCCCGTTATTCGACATCATCTGGGAATAGATGCCTGCCATGGCTGAGGCGCCCTGCGCATCTGTGGCAAAGATCTGCGAAGTAGTGATAGAGCTTTGAGGTGGGGCGATGTCTACAAATTTCTTGCACCCGGCAAATGCCAGTAGCAGTAAGAGCGGTATGAACGGTAGTTTATATAGTCGTTGCATGGTATTTTGTTTTTATCGTCATTAAAAAGAGCAGGACAGGCCGGCGGTAACCCTCCGGGAAGGCGGCATACCGCCAAACGTCCGGACTTCCGGATCCAGGCCTTTATAGGGGCTGAAGATCATGATATTATAGCCCTGGACATTTACAGACATGTTGCGAAGGCCTGTTTTCTTCACGATCTTTGAAGGCAGGCTATAGGACATAGCCAGATTGGACCAGCGGATATAACTGGCATCGGACCATCCCGCATCAGAGCTGCTCATCGAAGCAGTGACTATCGGATTTGCGGATAGTTTGGCGAACAGCGCATTGGTCTGACCGGGATATCTCCAGGCGTGGTCATATACATACTGCGAAATATTGACTGTCGTTCCCGAACCGCCGAAACTCGTAGGATTATTGAGGAGATTGACCCCTTTCTGTTTCGTATAGGTGAAGGCCACGCTAAGCGTCAACGTTCTATAGGATAACTGGCTGCCGAAGCCGCCTGCATAATCCGGCTCCTGATCGATCTTAATCTTCCTGTCGTCATCACCCATGCCGGGAAAAACACTTTCGTCGACCTTGGCAATGCCATCGTGGTTGAAGTCCTTAAAGGTCATCAGCCCGGTTAGCGGATCGATGCCGGCGTAATGAAGCAGGTATCTTGTGTTAATGGATTGACCGATCTTGTACTGGTTGCGGTAGGGAGAAAGGTCCAGGTTGGGATATGCCAAAAGCTTGTTCCTGTTAATACCGAGATTAAAGTTGATCGTCCAGCGGAAATTCTTGTTTTGGATGGGGCGGGCCACGATGGTCGCTTCAAATCCGGAGTTCTGGACATTAGCCGGGTCATTGGCCGTCACCCCCGTGAAGCCCAGGAAGGAGGGTAAAGGGAATTGCACGAGCTGGTTGTCGCAACGGTTACGGTACCAGGCCAGCTCCATACTGATCTGTGACTGGAAGAGTTCCAGCTGCAGGGCTCCTTCCAGCTTCTTGTTCACCTGCCAGTGAAAGTCGGGATTTGGTTCCAGCAGCGGGATCAGCGCGGTTACACCATTGTATGTCGACAAGCTGGTTCGATTGCCCCATTGGGAAAGGTACTGGTATTCCCCTACTCCATCGCTGCCGGTGGTGCCATAGCTGCCGCGTAGCTTGACAAAGCTGATGGCCTCAGGCAGGACTTTCCGCAGCCATTTCTCATCGCTCATGATCCAGGCAGCGCCCACCGAGCCGAAGTTGCCAAAACGATTATCGACGCCGAAGCGGCTGCTGCCGTCGCGGCGCCCATTGAAGTTGAGAATATAGCGGTTGTCATAATTGTAGGTCAAACGGGCATAGACACCCGAATATTTGTACTGGCTATAGTTGTCGGTAGCAAGGAATTTTGGAGCCAGCGATATACTTTTGAGGTCGATGTCACTGGTATAGCCGGTGCCGGTTACCGTCATTCCATCGGTGACATTCGCCTGAACGGTTCCGCCCGCCAGCATGTCGATCTTACTGTTGCCGAAAGACACGCTATAGGATAGCTGAGGTTCGATGATCCAGTTGTTGTTGCGGGAAGTACCAAACGCATTGGAGCCCACAGGTTTTTGGGAAGAATCCACATAGGGGTTTTGTGAGGCGATAGGGGTAAACCGGGTCTGATAGTTTTGAGCGTTGTTGTAACCCAAACTGACGCCGGCCTTAAAGCCTTTCAGGATATTATAGCCGAGATTCAGGTTAGCAGTCAGGCCGTTGTCCCTGCTATTATACGGTTGCAGCAGACTGGCAAAAGGGCTTCCGATACCAACCAGGTTCCATTTTTCATAATTAAGATGTCCCTGCGCATCAAAAACGGGAGCGGCGTCCGGAGGAAGATTAAAGGTGCCATTGATGTTAAGCTGATTGGCGATACTGTAGGCATAATTGGCGGAAAAGGATTCCGTCAGTTTTTTGTTGACGCTGGTATGCACGAGGCTCAGTGCTACCGTTGCACGCTGATCGGCGCCGGTTATACGGGTAATGTCGGTGTTCCGGTTGTACCCTATGCCCAGGCGATAAACGGTCTGATCGTTGCCGCCGGAAATGGATCCCTGCACGTTTGTCGCCTGCCCGATGCCTCCATAGGAATACTTCTGCCAATCGGTATAACGGCTGGTGTCCAACAACACCAGATCGGGAGCAGTGGCAGCGGAGAGCAGCTGGCCATCATTGCGCAATTGCTCCCTTCGCATCGCCAGGTAATCTTTTGTGTTCAGGAGAGGCCATGCGCGGGTGTTGAAATTGATACCTTGTGAGACGTTGAGGTCAAGGGCGTCGGTTCCCACCTTGCCTCGTTTGGTCGTGATGAGTATGACCCCGTTGGCGCCGCGGCTGCCATAGATAGCCGTTGCATCGGCATCTTTTAGTATTTCTATGGACTCGATGTCGGCGGGATTGATATTATACATCGGGCTTTGACCAACCGAGTATGACAGGCCCGTCTGATCCAGTCCTGTTGAGTAAGCGCCCGGGGCGCCGGCGCCGGGTGTGGGTTGAGCCGTTGCTCCGCTGGAGGACAAGGGGACGCCATCGATGACATAAAGAGGATCTACTGAAAATGCACTGTTGAGTGAAGCCCTTCCACGGATCTCGATCTTTACCGGGCCGCCTTCAAATCCGCTGACCGGGGTAACGACCACACCGGCGACCTTCCCCTCAATGGCGAGAAGCGGATCGTTGACAGGTTGTTTTGCTATTTCGGCGGCAGTCACCTTGCCGATGTCACTGGTCGTCAGACGCTGGGTAGTACGGCCATAACCCTGGACCACCACCTGGTCAAGACCTTCGGTGGCTTCTTCGAGTACGATTATGGGGAAGGCAATCTTTCCGTCAAAAACTCCAATCGCCACTTTTTTGGTTTTGTAGCCAATAAAGCTGACGATCAGTGTGTCCGTCCCGGGTACATTTTTTAGCTGGAAGAAGCCATGCACATCGGTGGTGGCGCCCATTTTGGAATGCAGAGTTGCCACACTGGCCCCGGACAGGGGAGAGCCATGCGCATCCTGGACCGCACCAGCGACAGTGATCAGCGCAACATTGCCCCGCAGAGCCGCGGGAGCCGCGATTGTGGGTTTGTCACGGATGACCACGGTGTGATCATCGATGGTATAGGTAAGGGGAAGGTCCTTGAGCAGCTGATCCAGGACATCCTTTAATTCGGCCATCCTGACGTCGAGACTGACAACCCTTTCGTTGTGTATCTGTTCATCCGTGTAGATGAAGTCGTAATGACAGATCTTTCTCAGGTCGGAAAAAACATTTTTCAGCGGGACGTCCTTCTCGCTTAGCGTGATCTTCTGGGCGAATCCTTTGGCATTCACGTTGATGACGGCAATGAAAAGGAGAATCACAGATAACTTCATACTCAACAGTATTTTATCCATACGCCTGCGGGACGTGTGAAAATTTTCCTCGTAAGTTTTGTACATTTGTTTAGTCTGGTTTACATGTTGAACGAATCGCAAAATTTAATCAGCTGTGCCAGGCAATTCCGCCAGTTGTGTCACAACCACAACTGGTTTTTTTTGCCCGGACAGGTAAAGGTTTATACCCCTGGGAGTTGAGAAATTATTTACTTACCATGATCGTCCTCCCTTCGATGTTAAAATGAACTTTGTTGGTTAGTTCCAGTTTCCTGAGCACCTGGGAAACATTGACAAGACGCTGAACCGTTCCATTGAATTTGTCGGTCGGCTGCGGCCCGTCAAATTTTACATCGACGTCATACCACCGGGCGACTGTACGCATGATGGAGGCGATGTCTTTGCTTTCGAACATAAAATACCCGTTCTTCCAGGCTGTAGCTTCTTCGGTGTCTGCTGTTGAGATGGAAAGGTTTGTAGCGGTCAGGAGAGATTGCTGACCCGGGGATAAGGAATGAGACCGATGGGTCGATCTGTTGGAGACGATTACACTGCCGGTCAGCAGCGTTGTTTTGATGCCGGGCTCGTCGTCGTATGCATTGAGGTTGAACTGTGTGCCAAGGACCTGTATGTCCTGGTCACCGGAGGTCACGATAAAAGGATGTTGTTTGTCGCGGGCTATGTCAAACCAGGCTTCACCGGAAAGCTCTACGTGACGATCTTTACCGGTAAAGACAGCCGGGTAACGCAGGGAAGAGGCGGCGTTCAGCATAACCCTGGTCCCATCGGAGAGCGTCACGGCATACTGCCCGCCACGGGGGGTGGAGATGATATTATACTGTGGGGCCCCAGCGGGGCTGGCGCTGATCCCATTGGCGGTGGCATAACGGATGGAGCCATCCGCGGTCTTTTCGATGACAGCGTCCTGCTGTTGGGTAAGCAGTCCTTTTTGCGCACTGTCCAGAGCGATATGACTGCCATTGGCGAGGGTAAGGATAGCTTTGTTTCCACCGGGGGCAACGTCGTGGACCGGCGTTTTCGCTATTTCCGGGGTTGGGAATCTTCTGATGAGGAGGCAGACTGCACCTGAAAGAACGATGATGATGGCTGCCGCTGCTGCCAGACGCGGCCAGAGCCGGGTTCGGGGATGGTCGGTCAATTCCAGCGGGATAGCATCGGGATAAGATGAAGCGGTGGATGTTTCAATAACGGTTTTTTCGAGAATGGATAAGTAGATACGTTCCCTGAGATCGTCGATGGATACCGTTGAGTCCTCGATCAGGAGAGAGTCGTCGAAGCCGGAATACCACTGGTCGAGTTCGGCCTTTTCAGGGGCAGTGAGCTGGCCAGATCGCCATTTAAGCACGAGCTCCTCTATCCGATGATTGATCTTTTTCTCAGGCATTAGTTTGGTCTTTGAATAGATAGCCAAACGGGAAAGGCCGATCACCTACTTGCCGGAAAAATATTTTTTTCAAGGGGGAGCCGATCGTTGTAGGATCAGAGCAGGAGGCCCAGGAAATTGCCGAAGGCGCCGCGGAGAATCCTGCGGGCTTTGGCGAGGTGGGCTTCGACGGTGCGCGTGGAGACGTTGAGTTCGTCGGCTATCTGTTGCTGAGTGTACCCCTGGTCATGCTGAAGGCGAAAGACGATGCGGCATTTTTCCGGGAGGGCATTTACTTCCAGCTGGAATTTCTCCTGAAGCTCATTGTAGTCGAGTTGGCGGAGGGTTGTCTCATCTACGGCGGACAGCGCATAGGCGATATCCCTTTCGAAGGCAGTGGCCCGGGCATTCTTCGCTAGTCTGTTGATCACTTCGAATTTAGCGGCAACGGCGAAATAATTGTCAAAACCTTTGGTCAGGGTTAGGGAGGACCGACGTCGCCAAAGGCGGGTAAAGATGTCCTGAACGACTTCCTCGGCTTCCTGCCGATCGTTAAGTCTATGACGGGCAATTACATATATTTTATTCCAATATCTCTCATAGAGGAATCTAAAGACAGGTTCACCTTCTGTTCGAAGAAGTTCCGCAAGTTGAAAGTCCGATAGAGAGGAATATGAGCTCATAACCTGGACAAATATAATATTAAATTAAATTTTTTGATCAGATGAATGTCCATTTTGTAACCATTATATTAAATGTAAGACCTCGATCAGCTTCTTTAATACTCGTCCTATAGCGGCAAATAAAAGTATCCATTCAATAATGCGGGAAGTCGTCCCAACAGTATTCCGTAATTTCTTTACATGATCGGTTTGCATAATTTTTTTCTGCAAATCCTTCAATTATCCGACCAATCGCATTAAACCTTAACCTTTTATAACCTTATGCCTGTAAAACAAATAAATAAGTACCTTAAATAGTAAGGTTAAGATAAGTTATCAGCAATTATGACAGATCAGTTTGCACCCGCTTGATAATGGTTTCGATATCCCGCTTATTGGCCTCACTGAATTTGTTCATCATGGCATTGCTGATATCCAGGTTTTCAAGACTTTGACCACTGGCATCACAGAAGATCATCCTGACCTGTTTGACAAACACGGCATTTGTAGTGTTTTCCAATACCAACTTTTTTTCGGCCATGTGACTTAGTAAATATAAAAGAGCTTTTTTATTGACCTGCCCGTTCCGGCTCTTTGCGATCCATTTAATATTCAGCGGCTCATGTATCAGGGATCCATTAAAGGCATTTTCAAACCGGGTAGGATCAGTATCCTTTGGTATAAATCCCTCAGTTGTCAATAGGACGTATAGCTTCGCTATCAAAATCAGCGGCTTTTCGCCAGAGATCTCAAAAGACAGTGTGCTCTGACCCGATTCACGACTCTCCTCGACAGACTTTTTTTGTATCTCTTTCCTATTCCTGCCACCCGGATCATTTAGTGGCTCTTTGGGAATAAAAGCGTTGTATTTCCCCAGGATAAGCCCCTTTAAGCTGGCAATAACCGTTGAACAGATTTCATAGGTTCGATACAGAGGATACGCCCTTACCAATTCCCTGTAATAGCCGAGACTGGAGAGAAACAACTTCAACCGCAATTCAACTTCGTCATTTGTTTTCAACCTATCCAGATGACTACACACCAGTTGACTACTCCTGTTCAATTCTTCCATCAGCACTTCCCTAAGTCTGTCTGCGAAAGGGACCCGCTGCCATCCTATTTCCATGTCGCCCCCATCCGATCCATCCTTTCCATTCATTATTATTTGCGCATGCCGGCAATCATTTTTTTCGTCGAAGAGATCGCCTTCTGCCCAACTTTCATCAACAAACTTTTGCCGTAAAGCCGTCAATCCGCCACGCGAAAAAAAACGGTCAAAAAAAGCAAATGGTTGCTCAATATTGGAAGGCTGTTCATCTCTCAATTCACTTACCGGGGGAGTGATATCCTGTTGGCTTACAGCCAGAATATTCTGTTGGAGGGTCTTCAGGTAAACGGTCATTTTCCGAAGAGAATACTGCATTATTGCATAAACATCTTTAAAATAGTTTTCGTCAAACTCAGGATTTTGATCCGTGACCGCAGTATTGTGAGGAATAAATTGAAAATTCAGATGATGCGTCTTATCCGGGCTTTCTTTTACAAACAATGCACCAGCTTTAGCAACCTCAGCCAGATAAAAAGCAAGAAAGTTTAATTTATCAAATCTGTTGTAAATATTATCCAGCGCACCGGCCAACTCTTCCCGGAAGTCGTTGTAATAGTTCTTCAGGAGAAAATCATACATCCCCGGAGCACAATCATTGAGCAATATAGCAGTGGCTCGCTGGATCTTTCCATCCCGTTCGTATTCTTCGACGCGCACAACCGTATCCGCCTGAACTATCAGGCCGGTCCAGCGCTGAAACCTTTCTTTCAATATATCTTCTTTATCGCTCATGATCATAAAAATACGGCAAGTTTTCTTTCGATCCGTCATTTCAAACTGCAGTCATGTCGCAGTCACGACGGGGCCACCGCCGCGCGCGGCCCCAGCGCCAGCACCCCCCGTACCCACCCAACAAGATCAAAATACCGCAGAAGCTGCTGTTCATACTTGTCCGCCGCAATAGCCGCCAGATCGGCCTGCACCTTCCGCTGGCCGGCCGGCAGAGAGAGAAGCCGGCGGTTGGACGGGTTGGCCTCGACGATGCGGAAGAGGAGCTTTTCGATCTTCATCACCTTCGATTGGCTGAAATGACGTTTGTACGAGCGGATCTCGTATTCGAGATGAAGCAGCTCGCGCTTTTCATAGTAGATAACGATGTTGAGGAGCCGGATGGCCCTGCTTATCAGGAGCTGAGCGGGCAATCGCAGCCGGTTCATGATCTCACGGAGATGGAGATGCGCCTTTCGCCAGTCGCGCAATTGAAAGGAGGTGAGGCTGCAGAAGAAATAGAGCTCACATTGTTTTTCTTCATCCGCCAGGGGATAGTTGTCGAAGACGGCAGCGGGAATGGTGTCGACGAGCTGCCTCGCTTCCTCCGGACGGCCGGCTCGCAACAGGAGCTGGATCTCCCGGGCAAACGCCGTTTTGCGAACGAGGAACCGGAAGTATTCGGGGTAAGCCGGCTGATCGAGGTTGCGGATCTTGTCCAGATAGTAGCTGGCGTCGCCGCCCCCGATCATCGCGGCTGCCTTCTCCCGGGCCTCCGCCTTTTCCAGCATATACAGACTTTCGATAATGCCGGTGAGAGCAGAGAGATAGTCAAGCGGAGGATTGTCGAGAAAGGCCTGGTTTTTTTCGAGCAGCGCGTTGAGATGATAGAAGGACTTCAATGCAGAATGATAGTCGCCGACGACCGTAAAGAAAAACGACTGGAACAGCAGATGCAGCTTCTGCGAGATAAAACTTTTCGATTTGCTGGCCACCAGCACCATTTCGCTCAGCATAAGGTCGTTGAGCTTCTTGCGGCCTTCCTCCGAAGCGACCTTGCCCGTATGAATGAGACGATAGTGGAGCAGTTCGTACAACGAATAGTGATCGTGGATATGACTAAGACTTTTCAGGATGTCCTTGCCTTTCATCTGCAAAGTCACCAGCCCCTGGTCGGTGACGCCGGCAAAATTGTTGTCGGAGTAGTACTGCAGTTCGTCGCGATAACAGATATATTCTATCCAGTACAATTGATGCTGCGCCGCAATACGTCCTACCTTTCTCGCCTGCCGGAAGGCTTCCCCATCGAGTGAACGCTCCTTCAGGATCCGGATCTCCTGCAGCTGATGCAGCAGGTTGAAAAAGACATCCTTTTCCTTTTTTGCCCGCACCAGGCAGTCGACAAGACTACTTCCCAGATAAATGCAGGTATTCTCCCAGCTCCCGCCGGGAGACCGCTTTTTAAATTCCTGTTTCAGCTGCCGGATGTCGGGATTCCTGTCCGAATCAATCAGTTGGAACAGCAGCAGATACTCTTTGCCGCCGCCCTGTCTTTTCGATTGCAGCTTGAAATACCTCTTTTCAGAGCTCGACAGCGAGCGGATCAGCTTTACCAATGCAGAGGGGCTCATGGCTATGTTCTTCCAAGGATCGTTAGTAAAATAAAATTCGCAACTAATTGTCTATCAGGACAATGATTCAACAGCGAGAGAGATAAGGCAAGTGACAGGAACCAATATTTTCACAAAATAAGGCTTTCTTTTCACTTCGCCTGGCACTTATTTTTGATTCAATAAACGAATGACTTGCTTATGGAAAACAGGAAAATAGTAGTAGTGGGCAGCAGCAATATGGATATGGTCGTAAAGACCGATCATATACCGGCCCCCGGTGAAACAGTCCTTTCGGGTTCCTTCTTTATGAACCCCGGCGGCAAGGGCGCCAACCAGGCAGTTGCCGTAGCACGGCTCGGCGGCGAAGCAGTTTTTATCTCGAAAATGGGTAATGACGTTTTCGGCAAACAATTCTCACAATTATTCAGCGAAGAAGGCATCGACATCCGTTATCTCGTTTCCGATGAAGACCTTCCCTCGGGCGTCGCCCTTATCACGGTGGACGAAGCCGGGGAGAACAGCATCGTCGTGGCATCGGGTGCCAATGCGGCGCTTGACGGCAAGGATATCGACGGCGCACTGGAACAAATCGCAGGCGCAGCCATCCTCCTCGTACAGCTCGAGATCCCGATGAAGACCGTGGATTATGTCGTGCGCTTCGCGGCCGGCAAGGGAGTGAAAGTGATCCTCAACCCCGCCCCCGCCAACACGCTGAGCCAGCAGCTGCTCGAATGCGTATACATCCTTACCCCCAATAAAAAAGAAGCCTCCATGATCGCAGGCATCGACGTGACCGACATGGAGTCTGCCAAAGAAGCCGCGCGGATCATCTGCTCAAAAGGCGCCCGGAATGTCGTAGTGACTATGGGCTCGCTCGGAGCGCTGATCTATACCAACGAAACCTTTTCGGTAGTCGCCGCCCGAAAGGTCGAGACGGTGGACACCACAGCCGCGGGAGATGTCTTCAACGGTGCACTGGCAGTGGCCGTCGCAGAAGGAAAAACCCTGGAAGAGGCCGTGGACGTCGCCTGCGAAGCAGCAGCCATCTCCGTAACCCGCCTTGGCGCACAATCTTCGATACCCTATAGAACTGAGCTTATCGCACGACAACTCGACATCACACGAATGTAATTACTAACGATCGCTCATTAAAAAATTGCTGTATGAAAAAATTGAAACTTGCTACCGCTGGTCTATGGCTGGCGCTATGCTTTTCTTCCACCTTCGTCCTTGCGCAAACCGGGATCAATGTGACCGGGCGGGTGAAGGACGAGAAGGGAAATCCGGTAACGGGAGTGACCGTATCGGTTAAAGGCGGCACGGGAGGAGCTTCCACCGACGCCGACGGCCGCTTTACCCTCCGCGTGCCTCAACGCAACTCCACCCTCGTGTTCTCCTCCGTCGGCTTCGAACAGCAGGAAATGAGGGCTGGCCGCGGTCTTCTGGAGATTACCCTGATCCAAAGCAACAAACAACTGGACGATGTGGTCGTCGTGGGATATGGCACCCAAAAGCGGGTGAGCATGACCAGCGCCGTGGCCTCCATCGCCGGCAAGGACCTCACGACACGGCCGATCTCCAGCCTCGAACAGGCATTGCAGGGCAAGCTGCCGGGGTTGACAATCCTCGACAAAGGCGGACAACCCGGAAGCACCAATAACCCCATCGTTCTGCGCGGTGTGAATACATTGTATACGGCAGAAGACCTTTCGAGCGCCTCCGTGGCGCCGCTGGTGCTGATCGATGGGGTCGAACAGCCCTTCAGCAATGTCAATCCCGACGATATCGAAACGATTTCTGTGTTGAAAGACGCCAGCAGTACCGCCATCTACGGTTCGCGGGCATCCAACGGCGTTATACTGATCACGACCAAACGCGCAAAGTCCGGCCAGGTGGTCACCAGCTACAGCGGTTACTACGGACGGCAGCGCTCGGTATCCCAACCCAAGCCGATGGACCTTGCCAGCTATCTGCACCTGGAGAATCTCGCGTATGCCAATGTCGGCTCCGCACCGCCCAAACCTTACCGGGACCAGGATATCGATGCCTATATCCAGGGCAACAAGACCGACCCTACTCACTTTCCCCTACCCTATGACTGGTATAGCCGCGCTTTTCATGATGCGGGGCAAACCAATCACACCCTTTCCGTCAGCGGCGGCAGCGATAATTTCAAAGGCCGCGCAAGCGTCCGGTTCCAGGACCAGGACGGGATCATCGATAATACCAATTCCAAATTAGCAGAGGCAAGGGTAAACACGGATCTCCGCGTTTCGAAGCGGGTCAATGTGTCGATGGATATCGATTACCGGTACGAGAACGACCGCAATCCTTACGGACTCGCGAATATCCTGCAGTTCATGACCCAGAATGCGATCTGGAACGTGCCGCGTTATCCCAACGGCGACTTCGGCGGCGGCACCCAGGGCAACAATCCTTTACTGCTGATCGACCGGGGCGGGTATAATCACCAGGAGTCGGGTTATTTCATCGGCAACCTGCAGGGTGTCTTCCAGATCGCCAAAGGCCTGACCTTTACCACGCAGTTCGCGACCAACGCAACAAACGTATCCGGCAAACTTTATCAGAACACCTGGCATACGCAGGATTCCAATGTCGTAAAGAAGAGCAATCTCCATAATATGCTCACAGAGTCGCGCAACGACAACCGGCAATACACCATCAACAACCTGTTGAACTATACAACGAATTTCGGTGATCACGGTCTGAAGGTGCTGCTGGGCTATTCGCAGATCCAGTATACCAGCCATACTCTCAGCGCTTACCGGCAGGATTTTTATAACAATGACGTGCAGTCGATCAGCGCGGGTGCGAACGACGCCACCAAGGACAACAGCGGGCTCGACGCCGGCTGGGGTCTGCGGTCGTATTTCGGCAGGCTCAACTACGCCTATAAGGACAAATATCTTTTTGAAGCGAATGGACGCTTTGACGGCAGCTCACGGTTTACGGGCAGTAATCAGTACAGCTTCTTCCCTTCATTCTCGGCCGGCTGGCGGCTTTCGCAGGAAAATTTCTGGGACGGCCTTCGCGACAAGGTCAGCGAGCTGAAGCTCAGAGGTTCTTACGGCAAGACGGGTAACCAGGCCGTCGCCTTGTACAGCTACTTCCCCACGCTGACCCTGCTGACGTATGATTTCAACAATCTCGCGGCACAGGGGTATATGCAAACCACCGTGGCCAATCAGAATATCACCTGGGAAACCACGACGGAAGCCGATGCCGGACTGGACGCCTCCTTCCTGAAAGGGCGGGTGACCCTGACCGTGGACTATTACAGGAAACGGACCAGCGGGATCCTGCTCACCCTGCCGGTGCCAGGTACCCTGGGATTACAGGCGGGTCCGCAGAATGCCGGAAAGGTGGATAATACAGGCCTGGAATTTACCGTAGGCAGCCGCAACCGCTTTGGGAAGTTCGGACTGGATGTCACGCTGAACCTGGCTATCAACAAGAACAATGTGGTAGACCTCGCGGGAACGGGCCCGTTCTATTATGGTACGGATCAGAACCCGCGGTATACTATCCAGCAGGGATACCCGATCTATTCCTTCTGGGGTTACAAGACAGCGGGCTTTTATCAGACGGACGCGGACGCTGCCGCAGGTCCCTTTTATCTGCGCACGGCCAAAGCCGGCGATACGCGGTATCGTGATCTGAACAAGGACGGGAAGATCGATGCCAATGACCAGAGCTACCTGGGCAACACTTTTCCGAAATATACGTTTGGCGGCGCCTTCAGCCTGTCTTACTCGGCCTTTTCGCTCAACTTTGCATTGCAGGGCGTGGCCAGGACCAGCATGCGGATGGCCGGCGCCTTTGGCCAGGGCGGCAACTACGAAGGCATGGTGCCGGATATCTACACCAATAATTATTGGACGCCTTCCAACCCCAACGCGGAGTTTGCAAGACCAACCAAACAGGATCTGCGTAACCAGACCAACAACGACCGGCTGGTGCTGGATGCCTCCTATCTGCGCGTGAAGAACGCACAGTTGGTATACCGGCTGCCGGCGCGCTGGCTGCAAAAGGCGCATATCAACCAGGCCAGCGTATATGTCTCGGGGACTAACCTGCTGACCTTCTCCAAACTGAACAAGTGGCATATCGATCCGGAGTCCATGTCGGGTGTGCAGAATTACTATCCGCAGATCTCGGTGTACAGCCTTGGCTTCAATCTCTCTTTATAATCTTCAAAATTGTATCGTATGCGACTATCAAAATATATAACCCTTATTTTTGCGGGTGCCGTATTGCTGGGGAGTTGCCAGAAGAATTTACTGAATACCGTCCCGAACGACCGGATCTCGACGGATATCTTCTGGAAGACGGACAATGACGCGACACTTGCGGCCAATGCCATCTATACCGATATGGCGGAGACGCCCGATCACTTCTTCGGCTGGGACAACATGTCCGATATCATCTTCACCAATCCGACGGGCCCGGTCGAGGCTGCCATCAAACAGGGGCAGTATGATGCGTTAAACAGCCGCATCGGCGGGGACTGGAATACCTTATATGCAGGTATCCGCGGCGCCAATTCTTTTATGGCGCATGTGGATGAGGTGCAGACCACCAACGCGGCGCTGATCAGCCGGCTGAAAGGCGAGGTGCGGGCGTTGCGGGCTTACTTTTATATGCGGCTTGCTTCGCTCTGGGGCGATGTCCCGCTGGTCACCACGGAGCTTTCGCTGGACGAAAGCGAAAAAGTGACACGTACGCCGGTAGCCCAGGTATGGGATTTTGTCGCTGCTGAGCTGGATACGGCGGCTTTACTTTTACCGGTGAAACAGACGGATCTCGGCAGGATCACAAAGGGCGCGGCAATGGCGATCAAGGCCAGGGCTATGTTGTATGCAGGAAGATATGACGCTTCCGCCACGGCCGCCGGCCAGGTGATGGCTTCCAACACGTACAAACTCTACCCTACTTATAAAACCTTGTTCAGTTATGCGGCGGAGAACAATTCCGAAGATATCCTGGACGTACAATTCCTTGCGGATGTCTATCCCAGCAACATCTTCCAGGTGCTGGCACCCCGGAGCGTCAACGCCAGCAGCAAATGGGTGCCCACGAAGGCGATGGTGGACCAGTATGAGATGAAGAACGGGCTTCCCATCACCGACCCGGCCAGCGGTTACGACCCCGCCAATCAATATGCCAATCGCGATCCGCGCTTGTCCTATTCCATTTTCGTCCCGAAGGATACGCTTCCAAACGGCAAGATCTTCAACTCGCTGCCGGGCAGCACGACGGGGGATGCGGTGGGTTCTTCCTTTGTAGTGTCGCCGACCGGCTGGAATGTCAAGAAGTATGTAAATAAGGAGGACCTGTCCAAGCCGACGGATGGTGGGACCAATATCATCCTGATCCGGTATGCCGAGGTGCTGCTGACCTATGCCGAGTCGATGATAGAGCAGAACAAGCTGGATCAGTCGGTATATGACGCGATCAATATGGTGAGACAGCGCAGCGATGTGAACATGCCGCCGATCGCCACCGGTCAGACGCAGGATCAGCTGCGGACCATTGTCCGTAACGAGCGTACAGTGGAGCTGGCTTTTGAAAGCCTGCGCTATTTCGATATCCGCCGGTGGAAGATAGCATCCGTGGTGATGCCGGGAAATGCCTATGGGCTGACGTATAAGGATACGGACGGCAGTCTGAAGACCGTGGTGGTCCCGGGATGGAACCAGACCTGGAGCGATAAGCTTTACCTATGGCCGATCCCTCAGAAGGAGATAGACCTGAATAAAAATCTGACACAGAATACTGGATGGTAAATTATAAAAAGTCGAAACTATGAAACGATTTGTCACCTGCGGCCTGTTGCTGCTCACCGGAGTGTTCGCGCTGCATGCTCAGCCCGTCACAAAGAACGGAAAGAAAATGAACGTTATCTTCTATCTGGTAGATGATCTTGGCTGGACCGATCTTGGCTATGAAGGCAGCAGTTTCTATGAGACGCCGCATATCGACAGCTTTTCGAAGATCGGGGTGCGCTTCGACCAGGCCTATGCTGCCTGTCATGTCTGTTCGCCTTCGCGGGCGAGCATTCTCACCGGGGAGTACCCGGCGCGGCTGCATCTGACGGACTGGCTGCCCGGACGAAAGAATTTCCCGTTCCAGAAGCTGAAGAACGTGGAGTCCGAACAACATCTGCCTTATGATGGAAAGACCTTGCCAATGGTGCTGAAGGAGAACGGCTATCGCACGGCGATATACGGCAAATGGCATCTTGGCGAGGATTCCAATTCCACGAAACGGCAGGGTTTCGATGTGCATGTACCCGACTATAACAAGGGCTGGCCGAACGGAAGCTATTTTTCGCCTTATGATATGAAAGGCCTGGAAGGCGGCGTCAATGGTGAATACCTGACGGACCGGCTGACTGCCGAGGCATTGAAATGGGTGGAGAAGAACAAGGACCAACCCTTCTTCCTTTATCTCGCGCAGTTTGCGGTACATGACCCGATACAGGGGCGTGGCGACCTGGTGGTAAAGTATGAGAAGAAACTGGCGAAAATGGGGAGAGGCAAGGGTACGCCGTTTGTCTTAGAGGGCAACCCGGATGATGGTGTCGATGTAACGGGTACGGCCCAGGACGATGCACATAAAGGGTTTCGCGTGTTTACCGACCGGACCATAAAGATCAAACAGCGGCAGGACAACGTGCAGTTTGCCGCTATGGTGGATTGTATGGATGAGAACTTTGGTCGTGTAATGGCGAAGCTGAAGCAGCTGGGTCTGGCAGACAATACGATCGTCATCTTCTTCTCGGATAATGGCGGGATGTCGGCGGCAAACTTTGGCAATCCTTCCCGTAATATCCAGCCGGTAGCACTGGACAAAGCCTTTTCCACCTCAAACCTGCCGTTACGCGGCGGCAAGGGATGGCTGTATGAGGGTGGCATCCGCGAACCCATGCTGATCTATTGGCCGCACCAGGGCGAACATGGTGTGAGCTCGGATGTACCGGTGACGAGTACGGATTTTTATTCGACGATACTGGATATGGTTGGGATAGATCCCAAATCGCATGGCTCGGACGGCATAGACGGAAGCAGTCTCGTGCCGATCCTGAAAGGCGATAAGGCCGGGGCTGACGCGTTGAAGCAAAAGCCGCTGTTCTGGCATTTCCCGCATTACAGCAATCACGGCGCGCAGAGCCCGGGTGGCGCGGTTCGGTATGGAGACTATAAGCTGATCGAATACTATGAGAATAATACCGTGCAGCTGTTCAACATCAAGACCGATCCGGGTGAGCAGCATGACCTCGCGAAAACCGAGCCGGAGAAGGCGAAGGAGCTGACGGGGATGTTACATGACTGGCGGAAGAAGGTCAATGCCGTCATGCCGGCGCCAAACCCGAAGTATGCCGAAGGCAGCAAGTGGCCGGGCAACGGTATCAAAGGCGAAGGAGATTCACCATATGACAAACATTAAACTATAAATATCATGTTCATCGTCCATAGTTATTGGCAGGCCATTTTATTTTGTGTGATCACCATGTTATGCTGGGGGTCCTGGGCCAACACGCAGAAGCTGGCCGGAAGAAGCTGGCGGTTCGAGCTTTTCTATTGGGATTATGTCATCGGCATTCTGCTGTTCTCATTGATCTCAGCGCTGACGCTGGGTAGCATCGGGAGTCAGGGGCGGCATTTTACAGATGACCTCGCACAGGCCGATCCTGGAAATATTGTTAAGGCTCTGATCGGCGGCGTTGTTTTCAACGCCGCCAATATTTTACTCTCCGCGGCTATCGCGATCGCGGGGATGGCAGTTGCCTTTCCGATAGGGATCGGGCTGGCGCTGATCCTCGGGGTCCTGGTCAACTATCTCGGTTCGGAGAAAGGTAACCCGGTGCTGCTTTTTGCGGGGGTGGGGCTTGTGCTGGTCGCGATCATCCTGAATGCCGTCGTCTACAAACGAAAGTTGGCAGGCGGCGCTGCAGCGGCGGGCGGCGCAGGTGCAGCGGGTGGCGCGACGGCGTCATCCAAGGGGATCGTGCTGTCGGTGCTGGCGGGCGTGCTGATGTCGTTCTTTTACCGGTTCATAGCGTCTTCCATGGACGTAGAGAATTTTTCGGCGCCCGCGGCCGGCAAGATGACCCCTTATACCGCCGTGTTCATTTTTGCCTGTGGCATCCTGGTGAGTAATTTCCTGTTCAATACGATCCTGATGCGGCGGCCTTTTGATGGGCCGCCGGTCAGCTACCGGGACTATTTCAAAGGAGGGACGAGCACGCACATGGTGGGGATCCTTGGCGGGCTGATCTGGGGTTTGGGAAACGCCCTGAACCTGATTGCCGCAGGTAAGGCCGGACCGGCTATCTCTTACGGGCTTGGACAGGGGGCGACGCTTGTCGCGGCTTTTTGGGGTGTGTTTATCTGGAAGGAGTTCAAAGGGTCGTCGGCAAAGAGTCATATGCTGATCGCGTTTATGTTCCTGTTCTTTTTGCTTGGGCTGGGATTTATCATCCGGGCCGGGCAGTAAAATTGTTTGAGCTATGAAAATGAATAAAGGATTTTTTTGTGTCGCCGTTGCGGTCCTGCTTTGCGCGAGGAGCATCGGGCAGACAGGAGCGACCCGGCAACCCGCGATCGCGCCGCCAAGCGACAGCCGGACGAGTCCGATGGCAGCAACCCGGCAACCCGCGATCACCCCGCCGAGCGATAGCCTCATAAGTCCGGCGAATGTAGCTTTGAAAGGCTTACTGGGCAAGGCGCTGGACCTGAGCGAACACGGCCGTCTGCGGTCGCTTCCTACATGGAATGACGGCGCGCTGATCACCATGTTCACGCGGGAAGCCAGGAGCAAGAACGTGACGACCGACTGGTATGGCGAGCATGCAGGCAAGTGGATGTATGCTACGGCGCTGGCGGCGGTGCGGACGGGCGACGACAGTTTGAAGGCATTGCTGCTGCGGACAGGCGATTTCCTGATCCGCAACCAGGAAGCCGATGGTTATATGGGTTCTTATTCACCGGCATTGCGGATCACGAATGCCGCTTCGAAGCAGCATAAGAAATCCTGGGATGTATGGAGCCTTAGCTGTACTACCCTGGGTTTGCTGGAAGTGAATGCCCGGCTTCATGATCCCCGCTATCTCGACGCGGCAAAGAAGATCGGCGAGTTATTGCTGCGGACGTTTGGCGAGGAGACAGCAGGCACAGCGACAGCGGATATCACCGACTACGGCACACGTTACGGCTATTCCGCAACCGTGGCCCTCGACCCCGTAATAATGCTTTACCGGGCGACGGGTGACCCACGATACCTGGACCTTGCAAAACTGATCGTGCGCGAAGCGGACAGGAAAGAAGGTTTGAAACTGACGGCAGCGATGGCGGCCGGTCGGGACCTGGAAACAGTAGCAGATGGGAAGGCTTACCAGATCATCTGGAATCTGCTGGGCGTAGCAAAGCTGTATGCCGTGACCGGCGATGCCTCATATTTGAAAACGGTGGAGAGCGCATGGAAGAATATCCGCGATCATCACCTGACCATCACCGGTGGTCCGTGGGGCGGCATCGGAAAACATAAGGAATGTTTCAATACGCGGGAGTTCTGGAGTCCCTATGGATTTGTCGAGACCTGCAGCATCATGAGCTGGATGCAGCTGAACCGGTTTTTGTTACAACTGACCGGGAATGCAAAATATAGTGAAGAGCTGGAGAAATCGGCCTACAACGCCCTGCTGGGGGCGCAGTTGCCGGACGGGCAGCTTTGGACTTACCATTCCTTTACCAATGGACGGAAACATCCGGCCAATTTCAATGATTGCTGCCCCTCGAGTGGTGCGCTGGCATTGGAGGAATTGTCCGAGGTAGCCTATACACGGCGCGACGGCGGGATTGCCTGTAATATATATGGAGAGAGTTCTGTCAACATCGTGCTGGGCGGTGTATCGGTGCAGCTGCAACAGGAGACAGGTTATCCGTTTGCGGGGAAGATCAGGCTGACGGTTACGCCGGAGTCCGGGTCGGGCTCGAAGTCGCGGTCGGCGGTACGGTTTCCCTTGTATCTGCGGATCCCCGCCTGGGCTTCGGGTGTGCGGGTGACCGTGGCCGGTAAGACAGCGGATACTACGGCGCTTCGGGCCGGAAGCTATTATACGATAGAACGGGAGTGGAAAAAGGGGGATGTGGTGGAGATGGAGCTGCCGATGCCATTTCGGGTCCAACAGCACCCTGAGATTGCGACGATGCCACAGGGTAAGGACGATCTATACCGGGTCAACTGGTTTGCCCTGACGCGCGGGCCGCTGGTATATGCAAGTGACGGGCTGATCGATGGCAGGGACCGGGAGATGAATTTTAAGATAGACGCCGGGGAGATTGAAAAATATGTGAAGGCGGATGCGGCCAGCGGAGCTGGCGCGACGACTTATCGTTTTTCTCCACCAGGAGAAAAGCCGCTGGTGTTCCAGCCTTTTTATATCGCGGGCGGGCGGGAAGCCGGAACGTGGCGGTTGACGTGGATGCAATACGGGATCGATTAAATCATCGGGAAAATGTTAAAAACTACATTATTCGCAGCCTTATTCATGGTCGGCATAAGCGCGATAGCGCAAAAAGCAAAAAAAGCGCCCAATATCATTTTCGTTCTGGCGGATGATCAGGGTTATGGCGACCTTGGCGTCTTTTACCAGAACCAACGGGCGCAGCTAAAGGACCAGTCAAAGCCATTCGAGCTCTCGCCGAATATCGATAAGATGGCGGGTGAGGGAATGATGCTGACGCAATATTATGTTGCGGCGCCTATCTGTGCCCCGTCGCGGGCTTCGCTGATGCTGGGAGTAAGCCAGGGCCACGCAAATGTCCGGGACAACGAATTTGACAAGGCGCTGGATGACAACTATACCTTGCCGGGTACGTTGCGGAACCTGGGATACAGCACGGCCATCATCGGCAAATGGGGTCTGGAAGGAAATGACAAATATGATCTCAACGGTTATCTATGGCCGGCGCATCCGCTGAAGCGCGGCTTCGATTATTATTTTGGGTATATGCGGCATGCCGACGGCCATGAACATTATCCGAAAGAGGCGCTGTACCGGAAGTACTGGGCAGAGAATGGGAAGGCCGTGTGGCAGAACTATACGAATATTACTTCGCAGCTGGACAAATGTTATACGGCCGATCTGTGGACGGCGGCGGCGAAGAAATACATCGTTGACCATGTGCGGGGCAAGGAGAAGGACAAGCCTTTCTTTCTTTACCTGGCGTACGAAACGCCGCATGCCGTTCAGGAACTGCCGACACAGGCCTATCCCAAAGGCGGCGGGCTTCATGGCGGGATGCAATGGCTGGGGACGCCGGGTCATATGATCAGCACCGCTTCGGGGACACCGGATTCGTATACATACCCGGCATATGCGGAGGCGCTATATGACGATGATGCCAACCCTGCGACGCCGGAGGTACACTGGCCTTCGACATATCAACGTTATGCCACCGCCAACCGCCGGCTTGATGATGCCGTCGGGGATGTACTGCAGCTGCTGAAAGATCTGAAGATCGATTCCAATACGATCGTGGTGTATACTTCGGATAATGGACCTTCGAATGAGTCTTACTTACCCGAGGACCGCTTCCCGCCGAACAAGCCAACGTTCTTCCGCAGTTTTGGCCCGTTTGAAGGGATCAAGGCGGATACATGGGAAGGCGGAGTGCGGGTGCCCGCCATCGTTAGATGGCCCGGACATGTCGGGCAGAAAAAGGTCCTGACCCTGCCGGCGATAGCCTATGACTGGGCGCCTACATTCATCGGTCTCAGCGGGAAGCCTGCGCCCGAACGGATGGATGGAGTCTCGCTGCTGCCCGCGCTGACGGGCAGGGGGACGCAGCACGAACCGACGATCTATATCGAATACAAGGGCGAGAACAAGACGCCGGACTATGCGGTATTTTCGGCGAGTCACCGGGGGCGCGTGCGTAACCAGACGCAGCTGCTGCGGATAGGCGACTACGTTGGGGTACGATATGATGTCAAATCCCCGGCGGATGATTTTGAAATTTATAATGTGATCAGTGATCCGGTAGAACGGAATAATCTGGCCAGCCAAGATAGTATGCGAGGCTTGCAGGAGCGGTTGAAGACGCGGGTGCTGGAATTGCATCATAATGGGGAGGGTTCGCCGCGGCCTTATGATAATGAGCCGGTGCCGGCAGTGGATGCGGCAGCGCCGAATGCGGGAAAGGCTCCGGCGGCTGGGGCTGTCGTCCCCGGCGTTGATTGGGCAGTTTATCGCGGGCCATTCCCCTGGACTCCCCAGGTGACGGACCTTACAACAAAGTCCACCGGGCATGCGCCGGTTCCCGCGCTGACCGACAAGGGCCTGCACCAGGTGACTGTCTTTAACGGATATATTTCTGCGCCGGCAGATGGGGAATATCGTTTTTATCTGACTTGTGATACAAAGGCGTTTTTGCGGATACATGATATCCAGGTGATCGATGCGGATTATGGTTACCCGGGCGGGTTGCCGAGGGAAGGGACCATCGTCCTGAAGAAAGGTCTGCATCCCTTCAGGCTGAGCTATCACCGTGATCAGGACCAGGGAGAGCCTTTTTTGAAGCTGGACTGGAGTGGGCCGGGGATGGGGCGGAAGAAGATGGGCGCGGCTGATTTTTTCCGGGAAACTAAGTAAACTTCCTACGTCATGATACAACTAAACCGACTCAAAGGGCTGGGTGCAGCCCTGGCATTCCTATGCCTCGCACCATTGCTATTCGGCAATTGCCGGCACATCATTCCGATCGAACCGCCTGCGCATTATCCGCCGGGTATCGATACGGCAGCCTATTCACAGATTCCGCAATCCGACATCTACGAAGTATCGGTGATCCGCAACAGGGTTACGCGGGAGAAGCAGCTGGTGTTCCAAAGCAAATGCCCGGAGTATCAGTTGGGGTATATGAATATGACGGTAAACGATCAGTATCCGGCGAAGATCTTCAAGGGCCGCACCATCAACTGGACGACCTTTTCCTTCTCAGGTACCGTGGTCGTTGAGGTGAAGCTGCTGAGCCAGAGCCATCTGGCAATGAGCAACAACGTAAAGATCCTGCCGTCGAGAAAAGGTATTCATCCGATGGTCAACGGCAATACGGTGGCGTTTCAGCTGACCAATCCCGGGCAATTCTCGGTCGAGATCAGTGACAGCGGTTACAAGAACGGGCTGATGGTCTTTGCCAACCCCGCCGAGACAAACAAGCCGGATACGACGACGGGAACGTACAAGGTGTTGCGAAATGCCACGGCATCGGATGCCAATGCCGCAGCACCTTTTAACGGCATTTATTTCAAGGCGGGGGTTCATGATATAGGAGTGTTCCATATCCCCGTGAACATCAAGAACGTTTACCTGGAAGAGGGCGCCTGGGTCTATGGAACGCTGATCATGGATGGCAACCCCGGGGTGCACATCTTCGGGCGGGGCGTCCTGTCGTCAGCGCGGCTGAATTACCGGCAAAGCCATTGTGTGGAGGCGATCACGCAAAGCAATAATATCAACCTGGAGGGCATCACCATCGCGGATACAAAATATTTTGCGGTGAGGCTCATCGGTAAGAACAACACCGTGAGCTGGGTGAAGGTCATCGGAGGGTGGACCTATAATTGTGACGGCATTGCCGTGTATGACAACTCGACGGTCTCCAATTGCTTTATCTGGGCGAATGATGATAATATCAAAGTGTACCGCAACAATATTCAGTTTACCGACAACGTATGCTGGCAGTTAAACAACGGCGGGATGATCCAGCTGAGCTGGGGCAATGCGAATGCAACGGGTGTCACGATCACCCGGACCGATCTGCTGCACGGAGAGTGGAATAACGATGCAGTCAACCGTGGGTTGATCAGCTGTGTGGGGGATAAATTTGCTGCAGGCGGGATGAACGGCCTTCAGCAGAACTTCCTCATCGACGACCTGGTGACCGAAACGCCGGTGCCCCTGATCTTCCGCATCTCCCCCAACCCGGCCAGTCCCGAGCTGATCCATGGGATGGTGTTCAGGAACTGGAACGTCAAACAGGATAGTACGAGCGGGTTTCATAATTACCTGCAGGCGGGGGACCCGGCGAAACCTTTTGACGGGCTGGTATTCGATCATTTTATCTACAACGGGACGCAGGTGACGGCAGACAACTGGATCGGTCTGATGAAGATGAACACGGCTAATATCGTAGAGCCCGTTTTTCAATAGATGAGGATCTTTTTGACCATATCATTATTTTTATTCGTTGCGCGGAGCTTTGCCGGCGATGTTGCCAGTGACATTGCGGGCGGCGTTGCGGGCGACATTGCCGGCAGGGTTTACTATCTCGACTCACGTTGGGGCAGCGATGCCAACAGCGGACTCACTGCGGCCAAACCCTGGAAGAGTTTTGCCCCATTGCAAAGAGTGCGGCTGCATCCCGGCGATTCCGTTCGTTTCCGGCGTGGCTCATTGTTTAGCGGCAGACTGGTCATCGCAGATTCGGGAACACGCGGAAAGCATATCGTGCTGACGGATTATGGTCCGGCATCGGCGCCGGCGCCCATGTTTACCAACCCCATATTTACAGACGGAACTTACGGCAACTGTATCCGGCTGGGCGGCAGCTGGGTCATCGTCGAACAGCTGGCCTTTAGCGGAACGGCTGCCTATTCGCCCGTGGAATACAAGGGCGATGGCTGGGTCGAATGGGAAATGGGGGCGATCCACATCGATCGCCAGGCAGAGCACTGCATCATTCGCAACAACGAAATACGGGATTGTGTGGCGGGGATCCGAAGCAATGGAGCCTATGCCCTGATAGAGCACAATTATATCCACGACTGCAACCGGGTGTTAAAGGAGTGGAACTGGGGACCTCTGGGGATCTGGCTGGGAGCGGATCACCAGGAGGTATGTTATAACCGGATCATAGATTACAGTGCCGTTGATCCACGGATTGGCTGGGGTCCCAATGCCTATGGCAGCGGGGCGGATGGCGGAGCGCTGGAGATCGACGACGCGCGGTATGATAAGACAGATATCTCGATCCATGATAATGAGACGCGTGATAACCAGGGATTCCTGGAAGTGACGTGGACGGATGTGAAGAAAAATCCGGACTATCGGAATTTTCATATTTACCGGAATACCAGTGATGACTACCAGCAGTTCGTTGCGCTGTGGCGGGGTGCCGGTTGCGTGATCGAAGACAATACCATCGTCCGGCGCAAGGTGAATGCCAACGAGTGGGGAGTGTTCAATATCACTCAAAACCGTTCGTATAATATCGTGCGGGGGAACACGGTTTTGACGGGTGCGGGGGTGGTGGTCTTTACTTTTGGCAGGAAGGGAACAGCGCAACCCGAGACGATCATTTCCAATAACCAGTATTATACGGATAGTACCAGGCGTAAGTTTGCTTTGGCGAGGGACGGGAAGGCATTGATGGGAATTAAGGTAGGACGGGATGTGTCGGCGACGGGGGTGTTTGCTGCGGCGGAGCTGAAGCGATATCTGTCAAAGATGAGTGGGGCAACATTTACTTCCGCTCACCCGGGTATCCTATTAACACGAGCAGATTCCTTGTCCACCGAAGAATACCGCATCGAATTACGAGGCAAAAACCTCGTGCTGAGTGGCGGATCGGATCGTGCATTGCTGTATGCCGTATACGACCTCTTACATCGACTGGGTTGTATATGGGCGGCGCCGGAATCTGAGTATATCCCTTCTACAAAAACACTGAACTACGATGCCACAGTACCCATTCACGAACAGCCCGCAATAACCTATCGAAAGTTGGATGTAGAGGAAGGCAGGTCCCATACAATCGATAACCTACGACGGATCATTGCGTGGATGCCAAAAGTACGTCTCAACGTCCTGCAGGTGCCGCTGAACTACCAGGGAGCCGGGCGCGTGCAATGGGATCATTGGCGGGCGGCCCTGACGCCGGAACTCAAGAAACGGGGGTTGCTGATCGAAGTGGGTGGACATGGTTATCAAAATTTTATCAGTGCCCGGATGGAAGGAGGTGCCCGGGCAAACGGGGGCGCCCAAACAGACAAAGGCGCCCAAACAGGCAAAGGGACCCTGTTCCGGCAGCATCCGGACTGGTTTGGCTGCAATCGTTCGGGCGTGCCGGATTCGACGGAAAACCTGGTGTTCAATACCGGGAACCCGGAGGCCGTGCATTATTTCCTTGGGAATGTGGAGCGATATCTGCGGGGACACCCGGAAATCGATATTTTCGATTGCTGGCCGCCGGATGTGGCAAAGTGGGCGGAATGCCCGGCGATGACTGCGCTGGGAACGGCCGTAGACCGGCAGACGAGACTGATGAACCAGGTGGACTCAGTGGCGAGGCGCATCCGCCCGGGGTTGAAAGTGGAGATCATCGCCTATGGGCAGGTGTTAGAGCCGTCGCAGAACGTGGAGTTGAATGATGATATCCTGGTGGATGTTTGCCCGATCAATCAAAGCTTTGAACGGCCGATATATGACACTACGGTTAAAGCCAATGCAGGTTATTTCAGGGCGATGAAGGAGTGGCAGCAGCGATATACGGGGGATCTCGGGATATATTCCTATTACCGGAAATATGCGTGGCGGTCCCTGCCGGTGATGCTGCCGCATTATATGCAGCGGGAGCTGCGATGGTATACAGCCATGGGGTTCCGGGGTATTTCGACGTATGCCGAGCCGGGTGATTGGTATACCTATGGTTTGAATCATTATGTGCTGGCCGGGTTGGCGTGGGATACAGGAAAGAAGGTGGATTCTTTGATGGACGAATTTTTGCGGAGTCAGTATGGAGAAGCGCGGGGCACCGCATCGGAGGCATATCGGGTGCTGGAGGAGGTAGTAAGAAAATATGCGAGCATCCCGTATACGCGGCCAAAGTCTGCGGGTCAACTGGATTCGGCGTTGGTGGTATTGAGGAAATGTAAAGCAGAGATCGCGTCGGCAAAGAGCAAGCATGTGGATGATATGGTTGCAGCGGATCTGGCGAGGCTAGGCTTCATATTGGATTACGCGATCGGCGACCTCGAAATTCAAGCCCTCCGGGCGGCGAATGCACCGGTGGAAGCGAGAGTAAAAGAATTAGTTGAATTGCTGGAGGCCCATGACGGCGAAGGATTATTCGTGCTGCATGGAAAGGATAATTTGCGGATATTTTTAAACCATTACAATAGCGAAAAATGAAAAAATTCTTGAAGGTCGTTTTGATGGCGGCTGTCAGTCTGCCGGGTATGGTGCATTTACCGGCTATGGCGCAGAAGCGTAAAATTCATCTGGGGGAGACGGTGACGATCCCCGAGGCGGTGCTGAGGGATAAGATCAAAGGAGGTTGGGCCGGTCAGACGATCGGAGTGACTTTTGGCGGTCCATACGAATTTAGATACAACGGCACCTTTATCCAAAACTATCAACCTTTGTTCTACAGCGAGGGGTATATCCGGAAGACGATGATCGAAACACCGGGGTTGTATGACGATCTGTACATGGATCTCACGTTTGTCGACGTCTTTGAACGGCTGGGGATGGATGCGCCGGTAGATTCCTTTGCAAGCGCCTTTGCGCATGCAGGGTACAAACTCTGGCATGCCAACCAGGCGGCGCGGTACAATATCCTGAACGGGATGAAGGCGCCGGCAAGCGGCAACTGGATCAACAGTCCGCATGCAGATGACATCGATTACCAGATCGAGTCGGACTATGCCGGGCTGATGAGTCCCGGGATGCCCAACGCGGCCTCGGGGATCAGCGATAAGATCGGTCATATCATGAACTACGGGGATGGCTGGTATGGGGGTGTCTATTTTGGCGCGATGTATTCGCTGGCGTTCCTGTCGGATGATGTACCCTGGATCGTGAGTGAAGGGTTGAAGGCCATCCCGGAAGGCAGCAACTATCGGGAGTGCATATCCGATGTCATCCGCTGGCATCAGCAGTATCCTGGTGACTGGCACTCGACGTGGTTTGAGCTGCAGAAGAAGTGGTCGAGTGACCGGGCTTGTCCGGAGGGTATCTTTTTGCCGTTTGATATAGACGCAACGATCAATAGCGCTTATGTCGTGATGGCATTGTTATATGGCAACGGGGATTTTGGGCGGACATTGGATATCGCTGCGCGGGCGGGGCAGGACGCGGATTGTAATCCTTCTTCGGTGGGTGGTATCCTGGGGACGGTGCTCGGCTATGACCGATTGCCGGACTATTGGAAGAAAGGGCTTGTGGGAGCCGAAGACATCGACTTTAAGTATACGACGATCTCGTTGAATAAGGTGTATGCGATCGGGTATCGGCATGCGGTAGAGAATATCAAACGGAATGGCGGGCGGGTCGATGCGGCAGGTGGCGGAGCGGCAGGCGGCGGCGCGGCAGGCGCCGGAGCGGCAGGCGGTGGCGCGGCGGGTGGCGGAGCGGCAGGCGGCGGCGCGGGTATTTCCATCCGGACGCAGGAGCCAAAGGCGGTCAGGCTCGAACAGAGTTTTCCCGGGATGTACCCCGTGAAGAAGGAGGAGGTTGCGATGAACGCGGAACACGAGATCGCTTTTGATTTTGAGGGGACGGGCTTTATTTTGAATGGGGTAGCGCGGGTAAAGAACAACAAAAGCCCGGATTATGTTTATCAGACGGAGGTCTGGCTCGATGGGAAGAAGATCGAGAATCCGGCGTTGCCGACGGATTTTACAACGCGGCGGCTGGAGCTGACCTGGAAGTACCCGTTGCCGAAAGGGAAGCATTCGGTACGGGTAAAGGTGTTGAATCCTAATGATAAGTATGAGATCCGGGGTTTGGCATACATCGTATTCTCGGATGCGCCGGCGAAGGATCCTTTTGCGCAGCCTGATTCTGTGGCCTACCGGGTAACGACGCATGTATATAAGACAAAAGGAACGGAACAATTAAAGCTCGATGTGTTTGCACCGGAGAGTGCAGACGCATCGCAGGGTCCAGGCGCATCCCGGGGGACATCGGCAAACCGGGCGGTGATCGTTCTTTTCCACGGCGGCAGCTGGATCTCGGGCGACCGGGGCCAGTTGCGCCAGCAGTGCCGATACTTTGTCCAGCAGGGAATGGTGGCCGTGACAGCCGATTACCGGTTATTAAAAAAAGACGCCGCCGCAAAGACTGGTGCGGATAAGGACTCTTTGATCGCGGATGCAAAAAGTGCCGTCCGATGGGTGAAGAGCCATGCGGCAGAGCTGCATATCGATACGGGCCGGCTTGTCCTGGGTGGAGCGTCTGCGGGCGGCCACCTCGCAACGATGGCCGTATTGAATACGGACATCAACGATCCGGCGGATGACAGATCGATCCCGGTTACAGCGCATGCACTCGTTCTTTTCAATCCGGCCTATAATCCGGCAGAGGATGCGTCGGTACAGCCTTATGCTTTTGCCGGCTCACGCATTCCGCCGGTTATCTTTTTCTATGGCAGCAAGGACAGGTGGAAGCCGGCCGGCGACAGTCTGCGCTCGCAGTTGAAGAAGGCGGGTGTGGACAACGAGATGTGGGTGGCGGAAGGACAGGTACATGGATTTTTTAACAAGGCGCCTTGGAATGAGGCGACCTGTATAAAGGCGCAGGCATTCCTGGCCAGGATGGGGTTGATGGAGGCTCCTCACTTCACACAATCCCCTCCCTTTAACACGCTCATCCCTCCCGACATATTTACGACATGCCTGAACCCATTCTGCGTAAGCAGATAACTCGCCTGTGGGCTGCGGCGACTATGTGAGCAATAAACAACGATCTCTTTCTCTTTGAAAGCAGCCAGTTCTCCTATCCTTGCCTCCAATTCCTGGATAGGGACATTGATCGCATTTTTCAACGTCCCAAAATCCGGGTCTGCCTTCCCTTCAAATTCCTTCCTGGTACGCACATCCAGCAGAATGACACCAGGATGCGATTGTATATACTCGCACATCTTTGAAGGATCGATGTTCCTGAAAGTCACCGATGCGGCTTCAACCAATTTCATGTGGCAAACCGGACAGTCACCCGGCTTCTCATACCGGTTCGCATCACAGTCGTTGCCGCACGGAAGACATTGATATTTTCCCGCAGGCGCCTGATTTAACGCCGCATCCGCGTTTTTGCAACCGGGCGAAATGATCCAGCAGATCAATATCAGGAAAGGAAATAAATGTTTTACCATAATCATTATTTTTTTAAAACCATTACCTATTCGTTATTTTATGACAAACACCGCTGATGGAAACGGTTGATCATTATACACTTCTTTTAAACGGGTGACGGAATCCACATCGCTGAACACCATCACGGGCCGATCCGTGTCCCTGTACCCGGGCCATCGTGGAATACTGGCGCTATTCGCATCGCCATTACCATTCGGATCGCCGTTGCCATTCGGATCGCCGGTCTTGATAAAAGCGCTCCAGGCACCGTGCAAGCTCCTGGCCAGCTGCTTTTTTACGGCATCATCGCTGGAAGTTAATAGGTGTGCGGCGCCCCAGATATAGTGCAGCTCATTTCCGTGGCGGGCGCCGAATGCCCGGCCGTTCTGGTAGCTGTACCGGTACATATATACCGGCGTGCCAGCGGCCGTCAGCGCTGCCGCAAAGCGGTAGGAATGCATCTGGTACATATACTGTGTCAACGTTTTTACCAGGGCGGCATAAGGACTATCGGTTTTCAGCAGTGTTTGGTAATAGGCATTTGCCATAGGCGCATTGGAGCGGAACAAAGGTTGGAAAATAGATACGTTGGGGTCGCTCCCTGATCCACTTTTCCCGATAAATGCAGCCCCTTCCTGCTCGTTGGTGCCGATGATGGCTTTTATACCCGATAGCTTCCCCTCCCGGGCATACTGGTATCCGTCTTCAGGTATCGTCACTCCATCGTACACGGGTCCGAAAAAGGAATTGCCGCCGATACCCGCACATACCTTCGCCTGTGCTTTGAAAAGGGTGTCTGCTGCAATCGTCAGGAGGTCGCGGACGTTCTTCAGTCTCAGCTGTTTCAGCAATAATGTACGCCCGTTTTTTGCAGTAATACTGTCGCGGATACATTGCACCGAACCGCTTTCGAGAATGGCCTGTTGGTACAAACCCCGGGAGGCTGGCGCCACCATCACCGCACTGAGCAATTTCGCACCCGCCGATTCACCCATTACGGTTATCCGGTTCTGATCGCCACCAAAGGAGGCAATATTGTCGTGCACCCAATGCAGCGCAGCGATGACGTCCAGCAGTCCCAGATTGCCCGATTGGAGGTACTCCCTTCCCAGGTCGCCCAGGTATAGAAAGCCCAGTGCACCCAGCCTATAGTTGATGGTGATGGTAATAATGTCGTCCTGGTCAGCAAAGGCATGCCCATCCATACCTTTACCGCTCCCCGCGGTCATGCTGCCACCGTGGACCCAAATTACCACCGCTCGTTTGTGATTGTCGATCCCCGGCGTATACAGGTTGAGGTATAGACAGTCTTCGGATCCGGTGACCGTGTCGCCGGATGGCTGCAGGGCCGCAGGAGAGAACCGGACAGCGCGAAGGGTATCGCGCCACGGTCGGTGAGGCGCCGGCGGCCGATAACGCAGGTCGCCAATGGGCGGCTGCGCGTAGGGAATCCCCTTAAAGACGGCTATACCGTTTTTCCTTACACCCGTCATATAGCCCTGGCGGGTTTTGACGACAGGCGTCTGTCCCGCCAGATTAAGCGCGACGAGCAGGAAACAGACAGGGAGTAGTTTTTTAACGGACGTCATAGCAAAGTTTAATATATAGTATCTGTGGCGTTTATCTCACCAACAGGACAGTTCCCGAAAGGTCAGCATTTTTGCCAAACAGATCCTGGTAATGGATTTGGTAAACATAGGTTCCCGCCGGCTCAGGTCTGCCCGCCAAATTACCATCCCAACCTCTCAACGCATCTTCGCTGGCAAAGACCATTCGGCCCCATCTGTCAAAGATCTTCATTTTAATGGTTTTTATAACATCCGGATATTTTACCTTAAAAATATCATTCTGACCATCCTGATTTGGAGTAAAGGCGTTGGGCATCACAATAACCACGGTCCGGATGACCTTGATCCTGACGGCTGTTACGGGACTCACACATGATCCTTCTTTCAACCTCACATATACTGTCGTGTCGGCAGCCAGGGGACCAACGGTGAACATCCCCGCAGCATCCTGCGCTGCGGGGTCTCCCGGTGGCGGGTAGCTATAAAGGGAATAGATCCCGGTCCCGCGCTGATCCGGCACAAGCTGCGCCGTCTCGTCCTTAAGGATTGTCAGGGAAGGATAAGTCGGCCCGTCCAATGAAACCGAACTGTCGGCAATAGAATAGGACGCAGTAGTCATGCATCGGTTGTTATCCGTTATCGCAACGGAATATCTGCCCGCAGACTCATTGCTTAGCAGGGCCCCGGTTGACAGCTGCTGCATGCCGGCGTCGTACCAGGAATAAGTGAAAGGAGACGCGCCTTTTACCGTCAGGCCGATGCTCCCGTTGCCCAGCAAACAAACATCCGGTGAGATTGCAACGCCAGTGATCTCCGGAGCCGGCGCCGGATCGAGATAGGGTGTGCCTACCAGCTGCTCACAGCCGTTGTTGTCCGTCGCGTAAAGGGAATAAGAACCCGCTATCAGATCTTCAATACTTGTCCCCACCCCCACCAGCTGCCCGGTTGAAGTGAAAGTCCACCGGTAACTGTAGTCAGACAGATTGCTGTTCAGTGTATTAATGGACAACACGCCGTCCTGCCGGTTACAGGACTCCGGATGGCTGTTGTAGGTTGCGGACAAGGAAAAGATGGGCGTAAACGGCACTTCGTAGACACCCGTACTGTCTTTACATCCGTACGTGTTCGTAGCGATCAGCCGAAAAGACCCCATGGATACCATCGTCAGGTTGGCCGTATTGCCGACAACAGCCCTGGTTGCCAGGTCGACCCATTGATACGAACTCACATCCCGGACAGAGATATTCTCAACACCGCCGCTGGGCGCCGAACACTTACTTGGCACCGTTATACGCGTTGTGCTGTCCATCTGCACCAGCCCCGTACTGCCGACCGTAAAGACGTCCGATACCGCGGTATCGCATGGACCCATGTCCTTCATCTTCAACCGGTATCGGCCGGCCGGTACATTCAGCAGGTCTGCTGAATTGCCCACTGTCAGATCATTCTCATCCACCCATCTGAAAAAAGGCGTACCGGTTAAATTATTGATCTGAAGTGACTTTATACTGCCGTTGGGCAGCCGGCAGGAAGCAGGCGTCACCTGCACCGTACTTATGTCGATGGAGGGTCCGCCCTGATTGGTCAGGACATAGGGGCCATATAATTTCACACAGGAATTGTCAACCGTTGGATACAGGACAAGTGAATACGACCCTGCATTGAATAAATTTCCGGAAGGACGGAAGACGACCGTATCTCCTGCCGAATTGATCCATCTGGACGTCAATCCCGACGGTATATTCCCGCTGACAACGATCTGGCCATTCCTTTCACCGCAGGTAGTATTGTACAGAGAAGTTGTCACAGAAGGAGGCGGCTGGACGTCGTCGATCTGCACTTGTACAGAAACAGGGCAGCCATTGGGACCATTTGACACGAAAAAAGTGTAATACCCCGGTGACAGACCGGATATGTCAACATTTGCGCCTACGATGTTGCCATGCTGGTCCAACCATTTGAAATTCGTACCTCCCAGTATCTGGATACCTGTAACGGAACCGTTGTTATTGCCACAGGCGGCGGGGGCAACTTTCATATTGCTGGTTGATATAAGAGGTTCCGGGAACTCAGAGGTGGCGCTGTCCGGCGTGGTGCCGGTGACGGTCATCGAATTCGTCTGCGGACCGGTATATGACCAATTCCCTGCGCCATCCGCATAGACAGTATTGATATAGGTCTTTCCCTGGCAGGAACTGTTGCAGGTTTGATTATCGAAGACCTCAATTCTCGAGAAGGGATTGGAAGTGCCCTTGATCTCCGCGGAAGTATACCCTGTGATCTCTACAACCGGCTTAGGGTTCGCAAAAGACCAAAAAGGGATATTGATACCTTTGATATTACAAAACATGGAATTCTTTGTGATCAGCACTTTCGGCGACTGGACATCAACGCCCCATTCATTCCCGGCAATAAAATTTACATCTCCAGGCTGATCGCCGCCCACCAGGGCCTTGTTACAATTGGAGATAAATATTCCTACGTCGGCGCTGCCGATCTGGCTGGTTCCGGCTGCATTAGTCCCGATCCGGTTGCCCGTCACTTTTATCAGATGCCCGATATTTTGAAGGGATAATTGAATGTGGGAGTTCTGTCCGGATATTATATTATTGCTGACTAAGGTCTTGACCGTTTCCGTGTCTGAGAGGACGCTGTTTGTGCCCGTGAGCTGTACGGCCTGGCTAATGGCACCCGAGTTTGCAACATTCCCTGACGGATCGACATCTATCCGGTTATTGATCACTTTAGCAAAAAAAGAACCGGGTGTCAAAGGGTCCTGATGAATGGCATCGACACTATAATAAGTAGCCTGCAGGAGGTTACCTTCGGCCGCATCGGTGCCCCCGACCTCCAGATCGTGGATGCCATTGAAATCGATATTCATCAAATCTCCGGTATTCGATCCGTCCTCCTGCAGTCCCATAATGTTACCCTTGATGGATATGTTATTGGAGTTGTCACTCGAATAGGCACTATAAACGTTGGAAACATCATAGGCCCATCCACAGATCAAATTTCCCTTGCCTTTATCGCCTATCCTGACATGGGAGGAATTTCTTAAGCGTATTCCAAAAATAAATGCACCCGATCGGATAGATGCCAGTTCCAGCCCATATATCGCTGCATTGTCGGCATTCTCCACCAGCAAACCGGCAAAGTCGCCATTGGGCGGATAAAAGGAGAGATAGAGTTTTACCCGGGCGTCACTGTTCCCGAAAACTGTACCAGCCTGGGTTGTCCCATCTATAACTAGATTGGAGGATACTGCCGGCAACTGGGTTAACAGGGTAATTGTTCGTCCCGACTGGCTCTGATCCGCGATATTGAAGGTAATAAGGTCAGGCGAAGCAATGCCGTTCCCCGAGGCTTGTGTAAGGGCATCTCGTAGGCTGCCGGGACCACTGTCGGCATTTGTCGTAACAATAAATGTTGCGGCGATGCTAGTCTTTGAATGCATGAGTAGCATCAGGAAGAACAGAAACGGGAAGCAGGCGGAAAAGGGTTTGAGGGACTTCAAGTCAGTAGAATGTCCCGTGAAGATATATGTTTTTATTTCTCCCGCAATAGTCAGGAAATACTTGTTTCTTGCAGAAAGGGTCTGTCCGGCAACAATACATCAATTGACTGATTTCAGAGGGGCTCATTTTGAAAAATGCCTGGGAATCGCCGCGACAAGCGACACAAACCGATCCCGGATCAATGCTGCCTGCTGCGCATTGACTGTAAGATAACGATGCCTGCCGTTATCGGAGGGTGTGAAATAACTATGCCCTTCCCCATCTATGGATATATCCCCCTTCGGGCTCAACTGGAAATATTGCCCCGCGCCTTCGACAGCATATAGTGTCGCGGTAAGGTCCCAGGTAGGCCTGTCATAAGGCATAGCCATATAGCTTTTATACGCAAGTACCACGGGATGATAAGGAGCCCAGGAAAAATCATTCTCTATGCTGCGGGCAGGATAGGTGATCGCACGCCCCAGTTCGAACGGGCTGACGACTATTTCCCCTGGCCATTTGCTAAACACTTCGGTGGCTGACCCGATATCCATCCGCACATTAAATTCCGCTACATCCTTCCCCGTAAAATCTCCTGCCATAACCGAAAGCAACCGCACTTTTTTTGCGGCCAATGCCTTGCCGTCCAGCGGGGAAAAGGAGTCGGGTCCGCTATCCAGCAAACGCGCCAGGTTGGTAGAAAAACCCACCGAGATAATGGTCACCGAATGATCCGGCTGCCCGGCCAGCACCTTCCGGTACAGCGCTACCGGCTCTTTGAATTCTTTGGACGTCGTATCAGACGCCTGAAAAGCCTTTGTGCCGTCAGGTTTTCTGTATTCACACACCGTCCGGGTATAATTATTGGGATTGTCTTCGCTATTGGCGCCGTTTACAATTTTGCCCACGGGTATAGCGGGATAGCCATACCAGTTATCCATCAGCCGTATAAAGGCCGGAGAATAACCGCTGTTCTTATTGCTGTTGATAGCCAGCAGCCGAATTTTACCTCCGTCCATGTATTTATACAGCATATCCAACGCCAATGCATCATCCACATCATTCCCCATATCTGTCTCAAAGATCACAGCGATAGGGGCATGCGGCTCTGCGGGCCCGGAGCCCGTCTGTGCGAATCCCGACCCGATGCAAAAACATAAAAAGAACGATATGGATAACATTAGTCGCCGACTATTTTGTCCGTACATAAGACTTCTTTTTTTATATGCTGTAAGATATAAAAAGGGAGGCTAATAAATGGCCTGAATATTAGCATATATTTGCGGATATGAAACTGCGTTATTTAATCATTACCTTATTATCTATCTCTTTTTCCAATAGTTACGGACAGACCGTATTTCAAAGAAATAACTGCTAAAGTAAAGGTCGGCGACAGGGTTATGAGTAAAGGGCTGGTGGATTATGAAGATGATCCCAACCTTGCGACATTCCTTGAGAGTGAAAACATCTGGGGACTTACCGGGAACAAATATTTTCTGAATAATGTTATAATCATTGATTATAAGAATAAGTTATTCGGTGTGCTATAATGCTGACAGATCTCAGGGACAAAAAAAAGCCCCTGTTTCCAGGGGCCTCATCTGTATGATCTGATATTTTTATACAACGTACTATTAATATCCCGGGTTCTGCGTAATAGCGGAGTTGCTGTTCAATTCCCCGATAGGAATAGCATAGAGCAACTTGTTCGCGTCTACCGTATATAGCTTGTTTCCCAGGTAATCTTTAAAGCTATTCATCAGGTCAATCGTGTATTGAGCGCCAAATCTTCTCAGATCGCTCCAGCGATATCCCTGGCCCGCAAATTCCAGTCTTCTTTCGTGGAGGATGGCCAGCGCGACCTCAGACTGAGATGCCGCCGTAGTCGGTGCGAGGCCTACCCGCGCCCTGATCGCGTTGAGCAAAGGAATGGCTCCGGCCGTATTGCTGGTATTGTTCAACGCTTCTGCTTTCAGCAGGATAATGTCTGCAAGGCGAAGGAGAATGACAGACTGGCTGCCACCGGCAGCGTATGAACCACCCTGGACATGCTGACCGCGGGTGATGAGATAGGGGATCTGTGTAGTGGCGGTAGTAGGATAATGGTTGGGGTTGTCATAGAAGTCCCGGCCATTGAATACGGTATAGTTATCCTGGAAAACCATTACACCGTTCATCCTTACCAGGTCGCCGGAATTCTTGTAATCATTTACCAGGTCCTGTGTAGGCGTAACGAATTTCGTAAACGGATCCGGAATGGTCAGATTAAAAGTAGATGGGGCGATCAGCCATGTCGCATAGTTGCGGGTGGGTGCGTTGGTACCACCTAAATGCTGGATCTCAAAATACGATTCCGTGGTATTTGTCGATTTGGTATCGTCGAACAGATCTGCAAAATTAGCCACGAGGGCTTGCCCGCCTGTACCGGTTCCGCCATATGCGGCAGGCAGGACGGCGTTGCAGGTGGCAAGGCAGTTCGTATAATCACCTTGCTGTGCATATACCTTTGCCAACAATGCCTGTGCCGCAGGTTTAGTCACTCTTGTATGCTGATTGACGACACCCGGATAAGACATCGGTAATGCGGCGATGGCCTCTGTCAGATCGGTGATGATCTGTTTGTAACAATCGGCAAGAGATGAGCGGTCTTTTACGACAGATGTATCTGTTGTATAGGTATGCAGCGCCAGTACAACCCCGCCATAGGCTTTAACCAGGTTGAAATAATGCAGCGCCCTTATAAATTTAGCGGATGCCACCATCTGACTCCTTGCGGAGTCTGTCAGTTTGGGATCGGCGCTTGGTTTGGAGGCGACATCCAGCAGGTTGTTACAGTTGCCGATATAACCATATAATTCCTGCCAGCCCCTGCCTTCCGTGTTGGTGGCATTATCCGTGAAGTTATCACAGGGAGTGACGCCTTCATTGGAATTGTTATCCGTTTGTCCGTCAAAACTGTTGTCTGACCGGACGTCTTCGTTCACCAGGTCGAACCATGCATAAAAATGTCCATTTGCATCTGCCAGCTGTTCGAAGGTGTTATTCGAGATCGACTGAAGACCGGCGAGTGTATTAACAGACTCGCTGGACACCTGGTTGGGTGGCGTGACCGTCAAAAAATCTTTTTTACAGGACGAAACCAGCACCAGCCCTGCGGCCGCCAACACCAGTCGTGAAATATTTTTGTTTCGCATATTCTTCAATTTTTTATAATTCAAATGGCTTTTGTCTTTTAGAATCCAACGTTTACTCCCATAGTGAATGTCCGGGCTAACGGATACACACCAAAATCGAGACCCTGGGTAGTGGGCGATGTTCCCGTTGTCGTGTTGTTGGACGATGTCACCGTAGTGTTCAGGTCGGGAGCATAACCCGAATATTTGGTGATAGTGACAAGATTCTCTGCGGAAAAATAAGCCCGGAGATTTTTGAGCCCAAGTGTTCTCACAAAGCTGAATCCCGTGAAATCGTATCCCAGTGAAACGTTACGGAGCCTGGCAAAATTGCCATTCTCTATGTAGCGGCTGGATACGTTGTTATTCCCGTTTTCGAAGGGGTTGTTGGGATTCGATGAATTCTCTCCCAATCTCGCGATCGGAATATTCGTAATATCACCAGCTTTTCTCCAACGGTGCAGAACCGAGGTCAGCTGATTGGTCAGATCATACATTCCGTCCGCTTCGTAACGGTTACCGTTAAATACTTTATTGCCAAACGCGTATTCCATCAACACGTCCAAAGAGAAATTCTTATAGCTCAGGTTATTGCTGAATCCACCGAATCCAGTGGGCAGCGCCTTACCGAGATACAGGTTGTTCTCCGCCTTACCCGTCTTGTCCGGATCGGCATATTTGATGTAGCCGGTCTGTGGATCGACACCCTCTGAACGATAACCGAAGAAAGAGCCAACAGAGTAACCGTTCCTCAGCCAGTTGACCGCACCAGAGGGTATACCACCACCGGCGATAGGCGTAATATTGGCCTTGATCTTATTCGAGTTGAAGGAGATGTTGAAGGTGCTCGTCCACTTAAGTTCCGTATTCGTCAGGATATCGCCGGAGACCAGGATCTCCACACCGTGGTTGACGACCTTACCGGGTAAGTTGATCACTACGTTGCTTTGACCCGAAGAAGGCGGCAGGTTGCTCGTGTAGAGCAGGTTTGTAGTTGATTTGCTATAATAATCTGCGGTAGCACGTAATCGGCTCCTGAAGAAAGACATATCCGCACCGATATTCAGCTGTTTCGTCTGCTCCCATTTGATGCTCGGATTAGCAGCCGATCCGTTGAGGCCTAACCCCGGAACGCCATTGCTTCCCGGATCGTAGGTGTATTGCCCCGCGGCTACATTCAATACATTATAAGAAGGGTAAAGGGAAGACGGAAGGTTTCCGGTCAGACCATAACCTGCACGAACTTTCAGATCGCTGAAGATCGTCTGATCCTTCATGAATTGCTCGTTGGAGATCCTCCAGCCCACTGAACCGGCAGGGAAGGTCGCATATTGGTTATTGATCCCGAGCTGTGACGAACCGTCTCTTCTGACGGTGGCCGTCAAAAGGTAACGGGAATCGTAGTTATACATCAACCGGCCATATTGCGAATATTTTGCCCATTTGTCATACCCGCCATTATCCTGGGTGGTGGGTCTGATCGACGCGCTGGAGATCGAATAGATCCCTGCCAGCGGGAAACCACTGCCCCCGTTCTCCGAGAACTGCGTCGAATACTTGGTGGCAGTGATCCCTCCGATGACGTTGAGGCTATGTTTGCCGAAGGTCTTGTTCCATTCGAGAATATTATCCCAGAGCCAGGTGAAATTCTGAAAGGTCTGGTAATCGGCCGTTCCACCGACTGCATTGGCGCTGGAGGTGATATTTGGGTCCTGAATGATATTTTCAAAATTGTCTGAAATGTTTCCGGAGATCCGGGAGGTGTACCGGATGCCGAACGGCAGGTTGATATTAATATGGCCTTCTGCGTTGATGATATTAAAGGTTGTTTTGTCGGAGGTACCATAGAGCTGAGCCAGCGGATTCGGGATGGCCTGTCCATTGCTGTTGTCAACCGCATAAAAACCCGTGGTGGGATCTTTAAGAGCTGCATACGGCGAGAAGGCGATAGCTGCACCGGTTACGGCACCGGAACCTGCACCACCATGGCCGGTGGTATTTTGCGTGCCGACAGGCATGTTATTGGTGATCTGACGCACGTAATCGGCCCGGCCTCCGATGGTCAGCCATCCGTTGAGCTTCTGCTCGGCCGTTAGCCCTGCAAAGTATTTTTTAGAAGCAATGGTCGGCAGAATACCTTGTTGATTGAGATAACCCACGCTGAGCGCATAATTGCCTCCCTTACCGTCCCCGCCGGAAACCCGCACGCTTGCTTTGGTGATCGGCGCGGTGCGGAAGAGCAGGTCCTGCCAGTTGTTATTAATGTTCTGCCAGTTGGGGGGAAGTCTGATGCCCGCGGTGTCGCTGGCGCGGCCGGCATTCGTAAATTCATCGATCTGAAGATCGTGCAGCTGTACGCCGGTGAGAACGGGCAGCTTTTTTGTGACAGACTGGTAGCCCTGCGAAAAGTCCACATCTATTTTAGCAGCGCCGCCTACTCCTTTTTTAGTGGTTATCTGAACGACGCCATTGGCCGATCCAGCCACACCATAGATACCGGTTGCGGAGGCATCCTTCAGGATGGAGATGCTGGCGATATTGTTGACGTCCAGGGTAGCAATATTGTAGCCTACGATACCATCCACCACGTATACAGGGTTGGAGTTACCGCTCAAAGAGGTAAAACCGCGGACTAGCACCTGAAAATCCTGTCCGGGAGCACCGTTGAACTGCTGTATCTGTACACCGGCAGCTTTACCCGCCATTGCCTGCATGATGTTCGCGATAGGTCTTGATCTCGTATCGCTCATGCTAACAGTAGAAATGGACGAGGTAACATCCTTGGCTTTTTGGGTGCCATACCCGATCACGACCACGTCGTTGAGGTTCGCGGCTTTTGACGTAAGCGTTACCGCAAATGCGGCTTCATCCTTGTTAATCGTGAACTGTCTTTCCTCATAGCCCGTCATGGAGAACGTTATCGTCGCGCCTTTGTTGACCTTGATCGTGAATGCGCCACTGGCATCAGTGGTTGTACCACCGGGCTGGCCTTTGACGGTTACAGATACATTGGACAGCGGCTGACTGCTATCTGATGATACCTTACCGCTGACGGTTATTTTTTCCTGCGCAACTACACAATGGGAAGTGATTAGAAAGAGAAAGAAAAGAAACAGGAGTTTCCTTTTTTGCAGCAAAAATGCAAATAGCTTTTTTGACATGGCAGCTGAATTGATTAAAAAAAATGTTTAGATCACCTGCAATGAGATGCAGGCGCCTTAACTTGAGTCGCGGGAGAAATGATTACCCTTAGTTGGTGAGAAAAATATTTTTCAGTAGCCGGGGTTCTGCAAAAGATTGGGGTTATTATCCCTGTCTGCCTGTGGGATCGGGTATAACAGCCGGTAGCCCGCCACCTTGTAACCCAGGCTGGCCCCATGCCCATCGACCTGGCTGTTCATCCGGTTGATGGTGTATTGTGCGCCAAAACGCAAGAGATCGTACCAGCGTTCGCCTTCAAAGGCCAGTTCAAGCCGCCGCTCGTCCAGGATGGCCAGCGCCACGTCCGGTTGGGACGAGACCGTGATGGGAGCAAGGTGGACACGGGCCCGGATCGCGTTGACCAGCGGAATGGCATCGGTCGTCTGTCCCAGCGCATTGAGAGCCTCCGCCTTTAGCAGGATGATGTCTGCCAGTCGGATCAAACATAAGTTGTCGCCGCTTCCGCCACTCCAGCCGCCGGTAAAGTTCCTCCCGATCTTCCACACATAGGGTATCGTATCGGTGGCTCCATAATGTGTGGGACTCGTGACAGGGTTGGCCGTACCCGGCCCGCTATATTCCCAGGTGATCGAGGAGGCATAGCGGATCGAATCCCCCGCCGCCAGGAAAGCTTTTACAAGGTCCTGGGTGGGAGGCGCAAACTTTGTCCAGTATTGGGTCAGCGGGGAAGGAGGCAGCATCAGCCCCTGGGCGTATCCATGCGTGATGGTGCCCGCAGTATGCTGCAGCTCGAAGATGGATTCAGCGCTGTTCTTGTGCTGGCTGTCGAACAGCCAGTCGAAATTGGAAAGCAGCGAATAACCCGCCGTACCCGTACCCCCATAAGCCGGAGGCAGGACCTTGTTGCAATAGTCGAGACAGCCGGGGTAGTCGCCTATTTGCGCATACACTTTAGCCAGTACCGCTTCGGCGGCTCCCCGTGTGGCGCGACTATGAGTCGAAGCAGGGTCGGAATAAGAGACGGGAAGCGAGGCTTCGGCATCCTTCAGGTCTGCAATGATCCGGGCATATACACTGTCCACCGGGCTCCGGGCCTTTAATGTAATTGGATCGTTGATTATCGTATGCAGCTGCAAAACAACGGCTCCATAATTGCGCACCAGGTGCGAGTAGTGATAGGCCCTTAAAAATTTCGCCTCACCCAGGATCTCCGCCTTCCGCGAGCTGGTCAGCACAGGATCGGCAATAGCCGGTACATTGTCGATGACACTGTTGCAGGCGCCGATGTCCATATACAGTTCAAACCAATCCTCGGATATCGGCTGATTGTCCGTCGACACCGAGGTGAAATTGTCGATGCCGTCGATATCCGGAGCGCTGCCGCCCGAATAACAGTTGTCCGCGCGGACATCTCCGTCGATGAGATAGTTCCAGCTATAATACCAGTAAGTACTGTTGGCCATCAACGAATAGGCGCCCACAATCGCCGCTTCCGCATCGGACGCACTTTTGAAATCTCCCGACGAGACGGCATTCTGCGGCGCCTGGTTCAAAAAATCCTTCTTACAACCGCCCGCCCCGATAAATATCAGGACGACCGCGGTCAAAAAGATATATCTATTTCGAGTTTGCATAAGCTTCAGCTTGTATCTGTCACAACGAAACATTAAGACCAAAAGTTATCGATCTTGCCTGCGGATATGTGCCATGGTCAAAACCCTGCTGCGTAGCCAGATTGGCGGTGGTACCCGCACTGATGACATTGGAGGTCGTGGCGACGTTGAGCTCGGGTGAATAGCCCTTGTACCCGGTAATGATAAACATGTTTTGTAAGGTCACATAGAGCCGAAGTCCGCTGATGGCGGCGCCGGCAAGCCATTTCTTATCCAGATCGTAGGCCAGCGTCATCTGTCTGAACCGCAGGAAAGAGCCGCTTTCCACCCAGCGGGAGGAGATGCTGTAATTCGGCACCGAACCCGCCGGTGAGCCGCTTCCATACATGGCCTTGGGGATATCGGTGATATCACCCGGCTTCTTCCATCTGCGCAGCACCCTGGCCGTTTGGTTGATCATGTCCGTCATATCCTCCGTCTCCATCCGCGTGGCATCAAAGATCTTATTGCCATGTACCCCGTCGATCAGGACGCTGAGATCAAAGCCATGATAGCTGAATGTATTGGAAAAACCAAAGGTAAACCTGGGAAGGGCGCTTCCGATAAAAGTCCGGTCGTTGTCCGGATCGATCCTCCCGTCCTTGTTGAGATCCCGGAACCTGATATTGCCTGTCTGCGGATTGACGCCGTCATTGATGTATCCCCAAAAAGAACCCAGCGGCAAGCCGCTTTTTACAATACCCGCATTTCCCCCAATGTCCTGGATATAGCCCGTCAGGATGGGCGGCGTACCCGCAGGCAGGCTCACCACATTCGTATTGAACGACATATTCAGGCTGCTGGTCCAATTGAAACCTTTCCCCTTTAAGACGTCGGCCGAAAGCAGGAACTCGAAACCTTTGTTCTGTACATAGCCCGGCATGTTCTCTTCTTTTGTGATTACCCCGGTAGACTGAGGCTGGGGGACGTTGAGGATCAGGTTATGCGTCCGTTTGATATAATAGTCCGCCGAAAAGCTCACCCGGTTATCCAGCACGGCGAGATCCAGCCCCGTGTTGAATTGCTTTGTCTCTTCCCATAGCAATCCGGGGTTGCCGGCCTGGCCGCTTGGCAGCGTACCGGCGACGAGTGTTGTTCCGTTGAAAGCATAGTTGTTGCCACCGTTGAGCTGGCTGTACGAAGGATAGAGATCAGCGGGGAGATTGCCTGTAGCCCCCCACCCCGTCCTTATTTTGAAGTCGCTGAGCCAGGGCAGGTCTTTGAGGAAATTCTCCTGCGATGCCCGCCATCCCGCTGAGAAGGCCGGAAAATCAGCCCATTGATTCCGGATCCCCAGCTTGGAAGAACCGTCCCTTCTGAGAGAGACGCTGAGCAGGTATTTGTCGTCGTAAGCATAGTTGAGCCGGCCGAAAAATGATTCGAGTGTCCAGGCATCGGCATAGGTCTGATTGAGGGTATAGGTGGAGGCCGCGCTGAGCACCTGGACCGAGGAGCTGGGAGAACCATATCCGCTCTGGGCGGAAGAATGGTCCTGCTGTTTCGAGGCGCTGGTGCCCACGATGACATCGATTGAATGCTTTTTGATCCTCCTGTCGAAGGTCAGCGTGTTATCCCATATATAGCGAAAAGCTTCGGACGTAAAATAGCTGCCGATCCCGCCGAGCTGTCTGGCGGCTTCCGAGAGCCGCGGATCCTGGTAAACGGTCTGATAGCCGTTTTCCAGCGTGACGCCAATCTGCGACCGCAGGGTGACATCGAATGGCAGCCTGATCTGGGCATAGCCGGTACCGAGCAGGTTATTGCCGATCGTATAGTTGTTGGTCCCGTAAATATCTCCCAGGGGGTTGGGCAGGGCTTGCGAAAAGGCGCTGAACCCATATGTCCCGTCCCCATTGGTATTGTAGATCGAGCTAAAAGGAGGGGTGTTTAATGCGCTGAGCACAAAACCATTGTATTGCGCCCGCTGGTTGTCATAGACGTCATGATAACCCGTTCTGTTATAGGAGACATGCGAGCCTACGGCTAACCAGGGAGAGATCTGCTGTTCTATGTTGAGAACGGTGGAATAGCGTTTGTAGTTGGACGTGACCGCGATACCGTCCTGATCCGTATAGCCCAGCCCGAAATAAACGGTCCCTTTATCCCCGCCACCCGAGAAACCGGCATTGATGCCCGTCATCTGCGCCCGGCGATAGACCAGGTCCTGCCAGTTGTTGTTGTTGGCGCTGACCAGCGTATCGGGGATAGAAAAACCCGTATTGCCGGAATTGACTTGTTCTTCCGTCAATAGGGCGGCCAGCTGGCTGCTGTTGAGCAGTCGGATCTTTTTTGTAATTTCCTGCGCGCCGGTATAGGCATTGACGACCACCCTGGTCTTACCCCGGACGCCTTTCTTTGTCGTGATCAGCACCACACCGTTGCTGGAACCGGCTGCCCCGTAGATCCCCGCCGCGGAAGCATCTTTTAAGATACTGATCGAAGCGATGGTATTGGGATCGAGCATATGGGTGTCATAAGATACGACACCATCTATGACATATAAAGGTTGTGTATTTCCCGTCAGCGAAGCGATGCCCCGTACGAATACCGTGAAGTCGGCGCCGGGCTTGCCGGAAGGCAGGAGTACCTGGATCCCGGGAGCCTTACCCGCGATGACCTCGGCCGCGCTGACCACCGGCCGAACGCTGACATCCGATACCGAAACGGTGGAGATGGCAGAGACGATGTCCTTCCTCCGCTGCGAGCCGTACCCGATCAATACAATATCGTTGAGCGATGTATTGGTCAGTTGCAGGGTCACATTTAAGTCCGTACGACCGTCAACGGGCAGGTCTATCGCTTCATAACCCACAAAACTAAAATGAAGCTGTGCATTTTCGGGAACATTGATCGTAAACGCACCGTCCGCATCCGTCTCCGATGCTTTTCGGCTGCCTGAAAGGGTCACTGTCACACCGGCCATGGGCTTACCGCTGCTGTCTGTTACATGACCACGAACATCGGTACCGGAAGGCGGGGGTATATTGTTTTGTTTGCGTTGAACGACCACCGTCTTTTCAACGATGGACCAGGTCAGCGGCTGATTTCTGAAGACATGTTCCAATGCTATATCCAGCGAAACGTTTCTGATCCGGATGTCCACGTTGACGGTGCTGTGCAATACTTCATCCGTGTACAGGAACGAGTATCCCGTTTGCCTGGTGATCTCTTTGAAAACTTTTTCAAGAGAAACATCTGCTAATGAAAGAGAGACCTTTTGCGAGTAGACCCTGGTGCTGACCTGCAGGCAGGCCGCAAGGACCAGGAAAGCAGTAAGTTTCATATTCAGCAATCATTTGATCGGCACAGCAACAACTACCTTATGGTTTGACAATAATCTTCTTTTTATCGACATCGAAATGCACGGCGCCTGTCAGCTCCAGCATTTTGAAAACCTCCGATGCATTGACATCACGGGAGATAGTCCCTCTGAAATGCTGATTCGTCCTTCCCTGGTATTCCACATCCACGTCATACCAGCGGACTATTTCCCTCATTACCGTTTCAATCGAAGCGCCTCCAAACTGGAAAACGCCATTCTTCCAGGCTACCGCCTCATCGGCATTCACCGCGAGCAGACTAAAAGCATCGGAGGACTTTTCGAGACGCCCTTCCTGTCCCGGTTTCAGCAGATGCGAAGCTCCGCCATTTGTCACCTGTACGGCGCCTTCCAGCAGGGTCGTCCTGATCGTATTTTCATCCTCGTATGCCATCACATTAAAATGCGTGCCCAGCACATTGACCTGCATATTTCCTACCATCACCCTGAACGGCTTGTCTTTGTCGCCGGCCACTTCAAAGTAGGCCTCGCCGTTCAGCCGCACCTCTCGTCCTGCTCCCTTAAATGCGGTGGGATAGGTCAGCGACGAAGCCGCATTGAGCCAGACTTTCGTACCGTCGGGTAGCAGGACCTGGTACTGACCGCCGCGGGGCGTCTGGATCGTATTCATCTCCGGAGCCAGGTCTGCTGAAGAGACATTGTATCGCAATTGCCCATCCTGTTTGTCGATAAGCGTTCCGGCTACCTTCCTGATCACGCCATTCTTCGCGGCCCCCAGGTTGACCACCGAGCCATCGCCCAATAATAGCACGGCCTTATTGCCTCCGGGCGGCAGGTCACTATGGGACACGACTACGGCCGGCACGCAGCAAGCCGCCTGGCGGGACTGATGTGCTTTCCAAAAATACAGACCTGTAGCGCTCACCGCTACAAGCGTCACCGCCGCAGCGATCCATCGGGCGGAATACCCGATACGGCGGCGTACCCCCATCAGCGCGGCTATTCCCATTCCCGGATTCGTCTCCCGGGGTTCCTCCTCAATGGCATGCAGCAGCCGGGTCTTTATGCGCATCCGGACATCGTCTTCCGTCTCCTGTTGGGGAAGTACCACCTGTTCGGTCTCTTCGGTGTCTGCCGCATCGAACCATTGATGCAACAAAGCCTTCTCCTCGGCTGTAGCAGTGCCTGATGTGAACCGGTGAGCTAATTCAGCCAATAACGCTTTATCCACGATGCTCCATTTTTATAGTTGAGTTGTACAGCAAAACTTTACCCTTAGTCAAAGAAAAAATAAAAAGGCATGGTCTTTCAGCCTTGTGCGGATCTGGCGTAAGGCCTTTGTCAGGTGGGCTTCCGCAGTCTTAACCGAAATATTGAGCCGCTCGGCGACCTCCGGTAAGGGCTGATCCTCTATTTTGTTGTATATAAAGACCAGGCGGCACTTCTTGGGCAACTCGTTGGCCTGCTGCATGACTATCTCCAGCAGCAGCCGGTCTTCGATCAGCATCTCCAGGTCCGTGGATACCGCCTGCCTGCTGCCGGCAATCTCCTCTTTCTCCGCCCGGCGCCTTTCAGCAGCCATGTAGTGGTAAACAGCATATCTCGTAACAGCCGCCAGATACGCAGCCGGTTCTTCGATCTTCAAGGTCCTTCGTTTTCGCCAGATGATAAGGAAAACGTTCTGTACGATCTCTTCGGCGGCGGTAGCTGATTTGAGGCGTTTGTGAGCAAGGTAATAAAGCTTATCCCAATAGCGATCGTACAGCTCCTGGAATGCGGGGGCATTGTCCTGCTTCAGCAAGCGCAGCAGCTCTGAATCATGTAATGCAATGCAATCGCTCATATATGTAAAACTATCCAAATGTAGCTAATAAAAAATGTCCGGCCAAAAGACGGGGTAGCAAAAAAATCCCAAACTCACTAAGGGTGATTCCTCCTCCCGCGACTCAAGCTTTAAAGTAACAATACATAATCAGCCATGAGAATCAGCAATTCTTCCCTTTTTGGATCTGCCGTTCTGTTTTTTATCCTTTGTGCGGGCGATGCAAACAGTCAGCCGGCGGAGAGAAAAGAAAAGACAACTTTTCAAACAGGAGGCGCCTGGAAACCAACCACTGATACAAGATCGGATGTGGCGATAGTGTATGGCGTCAATGACCGGCCGGGAATGACCTTTGAACAGCGGGTACAGTCCTGGCGCGACCGGGGTTACACCGCCGCCTTTATGACGGGGATCGCCTGGGGCGGCTACCAGGATTATTTCACAGGAAAATGGGACGGTTCGCCGCATTTTGACGAGGGGCAGAAAGAACAGAACGGAGATACGATCTGGCATGGGCATTTGACTCCCTACATCGTGCCGACCATGCATTTTTTGACTTATTTCAAGGAAAAGATCATCAAACGTGTCATCGATGCCGGAGTAGATGCCATCTACCTCGAAGAGCCGGAATTCTGGGCACGTGCGGGTTACAGCGAAGCCTTTAAAAAAGAATGGAAGGCTTATTATGGTTTTGACTGGCGTCCGCAACATGAGTCGCCAGAGAATACCTATCTGTCGAACAAGTTAAAATATCATCTATATTACAGAGCCCTCGAAGAGGCGTTCACCTATGCTAAAACCTACGGCAAGAGCAAAGGGATGAATGTGCGCTGTTATGTGCCCACTCATTCCCTTTTAAATTATTCCCTGTGGCAGATCATCAGCCCCGAAGCCAGTCTTGCTTCGCTGCCCGTTGTGGATGGATATATCGTGCAATCCTGGACCGGCACGGCAAGGGAACCCAACTATTTTAATGGCATTGCAAAAGAACGCACGTTCGAGACCGCCTTCCTTGAATATGGCTGTATGCGATCGATGACCATACCAACGAACCGCAAGCTCTTTTTTGAGAACGATCCTGTCGAGGACGTCCGGCGGGATTGGAGTGATTATAAAAAGAATTATGAAACGACTTTTGCGGCAGAGCTGTTCTATCCCGACATCGACAATTATGAGGTGATGCCCTGGCCCGATCGCATTTTTGACGGTCAGTATTTTACCAGCAGAACCAGTAATGAAAAGGCGCCCATGCCCAAAACCTATTCGACACAACTGTTGGTGATGATCAATACCCTGAACAATATGCCCGTTTCGGATAATAAAACATCCGGCACACAGGGCATCAGCGTACTGATGGCTAATTCACTCATGTTTCAGCAGCTTCCCACACACGACAATGGCAAGGCCTTCGAAGATCCTTACTTCTCCAATTTTTACGAGACTTCCGGGATGTTTCACCGCTACCCGACGAACCCTAAATTATCAGATCCGCTATTGTCCAACTTTTACGGCGAAGCCATGCCCTTTCTGAAAAGGGGCGTTCCGGTGGGTGTCGTCCACCTTGAAAATGCCGGGTATGAAAAGGCCTTCAACGATACGAAGATACTTCTGATGTCCTATTCAAATATGAAACCGCTCGCCGAAAAGGCGCACGAGCAGTTGGCAGAATGGGTGCGTAATGGCGGGATCATCCTTTACTCGGGACGTGATGACGATCCTTTTCAGACGGTAAAAGAATGGTGGAATTCAGGCGGCAAGAACTTTGCCTGTCCCGCAGACGATCTGTTTGAAAAGCTGGGTATCGGCCGTGCCCCCAAAGAAGGCAGCTACCCGGTTGGTAAAGGCAGCATCTGCATCATCCGGAAAGATCCAAAGGAATACGTGCTGGAGGCTAATGGAGATAAGATCCTTCGCGAAAAAACAGAGGCGCTGTATGAGCAGGTAACCGGAAAAAAAGTAGAGTATAAAAATAATTTGTACCTCCGTCGCGGCCCTTATGAGATCGTATCCGTCCTGGACGAAGGCGAAAACACGGATCCCTATATCCTCAAAGGAAGATTGATCGACCTCTTCGATCCTACCCTGCCGGTACTGTCTGAGAAAAAGATCGCCCCGGGTCAGCAGGCTTGCCTCTACAATATCGACCATGTCAGCAATCCTGGCAAACCCCAGGTATTGGCATCGGCATCGCGGGTATATGAAGAGAAGATCGAAAAGAAAAGTTATTCCTTCCTGGTCAAAAGTCCGGCGGGCACAATAAATGTGATGCGGGTTTTGCTACCAGGTGAACCGAAAAAAATTACTGTCACTGATGCAAAAGGAAAATCGATCAGCGATGTAAAGACTTCATGGGATGCACTTGGCAAAACAAGCTTTCTTAGTTTTGAGAACAACCCGGATGGAATAAAGGTAAAGCTTGATCTTAAATAGTCAATCCCCGGACCAGGATCATTCGGTGCGGAGACTTTTGATGGGATTCATCAGGGCTGCTTTGAGGGCCTGATAGCTGACGGTGGCAATGGTGATCGAGAGGATACCGGCACCGGAAGCGAGGAAGATCCAGGCCGGGAGATCGGTATGGATCGGGGTACCTGGCGTTTTTTGATCGTTGTGTTCCATCATAGACTATAAAGGTAAAGTGAGAATGGTTGCTATGATGTATAAATTTTATTGCTTATAGAATAGCATGCTCCGCTCTCCTGCTTTCACAAAATACGCGCCCCTCTGCAAACTACTGAGATCGACCGTCGTCTTTACTTCACCATCAGGAACGATGCGGACCAGCATCCGCTGACCAGCCGTATTGAAGATAGTAACGGCCTGTGTTGCCCCTTCGACCACTAAATAGTTTGCCGCGGGGTTCGGATAGACGCGTATCGTTGTTATCACGGGTTCGTCGATGTGGATCGTCACGGTCTTGGAGATCGTCGCATTGCCATCCCGATCCACCTGCGCCAGCCGGTAGTAGGTGGCCCCGGAATAGGGGACGTCATCGACAAAAGAATATTGCTGTGTCATCGCGGAGTTGCCGGCGCCTATGACCTGGCCGATGGCGTTCCACTTCTGACCGTCACCGGAACGCTCCACTTCGAAATGGTCGTTGCCGGATTCGGAAGCGGTGGCCCAATTCAGTTCTACTTTATTTCCCTTCAATTGCAGGGCATCAAAAGAGATCAGGGTTACCGGCAGGACCACCAGGGGTTTGAACGTTGCGACCGTGGCGATCCAATAATTAGCTCCCGTAAACGCCGCACTATATGAACCGGCGGCAGCACCGACCTTATCTTCGACAATATTACTTTGCGCTGTCGAGCGGACAGCAAACCCCGCGCCCCCGCCGATCGCATCGGTAGCACCGATCGCCACCCCATAAATGAGTTCGCTGCCCTGCGTGGTCGTCACGGCGCCACTGGTAAGCGGCGTGGTGTTGTCGGCGGTAGTGCGGGTTGCATCCAGCGGGTCGGATGTTGTCAGGATACCGGCATATTCGCTGGCATAGATCTCGGCAAAATTTTGATTAGCACCGTCCAGGGTCGCCTTGATGGTCAGGGGAGCAGGGGTGACGGTGATGGCATAGGCATAGTAGAGGGCAGAGCGGTACTTGTCGGAGCCATGACCAAAATCCATTGCAGAGCCAGGGACAAGATGATAAGTATTCTTAGTATCCGTTACTGTGGTGATATCGCGGTTTTGCTTGTCCCAGGTGATGTGCACGACGATGAGATGATTGGCCGTACTGGGACTACCAAGGGTAACACTGATGGTAGTGATGGAACCACTGGTGGTGACGCTTTTGGTTTGAACATGCGTCGGAGCCTGAGCTGCGGCATGAAGGCCAAAGGCCAAAAGGATGATCAGGGATTTGAGGGCTTTCATAATACGATATTGAGATATGGTTACTTACTGGTAAGGCAAGGGACATACCAAAGCCCTTTCATAAGAAATAGCGCTTTTTTACCATTCAATTCTTATTGATTGCCATTCTCTTGTGACCTAAAAATGAAGCGAGTTTCTTTTTGGTTCAAACGTACTTTTTCTGGAATGTTCCCAAAAAGAGACGGGAGGGTGTTTTTTGGGAGGAAATGCAGGGGCTGCAATGTTCTAATAGAAGATACTTTTCGACCATGGATGGCCAAACCAAATTCCAATCGGGAAACATCCACCCTTATCAATGCGCCTTCCCATAATTTTTCTCTCCCGCCTGGATCGCCACGGGCAGATCGTTTTCGCGCGGGGGGATCGGGCAATTGTACCCTGTCGAATAGGCACAGTAGGGATTATAGGCCTTATTGAAATCCAGCACCAGGCTACCGGTCCGGATATCGCTTATCGCGCAGTCGATGTAACGGCCCGCGCCATAGCTTTCGATGCCGCTGGTCGCATCGGTAAATGGAATAAATAGATAGTCGCGGGTGGCTTCCCGTTGCATCAATGCCTGCGATTGGTAGATCAGGAGATGTAGGACCGTATCATGAACCGAAAAGGTTAAGCGGCCATATTTGCGTTGGATCTGGGGCGTTGCGCCTGATGTCGGCATTGAAAACCAAGGGCTGTCGGTATATTTTTCAAAGCGGGCTACTACCCGGTAGGCCGGGTCCAGCGGATAAAATCGCAACAAGGCCTTTTGCTCCGCGCTGGTCAGCAACTCATGGGTTTGGATATAGTCGGCGCGGAACGCTTTTATCGAGTCCATGTACCCTTGAGCATTGCTTTTCTGTGCATAACCGCCCAGTACGCCCAGGACCAACAGGAGCAGTAGCATTAACTTGTTCATGCTCAAATATAGAACATTCTCCCGGCCATCTCATTTACCGCTTCTTTCACCGCGTCGCTATCCTCCCCCGCACCGTTCAATGAGCCCCCGCATAGGTCTTTGTGAGGCGACAGGTCTCGGCTATATTCCTCTCATATCCTATGTCACCATAGATAGACTGCAACAGAAGCTGGCATCCGATGGCTTTTCATTGCTTGACCAAAAAGCGGGGCCAATACACACTGATCTGGGGCCAATGGAGGAACAAATTCCGCCAAGCCGAAAATTTGATCGGTATCGTGCTGGTCATCTTATCCAGGCATCAAACAGCGGCATGATCGAACGATTCCGTTAGACAGTCCGCTACTTCCCAATACAAAATGTAAAAAGCCCGGCAAATCTATTAGTCAGTCTTCCTGTTACTCTTTCCGAAATTTGACCTTGCTGTCAATATTTTGCGCTATTTTCTTCCCCTGTTTTGCGCCTTCTTCCACTGCATGACGAGTGTGAATACCGCCATAAACTCGTGAAATCGCAATGGCATTGGCAAATTCAAAAAAAGAATTGTAGGAATAACTACCCATGTCCTCCGGACCTTTTCCCAAATCAAACATTTGGCCTTTATAAGTGCTGTTTATGAAAGACACATTATCGCCGAAAATGGTCGTGAGCGCCTGGGCGAAAGCACCACTAAAAGTTGCATGGTTTGCCGGGAAATCGGGATGGGGCGGTGTAACAATAAAAGGCTTCCACCAGGTAGCCGGGTCGTTGGAGGGCTCTATCACCCTGCGAATAAACTGAAAAGGTCTTTCCTGCATGAAATGGAACTTTTCTTTCATGGAACCAATAGTGGCATCAAACAGGCTAATACCGACTTTGGCATAAGCAAATGCGGAAATATCGAGCGCCGGATTTTTTTGTTCCAGAATTTGTTTGAATACTGGAATATAGCTCGCTCCGGAAGGATAACCATTCACGGCCGGGTCATCATAATATTTGGCCTGACGCTTTTGATCATAGGTCAGGTTTTTCGAGACGTCATACACTTCCTTAAAATCCTTGTAATAAGGAGAAGCTACATCCGCATCATTATATGCATAAGGCGCTACGCTTACATTTTCGATACTGCCGGCAACCATGGTGCGGGTATCACCCCAGTAGGCAAGACCATTAGCAATCGTAGGGTTATTATTTTCCGGCCACCAAAGGCCTGGACTGTGGTCCGTAAGCACTAAGGCTGGCAAGGATGACCACGGATGATCCGTAGTGGACCAGCTAAAGACTTTTTCGGCGACGGCGATACCAAAGGCTTTTGACCGTTCGAAGACGGCAGTGTCGCCGATTTCCTTGAGATAGCCTTCATTTAATTGATCTTCAAGTTTTTGTACCGCAGCGTTCGTCGCAGGAGTAAAGGTAAAAAGTTTCCGGGTCATTTCAGCCAAAGCGGCATTGGCGCAGGTTGGCCAATGATAGGCTTTACCCGGTTCCGTTTGAGGCATTTGGGGCATTTCGTTTAGTTGGCCGTAGAGACTTTGATAAGCAGGCATGCCGGGCACCACGGCTTCGTATACGGCTACGCCACAATAAGCCATATATCTGCCCGCATTAACTCCATAAGAAACAGGAGGAGAATACAATAAAGGTAACTGAACATCCAGCCATTTTTTTACAACATCCGAAGAATAAGTTTTGGTTTGTTGATGGCCATCAGGTTCCTGATTTGATTGTTTCCGACACGAAAAATTAAATAGTGATGCAATTGCAACCAGTAAGATTGCATAAGGGATTTTTTGTTTCATTTTTGGTATTTATATAGTTAACAAGGCGTTATGTGCAACGAAAGGCGCTATTCTGAAGATCAGCTTAAAGCGGAAGCAAAATAGGAAAAGCTTTGCCTGCTATAAATTCTAATCGCTTAACAGATTTGTTTCTCTGAAACAAGGCAGTTAAAACGGGTTCGTGGTTTTCAGGAGATAAAAATGCCGTTTGACTGCAATTGAATGTTGTTTGTCGATTTAATTTCCGGTTGAAACGATCATGTAGTTTAATTGCTTAAATTGTGTAAAGCAACCTTCAGCCTGAATAGCATCAAAACAAACGAGTTTATTTTTTCCCCGAAACATGGAATGCTGCGGCACGTCTCGTTTTGGTTGTTATGGATTTTTGGATGGGCCTGCTTCTTGTCAATGCTTTGGGCAACATTCACTGATAATTTTATTCGCATCGCACTTTGGATTCCTGTGTTCACAATCTTCAGTTATCCTGTTTCATACATGGCGATTCCAAAGTTGCTGTTGAAAGGCAAATACCTGGTATTCCTGGGCTCACTCGTTATCTGGCTTGTGGTCGGGTGGTTCCTGAGCGTCTATTTTCTTAAGTATATAGACGCTCCTTTGTTAGATCTGATGAATATGCCCCACGGTGACGATTATGAATGGCAATGTTTCCTTTGCGTGCTAACCACCGCAGCCTGTTTCTCTTCTTTGTCTCTTGGGAAGCAGTGGTTATTGAAGCAAAGAGATTTTCTGCGGGCCCAACAGGAAAAAATAACGGCCGAGCTGCAGCTGCTGAAAGCACAGGTCCATCCGCATTTCTTATTTAATACGCTTAATAATATTTATTCTTTTTCTCTCGATAGATCACCTAAAACGCCGGAACTTATTTTAAAACTTTCATCATTGCTTAGCTACATGCTTTATGATTGCAAGGCAGAAGAAGTGAGGCTGGAGAAAGAAGTGGAGATCATGAAAGATTATATAGACCTGGAAAAAGAACGCTATGGCAATACATTAGAAATATCGTGGACTGTGGAAGGCGACATCAGGGACAATTTCATATCCCCCTTGTTGATGCTTCCTTTTCTGGAAAATGCTTTTAAGCATGGCGCATCGGAGCAAATTGAAAAAACCTGGATAGGAGTGGATATATCCGTAGAGAAAAATATATTAAAATTCAAAATAGCGAATAGCAAAAACGAATTTATATCGCACAGCAATAAGGGCATTGGTATCAACAATGTGAAAAAACGCCTCGAATTTCTCTACCCTGTAAAACATGAACTGAAGATAAATGATGAGGGAGATTTCTTTGCAGTTTCATTAATGGTTAAATTGAGCGGCCGCATATCAGCTTATACAATGCAGCATCTGCCTTCTGTAAATGCTCAAACTATCACTTCATGAAGCTTCGTTGCCTGCTTATAGATGATGAGCCGCCGGCATTGAAAGTGCTGGCGAAATATATTTCTTCCCTTAATGACATGGAGATTGTGGGCCAATGCAGAAATGCAATCGAAGCATTAGGCGTGTTGCGGCACAAAACAGTTGATGTTATTTTTCTCGATATTAAAATGCCCCGCATCATCGGTACTGAATTTTTAAAAAATCTTTCTCATCCGCCTAAAGTAATTTTTGTTACGGCTTACAGAGAATATGCAATTGATGGATTTGAATTGGATGCAGTGGACTATTTGGTTAAGCCTGTTTCCTTTGAACGTTTTTTTAAAGCCATCGCCAAATTAAACCGGACGATGGGCCGTGAAGTGTCTGTAACCACAATAAATCAAGCGCCTGACCCGGCTGCTTTTATTTACCTCAAAGTGGACAGGGATATGAAAAAAGTTTTTGTGAATGAAATTGAGTACATCGAAAGCTGGAAAGATTATGTAAAGATCTTTCTTACAGGAGACAGGCATTTTCTCGTAAAGCGTGCTATCAGTGTAATTGAAAATATTCTGTCCGATCACAAATTTATCCGGGTGCACCGATCGTATATTGTTTCACTCAGCAAAATCTCCGGCTATAATGCATTAGTGGTGCAAATAGGACAATGTGAAATTCCCATCGGTCGACTATATAAACAATCGGTGATGGAACGACTGCAGAGCAAAGAATCGGCATAAATTCAATCAGGTCTGCAGATGATTAACAGTTTCATCGAATACTTAAATTCCATTTTTCACAATTTTTATACGGTCGAAAACGTTTAAGCCGGCATATTGCTGTTAGAATCAATACCCAAACCTGAAATCGTGAAAAAAAACGTACTCACACTCATTTGCCTATTCTCCTTCTTTGTGCATTATGGCCAGACAAAGGTATCCTGGGGGGATGAATTTAAATTACGAAAGGGAAGTACTGATCTTACCGTCATAAAGGCGGACGCAACAGGCGTCTATTTAGAAGAATCACATCTTATACGTTCTGCCGGATTTTGGCGACCGAATGAAAGAAAGTCATCTATCCTCGTAAAGTTGAACTCCTCGATGGGTGAGTTATTTAGAAAGGATTATGACCATGATCTTAAAGGAAAGGACCTGGAAAATTTTATTTTCATAGCGGATAAATTATATCTGTTCGCAAGCAGTCTCGACAAAAAGGCTAAAACGCTCAACTTATACGCTGCAGAATTGGACAAGGGCTCCGGAGATATTAAATCCGATTGGAAGGAAATATCCAACTGGGACCTGTCTGAAAAAGGTTCGGATGTACAATTCAAGATCTCACCAAACTCTGACACCTCAAAGATCGTATTAACCAGTACGAACACGGGAAAGTCGGAAAATCGTTATGAGATCTTGACCCTGAATGCCACTCTTCACCCTGCAGGCAAGTCCTTCAGCATCTCCAACGAATTCGATCCCAAAACTTTCCAGGTCGAAGATTTTGTATACACCCCCTCCGGTAATGCCGTCCTGGTCGGACGCATCTATGAGTATGAAGAAGGAAAGAAAAAGAAAGACAAGAATCTGATCTTTAAAAATTATAATATTCGTGTGTATGACAACCACGGCCAAATGATAAAAGAGCTGGTCACGGATATCGATGGAAAATTCCTGGTAAATGGGAAAATGATCCAGTTAAAGAATCAGATCGTCTTGGCCGCCTTCTACAGTAATGAAAAGAAGAAGAAGGAAATTAACGGACTGCTTGTGGAGAGGATAGATCCTGTCACAGGAAACATCATCAGCAGCACTAAAAAGGAGCTGAATAATTCACTCCTATCCGAAGTCGAGGATGAAGACAGCAAGGGCAGCAAGAAAAATGACAACGATGACGCAGAAGGTTTTTCTTCTAACCTTGTATTCAGAAATTTCTATGCTACTCCGGACAATGGGCTCGTAATCCTGTCCGAAAAATATAGCATGCGCATAAATAGATCTACTTCTACTATAAATACCGGCATGGGTACGACCTCAACCTCCAACAGTGTAATGGAAGTCTATGAGAGCCAGGATATCTATATAAGCAAAATTTCCGCAAATGGGAATATAGACTGGCTGGATGTTCTACCCAAAAGCCAATATGAGGAAGTTCAGGTTGGAAGCAGCCTGTACAGCGGAAGTCCTCTTTTTATGCTAACCACTTATTTCACAGGAGGGACGAACAGGCCATTCTTTAGTGGATTCGGATGCCTTCCTGAAAACAATACATTAAACATTTTTTTCAATGATGATGAAAGGAATGCGGATGTAGTAAGCGCCGGAAAGAAGATAAAAAAAGTTACCCGATTTTCGAGGACGGATTGTTTCCAGGTGAGGCTTGATCTGTTGACCGGGAAACTTACCAGAAAGATACTTTTCAGCAACAGGGATATACCGCCGGCAATGCCCAGGCTGGGAGTAGTGTTTGATAAGACCCTGTACGTGACGGGTAAGGAAGAGGCTGGCTGGGGGAAGTCAAAAGTGGCGGTGGGCAAGATAAGCAGTTGAGGTTTTAGATACGTTCAAAACATGCGTCCTATAGGTATCAGCGTTGCCGCATTTGCCGGCATATCTTATAGTTAAGAAGTCCAGTTTCTTATCTTTATTAAAGTCGCCAAAACACAACATACTTCCAGATTTACAGGAAAGAGGATAACATATGGTCCTCTTCCCGTTCGTAATGTCGAAAACGTTGAAAATTATAGTTGAGGCAGATTCCCCACTTCCTTTTTTGATACCCTTTAAACCGACATCGGGATTGCACGCCAGTTACCTGTCCGTTGCTGGGCAGAGTCTGTCTCGACCAACACTAAATCTTGCGCGCCGGCAACATTCTGTCGGCGCCTCAATAGGCGACGAAAACAGAGAACCCAGCCTCCTTTATGGCTGGCTGCGTGGACATATAGTGGAAATAGGTTAGGCAGGAAGGTCACCCCCCTGTTCTCAAACTCTTCACCGGGTTGACCAGACCGGCTCGTATCGCCTGGTAGCTCACAGTGATAATAGTTAGCAGCAACGTGCCTGCCGCCGCCATCGCAAAGATCCACCAGGGCAAGCCCGTTCTGTATGGATAGGACAACAGCCAGTTATGCATAGCGAAATACGCGAGGGGAATAGCCACCAACAGCGAGATGAGAACAAGCCGAATAAAATCGACGGTCAGAATTCGCCAGACTTGCAATACTGACGCTCCCAGCACTTTTCGCACTCCCATCTCCTTGGTACGCTGTTCGGCCACGAAGGAGGCCAGGCCAAATAGCCCGAGACAGGAAATAAAGATGGCCAGTGTTGCGAAAAAGGTAGACAGCTTACCGATCCGTACTTCGGTGGTGAATTTTGCGGCATACTCGGCATCGGCGAATGTGTAAGCAAATGGCGCTGAGGGGATATATTTTTTAAAGACGGTTTCGATCTTTGTGAGGGCTGAGGCGGTGCTTGCTTTGGGATCCAATTTCAGGATCATCCAGTTGACATTGTTGTAGTCCAAAAAATAGAAGGTCTGTTTTACCGGTTCGAACGGAGATTCCATCACCATATCCTTTATAACCCCTATAATGGTGAGATTTTTAGCGTCCTTGCCAGTGCCCCATCTTATTGTCTTCCCTACCGGGTCTTTCAATCCCATGAACAGTATCGCCGTTTCATTGGCTATGACCGCGGTCGAGTCCGTTGCAAAAGCCTTTGAAAAATCTCTCCCCGCTTGAAATTGCCAGCCTACGGCTTTTCCAAAGTCATGGGTGACCCAAATGGTTGCAAATTCATACGGGGCTTGCGGGTTGCTGCCGGCCCAACTGAAACCATCATTGCTCGACCAAACACCATTAAGGGGACTATGTGACTCGGCAAATTCCAGCACGGCGCCCGACCTTTTCAATGCGCTTTGCAATACATCAAATTTTCCATAAAAGTCCGCCGACCTCATGGGTATCATCAGAAGCCCATTCCGGTCATAGCCAGTGGGCCTGTTCCGCGTATGCTGCAACTGATTGTATACGACGATGGTGCCTATCGCGAGCACGATAGAGATGGTAAACTGCAACACTACCAGCACCTTCCGCGGCAAGGAAGCCAAACGTCCGGCCTTAAATGTGCCTTTCAGCACCTTGACAGGGTTGAATGACGACAAATACAGCGCCGGATAGCTGCCTGCGATGAGCCCACTGACAATGGTGAAACTTACACACAGGAGCCAGAATACAGGGTTGTCGAAGGGAATAGCCATTTTCTTGCCGGCGATGCTATTAAAAAACGGTAACGAAAGCTCTGCCAATAGCAGGGAAAGTAAAAAGGCTGTTACCACTACTAATAAGGATTCACTATAGAACTGGCCGATGATCTGCCAGCGCCGGGAGCCGATCGTCTTGCGGATACCCACTTCCCTGGCGCGGCGTTCGCTGCGGGCCGTGCTGAGGTTCATGAAATTGATGCAAGCGAGAATGAGCACAAAGATCCCTATCAGGCCGAAAAGCCAGACATATTCTATTGGGCCGCCACCTTTTATTCCGTTGTCGTCCCAACGTGACCGGAGATGCCAATCCCGCATAGGGTTTAAAATGATCTTTGTCTGGTATTTTTTATCTTCCGGGGCGACATGTGTTTGTTTGCAGTCTATGATCTTTTTGCCCACTGCACCAAGGCTGGCGTGATCTGTTAGTTGTGTGTATGTCTTAAAGGAATTGTTGTCCCATTTGGTCTGGGAATTTCTTATCCAATCCGCAGTGGTGATATACAGACTCCACGGAGCGATGAATCCCAGGTCGTGAAAAGTGGTATTAACGGGTAAATCAGCATAAATTCCCGTAATTTTTACCTGTAGTCGATTGCCGATGGAGATAACATTGCCTATTGCCGTTACGGCGCCGAAGATCGCTTTTGCAGTGGAAGCTGCAAGCAAAATGGAGTGCGGATCCTTCAACCCATCGAGGTCACCTTCGATCATATCCAGGGTGAGCATCCTCGGCGCATCCACATCCATATAAATGCCATTTACGCTTAAACTCTTTGTACCGGCAGTGAGAAAACTGGCGCCCGGAATGGAGGCCATTACAACATACTTAAAATCACCCGCGTAGTCGTTTTGCAATTGTTTCCCTATAGGAAAAGGCATGACTTCAAAGGTGCTGATCGTCCCGTTCACGGTTTGCTGTTCGATGACCTGGGCGATGCGGTCGTAATTTTTATGGTATTTATCAAAGGCCAGTTCATCGTCGATCCAGAGGCCGATGAGCAGCGCCACCGTCATCCCCACTGCCAAACCACCGATATTTATAATCGACGAAGCCCTGTTCCGGAGAAGGTTGCGAAAGGCGACACTGAAATAGTTCCTTAGCATGAAAAATCATCATCCAGTTGCATGCCAGATTGTAAAACACTGATTTCTACATATTTGCAATGTTTTACTGTATAACGTTGTTCGTTTGCGTTACAGGCAAACGTCCGATTGTGGTACATAAGCGCCGGGCAGCCCAATCCATAGTGGGATTTTCTTCACTTCCCCATCTTCGGAAATAACAAGAGAGCGTCCACTTCCGGCACTCTTTTCAAAATTAACTTGCGAGATGTTTCAGCCATCCCTTTCATGATCTTGTCTGACAATTCGTCAAGTTTTGATTTATTTGCTTCCATTTTTCGCGGGCAAGTTGAAAGCGGGAATCGCTTATGTTTTGTCCGACACTACCTATGCGCCATCGACAGCTTTTAGCACGGTGATATCTTTTGTAGAAAGCATTTGCTGATAGTTTTCGAGATGAAATTTCTTTCCGATCAATTCTTTAAATTCAGGAGAAAGCAGCATGTTCAATTCCGTCTGCCGGTGTTTGCTGGTTAGCGGATGACCATCTTTATCATTCATCATATTGCTGTTCATGTCAAAAAGCGCATCCATTTCGGGACCTGGTGTCGCGGTATGGATCACCATTAAGTTGGGGCGATCGGCACTTAGCTTGTTGACGATATAGTCCAGGAATGCCGACTTCTTGGTAGCGATCGGCTCGCCCCACATTTCTTTATAGGTCTCTCCGAAATAGGATACACTGCTCAGTGGAGAAATGGCAAGTTTATATTTGTGGGCCAGCTTTTCGGTCAGCGCACGCAACTCCGGTGTCGAGAGTGCAACGCCCATATGAGGGTCGATATAAGTAATCTTCAGACCGGTCCGAAGCGCCCTTTCGATTTGGGCAGACAATTCTTTTTCTACCTCATCCAGTTTGTACCCGCTGCTGCCAAACGCCTCTGTAGACTGATAAAAGTAACCTGCAGTATCGACCAGGCTCGGCACCGCTGTCTGACCAAGGACCGGTCCCCAGCGATAATATTTCCATTCGGAAGTAAGGGTAAGATGAACCCCTACAGATATTTGGGGATTCTTACGCAGGATATCGACAGCCTCCTGGTACCAGGGGCAGGCGAATTGTACAGATGCGGAAACAGGAAAGCCTGTTTCTGCCATCTTTTGGAGGGCCATATTCACTGAGTGATTCATGCCGATGTCGTCAAGCCTGATCAGCAGTTGAGGGAGTTTGGGGCTGTTCTGGCTAATAGCAGATGAAAACTGTGATATAACCGTGAAAAGAAGAAGGAGTTTTTTCATATTCCGAGCTTGTGTGGGGATCAATTTACGGTAATCTTTTGGGACTGTAAACGAAGCTGTTTCTAAAAAAAGGGTTATTTTGTTGGCACCATGCATATCCGGAAAGCTCAAATACATTTACTTTTTTTCTTCGTCCTTTTGCTTACAGGCTTCCGGGCAGTAGATCCTTCAAAAGCGATCTCATCACCGCCGCCAGAGATCAGTATTATTACCGACGAGATGCCCGGGCCTGTTGCATTGCACGGGTTGGAGAAACTAACCGCCCTGCTGACCTCCAGGCATATAACATTCGAAAAGCTGTCTAAGGCTGCCGGCGCCAGGGGTAAATACTTGTTGATAGCAGGCTTATCCGAAGGGGGTGGCATTGCTGCCCGGTGGCTAAAAGCGGTGCACCAGAGCCCCGACCGGGAAACGGAAGCCTACATCCTATGGCATACTATACGGCAGCAGAAACCGGCACTTGTTATCAGTGGATATGACGACACGGGTCTGATGTATGCCTTACAGGAAACCGCCCGCCAGATCGGTTGGGGTGTGAACGCAAGAATGGCACTGAACGCCATTAAAGACGTCAGGGAAAAACCTTCTATACATACCCGGGCTGTTTCCATCTATACGATGAACCGTGCTTACTGGGAAAGCCGGTTCTATGATGAGAAGTATTGGACACGCTACCTGGATGAATTGGCCGAAAATCGTTTTAATTCCCTGGTAGTGGTTTTTGGATATGAGAATGGGGGGTTCCTGGCACCCTGTTATCCTTACTTTTTCAATGTGGACGGTTATCCGGACATCCGGATGACAGGCTTGAGCGAGGCGGAACAACAACGCAACCTGATGGCCATCAATCGGCTGATAGCGATGGCGCATCAACGGGGCATCCGTTTTACGGTCGGCATCTGGGACCACATCTATCGGGGTGGCGTCCAGGGAGGGGGAATTCCAGGTAATGAGAAAACACCGGATCATCCGGTTCCGGGGTTGGTCTGGGGTGTTAACGCAGATAATCTCACAGCATATACAAAAGCGGCTTTGAAAGCATTCCTACGGCAGATCCCCGTTGACGCTATTCAGTTCAGGATGCATGGAGAGTCCGGCCTGAAAAAGGAAGAGGAAGAATCGTTCTGGGCAGATGTATTCAAGATGATCCGGCAGGTAAAGCCAGATCTGCAGATCGACATGCGGGCGAAGGAACTTCCTCCGACTGTCATACGAAGCGCCATCAGTTCGGGTGTCCAATTCAGGATCGACACCAAGTTCTGGATGGAACAGTTTGGCCTGCCATACCATCCAACACGCATCAACCCTGACAAAAGCTATATCCGGCACAGTTATGGCGACCTCCTTCGGTATCCGAAACAGTACAATATGAACTGGCGATTGTGGAACGGTGGCACTAACCGCGTGCTGTTGTGGGGTGACCCCGACTATGTCCGCCGATTTATGAAAAGTGTGCACCTGTATGATGGAGACGGATTCGAGATCAACGAGCCGCTTGCTACCAAGATGGAGGCCCAGCCTCACGACGCAGCGCCTTTTCAACTGCTGCAGCCACAACACCGCTATTATGAGTATGAGTTCGAGCGGTATTGGCATCTTTTCCAGGTCTTTGGGCGCATCGGCTATAATCCCAATATGCCTTCCGAAACCTGGGACAAAGATTTCGAAGCCCGTTTTGGAGAGACGACGGGACCACTCATAGAAAGAGCTTTACATCGGGCCAGTGGTATATTACCCCGTATCATCGCCTCCTGTTACCCTTATAGCTATTTTCCTATGACGCGAGGCTGGGCTGAAAAACAACGCCTGGGCGACCTCCCAACCTATGCGAAGGCTGAAGGCAGCGATCTGTGTCAGTTCGCCAGCTTTGATGACGAGGCCAATTTTTTGCTGACAGGAGAGGAAACAGCAAGGATCAGACCTTCAGAGAACAGTCAGTGGTTTGAGCAGGCTGCCAGGGATATACAAACATTGATCAGCCAGGTAAAGGATAAAGGAGATGCGCAAAACAAAGAACTGGGTTCCACACTTGCCGATCTGGGTATTTTATCCAATCTGGCGCTTTATCATGCCCGCCGGGCCCCGGCTGCAGTCTACTATTGTCTGTATCAACGTACCCACGATGTATCTGCGTTGGATTCAGCCATCACACATGAACGCGGGGCCATCGATGCCTGGCGCCAGATCGTAGCGTCAGCTGCGGATTACTATAACGATAACCTGCAGATGGGCGTGTCTGTTGCTGATCTTTGCGGACACTGGAAGGATGAGCTGGGCAAGTTAGAGGATGGCTTGCAAAAATTGGAGCAGCAACGTCGGTATGCCGATCCCGGGGCAATGACGGTTAAAGCACCTGTTTATAAAGTCTCTCCCGCCCAGCCGTTTGATTCATTGTTTAGGGTGGAACCGCTGACAGGCGACGAAGCAAAGGCCAATCAGTCTGTCACCATTCGAATCAGGGTCTCCGCGCCGCAAGGGATTAAGTGGATACGCTTGTATTACCGTGCCGTCAACCAGCAATTGGAATTTAAAAACCTGCCGATGGAGCCGGATACCACACCGGGAGGATATGAGGCTGTGATACCTGTTGCCGACATCGATACGACCTATGATTTGATGTATTATATTGCATTGATGGATAAAGGCGGCCATGGGAAGATCTTTCCTGACCTGAATAAAGAGACGCCTTATAAAATAATAAAACTTATTCGCCATTAGGAGCGACCGCCTGTACAATCTTTTCAATGTCAAACTTTCGCATTTGCATAAACGCCTGTGCTGCTTTGCCGGCCTTATTAGGATCAGTCATTAATTTGCCGAGAATCGTAGGTATCACCTGCCAGGAAACCCCAAATTTATCTTTTAACCAGCCGCACCTGCTTTCCTCACCACTTTCCGTTAGCTTTTCCCAGTAGTAATCTATTTCTTCCTGGGTGTCGCAATGGATCGTCAGCGAAACGCCTTCGTTAAAAGCAAATTTGTGAGCATGTGCACTTTCCATCAGCATAAGCTTCTGGCCGTTCAGGGATATTACGGCATGTTTTACTTTTCCCTCTTTATCCGGTAGTTCATTTTGTGAATAGCGGAGTATCCCATCTGTTCCTGAATTTTTAAATATGGAAGTATAATGCTGGATTGCTTCCTCCGCACGTCCATATTGTTCGCCAACGAACATCAAAAAAGGCGTGATCTTTTGCCCCCCTGCAGCTACTGTTCCCAGGGCAACCTGCCATGAAATGCCGAACCGGTCGCTCACCCAGCCGTATTTTTCACTCCAGGGATACTTATCCAAAGGCATCAGAATAAAGCCCCCGTCGGATAATCCCTCCCAGATATTTGTTAATTCTTCTTCTGTTTCGCCGATGTAATACAATGATATGGATGGATTGGGTCTGTACATCGGACCGCCATCGAGCAAAGTAATATGCCGGCCGGCTATCTCTATTTCGGTTACGATAGGTGACTGCATCACTATTTTCGCACCGGGAATTAACTTGCTATATAAAGCGGCGGCTTCTTTTGCCTGGTTATCGAACCATAAGCAAGGCGTGATCAGTTCTTTCATACATTATAAATTTCGTGTAAAGATGGACCAGCCACAAAACATGGCCTTGTACAAAACCGACATTATTTTTCCTTCAGCCCAAATTGCAGGTAATCATGGGGTGTGGTTTTTGTAAATTCCTTAAAAGAACGGATATAATGGCTCTGATCAAAATAGCCGTTGGCATAGGCCACGTCGGTTAATTTATCAAACTGCCCGGACTTTAACTGGTAAAAAGCCAACTGAAACTGACAGATCCGCCGGTATTCGCTCGCTGTTATACCTAAATATTTTTTAAAGATCCGCTGGAATGTTCTTTCTGTGAGATTGACTTCTTGCAATATTTGAGCCAACACATCAGCTTCAGGGTTCTCCAGTATCTTGTCGGTAGCATATCCAATGATCGAACATTCCCGTTGGTTGGCTGTCACCTGGGAAAGTACAAACCGGTGCAGCACCTCCATTTTTTCGGCTGTTGATTGAGCATAGGTCAATTGAACGGTCAATGCCATTGCCTTTTGTGGATTCCAACGATTCAGCTCAACGCCTTCATTTTTGAGTTGCTGAGCAGGTAACTTAAAAACAGGACCTATGGCAAATGGTTTGAAGAAAAAAGCGATCAGGGTGGCATTCCCCCATTCTGCCCATCTTTCTGTCGGAACGGCCTTTCCGAACAGGGTCAGGTGATTTTCCGTGTTTTGGTATGTGCACAGAAAGGCCGGCATTCCGTTGGTAAATATAGGCAGATCTTCAGGCTCTGGGGGATCGGCACTATCCAGAATTAAGATAGTTTGAATAGAGTCTTTCAATGCCGGGTCTATTTTATTATACCATCGTTGCATATAGAAATATCAATAGTAACTTTTTTAGGAATCCGGGTCCTTTATTGTCCGCTTTCGTACCCTCGCATAATTCGCTTCACTAATTTAATAAAAGTAAAGGGTATTAATACTAATGCTCATAAATAATAGAAAGCAAGGAAACACCTGATTTTCAGCGCAAAACGCGCATCTGGCGTGAAACCTGCTTCCCAATACAGAAAATGAAAACGCCCTAGAATAGCGCGTTTTAGAGATTTTAGTCCCAGATTAGTAACATATGTCCAATGAAAATCTATAGCTGTCGAATTCGTATTTTCTTGACCGTAATGGTCGCGAAAAAAGGGCGCTCCAGTGTCTGACTTTTAAGTAGATAAATAAGGGCTTGCGTTATGTCCTGTAATTCGTCAACTGAATAACGCAGGAATAAGATGCTTAACTCCTTTGCGTGATGAGCAAATACCCACTCCCCGAAATCCTTATCTTCAGTGAGTAGCAAGTAATTTTATTTCAATGCCAATTCAATTACCTGCTCATCGCTGATTCCTCGAGAAGTCTCATAAATGGAGGTAACTTCGAATCCCTGCTCCCGAAGAGATTTAGTAATCTCAAAAGGAATGTTTTCGTCAGCAAGAATCATGCAACAGCGATTATTGTTTCGTTAGAAATAACATCTGATGCATAGGCGAGCGCCGCATTAATAGCTCCTGCAGAAAGGCTTGGGTATGCTGTTAAGAGCTGTTGTTGAGTAGCTCCTTCCGATAATTTTTTTAAGATGAGGGCCACCGTGATTCTGGTACCTTTAATGACAGGTTTTCCCAGCATGACACCTGCGCTGGATCCTATGTAATCAGTATAAAGCATAACCTATTATTATTTATCAAAGATCGCTATTCTTTTCTGGGTTTTTGAATAGAATACTAATTTTTCAACAAACTGAATATCAACACATTGACATCCGATCAAACTACTCTAACAAACATAGCCTTTTGTTCACCTCACGTATGCTGCAAAAATGGGCATCCCATTTTTCGCCGTCAACTAAACCTAGCCATTGTCTATATTCCTTCGTTTCCTTGCTATTGGCTTTTTTAAACGCATCAAGCATTTCATGATAGCCATGCATTCCACCGACATCTTCAGGAGGGCAGGCACCTTCTCCGCCCAGGCAATATGGCCCTCCCATTTCTTTTGCCTCAATTTTCGCGAACTTAATCAAATGCCTCCAATAATCACCGAAATCATAAATATATTGGTATTGCTGCCCTGGAACCTTAAAAACCTTGCCTATTTTAGTCTTCTTTGAATCGAAAATCTTTGTACCCGAATCATAATCATCTGGAATACCATAACCAATCGAGTCCGATAAGTCGTTCTCGCAAAATTGAAACAGATGACTATTCTCCCATCCAAAAGCCCCCTGCAATGTCATATGTAGTTGATACAAATTACGATTGGCAGGAACCACTATCCGCCGCCAGACTAGAGGGTCACTACCCAGTAGTTCAACATAAAAATGATAGATCATACTGCAATATTAAGGGAACGTTGGCCCATCATCAGATTAGACAGGCTGAAAATTTGAAATTTTCATCAGCTAATCGCTTTGCCAGGGGAAGACATTCTTTATATCAGATGGACGCCTTCAGTACTTTCTTTCCCAGAACATACTGATCTAATGATTATTTCGTCGATAAATTCGCCCTTTGAATATCAGCTCGTAGAATCATTAATTCTAACATTTTCTAATGACAATACCGAAAATGAAAACGCGCTATTCCAGGGCGTTTCGGCGGATTTAGTCACAGATCCGTAACAAAATTTATTGGACCAAGCCGATCTTACGCCGCCAGGACAGCATGGATTTGTTGCCCGGCCTCGCCACAGTGTATCCTTGCGTGCGGGACAATTGACTTTTAACCAAGCTTGTCTGAAATTGAAATCCTGATAAAGCTGCTCTACTAACCTCGAAGTATTTAGTAGCTTCTGTTTAAAGTTTAACCCACTCGTGACCTTTTACCTTTCCTGACTCCCAGGCTCTATAACTTTCGCGGACCTGTTGGCTATTCTAGTCTATTTTATCTTCAAATATTTACCCGGCAGCAAAAATAACCATTGAAAGTCAATCAATTAGTAAAAGAGGAAATCATCAGCTACAATCCCTTTTTACCAATTGCAATTGTTCCATCAAGAAATTATCTTTGACCTCATGAAACCTCTCCTACTCCTAACCGTAATGTCCCTCGCAGTAGGCAATATCTCCGCTATTGCCCAAACCAAAGACACTGTCTATTTTAACGGCTCTTGGCGCGACACTACCGGCGCGAATGCATCCTACTATCGGGTCCGGACCAGGCAGGGCACCGGATGGCTGGTCACAGATTACTTTCTCAACGGCAAAGCTCAGATGACTGGCATTTTCTCAGATGATTCCTGTAAGGTAAGGCAAGGAGAGCTTGCCTGGTTCGACAGTACCGGGATGGCCTTCCACAAATGTTCCTACACCAACAACAAAAAGGACGGGAAGGAGACATATACCTGGCCCAACAAAAAAATGATGATGACGGGAATCAATAAGGATGACCAAATGGAAGGAGAATGGCTCGGCTACTACCGCAACGGTCAGGTAGCCGGTGACGTCGTATATGCGAAAGGCCAACAGGTATCAGGTACCTTTTATAATGAGGATGGCTCTAAAAATAAAAAAGTCAAATATTTCATCCGGGAATCGGAATATCCCGGCGGCGCGGCACAATGGCTTCGCTTTTTGAATAAGACATCCCGATATCCGGACGAAGCGTTTAAAAAAAAGATCGAAGGAATCGTTGTCGTTCAATTTATCGTCGACGAGGAAGGCAACCCTATGGACATTAAGGTCATCCACCCGGTAAATCCATCGCTCGATGCCGAAGCCATCCGTGTCATCTCTCAATCCAAGGACTGGGAACCAGCCGTATATGGCGGACGGCTGGTCAAAAGCTACAAGAAACAGCCTATAGTATTCCGCTTGCAGGCACAATAGTTTACCCGGCATAACCAATAAACCCTTCGAATCAAATTAAATCTATGTTGAAAGGAATATTAACCTCCATTTTATTCTTGATAGTTACAAATGTAGAAGCCCAATTAGGGGTGATCAAGATGGTTGGAAATAATACGAGCAATTATTCCCTTGGGCTCGGTGCGTATATTAAAGGGGCATTCCCCATTTCTCAGGCGAGCGATCTTACACTGGAACTGGGTACGAATTTGTTCTTATTAAACGATGGGGGAAGCGGGGATGGGACAGCCGTCGTGCCTATAAAAGCCGGTTATCGTTATTCGCTTAATGGATCAGGGATGGGGTTTTATGTTGAACCCCAGATTGGTTATAATATTTATGGCGTATCGTCTGTTAATGTAGATGGGGCTACGCATAACCTTAAGTTTCATGGATTGGTATGTGCAGCGGGTACCGGCTATTTATTTTTACTAGGGAACACCCCGCTTGATTTACACCTGCGGTATGAAACCATTATAGACCATGGGGGGTCTGATAATTACGTTAGTTTGGGTTTATCTTTTTACTTACATTTCGGGAAAAAAGATTACGAGCAATAAAAATTGAACAATGAGATATTTATTCGTAGCCTCTTTTTCGATCCTACTTCTATCGTCGTGCTTAAAGCAATCGATTGCCGATGCTATGCTCGCTAACCAAAATTCCGGAACGCAAGGCGGAGGTTCTCCAAGTGTTGCAACTATGACTTATTCGGTTAACGGAAATACAGTATCAAACTCAGTTAATGACCCCGACAGTCAATCGCCTACTGCTTATCAATTGGGATGTAGTAAAACGCTTTATCCAGGCACAAATAGCACTATTTACAGCCTTGATTTTTTAAGCACAACGGGAGAAATGTCGTTTACATTTTTCATGGATAGTTTAAAAGTCGGAAATTACATTTATACAAGTACTTACGGAGACATGTATGTTTCAAGCTACAACGGCACTGACGAATATGTACATTCGTCAGCAGATAGTATCAGCTTTAATATAACATCGTACACGAAAGGGCATATAAACGGCAATTTTTCAGGAAGACTTACGCCGATGGTCACAACTGGCTATCCAACAAACACTTATGGTGCTCCGGGATCGGTTTTAATTACCAAAGGCGTTTTCAAAGATATTCCCGTATTTTACTAAGTGCCAATGTCGTAAACCTCTAACCAGCACCATGACTGAAAATAGTTAAATGACCGATAGTTTTGCTACCTGACATCAAAACCAGGAAGTAATGGAACAATTCAGCCAAAAGCAAACCAGTGGCCGGCGTAGCCAGGAAGCAATTATTGAACTGCTCAACGAGTACAATAGAAGCGAAGGGATTACGGTAAAAGAATTTTGTAAGACCCATCAGCTAAAGGAAGGCGCCTTTTACAGCGCTCGTAAGCGTCATCGTTCTAAAGATTCAGCCAACCGAAAATCGTCTGGATTTATTGCCAGTAAGCCATCATTATCGGAAGGGCGTTCAAACACGCTGTTTGCAGAAGTCAACGGGATTAAGTTATACCAGGCCGTGCCGCCGCTTATCTCTTTTTTTCCCTTTTTCCCAGACAATAGCTTGGTCAGGGTGTAAGATCCTTTGTCGTGTCCCTTGATCTGTAAAAAATTCGACTCCGTAGGTTTCGACTCCGAATTGAAGATGACTAAATCGTCGTGGTAATCAAATACGAACAAGTAATCCTTCCCATTCGAATGATATTGCAACATTAGGCAAATGGAGATATCCTTCTGATAATGGTACTTGCCGGACGTATCGAGCGCCAATGCTATGTCGATATCCTCTGATAATCGTTCGATCAGTCCCCAGCCTTTGCTGAGTGAGGTGCCACCTTTAAAGACGAAGTGTTTTGCCATTGGCAATGTGAAGATCGCGCGCAAGGCCAGGGTTATCCACCAATCTTTCTCTACGGCCTTTTCTGTCATCCTTGTTTCCGTGGCTGTCTGGGCGATGAATGTCCTCCTCCGCTCTTCGGGGAGTTGTAGAAATTCGATCATATTAATGACTTTTCAAGATGGTTTGCAATCTCGTATAAGATACGACTGATCCGCTGTGGAGCCAGCCGTGCACCATTTCGAATATCTGCCGGCTTTTCCGCGCCCAATACCTCCGTCAACCGCCGGAAGATGTTGGGATCGTCTGCCTGATTCCGGAGAGCGATCAGCGCCTGGATTGCCAGGAAAACCGTCTCCGGTTGCACAGCGAGCTGCTTGTGTGTTGTTTTTTTAAAGACGATGGTCGACCGTCCCACTTGGATTCGTTTCGGATTTCCATTAGTCAAGTATACCACCTTGGTCGGCACCTGTGTGGACAGCCCCAGTTTGTTCAAGGCTGCTGCCCCGGTCGGTCGGATTACTACCTTGTCGCGTTCAGCGATCTGCTGTGCCACGTCTTCCAGCGAAGGCCGAAGGTCTCCTAGCTCTGGATCCATCATCGGTTTCACATAAATACCTTTAGCCAGCCGAAGGAGTATTTTGTTTTTTGCCAACCGCGAAAAGGTCTGGTGGATTGCGTCGGGCTCGCCGAATTCGAGCAGGTCAGCGGGGAAAAACACTGCTCCCGGCCTTGCCTTCTTCACCTTTTCAGTCACGGAACGTGTAATAGTCTCAGCTGGCATTTGTCAGGTTTTTTATACTTTTCCTGACAAATTAAGAAAACGTCAGGTTTTTTGCGAATATCCTGACATTTCAAACTATTTCAAGGTTTCCGATCTTCGATCCGCATGTAGTCTATTACCAATTCCCATACTTTTTAACCAAATAATCCATAACCGCTCTCTTTGTCAAATAACAATCTCCTCCCAATCTTTAGCCTTGGAAAATTGGAATCCTTGATAAGATTGAATATCATCATTTCCGACATACTGGTAACAAAAGCCAGCATCTTAATATCAATGAATTCCTGTTCTGGAGAAGATACAAATGCCTGAAATTCAGTTTGTGGTTGAAAAGCTCGCACCCTCGCCTCGTAGTTCCCATCTTCGATCCTGTTAATTCTTTCCCTAACCTTATAATTGCGCCGGCCACAGGCCAGGGAACAAAATTTACTCGAAGTCTTTTTCGCGATAAATGACCTGCCACAGTGTAATTGAAAATATTCTGTCCGATCACAAATTTATCCGGGTGCACCGATCGTATATTGTTTCACTCAGCAAAATCGCCGGCTATAATGCATTAGTGGTGCAAATAGGACAATGTGAAATCCCCATCGGTCGACTATATAAACAATCGGTAATGGAACGACTGCAGAGCAAAGAATCGGCATAAATTCATTCAAGTTTGCAGATGATTACAGTTTAAAAAGTAAAAAGAATGCCGTTAGTGTCAATGTCTGTTTCAGCGAATTTAGCGACAGATTAGTAACAAGGTTTACTTGCTCAAACTAATCTCCTGCTCCCAATACTGTAAGGGCGTTCGGTAATCGGGAAAAACCTGCTGTTGTCTTACCGGGATCCGATCCAATTACAGCGTCAATTCCACAATTTGGGAATAATGCCGTTGATGCCTGATGTCTGTCCATTCCGCTATGTTGCCAGGTTCAAATGTAGTTTGACAATAAAAGCAACCACACACCTCGCTATTTTCTATCCATTCTCTATTGAAAATAGAATATTTGTGCGCCTCCTTTAAATAGGGAAAACTACAGCAACTAGATTGGAAAATAGAAATTGTCAACTGAATTAACAATTTTTGTATCTTAACCGTCAATGTTTGGCTTTTCAAAAAAAGATAGAAAACCCTCATGTCCCGTACCGGAACAAAGGCGCGAATGGCTTGAATATGCCTTTGACTGGCTAGTCAGCGCCTTCGGCAAAGACCTGATTCAGCAGCGCCGCGTCCTGACCCCGCATCATTCAGATTTTCCTATCCAGTACAACGGTGACCCTCAGACAGGCCGAGACACCATTGACATCATCGCCCGCCAGATGGAGATCGACCCCACAGAGATCGAGTTGTTCTTTTATGAAGAAGGCATCCGTGAAATATCCACAGGAGATTTTGGCCATAGCATCTTCACCGCCGGTGAGAAAAAGGGCGATGGCGTCAAATCAGCCAGCGGCCGCTACATGGGCCGCCAAGGGGATGGGAAATTTCATATTGCGCTGGAGCAAAAACGGCTCCGGGAGCCGGAGTTAATGGTCGCTACGCTTGCCCATGAGCTGTCACACATCAAATTATTAGGGGAGGAACGTCTGTTGGAAAATGACGAGCAACTGACAGATGTCACTACCGTCATCTTTGGTCTCGGCATCTTCAATGCGAATGCTGCCTTTACTACCCATCAGGATTTTCGCTCGCATGGTTGGCGAAAGTCAGGGTACCTGACTCAAATGGATTGGGGATATCTCTTAGCCCTCTTTGCCAGGCTCCGGGGGGAGAGTGACCCTGCCTGGGCAAAATACCTTTGTAAAAACGTCAAATCTGATTTCACAAAAAGCTATCATTACCTTTCCTCGATCGAATAAGCAAAGTGCCACTGCACATTCAATTCAAGCTACCTGCAGACTCCGGAACCTTTTGAACGATAGAGGAGAGAAAATAGTATTGGACATGGAAAAACAAAGCTAAAGCAGGCAGGCAAACTAGAATTGGCAGAGCTAGTGCGAAAAGCAGAATTTGATTATTAGAGATTTGACATATATTCTTTTGATGAAGATGGACTCCTAAAATCATAGAAGGCTACAATAGCGTATCATACTGTTTCATTAATTGCCATCGTATTTTATTTCGCGCCCGGAGGACCAGTTACCTTCTTGTTTCAGTGTGTAAGTGCTCAACTCCTTTCTAGGATATTCACCGTCAAACGACCATATATTCAGGTAGTTGATTATGCCCTCTTTGAGGAAGAGCGCTGCGGATGCACCGATATTCAACTCAGGCGACGTAATGGTAACTCCATCAAGGATGATTTGCTCTTCTCCCACGCTCCTGACAATTTTTTCGTCACACTCAAAGGTAACATACAGACCGACTCCCGTATAATTATATACGGCATCCGTCACATGATCGATTTGTGGTCGTATGGCAATTCCCAATTCATCATCATTCAGCAACAAATCCAGGATATTCAATATAAATGTTGACCCTATCATGTAAAAAAAAACCTTTTGAAGTCACAGTAACAGGCTAATATCGGTAATTCCGGTTTCATTACTTGCTATTCTGCACTAAGAAACCGTATCAATCGTATCATACTATATCATAGCGTATCAACTTTCCGGGCTCCCAACCTAAAGATCACCCCAAATCTACCCTAGTCCCAGATTCGTAACAACTTTTGGGCTACTAAAGGCCAAAGTCGGCAAATAAAGGCAAAAGAAAAGCGCTGATTCTCAGCGCCATCGAAATAAACCCCACGTCAATCTTGCATCACGCGCACAGAGCTTACTTCCCAATACAGAAAATGAAAATGTCCGGATTTAGGACGTTTGAGTGATTTTAGTGACAGATTAGTGACAAAAAGGCTTCCAGGTCTGATTAGACTTTTTATAATATCACAACGCCTCGGCAAGGCTTTCATCCGTTATTCCCACTAAACCGAGCAGACTTCTAACCCGATAATCATCACACCGAAGCCAGTTTGTAATCGGCTGGGAGCCAATGAAGTAAAAGATCAGGGGTGCCGACGAGCACGTTGGGTAAGTCAGGTTTTCAAGGAAACGGTGAACAGCTTTATGCTGAGGATGCTGTCGGGGTAACGATAGGATGCTTACTCGTTCCAGCAATTTGAGCGGATTCTTTGATCTGCGCAGGACTATTATCTGTATTCTATCTTACAGGGACGACGGCCCATTTTAACGGCTTCGGCGAGGGTGACCTTATCGATCTTGGTGGAACAATGGGCTAGGCCGCGGCATTCGGTTGATCTGTGGTACACCTTGGAATACGGGCCTTCGCAGAGGTAGACGTATTCGGTTTGCTGGGTGCTAACGGGGGCCTGGCGGGGGCAATAACCGGCAAAAAGCGTCAGGATGAGGACGAGGGAGAGTAGGAGTTTTGTTGGCATATGGGTTTGTCTTTAATAAAAATGTATAAAGTGGTTGGGATGATGATAATTACAGGTTATGCAGTTCATTGGTTCGAGCGGCCTGTGCGTTTTGAACGTTGTGGAGAAACCCGTCTATGGCCTCTTCTCTCATTCCCTCGATCCGAAAGGTCGGTTTTGTATCGCTGATGGACGTAGGTGCGGCCCCACTCCTTGTCGGAGCGGCTGATTCATTGGGTAGTAAGTAGGACTTTGTCCTGGCCGGAAGAGACCTGACGTTCTTCGTTTGGGATGAGTTGCATATGGTTGCAGGCTATTCGTGTTAGCAAACAAGTTACCGTAAAAACAACAGTCAAAATACCGTGAAAACACCCAGAATTGTTTAAGGCTTCCCGTAACATAAAAAAGCCTCGTAATTGGCATTTCACACCAACAATTAAAGACTTTTTAAATCGTTCCGAAAAATCACCTAATCCAGCAAGAAAACAACTCCAAAATAAGATAGGAGGTCAGAATGTTGTATCAAAATAAGTTGTTTTGCCTGTCAAGACTAACTAACCCGTCATTTTCTTTTGACGCTCGACGATATGCTACACTTTGAAATGGCCGCTTCTGCTTCGATATTCAGCTCCATCTTTCCATTGTATTCATAGGAGTTCACGATCCCATATTCATTCATCTCACCAATCAATTCGCCCGTTTGGATATCGACGGAGTTGATGACAAATCCGTATTCGTCCATGAACTGGACGGTAAAGCTTCCCGGGTAATAGTTTTCTTTCAGGTCACTTATACCATCGAGCTGAAGTCGAAAATAAAGAAAGTTTCCCCGGTAGACGCTTTTGATATTTCCGGAAGCCCCTTTTTTGATGTAGTTTATGCTTGCCTCACCCAAATCCTTTAGGGTTGGTTTCGAGATCTCCAATTTACGGATGCGTGAACTATCGAGATTGCTGATTTGGAGCAATTCATTGTTCAGTAGCTTGTACAACTTACCATTATACACAAACGTATTCTCTCCTACGGAGACGGCTTTTGCGTCGTGGGATTTGGGGTCGATATTGCATCCAAGCACGAACAGAGCTGCACACACTGCCAATAAGCGTCGTTGAATCATTTGAAGGATTTATTTAGGGTTGGATAGAAGGCGTATTTTGATCGTCCTTCCTGACAGGTACGCAGTCATGTAGGTTCATTCAATGCGAAGAGTCTTGCGTTAGCAAGGATCTTCGCGCCAGTGGTCCGGAACATCGCGATCCGGGAAATGGCGGACACGGGCGACGTGGACCGGCCGATAGCCGCTTTTGCAGGCCTGTTGTTTTGCGGCTTGTTGTGTCGCGAAGTTGCCACCGATCTGGTGGCCGCCGGAGATAATGACGTAATACCGATGATCGGCGGGCGTTGGGGCGCCGTGTGGTCTGGGTTCGATATAGGCTGCTGCCATAGTGACGATAATTTTGGCTGCAACCTATGTTTTTGGAGACTCCTCATTTTACGGTTTCCCGTAAATCGAACGTCTATCTACTTGGTCGGGCTTGGGGCCGCCTGTTTTGGTCGGAGATACCGGAGGAAAGCGTAATCATTCATTACTTTCAATTTTATGCTGGTATCAATGGGATGTTTTCCGGGCAAAGTATAGAATTCGTATTGATTGCCAAACTTAGCCCACCAAATATTGCCCAAGGCGTTTTCGGTGATTGTATCGGGCCGGGTGATTTTCTTAAAGCGGAGGAGCCGGCCGGCGTCCAAGGGGACGATCAGGGCGGCGCCGGCTTTTTTGTCACAGGGGATTGGCTGGAAGTGATCGCCTGCCCAAAACATGCAGGCCTGGCCGTCCGCCGGAGAAGGGGCTAGCCGGTGTGACCAATTCCAGTATACAGCAATACAGGTGACAGCTGCAGCCGCGATCGCGAAAATGGTTCGTACGCGTTCCGCACGCTTCTTCCCCGCCATTGCAGCGCTTGATGAAACATTGTCTTTTTCAGGCGGTGGTGGACCGGGTCGGTCAGGCTCTTTTTCTACGATCACTGGCTGTGGTGAATGTTCCGACGCAACTTTAACCCAGTTTTTAACCGGCGGATCGTCTGGTGGCACCGGCGGCGATGAATAGTCGATCCGCGGATCGTAGGGCCGGTCTTTGAAGTCGATCAGCCAGGCGACGAGCTCGATGATCTTGTCGTCGGGATTTTTTGTTTTCCCTCTTAAGAAGTTGACGACAGGTCGAAATTTATCAATCCCCTGCCCGTCGATAGCGAGTAGAAAAGCCTCCCGGTCATTTCCTGCTTCGAAAAAATCTTTAAGCAGCCGTTCGTCTTTTTTCTCATACCGATCCCTGCAAGTTTGCAAACAAGCGGCTTTCAGACTCGCCGGCGATAGCTGTCTTATGTCGATGGAGAGGCCACCAGCGTCCAGCTTCTCTTGGTAATACGCCAAGACGGCGCGCGAGTAAGGAGGGGGTAACATGCCCGCAAGTATACATAAACTATTGGACTTTCGGAATGGTGGCGACATAATCGGAATCGTGGCGGAATGATCGGAATAACCGGAACGGCCTGTGGACCAAGGCGTTCGACCCGGCTATCTTCGTTCTCGCAATCGATCGGCTTCTCGCCAGCTACGAGGAGCTCAACTGATCAGGATCGACTGCCCGTGGTCAGCGAAAGCGGTGGACGGTACCGGTCCTGGGAAGGATTCACCGGCTGCCGTAATCGCTACCACAACACTTCCCAGGGGGCAGGATGCGCATTCCGCCTATTCATCTCGCTGCGACGGGCGTTCGGCGTCCGGCTGCGGCCATTCATCCACTTTAAAATCATCGTGATATGTTAGAGCTATTTCTAGCCCTGTTCACTGCTATGGACATTACTGGCGGGGACACCGGACAGATCCCGCCTACGCCGCCTCCCGGGCATTAAGGCAACTGCCAGCAATGGCTGACGATAAGGCAAGAGTAATCTTGCCTTATTTTTTTATCTTTGGCAAAACCCATCCTGTTGAACCTCACAGGCCTTTTAGTACTACTTTCGATTGCTATTTTTGCCGGTTGCAAAGAAATCCCTAAAGCCCGTTCGGTCGTTACTACGCCCGATTATGACAAAGGTTTTTCTTTTTTGAACCGGCAGGATGATTCTGCTTATTATTACTTCAATAAAGTCCTCATCACTTCCAAAGACAGTCTGCAAATTGCGATGGCCTTGAACAACATGGCCATTTGTCAAAGCAATGCAGGGGACTATTTTGGTTCCCAGGAGCGGCTGTTGGCCTCACTTGGGTACTTGCATGAAGATAGTCCACGGCATCAATGGTGTCTGATCGCGGATTATAACGAGTTGGGCACCGATAATTTAAACCTGAAAAACTATGACGCCGCGATATCTTATTACGGTCGGGCAGCCAACCTCTCCACTGACACCTTGCGAAGAGCGATCGCGCTGAACAATAAGGCCCTCGCTTATGAAAAAAAAGTGCAATATGGCGCGGCTATCAGCATCTATAATGCTATTATCACCCAAATCAAAACAAACAAACGGCAATATGCCCGGGTGCTAACCAACCTGGCCATGGCGCGATGGCGGCAGGATTCCACTTATCCCGCCGCGCCAACGCTGTTAGAGGCCCTGCGGATCCGGATAGCGGGAAAAGATGACTGGGGATTGAATTCAAGTTATTCGCATCTGGCAGATTATTACGGCCCCTCCCAGCCGGACGTGGCGCTTGGTTACGCCCGTCAGATGTACGCCATGGCTGATCAGCTCGGCAGTCCTGATGACGAGGTTGAGGCCCTGCGGAAGTTGATCCTGCTGGGGCCGCCCGTGGAAGTAAAAGGGTATTTCGTCCGTTATCAGCGGTTGCAAGACAGTCTGGAGACTGCCCGGAACAGTGCCCGGAACCAGTATGCACTTATCCGGTATGAGGCGGAAAAGGGAAAGGCAGAGAACCTGCGGCTACAGCGGGAAAATGCGGAGCGACGGGTCGAGGTAGTCTGGCAAAGAGCGGTCATTTTTTGCGTCACCGTGATCTTTGTCCTGGTCACCTGGTGGATCATTCGTCACTACAAGACAAGAAGACGCCGGATAGAGCAGGCTGCCCAAAACGCAATCCGCGAGAACCAACTACAAACTTCCCGGCGGGTACATGATGTAGTCGCGAATGGCATCTACGGGTTGATGACTGCTTACGAGCATGGACTACCCATGGAAAAAGAAGTCGTTTTGGATAGGCTAAACCGTCTGTATGTAGGGTCACGCGAAATATCGTATGAACCAGGTAATACCGTCGAATCTTTTCAAAACAAGGTGTCGGCGATCGTTTCCCCCTATGGCCAACCTGGCAGGAAAGTCATTACCATAGGGAATGAAGATCCGGTTTGGGAGGGTATCGCACCGGCCATAAAAGCCGATCTTGAGCTTATTTTACAAGAGCTCATGATCAACATGGACAAACACAGCAAGGCGCGGAACGTCGCGCTTCGATTTAGCCGGGAGGGCAAGGCGCTATCCATTCAATACATCGACGATGGTGTTGGGTTCGCGGATGCACAAAAACTCGGGAATGGCCTCGTCAGTACGGGAAACCGTATTTCGGATCTCGGCGGTCGGATTATATTTGACCGAAACAACCCTGCGGGGTTAAAAATTCGTATCAACATTCCAAACGAATGACGAGCTATGTTCGAAAAGGTATTGATAGCTGAAGATCATGAAAGCGCCAGTATTTCCGTTCAAAAAACGCTGGAGGAAATCGGGATCGCCCGTCCGGACTATGTCTATTACTGTGATGACGCCCTGGTCCGTATTCAAAAGGCCGTGGAAACGGGTCAGCCGTATGACCTGTTGATCACGGATCTGGTTTTTGACTCGGATCACCGGAAAGAGCGGCTTACCGACGGCGCGCAGCTGATCCGCGCCGCCCAGGCAATCGATCCGAGTCTGCCAGTGCTGGTGTTCTCTGCTGAGGGGCGCATCGCCGTCATTGAAACGTTATATACCCTCCATCAGATCGATGGGTATGTGCAAAAGGGCCGGGGCGACGCTACTGAATTAAAACAGGCGCTTATTCAAATAACCGGCAACCAACGTTATTTTCCCCGGTTTTATATTCAGGCTACGCGCAGAGAGAACGTGCACGATTTTGAAGCGTTTGATATAAAGATCATTTCTTTACTTGCGGCCGGCATGCGACAGAAGGACATTCCGGACTATCTGAAGCGAAACAAGATCAAGCCAGACGGCCTCAGTAGTATCGAGAAGCGATTGAAGCGGATGAAGGAAGGGCTCAATTTTTCGACCAATGAGCAGTTGGTCGCGTATTGTACGGAGATGGGGATTGTCTGAGGGCGAAAGCAGCAATGACGGCTAATCATATAAGAATTTAGTGTATTTGTTTATGTAACTATTCAAACCCGAGCCATTCAACGCCAACCGTTTCAGTTCTTCGACATGTCGTGCTCCGGCTTTAGCATAACTGTAGCTGTATATGCGCTGGGTATTGGAAAACCTGACGAGGATATAGTCAAAGCCGATTTCAAAGGAATGCACCCCCGAGTCACCGTTAATATTCAGATATAGTTGCATAAATCATTTATTTGCTGCAAAAATGCAAGTAATGGTCTTATGCGTTTTACGGGAAACCTGAATTCACGACGTGGAATTATCCTTTATCCTACCAAACGAGGGACTCGATTTTTAATCAGTGTGTCATTCAAAATAATTGTAATTTACGCTAACGCCATTATTATGTTTTAAACCCTTGCCATGAACCTTCAACCTAGTATCGAAGGAGGAATGATCAGTTTTTATGCTGATGGCCGCCTTTTTTCGAAAGAAGCCGTATTAAAATGCCTCTACTGGTTTGGAGGCAAATTCCAAATTTCAATTTCGGTTTCGGACAGCGCGTCCTACATGATTACGCTTACACCGCTGGCAGCTGCCGGCATTGAGACTGGCGAATTGCTGTATTATCTGCAGAAGCTGGAACGAGATCTAATCGATTTTCAGCTGCGAGATATGATAGCAAAAGAAACCGGCAACATTAGGGACCTGCTCGTAGCGAAAGCCTTTTCAAACGGGGAGTTTGAAGAAGAGCCACCGGGAGATGTCTCCGACCCGGTAGGCTTTGAACCGGACAAACTTCCCTCAAACTTCTTCGCAAATGCCGAATAAGAAATATATAACGACCCTGGCGGCAAAGGCTTGGGCCGTAGCGTCGGCCGCTCTGGCGACTTTTGGTATCCAACAAGGCCATGCCGGCCCTGGGGATCAAGCGCCCGGATCGTCAAACCCGGAGAGAGCGGGACAGCAGTGGATCAAAACAGGCCGGCGCAAACCTCAGCTGGTCCTGAAACCCAATTTTGTCGACCCCTCCCGTAGCATGCTCGCCAATCATAGTTCCCATGCTTCGCATAGTTCCCACAGCTCGCACGTCTCGCATCGGTCGCATTTTTCCGGCGGCGGAGGAGACGGGGATGGTACAGGGATTGTCGTTGGGGCGCTCGTAGTGGGCGTTATTGGTTATGGGATTTATAAGGCAAGTAAAAAGGATAAATAAACTTCCTTGCTATGGCAGAGACTGTGAAAGACACCGGAGCAGTTGCGCGACAAACGCGAAAATTTAGGGAACAAGCCTATTTTGACCAGCAAAAAGATGGTGCTTATTTTTTACTACCGTTCAAGTTCCATCGTCTGGACGCCCAGCGGGAGCTTCTGGTCAATGAAGTGGGCGATTTTTTGATCGTACCAGATGGGACCACCGCCAGGATTGTTCGTAGGAAATTGAAGAAGCAGGACGATTCCGAGCTATATGGCGACCTTGTGGCCAATTTTTTTATTTCAGAAACGGGCATCCCCCGGTTGATAGACGTCTACGCCACGCGCTACCGGACGAAGAAGTCATTCCTCGAAGGTTTTACTTCCCTACACATTTTTGTCATCAGCCTTCGGTGCGAGCATACCTGTCACTACTGCCAGGTCTCCCGGGTGACAAGTGATAAAGAAGCTTTCGACATGTCGATAGCACATATTGATCGTGGGATCGAGTGGATGTTCCGTAGCCCGAACGCTTTTTTGACCATGGAATTTCAAGGGGGCGAGGCGCTTCTCGCTTTTGACCGGATAAAATATGCCGTTGGAAAAGTGGCTACATTGGCGCCCGCATATGGCAAGCACGTCAGCTTTGTTATTTGCACGAACCTGGCCCTAATCACCGACGATATATTACAATTTTGTCAGAAGTATTCCATTCTAATTTCGACATCAATCGATGGCCCGGATTTTTTACACAATGCCAACCGTCACCGACCCGGCAGCAACAGTCACGAACTAGCCGTAAATGGCATCCGGCAAGTCCGGAAAGTGCTTGGTCAGGACCGGGTGTCCGCCCTAATGACAACCACTACCCGCTCGCTTTGCCACCCTACAGAGATCGTTGAGGAGTATTTTAACCTAGGGTTCCGCAATATTTTTCTTCGACCGATTTCGCCGTATGGCTTCGCGACCAGGAACGAGAAGAAAAACGGGTATGATGTTCAAACCTTTCTGGCATTTTATAAAATTGCGCTCGACCGTATTTTAGCCTACAACCAGAGTGGAATATTTTTTTCGGAAGACTATGCTACGATTTTACTGCGAAAGATGCTGACGCCTTTCCCCGTAGGATATGTGGATCTAAATTCTCCGACGGGTGCGATCACGGGCGTACTTGTTTTCAACTATAATGGTGCCGTATATGCGACCGATGAAAGCCGAATGCTCGCCGAAATGAACGATTTCACTTTCCAACTGGGGCACCTGGATAAAAATAGCTATGACGAGGTTGTATACGGCGACAAGGCAAGAGACATTGTCGAAGCCGGTGTCAATGAAAGTTTGCCGGGATGTGCGGACTGTGCCTTTCAACCCTACTGCGGCGGCGACCCTGTGCATCACTATGCCACCCAAGGAGACATGATCGGTTATAGGCCAACCAGCACGTTTTGCGAACGAAACATGGAAATCATCCGCTATTTATTTGAGTTGATGGACAGCGACCCACAAGTTAAGCTGATTTTTGAAAGTTGGATCAAACCCAGACGGTAATGCTGCTGAGGATAAAAGGAAAAGCTATTAATTTTGATACCTGGCTGGTCGGCAGGGTTACTCGGGATATCAACGCCCAAGTGGAAAGCTACTTTTTGCTTTGCGAGGATGAAGTGCCGGACGCGATACCCAACTGCTTTGTTGGCGTTCTTTCAACGGTAAATCTCCTACCATCTTTCGGTCGTTTGCCGGTCATCGCACAGATTGCGTCCCTTGATCATCTGGATGAAAATGATATCGTCGTTGCTTTCCCCAACGGAATGGTTAACACATTATACCGCGTCAACTCCTATCACAACACCATTTTGGCTACTGAACGGTGCAATAGCAATTGTCTGATGTGTTCGCAGCCGCCAAAAGACAAGGATGACATCATCAGGCAATTCTTAATCTATCGACAGGCTATTCCACTTATTCCAAAAAATTGTATCGAACTCGGTATTTCCGGTGGGGAGCCGACGCTGATGGGAGAACTGTTTTTTGAATTGCTGAGGCTCCTAAAAGAACAGTTGCCAGACACGGAACTGCACGTCTTGACCAATGGGCGGTCTTTTGCCTGGGAGCACTTGGCCGCGCGGATGGGAGCGATCAATCACCGTGGCCTGATGCTCGGCATTCCGCTCTACTCGGATTATTATCAAATTCACGATTATATAGTGCAGGCAAAGGACGCCTTTTCCCAAACCTTGCTGGGGCTTCATCAACTTGCCCGATACCAACAGCGTATTGAGATCAGGGTGGTATTACACCAGCAAACCATCCCGCGCCTCACCCGGCTCGCCAGGTATATCTACAAAAACCTACCGTTTATCGAGCATGTCGCTTTTATGGGTCTGGAACACATTGGGTATACGCCTCACAACAGCGAGGTCCTCTGGATTGATCCGGTAGAATATGCCGAGCAGTTGGGCGAAGCGGTTCAATTTCTGGCCGGACAGGGGATGCGTGTTTCCATTTACAATGCGCAACTGTGCACTTTGCCGCAAAAATTGTGGCCTTATTGCCGGAAGTCGATTTCGGATTGGAAAAATAGTTATTTGGCGGAATGTTCGCGGTGTATCAAACGTTCCGATTGCGGGGGATTTTTCACCTGGAATTTACAGCGGACTAGCCGATCGATAAAAGCTATCGATTGACATTGGCATTTTGGCAGACTACGGGATTCCGTAAAATAATCAACCCTCTTCAAGGTAGTTTTGTTTGGCTGAAAGATTTTTAACAATTCCAAACAAACGCTTAAAACTATGTCAAGACATCAGGTGACCTGCATCACCAAAAAAGGCGGCCACTATAACGCTCACGAAAGAATAACAAACATTGGGGGCACCAATGCAAACGGCACTCCCTGGAAGCTAACCGAAGATGATGCCATTAAGGGTATCGAAAATAAAACCTACGAATTCTATGTGACGGTGAATCAGAAAACGGTCGACGTCGTTGTTGCAATCCATGGTGGCCGAAAATATCTAAAGACAATTGCTGACGGTTACAGCCCTGACAACCTACTCGCTCTGCTCGAATGCAAATAATTTGTAATCAAATAAAATCACTGCTCATGAATCGCGCATTTGGGATCTTGTTATATTTTTTGATAATTTTTATCGGTTGCGCTCCAACAACAAAAATGATCAAATTTCCACCCGTAGGAAACGATATCTATGCCAATAACAACCTGAAGCAATTTTTAAAGGATAATAAATCTCCATCGATTGTTTTGAGGGTACCAAACACACAGGATAAGGCGACCAGTCAGACTATCACAAACAAAGACAATACGCTACTCTATAACTCCATTGAAAAAGAACTGCTTAAAGAAAGGTTCAGCGTAAGAGATCGGGGTTTATTTAATGAAATCATTAACAAAGCCCAAACAAGTGACTATTCCAAGATCAAAGACCTGACCAACACCGATCTAATCCTCGAAGTCGTCAGCATCGACCCCGCAGTTATTTATTCCACAAACAAGATCACCGAACTATCAAAAGGCAAGGAAAGGGAAATTGTGCAGCACATAGACTACAAGCGTCACGGGGCCGCCGCCGAATTCAAATTGATCCTGGTTCAGAACAATGAGATCGCCGGCTCCTACAAATACAATTACCAACCTTGTCCAAGCGGTTGCGATTTGACTTCCTTCCAACTTGCTGGTAAACGCTCGCATGAAACTTCGCTGAAAGAAACGGTGTCTGTAAATTTGATGGAAGAATTTATGCAATCCATCACAAAAGATTTAATCCGATCTTTCAGGGAAAATTAGGTCACTATGTTTGGTAATATTCACCGGTTACAGGCATGAGAACAATAGCGCGTCCAGACGGTCTTAGCCGTGAACTCCAGCCCACACTGCTCTCAAATCCGGAAGGCAAAAGAAAACCCCTGATAATCAGGGGTCAACAAATATATCGTGCATGAATCGTGAATCACAAAAGCCCCGCCTACCTCCCAATACAGAAAGTGAAATCGCCCGGTTTTAGGGCCTTTCGTAAGATTTAGTGACAGATTAGCAACAAGGTTTACTTGCTCAAACTAATCTCCTGTTCCCAATACTGTAAGGGCGTTCTGTAATCGTGAAACCGCTTTCCGAATTGATAAATCCGATCTATCATCCGGCCCTCCAGGTCGTCAATCGAAATGGCATCATATCTTTGAGTCATCTGGCAGTGAACCTCAATTTCAAATGCCATTTGGTTCATAAATCCCAATATTGATCTGCTATTTGTCTTAGATACCGTATATCCTTCTGCTTGAGATAATTCGCTATGGATAAATGCTTCAGGAAATTGATATTTCCGTAAAAGTAATTCCAATCGCTTACGGAAAGTCTCCCACGTTCCCTGAATAGTTTTGCCCTTACATATGACAGCCATCATTGACGGTTCATGCACATACATAACAAACATTTTCCCAGGATAGCCTGTTGCCAATAATCGGGCATACCAACTATGCAGATGCTGCCCCGAATCTGGTTGGGAAATAAAAAGAGACGCTTGTACCCTCGAAGTATTAAGTAACTTCTGAACAGAATGAATGATAAGCATAAAGGGGGAATTATATCAAATTTGTTCCCATGTAAACCTTTTGGGGACGCCCCGTGAACCCTCAGTTTTATAATGCCTATTTGCGACAATTACATCGAAATCTTCCTTATTCAACCGCTGAAGCTGATACGCATGTTCGGCGAACTTTTGAATAAAGACAAAATCGTTACTTTGATATTCGACTATAACATCCCTGTCAAAATTCATTATCACTTCATTATTGTCTTTCTTACCGGTATATATAAAAAATGATCGATCAAAATATGGAAAGTACTTCGCTACATTCTTAAAATTTTCGATAAAGTTATATTCGACCTCTTCTGCGGAAATATAAAGCCCATTTTGGATTTCCCCGCAGCGTTACAACCCGTTACAAAAAGCAGTTCTGGTCTTTCCATTATCTACCGTATTTTCCTAATCACTGTATCCTTTATGGAAAAGGATTGATCTTTCCCTTCCCGAACTTCTAGAGTTACCAAATATAGTTCACCGGTATTCAATTCTTTCCGGTAATAATTATCATTTTCATTACCAGGTTCCCGACTATCCTCAGCATCCTGAAAATAAAAAGGATTACCCAGTTCGAAACAACGCTGACGGCCTAACTCATGAATGGCGTTCAGGTTCTCCAGCATTTTATACGCTCTGCTTTCCATAAATGTGAAGATACAATTTTTAGTCAATTCCTTTACCTATATAACTTATTGCAAACCAATTACAAAAACACAGAACGAACGAAAATGCACCATTCGTTCGACAAGGAAACCATTCAATGAATAGCATATTCTATCATTTCCCAATACAAAATCTAAAAACATTTGAAAATCAGCATCTTAAATTGGCCGAGGGACAAACGGGGGACAAAAAATATCAAAGAATTTATAGTATTTCGAGATATTGATGAATACGCTTCGATATTTCACCAAATGGTGGCTGGCCTCTATAGTACAATGATTTGTCAGTTCATAGCGCTTTTGCAACCGTTCTCTTATTTGTTCCTTAACAAAAATGCCTCATGCTCACTGATCGGAATGTTAAGATCATCTTCCGGGAGTCGGCCCTCCTTATGCTGTTTGTATTCATCTGTTCCGATGAATTCCTGCACACCTTTGTCCGCAATCAAAGAGTATACATTATAATATTGACGCATGTAACTGGTAGGAACGTCTCCTGTATTCATTTCTTTTCGAAACTTCGTAGCAATTGGTTTGCATCTTCTCGACAAACGTCTACCTGTGATCATAACAAAAGACACCGACTGCCCGATTGTCTATAATTTCGATGTTTGAGATGCTTGTTGCTTTATTGTATGCCCACGAACTAATCGTTACAAATATGTTAGGTAAGAAAGTATCTTATCCGGCTCCAAGTCGACATTGCTTGTTGTACGCGGCCCAATTTGCGGATCTTGTACCGAGTGAATTTTGCCTTGCCTTATTTCCGGTGTTCTTCTCTAAGCATGAATAACGTCCATTTATTGAGGCGACTTCTCTTCCGGCGACGCCAATCTTGCCACGAGGTCCTGTATCACCGGAAACAATTCGTTGTACAAGGAGCTTCGCTGTTCCGGCACGTCTTCTTTTTCAAGCCCCATCAAATACAGCAGCGATTCCGAAATACCCAAAGCGGTACTGACCCTTTTAAGGGTCTCTTGTCCAGGACGTTTCCCATTTTCGATCTGCGACAACGCGGCCTGAGTCATCCTGGCTTTCGCCGCCAGTTCTTCCTGACTTAGGTTTTGTCGTTTTCGTAACTCCTTTATCGCTTTTCCGAACCTAATACCGGAGCCAGCTTGATCACAGCCTCCATCAATTGGTCTTTTCGGATGGCTGCGATCCCGTCCTGGATCGCCTGTTTATGTTCCTCGGTGAGGATCGGGTTGGTATCGTGGCATTCCTGTAGCCTGCGAATAGTCTCTTCATTGCTTTTGTTCATGTCGATAATTTATTCTGAAAATCAAAAGGGTTGACAATGGATCAACTCTTCCTGATGATCAGAACAATCAACCAAATTCTTGAACAAAAATCGCATTATAGGAGTTTTCAGATAAACTTCTCCTAATTTATCTATTTTTAGGAGTAACCGCACTGCCCTAAATTAACTTTAATCATTTTGACTTAGCCTATTTTTTTAGTAAAGTGTCCTAAGTTTTAAAGAATTAGGAAAATTTAGAAGTAGCTTATTGCTACCACTTATATTTAGCGAACTTCGTAATTGGCCCTCAATAAAAAAAGCGGTTTTTAAACAATACTTGCTTGAAGCAAGTATTTGCATTATCTTTATATCGTGAAAACAAGACGGCTTCAATGAATTACAAGAATGGATTAACCATTTTGACAAATTTTGGTTGGGTAAACTTAAAAAAATAGTAGTTGAATCCGTGTTTGGTCTTTACCCATAGGCATTTCTCTAATATAACCTTGGTTACCCGGTTTCCAAAAATGACCGCAGGTAGCTTACAAGCTATTGTAATCGCTTGTGAAAAAATATTACAGGATAGATCGCTAAATTAATGAAAAACGGAATTGAAGCAGGGATAATAGATGAAACTCAATGGGGTAAGTTTGCATCTATTGTTGATCCTGATGGCAATTCCTGGAGTCTCCATCAAAAATAAATTCATTATGGAAAGAACTATAAAAATCAACAGTTTTCTTCCTTATACGAGTGAACTAGTTTGGAGGGCGCTAACAGATGCTAAACTTCTTGGAAGTTGGTTTATGGAAAATAACATTAAGCCTGAACTAAATCATTATTTCACTTTCCAAATGGCTCCACAAAAAGGCTGGGACGGAATTACCCATTGTGAAATAATAGCACTTGAACCAATAAGACATATTGCATACTCATACAGGGGCGAAGCAACGGGAGAAAAGGCATTGGCTTGTGCAGGTTTACATTCCGTCACGGCAGACAAAATGATGAATGGGATTTTTACTAGACTAGACACAGTTGTAAGTTTTACTTTAGAACCGACTTGTGGTGGGACGATTCTTTCGTTGAAACATTCAGGTTACAGAGGACTTAAACTCGTTGTCATAAGTTTGATAATCCAAATGGGGTGGAAAAAACAGTTGAGAAAAAGACTTCCGAAAACATTAGAGCGAATGACGTAGAAAAACCCACTAACGCTAAAACACCGGCTTGGCGACTTTGCCAGCTGGAACGTAATTGCAAAAAATAATTCTGATAACTTGATATAAACGGGAGTGCCGAAAACCGACCAGAGTAAGCAAAGAAAAAAGTGCGGAGTCAGCACTATAATCACTGATAAACCAGAAAATGATAGCAGGGATACATTTCTTATTTTATTCAAAAGACGCAGAGGCTGATAAAGCTTTTTTTCGTGACATTCTTAAATTTACCAATGTTGATATAGGACGTGGCTGGCTGATTTTTGGACTACCCCCGTCAGAACTTGCAATACACCCGTCTGAAAATAATGATCAACACGAGATTTACTTAATGTGTGACGACATCAAAATATTTGTTGAGCAAATGACCAAGGAAAAACTGGTTTGCAGCGAAATTCAAAATCAACGCTGGGGTCAATTGGTTCAATTGACATTGCCAAGCGGAGGTAAACTTGGTGTTTATCAACCAAGTCATGCAAGGCCCGATCAATGAAAATAAAAAAGGCAGCAAACAAAATTGTCTCAAAAAGTAGCAGCGACAAAAAGACTGGTATGAAAGTAGCATTAATAACAGGAGCCAACAAAGGAATAGGTTTTGAAACAGCCAAACAACTGACTCAACTTGGGTATTATGTTTACATGGGAAGCCGAGATAAGGGCAATGGAATTGACGCTATTAATAAATTAAAAGCAGCGGGATTTAATAATATTGACAATCTTGAAATAGACGTTACAAACACAGGATCTATAAAATCTGCAAGGCAAAACTTAGAGAATAAAATAGAAAAATTAGACGTTTTAATCAACAATGCAGGCATCGCAGGAGAACAACCTCAAAATATATCAAAGTGTAATATTGAGAATTTACGAAATGTTTTCGAAACAAATTTTTTTGGTGCAGTACAGGTAGTACAAGAATTTCTTGAGTTGCTTAAAAAGTCCGACGAGCCTAGAATCGTAAATGTTTCAAGCAATTTAGCATCGTTGTCATTTCATAGTCTTACGCAGAATCCAAACCAGGCAATTTATGATGCATACAGCTGTTCAAAAACTGCATTGAATGCCCTTACAGTCTTATTGACGAAAGAATTCAAAAGCACAAATTTTAAAATTAACAGCGTTGCACCGGGTTATACTGCAACAGACCTAAATCAATTTAAAGGAACACAAACAGTAGAACAAGCGGCAAAAATAATTGTACAATATGCAACTTTAGACAATTCCGGACCAACGGGAGGATATTTTAACAAAGAAGGCAGAATAGCCTGGTAAAAATAAGGATCGGTCGGGGTTTTGAGTTTTGAGTCAGGCAGGCTGAAGTTCAAAATTCAGCTGTGGTTTCTTCCATTAACATCCGTAATAAATTGCGCCTGAATTTTCTGCCCGAACGCAAAGGCTAAAACGATTAGCGGTCATCGAAGATACTGTTCTCAACTATAAAACTACCTATATTCAGCAAACTTAGTAACTGGCCTTCAATAAAAAGCGTTTTTTAAAATACTTGCTTAAAGCAAGTGTTTACATTATCTTTATATCATGGAAGATGATGTAATAAATAAGATCAGAGCATTTAACCGGTTTTACACGGAAGTGATTGGTGTGACAAATAATCACATTTTAGAAAGTAATTATTCTCTTACGGAGGTTCGGACTATGTATGAGATTTATCATAACCCTGGTATTACCGCCCGGGAAATAAAAGAAATTTTGAAGATGGATGAAGGTTATTTAAGCCACCTGATCGCAAAATTAGTAAAGAAAAATATTATTAAAAGGACACAGACAAAGGGTGACAACAGAATTTTTTCTTTAGCTCTTACCCAAACGGGGGAAAACACATTCTTGAAATTAAATCAACTTTCATCAGATGCTGTTGCAAAAACAATCCAGCACCTCACTAAAAGTGAGCAGATAGAATTAATTCAATCACTTGATAAAATAAAAAAATTGATTACTAAAAGTAAAACCTAAAAATGAAAATAAGTGACATTTCAATCAGAACAAACATTGAACCCGGGGACCTTGGTTATGTTATTTATCGACATGGCAAGTTGTATGGCAAAGAATATAACTATGGCGTGGAGTTTGAAACTTATGTTGGTATGGGCATGTATGAATTTTACAAAAAATATAATGCAGAAATAGACAGGGTTTGGATTTGTGAACATAATGAAATAATAATCGGATTTATTTTATTGATGCACCGAGAAAATAATGCTGCACAACTTCGGTATTTTTATCTTGAACAAGAATATAGAGGCATTGGCTTAGGAAAAAAACTCATGCAACTTTATATGGACTTTTTAAAAGAAAAGGGTTACGAATCATCTTATTTATGGACAACCCATGAACTAGTTTCAGCGGCTTCGCTATATAAAAGACATGGTTTTCAATTGACAGCAGAAAAAGCATCAACGGATTTTGGAAAATCATTAAGAGAACAACGATACGATTTACAAAATATCAGCAGCTAACAAAGCATAAATTTCAAAACTAAACAACCAACCGGGAATGAGTTACCGGCTGGATATTATAAAATACTATTACAGCAGCAAGCCTGAACGTTGGCAGAAGTTATTTGCCCATTTGCATGCATGAATATAAATTTTCCATAATGAGGGATCGCAAATCAATGAGATTATACCTTACCCTGACTTGCGTATAAATCTTTTGTGTAATGTGTAATAGCCACTATATGATCGGACAGTAGAGGATTTTAGTTTTATAGGGTTAGAATATATTAAGCTGCTGGGGGAAGATGATCCAGCATCTTCTGTCTCGCTAAGGTAGTAGATTCGTTGAAAGTTTCCATGGGCGTTTTGCCAAAACAATACTTTCCGCTGTGTGATCGCTGGTTATTGTAGTATTCCATCCGGTGATCGAGATCGTCTTGTAAGGCCGCGAGACTTGCGTAAAGTTTCTTTCGGAAAGCCACCGCATAAAACTCCTCTTGCATGGTTCGGTGAAGGCGCTCACAGATCCCGTCGGTTTGCGGATGGCGCACCTGGGTCTTGGTATGCTCTATTCCTTCAACACCTCTCAACTATCGCAAATCGGCCTTTTTAAACAAATGCTTCCTTCCCACCTTCTCCGACATCATTTTCCCAGCCAACACCCACCGGCGCAGCGTCAGGGGAGACACATTGAGCAAGGGCGCCGCCTCCTTCAGTGTCAACCACTCCTTTGCCTGTATCGCCTTCACCTGTTCCTCTGTTACAAAAGCCTCAGGCTTCCGCTTTACTTCCGTTTTGAGTACCGCCCGGCTAATGGCCTTCTCCCGAAGCCTGAGCTTGTACAATCGCTTTGCACAAACGTCTGAACAGCATTGGGTAACAGTGGTCCGAGCGATGAATTCCTGCTTGCAGCACTCGCAAGCCTTGACAATTCTCAAATTACTACTCATAAGGGGGTATTTGCTTTGGTTCCTCATCCGCCATTTTCAGTCTGGACAACTGGGCTGGCCCCCCAAGCACGTTTGATTCGAAGCGATACGATCACTGCCATCTTCAATAAAAGTCTCGAAGATGGCTGGAGCTATTTTTACGATCACTTCGGCCCTGGTTTCAATAGCTTTGGATGCCCACTTTTTCTTCATAATTATACCTGGTGCCTCTGCTATTCAGCCAATTATTGTGGCGGACTATGCGGCGCAGGAAAATTGGCGCTCTATGAAAAGAAAGGCGACCGTTGGGTCGTCGTAAAGACCTGGAGATCATGGATCAGCTAGCTATGAATATAACTTATCTATGTGATCATTTCATCCGCAATTCAATCGCTTGAATAGTGTCGTGTTGTACCTCAAGCTTCAGATCGAACAGTCCATTAGTCGACCAAAAACTTCCATCACCAGTTGCAACATCGTTCTCTAAATAGCCCGGTATCAAATGATTTAGTGTAGAAAACCTATCTCCCTTCTTGAATTTAGAGAGGGTATGGGCGGCTATTTTCTGCTGAATTTGCTCGGGCATAAAACGAAAGACCAGATTTGGAAACACGCCCGGTAAAAGGCACCAAAAGAAACCGACTAAAAGTAAAGGTGACAATGGAGACAATATTTTTAGGAAGGGGATTTTACTCAAGAGAGCCGTTAATTTATCCGAGGAAATAAGTAAAGAGTACACTAACCCGAAAATCAGCCCAATAAGTACCGCCCAAACGATGAACATGATTACTAAATCAACAGAACGAAACAGGACAAGAAGAAATAATGAATAAACCGCCACGCCGTAAGCGGTCGTCACGAAGGGAAATATCTGTATTCGGAAAATCTTTCGGGAGTGGTCCAGCCTGGCCAATGGGAAAATGATGAATATCGCCCATCCCATAAAAGCAAACAAACCAGACCAGCATACAATCATCATTATATCCTGGGTTTTCCCAAATCTAATAACCTGATAAATGCTGCAAATGACCATAGTTGTCGTCCATGCAACAGAAATCGAAAAGAATCCAAGGGTTTGCTTTGAAATCTTATTCCTACTGTGGTTTTCGCCAAAATCTCTTATAACCCTTTCTTTAATGTCCTCCTTCATAGCTATGCGAAATTTATGACGATTATTGATGAAAATAAAACTTAGAAAACCGCATCATAACGTATCAAATCGTATCATACTGTATCATAACGTATCAATTTCCCAGGTTCCTAACCGGAAGATCACCCGATTTTTGTATTAGTGCCCGGATTAGTAACACGAATTTGGCCACTAAAGGCGAATAAAGGCGACAAAAAGCAAATGTAATTGTTTGAGAACCCGCATGAACCGCATATAACGCGCATCAATAGTGTCGTGGCTACTTCCCAATACAGGAACTGAAATCTTTTGTTTTTCAATGTATTAAGAGTGCCGAGGTACAAATGAGGTACAAAAAAAGCATGAAAAACATCTGAACAACGAGCTTTTAAAATCGGCAAAAAACTCTCCATTCTACTTTCTCAGCGCAGCAATAATCGTCCTGAAATTTTCCAGCCCTGCCTCTAGGTTATCAACAATCTCTTGTGCCAATTCATCCGGATCGGGCAAATTATCCAAATCCGCCAGCGACTTATCCTTTATCCAAGTAATATCCAGCGAGGTCTTATCCCTTTTTATGATTTCCTCATAGGAAAACTTTCGCCAGCGTCCATCAGGATTTTTTTCACTCCAGGTTTCCTTCCGCTTATGCCTGTTCTGAGGATTATAACACTTGATAAAATCCTCCAAATCCTCCAGCTTCAGTGGATTCTTCTTTAAGGTGTGATGTATGTTAGTCCGATAATCATACACCCATACGTCTTTAGTCCATGGATCCTTACTTGCTGGCTTCCCATCCCAAAAAAGTACATTAGCCTTTACTCCATTGGCATAGAAAATACCTGTTGGCAATCGTAAAATAGTATGCAGATTGGTCGTCTCCAGCAGTTTTTTCCGAATCGTCTCTCCAGCCCCGCCTTCAAATAACACATTATCCGGCAATACCACAGCAGCCTGCCCAGTTGTCTTGAGCATACTCTTTATATGCTGCACGAAATTGAGCTGCTTATTGCTCGTGGTCACCCAAAAATCCTGACGATTATAGGTGAGGTCTTCTTTTTCCTGCTCGCCTTCTTCATTGGTAAAAGTCATACTACTTTTCTTGCCGAATGGTGGATTGGCAAGCACATAGTCATATCTAGCATCCGGCAGAGCGATTAGAGAATCATTTGGAGAAATTAATGTATTGCCATCGATGTCTCCGATATTATGCAGAAACAAGTTCATAAGGGCGAGGCGGCGGGTTCCGGCGACTATCTCATTGCCGGCAAACGTCTCATACTTCAAAAATTTCTTCTGCCCTCTATCTAACGTTACGTTCTCTGTCAGCCAATCATAAGCAGCTAAAAAAAATCCCCCGGTCCCACAGGCAGGATCTGCAATCGTCTTATTTGCTTCGGGGCGGACACATTCGACCATTGATTTAATCAATGCTCTTGGGGTAAAATACTGCCCAGCGCCGCTCTTGGTATCTTCCGCATTTTTTTCCAATAAGCCTTCATATATATCCCCTTTATCCTTCACGCCCATCTGCACCCATTGCTCCGCATTGATCAGTGCAATCAGTTTATATAGTTTGGCAGGATCTTGTATCTTATTCTGACTTTTGATAAATATTTGCCCCAACATTCCCTTCTCGCTTCCCAATTCCCGTAGCAGCCGACTATAATGACTCTCCAATTCATCCCCACTTTTCCCAATCAGACTTTCCCAATTAAATTTCTTCGGTATGGTCATTGGCCGGTTAAGCGGTGGTTTGCTATACTCATCTGCCATCTTCAAAAAAAGCAAATAAGTCAATTGCTCCAGATAATCACCGTATCCGACGCCGTCATCGCGTAGAGTATTACAAAACGCCCAGATTTTTGAAACGATGCCAGATGTATTTGTTGTACTATTGTTACTCACACTAATTTTATTTTGCTCCATTCTTCTTTTTTCTCTTCGAAGCTTTTCCATGTGTTGGCCGGACTGGTTGATGGTAAAGTAATAAATTGGATTTCAGGTTTATATTTACAATATCTGTTAAAGTATGCCTCTGCATTTTGTCCATTGAATGCGATCAATTTAATTGTTGGATGAAAGGAGAAGAATAATTTAAAATCGTTTGATTCTTCCAAAACAATAGCACTATCAGCGCTTCCTTCTCGTTCGCAAGCCATCAATACGTCCCACAAAGCAATATTGTTTTCTAAAAGCACGCCCTCCCTTTTTTCATAATCGGCTGAAAAGGGTCGATCAAATATTGAAAAAATCAATTTCCAAAACGAATTACCCCCATGCCCATAATATTGGTTAAGTTTCAATGATCGCTCACCCGGCATAGTGCCCAGTATCAGAACTTTAGCATTAGTTGTAGATATAGGAGGAAAGGAAAAGATTTTCACTTGCTTAATTATTTGTGTCGAGGATTAATTCGTGCCAATAAACTTCCCAAACCCGCTCGGAGCGAATTTCACCTGTTTCATCCATTTAAAAGCAGACACCACTTCCTCGGGTTGAAATTCATCTTTTTTCTTTGCTGACCAGTTAAAGAAATCCTCTACCAGTAAATCAGTTTTAATGGGCTTCTTTTTAATTAATCGGTTGTTCCACACCGCATATAACGTTGCAATTAACTCGGCCTCATGAGTTGATTTATCTTTAAGCTGTTGAATTACAAAGACAATTTTTTTGCCCTTCTCTCTGAAATAAACAGCATAATTCTTAATCAAGGAACCAATGTTATCACCGGCAATAAACTTTGTAATCTTACCTTTTTGCTCTTCCTGCAACCAGTCTTTTTCCTGCATCTCTTTACGAAAGGCTATTGTAAATTCCTTATCGTAAGGACCTGCCCTTTCCTGACTAAAATTCGTTTCATAGGGCACTTCAGCAAAATTTTCAACCAGGTAAAGTATTTTTTGAAATTTGGTTAAACCAAAGTATTTATCATCATGCAATAGGTGAATAATTTTTCCTGCCAGCACCTTGCGTTCCAAAGGAATTATCTTCGCAGGTTCTTTGATTGTTTCGATTGTGTCAGACTCGACTAATTCACCCTCGAACGCTTTTTTTAGAATACTCTGCTTGAGCGTTTCCGCTTGTTGCAGGCTTTGGATTATGCTTTCTTCCATCTTATCGGCAATATTGAGGCGGCTTTCAATTTTTTGAATAACGGCTATTTGTTCCTGAGTAGAGCAAATCGGAAAACCGATAGTTTTAATAATTCCTAAATTAAGAACGGACATTGTCGTCCCTTTAGTTTCGGTGGAGTAGAAAGTTTTAACTGCAGCACTTTCAAAATAATATTTAAAAAAAAGAGGAATGTACTTTTTTGTATTTAAAGATATTTTTATTAGACGCGGATTGATTATTCCAGGTTCACAATTTTCAGGAAGGATTAAGACTTTACCAACAGTCCCTACTAAACTGATTAAGATATCATTTGGCTTAACCTTACATGTAATTAACTCTTCATACTTCTTTTCATTAATGTAATAATCTCCGTAAAATGGATCGCCATTTATCACCTGCTCCTGGCCATAAATTTTATATCCTGCTTTGACATAAAATTCTTTTTTTAAGGAAGAACCAAAAGGACCTGCTTTCAATGCATTATTATCTTTGCTCACTAATTCGATTATAGACGTAATATTCCATCCTTTAGGCAGTTCTCGATCTTTAACATTCTCATTCGTAAACCGCCCTTCAAATGCCCATTTCAATACTGCCTGTCGATAGGTTTTCAATTGCTGCTGTGCAGTTTTCAATTGCTCGACACCCTTATCTAATTCGCTGAAAAGTTCTTCAATTTTGGAAACGATTTCCTTTTGTGAAGAAATAGATAACACCTTGACCCTATAATCTGAAATTTCCTCAAATGAAATTCTTGGCCTATCTCCCGAACTCTTACTATTTGCAAAGCGTACAAAATCTCTTGAATGAAGGATGTATGCTAAAAAGTCTGGTATAATATCGGGGCCGCATTCCATCACAATAAATTCTCCGGAACAGGCGCCGGAAAATTCGGCTTTATATACCTTATTTAAATAAGGTCTCATCCTGCCATAAAGCACTTGATTTGTCTCAAAAAAACTGCCAGAACTCTTAAACTCTTTGAAATCATACAAAAAATATGTTTTCATTGTATGAGGTTCAATACAGTCCATCCCTATAAACTTAGCGTCGGGATACTCAGTCGATGTAATCTTTTTTGTTTTTTTAAAAACTAACTCGCCTAATGGCGCAATCCTTTCACCCATAATATAGGTATCAATATTTTCATTTAATTAACAGACTAAGCCACCAAGACCTCATTTAACTCATCCAGCACTTGCTCATACTCCTCCTTAAACAGCTGGTAAAATTTCCCCAATCCCCCCTCCTTATTAAAGGGATCCAATTCAAAGTCATCTTTATCCACATGGAAGCTACTGGCAATATATTCCTTGATCATCCGCAGCCAGCGCATTTGCTCCTCAGTAAACCGGTTGTGCTTTCCGGCGTTTTGCCGCAATATCCACTGCTGAAAATTCCGGTCTACCGTTTTGTCATACCCCGTCAATTGCTTATCGATACCGCTGATTTTTCGTACGATACTCACCAGTGCCACCAGCTCATTCTTCGGAGATCCATCTGCTTGCTTCAGCTGCTCATAAGCCTTCCAGACATGGACAGGAGCGAGCAACGGCTGCTCTATTTTTATTTTCTCACAAAGGTCTTTAATCATGCTGTAGCTTAGCTCCCTACGACGATGAGGCTGGCTATAGAAAATCTGCAGTGCGGTAATCACATCCCTATGCGCCTCTATCCAGGCAGTAAAGTTACGAATAGTAAGCTCAGCAGCCGCATCCTGATCCTTCACCCAGCCAATATTAGTAATTTCATCAATATTAATGTGATCGATAACCTGATCATATTTCTTCCGGACATCCACGATATAGTTCCGCAATTCCGGGTTATTGAAGGCCGCTACAGCCTCCGACACAATCTTCGCATGCTGTTTATTGATTTCGGCTTCGACGTCATTAGGCGCGGCACCAGGTGTTGTCCTTTGGATTTCGGCGCGCAAATTCTCAATCGTGTCAGGATCATAGGCATTCAACAACTGCCTGGCCAGCTGACCGACATTTTTCCCGCCAGCCCGGTTGGCCAGCTCCTGCTTTTCCCGCTCATTGATCTGTTTGTCGAGCCGTAACAACCGATTAGCCAGGGTACTGAGAATTTCTTCGGTAGTATTTCCTACAGCCACGTTCTGCAACACGTCTTTCAGACTCATCCCAGGATTTTTTTCCAGCGGCCGGCTGTCCGTCTTTTGGCTTTGCTCTACCCCAACGGCATCGATGATTACAAAATGATCCTTGGTATATTTAGCCGCCGGCGTTCCCGTTGCTCTCAGCTGCTCCAAAGAACAGATGCGAGTACCCCGGCCTTTCATCTGCTCGTAATAACTTTTGCTTTTGACATCGCGCATAAACAGCAGCACCTCCAGTGGACGGATATCCGTACCGGTCGCGATCATATCCACCGTCACCGCAATGCGGGGATAATATTCATTACGAAAACTGCTGAGTACAGATTTGGGATCCTCCGTGCTTTGATACGTAATCTTCTTACAAAACTTATTTTCCTCTCCAAATTCTTCTCGCACAATCTCAATGATGTCTTCCGCGTGGCTATCCGTTTTGGCGAATATGAGCATCTTCGGTACTTCAAATTTTCCATCCGCACCTAAACGGTCCGGAAAAATAGCGGGTAAGTTATCTTTGGCAGCTCGGATAATCGTTCGAATCTGGCTTTTATTTACTACATCCCGATCTAACTGCTTGCCGGTATAAGAAATATCTTCATCGACCACTTCCCAAAACTTTCGACGGGTCAGTCGCTCTCTCTTATCCACCATTTCCCCCATTTTAATGCCTCCACCCTGTTGGCTGATTTTCGTATTAATGGTAAAAACGTTATAGGGAACCAGTACCCCATCGATCACAGCCTTTTCATAGCCATAGTCACTGACAAGGTTCTGATCGAAATAGCCAAAAGTGCGATTATCAGGCGTCGCCGTCAATCCAATTTGAAAGACGTCGAAATAATCCAACACCTGCTTCCATAAGTTATAGATGCTTCGATGGCATTCGTCTATCACGATAAATTCGAAAAATTCGATCGGCACTTTTTCGTTATACACAACCGGCAACGCCCCTTTTGGTATAAACCCTTCATTGGGATTCTGGTCCTCGGCACTTTCATCCAGTTCTACACCTTTCAGAATGGAATACATTCGTTGTATAGTGGATATATAAACCTGGTTATCTCCTGGAATAAAACTGCTCTTTAGCCTGGTGACGGAATAAAGCTCCGTAAACTTTCGGTTGTCGTCATTGGGCACGTAAGCCATAAACTCCTGTTCTGCTTGTTCGCCCAAATTTTTGGTATCGACCAGAAACAGCACACGTCTTGCTTTGGCAAACTTAAGCAGGCGATAAATGAAGGTAATCGCAGTGAAGGTCTTTCCGCTCCCAGTAGCCATTTGGATTAGCGCCTTTGGCCTAGCGTTTTTAAAAGAGGCTTCAAGATTAGTGATAGCGCTTATCTGACAATCACGGAGACCGTCTATCGGTAAAGCAGGAATATCGTGTAGCCGGCTGCGCAGTGATTTGTCATGCCGCAACCATTCTTCGAATGTTTCCGGCCGATGAAACGTAAATACCTCCCTGGAGCGCGGCTTTTTGTCCCGATAGTCCGTGAAGCGGGTTATTTCCCCTGTACTTTCAAAACCGAAGGCTAACTTATCATTATTAAGAAACTTGAGCTTGGCTGATGCATATCCTTCACTTTGATCCTCGTGAACACTCATATGAACACCCTCTTCCTCCCGTTTGGCTTCAATAATACCGACGGGGAAGCCATTGACAAATAACACATAATCAGCTGGGCCAACATCAGTCGGGTATTCCCGAACAGCCACTCCCTTTGCCGCCATGCGATTAAAATCTGACCTATGTTGCACAACCCAGCCACCAGCCAAAAGCATTTGATCAATCTTATCGCGAGCTTTTTGTTCAGGATTTTGGTTCATGGCTTGGCGCAAATGGATTTAGGCTTAAGTTGGCTAAAATAGTGATATTTTCTAATAATATAAATAGAGGCAGACTTTTCGCCCTATATAAGATGGCCCCTTCCGTCCAAGGATCATAGATTTTGCTGTAAAAGCTGTGTCAGCTCTTTCAGCTCTGCAAGAATTGTATTAAAATCTGGTGCTTCCCCATAAATCATTTCCTCCTGCATAACGGCATAGTCTTCCCGAAACTTCGCTTCGGCCGCTGGTGGCGGAACGATCTGAAGGCTCTCCATCGTCATCTGATCGTAATCGACACCCCGCAGGCGGATATAATGCCGCCTGTGCACTATAATAGCTTCGAACAAGGTCGGATCGGCGATGATTTTGGTATGGAGTCCTTTCTGTTTTAGCCGGACGATGTCGGCCAGGTGCCGCGACTGCCTTTCGGCGATCTTTATTTGCTCCGGTTCCCCACCCGTGAATTTCTCATGCAGCAGAAGCAGTTTTTCTATTAGCGTCTTTTCAGGAAGGACCGCCCGAACAGAAAATGGTTGCTCGGTATAGGATATCACCCGGATGTGACGCCCAATCTCCGATGTGATCGACACATCTGCAAAAGGCTCTTTCAATGCCCTTACTCCAAATTCCACCTTTACAGTATCTGCTATGTACTTGTTAGCTGGGTATAGTGAGACATAATGCACCAGAACAGTCTGTGGGTCGGTATCAGGTCTCGTTGGTGGGATTAACGTGACAGATAAGGAAAATAGGATATCCGGAACCCCCATCTCTAGAAGTTTAGCATGCATCGCATCCGCTATCACAGTGCTAGTATACGCCGTTCCTTCCCTTTTCAACGTCTTCACATAGCTATGGGTTGGTGTTAACCTATATTCTCTGTCAAACGCCTCCGGAGCCAATGCTATGTCGATATCCTCTGATAGTCGTTCGATCAAACCCCAGCCTTTGCTTAGTGAGGTGCCACCTTTGAAGACAAAGTGCTCTGCCATGGGCAATGTGAAGATCGCGCGCAAGACCAGAGTTACCCACCAGTCTTTTTCTACTGCCTTTTCTGTCATCCCCGTTTCCGTGGCTGTTTCGGCGATGAATGCCCGCTTCCGCTCTTCTGGGAGTTGTAACAATTCGATCATATCAATGACTTTTCAATATGGTTTGCAATCTGATACAAAATTCGAGCGATCCGCTGGGGAGCCGACCGTGCACCCTGGCGGATTTCAGCAGGTTTTTCCATACTCAAAACTTCCGTCAGCTGCCGTATATTGTCCGGTGTGTCTGCCTGATCCTCAAGAGCAATCAATGCTTGCATCGCCAAGAAGACGATCTCTGGTTGTACAGCTAGCTGCTTGTGGGTCGTTTTTTTGAAAACAATGGTTGACCGACCGACCCGAATCCGCTTCGGATTCCCATTTGTCAGGTATACCACTTTGGTCGGCACCTGTGTAGACAATCCCAGTTTATTCAAGGCTGCGGCACCTGTTGGTCGGATTACCACCTTATCACGGTCAGCGATCTGCTGAGCTACGTCTTCAAGCGAAGGCCGGAGAGGTCCTAGCTCGGGATCCATCTTCGGTTTCACATAAATGCCCTTAGCCAGTCGAAGCAGTGTCTTATTCCTTGCCAGCCGCGAAAAGGTCTGGTGAATCGCATCGGGGGCGCCGAATTCAAGCAGATCAGCGGGAAAAAATACTGTTCCCGGCCCCGCCTCATTCACTTTTTCAATCACTGAACGTGTAATGGTGTCTGCTGGCATCTGTCAGGTTTTTGACTAATTTCCTGACAAAATTAAGAAAATGTCAGGTTTTTTACAAATTTTCTGACATTAGCAATTATGGGAAAATTTGATATTGCTAGGCTTTGGATAAAAACTCTGAAACACTTGGAAATCAATTTCCATGCTTTTAGGTTAAAACACCCTTTGCCAGATCAACTTTTCCACTTAACGTTGTAAAGCAACCATTTACCTGACCATTGACTTAAAACTATGAATACCCCCGATAAATCGATCGACCAAAAGATCCTCGACAATTTCTATAAGCAATCCGCCGACAAGATCATCCAGAATCTGGAGAAGGTACGGGAAGAGCGGAAAAAGAACGCCCGCCGCTGGATTTGGGAGCTATTGCAGAACGCCAAAGATGTCAAAAATATCTACCGCAAGGTCAGCATTCAAATTTCGTACGGGGAGGATCGGCTATCGTTCTCCCACAACGGCGACCCCTTCAGCGAGGACGATCTGATCAGCCTAGTCCAGCAGGTCAGCTCCAAAGACTCCGAGAATGAGGATGACGAAGTAACCGGCAAATTTGGTACCGGTTTTATCAGTACCCATCTGCTGTCGGATCTGATCCTGGTCAACGGAGTGCTGCATCGAGACAGCGGAAAATTCCAGTGTTTCCAGATTCAGCTAGACCGGCAGGCCAGCAAATCGGAAGCGCTCGCGGTGCTTATCAAACGGACGATAGAGACCATCCGCAAGTTGGATGAAGATCCGGCATTTCAACCGGCCGATGGCTATTCCGAGGGTCGAACCGAAGAGCTGTATGATACGTCGTTCCTCTACGAACTAAAAGACGACCCAAGCCGAAATACCGCCACCTCCGGCCTACAAGAATTAGTGGAAAACCTGCCACTTGCCCTGGTCTTTCTGGACAAGATAAAGACCGTTACTGTTACCGACGAGAAAACCGGCACCACCGATCAATATACCTGCACGATTGATCGATCAATAGATAAAAAGACCTTCTATACAGTCACCAAACGATCAACAGGGCAAATCGACCAAGCACTGCGTTTCATTAAGATGTCGGCTGAGAAAAACGAAATCGACCTCGTGATCCCAGTGAACGATTTCCAGGACCTGATGATTGCCATTCCGGATGGACGAACGCCATACCTCTACCGGGATTTTCCCCTGGTCGGCAGTGAACGTTTTTACTTTCCTTTCTACTTGAATGGGAGAACCTTCTTTACCACAGTCGACCGCGACGGTATCCTACTCAATGGCAAGGACGGGAAGCCAGGCCATAACTGGGATCTCTTAAAGATTGCCCGCACCACGGCAATCCAGTTCACGAAATTTTTGATCCAAGAGAAAGCCAAGAACCTGTTCGTTCTTGCCCAGACAAGGCTTCCCTATATTGCCGAGCTGGAGGAGGAAACGGAAAGCTGGTTCACGGATTATCAGCGGCAATGGCGAACCGACCTAATCGATCTCCATCTGGTAGAAACGATAGAGGACAACATCCCGATCAGCGCGTTAAAGATGCCGGTGTCTGACTATGGCGCGACTGCAAACAATCAAGAACAAATGTATTCGTTCGTCTCCGACGTCTATGGCAAGCAGATTATCCCCCGGCCAGATCTGCTTCAGGACTGGTCGGCCGTTTTTTATCCCAGCGAAGAATATGACACATGGGGTATCAAGCCACTCTGGAACGAAACCGCCATCCTCGGTGAGATTCATGCTGCCGGCAGCCTGGCCAACCTGGAATTCAAAAATGAGACGATCGTAACCGAAGCGCAGAAATTAGCCTGGCTGAACCGCTTCTTTTCCCACATGGACACTAACAAACAACTCGTCCAGCTGGATAAGATCGCCGTCACCCCCAATCAATATGGTCATTTCCAACCAATCGAACCGCTGTTCTGGGAACCAGCAGGCGACCCGATCGCCGACGAATTGCTGGATGTCCTGCAAAGCCTGAAAGAGGATTGGCGGAAGACCATGGTCAAACGCGGTATCCAAATCGCTGGCCTGTTAAAGAAAGAGCGCGGACTAGCCGCCGCGTCCAAAGCACTCACCGACATCCTCTCTGTGGAGCGAAAAGATAAAGGCGTGATAGTTTCGGATTTTCTCGGAAACTCTCATGCACAGGAAATATTGGTAGACATCATGAGTCTAATCACCGATAATGTCGACAAGACCAGTTTCCGTTACAAAGTCTTCACCGCTTCCAAAGAGCTATTGCAGTTTCCGCGGACTTTCAGGGAAGTGAAGCATTTGAATGGGTTCTCTTTTGAGAAGGCCACCGATCTGCTGACCAGGTATCTTAATACTTCGATCGAGAAATGCATCAACCTGCAGGGCCTGGCCACCCGGTTACACCAAACCGACGATCAAGCTGTTGTCTGGCTGAATAGCTATCTTGCGCTGCTGGACGGCTCCAAAGGCTTCCGTTACCTGTTGGACGATGGCAACATTGTTCTCAATAGAAAGGGACAGCTTCGTGCATATGAAGATCTTTACAATTTTGGAACCGATGAACAGCCTTTGGATAGTGAACTGCTGCGCATACTGAAAGAGCTCGATGCCAAACAGGACTGGTTTCCTACCCTCGTCGGCGACGGCATAGCGCTCAAAGCCAAGAAGACTCTGACCATCGAGGAGCTAACCAAAAAAATAGAACTACTCGTCAACGAGATCTATTCCGGTAGCTCTATGCAGCCTTACCGGGATCAGTTGCTCGATCTAATCAGCTGGTGCGACAATGCCCAACATGCCGATCTGAAACGAAAGCACTTTGCCACGTTCGAGCAAAAGAAGGATACAATCTTCTATATTCTTACGGTGAAAGAGAGCGCCTATAACACGCAGATCATGGCCTTAATGAAGAAGCCGGAAAAGATCCCTGTACTGATGGCCATCGCGGAGTCCGGCATTCCTCCGGAACAACTCCAATCGCTGCTCAATTCGATCCAAGGAACGGATCGGGTCGATAAGCTAGTAAGCTATGCCCAGGAACTGAAAAGAAAACAGGATGACTTTGAATTCAAGGGCCGACTGGGCAAAAAAATGGAAGACTACTTCCAAGAAGCTCTTCAATCGGCCAACATCAAGGCAGAAATAAAATACATCGGCAGCGGCTCGCATGATTTTGTGATCAAGAGCCAGGTCACGCAAAAAGAATTCTACATTGAACTGAAATCGCATGCCAAAAGCAATGACAAGGACCCCATCTCCTTGGCCATTTCCCAGGCGAGACTGGCAGTCAGTGATCCACAGCGATTTGCACTGTGCGTAGTGGAACGTCCAGCTGCTCCGATCGAAGATATCGGCAGCTTTATGCAGGAAAAAGTAAAATACCTGGGAGCTCTTGACCAAGATTTTTCGCCCGTGGTCAATCGTGCTGCCGTCCTGGACAATATCATCAATGACCATTCGCTCATCCTACTGGAACTCGAAAACCCTACCTACCTAGTAAAGGTGTCTAGGGAGTTTATTGATTCTCGGGCCCGGACCTTTAAGGAGTTGCTTCTTAATATCCAACAACAACTTGGCTGAGCAGCAGTAACAACACGGTGAATCGACGATAATAAAAGCTCTCTATTTCGCTTCTAATTCAGCTGGAAGCAAAGTGTCTTACCGTATACTATTGTCCCAATGAAATAAATTTCCCGGGTTCCGCATCGCGAAAGGCCGAGTCGATTGGCAAGTATTTCCACGGCCTAAATGCTCGAAGATGTAAATTCCGGTGATGGTAACCCCTCTTACCGGTTATGATACCCCCGGGAAGAAGGCCTATAAGAGAAAGAGCATTTGAAGATAATAAAGATAGGATATGACTGTTAAGGATGGCTACTTTTTCTTTCTACGGGAGTCT
>DASYEB010000031.1:0-269729 GCA_036499285.1 Puia sp. | reverse complement strand
GATGATGGAAGGGGTGACCCCTACCGTTTTCGCCAGCGCGTTCACGATCATCTTCTGGGATATGCCGATGCGAAAACCTCCTGTGATCAGTTTATTGAACACGAGCCGTTCGTCCCGGCCCATTTGCTGCCAGCATTGGATCACAAATTTTTTTTTGACATCCTCCTGTTCTTTGCCGATCTCCATTAATTTTTCCAGGTACCAGGAAAGGCTGCTATCACCTGATGGGCTGTTTCCGCCAACTGCGCCACCCGTATCCTCTGCCTTGCCGCTACTGATCCCATCGTCTGCGGCCTGCTTTTGTCCATCGACAGTATCCTCCGGCTCCGGCAGCAACAGGGCGATCGTCTCGGCCAGATCCCCCACTGTATGATAACTTTCTTCGAACAGCCACTGCGCAAGGCCGGTAAGTTCCCTGCACCATTCCTGTAGTTGCGTAGCATTGACGGTCCGTTTGGGTTTCCGGCCGCTGAATAAGGCAATGACCCACACCTTGTCCCTGTCATCCGCAACGGCAAAGTAGGAGGTCAGCGCATCCAGCTTGTCATTGGTTTTTGTACTTGTACCCAACAGGACGAAAAGTTCTGCAAACCGTTTCATACCACCCCCCTTCCCCCCACCCCCTGACCCACTAAAGGGGGATGAGAACGGGGGGGGATACTCGCTGCTATGGTCGTTGACTTCGTTCATTTCTTTTAGTCGATCAATAGATCTTCGGGATTCTCCACCCCTCCTTCAGGAGATTGGGAGCTTATTTCCCTTTCCAATAATTCTCCTCCTTCCGTCGGAGAGCCGGCTCCTTCTTCATCTTCTCCATATTCGGTCCTTACTTCCGCCGCTTCGATACCCTCTTCGGTCAGATAGCGCGAAAGAGCCGACTGGAATCCGTGTGTTACATAGACTTTATAGGCGCCGGTAGCCTTGATCGCGGACAGGAGTCCTTTCCAGTCTGCGTGATCGCTGAGAGCATAACCTGCATCTGCATTTCTTCGGCGTACATTTCCCCGCACCTGCATCCAGCCGCTGCAGACACCGACCTCAAAAGGCTGAAACCGCCTGATCCACGGCGACTCATCTGCTCCGGAAGGAGCGATCACCACACTCCCTGAAAAGGATTCTTTGGGTGCATCGAGTTCCACTCTTGACACCGGAGGCAATACTACACCCGCATTCACTAATGCCTGATGAACATTCCAGACGGCTCCATGTACAAAGATCTGAGGAGATACTGCCGCCAGACAGGATAGCAGCCGCTGCGCCTTCCCCAGGCTATACGCGACCAATACGGACGTCTTGCCAGCTTCTTTATTTTTTAAGACCCAATTCTGAATGGAAGAAAAGATCTCTGCTTGTGGTTTCCAATTATAGATCGGCAGGCCAAAGGTGGATTCTGTAATAAAGGTATGGCAGGATACCGGCTCAAAAGCTCCGCTCAGTCCGTCGTCTTCTGTCTTGTAATCCCCGCTGACCACCCAGATCTCTCCCTGATATTCTATACGGACCTGAGAGCTTCCGATGATGTGTCCTGCGGGGTGAAGACTGATTTTTACGCCGTTCAGAAAGACAGATTCCCCCCACTCTAATGTCTGGTAGGGATAGTTTCCTAGTCTTAATTCCAATAAAGGCCTTGTGAGGGTATGACATAAATAGGACTTGCTGCCTGCCCGGGCATGGTCGCTATGCGCATGCGTGATGACGGCCTTGTCTACCGGACGCCAGGGATCGATATAAAAAGCCCCCTGGGGGCAATACAATCCCCGATCGGTGAATTCTATTAAAGGCATATGATGGATGTCTATGCAAATAACAAGCCGGGCCGGGAAAAGGTTGGGAGCAACAGCCGCTCAATATACCGCCGTAATATTCCCCTCTACTTTCTTGACAAAGTACAGCTTCTTGTTCTCGAGATAATCCAGAGTCAGGGTCTGCTTGTTGAGCACAGGCTGGATATCGAAGTCATTGAAGACTTTGTACTTTTTCTCCCCGATACTGCCGCTAAGGCCTTTTCCGTAATGCAGGAGTAATTTGGCAAACCGGTAGGTCGTCTCATAACCCCGGAACACCATGTCGCTGGGCCTGGAATAAAATTTTGTTTTGAAATACTGTTGGATTTCCGCGACCAGCTTGTCGTTGGGATTGATATAAAAAGGAGTGCTATAGATGATCTCCTCCCCTGCGTAAAGAGAGCCGGAAAAGTCAATATTATCCCAGGTGGGCATACCGACGATGCTGCTTGCATATGTTTTGTTAAGAGAGGCAAGCGCCTGGCATAGATTCCGGGCGAAGAGATCGTCCAGACTGCCTGCGACACAGATTGTCGTTGTATTGCTGTCCAGGTAGGGGACCAGGGAGGCGGCCGTGAAATTATCATCCAGGGTAATGTATTTGATCTTCAGGGGAACAGAGGCTGTACTTTTCCCGATTTCTGTGAAATACTGTTGCAGATGATCTTCCTGTCCTCCCTTTTTGCGAAACAGGAGAATCGGCCTGGTACCATAATTCCGTTGCATGAACTTATAGATCCCCTCACAATGCGTCCGCAGAGTGGAATTCAAAATAACAAAATCAGGATTATTGGTGATCCCTCCGTCATTTGGGAAATTCACATTGATAAAAGGGATATTGAGATGGGCCGCGGCGGATGCCAGTTGTTGCAATTCTCCGGGAACGACATGCCCGATGATCAGCTCTGTATGCTGAAAGGCGGGGTCCTGTATAATTTGCGCCATGCTCTGTGTGGAGGAACGCGTATCGTAGATCTGCACATCAAGGGCGGCGTCTTCTTTTTCCAGAGAATCCAGCGCTAGCTGCACTCCTTCGTAGAATTCAAGACCAGGATTGATGAATTTGGGGAAATTCTTGTCGTAACGATAGTTATTAGAGGCGTCGAAGGCTGAGTCCAGGTAGAGAGGGACAAAAACAGCCACCTGATGACGGGTAATTGAATCCCCCGGAGTCAGACCTGTGGCGCCCGGAAGAAGCCTGTTCACCGTATCCTGCTTCCTGCCGGCCGAATCGGTCTGGGCCTGACCGGAAAGAGCCTGTACCCACAAAAAAACACCAAATAGAAAATATCGGAGATTGGTTTTCATATCATCATTCGGTCTTTATGCCCTTAGTCCCTTTCAGGGGAGCAGGAGCTTATTCCCATTCGATCGTGGCCGGCGGCTTGCTGCTGATATCATATACTACCCGGTTAATCCCTTTCACGCTGTTGATGATATCATTCGAGATATCCGCCAGGAACGTATAGGGCAAATGTGCCCAGTCAGCCGTCATTCCGTCGACAGAGGTCACAGCCCTCAGCGCTACCGTGAACTCATAGGTCCGCTCGTCTCCCATCACCCCAACGCTCTTCACCGGCAGCAAAATGGCCCCGGCCTGCCATACAGCGGAATAAAGATGATGATCTTTTAGTCCTTTAATATAGACATGATCTGCTTCCTGCAATAATCGCACCTTTTCCTCGGTCACCTCGCCAAGGATCCGTATCGCCAGGCCTGGTCCGGGGAAAGGATGACGCTGCAAAAGGTCTTCCGGGATCCCCAGCTCCGCGCCTACACGCCTTACTTCGTCTTTGAAGAGATAACGCAAAGGCTCTACCAGCTCAAGATGCATCTTTTCCGGTAATCCCCCTACGTTGTGGTGGGATTTTATGGTCTGGGAAGGACCGTGGACAGAAACGCTTTCGATGACATCCGGGTATATCGTCCCCTGTCCCAGCAATTCCACACCGGGTATTTTGGTCGCCTCTTCCTGGAAAACGTCGATAAAAAGACGGCCGATCGTCTTGCGTTTGGCTTCCGGATCGGTCTGGCCGGCTAATTCCTTATAAAATGTATCTTTAGCATCGATGCCTGTAACATTTAATCCAATCTGTTTATAGCTCTCCAGCACCTGTTCGAACTCGTTCTTGCGCAATACCCCGTTGTCTACAAAGATCCCGTGGAGCCTGTCGCCAATTGCCTTGTGAATAAGCGTAGCCGCCACTGTAGAATCGACACCGCCGCTGAGTGCCATAATGACCCTGCGGCTGCCGATCTGTTTGGACAATGCCGCCACTGTATCCGTGACAAAATGAGCCGGTGTCCAGTCCTGTGCACATTTGCAGATGTTCACCAGGAAATTGCGGATGATCTTCTTTCCTTCGATGGAATGATATACTTCCGGATGAAACTGCAGACAATACAAGGGCTGTTCGCTATTTGCCGTACCTTCCTTTCTGAAGGCTGCATAAGGAATATTCTCTGTCGTCCCCAACACTTCAAAACCTGCGGGCAGATCCAGTATCGTATCTGCATGGCTCATCCAAACCTGCGACAATTCCGTCACATCATTAAAAAGAATATTTTCTTTTTGTTTGTGCAGAAGAGCGCGGCCATATTCACGTTTGTTGCTGTTGGCAACGCGTCCGCCAAACTGTTTGGCTGTCAACTGGGCACCATAGCAGACCCCCAGAACTGGCAGCCGGCTGTGCAGCGCTGCAATATCAATTTCCGGGGCATTGGCATCATTTACCGAGAAAGGACTGCCAGAAAGAATAATGCCCTTCAGAGAAGGGTCAAAATCAAATGATTTGTGATAGGGAATGATCTCGCAATATACATTAGCTTCACGTACAGCCCTGGCGATCAATTGAGTATACTGGGATCCAAAGTCCAGAATGAGTATCTTTTCCGTCATGGTGACGCGAAGGTAAAAAAAATCCGGCACACCCCCGAAACTGGCCACGGAGGACGAGGGTGGTTTTTATTACATTTGTACACAACCTAAAACAAGCGATATGAAACATGCTGCACTCACTTTCCTTAGAAAAACAAAATTTATCTGGCTCCTGCTGGCTTTACCGGCTATAATGACCTCCTGTCAGAACATTCTCGGCAAAAGGGTCAGAGGCAATGGCAATATCAAAACAGAAGACCGAAGCGTTAGCGACTTTAAAAATGTCGACGTCAGTGGAGCTGCCAAGGTTCTCGTTTCCCAGAGCGACAACCCCTCCGTCAAAATTGAGGGCGACGAAAACCTCCTCCAGTACATCGAGGTCCGCCAGGAAGGCGATCGCATTATCGTCCGGGACCGTCCGGGATTTCACCTTGTACCGACCGGTGACCTGCGGATCTACGTGTCAACAAAGGTTTACAATGAGATCAAGGCTTCTGGCGCCTGCGACATCATCGGCCAGACAAAGATCACCAATCCCGAAGACCTTAGTATGCATGTCAGCGGAGCGGGGGATATTAAAATGGAAGTAGACGCCCCCCGGCTGACCGCAGAGGTCTCCGGCAGCGGGTCGATTGATCTCAAAGGCCAGACCAAAGATGTCGATCTTGACCTCACCGGCGCCGGTCATGCACATTGTTACGATCTGTTGGCAGAAAATACAAAGGTGGACATCTCCGGAGCAGGCTCTGCCGAAGTTTTTGCCAGTGTGAAGCTGGATGCCGAAGTCAGCGGCGCGGGTAATGTCAGCTATAAGGGCAATGCAACTACGGTCAACCAGCACGTCAGTGGTGCGGGTTCTGTACATAAAGCGGATTAAATGAGAAGCTCTAAACTATCTAAAACGGAAGCCCCCTTAAAGCGGGGGCTTCTCCTCCTCCTCTTGCTGGCGGTAAAAATATCTTTAAAAGCGCAAATGCCTACCCCCGAAGCGTTTGTCAATGACGTCTATCGTACCGTTGTGGATTCCACTTTCGATCACTATTACCTCATTACCGGTGCGGACACCTGCCGTTTTGTAAAATATGATTACGACGAATGGGAAAAATATTATCTGCGGGAGACCGTACCTTTTATAACCCTCAATGAGCTCTCCGAAAAGGCTTATCTTTCCCGTTACCCCTACTATTGGAAGCAGGAGCGCCTTGAAAAGGCCATCTGCATCACTCCGAAAAAGGCCGATTCGCTGCTTTTCCCCGAAAGATATGCTCCGATAGACAGTACACATCACCGCTACAAAACAAAACCCAGGTCCAAAACCGCTGTCACAGGAAAACTGGTCTTTAGCTTTTCCCTGCCACAGTTTACCGACGACGGTCATTATGCCGTCATCGACCTCAACTCGATTTGCGGAGCAAACTGCGGTATCAGCCTTACCTGTCTGTTCAAGCACAACTCCGCCGGCTGGTCTCTTATCGGCCGGCATATAAACTGGTCCTCTTTACCCGCTTCGCCGTAGTATGGACGATTTACCGATTACAAATTCACATATCTTACCCTTATCCACACATTCCTGTTCCTCCCCTTGTCGTCTGTACAGGAGATCTTTACAGGGCCCTCATCGGGGATAAAGAACTGCCTGCTCCTTGCCTCTCCCGCACGATAAAACTTATCATTGATATACCAGTACACCTTCCCCACGTCATTACTCACCCGGCAGCGTAGCTGCAAAGGCTCCGGATCCTTCCGGTTGATCAGGTACTCGCTGCCATTGGATGGTGAAGTGACCACCGGCGCCCCCTCGTGAAAAACTTTTTCGCAGTTGGGATTATGCGGAGGAATGACGGGATAGGTGATGCGGTTGGTCTCAAAATACTCTTTCATCTCCGGGGGCACCACCAAATATAGTTTTTTCCGGTAGCCGCCCGGCGGCATACATTGCCGGCAATAAGACATCTTTTCATCAGCCGAAACGAACACCTCCTGCCTGTTATCACATTTCCCGGCCGGCGACACCAACGGAATAAAATAATCCGTCACCAGGTGTGTGCAAAAATCGTTTGGCGGCAATCCCGTCTCCGTACATACCATCCGGACATCACAATCTGCCGGCTGACTAAACCAGGAGGCGTCATCGTCGTAATCTATCGTATTAAAAACGGTGAACAGCAAGGGTGTCGCCACGTTAGCCCCGCTCAGCTCCGGGATTCCCAGTCCCGAGAAATTGCCGACCCAGATCCCTACGGTATAACGTCGGTTGTATCCGATGCTCCAGGCATCCCGGCGTCCATATGAGGTGCCTGTCTTCCATGCTATTTTCGGCAAATGCACGGTACTCTCCCAGTTCAACGGAAAGTCCGGCCGGTTTACCTTCGACAAGGTCTCATTGATCATAAAGGCCGCTGCCGGACTTAGGATGGACATCGCTTTAGCGGGGGCGGCCGAGTCCCAGGTCAGCCGCGGCCGTACATATCTCCCTTCATTCGAAAAAATAGAATAAAGTCCCGTCAACTCCTCCAGGGTCGCTCCGCATCCACCCAGGATCATCGACAATCCTAACTTATTCTGATCGCGGCGGATCTGCTGAAAGTCGCATTCCGACAACTTTCGTATCAGCTTATCCTTGCCGAGTCTTTTCAGGCTTTTTACTGCCGGTATATTCAACGAATGCTCCAGCGCATACTCCATCGTCACATAACCATTGAACCTGCGGTCATAATTCTCCGGCGCATACCCTTCATAGTTGACCGGCACATCGGTAATCGTCATTTTGGGTGTCAGCAGCCCGGCATCGATACACAAACCATACAACAGCGGCTTCAGGGTGCTGCCCGGCTGACGGATCGCTGCCGCGCCATTTACCTGCCCGCCATCCAATGAATCGCGGAAGTCTGCGCTTCCTACATAGGTGACGATGCGATGTGTTTGGTTATCCAGCACGATCACCGCCGCGTTGCGGATATTCTTCAACGCCAGCGTGCGCGAATAATCTTTTACCAGCTTTTCAATCTTCAGCTGTTTGTTCATCTCAATAGTCGTGTGGATGATCGGATCGCCTCTTCTCTTCAGCTTCCAGGCCAACTGGGGAATAAAAGAGGGCACGGCTCCCCGCCTTGCGGTCAGCGGCTCGGCCAGTGCATCGGCTATCTCCTGATGCGTAAAAACGCCTTCCGCGGCCCATTTTTTTAGCCATTTGTTGCGTTGTTCGACGATCCGGTCATTATTCTTCCCCATTACTAACGAGGAAGGCCGGTTGGGGATGATCGACAGGGCTGTTATTTCCGCCAGGGACAGGTGATCGGGGTTTTTGGAAAAATAAAGGATGGAAGCCGATTTTACGCCCTGGATATTGCCTCCATAGGGAACTTTGTTCAGGTAAAGCTGCAGGATCTCGTCCTTGCTATATTTCCATTCCAGCTGGAAGGCCCGGAAGACTTCCACCAGCTTGTTCCAGTAGGTGCGTTTCTTTGGCTCCAGCGCACGCGCCACCTGCATTGTGATCGTAGAGGCGCCGGAAGTACGGTGCATCCTCCAGCTATTTTTGGCAAAAGCCCGGACCATTGCCAGTGGATTGACACCGGGATGGCGATAGAAATACCGATCTTCTTTTTCGACAATAGTCTTGCGCAGCAAGGGCGAGATCTCGTTTAGCTCGGTCTTCATCCGCCATTGCTGGTCGCGGGTGAGGAAGGCATGTACGACGGCTCCCTTATCGTCAGTGACGATAGTCGAATATTCTACCCGGTCGGGTAGGGGAAACAGCCAGTTCAACAGGAGAAAAAGAATAAAAGCGCTGGTTACGCTGATCACACTGACCTTCATCCACCTTTTCCATCTCATGGTTTTCCGGTAATTTCGGCAATAAAATGTAATTAACAAATTCTTATCATACGTTCACTTGCGATTGTTCTCAGAAAAAAATTACTTTGAATATAAATTTTTTTCTGAGAACGCAATAATGAAATCGGGCCCTTCCAGTTATGTAATTTCATTATGGAATTTATTTCCACTATATGCAATCTTCACATCCTCCTTAGCTTCCCACTAATTTCATACTTTCTTTAATTGCGCGCAAGCAAAAGAACTGGTTTTTTTATACCTTAACAGTGTTTATGAGCGCTTCGGGTCCTTTGGACAAAAAATGGACCCTGGCGCTCAATATCAAATTTATGGGCCTTCGGCCAGCCTTCGCTGTGCTCGGCTCTGACAAACTCTTATCAGACCCCCTTATGCGTAAATTTTCCGGCATAATCGCCCTACTGACGATCGCCCTTTCAACTCTGTTCTTTATATCCTGTAATCGTAGCCTGGTTAGCCTTGACTACACGAATGCCCGGGATGAAGTGCCAACGCTGGGCAACCTGGTCTTCCGGTTTGACCAATCACTGGTCAAAGACTCCCTGCTCGATCAGTGGGATTCTACTCAATATGTGTCTTTCGAACCAAAGATCCCGGGCCGTTTTCGGTGGGAGCATCCGGACGAGCTCATATTCTCTCCTTCTCAGCCTTTGCCGCCTGCTACGACCTTTAAAGCAACACTCAAAAGCGATATCCTTCAATTCAGCAAGTTCGGCCGCATAAAAAAAGCCGAAGATCTGGTCTTTCATACGCCGGAGCTCAAGCTCGACAATACCAATACAACCTGGGTGCTGCAGGACGAGAACAGCAGCACAGCCATACCCCAGATCGACCTGCAATTTAACTATCCGGTTAATCCCGGCTCTTTAAAAGACAAGCTGACGATCCAGATTGGCGGTCAGCCCGTTAATTATACGTTTCAGACCCTTTCCGCATCGGATCGCATCTCCCTTCGCCTGCTCAGCCTGAAGGCAGAAGACAAGACCCTCGATGCGAATATTTCAATTGACAAAGGCCTTTTACCCGAAGGCGGCACCAACGGACTGAAGGATAAGATCTCGATGACCTCTTCCATCCCTTCTCCTTTTGTGCTTACCGTCAACGAAGTTACTACCGAACACGATGGGACTACGGGATCGATCCATGTTCAGACCAGCCAGCAGGTTCCTGCCAATGGACTTGCGGCCAATGTCTCTTTCAATCCCGCGGTGAAATTCACCGTAGAGGCCGCTGATGACGGCTTTGTTATCAAAAGCGACAACTTCGACCAGTCGAAAAGCTATGCCCTGACACTGACCAGGGGGATGCGTGGCCGTATCGGTGGGGTCTTACATGAGGAATATACTACCAACATCACTTTTGGCGAGCTGGCTCCTTCCATCAGCTTTGCCAATAGCAAGGGCGTCTATCTTTCGGGCAAAGGGGCTCAGAATATTGAAGTAAAGATCATCAATGTACCGCGCGTCAAAGTTATCGTTTCAAAGATCTATGAAAACAACCTGCTGATGGCGCAGCAATATAGCTACTACCCGAAGGAAACCACTACCTCCCGCCGAACCGGCAGCGATGATGGGGACGGTGAAGAAGGAAATAGCGGCGGATATTACGCTGGCGACGACAATACCGGCGCCGTTCTTGGCGATGTGGTATACGAGCAGGAAGTGGATACCCGCAGCTTACAAAAGAGTGGCAACGGGAATGGCCGTCTTCTGAATCTCAGCATTGCCGACAAGCTGCCGGAGTTCAAAGGCATCTATCATGTTATGATCCGCTCCACAAAAGACTATTGGATCAGCGACAGGCGATATGTCTCTCTCTCCGACATTGGTCTCATCGCAAAAGAAGGAAAGGAAAAGATCCTGGTCTTCGCCAACTCCATCAAGACGGCTGCTGCTCTGCCCGGGGTCACTATCATGGCTTATGGCGCCAATAACCAACTGCTGGGAACAGGTGCTACCGGCGCCGAAGGGGTTGCCGAGATCACGTACACTCGTAAAGAATTTGCCGGCTTCCGGCCGGCAATGATCATTGCTAAATCGGCAGAAGACTTCAACTACCTTCCTTTTGGCACTACCCGCGTCAATACCTCCCGTTTCGAAGTTGGCGGCGCCCGCAGCAATACCTCCGGGCTGGACGCTTTTATCTATCCTGAACGCGATATCTACCGGCCGGGGGAGAAAGTCAACTTCTCCGTTATCGTTCGCGACCGGCAGTGGAAGTCTCCCGGGGAGCTGCCTGTCAAGCTGAAATTCCTTCTCCCCAATGGGAAGGAATTGAAAACCTTCCGTAAAACGCTGAATGCGCAGGGGTCGCTGGAAGGGAATGTCGACATTGCTGAATCTGCCATTACCGGGACCTATTCACTGGAAGTATATACTTCGAATGACGTTCTGCTCTCGACCCAGCCTTTCCGTATAGAAGAATTCGTCCCCGACAGGATCAAGGTCACGGCTAAGCTGGATAAGACTTCCCTGGAGGCAGGCGACATCTCCCGTCTCAGCATCCATGCTGTCAACTTCTTCGGACCACCGGCAGCCAACAGGAATTACGAATGTGAGATCCAGGTCAAACGGAGAGCCTTCAGTCCAAAAAATTACCAGGGCTTCGACTTCAGCCTTTCCGATAACAATGTCTCCTTTGACAAGGCCGATCGCGAGGGGAAGACCGATGACCAGGGAAATGCTGTCGAGAAATACGAGGTTCCCGAACTATATAAAAACATTGGTTTGCTGCAGGCTACTTTCTATGCTACTGTCTTTGATGAAACGGGTCGGCCTGTCAGCCGCAGCACCTCGGTCGATATCTTTACCCAGGCTGTTTTCTTCGGGGTGGCCGATGATGGTTTTTCCTACTATGCGCTCAACCAGGCCGTGCAGTTCCCCATCATCGCGCTGGATCGTAACCAACGGGTGCTGAATGGCATTTCGGCAAAGGTAGAGGTCATCAAACATGAATATCGTACCGTACTGACAAAGAGCGGCAACTATTTCCGTTATGAGTCCCAGAAAGAAGAGAAGCTTCTTAGCTCGGGCATGGTCAGCGTCAGCGGTGAGAGTACCAGATATTCTTTTATACCCCGATCCCCCGGGGACTATGAGCTGCGGGTATCGGTACCGGGGTCCAACAGCTATGTGAGCAGAAGCTTTTACAGCTATGGCAGCTGGGGCGGAGACAACAATTCTTTCGACGTTAACAACGAGGGCCATATCGAGATCGCGTTGGAAAAATCCAGCTATTATACGGGAGAAAGCGTAAAAGCTTTGTTCAAAACGCCGTTTAGCGGGCGTATGCTGGTGACAATGGAGACCGATAAAGTCATTTCATATCAATATGTCAATGTAGACAAACGGACCGCTTCCCTTAACCTGCCTCTTACGGTCGACGACATTCCCAATGTTTATATTACTGCAACCCTGATCAAACCGCACGAGCTGTCGGATATTCCGCTGACGGTCGCTCATGGATTTCAATCGGTGAAAGTGGAGGCGAAGGAAAGAAAGATCCCCGTGGAGATCACGGCCCAGGCTTCGGTGCGGTCGCATACTCACCAAAAGGTCAGGGTAAAAGCTGCGCCTGGTAGTATGGTTACCCTGGCTGCAGTGGACAATGGCGTGTTACAGGTTTCCGACTTTGAAACGCCGAACCCTTATGATCACTTCTATGCCAAACGCGCCCTCGAGGTCAATGGCTATGACCTCTATCCATTATTGCTGCCGGAAGTCAGACCAAGTCTGAGCAGTACGGGTGGTGACGGAGAAAGCGACATGAAGAAGCGCGTCAATCCGATGCCGGCCAAGCGTATAAAGATCGTCTCCTACTGGAGCGGCATAGCCCAGGCCAATGGCAGCGGGGAGGCGGAATTCGAATTCGACATACCCCAGTTCTCCGGCCAGGTGCGGCTGATGGCGGTGGCTTACAAGAATGAAAGCTTTGGCTCGAAGGAGGCTGAGATGACGGTAGCGGATCCTATTGTGCTTAGCTCTGCGCTGCCTCGTTTTATGAGTCCGGGCGATACGGTGACCATGCCTGTGACGATCAGTAATACTACGGGTAGTTCTGCCAGCGCGTCGGTGCGGCTGAAGCTTGGAGGTGCGTTGCGAACGCTTGGGGATGACCAGCAAACCGTCAGCGTCGGGGCCAACAGCGAGGGGCGGGCGCTGTTTCAGCTGATAGCGCCTCCGGCAATGGGCCTGGGTAAAGTCACGGTAGAGGTCAATGCTTTGGGCGAGCACTTTACGGATGAAACAGAGATAGGCATCCGTCCTTCTGCACCTTTGCAGAAGATCACAGGCAGCGGATCGGTGCAAGGTGGCAACAGTCAGCCGATCGATTGGAATATGGCGGACTTTATTCCTTCCAGTGTCGGTTACAAGCTGGTGGTCAGCCGGTCACCGGTGGCCGAATTGGGGCAGTATCTTAGCCGGCTGATAGAATATCCTTTCGGCTGTACCGAGCAGACCGTGTCGGCCGCATTCCCTCAGCTCTACTTCGGCGACCTGGCGGCTCTGGTCAGAAAGACCAATGTCAATACGGCTGAGCGGGTGGCTGCCAACGGCAATATCCAGGAGGCGATAAGGAAGATCAAAATGCGGCAACTATATAATGGCGCCGTTACGCTTTGGGATAATAGCGAAGTAGAGGACTGGTGGGCTACCATCTATGCGGCTCACTTCGTTGTCGAGGCTCAAAAAGCCGGCTTTGATGTCGACAAGAACCTGATCGGTACTATGCTGGGGTATATCAACAGCCGGTTGAGGAATCGTGAGACCATTACTTATTACTACAACAGAGACCAGAACCGGAAGATCGTCCCGAAGGAAGTCATCTATGGGCTCTATGTATTGGCGCTGGCGGGTCAGCCCAATGTCAGTGTGATGAACTACTATAAAGCCAGTCCGGCCCTGCTGGCTCTGGACTGTAAATATTTGCTGGCTGCGGCATATGCCCAGGCGGGGGACAAGAAGAGCTTCCGTGAGTTCCTGCCATCGCAGTTTGCAGGGGAGGAGTCGGTAGCGCAGACCGGCGGCAGCTATTACTCGGACATCCGCGATGAATCACTGGCTCTCGACGTATTGGTCGATGTAGATCCCGGCAATCCGCAGATCCCTGTGATGGCTCAGCATGTAAGGAATAAGCTGAAGACGCGTTACTGGTATTCCACCCAGGAGCTGGCCTTTAGCTTTTTGGGTCTTGGCAAAATTGCGAGACAGTCGGCGGGCAGCACTGCGACGGCAGACGTGCGGGTCGATGGCCGTACCGTTGGTGTTATGGATGGTAATGGCAACCCCGTTAATCTGTCTACCAAAGAGCTGCGGGGTGCTGGCTCCGGCGCCGCCGTCCCGCGTGTTGAAATTTCGACCAAAGGCAATGGCCGGCTCTATTATTTCTGGGAAGCAGAGGGCATCAGCGCTACCGGCGCTTATAAGGAAGAGGACAGCTATCTCAAAGTACGCAAACGTTTCTTCGACCGCTATGGACGTCCTATCAGCGGCAATACCTTCAAGCAAAACGATCTTATCATCGTCCAGCTTTCTTTGGACAAGACGTTTAGTACCGACATCAGCAACGTCGTCATCACGGATATGCTGCCGGCTGGCTTTGAGATCGAAAACCCCCGGACCAAGGAGCTGCCGGGGATGGACTGGATCAAGAATGAAAGTACGCCTACTGCGCTGGATGTTCGGGACGATCGAATTAATCTTTTCGTCAACTCCACCTCTCTGCATCAGACCTATTATTATTCTGTTCGCGCTGTCTCACCCGGGACTTATCATATGGGGCCTGTTAGTGCTGATGCGATGTATAATGGGGAGTATCATTCTTATAATGGGGCTGGTACGGTGAAGGTGGTGCAATGATCTGGTTGGGCTTGTGTCAGGTCTAATAGGGGTATGACTTATTCATTACCAATTTAAAATTTTGCAACCTGGTAAATCCAAAGTTGTAGTTTGGATTTACCAGGTTGTTTTTTGTATCTTTATAAAATAATGATAACGACCTTGTATTGGTAAGCGGTATAACAGCGATAGCTTGTATCGAAATAAAACTTAGCAATACTCCAACTGTTTCCCGCGGCTTTATCAATTGCGTTGAAGACCTTCAGCCTCGATATAAATATATTATAACTTCTGAAAGTGAAACTTACGCGACAGCTCATGGCGTAATAATTACCAGCCTTTACCATTTTATTACGGTTTTATTGCCAGGAATATATTGATCGCTTTTTTCCTTTCTTTGGCGCAAAAGGCTAGCCAGCAGTAGATTGTAGTATGTCCCCCTCGTCAACTTCGACTTTGCTGCAGGGGTAGGGGGATTAATGCGGCGCTTTGCTTTTTAAAAGCGTAAATTACAATCATGAGTAAGATAGTCGGCTTAGCCGTTCCTGATAACCATCTCCAACTTTTCACCTATTCACGCGAGTACATAGACAAAGTTGGATTTGATAAGTTCCTTCAAAAATCGAAGGATCAGTTCAGGAACGAAGGGCACGAAGCATTTACTCACTACTTCACGTTCCGTTTTGATGACTACAAAAGGAACATGGTCACCCTTGTATTTTTGGAGAAAACAGGCAATGAGATAATGAACTTCACGGTGACGGCACCTGTTGGAGAAATGGAAGCAGCCGTTGGATGGGTTAAGGAACATAATCCTCATCTTGTTTTTGGGATCGATGGGGAAGCGGTTGCAAGTGCATATGATCTTTTGAGTAATAGGACTACGGTGGGATTGAGTTTTCAGGTGAGGGAGGGGGGGTGAGAGAGGGGTGTTTTCTCCTAATGAAGCTCAGTAAGTTTTTGCATACCATCCATGACTTTCGCAGGCCTCTTCGTTTCAATCTATCTTATGCTGGATAATGCTCTGCAAGACAACCACAGGTCTCCACATTTGCTGTCCGAGCTGCCTTTCAATCCCTGATTCTGTTAGAGGATGCTCTGTAAAATGAGTACGGAGGCGACAATTTTAACTACTGATAGACACAATGCTTTTTTCATCTAAAATTGGCAGGCGATTCTACTCCGCCAGCTCATCCAAGACTTCCGTCAAAAAATATTCAATTCCCCCCACATCCACCTTCTCATCCAACTTATATCCTTCCCGTTCCGGCACAATCACAAACCCCCTATCCAATTTCAAATCATCCATCACCGTATAAAACCCCCTCGATACCGAAGGATTCGAGGAATACTTGATCTGCACTGCCATCACAGGCCGTAAACCACTTACAAGCAACAGATCACATTCCGCACCATTGTGCGTTCGGTAATAATATAGATCAATATGTTCAGGCTTTAATTGGCTCACCTGCTCAATAACATATCCTTCCCAGGATGCCCCAACAATGAGTTGCAACGGTAATTGTTTAGAAGAAGGAACGCGATTCAAAATATGCAGCAATCCGCTATCTCTTAAATATATTTTGGGTGCTTTTACCAGACGTTTTGTAGCATTGACATACCAGGCATTAAGCTGCCTTACCAAAAATGCACCTTCCAGAAATTCCAAATACCGTTTCACTGTATTGGCATTTACTCCCAATGCCCGCGCATAACTTTCTGCATTCCATATTCCCCCTTGTTGGGCAGCCAGCATGTATAGAAAATTTCGAATGACTTTTTCCGAAAGGGATACACCAAATAAAAATGATAAATCCCTTTCAATGTAAGTACGAATAAAGTTTTCCGCCCACCGTCGAAATGCTTCATCGTTTGAAGCTGTCAATGCCAAAGGAAACCCACCGCGGAACCAATGTTTTTGTTGACTTAGTTTGCTGTTAATAGCTTCGAGTAAATTAACCGGAGCCAGTTCTGTAAATGCGATGCGCCCTGCTAAAGACTCCGAGACACCCTTGACAAAGGCTGGCGAAGCGGAGCCTGTGAGAATAAAACGACCAGGCTGACGATGTTTATCTATAGCCGGGCGTAATAAAGTAAACAACTCTGGCATGCGCTGTACTTCATCTAATACTATGCAGTTGTCCTGATATTGATTGAAAATGAATCCTGGATCTTTTAACCGGTTCAGGTCCGCATCATCTTCCAGATCAAAATAAATTGGTTTGTGGGGTTGGTTTTCGGCAATTCCTTTGACTAGAGTGGTCTTACCAACCTGCCTGGGACCTAATAAGGCTACTGCCGGGAATTCCTTTAATAGTATGTTAATATGTGACACTAAGTCTCTCCGAATCATATACAAAGCTAACGATTACCATGAAATTCAAGAATTGTATTTAGGATTTTCATGGTAATATTGTATAAATAAAAATGCAAAATATTGTTAATCAATAGATATCAAAAAAATGGCGGAAACTCCATTAAAAACTCCCTTATCTCCTCTTCCGTGACCGAGGGATGTATGACCTCGAGCTTTACAGCCCCCTCTTCCGCATCATAATACGCCGCATACCGATCATTTGCAACATGAAACTGATGCCGGGTCGTATCCTGTTTCATATCATATTCCTGGCTCAGCCTATTGATGATAATAGCCGCCTGTTCCTGATCTGTCACGGGGATGCGTTTGATTTCTTTTGCCATAGCTAAATGACCGGCTAACCACCGCCGGAGGGTTTATAGGTTAATGATCAAAAAAGTCTGCAAATCCCAGGCCCGCTGACGCTTTGCCGGTCTCCCCGGGCGCCCGATCATAAAAGGTTTTAGCAATCTAGCAAATGACTCGACTAAACATTTAGCGTAAGGGGTTTCTTTTCCCGCCCCCTATGGATAAAAAGCTATATACTCTATTTATTGTTAGGGAATGTTGTAGTAAAACTCTATTTTTATCTGAGGATTCTTTTACACCGAAGACCGGGGAGTAAATATTGAGCGAAGCGGAGGTTGCAAAACCAGGTAAGGAATCGGCGTAATAGTGGAAAATTTAGTCGAACTTATTGTTAGATAATTAGAATATATAGTTTTAATCTTTGTAATTTTACCTCTTAAATCTATCGGCATGAAGCTTTTTGTTGCAGGTCTTCCTTATGATTTTGATGATGTAGACCTGAAAGAGATGTTCGAATTGTATGGCGCAGTGAATTTCGCGAAAGTTGTGATGGACAGGGAAACAGGGAAAAGTAAAGGCTTCGGGTTCGTAGACATGCCGGATGACACGGAAGCCCGCCAGGCTATCGAAACACTTGACAACGCTTCTATCCGTGGCAAGAAAATGGCTGTAAAAGAAGCCGACGAACAGAACAGAGGCGGCGGTGGTCGTGGTCCCGGTGGTCGTGATGACAGAGGCGGCCGCGGCGGTGGCGGCGGACGTGATGATCGCGGTGGGCGTGACGATCGTGGCGGTGGCGGCGGTTATCGCGGCGGCGGCGGAGGTGGTGGCTATCGCCCCGGTGGCGGCGGCGGCTATCGTCCTGGCGGCGGCGGCGGTGACAGAGGCGGCGATCGCGGCGGTGACAGAGGCGGCGATCGCGGCGGTGACAGAAGGTTCTAATAAGACATCCCAATAATGGTTTGTTGCGGCACCGGCCGCAACAAACCACTTTTAACCGATCAATCGACCCGATACACCGGATAACGCAAATGTGCCGGTTCATACCAGGGCGAATGCTTATACACAAAGTCCAGCTGCGCTCCCGCGCGTTTTGCAAATACGCTGTCTGACTTTTTCTTTTCCTCCAGTAAAGCTCTCACCTCGGGGTGTTCCGAAAGCCAGGGGCCCGCTACATCTTCCCACCGGTAAGCACTATAGCCCTCTTTCTGCTGTAAGATGGCATCGAAGAAATTCCAGGCGAAATAGGAATCATCCCCCGTCGGTTCCAGCATCTCTACGAGGAAGCGCCTGGCGGGTTGACTGGTAGAGATCACATAATCCCCCCGCAGGAACTGTATCGGCTCGACATCGCTGACCACCGTAGTCCCCGTATTCTTATGATGTTTTTCATAAGCCCTGGGGGATGCCTTATAATCCGAAATATGATATGTCGTCACCTTCACTACAGAATCCTTTGTCAGCCGACGCATCTTAACTCCATTGAGCTCCAGCAGGTCAGTTACCGAATGCCAGCCCTGCGGAATGATATAAGCAGCAGGCACCGCTGCAAAGACATCTGCCGTAAAATAATTGTAGAACCTCACCGGCTTTTCAAAAGGGCGCGAATGATCATAGTACAAACGCGGCATTCCCGTAACTGCACTGGGTTTGTGATCAGCCTCATACCCCTTGAAGGAGAGCATGTCCCAACGTGCCGTATCTACCTTCCAGTCCAGCCCAAGGCGGGTGCTTTGCTGGTCGCTGGCAAGATCCTGCTTCCTTTTTTCCAGCACCTCGGCGCCATGTAAAGAAGCCTGTTCGATCATCGTAACCATCAGCGCATAGGTCGATCGCACCCGATCCTTAAAAGGCTTTAGCATATGTGTCTCCGGCATGAAAGCTATCGTATGAAATAAAGTTGCATAACCACTGGAATATCTTGGCTCATCATAAAAGCCTTCCCAACCCCTGCCCGGATTACCCTGCTCAAAATCCACATAAGGCGTCATACCCCATCCCTTTTTTTCCATACCCGCAAACAGGGCCGGTTGAAATACGTCGTGCAGAAAGGTCCCCAGCTCCCCACCAAGCTTATTCCATTGGGAGCTCAGCAAGGTCATCGTATATTGATAATCGGCCCCATCACTGACGTGGTTGTCGACCTGGATATCCGGGTTCACCCAATGAAAGATCCGGGCAAAAGACCGGGCATTCCGGCTGTCACATTTGGTAAAATCCCGGTTGAGGTCGAGATTTTGCGCATTTCCGCGGAAACCGTAGGCTTCGGGGCCATCCTGGTTGACCCGGGAAAAAGAGGTCCGGTTCAAAGCTCCGCCAATATTATAGAGGGGGATCACCGCCAGGGCGATATTGTCCGGCAGATGTAACTTTTTTGTCACCAGGTCCCGAAGCAGCATCATGCTTGCGTCTATGCCGTCGGGTTCTCCGGGATGGATGCCATTGTTGATAAGGAATACCACCTTCCCCTTTTGATGCCATACAGCGGGGTCTGTGACCCCGTCATTGGAATACAGCACGACATGATAGGGATACCCGGCATCGCTCATGCCCATTTCCTTTATGGATAACAGGGCAGATTGCTTGTCCAGTTGTTTATAGAAGTCGATACACTCGAAATAAGTGGCGGAGCGACGACCTGCGGACTGTTCGAAAGGCGTTGGAAGGGACTGGGACCGCCCGGAGCCGGAAAAGGAACAAACCAGGAGCAAAAGAGCTGAATATTTTCTCATAAGGACCGCAAAATAGAAAAGCATCCTTATTAAGGATGCTTTTTCAACAAACTATTTTACAAATACGTTCTAATTCCAGATAGCCAGCAGGCCAACGACTATTTGGCAGCAACAGCTAACGCATTCACCTTTCTGGCCAGCTTACTTTTCAGGTTCGCTGCCTTATTTTTGTGAATAACGCCCTTTTTAGCCAGCTTGTCGATCATAGAAGCTACTTCAGGCAGCTGCTCCCCTGCTTCCTTCTGCCCCTTGACCGCTCTCAGATCACGGATCGCGTTACGGGTAGTTTTACCGTTGTAACGGTTACGATCTCTGCGCTTTTCAGCTTGCCTTACATCTTTTTTGGTTGCCTTATGATTTGCCATGAACTCGACATTTTTAGGACGGCAAAAGTAGAACCATTTGCCGGAATCACCAAATTTGAAATCGTCAAATTCAGGGAAATAGGTTAAAATCCTCAAATTGGCCCTAATCGTCCTCCCTTATCCGGCTTTACGGGACCCCCGAAACCCCGTCCACCCTACTCATGTCGTTAAATATCAAATAAATGGTAAAATCCATCAAAATCCTCCCGTTCCTTGATTAATTTTGAGCGATATTTGTGGGCCATTTTCAACAGAACTTCTATGAAGGACTATTCTTTTATAACTAATTCTCATCCAGCCTATATCGAGGGACTCTACCAGGATTTTGTGAAGAACCCCGATACCGTGGATCCCGAGTTCAGGAAATTTTTTGAAGGGTTTGATTTCGCAGTTTCCCAAGGCAGGTCTGCGCTAACTAATTCTTTGCCAATCAATGGTAATGGCAGCGCAAGTACGGCCACTGCCAACGGATCTGGCGCCAGCGGTACTTCCCGGACCCTGACCACTGCCGATGGTGTTGACTGGAAGAAGGAACTGGGCGCCTATCGCCTCATTCTCGGCTATCGCAACAAGGGCCACCTACTCGCCAAAACCAATCCCATCCGTCCCCGAAAAGACCGCGGCGCCAATCTGGACCTTGCCTTCTATGGTTTTACGGAAGAGGACATGGACAAGAACTTCTTTGCCGGTAACCTCATCGGACTGGGTACGACCACCCTCCGGCAAATACTCTCCCATCTGCAAAAGACCTATGCTGACCATGTTGGCATAGAGTTCAAATATATCAGCGATCAAAAAAAGATCGACTGGCTTACCACCGAAATGGAGAAGAATTTTCTGAACCCTCTTCCCCTGGAGAAGAAACGCCGCATCCTGGAAAAACTCAACCAGGGTGTTATGTTCGAGAAGTTCCTTCACACCAAATACATCGGTCAGAAACGGTTTTCCCTGGAAGGCGGTGAAGCCACCATTCCTGCCCTTGACACCATCATCAACGTTGCCGCAGATCACAACGTGCAGGAAGTGGTCATCGGCATGGCCCACCGCGGCCGCCTCAACGTGCTGGCCAATATCATGGGCAAAACCTACGAACAGATCTTCAGCGAGTTCGAAGGGACTGCCAAAATGGATCAGACCATGGGCAGCGGCGACGTAAAATATCACCTGGGTTATGGCAGTGAAGTACAGACGCCCAATAGTAAGACCGTTCACCTGAAGCTCATGCCCAATCCTTCCCACCTCGAAGCGGTAAATCCGGCAGTGGTAGGTTTCGCACGCGCCAAAGCGGACGTGTTATATGAAAGCGATTATGATAAGATCCTTCCTATCCTGATCCATGGCGACGCCTCTGTTGCAGGTCAGGGTATTGTATATGAAGTGCTGCAGATGAGCAAGCTGAAAGGATATTACACCGGAGGTACCATGCACTTCGTCATCAACAACCAGATCGGTTTTACCACCGACTTCGATGACGCCCGCAGCTCTGATTACTGTACCTCACTGGCGGCTACCGTCCAGGCTCCTGTGTTACACGTCAACGGCGACGATGCAGAAGCCGTGGTAAAATGCGCCGAGATAGCCACCCGCTACCGGCAGGAGTTCAATGCTGATGTTTTCGTCGACCTGGTTTGCTATCGTCGTCATGGTCACAACGAAGGCGATGACCCGAAATTTACTCAGCCACATCTGTACGCCCTCATTGATCAGCATCCCAATCCCCGGGAAATGTACCAGCAGTTCCTGACTCAGAATGGAGAAGCGGATGTACTTGAGCTGGCGAAAGAAATGGAAAAGAAATTCTGGGCCGACCTGCAGGAAAGACTCGATGAGGTCAAACAAAACCCACTGCCGTATACCTATCAGAAACCGGACCTCTGGTGGCAGAGCCTCCGGAAGGCCACCGGCAACGACTTCGATCAGTCTCCGGTCACGGCTATCACCGAAGCGGATTTTAAGAAGATCTTCGATGCTATCATGATCTGGCCTGAGAACTTCAAACCTCTCCGGAAGATAGAAAAGCTACTCCAGGATAAAGTCAAGCTCTTTGCCGAAGAAGGGAAGGTCGACTGGGCTACAGGCGAGCTGCTTGCCTATGGAAGCCTGCTGCTGGATGGAAAGGATGTCCGTATGAGCGGCCAGGACGTCCAGCGGGGAACTTTCTCCCACCGCCATGCCGTCCTGCGCGATGAAAACACTGACGAACTGTACAATCGCCTCAGCCGTCTGCCCGATGCAAAAGGTCAGTTCAGGATCTATAACTCTTTGCTCAGCGAATATGCGGTCCTTGGCTTTGAATATGGCTATTCACTGGCTAATCCCAATGCCCTGGTCATGTGGGAAGCACAATTCGGGGACTTTAGCAATGGCGCCCAGATCATTATCGACCAGTTCATCGTTGCCGCCGAACAGAAATGGCAGCGTATGAACAGCGTCACCCTGCTGTTGCCCCACGGTTATGAAGGACAAGGCCCTGAGCATAGCTCCGCCCGGATGGAGCGGTTCCTGCAAATGTGTGCCGAATGGAATATCATCGTTACCGATATCACTACGACCGCTAATCTTTTCCATGCCTTCCGTCGTCAGCTGGCGTGGCCTTTCAGAAAGCCCATGGTCAACTTCGCGCCGAAGGGTACCCTACGTTACCCCGGCACCTACTCGAAGATGGAAGAGTTTACTGCCGGAGGATTTAAAGAGGTGATCGACGATGCCTTTGTAAACGACGCGCGCCAGGTGAAGAAAGTACTCTTTTGCAGCGGTAAAGTTTATTTCGATCTGGCCGAGCGTCAGCAGAAAGACAATCGGAAAGACGTGGCTATAGTTCGCCTCGAGCAACTGTATCCACTGCCTGTGCAACAGCTGGAGGCTTTGTACAAAAAATACAGCCAGGCTTCCACCTGGTTCTGGGTACAGGAAGAGCCTCTCAATATGGGAGCCGCGTCCTTTCTGCAAATGAACCTGAAGAGCATCAATTACGGTGTCATCAGCCGCCAGCCCAGCGCAGCAACGGCTACCGGTTATTCGAAGGTTCATGCGCAGGAGCAGGCAGAGATCATCGAAACGGCATTCAGCATTTAATTAATATACAGCAACCCGGCAGCCGACTGATAAGCGGGGCGCCGGAGAAAAATATTTTTAATAAACACAACTCCCAGAGGGGAGAAGGAGGATTAAATGATCGATATAAAAGTTCCGGCAGTAGGCGAATCTATCAGCGAAGTAACGCTGGTAAAATGGCTCAAACAGGAAGGACAGTATGTTGAACGTGATGAAGTAATTGCAGAGCTGGAAAGTGAAAAGGCAACATTCGAGGTCAACGCAGAAAAAGCAGGCGTACTGAAGACAGTAGGCAAAGAAGGGGATACCCTGAAGATCGGGGATGTCGTAGCCCGGATCGACGAGACCGCCGCGCGCCCCGCAGGCAGCAGCGCCCCGGCTTCCGTCGCCGCCCAGGCCCCGGCCGCCGCATCCTCTTCCAATGGCTCCTCAGCCCCCGCCGCCAAGGCTCCCGTTGCAACGGCCACCGCCGCTGCACAAGGTCCGGTAACTTCCATACCTACTGATATCAAGGCTACTCCTGTAGCAGCCGCTATCATATCCGATAAAAAGATCGACGCAGGCTCCATTACTCCTACCGGCACAGGCGGTAAGATCCTGAAGAATGACGTCCTCGAAGCACTGGCCCATCCCGGCCGTACTCCGGGTAAAGAGCTCTTTACCCGTGCAGATCGCCGTGAGAAGATGAGCAACCTCCGCAAGACGATATCCCGCCGTCTCGTGGAAGCCAAGAATACCACGGCCATGCTCACCACCTTCAACGAAGTGGACATGAGCGCCGTCATGGCACTCCGCGCGAAATACAAAGACAAATTCAAAGAAAAGCATGGAGTCAACCTGGGCTTTATGAGCTTCTTTACAAAAGCTACCTGTTATGCCCTGCAGGAATGGCCCGCTGTCAACGCATACATCGACGGCGATGAGCTTGTCTATCACGATTATTGCGATATCTCCATAGCCGTTTCCGCTCCCAAAGGACTTGTCGTGCCTATCATCCGCAATGCCGAAAGTCTCAGCATGGCCGACATAGAAAAGAAAGTCGTCGAGCTGGCAACCAAGGCCCGTGACAACAAGCTCAGCATGGAAGAGATGCAGGGTGGAACCTTTACTATTACCAATGGCGGCGTATTTGGAAGCCTGATGTCCACACCGATCATCAATATTCCGCAGTCCGCCATTCTCGGCATGCACAAGATCGAAGATCGCGCCGTGGTCGTGAACGGACAGATAGTCGTTCGTCCTATGATGTACCTGGCGGTCAGCTATGACCACCGCGTCATCGACGGCCGTGAATCTGTCAGCTTCCTCGTACGCATCAAGGAATTGCTGGAGAATCCCGATCAGCTGCTGTTTGGAAAAGATCCGGTGAAAGCATTGCTCGAGCTATAGTGAAATTCGATAACCAGCTTCGTTACGCGCTACAGATCATCGACACCTACCAGGGTGAGATGCCCCTATATGCATGGCTGAAGAGCTATTTCCGAGACAACAAACAAATGGGCTCCCGGGATCGCAGGCTCCTTAGTACCCTGGTGTATGGCTTCTACCGTCTTGGGCATGCTGTTAAAGGGCTGTCGGCCGAAGACCGTATGCTCGCCGGCCTCTTTCTCTGCAATGATCAGCCCTCAGAGTTCCTGCTATACTTCAGACCGGAATATGACGAAAAAGTTGCTCTGCCGTTAAACGAAAAGATAGCTTTCTTTCAAACCCAACCGATGGGCGCGGGCTTTCGCGTGACAGATATCTTTCCCTGGAAGGAGGAGCTCTCCGCCGGCATCGACCACGAAGCCTTCTGTCTGTCCTTTCTTCGCCAGCCCGATCTTTTCCTGCGTGTCCGCCCCGGCCAGGAACAGACTGTTCGCCAACAGCTGGGTCTGTCAAAAGCTTCCGCGACCTTTATCCCTCCTTTTACTTTTCGCCTGCCCAATGGTTTTAATGTCGAGGAATACTTTACTCCTGACCAGGAGGTTGTCGTACAGGACTATAGCTCCCAGCGTATCGCGGTTTTTTTGCAAGTAGGAACTATTCCCGAATTCTTCTGGGACGCCTGTGCCGCATCCGGGGGTAAATCCATCCTTGTCCACGACCTCTACCCCGAGCTCAACATCACCGTATCCGATATCCGCGATTCCATTCTTCGCAATCTCCGCAGCCGCTTCGCCAAAGCCGGTATTAAGAACTACCAGGCCTTCCTCACGGACCTTACCCGCAGCTATCCCCCCGATGCAGCGGCAAACGCCGACCTCATCCTTGCTGACGTCCCATGCACCGGCAGCGGCACCTGGAGCCGTACCCCCGAAGAGCTCTGGTTCTTTAACCCTGAAAAGATCGCCCAGTATGCCGGGATTCAAAAAAAGATCATCGGCCATATCGCTCCCCGTCTGTTACCGGGCGCCTGGCTCGTATACAGTACCTGCTCCGTCTTTAAAAAGGAAAATGAAGAGATGGCCGCCCTTATCCGGGATACTACTCATGGCCTGAAACAAGATAAAATGGAGAATATAAAAGGATATGATGATCGCGCCGATACTATGTTTGCAGCCCGCTTCATCCGCTGATGCTGCGCTCCAATCTCCGCAGCACCGCCCCATTCCTAATTATGATCGATCAATGTCATCGTCATCTCAAACCCAATCTTATACCCCGTCTGTGATCCATTTGGCGTCGGCGGCTGATACTCCCACATGGCCGTATGCCGGTAAACCAGCCCTATATGTTTTGCATAGGTCTCGATCCAATAGGTCTTTGAAGCAAAAGACTTCGGGTCAACGATCGGAACATTGATCGAGTCGCTTGCCTGCAATACGGTCACTGTACTGTCGTATTTGGTACCCCCCAGCGTATATGGCTGTGCCACATCCTGGTAAGTATAATCCCATGCCCCCAGGCTCAGGTGCGAGTCATCGCTAAAGTCGAAAAAGTCCTGGAATGGAGCATATGGCAGCGCGCTATTCCCCGGCCAGCTAAGCCCCTCGGTGATAGGGGAAGCTAATTTGAGATAGCGCAGATTATTCTCTGTCACCCACACCTGCTGAGTCGAAGGCGTCACCGTATAAGTCTGGCTTGCAGTCCATGAAGACCCTGAAAGATCGCTCAAATAACGGGTGACCAGCCAGGCCTGATTATTTGACCCGTCGATAAAGGACTTTTCCACGGAATCCTTGGCCAGGTAACTTGTTGTCGTATCCAGCTGACCGTAAAAGTAAAACGTGAGGGAATCCAACCGGTATGTAGCATACTTACCCACTTGCATAGACAGAAAATAATCCGCCGGATCACCCGCAAAATCAGCGGTCTTCCTGTAGTCAACGGTTTTCTTACAGCTGATTACGACTACTGCAGCGATGAGCGTAAGAAGGAGACTTAGTCGATTTTTCATATCTGTAAAATAAAAATCCGGGAAGATGTATAACTCCCCGGATTGTAACGTATTATCGACTTATTTATTGCCCCTTTAAATTATACAACCGGGACAGTCCGCTGGATAATTCCCCCGCCTACCACTTCATCTCCCTCATAAAAGACAGCACTCTGACCCGGCGCGATGCTTTTAGCTTTTTCGTAGAACCGTACGCCTACCTTGTCCCCTTCCGGGTAAAGGTTACTCAGACCACCGGCATCCTTATAACGGATCTTGGTTATGACCTCCATTCCCGGCGTGATCGCATCGTACTTCATCATATTGATCTTCCCGACCATCATTTCCTGCCGGTCAAGGTCAACCTCGTCTCCCAGTACAACCGTATTTGTTTCGGGCTGGATCCCGGTCACATATACCGGCCTGCCAAACGTAATGTCAAGACCCTTACGCTGCCCGATCGTATAAAAAGGATACCCTTTATGCTGCCCGAGAATATTCCCGTTCTTATCTACAAAATTCCCGCCCATTACTTTTTCTTCGAGACCCTCTACGCGGCGTCGTAAAAATCCACGGTAATCATTGTCCGGTACAAAACAGATCTCATAGCTCTCGGCTTTTTTTGCCAGCTCGGGGTAACCGTAGTCCAACGCCATCTGCCGGATCTCCGTCTTTCGATAAGGCCCCAGCGGCAACAGCGTCCTGCCCAGCAGATCCTGTTGCAAACCCCACAGCACATAACTCTGATCTTTTGTCTCGTCAAGCCCTTTTGCAACGGTATACCGGCCATTCGTATGCTGACGGATCTGGCCGTAATGTCCTGTTGCGATAAACTCACAATCCATAGCATCGGCTCTCTTCAGCAGGGCCCGCCATTTGATATGCGTATTACAAAGTACGCAGGGATTAGGGGTACGGCCTGCCAGGTATTCGTCGACGAAATTATCGATGACAAATCCCCCAAACTCTTCCCGGATGTCCAGTATAAAATGCGGAAAGCCATGCTGCACCGCGGCCATACGGGCATCATTAAAGCTATCCACGTTGCAACATCCTGTCTCTTTCTTTGATGCTCCTGCACTTGCGTAATCCCATGTCTTCATGGTGATGCCTACAACTTCATAGCCTTCATCATGCAACATGAGAGCCGTAACGGTACTGTCAATACCGCCACTCATCGCTACCAGGACTTTTCCTTTACGGCTCATAATTAATTAGATGGCGCTTGCGGACTTTTTGCGCAAGCGAACCGCAAATTTACACTAAATAATCTGGACTTGCAATGTCGCGCTGCTGACCAAAAGCCGGCTGCTGCGGTGTGCCCTTGCTAAAAAGAAGGCCGCTTCAGGTCTGCTCACCCTCCGCGGCCGTTTGGAACCGAAACCCCGAGCCTCGTCACAAAGCCCTGTTTCCAAGTCATTTATTGCTTACAGAACGACCTCAGCACCTTTATTTCCCCATCCTGAACCGACAGGTCCTTCCATTCCGTCTTACTTTCCAGGTGCACCACATATACATCGTCATCCCCCTCCTTCACTTCCTTTACCCAGACGATTGAATAGTCATAATAGTTGCTTTTCACTTCCTTCCTTACCTCTGCCGGCAGATGGTCTTCCTGGTAAGTCATCATCGAATACAACCATTTTCCTTTTTGGTCATAAACGTGCCTGCTTTCCACTCCCTCTTCCTCATATGTTGCCAGGTACCCTTTTGGCAGCTTGTACCAGGCCTCATTTTTTTTGTCACCGACCCTGGCCCAAAGATCCCTGGTTGCCTTCACCGCCGCACGATCCATCCCGATTGTGTAAGCATTCAGCAAAACCGCCTTATCCGAAGTCTGCGCATCCGCAGAATTGCTGACGGCGCAGAATACCGCAGCCAGCAGCACGATGATTATTTTTTTCATTTCAAATTAATTTTAAACAAAACTAATTCGCCATGAGCCCTCATCCGAGCCATAACCAGTAACTGGCGGAAAACAACCGGAATTATACTTTTTGAGTGAGTAGTTGGCCACGACCGGTCTACGGTCTGTTTGGCTGCAGCTTCTTCAGCAATCCTTCCTTCCTGCTTCGCGAGACATTCACCGAAGAGCCATCGGACATGACAAGATATCCCCCTTCGCCCTTGATGTATTTGCTGATCTCGTTTAGATTCACAACATTGGAATGATGGACCCGGACAAAGGAATAATCTTCCAGCAGCTCTTCGATCTCTTTCAGGGTACGGGATGCGATGACCCGCTGCTGATCCTTTAGCGACAGTATGGTGTAATTGCTGTCGGAAGTGCAATGAATGATACTATCCACTGATACCATTTGTAAACCTTCCATCGTAGGAATGGCTATTTTGCTGAAAAGCTGTGTGGGACTTTGTAATTTCTGGAAAAGAAGATCGATCTGCTGGGGCAGGGGAGACTGCAGCCTTTGCTCGACCTTTTGTATCGATCTTACCAGTTCCTCCCGATCGATCGGCTTCAGGAGATAATCCAGGGCGCTGAAACGAATCGCCTTTATGGCGTACTGATCGTAGCTTGTTGTGAAGATCAGCTCGAACTGGAGATCCTTGATCTTTTCCAGCAGCTCGAACCCATTCATTCGCGGCATCTCGATATCCAGGAACAGCAATTGAGGTTTTTGCTCCCGAATGCCGCCCAGCGCATCGATTGCCGAATGATAGCTGCTGGTTACGTTTACCTGCGGGCAATACCGCCCGAGCAGGATAGATAATGCCTCGCAACAATAAGGCTCGTCGTCTACGATGATGGCATTGATCATAAAATAGAATATTTTGGCTCTGCGGCCGGACTATTGATCTTGATCGTCAGCACCACTTGTGTACCTATCGCATTCCCTTCGGCATCATACAGATCTTCGATCCGGAAGAAATGCCCTGCTTCGCCGGTACCGGTCAGCAGCGCCAGGCGTTCGGCCGTGATCTGAAGGCCCATGGACTTATGTTTTTCTGCGGACTTGCTCTTTAGCTGCGCAGCCCGCTTACGGCCTATGCCATTATCCCGGATGATACATACCAGCGTATCGTCTTCCACGCCCATGCTGATGGACAAAAGCCCTCTTTCTTCCTTATGCATCAGCCCATGCCAGATGGCGTTCTCGACGAAGGGCTGCAGCAACAGCGGGGGGATGCGTATGTCGTCCGTGTCGATATCATTGTCTATGGATATCTGGTAGTCGAACGCGTTTTTAAACCGCAAAACTTCCATGCCCAGGTAGAGTTCGAGTATTTCCACTTCTTCGGCCACAGTGATCAGCGAATGCCGGGAATGGTTCATGATCATTCGCATCAGGCGGGAGAACTTTGTCAGATAGTCGGAGGCGGCCTCTGTCTCATGGCTGAGGATGAACCGGTTGATGGCATTGAGACAATTGAAAATAAAATGGGGGTTCATCTGTGACCGAAGCGCCTGGATCTCCAGTTCCTTTGCCCGCTGCTGCAGTGCTGACTTTGCCCGTTCGCCTTCCAGTCTTTGGATCTCCAGCTCGTTCTCGGCCCGCTGCCGCCGGTGCGCCTCATTCTTTCGTTTCAACCGGATATTCCAGACATAGATAAAGCTAAACAATGCCAGCACGATGACAGCACCGATGAGAATATTTTTGGTCATCATTTCCTGTTGCAGACAGACCTCCTGCAACCGTTTTTCCTGGTTCAGCCACTTGATCTGCTGCTCAAACCCATAGGATGCAAACTTGCCTTTTACCTGGTCGTTGAGCACACTGTCCTTCGTGGAAATATAACGTCTGTAATAGAAATAGGCGCTGTCTGTCCGCCCCTCTTTATCATAAAGGGTGGAAAGGACCTGGCATTCATCCCGGATGACCTGCCGGGCGTCAGTCTCGCTGGCGATGGTCAGACCTTCCCGGGCATACCGGAAAGCATCGGCATTCTGCCCCAGCTGCTCATAGGTCCTGGACAGATCAAGCAGGCAGCGCATCATCTGGTTGCGATCGTTCAACTGGCGTTGGTACGAAAGGCTTTTTATAAAATAGGGCAGGGCCGTATTGTACTCTTTCCGGAATAAATAATATTCTCCTTTGCTTACGAGGTAAGTCCGCAACATTGCCGGCGCCAGTCTGGCACTGTCCAGTCGCTCATAATAATAAAGGGCGCTATCGTATTTGTGCTCGCGCGTGAGCAGTTCCGCATAAACGGTCAGGTTCCAGGGATCTGCATGTTCAGGCTTACCTGAGCCAAACGCCATCCGGAAATATTTCTCCGAAGCACTGTAGTCTTCTATCTGTAAAAACATCCCGGCAAGCGTCTTATATTGCGATTGTACCATGTCCGGGGAATGGATGGCCTCGGCCAGCTGCACGCATTCCCGCAAAACATCAAATGCTTTTTCATAATCCCCTCTCTCCCGGTAAGCTTCACCCGTCATGGATAACAAATAGATCTCCTCAATGCAGTTGCCCGTTAGATGCGCATATTCCTTGCCCTTGTTGAAATACCTGATCGCTTCATCAAAACGGCTTTGCGCAAAAAGTGAAAACCCAAGGGTATAATGGGCCATGGATATATAACGTTTGTCGGAGGTTCGGGCGAACCAATCCAGGGATTCCCGCGCCAACTTTTCGCTTAAAACAAAATCGTTGGTCTGCATATTGGCTATAAAGGACTGACAGGCCAGTCCCACCGCGATGCCGTGGGCATAACCTGCAGGCCTCGACTCACGCAGGATCTCAGCAGCATAACCGGCCATAGAGTCGACGGCCTGTCCGTGCTTGTTGAGCATTATAAGTTGAAGGGCTTTTCTTTCAAGGCTATCCATCCGGATCCGAAGAGCCGTTGAGTCCGCTACTCCGGCCCGCGACCGGGTGCCGGCCGTCAAAAGGACAAACAATAGTATGGTGCAGCGTAATCTCATGTAAAAGAAGATTTCCGGCCCGGTTAAAGTTAATTAAACCCCTGGTCAATTCCATGCCGCAAATCCCCGGTCTGACCCACTCAAATATCCTGCTTCTCCGCCAGTTGTCTTAATCAGATCGAGCCCCTGACGGCCCCAGGCTGCCATTGATCATTTCCAATGAGCCGTTGGGGTTTGGGAGACCAGACCTTCGCTACGCTCGGTTAGGGGAAAAATTCAGGAAAACTTCTCTCCGGGCCAATTTAGAAAATCCCTAAATTGCCCCTTTACTCAAATTTACCATTATGATAAAGCTTCAAGTAATCGGCAACCTGGGAAAGGATTGTGTCACCAATACGGTGAATGGAAAGAACGTGATCAATTTCAACGTGGCCCACACTGAGAAATTCCGCGATGCACAGGGCAACCAGAAGGATAAAACGATATGGGTGGAATGTGCTTACTGGACCGATCGCACTGGGATTGCACCTTATCTCAAAAAAGGAACACAAGTATACGCAGAAGGAACCCCGGAAGTAAGAACCTATCCCAAAAATGACGGGACCACCGGGATATCCCTCACTTTGAGGGTACAAAGCGTGCAGCTGCTGGGCAGCAGAGGCGAAGGCGGCGGCGGCGGTTATTCCGGCGGCTCCGGCTCCGAGGGTGGTTATGCTTCACAGGCAGGCGCAGGGCCTTCAAGGGTCCCCTCAGCCGGCGAGATCAATGAGCCCATCGACGACCTCCCCTTCTAAGGACATCCAAAAAGTACAAATACAACCCCGACCGGCCGGTTGGGGTTTTTATTTTTTTCTGATCAGCGTCTCGACATCCTCCCGGCTCACCGGCCTGTGCTGGTCATCTAAATTAATGACGATCAGCCATCCTTTCCTGCCCGGCGTGGACAAGAAAGCATTTACGAGGTTATTCTGCTCGCTCACCAGCAAGTGTCCGGTTGTCGGATTCCTCAACTCTTTGGCACACAAGCATCCCATAGTAGGCGTCAGGGGATAAAAAGGCTTTCCCTTAAAGTATTCCGGATCGATCGTCGTCCCATGTGCAATGATCTCCGTCCGTCCGATGCGTCCTGCTGCCCAGGCCTCCATCATTGGGGCATAGGACCTCCACCCCGGCGGCAGGAGCTGCCGGTATAAAGCCAGCGAATCCATACTCATCTCCTCCCTGGCCTCCGGTGTATGCACCAGGATTGCGGCCACAGCCCCGGGATCTACCAGTGAACTATCATGAAAGTATTTGCTCCATTCACCCTCGAATGGCAGCAGCAATTGCAAATTTGGGGTCGGCCCGATAAAATTCGTCCTTGAAACATCTGTGCCCTGGATGCTGTAAACACCTTGCGGCGTATTCCCATTTGTTATAAAATAAGGCAGATCCGGCCCCGATCTCGCCAACTGCTGGAAAACCTGCAGCCTCCCCAGTCCGTCCCGCACAAAACTGCCGTCTGCATTCTGGACTATCGCCATTCCCGCGTAATTCCTGTCCCAGCGCTGGAAGGAATAGATCACCTTCTGCCCGTCACCCCGCCGATAGCGAAAAAGCTCGCCGATATCCGGCAACTTCCCCCGCCGATTTGCGGTATGGTAGCTTAAATAAATCGAAAGCTCCCGGAGCACCGCCAGGGTATCTGCCGGAAATTTTTCCACCAGCCGTATCTTCAGCTCATTGGCTTTCTGTGTACTGGTATCCTGCCGGTATAGATATACGGCACACAAGGCAAACAACCGCGCATCCGTCTCTTTGTCCAGAAGACTACCAATCTCGGAAATGTATCGGGCAGGAGCAACCGCATACACGGCCTCCAGCAAAGCCCGCTTCGTATCATAACTCAGCGAATCATATCCTGTGAACAAATGCCCAAAGCCTTCCAGCACCTCCGGACCGTCAAACAGAAATTGGGAGACGGCCCAGCAGCCCGACAGATATCCATCCTCTGAATTGCTGTCCAGCGGAACGGAAAAATGTTTGGCGATGATCCGTTGCCGCAGATCTTTTTCCAGCGCAGTCCGCCGGTTGTACAGCACAAAATCCGTATAAATATCCTCCCGTCTTGTTTGTGCATGGGCACGCAGGGGGGACAACAAAGCAGCAGCCGGCAACAACAATAACAGCAACAAATACTTCATACAGCTAAATTAAACCTAAAAGCTTTAGCGTACTTCACCTCCTGAAAAAGCCTTAATTTCAATGCTTTGACTAACAAAATCATCTGACATGAAAAAACTAGCTTACGCTTGCTTGTTTTGTTTTTCCGCTATTATTATCATAAGCCTATCCGGCTGCGGAGGACCTGCCGGCAACACGACGCCTTCCGACTCTACCACTAAATCCACCGATTCTGCAGCAGCAGATGTCACCAAAGACTGGAAAATAGGCGTTCAGCTATGGACATTCCATACCGCAGGGCCTTTCATCACTTCCATCGAACGGACAGACAGTGCGGGGCTGAAATATGTAGAAGCTTTCCCCGGACAGCCCCTGGGCGGCGATATGAAAGACACCTTTGGAATAAGGATGTCCGCAGAAAGCAAAGCAAAGATCAAACAGCTTCTGCAAGCCAAGGGAATCCAGATAGTGGCGATGGGTGTTATCACTCCCAAAACCCTGGACGAGTGGAAACAATACTTCGACCTCGCCAAAGAATTCGGTCTTAGCTATATTACCGCAGAACCCCTGAAAAACCAATGGGATGGCATCGATAGCCTCGCCGGTATCTATGGGATCAATGTTGCCATCCACGATCACCCCCGGCCCAATGCCTACTGGCATCCTGACTCTGTACTGGCTGCGATTAAAGGCCACCCGCATATCGGCTCCTGCGCAGACGTCGGTCACTGGACCCGCAATGGCCTGGACCCGGTTGAATGCCTGAAGAAACTGGAGGGACATATTTTCGGTGTACACCTGAAAGACGTCGACTCGGCCGGCAATACAAAGGCAAAAGACATGGTTGTCGGAACAGGTGTCATCAAATGGGAGCCTATCTTTCAGGAATTGAAACGTCAGCACTTTAAAGGCATGTTCTCTATCGAACGTGAAGACAACTGGTATCACAACGTGCCCGATGTTATCGCGACCGTGAAATTCTATAATGACCAGGTGAGTAAGCTGCAATAAAACTTCAGTCCGTGGGACCTGAAGGTCCCACGGATCATTTTTTATTTCTCATACCTGGTGAGATCACAGACCAGCCTGGGATCCCAGTTACCCGTTTGGGCTGCGGCTTTGTAGGTTGAACGTAAAAATCGGAGTAAGGTTGTCTCCGGGTGTTCCGAAGCCTGCACATCGGAATAAGTCAGTAAAAACTCTCCCAGCTCCTTCTGAAAGAACGCTTCTGCCGGCTCGACAACCTGTTTCCCAAAATCGTCAGGTGTCGGATAACAATAGGAGTAAAAGGCCGGATGCGGATAACCATCGCTGCCTCCCCAGAAGCCGGCGCTGCTTACTTCATGTGAATAGGCTTCCTGCATCACATTCAGCGGCATATTGGGTGCGCCTCCAGGATGCAGCGGCGCCTCCCGGCCGGAAAAACGGCTGACGGCGAGATCGAAGGCTCCCCAGAACAAATGTACCGGACTGCATTTCCCGATAAATTCCGCCCTGAACTTTGTGAATACCGCGTCGATGTTGACCAGCGCCTGCCAGTATTTATTCATTTGCGCCGGATCATAGGTCTTGTGGACGGTATCCTCTGCAAAAGGGATGGCATGCTCCATCTCATTCGGCCTGGCGTAGATATCCACTTTAATACCCATCCTGTCAAGCTTCTCAAACAGCTCCCGGTAAAAATCGGCTACGCTCAGTGAGGTCAGACTGAACCCGGCATGACCGCCATTGCTGGAAACCAACAGGAGCTTATGGTTAATAAAATCGAAATCGATCTGGAAGCTGCCTTCTTCAAAAGGAATGCTGCCTGTGGTCAGTCCGCGCGCCGACACATACAGGGTTACGTGCCAGCTATGATTTATCCATGGTGTTCTCACCAGGCGGATCTTGCCGATGATCTGTGCCCACAGCTGAACAGTCTGCAAGGTATCCTTCAGTTCTTCATAGACCAGTTGCGGCCATTTGTTTGGTGTGATCGTTTTTGAAGCCATATTTCCTGATTTTATCGTAACTTTTATTTTATAAAGCTACCACATGAATCATGAACGGCCTGATAAAAGATCCCGTCGAAAATTTCTTCACCAGCTGGGAGGCGCATCCCTCCTGCTTTCCACCGGAGGCATCCTTTCCAACGGCTCACGGGGCGACGACTTTAATCCACGTATACTGGAGGTTCCCCATCGCATAAGCCCGGGCGACACCCTGCAGATCGGCTGCATCGGCATGGGCATCATGGGTTTTAATGATAGCGACACGGCCATCAAAGTCCCCGGTGTCAAGCTCATCGCTGCCTGTGACCTCTATACCGGCCGGCTTCAGCGTGCTAAAGAAGTATACGGGCAGGATATATCCACGACCCGTGATTATCGCGAAATACTCGATCGGAAGGACATCGATGCCGTCATTATCGCTACCAATGATAGCTGGCATGCCCGCATAGCCACAGAAGCCCTGGGAAAGGGTAAGGCTGTCTATTGCGAGAAGCCAATGGTCCATAAGGTCAGCGAAGGCCTTCCTCTTATCGAGGCTTACAAACGAAGCGGCAAAGCGATGCAGATCGGCAGTCAGCGTGTAAGCAGCGTTGCATATGCCGCAGCGCGCGACCTGTATAAAAAAGGCGAGATCGGCCAGCTTACCTGTATCGAAGCCTCATTCGACAGGCAGAGCGCCCTGGGAGCCTGGGAATATACCCAGCCTACCGACGGCTCCCCGTCGACCGTGGACTGGGACCGTTACATCGCGGGCACTCCCCATCAGCCTTATGATCCCAAAAAATTCTTCTGGTGGCGTAACTATCGTGACTTTGGGACGGGTGTCGCGGGCGACCTCTTCGTCCATCTTTTGTCAGGGATCCATTTCATAACAGACTCGAAAGGCCCGGACAAAATAGTATCCTCCGGGCAGATTGCCTACTGGAAGGACGGCCGGGACGTCCCCGACGTTCTGACGGCTATCATGCACTACCCCGAAACTCCCGAGCACCCTGCCTTCCAGCTTATGCTCCGCGTCAACTTTATCAGCGGCCAGGGCGAGACCAGCACCGTCAAATTCATCGGGTCCGAAGGTGTCCTTGAAATGGGGTATAATGGCTTCACCATCCGTCACAGGAAAATGCCGCCGGCGCCAGGCATCGGCGGCTGGGATGCGCTGACTACCTATCCCAAGGCCATGCAGGAACAGCTTACCAGTGCCTACAACCAGCGTTATCCTCCGGAGCAACGTGAATATATTACTCCAACGCCGACGGTCTACCATCTGCCCCAGGGTTATGACGAACACCTCGATCATCTCACTCACTTCTTCGACAGTGTTCGTACCGGCAATCCCATCGTCGAAGACCCCATTTTCGGGTTTCGCGCCGCTGCCCCCTGTCTGCTGGCCAACCAAAGTTATTTCGATAATAAGATCATGTACTGGGACCCTGTTGCTATGCAGCTGAAAGCATAATCCAAAAACAACGATATTTGCCTCTATGGTTATACCCTACGAGCAATTATTAGATTTTACCATCTCTATTTTCCGTCAGATCGGCTGTCCCGAAAAAGACGCCCAAACAGCCGCCGTCGTTTTACTCAGCGCCGACCTTCGGGGTATCGATTCCCACGGTGTCGCGCGTCTCATCGGATATGTCCGCCTCCAGGAAGCAGGCAGAGCGAACACGAAACCGAATATCCGCATCATACATGAAACCCCTTCCACCGCCGTAGTCGACGGAGACAGCGGTCTGGGGCTTGTCGTGGCTCCCTTCGCTATGCAGGCCGCTATTGAAAAAGCGGAGAAAGTGGGTACGGGCTGGGTCAGCGTTCAAAATTCCAACCACTTCGGCATTGCCGGCTATCATGCCCTGCAGGCCGTTAAAAAGGGTATGATCGGCATCGCCATGACCAATGCCAGCGCCCTCGTTGCCCCCACCTTTTCCATCGAAAGGCTCCTGGGTACCAACCCGATCTGTGTGGCAGTCCCGGCAGGGACCGAACCCCCCTTTGTCGCCGACCTGGCTACTACTACGGCGGCCAACGGCAAACTGGAGATACTCCAACGAAAAAGCGAAGATGCCCCATTGGGCTGGATCCAGGATAAAGACGGCAATCCTTCGATCAATCCTCACGAAATAAAAGCAGGCGGCGCGCTGCTCCCCCTTGGCGGTGACCGTGACCACGGCAGCCACAAGGGATATGCGCTGGGTGCGGTGGTAGACATCTTCTCCGCCATATTGAGCGGGGCTAACTATGGACCCTGGGTGCCGCCCTTTCCAGCCTATATCCCCATGCCCACCGGAATGCCCGGAAAAGGTATCGGTCACTTCCTGGGCGCAATGCGTATCGATGCCTTCCGTCCTGCCGACGACTTCAAATACCATATGGATAAATGGATCCGCCGTTTCCGCGGCGCCACCCCCGCCTCCGGTCACGACAAAGTTCTGATCCCCGGTGACCCAGAACGTGAAATGGAAGCCCAGCGTCTGATCAGCGGGATCCCTATTGTGCCCTCCGTCGTAGAAGATCTGAAGACGCTGGCCGCAAAACTAAAAGTGGAATTTCCCGCACAGGCGGAATAACGGGCCAATAACATCTTTTCATTTTAAATTGGGGGCGAACTCTTACCCATAAATGAGACCACTTTTAACAGTCTTTCTTTTTCTGATCTGTTCGCAGGGCGCCTTTGCCCAGGCGCAGAGCAATGTCCTGACGGGATCTGTAAGAGACTCCGCCAGCGGCAACCCGCTGGCTGGCGTCAGCGTCTTCCTCAACAGCACCTCCAAAGGCACGGTCACCCGTGCAGACGGCACTTTTGTCCTCCCCGGAATTCCCCCGGGCAGATACCAGATGGTTATCTCCGCCATCGGTTATGAAACGGTTGTCATCGAGATCAGCAGCCGCAATCTGCCGCCGGCATTAAAGATAGCCCTCCGGGTGAAGGCTGCCGAGCTGGAAGCGTTCATCGTAGAGCCTTATATGAAAGACGGATGGCAGCGATTTGGGAAATTCTTTCTTGACAACTTCATCGGTACGACGGACAATGCCTCTTCGTGCAGTATAAAGAACCGCAATGTGCTGCGTTTCCATTTTTATAAAAAAAGCAACCGCATGTCCGTCACCGCCACCGACCCTCTCATCATCGAGAACAAGGCCCTTGGTTATGACCTCGAATACCGGTTGGAAAGATTTATGGTGGATTACAGCACCAATATCGTCTCTTATTACGGGTATCCTCTCTTCAAAGAAATGACGGCAGACTTCAGCTCTACCCAGCAAAAATGGGAGGAGCGGCGGCGCATGGCGTATATGGGGTCCCTTATGCATTTCATGCGGACGTTGTACAAGAACCAGCTGCAGTCGGAGGGATTCATCGTAGAGCACGAGATCAATGTGCCGAATTTTGAAAAACAACGAGTGAAAGCCATCTATCATCCCAATGTCACAAAGACGGACAGCATACCGATCGATACCCTGCACCATTACTGGGAGGTGCTGCGGCAGCCGGACTTTTTTACTCCTAAGGTCCGCAGCTATGATGGCCTGCTGACTATTCATCCGGACGGGATAAGGAGTTTGTATTTTACCGGGGATTGTACGATAATATTTGGAAATGGCCATCTCGGGATTGCCTACAAGGAATCCGAGCTAAGATTGATGGAGCCGGTGTCGATCGAGATCGGGGAGAACGGGAGTTATTACCCTTCCCAGGTGATCCTCACTTTAGGCAACTGGAGCAAGACCGAAACCATCGCCAACCTTTTACCCCGGGATTATGAAATGTATGGCCCGGGCTTACATTAACCAGCCATTGCTTTGCAACCAATTTTTCATCCGGTCGGCCCACTGATCCTTTGTCGTTGCATTATGTAACCCAAACCCATGTCCGCCTTTTGGATAAACATGCAGTTCTGCCGGCACCTTGTTGTGTAATAAAGACTCGTAAAAATGTATGCTATTGGCCACCGGCACTGTCTTGTCGTCTTCCGCATGTACGATAAAGGCCGGGGGGGTCTGTGGGGTCACCTGCAGCTCGTTGGAGTATTCCTGGACCAGCTGAGCGTTAGTCTTAGGATTCGTCCCGATCAGGGCATCGCGTGAGCCCCGATGGCCGGTGCTGTCGGAAAAACTTATCACTGGGTAGAGCAGGACCATAAAGTCAGGGCGTAAGGAAATATTGTTTTTATTGTCGATGGTGGCTTTTCCGAAATGTGTTCCGGCGGTAGACGCAAGGTGACCTCCCGCTGAAAAGCCCATGATCCCCACCTGTCCTGGTTTTATGGCCCATTCGGCTGCCCGCTGACGTACCAGCTGGATAGCCCGCTGCGCATCCTGCAAAGGCCCGATCGTCTTGTCGATCATTGTTTCGTCACTCGGCAGGCGGTACTTTAATACAAAAGCAGCTATTCCCATTTCATTCAGCAGCCGGGCCACTTCCATACCTTCATGCGCCATGGCCAGGTGCGTATACCCGCCGCCGGGGCAGACGACTACAGCAGTTCCGTTGCCTTTTCCCTGCGGCGGCAGAAAGACCGTAAGGGTAGGGTGGCTCACCTTGCTAAGCGTATAATAGCCGGGGCGTGATCCTGAATCTACCTTTTCCTGATCAGGGGCTGGTTTGGAGTTAGGGATGGGACCGGCGCCGTATAAAGGCAATTCCTGTTGCGCTGTTGCCATAAGGAGTGGGAATAGGGAGAAGATAAGAAGTGATAGTTTTTTCATATGTGACTTGTGTCGTGAGCCTAAATATAATAAAAAAACGCAGCCGCTTCAATCTTGAGCGGCTGCGTTTTAATTTTGGGGCAATTTTTTTTATACTACCAGCATTGCATCTCCATAGCTGAAGAAGCGGTACTTGTCCTTGATCGCTTTTTTATAGGCTTCCATAGCCAGATCATAACCTGCAAAAGCACATACCATGATCAGCAGGCTTGTCTTTGGCAAATGGAAATTTGTTACCAGCGCATCTGCGATATTAAACTGGTAAGGCGGATGGATAAAAGTATTGGTCCAGCCTTCGGAAGGCTTTAACAGCTTTTCTGCGGTGAAGGAGGACTCAAGCGCGCGCATCGTTGTCGTGCCGATAGAGCAGATCCGGTGGTTGCCAACCCGTGCCTTATTAACGATCTTGCAGGCATCTTCTTCGATACGATAATACTCGGCGTCCATCTTGTGCTTGCTGAGATCTTCGACTTCGATCGGGCGGAAAGTACCCAGGCCCGTGTGCAGGGTGATCTCGGAAAAACGAATGCCTTTTATTTCAAGCCGTTTGATCAGCTCCTTGCTGAAGTGAAGACCTGCCGTCGGAGCGGCTACCGCACCTTCATGTTTGGCATATACGGTCTGGTAACGTTCCTTATCTTCCTCATCCGGCTTGCGTTTGATGTATTTGGGCAGGGGAGTTTCACCCAGCACTTCCAGTACCTGGCGGAATTCGTCATCGCTGCCATCCCACAGGAAACGGATAGTCCGTCCCCGGCTGGTGGTATTGTCGATGACTTCTGCTACCAGCTCGTCGTTGTCGCCGAAATACAGTTTATTCCCGACCCGGATCTTTCTGGCGGGATCAACGATAACATCCCACAAACGATTGGGCTTGTTCAGCTCGCGGAGCAGAAATACTTCTATTTTTGCTCCTGTCTTCTCTTTACGGCCATACATACGGGCTGGAAATACCTTGGTATTGTTGACGACAAAAACGTCTTTATCATCGAAGTAGTCGAGAATATCCCGGAAGTGTTTGTTTTCGATGACGCCGGTCTTACGATGCACTACCATCATTCGGCTGTCTTCTCTTTTTTTCGCAGGGTGCTGGGCAATAAGGTTTAGAGGTAGGTCAAACTTGAACTGTGAAAGCTTCATGTGCTATTAATTGTTTTATGGTTTTCGCCGGGGGTATTCACCCAAACCGACGACTAAACGCACATGATACCAGCTGAGTGGTAGTAGATTTATCGGAAGATTTCCGGTACAAACCAGGTCTTACGGCACCCGATTTGATATCATGTTACGGCATGACTGAACTGGACATAGTCCAGCAATTTATTTCAAGCGGGCAAAGGTACGGATAAAGAAAAATATTATAAAATATAATTTTTTTCCTGAATTGACGTCTTTTACTCAACTTCATAGCAATGAAATCTACCCGGCTTCTGGTTATCCTATTTCTCCTTTTTCTGGCCTCGTCCCTGACAGCCCAACGAAAAACTGAAAAAAAATATCCGGCCTTGCTATGGGAGATTACGGGCAATGGCCTTCAGAAGCCTTCCTATCTCTTTGGGACCATGCATGTCAGCAGCAAGCTCGTTTTCCACCTCAGCGACTCCTTTTACCTGGACATCAAGAGTGCCGACGTCGTAGCCCTTGAGCTTGACCCGCAGTTGTGGCAGGATCAGATGTTCCGGTTTGAGAATCTTCAGTCCAACCTCCGGTTTTTCACGCAGGGTGCGCCGTCTGACTTTATCAATGAAAAGTCCTTCCAACTGGAAAAATATGACGACCGGCTGAAATCCGCTCTCAGCAACGAGCCCACCGTCATCAACGGCCTGCTCTATCGTACCTACCGCACGCGTGCCGACTTTGAAGAAGACACCTATCTCGACCTCTATATCTATCAGACGGGGAAAAAACTCGGTAAGCAGGCTACCGGCGTCGAGAACTTCTTTCAGACGGAACGCCTCATTATGGAAGCAGCCCAGGACATGCTGAAAGACAAAAAGAAAAAGGCGCCCGACACGGATGGGGAATCTTCTTACGATCTCGAACGCAAGACGCAGGAAGCTTATCGTAAAGGTGACCTTGACCTCCTCGACTCCCTTGAGAAGCTGATGGAACCTTCCGAAGCCTACATGGAAAAATTCCTCTATCGCCGCAACGAGATCCAGGCTGAGTCCATCGACAGCATTGTAAAAAAGCATTCTTTATTCGTAGGGGTAGGGGCTGCCCACCTCCCGGGGAAAAGAGGGGTGATCGAGCTTCTCCGGAAAAAGGGCTATACCCTCCGACCGGTCATCATGCCTGACCGCGATGCCCTTCGCCGTGACGATATCGATAAGATCAAAGTGCCCGTTAGCTTCTCCAGCTTTACCTCGGCGGACGGCGACTTTTCGGTTCAGTTGCCCGGCAAGCTTTATCGACGGTCGGACAATCGTTCGGACGAATCCTGGCAATACGCCGACATGAGCAATGGCGCCTACTATATGATCAGCCGGGTAAAGACCCATAGCAGCTTCCTGGGTCAGAAAGACGAGGTGATCCTGAAAAAAGTAGACAGCCTCCTCTATGAAAATATCCCCGGGAAAATACTGAAGAAAACGGCCATTACCCGCAGCGGTTATAAGGGTTTTGACATTACCGGACGAACCCGCCGCGGCGACATCCAGCGTTATAATATCCTGGTCACCCCTTATGAAGTATGGGTGTTTAAGATCAGCGGCACCAATGGTTATGTCGACGGCCCCGAAGCCGACCAGTTCTTCGGTTCCATTCATCTGCGCAACAATGCACCCGGGAAGGGCTGGACAGGTTTTACTCCCGTGCAGGGGGGCTTCCATGGTAACTGGCCGCGGATCCCTGCGCAAAATAAAAATACATCCGGTGCCGATGGCATTACCCGCTGGGAATACGAAGCCGCCGATTCTGTTACCGGTGACGCCTTCCTGCTCTGGAAAAAGACGATTCAGAACTACCGTTTTCTCGAAGAGGACACCGCCGACCTCGCCCTGATGGAAGAAAGCTTTAGCCTGTCGGACTGGATCGATAAACCCCTGAGCCGTCATAGCGGCAGTTTCAACGGATATCCCAGCCTCGACGTCGTTTACCAGGCAAAAGACGGATCTTATATAAGGGCAAAATTCATTCTTAAAGGGGCCGACTATTATCTGCTGGCAGCGCATACCCGAACCAAAGACAAGACCTTCCCGTCCTTTTTTGATTCTTTTGGATTTGTGCGATACAATTACCCTTCGTTTATCAACTATGTCGATACTTTTGTCAGGATCAGCGTTGCGACCCCAATCGTCCCGGATGTCGATGCCGGAATGCGAGGCATCATCGAACGTGCTTCCAGCGAGGAATTTCTGAATTCGATCCCGGACTATGATAGCTACTGGCCCCGTGCGAAAACGGCTCTCTTCGAGGATGACTCCACCGGGGAGGCGGTTTTTGTCTCGACAGAGTCTTTTCCCAAATACTATTATCCAAAAGACAGCGCCTCTTTCTGGCTCGAAGAGACCAGCGAAAAGCGATTGCGTCGTGACCTTATCATCACGGCTAAGCGACCCATCTACTCTACCGACAGTCTCCTGGTTTCTGCTGGTAAGCCATCCTTTTCCAGTACGCCGGCCTACCGCCCGGCCAGGTGGCTAGCCGGTTACAATTATGTTCTTTCCGACACCAATACGCTTCGCCAGATCCGGATGAGCGTTTTTCTTAAAGACAACATCCTGTTCCGTATCGTATCGCTGGGCGACTCCCTGGCGGTGGGCAGCGACTTTATCAATCGCTTCTATTCCACTTTCCGTCCTGTCACGCATGCGGCCAGCTCTTCGGTCTTTTCTTCCAAGCTTGACCTGTTCTTCCACGACTTTTACAGCAAGGACTCCCTGGTTGCAAAACATGCCAAATCTGCCATCCCTAACATCTATTTCGGTCCGGCCGGTCTCACCGCCCTGCTGACCACTATCAATACACTCCCCTATAATGGGAAAGACTATTTCGAAACAAAAACGAAGTTTATCAACGAGCTTGGTTATATCAATGACTCTGCAGCCATCCAACCCGTCGTAGCCGGACTTAAAAATATTTATGAAAAGGTGGGGGACACCAGCACCTTCCAGGACGCCATTCTTAAAGCGCTGGCCCATCACAAGACCACCGCGGCATATGCACTTCTCAAGCAACTGATGGTACAGGACCCACCGGTCTTCGACAACCCTTCGGACTATAATTATTTGTTCCAGGATCTGGGTGACTCCCTTGCCCTTGCCCGGACTCTTTTTCCGGATCTTCTGCAACTGGCCACGGTGGACGACTATAAGTCAAATATCCAATCCCTGCTCGCCAGCCTTGTCGACAGCGGTTACCTCCATGCGTCAGACTATGAATCTTATTTTAGCCAGGTCTACTTCGACGCAAAGATCCAGTGGAAAAAGCAGGAAGGAAAAGATGAGAAAAGATTACAGAAGAAGGATGACGACAAGGACGATGACACTGCAGACGGTGACAACGATGACGGTGGCGCCAATGGGCTCGATGACTATGCTGTCCTGCTGGAGCCTTTCTATGATAAGAACCCCACTATCCCCCATTTTTTCGACCGTCTTCTGCGAAGCAGTGACCCGGGCCTGCGACTCAACACTGCTGTTCTTTTGATACGTCATGACCGACCGGTAGCAGACTCTATCATACAGGCATTAGCTGCGAGTGACGCTTTCCGCAGCCGGCTGCTGCGTAACCTTGTTGCTATTCATAAGGAAAATCGTTTTCCAAAGACCAGTAAGACCCAGGAAGCCATCGCGCGCAGCCTGCTGGTCGCCAGCCATGGCGGCAGCGAATTTGCCGATATTCAGCTTGTCGACAAAAAGCCGGCCCAGTTTAAAGAGAACAGGGGATTTGTATATTACTTCAAATACAAGATCAATAAGGATGACGAATGGCAGATGGGTCTCAGCGCGTTCCAGCCTCTCAATCACAAGGATGTCAGCACCGCTCCCGCATTTATAGCGCTTACCGGCAAACGGCTCCGCGCCGATAGCCCTGCGTCTGAACAGTTCGACCAGCAATGGAAGCGTTTCCTGTTCTCCCGCCGCCGCAGTGCCGCCAACTTTTTTATGGACAGTGATTCTTATGGGGGACATGCTGATGATGATTGACGGCGCTTCGGCGTCCCGGTCTGCTGTGCCTACAGTCCCCGTGGTATCGCCTCAATCAGTCTTTTTGTATAGGGACTCGCGGGACGGGTATATACTTCTTCCGCCTCACCGACCTCTTCGATCTTTCCCTTATTCATCACTATGATCCTGTCGCTGATATATCTGATCACGGCGAGGTCATGCGAAATAAATACAACGGTAAACCCAAACTCCTTTTTCAGGTCATTGAGCAGATTCAGCACCTGGGCCTGGACGCTGACATCCAGCGCCGACACCGACTCGTCGCAAACGATAAAAGAAGGCCGCAGCGCCAGCGCCCTGGCGATCACGATCCGCTGTCTTTGTCCTCCCGAAAATTCATGCGGGTACCTGTCGAAATGTTCTGGCTTTAAGCTGACCTTTTCCAGTAACCCGATGACCTGTTCCCGTCGTTGTTTTTCCGTTGTCGCCTTGCCGTGTACTTTCAGCGTCTCAGCGATGGCCGCCCCGATCGTCATCCTTGGATTCAGCGATGAATACGGGTCCTGAAAGATCAGCTGTATATGTGGGCGCAATTTTTTCAATTCACCCGCATTCAGGGTCGCCAGATCGCGTCCTTCAAAAAGAATGCGTCCGTCTGTAGGCTCGGTCAGGCGCAACAGTGCCCTGCCCAGCGAGGTCTTGCCACAACCCGACTCACCCACCAACCCCAATGTCTCGCCTTCATATACGTCAAAGCTTACCTCGTCCACGGCCTTTGTATATTCCAGCACTTTCCCCAGGAAGGTCTTGCGTTTGGGGTACCATACGCTCACCTTTTCCACCCGCACCAGCACTTTGGGATCCTGCGCCGGCGTCCCTGGCTCCGGTGCAGATGCGGCGGCGTGGCCTGGCGCTGATGCCGGCGTGGCCGCCGCACCACTTCCCTCCAGGAAATCGCTCACCATCGGCAGCCTTTCCCCTTTTTTATGCAAGGCCGGTCTGCAAGCCAGCAAACCCTTTGTATAGGGATGCTGCGGCCGGCGAAACAGGCTCTCTACTGTGCCTTCCTCTACGACCTTCCCCCGGTATAAAACCAATGCCCGGTCCGCAATCTCTGCCACGACCCCCAGATCGTGCGTAATAAAAATGACTCCCATATCTTCCGTCTGCTGCAAATGTCTTATAAGCTGCAGTATGGTATCCTGTACGGTCACATCCAATGCTGTCGTCGGCTCGTCACAGATCAACAGGGAAGGCCGGCTGCTCATCGCCATAGCGATCATCACCCGCTGTTTCTGACCGCCGCTGAGCTGGTGCGGCCACCGCGAAAAAATGGCTTCGGGGTCGGGCAGCTGCACCTTTCCGAACAAGGCGATGGCTTCCCGCCGGGCCTCATCAGCAGAAATATTCCGGTGAGCACGGATAGCCTCCGCCACCTGATCCCCGCAGGTAAATACCGGATTTAAAGAAGTCATCGGCTCCTGGAAGATCATAGCGATCTCTGCCCCGCGAATAGCCTGAAGCTGCTGCGGTGTTTGCCGTAAAAGATCGATCGTTTGATCATCCCTGCCCGTGAAAAGGATCTCACCGGAAAGATATCGGGTTGGCGGCTGAGGCAGCAGCTGCAGGATAGACAGGGATGTAATGGACTTTCCGGAGCCCGACTCGCCCACCAGAGCAACGATCTCCCCCCTTCGAACCTCGAGGTCGACGTGCTCAACACCCGGAGAGATGCCTGTCCCGGTTTGAAAGCCAATGCTCAGATCTCGGATAGATAATAATGGGGTCAAAATCTTAGATGCCTTACAGTAAGGCCGCCGTTGATGAGTTGTTTTAAGCTATCAATACCTATCCTGATATGGTTTTCGACATAATCAGTGGTTACTTTCAGGTCACTCTCCGCGGTTTTTACTCCTTCCGGGACCATTGGCGAGTCGCTTACCAGCAACAGCGCACCCGTGGGGATCTTATTATAAAAGCCGACCGAGAAAATAGTAGCCGTTTCCATATCAATGGCATAGGCTCTTATCTTTTGCAGGTATTCTTTAAAGACCTCGTCGTGCTCCCATACCCGCCGGTTGGTAGTGTAAACCGTTCCTGTCCAATAGTCAACCCCATAATCCCGGATCGTCGTGGAGATTGCCTTCTGAAGGGCAAAGGCCGGTAAGGCCGGCACTTCCGGTGGAAAATAGTCGTTGGATGTCCCTTCTCCCCGGATGGCCGCGATCGGCAGGATCAGGTCGCCGAGCTTATTTCGCTTCTTCAGGCCGCCGCATTTTCCCAGGAACAGCACCGCCTTCGGATTTATCGCCGTCAGCAGGTCCATAACAGTAGCCGCGCCCGGGCTGCCCATGCCGAAATTTATGATCGTGATGTCTCCTGCTGTAGCACATTGCATCGCCTTGTGCTCGCCGAGCACTTCTACATTATGCCATTCTGCAAACAAATGGACATAATTGTAAAAATTGGTCAGCAGGATATACTTCCCGAAATTCTCTAAATTTTCCCCGGTATACCGCGGGAGCCAGTTGCTTACTATTTCTTCTTTACTCTTCATAATTGCTACGTAAATTTAGCAAATAGTTTTCGCTAATGATCAAAATCTACTATCCGGCATACCCCTTTAAGATCAAAGAACCCGAACGAAAAAAAGAGGAGATCTGGGACGAACTTCGCAAACAATGGGTCCGTCTTACTCCCGAAGAATGGGTTCGTCAGAACTTTATCCAATATCTCCTGCAGGTAAAGAATTACCCGGCCTCCTATATGGCTGTCGAACGCCGAATGAAACTGGGCGAGCTCAACAAACGTTTCGACCTCCTCATCTTTGACAAAGCCGCCCAGCCGTGGATGCTCGTTGAGTGCAAGGCCATGAGCGAACGGCTCGATAACCGCGTACTCTGGCAGGTTCTGCGCTATAATATGGCCATCCCGGTCAGGTACATCGTCATTACCAACGGGGAGGAGTGTCATGCTTTTATCAAAGGCGAAAAAGACTTTGAAGGCCTCACTGCCCTTCCGGCCTATGACGAGTGAGGCTTCAGCACCCCGCTATACATCTTCGTATCATACCGTACCCTTACCTTCCCATCCATTGCATACTGTCCAAACAATTTCTCCAAAGCCCCGATCATCGCCTCAAACCTTTCGCCTTCCTTTGGGATATAAGAGGAAGACAACAATCTCCCTTTTAATCCATTAAGATCAAGATCCTGCCAGTTCTCAAACTGCTGCAGCACAAAACCCGCCGGATAAAAAAAGGCCCCGATCTGGCTGTCCGTGATATTCTTATGATTGATCATCCGGTAATCGCCCGCATACTGCAGGATCAGCGCTTCATACTCCTTTTCGAACGGCAGTTCCATCAGCCGTTCGTTCCAGATCAGCGCTACCCTGGTCCCCGGCCGGCTTATACGCACCATCTCTTCCCGCGTCCGCACCGGGTCGAACCAGTGAAACGCCTGTCCTGCAACGATCAGATCGAAAGCCCCGGCTGCTAATCCCGTTGCCTCAGCTGTCCCGTTCACAGAGACAAAACCCGGGTAATGGGATAAAAGCTCCTCCGCCTTCGCCCGCATAGCCTCATTGGGTTCCACTGCATGAACACGACAACCCGCGCGCAGGAATAGCTCTGTCGAGATACCCGTACCCGATCCTATATCGGCCACCAGCCAGTCAGCGCTGACGTGTAATGCAGAAAGGATGGCTGGCGGGTAATCCGGTCTGTATTTGACATAATCCGCAACCCGGTCACTGAATCGTTGTTTACTGTCCATGTCTTATTATTTATTTCGTCAATGCGGCGCGGCGCCCGGGGAACAGCAGGCGACAAGGGAATCCGCCAGGTCCCTGCTGAATATGGTAGATCCGGTCTCGCGCACAGGTGACCCCAGCTTTGTTTTCTTCTTTCATGAACCGGAAAATCTCGCGGATGGTGGCCGGAGAAGCACCCAGCCCATACCCATGCGGTATGCTTTTGATATAACGCTTCCACTCCTGATCCTGCCAGGAGGCTTTCGAAGCAAGAAAACCTGCTACATGTGGTGGTCCTTCCGGGAACTCCAGCGCATACGCATAGAGCTCTTTATAATAAAAATATCCCAGCGGCTTATGATACCGGGTAATGAAATACTCGGGCTGTTGTGCAATTGGGTCCGAGGCTTTCATATACGGGTAAAAACAATAGGGGTAAGGGGTAGGGGACCGGGTGCCGAGACCGGTAAGATCGATCCCGACGACCAGGATCTTTGGGCGGGGATTCCGCTGCAGCCAATCGGCATACATCCGTTCGAAAAAATCGAACTTGGCTCCGGGGGCTGCCACGACCTCGGTACGGTAGTGCGTCACCGCGGAAATTATTTCCGGGTTGCAATGCCGATAGACGCGGGAACTTCCCAGACAGACAAGGGCAGCTCCGCTGGTCTGCTCATAAAACTCGCGCCACCTGGATAAATAGGTATCCTTGCTTCGCAGGACCATAGCGGGCAGCGCCAGGCCGAATACCAGCTCGAATACGATAGCCGACCCTATAAAGACCAGCGCTAGTTTACCAAAGAATGCTTTCATCTAAAACTGGAAGTATATGAACTTATTATTATTAAAGACCCCACATACAAGGATCACCGAACATAACAGTATATAACACAATATCCGTACCGCACCGTGCCATTGCAGAAAACGCTGGTAGGCATTATACCTGAACGTCAGTATCTCTATCGTCACCATCGTCGCCAGGCCCACCACGCAAATTGCAAAATTTACTTTGGTGATGGTATAGCTGATAAAATCCGGATGCCGCCAGTTAAAGCCTTTCAGGGCCACGCAATTTCTCATGATCTCCCTGGCTGTAGCGATATCCGGCGATCGAAAAAGGATCCAGGCAAAAGTAACCAGCAAAAAGACAAGCAGGGCATATAATAAGCCAGGCAGGCGAACTCTTGTCAAAGCAGCGAATCTCTTCCACCAGCGGGCCCCGATGGTCCCGGCAATGAGGAAAGCTCCATGCAGGCCGCCCCATACCACAAAAGTCCAGTTGGCTCCGTGCCAGATCCCGCTCAGCAAAAATACGAGAAGGATGGAACCACACCATCGGGTCAGGCTGGTCCGGTTGCCGCCCAGTGGAATATACAAATAATCCCGGAACCAGGTGGACAGGGAAATATGCCAGCGGGTCCAAAATTCACGAATGCTCCGGGAAAAGTAAGGGAAATTAAAATTCCGCATCAGCCGGAATCCCATTACGCGGGCTGCCCCGCGGGCGATATCCGAATAGGCGGAAAAATCACAATAGATCTGGAAGGAAAAGAAAAAAATTGCGACCAGTGTCGGGACACCCGCGTACCGGACAGGCGGACCATAGATCTTATCGACATACATGGCCAGATGATCGGCTACTACCATTTTCTTGAAATAACCCCAGGCCATGAGCCGGAGCCCACTGCCGATCATCCCGGGATCGGGATCATGCCGTTCACGGAACTGGTGCAGGAGATTTTGCGGCCGTTCTATCGGGCCGGCAACAAGCTGCGGGTAGAACATGACATAGAGCGCATAGATCCCGAAATGACGTTCGGGCTGCTGATTTCCCCGGTACACTTCGATGGTATAGCTCATAGCCTGGAAGGTATGAAAAGACAACCCTATGGGAAGGATAACAGACAGCAAGGGAAAGGGACGGGCAGCCAGATGGCTCAGGTGTAGCAGCGAATTGACATTTTCGATAAAGAAGTTGTAGTATTTGAATACGGCCAGGACGCCGACATTCGATGCGATGCTAATGATCAGCAGGGTTTTCCGCTTATGCGCTGCTGCATTCTCTATAAGGATACCGGCCACATAATCGATGATGATCGTAAAAAAAAGAAGGAAAATATAGACTGGAATGAAGGCGCAATAGAAGAGGCAGCTTACTGCCAGCAGATAAAGCCACCGGAATTTATACGGGATAAGGAAATAAAGAACCGTAACGATCGGGAAAAAAAGAAAAAATTCGAACGAGTTGAACAGCATGGCGTGAGTTTAGGCACATAAAAAGAACCTCCCGCGGGGGCGGGAGGTTGCCTATAGTCCTAAATAAAAATGTCTACGGGAAGATGCCAAGCTCTGCGTAAGATGTTCCCACCTTATTGATAGCCACCACATAAGCCGCAGTGCGCATATCCGGGATACTCGGATTGGCCTTCCAGGCATCCATGATCTCCCGCGTGGCGGCAGTCATCGTTTCTTCCAGGCCGCTGTACACCAGGTCCACTTCATCGGCCCCGTGCATAATGAATTCTTTTTCCTTCTGGCTTACCTTCTTACCCGTCAATCCCTCTATCTGGTTGAGGATATGTGTATTCATATTCTCGGTAAACCGCTTCTCCATCCTGCCATAACGCACATGGCTGAGGTTTTTCAACCATTCGAAATACGATACCGTTACTCCGCCGGCATTCAGGTACATATCCGGTATTACCAGGATCCCTTTTTTCACAAAGATCTCATCAGCCTCAGGCGTCAGCGGTCCATTAGCCGCTTCTCCGATGATCTTAGCCTTTATATTTGGTGCATTTGTTCCATTGATGACATTCTCCAGGGCTGCAGGGATCAGGATATCACATTCCAGCTCCAGGGCATCACCCGAATTGGGTATGTTGGTAGCACCGGGGAAATTAAGGATGCTGCCTGTCTTCTTCCGGTGCTGAAAAACTTCTTCTTCATTAAGGCCGTTGGGGTTCGTGATGGCGCCTTCGAATTCTGCCAGCGCGATGACTTTGGCTCCTCCTTCCCGGAAGAACTTGGCTGCATGATAACCGACATTCCCCATTCCCTGTACAACGACCGTCTTTCCTTCCACACCACGTTTTAGCTTCAGCTTCGCCATCATGTCTTCCATATGACAGACTTCCCGGATGCCATAAAAAACGCCCAGACCGGTTGCTTCCCGACGACCACGTACTCCGCCCTGTGACACCGGCTTCCCCGTTACGCAAGCGAGGGCGTCGATCTCACCGGGACGCATGCTCATATACGTGTCAAGGATCCAGGCCATCTCGCGCTCCCCTGTACCATAGTCGGGAGCGGGGACGTCCGTTCCCGGACCGATAAAGTTCTTCTTGATCAGCTCGGATGTGTACCTTCGGGTGATCTTCTCCAGCTCATAAGGAGTATATTTCTTGGGATCGATGCTGATCCCACCCTTTGCTCCTCCAAAGGGAACATTTACTATCGCGCACTTGAAGGTCATCAGCGCCGCCAGCGCCATCACTTCGTCCAGGTTCACCGAAGGAGCGAACCGGATACCCCCTTTACAGGGAGTCTTGTGCTGGGAATGCTGAACACGATACGCCTTGATAACTTCGATCTTGTCTCCGATCTTAACGGGGAAGAACATGCGGTACACCGCATTGCATTGTTTGATCTGCTCCAGGATGCCGGGGTCCCAGCTGGTGTGAACTGCTGCCTTGTCGAAACTTTTTTCTACGGCTTCAAAAAATTTGTACTCAATTTGGCTTGCCATAATCGTTATTTATTAAAGTCTTTCTCTAATTTGTTGATCTTTCTGTCCAGCCGGGCTACATATATGATCAATCCGAGTAATATCGTAACCAGTACAGCTACTACGACATAGATCTTTCCGTCAGCCCGGAATTTGTCGGCCATCTCGGCTTTCTTTGGGTCCCCGATGCCCCCCTGTGCCCATGCGGATAGGCTTAGGAGGCTGCAGAATAACGCGGAAACCAGGGTATAAATTTTCTTATGCATTTGAGAATTTTCTTTTGATGTTTTCAGCCGGATTGATCTCTACTCCGCTGCGGCTCTGCTTTGCAGAGCCTAACCGGGGCTAATTTATTATCGCGCTGTGCGCGATCCACCACGCTCAGATTCGGCTAAGAGGCTTAGCCGAATTCTGAGCGTGGTTATCCAGACTGCAAGTAATGTCCATCCCGGCACGGCTCCCGGCCAAAAGACCGCTCTCATCCGGCTATCGATATCATGTGTATCCAATGCCGGATTGCCCATTCCTCCCGGATGAAGGCTTTCCACCATCCGCGGAATGATCCAAATCGTCGGAAATAACATAGCAAACGCGAAAATGTTATAAACAGCACCAATCCTTGCTCGTTTGTCCATATCCGTCATCGAATTCCGCAATACCAGATAGGCAAAATAGATCAGCAGGGCAATCACTGCCCCCAGCTGTTTGGGATCGCTGCTCCAGAAAGCTCCCCAGGTCCAGCGGGCCCAGATCGACCCTGTCAGCAGGCCCAGCGTACCAAAGACGATTCCTCCCTTGGCATACTCCAGGGCATAGATATCGAACACGTGGTTGTTGGTCCGGAGATACTTAATGGAATAAACCAGGGAAATAATGAACAGGATCATCATGGAGAACCACATCGCTACATGAAAATAGAGGTTGCGGATCGTCTCATTGAGGATGGGCTTCGCAGGCACGGCTCCAAGGAATCCCGCTATAAATGTATAGACCAGTAAGACCACGCATAATATTTTCCACCAGCTCTGACGAATCATAAGACTTTCTTTTAGAATAGTGGCAAGCTACAAAGGGCTTTCCCGCATTTGGGAGGCAAAGTTAAGTGAAACCTTAGTCCTTCCATAAAAAAGGAAAAAGAATCAGCGCCAGCGCAATGATCATCACGTCCAAACCGGACAATAATAAGATCATACCTGCCAGTCCGCCCTGTATCACTTCCTCAAAAGCTATATTTGAGATCTTGCTCAGGAGCAACAGCTGCGGGATGACCAGCGGAAATCCTAAAATAGCCATCAGCGCGGCGCTTTGCTGAGCGCGTGCTGCAATAGCTGCCAGAAAAGTAAATACCAGGCTCAGGCTCACTCCCCCCAGGCAGCTGATCAGCACAAAGGCAAAAGGATTTGGCATCGGATCGCCCAACATCAGCACGAAAAGGCCCATGCTCACCAGGCTCATCAGGAGCATCAGCAGGGCGTTGAACATCAATTTGGACAGGATAAAGTCCCTGGGGCCGGCTATCGTGTAGAAGTAAAGCAACCGGCCTTTTCCTTCCTGGAGGAAACTCTTGGCAACGGCATTGACGCAAATAAACAGCTGCATCATCCAGAACAAACCCTTCCATACCGTCCCCTCCGGCTCACCCATCGACAGATAAAGTACAAAAATGGTCGAGGCCACATATAACAAGACCCCATAGAAAGTATATTGCTGCCGTACTTCCAGGAGAAGATCTTTTCGAAAAAGTGTCAATATATGCCTGAACGAACCGATTGATGTAAAATTTGGGGCCAAAAGTAAATCAATAAAACGTTAAAATTTACTCAAATAGCTGTCCTGAAACTTCCCGGCTGCTAATTTGGACTGCAATAATTGAGTAGATCAGGGCTAGGGTAAGGTATAATAACAATGACGGCAACGCGGCTCATAAGACTCTTTTTCGCCCAGTAGGATCTGTCCGGACTGCACCTTTTTTCGATAAGAATAGTTAGCAATGTTTCCACATTTCACACAAATGGCATGCAACTTGGTTATATACTCTGCTTTGGCAAGGAGGTTAGGCATCTGGCCAAACGGTTTGGCGGTGTAGTCCATATCCAAACCGGCGACGATTATACGGGTCCCGCGAACAGCAAGCTGGTCGCAGACTTCCGGCAGTTGATCATCAAAAAACTGGGCCTCGTCTATACCGATCACATCAACATTTCCGGCCATCAAAAGAATGGTCTGGGAGTTATCAATAGGCGTCGATTGGATGGCATTTTCGTCATGAGATACTATCTGCTGCTCATGGTAGCGGGTATCCATGGCGGGCTTAAAGATCTCTACTTTCAGATTGGCAATTTTAGCACGCTTTAGCCTTCTGATCAGTTCTTCTGTTTTTCCAGAGAACATCGATCCGCAAATGACTTCGATCCAACCGCGCTTCTCACCCTTAAGATGGGGTTCAATGAACATAGACTACTTGTAAATTAGGTTCGGAATTTGTTATAACTTTATAGGACACTACACACAATTTGGATTACTAACCCAAAAGTGCTCTCAAACAGTGCTATGGAACGACTTAAAGAACTGATTACCCAATTGAAAGAGCAGTTTGACCACAAGGCCGAGCCTGCTCAGCTGCTCGAGATAACCCGGCTTCTCGAAGCCGAGATTCGCCTGATGGCCAGTCAGCCTCCTGCTCCTGCAAGAGTAATGCCGACAAAAATAGCGGTTATGATGCCATCCTCCACGAAAATAGTTGTGGGGGAGACGCAGCACCATACAGTACAACCGGTTGCGTCAGCTGTTCCACCTGTCGTGGCAGCCCCGCCTGCTCCGGCTCCGGCTTCAAATGCTGTCAATTCGGGTTCTGGATACCCGGTTTCCAATGCTGCCCCTTCGGCTAATGCTTCCCTTTCGGCCAATGCTGCCCCTTCGGCCATGCCGACTGGTTCTGCCAGTCCGGCCGTGGCTCAGTCCAACGGAATGGCTGTGTCGCAGTCCAACGGAATGGCGACTGCCAACATAGTTGCTCCGACAGCCGTTGTCAACGGCACTGTGACCGTGAAAGCCGGTCCCGAAAGAGGTCAGTGGCCCTTCGATCCCCTCGCCGAAAAACCTACCGATCGCTTCACCCTTTCCCAGAAGGCCCGTGAGGTCAACGATGTGATCGGAACAACCAGCGCGTCTTCCCTTAATGATAAGCTTCGGTCTGATGTGGTGGACCTCAAATCTACCCTCAACGATTCTCCAGTCCGCGACCTGAAAAAGGCCATCGGCCTAAACGACCGTTATCTATTTATCAATCAGCTTTTTAGAGGCGATGAGGTCATGTACGAGCGGAGTCTTAAGACGATAAACGGATTCAGGATCCTGCCGGAAGCCGAATATTGGATGGAAAGGGAGTTAAAGGTCAAGCTTGGCTGGGACGAAAACCGCGAGACCACCCGTCATTTCTATCAGCTGGTTAAAAGACGCTTTTCCTGACCAAACCGAGTTCGATGACCAAACCGAGTCCGGTTCAAGACATTAGCCATTACGATGAAAAAATCTACTTTTCTAATAATTTTTTCATCGTTATATAACGGATGATCCGCTCCGTAGCGCCTTTCTTTGAGTGCACATAGTTCCTGGATGCTTCACCTGTCTCTTTACACTCCTGTGGATCCTGCAAAAGACGATTGAACACCTTTTCTGCCTCCAGCGCGCTGTCAATGATCAGTCCGCCGCCGCTCTCGGTCAGCTCCACAGCCTCGATGTACTTCTCGATCACCGGTCCAAAAACAACGGGCTTGCCATATACCGCGGCCTCAAGCACATTGTGAACCCCGTCGTCGCCGAACCCGCCGCCTATATAAGTAATTGTAGCATAGCGATATAGTCTGGATAACATCCCTATATTGTCGATGATCAGCACATTTGGCTCAGGCCATCCCGCCGGGGATGGGCCTGGTCCCTTTCCTGTTGTCCCCCTGGTTCGGGAGCCTGCTCCGCTATCTATTCCGCCCCTGGCGACTGCTGCGGCATCCGCGGCTGCCAATGTCGAGTACCGCACGGCATGACGAAACAGCCCTTCTACTTCCTGCAGTCTGTCTTCCCCGATCTCATGCGGAGCAATTACGAAACGTATTTCGGGATGTGTATTTGCATAATGATCCAGTTCCTCCTCGTCTTCTTTCCAGGTGCTCCCGGCCACAATCACCGGCCGGTCTCCGCAAAAAGAGGCTATCAGCGGCAGGGGAGCACCGCTTTCCGCAATCTCTATCACCCGGTCAAATCGCGTATCCCCGCTCACGCTTACCTGCTCTGTCAGCCTTAGCTTCCCCAGAAGGGCCTTTGACCCTTCGGTTTGAACAAAGAGATGCGTAAAACATTCCAGCATATAACGATGCAGCCGGCCATACCAATGAAAAAAAGGCTGGTCCGGCCGGAAGATACCGGATATCAGCAATACAGGTATGTTCCTTTTTTTCAGCTCTGCAAGGAAATAATACCAGTAATCATATTTGACCCATAACACCAGGTCCGGTTTTATTAAACTGACGAGCTGCCGTGCCTTCTTTGGACTGTCGAGCGGCAAATAAAAGATATGATCAGCCCCTTTGTAGTCTTTTTTTGTCTCGTAACCTGAGGGGGAGAAGAAGGTCAGTACGATCCGGCATTCCGGAGATTCCTTTCGCAATCCTTCCAGCACCGGCCGTCCCTGTTCAAACTCCCCCAGCGATGAACAATGCATCCAGATCACAGGCCCACCGTGGCTGATACCGCTGACCTCTGCCCTTATACGTTCAAACAGGCCCTTTCTCCCCTCCAGCCACAGCTTCGCCTTCCGGTTCCAGGGTGATATCAGCCGGATCCCTATCTTATACAACCATAAAAAGACATGATAAAAAAGAATACTCAAAGTCTCCTGTTTAAGTTCCTGAATAGATAACCGCGACGGCGTGGCGTTCCCGAGCAAAGCAAAGGGAACGAGCGAGTCGGGGCAAGGTACGAAGCCCCACGAAGCTCTGCGCCGTCTCACCGCATTGGATAAACCACATTTTTGCAGTAGGTTTGTGCCCCCAACTACAACATTCAAATAAGGACAGAATATGCGGCCCATCCAAATGGTAGATCTTAAACGGCAATATACAAATATAAAGAGTGAAGTTGACTCGGCCATCCAGGAAGTGCTGGATAATGCAGCCTTTATCCAGGGTAAGGCGGTCACCGATTTCACGGCCGGTCTGGCCGCTTACACCGGCTCGAAATACGTCATTCCCTGCGCCAATGGCACGGACGCACTGCAGATAGCTATGATGGCCCTCGATCTTCAACCCGGCGACGAGGTCATTACTCCGTCTTTTACCTATGTGGCTACTACAGAGGTCGTGGCTTTGCTCAGGCTGACACCTGTCTTCGTCGAGGTCGATCCCAAAACCTTTTGCATCGACCCCGCCGCCATCGAACGCTCCATTACCCCCCGGACCAGGGCTATCGTCCCCGTCCACCTCTACGGCCAGGCTGCCCCGATGGAAGAGATCCTCCGGATAGCGAAAAAACATAATCTTTATATCATAGAAGACAATGCCCAGGCAATCGGAAGTAATTATACCTTTGCGGACGGCACCACCAAAAAGACCGGCGCCATGGGCTCCATTGGCACAACATCTTTCTTCCCTTCAAAAAATTTGGGTTGTTATGGAGATGGAGGTGCAATATTTACAGATGACGAAACGTTAGCTAGCCGGTTGAAAATGATTGCGAACCATGGGCAGAGCCGACGTTATTATCATGATCTTGTAGGCTGCAACAGTCGCCTGGATTCCATCCAGGCAGCAGTGTTGAATGTGAAACTGAAAAAGCTGGACGAATATATCTCTGCCAGACGTACCGCCGCCGACTATTACGATAATGCCTTTAAGGCTCACCCTAAAATCACAACGCCCTATCGGGCATCTTATAGCCACCATGTATTTCATCAGTACACGCTTATCCTGGAAGGTGTTGACCGCAACGGCCTCAACGAATTCCTGGCGGGGAAGAATATACCTTCGATGATCTACTATCCTGTACCCGCTCATCGTCAACAAATGTTTGCAGCATCTGGTGGTGGAAACTTCCACCTTGAGACTACGGACTGGCTAACGGAAAGGGTCATTTCACTTCCGATACACACAGAACTTGATCATGAGCAGTTGGAAACCATAACGACAGCTGTATTGGAATTCATTAACTAAAAAATCGATTTCAAACTCTTAAAAAGGATCAATATGAAAATCGCTGTGATCGGTACTGGCTATGTAGGACTTGTTACGGGGACCTGTTTTGCAGAAACGGGTAACGACGTCATTTGCGTTGACATCGACACCACCAAGGTTCAAAAACTTTCTAACGGACAGATCACTATCTACGAACCAGGTCTGGAGAAACTTTTTTTGCGCAACCTAAAGGAGGACAGGCTGAAATTCACCACCAACCTGGCAGACGGCATTAAGGATGCCCAGATCATTTTCCTGGCCCTTCCTACTCCTCCCGGTGAGGATGGCTCTGCCGATCTCAAATACATCCTCGGCGTCTCCGACCAGCTGGGCAAGCTGCTGAAAGACTATAAGGTCATTATAGATAAAAGCACCGTACCTGTCGGCACAGCCGAAAAAGTGCATGCCGCTATCTCCAAAAATTATAAAGGAGAATTCGATGTGGTCTCCAACCCCGAATTCCTCCGGGAAGGTGTTGCCGTAGATGACTTCATGAAACCCGACCGGGTGGTCATCGGCACCTCATCAGACCGCGCCCGTAAAGTAATGGGAGAACTCTATTCACCATTTGTACGCCAGGGCAACCCCATCATATATATGGACGAACGCTCTGCCGAACTTACCAAATACGCCGCCAACTCTTTCCTTGCTACCAAGATCACGTTCATGAATGAGGTAGCCCTGCTTTGCGAACGTCTCGGCGCTGACGTAGATATGGTAAGACGGGGCATTGGCAGTGACGAACGCATTGGCAAAAGGTTCCTTTTCCCCGGCATAGGCTATGGCGGAAGCTGCTTCCCCAAAGACGTGCAGGCGCTGGTCAAATCCTCACAGGAAGTAAGCTATGACTTTCGGATCCTCAATGCCGTCATGGACGTGAACGAAAAGCAAAAGCTTCACCTGATGCCTAAGATAAACAACTACTTTAAAGGCAATCTGAAAGGTAAGCATTTCGCTCTCTGGGGATTGGCCTTCAAGCCCAATACGGACGACATCCGGGAAGCTCCGGCCTTGTACATGATCGATGCCCTGACCGCAGCCGGCGCTACTATCAGCGCATTCGACCCCGAAGCCATGAACAATGTCAAAAATCTCATCGGCGATAAGATCACGTACGCCGAAAACCAATACGACGCCCTGGGAGGCGCGGACGCACTCATCATTGCCACAGAATGGAATGAGTTCCGGACCCCCAATTTCCTGAAGATCGTCACTACCCTGAAGAATAAAGTCATATTCGACGGCCGTAACCTCTTCGACATAGCAGCCATCCGGGAGCTCGGATTCTATTATGAAAGCATCGGCAGGGCACCGGCTAACCCTTCGGATAAAAAATAATCTATTTAACTTACGCTATGAGCATGAGTAAAGAAAGAGTACTGATCACCGGTGCGGCAGGATTTCTTGGTTCGCACCTCTGTGACCGCTTCATCAAAGAGGGTTACCATGTCATTGGGATGGACAATCTTATCACCGGTGATCTCAGGAATATCGATCATTTGTTCAAGCTGGAACAGTTTGAATTTTATCATCACGATGTAAGCAAATTCATTCATGTTCCGGGTGAGCTGAAATATATCCTCCATTTCGCTTCTCCGGCCAGTCCCATCGACTATCTCAAAATACCCATCCAGACACTCAAGGTAGGTTCTCTTGGCACCCACAACTGTCTGGGTCTTGCCAAATCCAAAAAGGCAAGGATGCTCATTGCCTCCACCTCGGAGATCTATGGCGATCCGCTGGTTCATCCCCAGACGGAAGAGTATTGGGGTAATGTCAACCCCATCGGACCCCGCGGTGTTTATGATGAAGCGAAAAGGTTCCAGGAAGCCATGACTATGGCCTATCATAATTTTCATGGCCTCGAAACACGTATCGTCCGGATCTTTAATACTTATGGCCCGCGGATGCGTCTCAACGATGGTCGCGCCCTGCCAGCCTTCATCGGCCAGGCCCTGCGGGGAGAAGACCTTACCGTCTTTGGCGACGGCAGCCAAACCCGCAGCTTCTGTTATGTCGACGATCTCGTAGAAGGCATCTACCGCCTGTTGCTCAGTAACTACCACATGCCTGTCAACATCGGCAACCCTTCCGAGATCACCCTGAAGCAATTTGCTGAAGAGGTCATAGCCCTCACCGGCACAAAACAAAAGATCGTCTACAAGCCTCTGCCTGTCGACGACCCGAAACAACGTCAGCCTGATATCTCCAAGGCCAGGGAAGTGCTTGGCTGGGAGCCGAAGGTAGAGCGTAAGGACGGGCTGAAGACCACTTACGAATATTTCAAATCGCTGCCCTCCGAAGAATGGGCCAGATTACCAAAGGAATTTGTCAGCAGAACCTAAACCTCAATGATGAACGAATCGAAGATCTACGAAGACCTCATTGCAAAAAGAACCAGGCTGGCCGTCATCGGTCTCGGATATGTAGGATTGCCAATCGCATTGGAATTTGCCCGTAAAATTTCAGTCATCGGGTTCGATATCAATGCCCGCCGCATCGAAATGATGCGTGCCAGCATCGACCCCAGTAAAGAAGTAAACGCCGAAGACTTCAAAGACCGCGACATCGTCTTTACCAACGACATAGAAGTGCTCCGGGAAGCCCGCTTCTTCATTATAGCCGTGCCTACTCCCGTGGACAAATACAATGTGCCCGACCTCAAGCCTCTTGTCGGCGCTTCCGGCACGGTAGGAAAGGTTCTGAAGAAGGGCGACTACGTAGTATACGAATCCACGACCTATCCGGGATGTACGGAAGAAGACTGTCTTCCTGTCCTGGAAAAAGCGTCTGACCTCCAGCTGCGCAAAGGGGACTTTAGTCTTGGCTACTCACCGGAGCGCATCAACCCGGGTGATAAAAAACATACCCTTCGTACTGTTGTAAAGGTCGTGTCCGGCAATACCAGCCTGTCCCTGAATGAAATAGCCAGAACCTATTCGCTGGTTGTAGACGCAGGCGTCCATCCCGCCCCTTCTATAAAAGTCGCGGAAGCCAGTAAGATAGTGGAGAACACCCAGCGCGATCTCAACATCGCCCTGATGAATGAATTGTCCATTATCTTTGACCGGATGGGTATTAATACGTATGATGTCATCGAAGCCGCCGGCACCAAATGGAATTTTCTGAAATTCCAACCCGGTCTTGTCGGTGGTCACTGTATAGGCATCGACCCTTACTATCTTACCTATAAGGCGGCTGCGCTGGGTTATGAATCCAAGGTCATTGCCTCATCGAGGTATATTAATGACGATATGGCCCGCTATGTTGCCCGTAAGATCATCACTCACGTACTGCGGATCTCCAATCAACCGAAAGTCCTTGTAAAGGGAGTGACGTTCAAAGAAAATGTCAGCGATATCCGCAATTCCCGCATTGTCGACACGGTAAAGGAATTGCTTGCCTTCAATATCCACGTGGACGTCGAAGATCCCTATGCTATGGAAGAGGAAGTGCATGAAGAATACGGTCTGCACCTTGCCCGGGAAGCTTCCGGGGATTATGACGCCGTCATCGTTACTGTACCTCATGTCCAGTACAAAGACCTTGACGACGCCTATTTTACATCTATTACCCGTGAAGGCGCCCTGGTCGCTGACCTGAAAGGAACGTATAAAAATAAAATCTCGAACAGAAAATACTGGAGTTTATAGTGGCAAAATACAGCAAAACTATAATGATCACCGGCGGCGCCGGTTTCATTGGATCTCATGTTGCACGGTTATTCGTCAAGCAATATCCTGAGTATCATATTGTCAACCTCGATGCGCTGACCTATGCCGGTAATCTGGCTAATCTCGAAGACGTCCGGGATGCTCCCAACTATACCTTCGAAAAAGGCGACATCATAGACGAAGCGCGGATCAGGGCACTCTTCGAACAATATCGGTTTGACGCAGTCATCCACCTTGCTGCTGAAAGCCATGTAGACCGCTCTATCATGGATCCCCTGGCTTTTGTCCGTACCAATGTAATGGGCACCGCCAACCTGCTTCACATCAGCCGCAGTTTCTGGAAAGACGATCTTAAAGGCAAGCTATTCTACCACATATCTACAGATGAAGTATACGGCTCTCTGGGCGCCGAAGGATTCTTCACCGAAGAAACGCCTTATGACCCCCGTTCGCCATACTCTGCTTCCAAGGCTTCCTCGGATCATTTTGTGATGGCCTGGTACCATACGTATGACATGCCCGTCATCTTGTCCAACTGTTCCAATAACTACGGCTCCAACCATTTCCCGGAAAAGTTGATCCCTCTGATGATCAACAATATTCTTCATAACAAACCCCTGCCCGTCTACGGCAAAGGCGAAAACGTCCGCGACTGGCTATTTGTCGAAGACCACGCCCGGGCGATAGACACCATTTTTCACAAGGGCAAGGTTGGGGAGAAGTACAATATCGGGGGTTTCAACGAATGGAAGAACATCGACATCGTCCAGCTGCTCTGCGGCATCATGGATAGAAAGCTGAACCGCCCTGCCGGCGAATCGGCTAAACTGATCACCTATGTCACGGACCGGCCCGGACATGACCTTCGTTATGCCATCGACGCAACAAAGCTCAACAAAGAGCTGGGCTGGAAACCTTCCCTTCAGTTTGAAGAGGGATTGGAAAAAACGGTAGACTGGTATCTTACCCACCAGGACTGGGTAAAGGAAGTCACCTCCGGTGATTATCAGAAATACTACACCGAACAGTATAACAAAAGATAGCACGCACATGCCTTTTATCACTACGGAATTCCCCGGGCTAATTGTCTTTGAACCCGCTGTGTTTAAAGATGACAGGGGTTATTTTTTCGAATCCTACAATGAACAGATCTGGCAGAAACAGGGATTTGCCATTCGCTTTGTCCAGGACAACCAATCCTTTTCCAACTATGGTGTCATCCGCGGCCTCCACTACCAGCTCGATCCTTATGCACAGACCAAGCTCATCCGCGTATTGTCGGGCCGGATCCTGGATATAGCCGTCGACCTTCGTAAAGGCTCGCCGACGTTTGGCAAATACATGGCTATCGAACTCTCAGCGGAAAATAAAAAACAATTCCTCCTTCCTGCCGGATTTGCACATGGCTTTTCTGTGCTCAGCGAAACGGCGGAAGTATCTTATAAATGCGACGCCTTCTACCATAAAGAAAGTGAAGGCGGTATCCGTTATGACGATCCGGCATTGAACATCGACTGGTTGGTGCCGGCCGGCAAAGCCATCGTCTCTGCCAAGGACCTGGAATTACCCGATTTTGCCAACTGCCGTAACAATTTTCAATTCAAAGGATAGGTCAACCACCCATTAAATCTGTTCATGCAAAAAATTATCGTCACTGGAGCCGGCGGCCAACTAGGTCAGGAACTACAAGTTCTGGCCGGCGCCTTTCCTTCCTTTGACTTTATCTTTGCGGACCGCAATCAGCTGCCCATCAACGACCCGGATCGCGTATCGGCCTTTTTCAACGAACACCGGCCTGACTGGTGTATCAACTGCGCGGCCTACACTGCCGTCGATAAAGCCGAATCGGAAAAAGAAGCTGCTTTCGGGATCAACGGCGACGCTGTGGGTTACCTGGCCAGGGCCTGCCGGAGCACCGGCGTCCGGCTTATCCATATTTCCACCGACTATGTCTTTGATGGCAACTCTGCCGCTCCCCTGAAGGAAGACGATGCTACTGCGCCTATCAATACATATGGCGCCTCAAAGCTGGAAGGAGAAAAACAAGCCATCCGAATCCATCCTGATGGCACGGTGATCATTCGTACCTCATGGGTCTATTCGGAGTTTGGCAACAACTTTGTCAAAACCATGATCCGGCTTATGACCGAAAGGCCCGCCATCAATGTCGTCAACGACCAGATCGGCTCCCCAACCTATGCCGCTGACCTGGCTGCCGCAATCCTTCATATTATCAATGCCGCTCATTTTGTCCCGGGTATATATAATTATAGTAACAAGGGTGAGATCAGCTGGTATGACTTCGCCCTTGCGATCCACAAGCTCATTGGCAGCAGCTGCACCGTTGGCCCTATCGCCAGTGCCAACTATCCTACTCCTGCCCGCCGGCCGCACTATTCCCTCCTTGATAAAAGCCTGATCGAAAGGACGTATGGCGTTTCCATACCAGATTGGCTTTCCAGCCTGGCCATCTGTATTAAGCGGCTTATCCCTAACCCTTAAGCTCACATAAATATTTCCTTTAATGTGGAAAACTTAAAGGCCTGGGGCCTAGAAATATATTTGTTTACAATAATACGTAAGTGATTAATGAGACGATGCAATCCTTCTGCATTTTGTTGAATTGTCCTTTGTGATATTTGTCTTCATTTTTATGAGGATTGTATGAACAACTAAGATTTCATAGCTTGCATCCGTGTAAGATTAAACCGACGGGTTAGTCCCGCCGGCAAATCATCCACCTTAATCCATACTTATGAAACCTGTTTACACATTCAGGGTTCCCGGGCTGTCCAGGCGTGCTGTACGCATGAGGAATATGGCCCCCCTGCTTATCCTTGCCAACCTCTGCTGCCTGCTTGGTCCATCGCATGTCGAGGCCGAAGGTACCAAACAGGTGATGCCCAACTCCGGCTATGGTACAGGCCTCATCGTTTCCACCACTACTTCTTTTCCGCTTGGTAATGTAGGGAGCTATCTCGGTGCTCCGGTTGACCAGCGCCTTTATATCCGCATCAAAGACTATACTATCGAAAAGATATATTACGCTTTTCATTGGGAGGCGCTTTCGCCGAGCAGTTCTGGCGTCCCCTATACCAACGTTTATATGAGGATCTATGATCCGACGGGTACACAGGTCGGAAGTCCTATTCACATGCCGACAAGCGGCGCGGGTTATATTTCTACTTATAATCAATCGGCCACCCCAAACATGGGAGGCCCCGCCGGGAGTAGCTATCCACCCCTGATCTTTGATCCCAATCTGATTGCCAAAAAGAATGGTGACTATTATGTTTCCTTTTATCAGAGCAATGATAACGGTGCTACTGACGCCGGAGAATCCATGCTGTCGAAATGGTTCGACATCAGCGTTGTACCCACCGGTGGCGTCCCGCTTAAGGGCCGCATACATTGTAACTTATGGGCCTTCTCTGTGTATAATGTCGCCAACGACCTCCAGGAACCGACAGTATCGACTTTCGCGCAGTTCTATGGTTATACCCCCGATTCGGTGACAGTGAAGGTTAGTTTCCCCAGCATTGGCTTCCAGCCCCTGTCTTTTCTTGTGGCCTTTAATGATTTTGGTGTGGCCGACAGTGGCAACTGGGTTCAGAACCGCCGGTCCATCGTGCTGCCAAAGCTCATTTCTCCCTATCTGCAAGGGGGATATCCTACATTTCTTAATCCGCCTGATCCGTCGATATACCCAGCTTGCGTCATTCCATCTTCGCCGGTGCTCCTGGCCCCTGTTATTGCGGGTTGCCCGCCGGGGCCTTATAATGTCCGTTTCGAAGCTCCGCAGGATGGGGACTACTATATGTTATTCGACCTGAATGGCGTGCCGGAATTTCAGAACCATACGGCTGACCTCTTTGTCGAGCTTGTTGGACAAAAGAAGGGGGTCATCACTTTTGTTTGGGACGGTAAAGATGGCCTTGGCAACATCGTGCCCGCCAATATCACCTTTCCTATCATCTTTTCCTTCCGTAAGGGTCGTATCAATATTCCCTTCTATGATGTGGAGTTAAATCTCAATGGCTTCCAGGTCGATGGCATTTCGCCGGCTGTGCCGGGTATTAACTCTACCAATACTACCTTATATTGGGACGACACCAAACTTTACAACCGGGGCAATGATTGCGGCGACAATAATAACAATACAACCGGCACAGGGTATGACAACTCTGTCATTGGTGTTAAGCCTGTATTTTCCGGTTTGGGGCTGCCAACGGTGGGCCGTGCCTGGAGTGGCAATGGCAATCCGACCAATGTCACCCCCGCACCGGCGGTTGGCGGCAACGATGGGGATGCGCAACAGTGTGATGACTTCGGTAATGCCCGTCTGCTCAATACCTGGGCCTGGGGTCTTACTCTCCCTTCGACCCAGACCGTCACGCTCTCCTGTATCACTGTATCCGGCACTGTCTGGGACGACGCAAATGGCAGCGCAAATGGCGATACTACCAACATTTATACGGCCGGCGAAGCCGGTGTCAATGCCGGCGGTACCCTCTATGCCAACCTGGTCGACCCCATCACCAATAATGTACTGTCCTCTATGGCTGTGAATGCTAATGGGACTTATACCTTGCTCAACTGTCCCGTCAATGCCAGTGGGATGTTGATCTATATAACGACCTCCCAGGTGGCCAATGGCAGCCAGGTCCCTGCACCGGGTGTTAGCTCCGCATGGATCAACACTTCTCCGCTGACCAGGACCTTTAGCTCGCATAATTATCCTATTACCGGACAGGACTTTGGTATTGAACAATTGCCAAATTCCGCCGATCAGAACTATACCATCGCGACTCCGGTACTCGGTACCCGTATAAGCCTCAATGGTGCGGGAACTATCGCCAGCCCTGGCCCCCTTTTCGGGTCGGACCCCGAAGATGGCGCCCTTGGCAGCAACAGAACTGTTGTTATTACTTCTATTCCCTCTAACGAACAGCTTTTCTATAACAATCTCCCGGTGACCGATAACTTTAAGATCACCAATTACGATCCGAGCCTGCTGCAGATGCAGTTCACAACCATCAACAGTACTACATCTACCTCCTTTACCTACGCCTACGTTGATGCTGCAGGCAAACAGGACCCCAGTCCGGCAACCTACACCATCAACTTGTCTACCGTACTGGCCACAACGCTGGGCACCTTTACCGGCAGAAGCTCCGACTATGGCAACGTCCTCAACTGGACCTCTTACCAGGAGACACCGGATATCCATTTCATCGTCCAGCGTTCAGTCGACGGCACCAGCTTTATGTCTATAAGTACTGTTGCCGGCACCGGCAATGGCACTACGGTCAACCATGCGTATACGGACAACAGTCCCTCCCCTAATACCCCTACTTATTACCGTTTGGAATGGACAGATGGCAATGGCAATATTGCCTACAGCAATGTGGTAACGATCGCCGCCTCCGCAAGCAGCGCTGTACTGGATGTTTCACCTAACCCTTTTAGTTCGCAGGTGACAGTCCGGTTAAACCTTGCCCGCGCAGAACGTGTCGCTATCCGTTTGCTTGACAGCAAAGGCATGCTGCTGAAACAGGCCCAATACCAGGGCGTGAAAGGAACCAACTCACTCCTGGTAAACGACCTTTCATCGTTGCCCCCTTCTGTCTACTTCGTGCAGATCGTACTTGCAGATCGTGTGTTCGTGAAAAAGGTTTTTAATCAGTAACCTTCCCGCGCTGTGCGCGGGGATCAAATTGCGTATTACTGGCTGATTAATCCAAATCGGTATGAAAATCCTATTGCCTGCCATTCTTCTCACGATTACGTGGGGGGAAAGCACCTACGCGCAAGCCAAAGAATCGGTTTCTTCTCCGGAAGTAGCCAGGATCCTGGTGGGGAGTTACAACCCTGTTACCTATCAGGCTTCAACGATCATCACCGATCCCAATATCATCTCGGCGGGGCTGATGGATCGTATCTCGGCTGATTCCCTGAAAGCCGACCTGATCACCCTTGCAAATTTTAAGAACAGGAATACCTTTTCGGATACCACGTCCAACACAAAAGGTATCGGTGCTGCCCGTCGCTGGGTCTTTAGTAAATTTATGCAGTACAGCGCTGCAAATGAAGGCAGGTTAAAACCTGCTTATCTGTGGTTTCAATACAAACCGTCTTCCGCAGGTTGTTCCTCTACTTCTTCCATTGGTCTTCATGCCAATGTCATGGCTGTATTACCCGGCAGCGAGGTGACAAATCCATCGCTGATCATTGTCGAAGGACATATGGATAGCCGCAACAGCGACAACTGTGATGTTACGGGAAGTGCACCCGGGATCGGCGACAATGCCACCGGCAGCGCCCTGGTGATGGAACTGGCCCGTGTCCTCAGCAAATATACTTTTCGCAATACCCTTGTATTTGTGGTGCTTACCGGCGAAGAACAGGGTCTCATCGGCTCGACGGCGCTGGCAAATTATCTCGACAGCGCAAACTTGCGTATCAAAGCCGTCAACAATAATGACGTCTCAGGAGGTGTATTTTGTGGTCACACCTCTTCTGCTCCCAGCTGTCCTTTTTATGGCAATATCGACAGCACCGATCTGCGGATCTTTTCCCTTGGCAGCATTAATTCTGCATATAAACAATGGGCCCGTTATGTCAAGCTGGAATATAAAGAGCAGCTCATCAGCCAGGTCAGCGTACCTATGGATATCAATATCATGCAGGATGAGGACCGATCGGGGAGGGGTGGGGATCACCAGGCATTTAGCAGGATAGGCTACACCTCCGTACGTTTTACACAGGCCAACGAAGATGGAAACGCAAGTAATAGTTCAGGTTATTCGGACCGGCAGCATAATGTCCGGGACAGCCTGGGCCGCGATAAGAATGGCGACGGCACCGTTGACTCCCTGTATGTCAACGTAAACTATCTTGCCCGCAATGCGTTGGTCAATGGAAATTCCATGGCGATGGTGGCACTCGGTCCCGATACCGTTGCCTTTAAGCCCAGCATTGTCACAGCCAACAGGGTCCGTGTAAAATTTAGCCCGCCCGTGGGCGTCACCAACCCTGCATACCGTGTAGCCATTCGCTCCAATTCCAACGACTGGGATTCGGTATACACCATCACCGGCAAAACAGTCGACACCGTTACCGTACCTTATCCTACAAGCACCCTATTTTACGTCAGCGCCGCTGCTGTCGATGCCAATAATACCGAAAGCCAGTTTGCTACCGAATATACTTTGTCGACCCAACTGGTCGTACTCAATTTGCCGACGGATACTTCTCAATCAACGTCCCCGGATGCCAGTTACTATGGCATCCGGCTGATGCCTAACCGCCCCAACCCCTTCGACGAGTCGACCCTGATCACGATCACTTCGGGCACCGACATTTTTGCAGGGCGTACCTGGCTGCAGGTTGCCACCCTCGATGGCCGTGTCATCAGCCGCATGCAGGTGCCGCTGAAAAAGGGGCTCAATCAGATACCGTTTAATCATGGCTTTACCGCCGCCGGCACCTATATCTGTTCTCTCCTCATCGACGGCCTGCCTGCCCAAAGCACAAAAATGATCTTCCGAAGGAATTAAAAACAAAAAGCCGGGCTTAGCTTTTCGCTTTGCCCGGCCTTACTGTTCTTCAACTGTAAACCGTCCATGGTCTATTATCAGGTTCGTACCCTATTCTCTATTTGTTCCACAAAGATACTTCCGCTATTAATTTGAGTCAATACAACTAAGTGGTAGTTTTTGGCATTAAATTTTCTTTAAATAAGTTCCATTTTGCATGTGTCAATAATTCGTTATTTCTTTGATTCTACTTTTATAAACAGGGAATACTGCTGACTTTTACCTCCGATGAAGAGCATACCTTTCCTGTTGATCATTTTTTGCTCTATAAAGACTTTGGGACAGCCATTGAGGTTGTCCGGTACCGTTGTCGACGCTGTTTCCCGCGAACCACTGAGAAACGCAAGCATCTATAATAAAGCGGATAAAAGAGGCACCCGGTCAGATTCCCTGGGGAGATTTGTAATACCGGGGACGGGGAAGCCCACTTTAGTTATTTCCATGATCGGTTATACCAGCCGGACGATCACTTCTTATTCTACGGACAGCAATGGCTTAGTCATAACCTTAACCCCTGAGGCAAAAAAATTGGATGAAGTCGTCGTCACCAATAAGAGGGAGGGGAAATACCGCAATAAGAATAATCCGGCGGTAGAACTTATAAAAAAGGTAATTGCCAATAAGGAGATCAATCGTCCCGGGGCTTTCGACTATGCGAGCTATGAAGAATATGATAAAGTGGAAATAAGCCTTCGCGACCTGGATCGAAAGAAGCTGAACGGACGGATGCTCAGGCCCTATCGTTTTTTATTTGACCATCCCGACACGCTTTCCGGGGATACGGCCTTGTTATATCCTGTCTACCTGGAAGAAAAACTGTCGGATAATTACCTGCAAAAAAAGCCAGCCAGCTCCAAACAGACCGTCATCGCAGAAAAAAAGGTGGACTATGGAGACCTGATCGATACAAAGGGTGTCAGCACATATATGAATACTCTTTTGGCGGATATTGATATCTATGATAACAATATCATGCTTTTTACCAATCAATTCCTCAGTCCTATTGCAGGAGCCTCCCCCACTTTTTACGAATTTTATCTTGGAGATACGGTCGTCAATAATGGGGAAAAACTGGTTCGGCTGAATTTTATTCCCCGTAATCCGGATGACCTTCTGTTCCGGGGAATGTTGTACGTAACGCTGGACGGCAATTATGCCGTAGAAAAGGTTTCGATGACGATCAGCAAAAAGAGTAATATCAACTTCATAAAGAACCTGCGTATCCGGCAGGAATTTGAAAAGACGTCCAGCGGGCATTATTACAGGGTGATCTCGGACGCGTCGGCTGACTTTTCCCTGTCGGCAAAGACCAGGGGAATACATGGACGTAAATTTGTTTCCTATAGTCATCTGGTGACCGGTCCCACTGCAGCTCCCGGTTTCGCTGCAGCTCCCGGTTTTCCTGCAGCTGCCAGCCCCACTGCTGCTACCAGTCTTTCCGCGGACACGGCTCTGGCGCGGCCGGATTCTTTCTGGGATCAGCACCGGCACGAACCCCTGACAGGCGGTGAAATGCGGGTTTATGCCAATATCGATAGTCTTCGGCACCTGCGGTCCTTTATACGAACCAAGGACCTGATCAACCTCTTTGTAGCAGGATACAAGAATGCGGGGATATTCGAGATCGGCCCTGCCAATACGTTCTATAGTTTTAACCCCGTCGAAGGCTTGCGTCTAAGATTCGGCGGGAGAAGCACTCCTGCTTTTAGTAAAAGGATCTGGCTGGATGGTTATGGGGCTTATGGGTTTAGCGATCGTCGTTGGAAATATGATGCCGGTGTCGCTTACTCTTTTAATAAGTTGTCTGATTACGGGTATCCTCTCCATTATATAAAAGCCAGTTTTCTGCACGATGTAAAGATCCCGGGCCAGGAACTTCAGTTTGTACAGGACAATAGTTTCCTTTTGTCTCTTACCAGGGGAAAAAACGATAAATGGCTATACAACGACATCTTCAGGATGGACTACGTAGAGGAACTGCCGAACCATTTCTCCTATAACTTTGGTTTGAAATACTGGGACCAGCAGCCTGCCGGGAACATCCATTATATCCAGCCCAAGAACTTTACCATCGATACGGTGACAAGTATCACTACCTCGCAGCTTACGGCCGGGCTCCGCTGGGCTCCGCATGAAAAATTCTATCAGGGGAGGGTATATCGTATACCATTCCCCAATCAGTATCCCATTTTTGCGCTGCAATACACGGCAGGAATTAAAGGACTGTTTGGCGGCAACTATTCCTACCAGAACATCAACCTCAACATCTTCAAACGGTTTTATCTATCCGCTTTTGGATATACGGATGTCACGCTTACCGGGTCATGGATCAGCGGAAAGCTGCCTTTTCCCCTGCTGAGCATAATCCCCGCCAATCAAACTTATATCTATCAGCCTGACTCTTACAACCTGATGAATTTCCTTGAATTTGTCAGTGATCATTATGCAGGAGTGGATATAGAACACCATTTCAATGGTTTTATCTTCAACAAGATCCCCTACCTGAAGAGATTAAAATGGCGGGAGATCCTTACGGCAAAGGTCTTATACGGGGGACTTAGGGATGAGAATAACCCGGCAAAAGACCCGACACTGATAAAATTCCCCCTTTTGGACGGGCAGGCAAGCACTTTTGCATTGGGTAGTCAGCCTTATATTGAGGCGGGCTTTGCTATAGGTAATATCTTCAAATTTCTGCGGGTCGATGCCATAGAACGTTTCTCCTACCTGCAGCACCCAATGGCTCCGCGGTATGGGATCCGATTCCAGTTGAAGTTTGATTATTAGGGTGGTTGTCAAAAGCAAAACCCCCGGTGGTTACCAGGGGTCTTTCGTTGCCCAACAAGGGCTCGAACCTCGACATACAGATCCAGAATCTGCCGTACTACCATTATACTATTGGGCAATAGTGGGCTGCAAATCTACGGATTTTTCTTTTATTCACCAGAACAATTTGGGATTTCCTATTTATTTGATTGTCAATTATCTTGTGATATAATTGACCTGCATGAAGAAGATCCCTTTTATACTACTGCTTGCTGTTTTTTCTTTCCTCCATGGCTCCTCCTTTGGCCAATCCGACACTTCTGCCCGGGCCTTCCATTTCACTGACTCCCTTTTCAATCGCCCTGAATTTACCTACGATATCGCCGAACCCGATATCTCAAAAGACATACAATCTATTTTGGCCCGTTTTAGCGATGCCGTCACCGCTAACAAAGAATGGTTCATCGATTACCGGAATAAATATGCGGCTAGCGGACAGTCCCTCCCATACAACGAACGGTTCGGGATCACCCCCGGAGAATACGTACGTATCCAGCAGCTCGAAAGGGTACCCCCCCGGATGATCACGATCTCCCAGAAGAAAGTGACCATTTCACGGGAAAACAATGTCATCCATTTCAAAGGTGATGGAGAGGCCCTCATTTTCAACTACCTGGAAATAGACCTGCAACAGCAAAAGATCATGTTTGCCGGCGATACCCTTCCTTTTGCAGGGGCAATGAATGCTGTCCAACTTTCCCCCTTCCATCTGATACAGGGGTATATGTGGCGACTGGAAAGGGCTGATCTTAAAAGTACTCTCCAGGATAATAAGATCACGGCCCGTGTCGTGGAACTTGATCTCGGGCTGCCCGCTGAAACCGGCAAAACCTTTCTTCGCATCAAGTACCAGGATATGCAGTCAGGTGTGACCCGTGCCGACATGGATCTCACGGGCTTTGTGCATTAGATCCCTATAAAAAGGCCATTTCTATCTCCTTTCATCGTATACTCCAAATTCCGCAATCGCCGGAGGCTTCTCAAACCCTTCCATCACTATCCTGACCCGATCTCCCCATACCCGATCAAAACGATGGATCTTAACTCTTCCTTTCTTCTCGCCATTAAACAATGTCTTCCATGCGCCCTCGCTCCGGTATTCCAGCCGATACCGGCTCACATTCGCGGTCTCCTCTGTGATCACCACTGTATTGAACGACTGATCGCGTGGAAACGTCACCTCATACCATGGCTGTTTTACCGTGGAATTCGACTGCCATGCCGTATGGAAATTATCGTCATTGCCAAAGTCCATGATATTCATGTCATCACTCCAGCTGGCATCGGCCGGCTTCCGTTTCGCAATATTCGATGCGATAATGGGTGCTTCCGTCGGCGGCAGCACCGCTACGCGGCCGTCATTCGTCCAGCTGCGTCCTATCGCGGCCAATGCCGCGAGCGCGTTGTCATCGATCAGTCCGTCCCGGTTCGGCGCCACATTCAAAATGAAATTGTCATAGATCTTGTTATAGGGGATGATGTCTTCATTGACCAGCATCTTCGGGTCCTTCACCGGTGTCGTGGGAAAATCAGTCTTCCAGAACCAGGATGAGTTCAGCGGCAGGCAGGATAAAGCCGGCAGCCTGTTGGTGGCTGTGGAGATCTTCTGGCCAGCGCCCTGCTCATAAGACTTGATATCCGTATAAAACAGGGCCTCCGGAGGATATTTGGCAGAATTGAGGTCCATCACCACACAGTTCGGCTGCAGGGATTTGATCAGCCGGTAAATATCTTCAAAGGGAACATCGTCATAAGAGATCCGTGACCAGGGTGCATCCCAGCCGTCAATGATCAGCGCAGTGATCTCGCCGTAATTCGTCAGCAGTTCCGTCAGCTGCGCCTTTATCATGTCGATATGCTGTTTGGTAATAAAACCCGGCCGCAGCTTGTGATGGGTATCGAGTATAGAATAATAAAGACAGGTCTTCAATCCCTGTGCGCGAAACGCATTCACGTATTCGCGGACTACATCCCGCTTCAATGGGCTATGCATCACATTATAATCCGTCGTCTTTGTATCCCAGATGCAAAACCCGCTATGGTGTTTGGTCGTCAGACAGCCATAGGACATATGCGCTGATCTTGCCGCCCTTGCCCACTGATTGCAATCCAGTTTCCCGGGATTAAAAAGAGCCGGAGATGCATCAGGATCGGCCCAGTCCTGGTTCATAAACGTCGGAATATTAAAGTGAATAAACATTCCGAACCGCAGATCTACAAACTTTTGTTGTAGTTCGTGCAGGTCGGTGACCTGCGCCTCCCCAATTTCAAAAACGAATAAAAATGCTAAACCCAAGAGATACTTTAGTCTCATAATATATGATTCAATATTCTTTCAGTCTATCTGTACGTCAGGGACAGCTCAGGACCTGTTCCGTATTCCTTCCATAATTCGTCAACCGTCTTCCCGGTCAGCTTCACCCAGAGCTCCGGCTTATACGTCCCGTCGCGTAGCGCGGCGTCCAGCTTATCAACTACTTTTTTATTTTTTGTTTTCTCTACCCATATGAGGAACCTTGCCGTTACCCGGTAAGCATTCTCATAACTCTGGCTCGCCTTATAATTTGGCAGCGTCCACCTGCTTTTAATATTATTTACTCCGTATACATACCGTACATAGTCTGCAATCCCTTCCGTCAGCCATCCCGGATTCTCGTGTTTGTAATCCTGTACGATATGCATTACCTCATGCGTCACTACATCGATGTCCTCCGGGTTCTTCTTCAACCATTCCGGATTATATTTCGCTATGCCATCACCGGTTTCGGCTACTCCCTTATAGGCCGGATCGATAACAAACTTCACTGTCCGCAGCGTATGCCTGTTGAAACGTTTGGCTTCTTGTGGATACACGGTAAAAAACGCATCGATCATCTGCTGTTTTGTCTCCGGGCTAAAGTCCCGGTCCTTGCTGACAAAGATCAGCGTGTACTTTCCTTTGCTGATCGTGTCCCTTGTACTGAAGTCCTGCGCTGAAGCTTTCATTGATGCGGATACGGTCATTGAAATCATGAGCAATCCCGCCAGTTTTCTTTTCATTTATTTCTATTGTTTTATTTCTTCTTCAGCGGGTTGTCCTTATCTGTCGAAAATGAATAAGGATATGCACTTTCTTCCGTCCCCTTTGTCTTGTTTGGCGTCTCTCCCATTGTCAACCTGAACTCTCCTCCTTCCAGAATCTCTTTGTGGGAGATCCAGTTCTTGTCATAAGGCTGTCCCTTCAGCATGGCACTCTGTACATATAGATTAGCTGCACTATTGGCAGGGGCGCTGATGACAAATCTTTTCCCGTTCTCCAGATGCAGGGTTGCCTTTTTGAATAATGGCGTCCCCAGCACATACTGATCGGTTCCCGGACAGACGGGATAAAAACCCAGCGCTGAAAAGACATACCAGGCGGAAGTCTGCCCGTTGTCCTCATCACCGCAATATCCGTCGGGTGTAGCCTGGTAGAGTTTGCCCATGGCCTGTCTTACCCAGTATTGTGTCTTCCAGGGCTCGCCGGCATAATTATACAGGTAGAGCATATGCTGGATAGGCTGGTTACCATGTGCATATTGTCCCATGCCGGCGATCTGCATCTCCCTTATCTCATGGATCACCCCGCCATAATAGCTGTCATCGAATGTAGGAGGCATGATAAAGATCGAATCCAGCATCTGCACAAACGATCTCTTCCCACCCATCAGGTCCACCAGCCCCTGGATGTCGTGGAAGACGCTCCAGCTGTAATGCCAGCTATTCCCTTCTGTGAATGCATCACCCCATTTGAAAGGATTGAATGGAGACTGAAACTGTCCATCTTTGTTTTTTCCTCTCATCAGTTTGTGCTCAGGGTCGAACAGATTCTTATAATTCATGGCCCGGCCTGCGTATAACTTTAATTCCGATTCGGGCCGGCCCAATGCCTTTCCAAGCCGGTAAATGCTGAAGTCGTCATAGGCATATTCCAGTGTCCGGGCGGCATTCTCGTTGATCTTAACATCATAAGGAACGTAGCCCAGCGTATTGTAATATTCCACGCCGGTCCGGCCCACGGCTTCGATCGGTCCCATATTATTGGCATCCTTTAATAAGGCGGCATACAGGGTGTTGATATCATACCCCCGCAGACCTTTTAGCCAGGCATCGGCCACAACGGAAGCAGAATTGTTTCCCACCATCACGCTTCTATAACCCGGGCTCGACCATTCCGGCAGCCAGCCGCCTTCCTTATAATCGTTGATGAGTCCTTCCTGCATTTCCTTATTGATAGAAGGATAGACCAGGTTCAGGAAAGGGTACAGTGCCCGAAAGGTATCCCAGAAGCCTGTCCCCGCAAACAAATAACCGTTTTCCACCTTGCCATTGTACACGCTGTAGTGAACGATCTTGCCGGCGGCATCTTTTTCATACAGCTTCAGCGGGAAGAAAAGCATGCGGTAAAGGCTGGAATAGAAGGTACGCATCTGGTCGATAGTACCGCCTTCTACTTCTACCTGGCTGAGTGTCTTATTCCAGATATCCCGCCCTTTTTTTGCTACTGTCTCAAAATTGTCATTGCCGGTCTCCTTCAGGTTCTGTTCGGCCTGCTCAATGCTGATAAAAGAAGAGGCCACCCGCGCATGAACCATCATTCCTCTCTGCATCGCGCCGAAGCCAACCACGGCCCCTACATGCCGGTTGGTCAGCTCCATTGAATCGGACAGTTCCTTATCTTTCCAGGTGTGTACGCTGACAAAGGGTTTGTCGAATACGATCACAAAATAGTTTTTGAAATTGGAAGGCACGCCTCCGCTGTTACGGGTAGAATAACCCACGACCTTATTCTCTCCCGGTATGACTTTTATATAGGAACCTCTGTCATAAGCATCAATCACCATGTACGTGCTGTCCGTTCCGGGCCAGGTAAACCGGAACCGGGCTGCCCGCTCTGTCGGGGTGATCTCCGTTGTAACGTCGGCGTCGGCGAGGTATACGCTATAATAATAGGGCTTCACGATCTCCGTCTTATGGGAGAACCAGGAGGCTCTGCTTTCTTCGGTAAAGCGCAGCGACCCGGTGACGGGCATGATGCTAAACTCGCCATAATCATTCATCCACGGGGAAGGCTGGTGTGTTTGCTTAAAACCCTTTATCTTTTCTGCCGTATAGGTATATTGCCAGCCGTCGCCCATTTTACCGGTCTGGGGCGTCCAGAAGTTCATACCCCAGGGCAGGGCAATGGAAGGGTAGGTGTTGCCGCTTGAAAGACCCCCGGTCGACTGGGTGCCCATGAGAGGATTTACAAAATCCACCGGATTGGCTACCTTATCTACAAACTGGCACTTCACTCCAATATTTATTGCAAGGGCGAAGCTTAAGAGGAATGGGATTTTGAGCATGTTGAAATTCTTAATAAAGAGTTAAAATAAAGGTATCATTACGACTAGCTGTATGTTGTCAACAGACTTCAAACAAATTGTTAACAGAAATTAAAGAGATGTAAAAATATAGCAGATAAGGGTAAATTTGGATATATTCATCGTAATGAATTCTTTCAATCTGCTTAAACTGTTCTTTTGAGGTATTCGAGCACAACCCATAAAGTTATTGCAATTTTTAGCTTTTTGATCCTTTCTTCCGTGCAGTTCTTCCTGTTATACAACACATATGAGCTAAAGAATGATCATTTTTACCTGCAAGAACGATCCATTCTCAGTACTGACTATTCCATCGCCATCCGAAATGATAAGGTGATGCCGGGGGGACAGCAGATCATCGATAGCTTTCTTGTGCCCAATATACGCCAGCTGGAATATTTGTATAAAACCAATCAGGCCGCTTTTGATCTGCTGAAACAAAAGGTCTGCGATAGCATTTTCACCACTCTTCGGAAATCCAATACGGCTGATACCGTCCTGGCCCGGATAATCCGGGCGCATCAACTGCACCACAATCTCGAATATGTGCTGCTCATCGATGATATCTCGGTCATGTTCGGGGACCTTAAATATGTCAATCTCTATAACAAGGACCAACGCTATCCGCTGATCGATCCTTCTATCCAGACAAAGGATGGCATTCGCATCGGAGGCCACCTCGAAGAGCCTCTGCCCAGAAATCAGGTAGTCGGTGTTGCGGTTTTTAATTCGCTTGCTTACTCCAACCGGGTCGGCTTCAGCCTTCATGTCGACATCCGTAATCGCCGTGAAACCATCCTGCGGCTTATGATGCCGACCTTTCTGTTGGCTCTCTTCTCCATCCTTTCCGTGGTATTCCTGTTTTTTATCACCTTCCGTAACTGGCTGCGGCAGAAAAAGCTCTCCGAGATGAAGTCGGACTTCATCAACAGCATTACCCATGAATTTCATACTCCTCTTTCAGCGATAATCGTGGCTAATAAAACCATGCAGAAAGAAAAGATCATATCGAGCCCTGAGAACCTCCAGCCCCTTATAGAAGTTGTCCAACGCCAGTCGCTGCGTCTCCAGACCCTGATCAGCCAGGTATTGGATATTACCACGCTCAACAAAATATCGCTGAATAAAGAAGAATACTCGCTGCATCATCTGCTGGATGAGATCCTGCTGGACTATCGCCTTAAGCTCTCAGGTACCAACATTCAGTTCTGTCTGCTGAAGGATGCGGAAAAAGACACCGTTTGGCTGGACCGTTTCTGGTTTACCACGATTTTGCAGAATATTTTTGACAACGCAATAAAATATAATAATAAAGAGCAAAAGGAAATTACAGTCTCTACCTTCGATGATAAGAAGGCTGTCCACGTCAGCATCCGGGACAATGGCATCGGCATGACAGAAGACATAAAAAGACAGGTCTTCGATAAGTTTTATCGGTTTGCGGGTCCGGAAAGCACCACCGTGAAGGGGCTGGGTCTCGGTCTTTTTTATGTGAAGCAGGCGGTAGATGCGCATAGCTGGAGCATAGACATTGTCAGCGGAGAGGGGCAGGGCAGCACCTTTATTATCAGTATCCCGTTGTAACCAGACAATTTATTCTATCCTTCTGTAATAACAGTCACGATGAAAAAGCCACGAATACTATTAGTAGAAGATGAAATAGACCTCGGCAATGTGGTGCGGCAATACCTGGAGATCTCCGATTTTGAAGTAGAATGGGTCACCAATGGCCGCCTGGCCTTCGAACGGCTGCGTTTGGCAAATCAGGACTACCAAATTGCCCTTATCGATGTTGCAATGCCCGAAATGGATGGCTTTCAGCTGGCCGACAAGATCGTTCAGCTGGGTCTTCGGCTCCCCTTTCTTTTTCTTACCGCCCGCAATGAAAGAAGCGACAGGCTTCATGGTCTCAAGCTTGGCGCTGACGACTACATCAGTAAGCCCTTTGATGTAGACGAACTGGTCCTGCGGATAAGGAATATCATAAGAAGAAATGCAGGCCCGCAGCCCGCCCCTGTTTCGCCCGTCATCCGCCGGGAGGACGTTCTCTTTTCAAAGGATACTCTCAAGCTCACTATCAGCGGCAAAAAAGAGATCCTTCTCACCCCGCGGGAAGCGGAATTATTAGACTACCTCTTCCGCAACGAGAACCGAATCCTCAAACGGGAGGAGATCCTAAGCCAGCTATGGGGCGAGAATGATTACTTTCTCGGCCGGAGCCTGGACGTCTTTATCTCCCGGCTTCGCAAACACCTCAGCGCCTCCGCCTTTATTAGTATCGACAATGTTTATGGGGTAGGTTTTGTCTTTAATGTGCGTCAGTAGGAAGCTTCAGCGACCTGCGCCCGCGCCTTTGCCGTTCGCGAGCCGCCGCGCTCAGGCCCGCTGCAGCTGGTCCATCTTTTCCAACCGTCTTATCCGGTTATAAATGATCGGATGCGTGCTTTTAAATACTATAAAATAGGGGTTCACCTGCTGTTCTCCCTTGTATGTGATCTTTTCCAGCGTATCCCGCAGGCCTTTCCCATATCCCAGCTGCTGCGCAAAAGCATCCTGCCGGTACTCGGTCAGCCGCATCAGCAGGAGCGAGAAGAAGCGGAATATCCGGTTTAGCACCGCGAACAACATTACGAATAAAAGGATTGCGATAAGCGGTTGTAATAAATGAAGAAAGTAAAAGACAATGCCCAAGACGAACAGCCCGGCAACGCCAAATGACAAGCTCAAACCCATTGCAGACATGATCACCCGGAAAACATATCCCATCATCCGGGGCAAACGTCCTGCCATAACATAGGCGGCAATAACTATCGTGTCAAAGCTCACCAGATGCCCCAACTCATGCGCCAATGTCCCTTTCAGCTCATCTTCCGTCAGATCCGCCAGCATGCTTTTTGAAACTGCTATCGTGCGGGTCCCGATCGCAAATGCATTCCATTCTTTTGACTCCCCGATCCGCAATTTTACCGTTTTTGTTATCCCGGCCCGCTCCGCTACCTCACGAAAAGCAGGCTCCAGCTTTTCCGCTTCGGCAGCCATCGGCTTGCGCAGGTGAAAACCGAAGAAAAGAAATGTCCCGGTGAAAAAATAAGCAGAACAAAAGCAAAAGGCTATCCAACCTACAACGATCAGCCAGCCGGCTGTACTGGAAATTCTTATCCCTGACAACACCAGCACGAGCATAAAGCATAAAATAGTCAGTATCACATAAAGTAACACCAGCCCCGCACTAAAATACTTACTCATAAAAAATGTTTTTATAGTTATTAGCAAAGTTTAGCTCTTCCCTGGATTTTGGACATTCTGCGCCTTCGTATCTTTAGCCCATGAAACTGAGCCTGACAAAGTTTTCCGCACAGATAAAATATTTCTTGTCTTTTCTTGCCGCCTGGCTAATGCTTAGTACTCCGGCTTCCAGCCAGCGCCGGTCTGTCTCCCGGACCTCCGGCCTCCTCTCCTATGTAAATCCCTATATCGGCACCGGCGGTCACGGTCATGTCTTTCTTGGCGCCAGTGTCCCCTTTGGCGCTGTACAGGTTGGTCCCAGCAACATCAACAAGGGCTGGGACTGGTGTTCCGGTTACCACTACTCCGACAGTGTCGTCAAGGGTTTTGCTCAAAACCATCTCAACGGTACCGGCATCCCTGATCTCGGGGACATCCTGATCATGCCCTATACCGGTCCTGTAAGGACAGAGACAGGCACCCAGGCTAACCCGGCTAAAGGTTATTCCTCCCATTACTCGCACAATCAGGAGGTCGCCCGCCCGAACTATTACTCCGTCTGGCTGAAGGACCACCACGTAAAAGTCGAGCTCACCGCCACCGAACGCGTAGCCTTTCATCGTTATACTTTTCCTGCCGATCGTGCCGGCCATATCATCATCGATCTTCTCCAGGGTAATTTCGATGTCGGCTGGCAACATCCCAGGGTCAGGGCTCATCTGCTGAAGCTGAATGATTCTACCCTTATCGGCTGGCGCAACTCCTCGCAGTGGGCGAAAGACCGGCGGATCTATTTTGCGATCCGTACGAACACCCCACTAAAGGACTTTACCCTGATCGATGGCGACAAGCCCGTCGCGCAGCTCTCCCTCGAAGCGGATACGGTAAAGGGCCTTATTTCATTTAAACACACTCCTTCCACCGTTATGTTAAAGGTCGGTGTGTCCAACGTAAGCGGAGAGAACGCGCTTGCCAACATTACCGCTGAGATCCCCGGCTGGAACTTCGGCAGGATCGTCCGCCAGGGCAATGCAAAATGGGAAAAGGCGCTTCGTAAAATTCAGGTCACGGCGCCCGATCCCGCTGAGCGTACGGTCTTTTACACCGCCTTCTATCATACTATGATAGCTCCCGCTCTTTACAACGATCATGACAGCAGCTATCGCGGCGCCGACGGAAAGGTCATTGAAAACGCACCGTTTAACAACTACACCATCTTCTCTCTCTGGGATACCTATCGCACGCTTAATCCGCTAATGACCCTTGTCCATCCCGAACGTGTGAGCGACATGGTCAACACCATGCTCTCTATTTACGTCCAACAGGGCAAACTGCCTATCTGGCACCTGCAGGGGCGTGAAACAGATTGTATGGTCGGCTACAGCGCGGTACCTGTCATTGCCGACGCGTATCTGAAAGGCTTCGGCGGCTTCGATCCCAACCTTGTGCTGGAAGCGATGAAAGCTTCTTCCACCCGCGACGACTATGGCATGAAATACCTGAAAGAAGAAGGGTACATTCCTGCCGACAAGGAAAAGGAATCTGTTTCCAAAGCGCTGGAATATGCTATCGACGACTGGTGTATCTCCCGTGTAGCTGCCCGGCTTGGCAAAAAGGACGATGAACAGTATTATACAAAACGCGCCCATTACTATACCCGCTACTTCGATACCGTAACCAAATTCATGCGTCCGGTGCTGGCCGATGGCTCTTATCGTGCGCCCTTCGATCCCTTTCAGTCCATCCACGAATGGGGTGACTATACAGAAGGGAATGCCTGGCAATACACCTGGCTTGTACCCCAGGATGTAGAGTCCCTGGTCCGTCTCATGGGTGGCGATAAAGCCTTTGTGACCAAGCTCGATAGCCTTTTTGTTGTCAACAAAAGCATGGGCAGCAAAGCTTCTCCCGATATCTCGGGTCTCATCGGCATGTATGCACAGGGCAACGAGCCGAATCATCATATTCCATATCTCTATGCCTTTGCCGGTTACCCATGGAAAACGGCCGAGAAGATCAGCCGTATAACCCATGAATTCTACACCGCCAAAACCGATGGCCTTTGCGGCAATGACGATGCGGGACAGATGAGCGCCTGGTATGTGATGAGTGCACTGGGATTCTACCCGGTAAACCCCGCAAACGGAATATTTGTCTTTGGCACTCCTCTCGTCAATGAGGCCCGTCTCGAAGTTGGCAGCAACAAACAATTTACGATGGAAACCGTTAACGCCGGGCCTAAAAATATCTACATTCAGCGCGCTACGCTCAATGGTGTCCCTTATCGTAAATCCTATATCACTTTCCAGGAGATAAAAGCCGGCTCGACGCTGCGTTTCTATATGGGTGACAAGCCCAATCCTATTTTTGGCGCGGCTCCTGCTGACCGGCCGATGTCCGATCCGCCGTCTGCGCCGCCGACTCCGGGCGCTGCTGCAGCCGGTGCTGCGGCTGAGGGCGCCGCCGGTAAGTCGATTTCCATTCATATCAACCAGGTGGTCTTTCCCGCATCTGCTCCCAAGATAGCCGTTGTCAGCAGTGAAATGCTGTTTGGCGGCGACGGTACACCCTCTTTCGTTCTTGTCGACGAGAACGGTCAAACAGCATTTACCGGTAAGCTAAGCCATCCCCAATCCCTTCCGGACTGGGGGCCGGGCAAACAATACTACCAGGCGGACTTCTCCGCCTTCCGTCAGCCTGGTACTTACCGGCTACGATTGAGCGGGGATGGCGGTACTGTCCCGGCACCGACAACATCTGAAAAATTCGAAATAGGCGGGCCCGACTGGGCCCGTCCGCTTATAGCGGCTATCCTGCACTATTACAATAAACAGCGGGCCAACACTCCCGGCGAGCTTGCCGCCGACCGCCAATTGCGCTTATACGGCAGCGACCGCCGCGTAGACCTGCACGGCGGCTGGTGTGATGCCTCCGGCGACGTCAGCAAATATTTCTCACATCTGGCCTATGCGAACTTTATGTCCCCCCAGCAGATCCCTCTTGTCACCTGGTCGCTGATCAATACCGGCGAGACCCTGCGCTCCTCGCTGGAAAAATGGGGCCTCTCGGATTCTCTTGCCAGCGAAGCCCTCTGGGGCGCCGATTATATAATGCGCGATCTGTCGGCTGAAGGATATTTTTATATGACCGTCTTTAGTTATTTTAAAAAAGATCCGGATGCCCGTCGTGTCGTAGGTCTCCGTGCCAACAGCGTCACCACCGACGAATATCAGTGTGCTTTTCGTGAAGGCGGCGGCATGGCCATCGCGGCTCTTGCCCGTATCTCCCGGTGGAACAGAAATGGAGATTTTACGGCACAGCAATACCTGGATGCTGCCCGCAGGGCTTATGCCCACCTGGTGGTCAACAATAGAAAATATGATGATGATGGGAAAGAAAATATTATTGACGACTACTGCGCCCTGATGGCGGCGACCGAACTATGGATCGCCACTGACTCCGGCTCCGCAGCCGGCGGCACTGCACCCTCCGGAGCCTATTACCGTGACCAGGCGCGTGCCCGCGCTGCGAAACTCATCCGGCGCCTTACTGCCTCCGGTTATTTTCTGGCCGATGACGATCGCCGTCCCTTCTGGCATGCGTCCGATGCCGGCCTGCCTGTCATAGCCCTCGCCCGTTACCTCGATAAAGAGAACGATGCTGCCCAACGCAGTACCGTACTCTCCGGTATTTATACCGCGCTTAACTACAACCTTCGTGTCACCGCGGAGGTGTCCAATCCTTTCGGTTATGCCCGTCAGTCATTCCTCTATCACGACTCGGTAAAAAATGGTTTTTTTATTCCCCATGACAACGAAACCGGCTGGTGGTGGCAGGGCGAGAATGCACGGCTTGCTTCACTGGCAACGGCTGCGCTCGTTACCCGTGGTCTTTCCCGTGCCGCGTCGAACGCTCAACCTTCAATATCCGGTTCTTCCCGTGCCAGTTCTAACGCCCCCTCCTCCGATTCCCTTTCTCTTTTTGCCGCCCGGCAATTCTCCTGGATCCTGGGCTGCAATCCGTATTCCATGTGTTTTATGTACCAGTTTGGTAAAAATAACGTGCCTTATATGAGCTCCAATTACGGTCATGGCAGCGAACGCGGCGGCATCTCCAACGGCATCACCGGCAAAGAGGGGCATGGCGATGGCAGCGGCATCGACTTCCGCGTCAGTGCCAATGGCAACGAATGGCGCTGGACGGAACAATGGCTTCCTCATGCAGCCTGGTTTCTTCAGACAATTACGGCTTTAGCGGATCAATAGACTAGTTGAGATTTACTTTCTTCCCGGCCTGCAGCACTTTCTCCCAAATCGAACCCTGGTTCCCTTTATGGGAAAAAATAGTCTTTGTAATTACATTGATAAACAGGGTCTTATGCCATGGCATATCGCTTGCCTATTTACCAGCAAACGTGCCTAAATGAAAAAACTAATCCTCACCCTGGTCAACGAAGAAAGCTACACCCCGGCGGGTCTTTTGATCTCGTTCCTTTTGGGTATGCTTTCTGCCTTGCTTTGTTTTTCGGTATTCCTTTAGAATTGGTCGGTGCTCCGCTGCGGTTTTGCGACGCAAAACCTAACCGGGGCTAAATGTTTGCGGACGCGGCCTTCATTACTGCCTGGGTGGCCGCCGCTGCATCCAGCAAGATCTCGCAATCAGGGTGAAGCTGAACTACCGAAGCCGGTATATCCGTCGTCACCGGTCCGAGTAGGGCCTTCTCAACAATCTCCGCCTTGTGGGCCCCTTTAGCCACCAACACTATCTTACGCGTCTGCATTATATTTTTGATGCCCCGCGTCAATCCCCCCAGTACAATATCATCGGGCACTTGAGTTTCCCTTCGTACCCTGGCTTCAAAATCCGGGTCCATTGGCGACACCCAGGTGTCACTTTCGAAAGGTGTTCCCGGCTGATTGATGCCGATATGGCCGTTCATGCCAATTCCCAGCATCTGAAGATCGGCGCCGCCACGTTCGGCCAGGCGCCGCTCGAATAAAGCCGCCTCAGCGACGAAGTCATCTGACAGGGTAGGCGGCATAATAAAATTCTCCTCCGGCACTCCCAATGGCCCCACCAGCTGTGTATAGATCATCGTATAACAGCTGCCTGCGTATGAGCGCGGCAGGTTTGTCAGCTCATCGACATTGAAAAAGGTTACACGCGATACATCAAAAGGATATCGTGTATGGATCTCCGACACCACGCGGTGCATGCCAATCGTCGTCTGCCCGGTCGACAGGCCGATCACCGCGGCGGGCTTTGCCAGCAGTTGACTGATAATGCGCCAGGCTGCGACCCGATCGAATTCCTCTTCGGTTTTTGTAATAGTTATCTTCATAATAATTTTTATTGCTTCGCGACCAGCCCGGAGGGCTGGTCTACCAATCTTTAAGTCCTTGCTTAAAAAATGTATCCAGCGCTTCTGCTGCGGCCGTCTCGTCAACTCCTTCCATCAACACCGTCACCACTTCTCCTCCCTTCACTCCCATCGACAGAATATTCAACAGGCTATTCATCTTCACCTCCTTTATTCCTTTCTTTAACAAAATATCGGACTGGAACTGCCGCGCCAGCTTTACGAGTGCTGTTGCCGGTCGGGCATGCATCCCTTCCGGCGCTAAAATGGTAAAATCTCTTGTGATCATAATTGAAAGTTTTTTCTCGCGGCCGTCTCGCTGCTCCGGATCAGAATATCCTTTATCGCCGGTATTGAAGGGGCGCTCATCGAAAACTCTTTCAGTCCCATTCCCAACAACAAGGACGTCGCCTGCGGATCACCCGCCAGCTCCCCGCACATCCCAACCGGGATTCCCTGCAAATGTCCCTGCTCTATCACATAGCGTATCAGCCGCAGCACCGCCGGATGATAGGGATCGTACAAGTCTTTTATTTGCTTATTCATTCTGTCTGCAGCTAATACATACTGACAAAGGTCATTGGTGCCAATGCTGAAGAAATCCGCCTCTCTTGCCAGCAGATCGGCTATCACGGCCGCCGAAGGGACCTCGATCATGATCCCCATCTTTATAGAGGTGTCAAAGGTGATCCCGGATCCCAAGAGCTCCTCCTTCGCTTCTTCCAGAACAACCCTGGCCTGCCGTACTTCCTGTACACCACTGATCATCGGCAGCATTATCCGGCATTTTCCGAAGGCACTTGCCCGCAGGATCGCCCTCAGTTGTGTCAAAAAAATGTCTTTCCGGTCAAGACAAATGCGTATTGCCCGATACCCTAAAAACGGGTTGTCTTCCTCCGGTAATTCGAGATAGGGCAGGGGCTTATCTCCGCCAATGTCCAGTGTCCTGATCGTCACCATCCTATTGCCTGCCCGGAGTAATATCGTCTTATAATATCTTACCTGCTCGTCTTCCGTTGGAAAAGAATCCCGATCCATAAAAAGCAGCTCTGTGCGTAATAACCCGACTCCTTCCGCTCCCAGGGCTAAGGCCTGGTCCATATCCTCCGCCGTAGCGATATTCGCCAACAGCTCAATTCTTACTCCATCTGTCGTCACGGCGGGCTGGTCTTTCAAAGCGGCCAGCCGCCTCACTTCCTGTATAAGGATCTCCCGTTTTTTCCTGTATTCTTCTATGATAGCGGCCGCCGGATTTACCAGCACCAGTCCGTGGCTGCCATCCAGGACTATCAGATCGCCATCGACTATTCTCCCCAGTTCACCTCCGCATCCTACCACCGCCGGCAGGCCGCGCAGGCGCGCCACGATAGCCACGTGGGAGGTCTTCCCCCCGGACTGTGTCGCAAAACCATGGACCTTACTGCGATGCATCCCGATCGTATCCGAAGGTGAAAGGTCTTCCGCAATAATGATCAGGCCCTCATCATCGCCGGAGCCGCTGCGAGGTATGCCGGTTCCCGTTGTTGATGCGGCAATGCCCGAAAGATTCCTTACCATCCTGCTGCCCGCATCCTGCACGTCCGCCGCCCTTGCCTTTAAATACTCATCCTCCATTTGTTCGAATACCTGTACCGCCAGGCCGATCACCATAAGCACCGCGTCACGTGCCGTCATCTTATCGCTGCTGATCCGCGCCAGAACGTCACTCTCCATCTGTGGGTCCTGCAACAATTCCAACTGGACTTCCAGAATATCTCTTTCCTCTCCTGCAACATTTTCAAACAACTCCTGTACTTCTTCAACGGATGACCTTACTGCCTCCCTGTATCGCCCGATCTCCTGTAATACCGCCGCCTCATCCGACAACACTGTCCCGCTTGCTGCCTCCTTACGTTGGCGCAACACATAGGCCTTGCCTATCGAAATACCCGGTGAAACTCCAATGCCCTGCATAACAAATAATTTAAGCCAGCCAATTCAAAAGACTGCCTATAAAACCCAAACCCAACAATCCCAGCAGCAAATATGTCGTCTTCACGCCCTTCTTCACGAAGTAATAAGCGAGAAATGTCAGTCCCAGCGGCACCAGTGCAGGTACTATCTGATCCAATATTCCCTGTAGTCCGGCGCCTTCCCCAAACGACACGGGTGTATGTATATTCATCAGCGTGGCCGGCATCGCGCCCACCACCATTAATCCAAGAATAGCGGCTCCCTGCGTGAGCCGGTCCATGACATTTGATCGTGACAACTTTTGCAGGAACTTAATCCCGGCTTTATACCCGATAAAGGTCAGCTGATAGCGTAACAATAAATGCGGAATATTAAACAGCAGGATGAACAATATCACCCCTGAAACATTCCCTTTCAGGGCGAGTGAAGTTCCGACGCCTGCCGCAATTACCTTTAGGGTGCCCCAAAACAATGAATCGAAGACCCCCGCCAGCGGCCCCATCAACCCCAGTTTTATGGAATTGATCGAATCTGCGTCGAATCCAACGTCCCGGCTATTTTGTTCTTCCATGGCCGTCGTCAATCCCAATATGAGGGTACATCCATAGGTGCTCGTATTAAACAATTGCAGATGCCGCTGCAACGCCGCCGCCATCGATTCTTTTGTCTTATATAATTTCTTCAGGACCGGCATCATCGCAAAAACAAAACCTGTATTCTGCCAGGTCTCAAAATTAAAATTTGCTTCCAGCAGCATCGATCGGAAAAAGATGCGCCGCAGGTCACCGTTCGTCACCACGCTCAGCGCCGGCGGCATGCCCGTCGCGGCTTCGATCGACCCATCTGTTGTTTGGCTGGCGATCCCCGCATTGCTGGCGTTATCCGCTGCTTCATCGGCCCCGTCCGCTGCGTCGTCGCTGGCCCCATCCCCGCTCTCTGTGTCACCAGTCCCGGTACGTTGTGTTACTAACAGGGCAATGATCACTCCAAGACCACCGATAGCGAGTACCGGAAGTTTCAGAAATGCCGCCAGCAAAAAGCCCAGAAAGAAATAAGGCGCCACGGTTTTACGCAGCAACAGGTTCATCAGAAGGGCAAAACCCAGGGCCGGCAGCAAATTCCCCGCTACCTGTAATCCCGTATTTATCCAGGCGGGGATAAGATCCAGAAAGGCCTTCATTGCTCCTGCTCCGAGTCGCAGTGAAAGAAATCCTACCAGCGCCATTAGCGCCGGCTTCAAAAAACCCGACACCACATGCAAGGTCGACACTTTATGATAATCCCCTTCGCTTGCATAACGCAGAAACAGTTTATTAAAACCGCTTCTGAATACAAACAGGGCGCTAAGCAGCATCTCTGCGAGGATCGAAATAGGAATGGCCAATGCCAGGGCTATCGCTGCACCTTTTCCCGATAGAATGGCAAAAGCCGTTCCCAGCACTCCACCCGTCACCACGTCCGGCGGAATCGCCGCCCCGACCTTGATATTACCCATAAAGATCAGCTCCAGCGATGCGCCGATGACAACTCCCTGGTGCAGATCGCCCAGCACCCATCCGACCAATGGCCCCAGGACCAGGGGCCGGCTGAGCAGCGTCGTCCCGAGCAGGTCCTCTGAGTGGCCAAAAAAAATGATCGCTGTTATTAACAGGTAGGCTATCATGAGAGCAGGCTTTCTATTCCTATTTTTTTATCGGTAGGCACCTGCCTGACCTCCAATTCAATGCCCTTTTCAACCAACCCGCGGATAAGCGCCAGATCATTGTCTGTCAGTGCAATAGCTTTAGAGACAGCTCTTGCGCCCTGTTTTGCCCGCAGACCGCCAAGGTTGATGGAGCCAATCGCCGCAACCCCGGAAGCCAGGGCATGTGCATCCTTCACTGAATCTATCAGCACCAGGATCGACAGGGCGGAATTTTTGACATCATTGAGAAAGGGAACAGTCTCCCGGATGGTTTTGATGACCAGTTTTACCCCGGCCGGTTTCGCCAGTCCAAGGGTCATTTTCTGAAATTCGTCGGTTGCGGCCCGGTCATTGGCCACAACAATACAGTTGATATTCAGCGCGGGTGTCCAGGTAAAGGCTACCTGTCCATGGATCAGCCGGTCGTCTATCCGGATCAGTTTAAGCATCGTTATCGGGTTGAGTAAGTAAAGGATTGACGTAGACCAGCTGCTCCCTTGCCCTGCCGATCGCCTCCCCCAGGATCGCTTCCACCGGCAGCCCGGGATCGGACAGAACCACTTCGATCACCAGCGGCAGGTTAAAGCCGGCCACTATATGTACCGCTTTGTCCTTCCCCGCCCTTACCACCTGATTGGTGACGCTTCCTCCCAGCAGGTCCGAGAAGACCACCCATTCCACTTCCTCCTCCGCGAACAGCTGGGAAAGCTCCTCTTCGATGGGTTTATTCTCCTCTACATAGGCCTCCAGCACATACACCTCATCCATGGCGCCGGCGATCAGCTCCAAAGAGGATCTTATCCCCCGGGCCAGACCGCCATGGCTGACAATCAGGAATTTTCGTGTTCTGGTCATAGCCTGCAATTATCCATTAAAGCAAATTGATATTCTATTTTTCTTCCACTACATTACCACTACTGCCCCTCAAAACTCTACCTTTTTAGATCTGTTGATCACCCCTTATCCGATATTTGCTATCCTACCATAATAATATACAAACAAGTGAGAAAAACCAATTGCCTGGTCATAACTCTCGTCCTTTTTATCCGGCTTGCTGCCCTTGGCCGGAATCTGCCGCCTCCTTCATCAAATCACCATAACCCTCATGGCCCGGTCCCATCGACCTCTGTTTTTACATCCAGACCCGATGACCCTACTGCCACTTATTTCCTTGCGGGCAAGTCCTCCAGGAGTTCAAATGATGGACGCACCGATGTCTCCGACGCTCTCCAGGGAGCCATCCGCGACATAAAGATCAATCACAATTTTGGCATCCTCTTTATCCCCGAAGGCAAATACCTGATCACAAAAACCATCTATATCCCTACCGCCATTCGACTCATCGGTTATGGCAGGACCCGCCCTGTTTTTATCCTTGGCCAGTCTTCCCCTGGTTTCCAGTCTGCCGATGCTGCCGATAAGGGGCAGGCAAAATATATGTTCTGGTTTACCAGCAGCCTGCCGGCTTTTGTGGTTTCCCCTGATAAGGGGGTGGGAGCCGTCCCTGACGCCGGCGCCTCCACCTTCTACAGCGCCATGTCCAACATAGACATCCGCATCGAAGAGGGCAACCCTACTGCCGTCGCGCTTCGCACTCATTTTGCCCAGCATAGCTACATCAGTCATGTCGACATCTCCATCGGCAATGGCAAAGCCGGTCTCTTCGACGCGGGGAATGAAATGGAGGATGTCCGCTTTTTTGGCGGCGACTACGGCATTTATACCACAAAACCTTCACCTGGCTGGCCCTTTATGATGGTTGACACCTGGTTTGAAGGTCAGCGCAAAGCAGCCATCCGGACGCGCGAAGCCGGGCTGACCATCGTACGGATGACGGCCCATAATGTTCCAACCGTCATCGACATCGACTCTAACTATCACGAAAAGCTCTTTATGGAAGACTGTCGTTTTGATGGCGTCACCGGCCCGGCTATCCGGATCAGTAATGAAGAGAATTCGCTTGTCCAGATCAACCTGCGTAATGTCGCCTGCCGGAATGTCCCTGTTCTGACCGTCAGCCGGGCCGGTAATCACCAGGTCTTTGCTGCCAGCCTCATCTACAACGTTCGCTGTTTTACCGCGGGTCTTCAAATGGACAATTGGTCCGCGGACCCAGGATATGCTACAACAAAGGATCTGCAGCCGCTTTCCTCCTTTCCCGCCGCGCCCCGTTCGGACATTCCTACCCTGCCATCGATGGAAGGCTGGGTCAACCTGCTGACCCTTGGAGCCAAAGGAGATGGAGAGACCGATGACACGAAGATCATCCAGGATGCTATCAATCGCTATCCGACCATTTATGTACCCCAGGGCTGGTATCGTATCAGCAAGACGCTGCGGCTTCGACCCAATACAGTACTCATCGGACTCAGCCCTATCGCCACGCGGTTTCAGCTGGCAGACAATACCCAGGCCTTTGGCGGCTTTGGTGGTCCGGCAGCTTTGTTGGAGTCCTCCCGTGGGGGCAATAATATCGTGACTGGCATCGGCCTCTCGACCGGGGCCAGCAATCCCCGGGCTGTCGGCTGCAAATGGATGGCGGGTGCCGGCTCTTATCTCAACGACGTAAAGTTCATCGGTGGACACGGTTCGATCTCCCGTCCCGGCACTCCCCGAAGGCAGCTTTATCAACAGCAGGATAAGGATTGGGACACTCAATACTGGAGTCTCTGGATCACCGACAATGGCGGCGGCACCTTTAAAGACATCTGGAGCGCCTCTACCTATGCTACCGCAGGCGCTTATATCTCCAATACCTCTACCCCTGGCCGAATCTATGCCATGTCCATCGAGCACCATGTTCGCAACGAGATCCGGTTCAACAAGGTCTCCAATTGGAAGGTCTATGCACTGCAGCTGGAAGAAGAAAGCCGTGAAAGCTCCGAATGCCAGCCCATGGAAATAGAGGACTGTCATAACATGCGGTTTGCCAATCTTTATATGTTCCGCGTCATCCGCGTCATTAAACCTTATCCATACTCTATTCGTCTCTGGGGCGGCTCCAACCTCGAATTTCTCAACGTCCACAACTACAGCCAGATCAAGTACACGACGACGGTGCCACTCTATGACATCAACACCAATACCGAGATCAGACCCTGGGAATTTGCCCGTCTCTTTGTGTCGTCTGTGCAGGCTGCATCAGGTGCCAGAGCGCCCGTCACCAAGGCAGTGCCTCTTGCCGCCGGCTTCGAATTCGCTCAAAGCGCAACCTCCGACAGCCGCGGCAACATCTATTTCTGCGAATCCAGAATGCGCCGGATCTATCGATGGTCCGCCGCCACTCATACCATAACCCTGCTTGCGGACTATCCCTGGGAGCCGCTTTCCCTGGCATGCGATCAAAAAGATAATTTACTCGTCGTCTTCAAATATGTTCCCAAACCGGGCTGGTTTGTAGACGGCCACCAGGAGACCTTCTCTAATCCACCCGATGCCGCCGGCACTTCCTTCAGCGGCTGGGGCAATTCGGGGTTCGCCACCTGGGTATACTCCATCGACCCGGAAAACCCCGATGAGTCTATTCGTCTCCTGCCCCGCGTACCTATGGGCAGCATCGCACATCCTTATAAAGTCCTATACCCGGCACACCGCTGGCGGGACTATCATGACTTTAATACGGTCTCCGTCAAAAAGCCTGAAGAATGTTTTGTTGCACCTGATGGGGTAACCATAATTCCCGTAGTATATGACCTTGCCCGCAGCACGGCTCTTGCCACCGGATACCCGGGCCAGCCCCTCTATCTCACCGACGAATATGACAAGCGAACAGTCCGGACCAATGTCAGTCCGGAGGGCTATCTGTCGGACCTGACGTATTTTGCCGAAAGAGGTGAATTCTCGTCGGTCACTGATAAATCCGGTTATGTTTACATTGCAGACGGGGAAGTGTACCGCTATGATCCGCAGGGCAAACAGACAGGACTTATCCCGACGCCCGAACGCCCCACGAGCATCACTTTCGGCAAAGATCAAAAAACGCTATACATCACCGGTCATCACTCGCTATATGAAGTGGCGATCCCATAATAAGATCAATATGTTTCGACTTGTCATCTTTTTTGTCATAGGCTTTTCCTCCGCCCTAAGGGCTCAGCCGCCGGCGACTCCGGGCGGTGCCGCTTCATCGCGCTTGTCGGCCAGCGTTGCTGTATCCCGATCACCCGTTCGCATCCTCACCAACCAGGTGGGCTATGAATCCTCGAAATCCAAACGTGCAGTAGTCGAGGCCACGAGCCGCCTTACTCTCCCCGTATTCCGGCTCATCAATGACAGCACCGGCAAGGTCGTCTACACCGGCAAACCCTCCTTCAGCGGTCCCGTCGACAAATGGAAGCACTGGCTGTTCTGGACCATCGACTTCAGTCCCTATACTACTACCGGTGTATACCGGATAAAGGTCGGCGCGGCGAGCTCGCATCCTTTTAGCATCGGCAGGAATGTCCTTGAGAAAGCGACTCTCTCAGACGTCGTTTATTATTTCAAAGGGCAAAGGTCTGCCGGTCTCATCGACAAAGCCGATCACCATCTCGCCCTCCCCGCCGCTGCGCCCATGGGTGGCGGATCTGCTGCGACAAACGCCGCCTCTGCGCCCGGCGCCTCTGTCCACGATACCCTCGACCTCCATGGCGGCTGGTACGACGCCACCGGCGACTATGGCAAACATCTTTCGCATCTTTCCTTTTCGTCTTACTTCAATCCCCAGCAAATACCCCTCGTCGAATACAGTCTTCTAAAGACCAACGAGCTTCTGGCGGCACGTTCCGGCACCGATTTTCGCCAGTTCATGCGGCGTATCACCGACGAAGCCATGTATGGCGCCGACTATCTCTTTCGTGTACACGCAAAGGGCGGTTCTTTTTATCGGTCTGTGTCTGCACCCGGTCCTGGCAAACTTCCAAAGGACCGCGCCATCGGACCCGAAAATCAAAGCTATCGGATCAAACAATCGAAGGACCAATCTTTTGGCGGCGACCGTGTCAACAACGACTGGCGCAGCTATCAGTCCAGCTACCGGTCGGGTGGGGGAATGGCTATTGCCGCATTGGCCATGGCATACACTGCGGGCATTTCCGGTGACTACACGACAGCTGATTACTTAAAAGCCGCGGAAGAAGCCTTTGCTTTCCTGGAAAAGGAAAACTCCGCCATGACCAATGACGGAAAAGAGAACATTCTCGACGACTACTGTGCACTCAGCGCTGCGACTGAACTTCTTAAAGCTACCCGAAACCCGGTGTATCAGGAGGCTGCGCAACGACGGGCGAATAATCTTCTCAACCGTTTTGCTTCCTGGAAGTCATACAAGGGATATTGGCGCGCCGATGACGCCGACCGTCCTTTCTTCCACCCATCTGATGCCGGGTTGCCCCTGGTCAGCCTTATATATTATTATCCCTATGCTCCTGAAGGAACTAAGTCGGCAATAAAACTCGCCGTCCGCAGATCGCTGGAATACGAAATGAAGATCACCCATGAGGTTGCCAATCCTTTCGGCTATAGCAGGCAGCTGGTACAGGATACCCTGGGTCAAAGAAGAAGCACTTTTTTCTTTCCTCATGGCAGTGAGGCATCGCCCTGGTGGCAGGGAGAAGATGCCCGCCTGGGATCGATGGCTGCCGCAGCCCGCCTGGCGGCGCCTCTTTTTGTCAACGACAAACCTTTTTCCGACTCCCTGCAAAGCTTTGCCCTTGATCAGCTGAACTGGATCCTTGGTCTCAATCCCTTTGATGCCAGCATGCTGCAGGGGACAGGTCTCAACAACCCCAGCTATGGCTTCTTCGGGACTTTTGAATATACCAATGCACCAGGCGGCATCGTCAACGGCATCACCTCCGGCCTTGATGACGAACACGACATCGACTTCAATATCTCCTATGCCGCCACAGGAAAAGACTATGACTGGCGGTGGGCCGAACAATGGTTGCCGCACACATCCTGGTATCTGCTGGCAGTGGCTGCGGGCCAGCCGGCCGGGCCAACTGACGAGGCTCATTCCGACGACCATCCGGTCCTTTCTATCGGCGCCCCCGCTCCGGACTTCAGTCTGCCGGGCATAGACGGTAAAACCTATTCTTTGTCTTCGTTCAAAGATGCAAAGGTCCTCGTGGTCATGTTCATATGTAATCATTGTCCCACGTCTCAGGCCTATGAGAACAGGATGATCCAGCTCACCAAAGATTACGCAGCAAAAGGTGTCGGAATTGTGGCTATTAATCCAAACCATCCATCCGCCCTGCGGCTTGATGAATTAGGATATAGTGACCTTGGTGATTCTTTTGACGAAATGAAGATCAGGGCAAAGGACGCGGGTTACAACTTTCCCTATCTGTATGATGGAGACAGCGAGATCGTATCCAAACAATACGGACCCGTATCGACACCACACGTCTTTATCTTTGACAAGGACAGGAAGCTACGCTACAATGGCCGCATCGACGACACCGAAGATCCCAAAAAGACGCCTCATGCCCAGGATGCGCGCAACGCCATCGAGGCCCTGCTTGGCAATATGGAAGTACCCGTTGCCGTAACCAAGGTTTTTGGCTGCTCGATCAAATGGGCTGAGAAAAGCAACTGGACAGAAAAAGCGGCCATCAACTGGGCCAAAGAACCCGTAAGTATCGATACGATCGGTTATGCGGGTATCGCCCGATTATTAAAGAATGACACCCGCAAGCTTCGGCTGATCAATGTCTGGGCGACCTGGTGTATACCCTGTGTGCAGGAATTCTCAGAGCTGGTGACCCTCAATCGCATGTATCGCGACCGTGGTTTTCAACTGGTCAGCATCAGCATGGATGATGCTCCTGCCCGGAAGAAAGCGCTGAGCTTTCTCGAAAAAAAGCAATCCTCTTCTCCTAACTATATCTTTACAGGCGACGATAAATACAAGCTGATCGAAGCCATCGATCCCAAATGGCAGGGAGCCTTGCCCTATAGCCTGCTTGTGGAGCCCGGTGGCAAGATTGTATATGCCCGTCAGGGAACCATCAATCCGGAAGAGCTGAAGAAGATCATCTTTGATTCGCCTTATATGGGACGGATCTATAAATAATTCGTTTTACGAGGTCACCTCGATCAAAAAATCATACAAATTCACTTCCGTCGACAAGTTCAGCTTCTTCCTCAGCCTATACCTGCTCACTTCTACCCCTTTCAACGAAATGTTCAGGATCTGTGCGATCTCCTTGGACGTTAGGTTCAAACGCAGGTACGCGCAAAGTTTCAGATCCGTCGGACTCAGCTGAGGAAACCTTGTCTTTAGCGTGGCCAAAAAATTATTATGTACCTGGTCGAAATACAGAGCAAACCGATTCCAGTCATCATCGCTTTTTTCCGTATCGCTGATCATCCTGAACACACTCCTGAACTCATAGCTGAGGCTGGGGATGTTTAGGCGTTTGATCACTGCCAGAAGCTCTTCTTTTATGCTGAGCATGATACCCCCTCTTTCAACCAGGTGCATCGTCACCGTAGCCAGCTCTTTATTCTTAAACTGAAGCTCACCTTCCAGCTTGGAGTTCTGTAAGGCGATGAGCCCCTTCTCTTTCCGGTCTAATTCCAGGCTATACAGGTAATTGCGTCTTTCCTGCTGCTCCTCATACTTTTTCTGATGCAGGGCCAGCCTTCGTTGCTGTGCTCTTCCTACGAGATAGACCAGCCAACCGAGGAGAAAAAGATACAGCAGCCAGGCCCAGGTCGTTTGATACCAGGCCGGTCTGACGCTAAAAGTATAAGCCACCGGCGCAGACACATTCCCCAGGTTATCCCGGGCTCTGACACTAAAGCTATATTTACCATAAGACAGATTGGTATAATCCTTCTCCGTTCTTGGGGTCCATTCGGACCACTCCTTGTCAAAGCCGGTCAGCTGATAGCTGAACTCGACATTTGCCTGCTGGGCATAAAAAGGAGAGGAATACTCAAAATGAAAAGAATTCCAGTGATTGGGCAGACGAACAGGTGTAGCCGGATCGCCGTCGCCTGCATAACCGCCAAAGATAAGACTGTCTTTTTCGGCAATGGCTTTGACAGTGCTGAGCATTACTGTCAGATCATTCCCGCCCTGTATATAACGGCTATAGTTTAAATGGAAGACTCCATTATTGCCGCCGATGAAAATGTTTTCCCGGTCATAAGGATAAATAAAGGCAAAACCCTTCACGGTCTGATCCGTCAGCTCGGGAAAATAGATGATGGAATAGGGAGTTGATCCTGAAGGCTTACTAAAATCGATGACCCCTACGCGTTGGCTGCTTACGAACCAGATATTGCCGTCGGCGTCGCTCGTCAGATCCTCTACGCTGGTATCATGAAAAACAGGTTGAAAAAAAGCCGATGGTATAAACCTGTCTGCTCCTGCATCATATTCATACACTCCTTTTTCCGTAGCTATCACAACTTTATTATGAATAATATGAACCGAATTGTTGAGATTGGATGGCAATCCTTCTTTGATGCCATAATGAGCATAAGGGAGCGCTATCTCACCGGTATTGGAGACCGGATTTTTGAACACCCCACGGTAAGGATGTGAAGCCCAAATCCTAAACGCGCTATCCACCACTATTTCCGGCAGCGACTCATACAGATCATTGATCTTTTGTCCCTCCTTTAGCTCACCCTTCTCTATGGTAATGCCCCGCAGCCCTGTATACGTTCCCGCGATGATCTCAGCGGGGGTCTTCACAAATCCCCATACTCCCTGTCTTGTCAGCACCGGGATCGCCCTGTCATTTTTTATTACATAGGCTCCATCCTGGTGGCCCATCAACAATTTTCCTTCGATCTCTGTAAGGCTCCATACCCGCCCCTTTGTATTCTCCACCTCACTGAAATTTCCCTTTATCTTGCTGATATCTTTTATAGAAGGTTCTAAACCGATGCGGTAAAGTCCATTGGAAGTCCCGATATAAAGCTTTTGATCATATACCCGTATCGCATTACAAAGCAGCTGGTTATCACGGACCGGCCGGATCTGTTTCACAGAAGTGTTGTAATGGACAAAGGATATTCCTGTTTCCAGTCCCAGCCATAGGTTGGACTCGCGGTCTGCCCGTACGCTCAGAACATTATTGCTCTGCAGCCCTTCGCCGCTGGAATACCGCTGGACGACCTCCCCGGTCCTATCCAGGACCAATAGCCCCCCGGTACTTGTGCCGATGGCATAACGGTCTTTTTCGATCTTTTTGATGGTGGTGATGAGATTACTCGTCAGCAGGGGGTCGGCCCCGGTCGGCTTCCGGATAAGGTTGGACCCGGACAACAGGTAAAGGCCATTTTTTAAGGTAGAAACCAGCAGTGTATCGGTTGACCAGGCTGCGATACCGGTGATACGCAGCGCAGGAGAGGGCAGGTTCCCGACAGCGGGCTGCCATTGTCCGTTCCGGAAAACCTGTAATCCTTTTGACTTGTCCGCAGCGAACAGGAGTGAATCGACCTGCGCCAGCAGCTGCCAGCCACCGGGGGCGTCAAAGGTCGTAATTTTGTTATCCTTCCAGTAGAAGATGGATTCGATAGTGCGAAAAAAGACCCCATCTTTTACCGGGATGATATTCCATATATCGGCAAACTGCTGAGCTTCTCTGGGAAGCTGTTCTTTGAGTGAATGATATTGTAAGATGCCGGCTGCATCGGGAAAAAAATAACCTATCTCGTCCTGGCCGCCTACAAAGATCCGTCCTTTGGCGTCCATTGCCAGGGATTTTATCGCTGCCTTGTTGGGAAGTGGATAAAGCTTCCAGTAAGCTCCATCGTAGGTCAGAAGCCCGTCATTATTTGCAAAATACAGCAGTCCATGCTGATCCTGGCAGATGTCCCAAATTCCCAGCGCCGCATGATAGTCTGTGTTATGGTAATTTTTTATCGCCGGCAGGCCTATTGTCGACTGACCTTGTCCCGGTTTCGTCACCGCGACACAAAGGAAAAATGCCACTATCAATTTCTTCATCTGGCAACAATTTAGGAAGGCTTTGGCAAAAACGCCTGCTCCTGCCCTAATTTATTGAAAAACAGATGATGTAGTGTTAATGTAGGGGCAAACAAATTGCTTGCTGATGAGATAGCTGTTAAATTGCTATGCATATGCTTAAAACACTCGTTCTCTGCATTACGCTGGCAATTGCCGCCGCCCCTGCAACCATAGCAAAGCCGGCCTTTGCCGCTGCAGCCATCAGCTCACCCGCCGTGTCCGCTTCGTCCATCGCGGCCGTCACGCAAGCAGCACCTGTTCCTCCGAAGCCGTCTTTCCGTGTCCTTGTCGTTGCCTCGCGGGCGAAGGATCACCTGAAAATGATCGCTGCTGCGCGTCCCTTCTTCGAAACTATGGCCGCTGCTAACCATTTCGACCTGGACTTCTCCGATGACACCAGTCTGATAAACCCTGTTAACCTTTCCCGTTACCAGGTCTTTGTCATGTTACACCTGGCTCCCTTTGATATGTCGGCCTCACAACAAGCCGCTTTACAACATTTTGTGGAGGAAGGCAAAGGCTGGGTGGGCATCCATGCAGCCGGTCTCACGGGAAAACAGTTCCGGGGAGCAGGCAGCCCATACTGGCAATGGTTTGAAGACTTTATGGGGGGCATCATCTACTCGCCCCACCCGGCATTCCAGAAAGCCACCCTTATCGTGGAAGACAGGAAACACCCCGCTACCCTCCATCTCCCTGCACGTATGGAAGTGCCGGATGAATGGTATGAATTCGATAAAAGTCCCCGTGACAAGGTTCGGGTCCTGGCTTCTGTGGATGAATCCTCCTATCACCAGAACAAGCCGATGGGCGACCACCCCATCATCTGGACAAACCAGCGCTATCGCCGGATGATCTATATTGGTATTGGTCATGATCCCGTGCTGCTGGCTGACAGCAACTATGCCACCCTTCTTCGGGATGCCATACTATGGGCGGGCCTGAACAGTCCCCCTCCGATACCCATGAAGCAGGGCATCGTCAATTACGAAGAACACTATACCCTGTCCGCGGGTATGCCAAAAGCCGAGGTGATCCGCAAGCTCCGCCAACAATTGATAGCCCGGCACCTCACCGTCAAAAATGGGGTAGCTTCAGCGATCGATTCCCTCACCGGCACCGGCCAATTCAAAGTCGCAACCCAATCCGGCCATTATTACTTGCTTAGGTTTGTCTGGACGGCTTCCGTGAGCGACGGACGATATTCCCTCCGCTTAAATCATTACTATGAAAAACCGATCGAACCCGGTATCACCAATGATTACTCGAAGATCGAGTACCGCTGGTGGGACTTCCGCCAGGGACATCCCTGGTCCGCCGAAGACAGCAGTCTTTTTGCTGGTCTCAATACGGCCTCTTTGAATTTGATGGACGCCATCGGCCATTCACTTGCAGCCTCGCCCGGTGCCCCGGCATCTGGCTCCCCGCTCCCCGCTCAGTCGACAGCCTCTGCCTCGCCCGGCGCCGCTGCGCCAACCCGCTTTCATGTCCTTGCCCTCTATGAGAACGGCGGACATCACCTGGAATACTCCACACGCGCCAAGGTCTGGCTCAACCAGCTCGCGGCCGACAGCAACTTTACCATTGACTACAGCACTCACGCCGACACGATGACTGAAGCACTGCTGGCCAACTACCAGCTGATCATCCAGCTTGACTATGTCCCTTACGGCTGGAAACCGGAGACAATGACCGCATTTCAGAACTATATCGAGCAGGGCAGGGGAGGGTGGATTGGTTTCCACCATGCCACTCTCCTGGGCGAATTCGATGGGTTCCCTATGTGGCCCTGGTTCTCCGGCTTTATGGGTGGCATCCGTTGGAAAGATTATATCGGCCGTTTTGCGAAAGCCACCGTCCATATCGAAGACCACCGTCATCCTGTTATGGAAGGCATCCCAGATTCTTTTGCCGTGATGAAAGAAGAGTGGTACACGTATGATCGGTCTCCCCGTCCCAATGTCCACGTGATAGCGAATGTTGATGAGTCCTCCTATCAACCTGACACCACCGTCAAAATGGGTGATCACCCTGTCATCTGGAGCAATGAAAAAATGCGGGCCCGCAACATCTATATCTTTATGGGCCATTCCCCCATTCTCTTCGACGACCCGGTGTATAAAAAGATCTTTTCCAACGCCATCTTCTGGGCCGCCTCCGCCCCCGGGTCCCGACCCGCTGCTGCATCCCGTGCCGCCGTTGCTGCGCCTCATACCACCCATCCCTTTCGTGCCCTCGCCTTCTACTCTACCACGGTGGAATCCGACCATGTCGACTTCGCTCATAACGCTATCGACTTCTATTCCGCCCTTGCCGCCCGGAATGGGTTTACTTTAGATACTACTACCAACTGGGACAACTGCAATGCCGATCTCAGCAACTACCAGGTCGTACTCTGGCTCAACGACTTTCCCCATACAGACCAACAGCGTACAGCTTTCCAGACCTATATGGAAAAAGGGGGTGCCTGGCTTGGTTTTCACGTGGCCGGTTACAATGACAAATACACCAACTGGCCCTGGTTTGTCAAATTTTTTGGCGGCGCTGTCTTTTACAACAATAACTGGCCTCCGCTGGCCGCAAAACTCATTGTCAACGACAACACTCATCCCGCTACCCATAGACTACCAGCCAATTACACTGCACCAATCAATGAATGGTATGGCTGGCTCCCCAGTCCGCGGTTATCCAAAGACGTTAAAGTGCTGATCATGCTCGACACGGCTAACTATCCACTTGGCAAAAAAGACATCATCAGGAAAGGCGATATTCCTGTCGTTTGGACGAATACCCAATACAGGATGCTCTACATGAATATGGGTCACGGCGACCAGAACTTCGCCTCCCCTGTCCAGGATCGTTTATTCGAAGATGCTATCCTCTGGCTTGGTCGCGGCGGGACACGCTGATCTACCGATCCTATCTGCCATAAATCATACATAACCATACATAACGCCGACATTGACCTTTTTATGTACTTCTCCTAATTTTGTCAGATAGACAGATATGAAACACAAGCATACAGATGTCCGAGCCAGCATCCTGGAAAATGCAGAGATCCAATTTGCTGAAAAGGGCTATGAAGGCAGCTCCGTCCGGGACATTGCCGACCGCGCCGACATTAACGCGGCCGTCATATACTATCAATTCAAATCAAAGGAACAACTCTATAAATCAGCAATTTCCTGTTCTACATCCTGGATCCGCAACCCGCAGTATTGACGTCGCCTTCAGAAAATTAAGGTCTCTTTCTAAAAATCATGAAAAAAGACAATAAACGCCCACATCCCGACATTGCTTTTGATTACCCCCTGATCTACCTTTGATCCAACAAAACGAATTTGATATTTACCAGGCCGATGCTGTCATCCAATACTATTACAGGGAAATAAAGATAAAAAAGTCTTTTATTCGGTGAAACAGCCGTAACTTTGTTTCCTAAAGGAGTAAAAGGAATGTTTTCAAAGGCTTGTGAATATGCTATCCGCGCCTTGCTTTTTGTTGCGCAGAAATCAAAAGACGGTTCAAAGATCGGGATCAAGGAGATTGCCAAAGGCATCGACTCCCCGGAACATTTCATCGCCAAGATCCTGCAGGATCTCAGCCGCAAGGGAATGGTCCAATCTCAAAAAGGGCCGTCGGGTGGGTTTTACCTGGACCAGTCTTCGTTGAATGCTTCCCTTGCAGATGTCGTTCGCACCGTCGACGGCGACAGCATCTTCTCCGGCTGCGGACTGGGGTTAAAACAATGCTCTGAAGCCAAGCCCTGCCCGCTGCACAATGAATTTAAGAAGATCAGGGATGATATCTTTAACATGCTGCAGACGGCTAAGCTGGGAGAGTTCAACGGCCAGCTCGAAAAAAGTAAATTATTCTTAAAAAGGTGAAAATCCTTTTTAGCCAATAATTAAAGATAAAAAGGTCTTAATATACTTTATATGAAAAAAATTAAATTACCCCGGGAACAAAGTCTGGCAGGTGTCGTCTTTTTTTCCCTCCACTCTATCCCTGGTCTGGCGTTCATTTTATTTTCCATTCTCCTTGTGATGCTGCTTGTCGTCCTCTACCTCTATGGTCAGGCCCAGCAGCTTAAACAGCTTTCCAAATCCGGTAAAAAGAAATACGATGCTTCCCGGCTGCAGGAATATCTCAGCAGTCTCAACAGCGAAAAGATCAACAGCCTGCTCCGGGCGCGGCGAAACAAACGCACCTTCTTGCTTATCCTTCTTTTATTTACAGGCACGCCATTCACTTTTGCACAGGACGAGGTACCAAAAGCTTCTTCCATGCTGACCCAACCCGGCATCATCATTCTCATTATCCTCATTCTGATCCCTGTCCTTGCTACCATCTTCCTGATGGCCCTCAGAGTTTCCCGTATGGTCAGCAATTATCGTCGTAACCAGGTTGTTCGTGACGAGACTCAATTCGTCGAATATCTTGACACGCTCAGCGACCCCGATGCTGAAGCTGCCCTGGTCCTTCGCCAGCAGGCCCTCGGCTATCAACCCCGGCCGAACGAATTATCCGGTGACGCACCGGCCCAGGACAATACAGGGCTACTACACAACATAGACAGCGAAGCCGCTCTACCCCTGGTAGCTGCCAAGAAAAGGGCCACCCGCCGCCCGCCTATCGATCCCAGGTTGTCGAGGCTCGTACTGGCCTATATTGCCTGCGGCGCCTTCTGGCTGCTGTTGGGCACGACTATCGGGGAATATATGGGTATAAAATTCGTCTCTCCCGATGTCGATCATCTTAGCTGGCTTAGTTTTGGCAGGCTTCGCCCCGTTCATACCAATGATGTCTTCTGGGGCTGGTCATCACTTGGTATGCTGGGACTGGGATATTATATCATTCCCCGGATCAGCAACACCGCTCTCTACAATATCAAAAGAGGCTGGTATAGCCTTTGGCTCATCAATGCCGCCGTCATACTGGGCTCTTTATGCCTGCTGGCGGGTGTCAACAACGGTGGCGGCGAATACCGGGAATATGTCTGGCCTGTTATGAGCCTTTTCGCTCTGGGGCTGGTACTTACCCTGCAGAATTTCCTGCAGACCATTGCCAGGCGGACGACGAAGGAAATTTACATCTCCAGCTGGTATATTGTCGCGGCCCTTATGTTCATACTCGTCATTGCCCTTGTCGGTTATCTTCCCTGGTGGCAGGAAGGTCTGGGTGAGACCATTGCACAGGGGTACTACATGCACCAGGCAGTGGGCATGTGGTTCATGCTCTTTACACTCGGTATCGTCTATTATTTTTTGCCGCAGCAGCTGAACAAACCTATTTATTCCTATAGTCTGGGCATCCTGGCTTTCTGGACACAGATCTTATTCTACACTACCATCGGTACGCATCACTTTGTATTCAGCTCCATTCCCTGGTGGCTGCAGACAGTAGCCATTGTGGGCAGTGTGGGCATGATCATCCCCGTTGCAGCCGGTACGACCAATTTCATCATGACTATCCGGGGTTCGTGGCACAGTGTGACATCCAGCTATACAATGCCCTTCTTTATTACCGGCATTATCTTTTATTTCACCGGCTCGATGCAGGGGACGGCGGAAGCCTTCCGTTCCACCAACCTCGTCTGGCATTTTACCGATTTTACCGTAGCGCACTCTCACCTGACGATGTATGGCATCATCGCGTTTTTTCTTTGGGCGGCCGTCTATGCCGTTGTCCCCCGGCTCACCGGAAAGGAAGCGCCGCAATCCACTATTGGCGTACATTTTTGGCTTGCCCTGATCGGCCTGCTTTTTTACACCGTTCCGCTGATGTATGGGGCCACTCTGAAAGGGCTGCTTTGGTCGCAGGGTAAACCCTTTATAGACGGTGTCGTCCTCATGGCGCCTTACTGGCTCTGGCGTGCTATCGGCGGTAGCCTCATGTGGGTCTCCCACCTCGTCTTCTGTTACAATCTCTATCGAATGATAGAAGGCGCCGGTATCCTTACGTGGAAACAACCGGTTGCCAACCCGGCAACAACCGAACCACCGGTGGCGCAAACACCCGGTCTTGCTGCTGTTCCCCTGGCTTCAGCCGGTTCCTGAATAGTATTTCCGGCCAGCAAAATGACTCAACCTTAAAATAAACTGTAAAATGGAATTTTTCGACAACCATAAAAAACTCTTCCCCGCGGCCCTTTTGTTCTATCTGATCCTTACTCTTTTTGTGGTGATCTCCCCGGCGCTGAACATACAAAAGAACAACGCTCCTCTTCCTGGCTCGACGGCTCTCAGCGAAGACGCGGAGAAAGGCAAGCTTATCTTTATCGCCAATGGCTGCGTAGCGTGTCATACCCAGCAGGTCCGCAACGTCGGGATGGATAAGACCTGGGGCGCCCGACCTTCTGTCGCCGCCGACTATGCACGTACTCATCGCACCAGCTTCCTCCAGAACACGGCTACGCTCATGGGCACTGAACGGACCGGCCCCGACCTTACCAACATCGGCTCCCGTCAGCCACTGGAAAGCTGGCATCTCGTTCACTTATTCAACCCCCGCACTGTCGTAAAAGAATCTATAATGCCGGCTTACCCCTGGTTGTTTGATATAAAAGACAGTGCGGATAAAGGCGATGTCGTCGTCTCCGTACCGGATGAATTTATGGAGGGAGCGAAAGGGAAAGTTGTAGCCACCAGGGAGGCCCTGCAGCTGGTCGCCTACCTGCAGTCGCTGAAGCAGGTCGAGCTTCCCGACGGCCGTCCTGTTCCTCAATTCCTTTACCCGATAAAAAAGACAGAAGCTGTCGCCGGCGCCGGTGGTCAGCCGGCTGCTCCTGATGGCGCCGCCCTCTATGCCACCAATTGTCAATCCTGTCACCAGGCCAACGGAGAAGGATTGAAAGGCGCCTTCCCTCCCCTGAAAGGAAGCCCGGTCGTCCAGGATGATAATCCGGAATTACAGGTGAACATTATCATGAACGGCTATAGCGGTCGCATCAAAGAAGGTTATGGCCCAATGCCCGCGGTTGGCACCAACAACAACCTCAGTGCTGAGGAGATCACCGCCATCATCAATCACGAACGGTCCAGCTGGGGTAATACCGGGAAAAAAGCAGAGCTCGCTAACATCGACAAGCTGATACTATCTATTAAATCAATCTCAACCGATAAAAAATGACCTATTTTCTTTTCTGTCCGGCCTGCGAAGCGGCACAGCCCCGCATCCTCCGCGGTATCACTCACGGAGCAGGACCTGAAAGCCGCTGGGACTATCTCATCGTCTGGATCACTGTGATGATCACGCTGCTTACCCTGTTCTATTCTATAAAATGGCTGATCCGTCCGGGCGAAAAAAATGCGCATCATATTAAAAATCTCGTCTTAAACAATGAAGAATATGAAGGATAAAAGCACGCTCTTCCTTTTCATCGACGACGAACCGCGGCCTATTGCCGAGCTCGCTTCGCCCGTGACCTTCGAGCTGGACACAACCCGTCTTGTTGACGGCAGACACACACTGAAAATAGTCAGCCGGGATCCTTCGGGCAAAGAAGGCCTCCGCATCATACCTTTCGAAGTCCGGAATGGTCCTGCCATCTCTGTCGAAGGCATCCGGGAAGATGCTGTTGTAGATGGCATTCTGCCGCTTATGATCAATGCCTACGGCAAGGGGGACCAGAAGAGTTTTATCATAACCGGTAGTGAAACGCCTCAAAGCATACCGTACTGGATCTATATCCTGCTCATATTGTTCGTAGCCTGGGCCGTCTATTATGAGATCACCACATCAACTGTAAATCTTTTCAAATGAGCACTAAATACCGGGGTATTGTCGGGGATCATCGGGGGCTGATGGAGCGTGAAATAACAATTAATATCATTCGTGGAGAAGAAAAGATTACGCTACATGCCTATCCCGGCGAATACCGCAGCCTGATGCTACTACTTTTCGATCAGGTCTATTATGACGACTTTGGTGAATGCAAAGGCATGGGCCGCTGTGGTAGTTGCATCGTAGAGGTAACCTACACGGTCGCATCCCTTCCGCCCAGCGATCGCAATGAGAATACGACCCTTACCAAACTGGGGGTAACCGATCCAACCCATCGCCTGTCCTGCCAACTCCTGGTTGATAAATCTCTCCATAACAGCATCATTACCCTACTTTAATCCAGGTACTTCTGGTATACTGCCTTGTAACCTGCCATCAGCGCAAAAGGCTTTAGCACAGAAAAGACGACCTTCTGCACCAGCAGGGGTGGTTTTAGCAATCGCAGCTCTCTGTCATACTTGCCCGAGGTCAGCACTATCTGCATCAGACCCGGCATCCCCTTCTTATTGCACTTTCCGTCTGCGGCCAACCCCATTATCGTTTCCAGTAATTCTTCGGTATTTAGTGCCGGCCGTACCTGCCAGTTGACAACTGCTTTCCTGCTGGTGGCATTCCATATGGCATGTACCTGGTTCCGGGGTATCTGCAATGTGTCCCCTGCCTGTAAATTATGCTTCTCTTCGCCATCCAGCCGCACCGTCATTTCACCTGAAACAATGGTGAAAAATTCGTCCTGGTTGGGATGATAATGAGGCGCTGGCTCCGAGGACATCGCATTATACGTCGCCTCCATTTCCAATAATTCTCCGTTTGAATCTTTGCTCGTCTGAATGAACCGGATCTCCTGCCCGGTCATAGGATTCCTGATCGTCTTGTTTTTGTAGGCCATATGCAATCGCTTTATGAAGTCAATCTTCACCCTAAAGGTACCTTCTTTTTACCTATTCCTGCGGATCCTGCTTAGCGACTGTGGTGTTATCCCCAGGTAGGATGCAATATCTTTTAATGAAACACGCAGCGCAATGTCCGGCTGGTTTTCGACAAAAAGCTTGTATTGTGTCTCTGCATCCGCGCCGACGAATGCGTTGCGCATTTCTATTTTTTGCAGCAGCTGACGCTGAAACATCCGTTCTATTACATCCTTTATATAGGGCACCGACATATACAGCTCATTCAGCTTCTGTTTGGAGATCGTCAGCACTTCAACGTCACATGCGGCCTGTATGCCGGCATCTGCAGCCGATGCTTCTTCGAAGCTCTTCAGGATCGTACAAAACTGATCCTCTTTATAAAAATAATGTGTCCGGTCCATTCCTTTATCATTCGTCGACACGATACGCAGGATGCCGTTGCGGATATAGAACAGCTGCGAACAGACCTTTCCTTCCCGGAATAAAAATTCGCCTTCTTTAAAAGCCCGGGGCTCGAAACAGGAGAAGATCATGTCCTGATCCGTTTCGGGGATGGACCTGAATTGCTGGAAATATGAAACAACTGCGCTGCTCATGTAACGAAGATACAAAACTTCACTCGCCAGCGGGGTCGTTATCAGGAAGGCCGCCCGCTGACGCCGGTTTGGCCAAATATTCTTAAATTCATCCCTCATTTGGCAAAACACTACTTATGTACAAATTCCCAGTGGCGCTATCCCGTCTTCTCATCCTTTTTATCCTTTTAACCATCAGTACCTTGCGCTCAGCCGCAGCCGATTCGGCGCCCATCCATCTCATCCCTCAACCTGTATCCCTCAAACAACAACCCGGCACCTTCCTTCTCAGCAAGGCTACCGTCATTTCCGTCGAAGGTGCTTCCTTCGATCAGGCCGTGACCTGGTTTACCGGTCAACTTAAAGCCAGCACAGGCATCCAGCTGCAAAAGGGTAAGAGCGGAAAGACCGTCCTGCAGATAAGCGCTATGGTCGATAAAAATATTGTCGGTGCAGAAGGTTACACTCTTTCCATCACTCCGTCCCGCATTCACTTAAACGCGAATAGCCCCGCCGGCGTTTTTTACGGGATGCAAACACTGCTGCAACTCCTGCCAGCAGACTTTGCGGCGAGCTCCGGCCCGACGGCTGCCGCAACTTCCAGCGCGACTGCCACCGCCGCTTCCGCCGCCGGTGCCTCAAAGGCCGCCATCCCCTGCGTCGACATCACCGACTACCCCCGCTTTGGCTGGCGCGGCCTCATGCTCGACGTCAGTCGCCATTTCTTCACTAAACAGGAGGTCGAACGGTACATCGACGAAATGGTCCGTTATAAATATAACACGCTTCATCTTCATCTCAGCGACGATCAGGGCTGGCGCATCGAGATCAAAAGCCTGCCCCAGCTTACCCGGCATGGCGCATGGCGTGTATCCCGCACCGGTCGTTGGGGTGAATTTCTTCCGTCTCTGGCGGGAGAGCCTTCCCCTTATGGCGGCTTTTATACCCAGGACGACATGCGCGAGATCATCCGTTACGCGCAGGATCGCTTTGTCACCATTCTCCCAGAGATAGACGTGCCGGCACATAGCCTCGCCCTGATCTCTTCCTATCCGAATCTTTCCTGTACACAGCTGCCTTATAGTGTCAACCCCGGCTCCCGCGGCCCCGTACGGGAAGACAATGCTCTTTGCATCGGCAACGATTCTGTTTTTATCGTGCTGGATAAGATCTTTACGGAGCTTGCCGCCCTCTTCCCCAATGAATACATTCACATCGGCGGCGACGAAGCATACAAAGGCTTTTGGGCTGCCTGCCCCAAATGCAAACGTCGTATGGAAGAAGAGCATCTGAAAAACGTGGACGAATTACAAAGTTATTTTGTCAAACGTATGGAGAAAATGCTTAATGCCAAGGGTAAGAAGCTCATCGGCTGGGATGAGATCCTCGAAGGCGGCCTGGCCCCCTCAGCCACTGTTATGAGCTGGCGGGGAATGTCCGGCGGTGTCACCGCGGCAAAGATGGGTCATCCCGTTGTTATGACGCCCTGGGATTATACATATCTCGATCTTTACCAGGGTGAGAACACTGTGGAGCCCCCCACATATGGCATCTGCAGGCTTAAGGATTCTTATAACTATGACCCCGTGCCCGACAGCATCGACGAAAAGCTTATTCTTGGCGGGCAGGGCAATCTGTGGACAGAATCCGTCCCAACCTTCCGCCAGGTGGAATATATGACCTGGCCGAGGGCGCTGGCTCTCTCTGAAGTCTATTGGAGCCCTAAGTCAGCCCGCAACTGGGATGATTTTACCCGTCGTATGGAAGGTGAATTCAATTATCTCGACGCAGCCGGTATCAAATATGCCCGCAGCGCTTTCAACGTCATTTTCACTCCGAAAAGAACCCCGGATCGCGACCTTGTCGTCGACATGACCACCGAGATCAGCGGACTGGATATCTATTATACTTTCGATGACACCAATCCCGATGCCTACTGTGCTAAATACAACGGTACGCCGGTCCGCTTTCCGCTTGGTGCAGCCCAACTGAATGTCATCACCTATCGCAATGGACGCCCTGTCGGGCAGCAGATCAACATAAAGAAGGATGAGCTTTCCCGCCGCATCGACCAGGGCAGGCATATCTATTAAAAAATTGTATTATCTTATTAAAAATTTATCCCATGCGCAAGCTAACCTTTCTCTTTTTTCTGGGGCTTTCCCTTAACGTTATGGCCCAACAACAGCCTAAAACACCTCCCACATTGAAATCGATCCTCCTCCAGCAATTCCAGAATACCTGGAATCAGCAGGACTGGTTTGTCCCCATCAGCAAAGCTGTCGAAGGCATTACCGCCCAACAAGCTATGTGGAAACCCTCCGACTCCAGCCATTCCGTGGGCCAGCTCGCTTATCATCTTCTGTTTTGGAACCGGGAGTCTCTCGATAAATTCTATGGCCGTAAACCTGCAGCATTTGATGGCAACAACAACGAAACTTTTACTGCCTTTACCGAAGCTTCCTGGGCCTCCACCGTTCAGCAGCTCAACCAGGTCATGCAGGACTGGGAGACCGCGATCAAAAATTCTGATGATGCCAAGCTTCAGGCCTGGTATGATACCATCGCTCATATCAGCACGCACAATGCCTATCACACCGGCCAGATCCTCTACATCCGGAAACTTGCCGGCAACTGGGACTCGAATAAGGGGGTCAAATAGTGTTTCAACATTCAAACATGTAATGCCTTACCACTGATCACAATTAATTTCCCCTTATCCGGAATAGCACCCGTACAGGCATAAACATGCCCTGGCCCGAAACAATTTTCATGGTTTTTCTACCTATAATTTGCGCTTCTGCGACTAATTTTTTGCCGACAGTTTTGCGCCGTTTACCGCGTTTTTTCCTCCGTTTGCAGCATTGATATGGATGGACTGATTTGATCAAACTAGATTTGCATTCAAATTTAACTTTTGTGATGAAAACACTATCTGCGTTACTTTTCTCTCTTATCCTAACAACGGCGGCAATCGCCCAACAGCCTCCCGCAGGTCAAAAACCTGCCGGCCAGAAGGGGCAGGCGGGACAAGCTCCCGGCGCCAGGCCTGGCGGTCCTCAACAGGCTCCTCCTTCCATCGGCCGTGCGTATGGAAAAATTACGGATTCGGCTGGCCAGCCAATGAGCCAGGTCTCGGCCCTCCTATTAAGGGCAACCACGGACCCTGTAACGAAAAAAAGAAAGCTCGTCCTGTTAAAAGGTGCGGATACAAAAGCCAACGGCGAATTTGATTTCGAAGACCTGCCCATCGCAAGTCCCCTGGTATTACGCGCTTCTGCCACCGGATATAAAAGCCAGGATGTCAATTTTATGATCATTCCTTCGGCAGCGGCTCCCAAGCCCGGCGCGAAAAACGATAACCCGATGGGTAATCTGCCTTCTTTTGACAAAGATCTTGGCGCTATCAAGTTGGGCACTGATGTCAAGGAACTGGGTTCTGTCGTCGTCACTGCCACGCCTCCCGCGATGAGGCTGGAACTGGACAAGAAAGTGTTCAACGTAGAAAAGAATATCGTTAGCGCAGGTGGAACTGCCGTAGACGTTATGCGCAACGTTCCTTCTGTCAATGTCGACATCGACGGCAATGTCAGCCTTAGAGGTGCGAGTCCCACTATCTTCGTCGACGGCAGGCCGACCACCTTGTCCCTCGACCAGATCCCTGCCGACGCTATTGAAAGTGTGGAAGTAATGACTAACCCTTCTGCAAAGTATGATGCCTCCGGCGGCGGATCGGGTATCCTGAATATCGTTCTGAAAAAGAACAGGAAAAAAGGATACAACGGCAATATCAATGCTGGCATTGACTCTCATGGGCAGCCCAACGCGCTCGCCGGATTCAGTATCCGCTCCGGTAAGCTGAATCTTACCGCCAATGGTATGTACAACGCCAACAACGCCAGGACCATCGGTAATACCGATCGTTCCACGTTCTTTGAAGATACTACCACCCGTCTTCTGCAAAGCGACCTTCAGCGCAACAGGGGACACTTCATGTTTGGTCAGATCGGCCTGGATTGGTTTGTAACCAATAAGACTACCCTCTCCGGCTCTTATATCAAAGTACATGGTAATTTCAAACCTACCGACGTATCTGATATCCGGAGTGATAGCACTGTCGGCGGCCAGTTCCGTTCCTCCAACTATTCCATCCGTAACTCCAATTCCGACAGGACGTTTGATGTCAATGGAGCTCAGTTCGGGATGAAACACCTGTTTGCAAAAGAAGGCCATCAGATCACAGCCGACGGGTCGTATTTTGGTGTCACCTCCCATGCTTCGTCCCTATATGTAACAGACTACTATACGGATGCGGAGCACACCACGAAGGCATTCACCGGCAAGCAGCAAACGGTAGGCACGGCATCCCCCTCCTTTATGACCTTCCAAACCGACTATACCAACCCACTTACCAAAAAGACCAAACTGGAAGCGGGTCTTCGTGCCAGTATCCAAAAGCTGGATAACTACAACTACACTTATCCGCTGGACGCCAACGGCAACCCGATCCCAAGTCCGCTGGGGCTGAGCGATTACAAAAGCACCAGCAATGTGTACGCAGCATATGTCAACCTGACCAGCGGCTTTGACAATTTCAGCTATTCACTGGGTTTGAGGGGGGAAAACTCAAGGTATACCGGCGACCTGCGTAACACCGGCGAGCATTTCCATAACTCGTATCCTACCAGTCTTTTCCCTTCTGTGTTCGTAAGCGAAAAATTCAAGCACGACCAGGAACTCCAATTTAGTGCGACGCGGAAGATCAACAGGCCTGGTTTCTTCCAGCTGATACCCTTCACCGACTACTCGGATACGTTGAACATCACCCGGGGTAACCCTGATCTGATACCGGAGTTCACGAATTCCTTCGAGCTGTCCTATATGAAGACTTTTGCTCACAGCAATACTTTGCTGATATCGGGTTATTATAAACACACGTCCAATCTTATCACACATTACCAGGATACGGCCGTAAGCCCTATTGGCAAATCTATCCTTATCAATACGTATGAGAACGCCAACAGCGCGTATACTGTTGGAGGTGAGATCACCGGGACGGTCAATATCACCCGCTGGTGGGATGCATCACTCAATATCAACGTGTATAACTCGCATATCAATACGGAGAATCTCAAGCAGACCTCCCAGGATGCGTTGTGGAGCTATTTCGGAAAATTCAACAGCAATTTCAAGCTGCCGGAGAATTTTACCCTCCAGCTAACAGGTGTTTATCAGTCGAAGACGAATATTCCTGCCAACCAGCAGCAACAGCAGTTCGGCCCTCCCGGTCAGACCCTGCAGAGCGCTTCCCAGGGATATATCAAAGCCTTTGGCGGTGTGGACATCGCTATCAAAAAGAGCTTCCTGAAGAACAATGCCGCTTCTATCACGCTTAGCATGAGCGATATATTCCGCACCCGCTGGTCCAAGCAATACAGCGTAAGTCCGTATTTCGAGCAGGAATACGATCGTCTCAAGGATCCCCAGCTCTTCCGTGCCGTATTCTCTTACCGTTTCGGAAAGATGGACCTCAATATCTTCAAACGTAAGGATATGAATTCACAGGGCATGGGTGACGCCGGCGGCAGCCTGCAATAGCCAAACCGATCAGATAACTGAACGTAACTAAACAAAGCCTCCTGCAGCAGCAGGGGGCTTTGATCTATATTGTGATGGGTTATTCCGGCTTCTTTCCGGCCCGGCGCACGTTTACCAGTTTCAGCAACATGTCAAACCAGAACGGAGCGCCTGCGCTGATAGAAAAAGCGGTGATAGCAAGCCCTACCACATACCAAAAAAGCTGGATCGTCTTATTCGTCGCCTGCCTTATTGTCTTTCCTCCCTTCACTCTATTTTGCATACCTGAAGAATCCAGGGTCAAAGGCGGACAGCCCTTATGCCATCCGATTGGGATCCCCAGCGCTGCCAGTTCCCCAAGCTGGTCCGAAACCTGCTGAAAATCATTTACTCCGGCCGAATCCTTGCGACGCTGCAGGCTATCCAGCTGCACCACCGCCTTGTTCAGAACGCCAAACGCCGAGTCCGCATTCCCTTTTTGCAGATGGCTCATCGCTACTGCTTTATAGGTCTGCTGCAGGGCCGTCAGCGTTGTATCCTGTTTTTCTTTGGCATAATTGTCGGCGATCGTTGCTGCAATGGGCGCCAGCTGGCTGCGCAGGGCCGGGTTGGTATACAAGGTCTTGAAGAGGTGAATGCTATTTACATTCAGCACGAGCGTGACTATTATGGAGATGATCAGCACCCGGCGCCGCATGAGGTCCTTGAACCAGCCGGTCATACGATCCATCTGATCCTTATACCACTGCTGTATCTGCTGGTCCAGTATCGTAAGTACTTTACCCGGATAACCCCCGCTGTATGAAAGGCTCTTCTCTACCATATTGACCAGCAGCAGCTTCAGGTCACTGTCTATTTTCATGTTGTTGACCCCGGCCTGAAAGAGCTTGAAGGTATCTTCCTCCTTAACAAACTTTCTTCCATAATTCACGATGGTATCTATCAGCGCCTGGCTAAACATAAAATTGCTGATATACATGGGTGGGCGCGAAGGCGTCTTAAAGGTGGCAGCCACCATCGGATGTTTGTATAGCTCCTGACCGAAATTAATACCCGATCCGTCTTCAAACATTTTTACAATTCCATTGAAAAGCTGTCGGCCCCGTTCGTTCAAACGGTTGTTGACCATTTCGGTAAAAGTGCTGACCAGCAGACTTAACAAGGCAAAGACGAGGATCAGGCAAATGATAGTCTCCAGCAGTGGTGAGTTTGTAATGGATGATAACATAATATGTAAGTTAATGATCTTCACTGGTTTGGTCAACCGTAAAAACACCCGATTTCCCTTCGGTCATCACTTTTTACCCTCCGGTATCTATCGGAAAGATTGTCGAATCGCTGTTGTTCGACAAGGATATTCAAGCCCTTTTCTGGCTTAACTGATCAATGCGTCTCGGTATATTTTTTAAAATTATCCAGGATAGCCTGCCATCCGCCTCTCTGCATTTCAATAGGGTTGGTTCCTTCAGCTTCGAATGTTTCCGTCACCTGTGTTTCGTTTCCATTGGCGGAAAAGCTAACGGACATCTTCCTGCCGTCACCTATAGTTGATTCGATCAGCTTATTAGGAACTACCGTATCGTGCATACCTCCAAAATCAAAGCCAAAACTGCCGTCTTTTGCTTCCATCCTCGCAGAGAATTTGCCGCCTTCCCGTAAATCATTTTCTGATTTTGTTGTATGCCAATCGTCCGACGGGCTATTCCATTTTATAATATGTTCGGGACCTGCCCAGAATTGCCAGACTTTTTCTACTGGTGCCTTTACCGTGGCTTCTACAGTGATCATTGTTTTTGTTGCTGTTTCCATTTTTATTTTTTTGATTAGTGAATAATTGATAATGCAAACATAAATGCAATCCTCCACAATAATACTGTGTAAAAACGGCAAAGAAGGGGGCCTTTTCCGCCATATAACTATCTTGCAGGAAGGAAGGCAATAGATGACTTTTATCTTAATTCCTTATTTTCGCCTATCACAGCCAATCTATTGCTATGCTCAGACCTTTTCTGCTTCCAATTCTTTTCATTTGTGTATGTTGTCAATCTGCCTTTCCCCAGTACAAGACAGACAAAAGACTGGAAGCTGAGCTCCATGCTCTTACCGATACCTTTCCTGGTGTAGCCGGCGTCTATGTCCGCAACCTGAAAACCAACAGGGAAGCCGCCATTAATGCGGACACCATTTTTCCTACCGCCAGCATTATAAAAGTCCCGATACTGGTGGGGATCTTTGATAAGATCGGGCAGGGCGTCTTCAAATACAATGAACCATTGATCTACCGTGATTCGCTGGCAAAAAAGGGTTCCGGCCTGATGCAGTTTTTCAAAGACAGCACCAGGACGGACCTGCACACCGCGATTGCTCTCATGATCACACACAGCGATAATTCCGCCGCCGTCTGGTGTGAAAAACTGGCAGGCGGCGGTTTGGCTATCAACGCCTGGCTGGAAGCCCACCGCTTTAATGATACCCGTCTCAACAACCGGACTCCCGGACGGGAACAGAATCGACAGCTTTATGGCTGGGGGCAGACTACTCCCAGAGAAATGGCACGGCTGGTGACCATGATCCGCAATGGCGAGGTCGTCAATCCCGCGGCCAGCCAGACTATGTATAGAATTATGACCCATGTTTTCTGGGACGAATATGCTCTTTCCGAGATCCCGCCCTATGTCCAGTCCGCCTCAAAACAGGGTATGGTCGATGACTCCCGCTCAGAAGTTGTGCTGGTAAACGCGCCTCACGGCGACTATGTTTTTTATGTGGCGACCAAAAATAACAAAGATCAGCGATGGGTATCCGACAATGCCGCCTGGCAGCTGGCCCGCAAGGTCTCCGCTCTCTTATGGAAGTATTACGAGCCCCGTTCAAAATGGGAGCCTGCGGAAGGCTCGGCAAAATATTGGGATTGACAAAAGAAAAAATGATATAAATTCATGTATCTGAAACAAATGGATCACATGAATAAGCTACTCCCGATATTATTGTTTGCCACGCTTAGCGCGGCCTCGCCAGTTCTCGCCGCGCCTGACGTCACGGTCGCTGTTGTCTCTGCCTCCCGCGTTGCGGCGACTTCCATCATCCGCAATACTGCCAACGACATTCGGGCGACCGCTATCCCCGCGCTCCGCGTACCCGCCGATACCTCCATCGTCGATCGCTGGGATATTACTGTCCATCAACCTGGTCGTGAAGTTCCTTCGTGGCTGGAGATAACCCGTTCAGGCCTCAGGACTCTCATCGGCCGATTCGTTGGCGGCGGCGGAAGCGCCCGCCCCATCTCAAAGATCGAATATGCTAATGGAAAAATGTCCTTCTCCATACCCCCGCAATGGGAGCGTGACAATCGCGATCTTTCCGTCGAAGGCAGCCTGCAGGGTGACAGCCTGAGCGGAACCCTGACCAATCCCGATGGAAAATCGTACCAATGGGTCGGGCATCGTGCTCCGTCCCTTCGTCGCAGCGCAGAGCCCACATGGGGCGCTGCCATTAAACTATTCAACGGATCAGATCTTAGTGGCTGGCATGCTTCCGGCTCAACCAACCAGTGGCAGGCTACATCCGGTACCCTGCACAGCGACCATTCCGGCTCGAATTTCGTCACTGATGCACGGTTCTCCGACTTCAAACTACATATCGAATTCCGCTATCCGAAGGGCAGCAACAGCGGTGTTTACCTGCGGGGCCGCTATGAGGTGCAGATCGAGAATAGTGACGCGTTAGAGCCGTATAATAACCAGATCGGCTCTGTCTATGGCTTTCTTTCACCCAGCGAACAACCGGCCAAACAGCCCGGAGAATGGCAATCGTATGATATAACCCTTATAGGCCGACTGGTTACCATCGTCTTCAATGGCAAAACGGTTATCTGTAACCAGGAAATACCAGGCATCACCGGCGGGGCGCTTGACAGCCGCGAAGGCGAGCCTGGTCCCATCTATCTCCAGGGAGATCATGGGCCTATTGAATATAGAAATATCATACTAACACCTGCTAAATAACATTCTTTTTATTTCACCGGCACCAATAAGACGGCGTCAGCTACTACTGTGCCATCAGCCCCTTTATTGCTGATCTCAATATAATTATCCTTTCCCTTTTTCAGGGAAACCTTTCCTGCTTCCACCCATTGTCCTGTCGTCTGCCCCTCGATGGATAATCCGCCTGTCTTTACCCGCAGCGCCCTGCCACTGATAGTCACCGTTGTGAAAGAAGTCTCATTCTTAATGCGCGGCACATAAATGTACAGGGCATATTCCCCGGTTTTGATCACCTCCGGAAGAAATCGCACTGTTTTCAACTCACGGACCGACCCTGTCGCCGCTGCAGCACCCTTCGACCCGCCCACCGCTGCTACACCGGTCGACCCACCCGCCGCCGCTGCATCCGCCGCCGCAACTGCCCCGCCGGCAACCGTATCCACCAGGCGTGAAAAACCATAAGCATCCTGTTGTTGTCTGATCCACCTGCCATTTACCACTGCATGAGCCGTGTCGTCATTGTCGAGCAGGATCTCCGGCGTGCTGCCATCCGCCAGCGGGTTGGTCTTTAGGATCTGCCGGATCCCGGCAGCATCCACTTCCTGTATGGACACCCCTTTGTCGATGGCCAGACCAGCGGCGATAGACGCCGACTGTCCCAGCTCCATAAATACGGGCTCCATGCGAATGCTGCCATAGGCGATGTGACTGGCCGAAAGACAGACCGGTACCAGCAGGTTCCGGCAGTCCTCCTTCTTCGGAACGATGCAGCGGTAGGAAATGGGATAGGGCGGGAATCCTCCTATCTGTACATCCCCTTCATTCTTCACCATCCCGTCCACCACGACCCGCTGACAATTATGGGAGTCCATCGTATAGGCTGCCAGTCCGATGCCGTCCTCCACTTTTTCTTTTCCCTCGCAATTGGCCTGCGTCATGACATAAGAACCGATCATCCTTCTCGCCTCCCTTACATATAGTTGCGACGTCCAGTTCCCGTTGTCGGCATATTCGTCTTTGGGGTACCCCCACTGCAACATCAGCTGGCGCAAGTGCTCTGGCATCCGGGGATCATGACCGATAAAATACAGGAACCCTTTTGTATAATCGATATGTGCCTGTATGATGGCTTTCCGGGTTTCGTAATTCCCTTCCGGATAATCATAGTTCATGCCGATCATGTCTGTAGAAAAAGGGCCGTTGTTATTGATATCCGTTTTCTTATTGGGTAGCAGATCAAACTTTAAAAATCCCCAGAGATCTTTTGGTTGCTTTGCCGCGAGATAACGCAGCAGCAATTCATATTTTGCCGGATCATAACGTTCCGGCCGGGTTATCGGGATCCGGTTGGCCGGATCGTTGGTCAGACAGATGCGGTAGTTATAGGATTGCACTTTTTTGTCACCCGCGCCTTTTTCTCCCGGCGGCTGTGAGCTAATACCCCATAACAAGCCACTTGAAGGGTCTTTTGCTATTTTATAGGGATCGACCCCATCGGGGAATTGATGTTTGTCCCTCAGCTGCACGCCGTCATAAGTCTCGCCATATAAGCTATTCGCCTCTCTACCTATCGTATACGATACACCGGCTTTCGCCATCAGATCGCCTTCATAAGAACAGTCGATGAACATCTTAGCCCTTATTTCCTTTGCTGTGACCGGAGCTACGCCAGCTGCGCCGGAACCTGGCCCGGCCGCTGCCGCGCCACCACTCCGCGCGCCCCCCTCCAATCGTATCGATCGGATCATTCCTGCCTCCTTTGTCGCTGTCACGATCCGCCATCCATAAAACACATTTAGCTTACCTTCTTTTACATACTGACCAAAGACATCCTCAGCCACGTGCGGCTCAAAGACCCACTGCTCAAAAACGCCGTAATGAGACCCGACCCGCCGGTAAAAATCCAGCGAAAGGCCTCCGATCGCATATTTATTGCCGATATCCGTATATCCCAGCCCTCCGCTGCTCAATCCGCCCAGGTGAGACCCCGGCTCTATCAGGATCACGCTCTTATGCATCTTTGACGCTGTGTAGGCCGCAATCACTCCCGCTGAAGTCCCGCCATAGATACAAATGTCATAACTCTGGGCGGCAGCCCGCGAAGCAATAAAACAAAAAATTAAAATTCTCCAGATCATAAGAATCGTTTTTAATACCCCGGATTTTGATCCGTAGCCGGATTGATCGCCTTATTATAATTATATTCCGTCGTCGGTATAGGCCATAGTAAATGTTTGTCCGCGACTGTGATCCCCTTCGCCGCCAGTATCACCTGTTTGGCAATTCCCAGGCGTTTCAGATCCAGCCATCGTTTGCCTTCCGAGCAGTCTTCATACCCTCTCTCCTTAACCACCAGTGTCAGAAAGGCATCCACCGAGCCATAATCCGCCAGCGTGAAATCCACTGTAGCATTAGCCGTCAGAGGGTCTTTCCCATAAGCCCGCCTATGGACCATGTTCAGCTTCTCCATGGCATCTGCATCCGGCCCATTGTTGACGCGCATCTCCGCCTCCGCATACAGCAGCAGCAGATCGGCATAGCGGTACATAGGATAATCATTGCCCGCTGCCGTCACGGCCTGCTTGTCTACATACTTCTTATTCAGCACCGTGGTATTACCCAATCCGAAGGTCTGACTGTACCAATTATAACTATAGCGTAAATCCTTTCTATCCCAGTTTTTCAACACACTATTGTTGACAGAGTCGCTATAAAAAGTATAATATCCGCCCGGCGGATAATACCCGCTATTGGGATAGAAGGCATATATGGGATAGTAATTCCCCTGGCCGACAGGAGCCCGCGCAAATTTCAGGTAAAAGATTTCCTCCGTGGAATTGACGATATCTGCGCCATACAACTTGTCGAAATCACTTGCCACGCCTACGTTCACAAGGGAGAAATTTCCCGATTGGATCACCGCCAGCGCTTCATCCCTGGCATTGGAATACTGCCCCATGTTCATATAGACGTCCGCCAGTACAGTCCTGGCCGACCACTTTGAAGGGGTACCGATCAGTCGCGGGACACCAGGCAGATTGGCCTCCGCATAGGTGAGATCGCTCACGATCTGCGCATACACATCCTGCGCAGCACTTCTTTTCAGATTTATAGAATCCATGTTGGCTTCCGTCCGCAATGGTACGCCGGCCCAGTTGCGTACCAGGAAAAAATAATCCAGGCCGCGCATGAACCGCGCCTCGGCAATATACCGGCTCTTTGCCGTGTCTGTCACTGATTTTGCCAGCGGCGTCTTCTGAACAATTATATTGGCATTCCTGATGGACTGATAGAATAATTGCCAGATAGTTCCTACCCGTGTGATATTCGTGTTGTCAAGTCCCTGATAATTGTTCAATACCGCGTGGCTGCCGCGTCCATACATATAATCGGCGTAACACTCGAGCTGGGTCTGATAGATGGCTCCGAGATTGTTCTGATCTCTCAGCGGGCTATATATTGCATCCAGCCCGGCCTCCACCTCTGCCGGTGTATTATAAAAGTCTTCTGCCGCAATGGATTTAGGATGTTCTTCAAGGGTCTTTTTACAGCTACCCAGACTTGCCAGCAGTATTATCGGTAAAAGGATGTTTATCTTCATAAAAATGGCATTAAAATTTAGCAATCAGAAACCACAACGCAGCCCCACCGTTACTGATTTATAGGTAGGATATGTAAAATAGTCGATGCCTGTCGTAATGGAATTGGCGCTTCCATATGTATTTACATCCGGATCATACCAGGAATATTTTGTAATGGTGATGAGGTTCTGTCCGCTGACATACAACTGTGCGCTGCGCCACCACGCGGGCGCCCATTTCTTCACGGGTAAATTATAGGCCAGCTGAATATTCCGGAAACGCAGGTAAGACCCATCTTCCACGAACCTGGACGACATATTGCCCGATATCGACCTGGAGATCTTTGGATATTTCGCCTGTGTATTCGTCGGTGTCCAATGATCATAAAGCTCTTCCCGCGGCACATTCAGCCCCATGCCCAGGTCCAGTGTAGACGTCTTATTGAGGTTAAAAATATCGTTGCCCTGTATTCCCTGCAGAAAGACTGTCAGTTCAAATCCCTTATAGGAAACAACAGAATTGAATCCGTAAAGAAAACTGGCATTGGGATTACCGAGGAAGGTCTTGTCGTCCGCTGAGATCTTTCCATCCTTGTTGAGATCGGCATATTGAATATCTCCCGTCGCGGTATACCCTGTTTCCTTATACCCGTAAAACATCCCCATCGGTTTGCCCTGGCGGAGAATATTGACATAGTCGTTCAGGTTCCCGGTATATATGGTATTCCCATAAATATCCTGTCCCTGGTACAGCTTCAACACCTTGTTCCGGTTGAAGGAAATATTGGCACCAACAGTCCAGTTGACGTCGCCCTTAAATACATCGGCTTCTGCTGCGAGCTCAAGCCCTTTGTTCTGTACCTGCCCGACATTCTGCAGGGTGGTGGTATATCCCATCGAGACCGGCAGTTGTACCCTGTTCAGCAGGTTATTTGTTTTTTTGAGATAGACATCCGCCGCCAGTCTCAGCCGTCCACCCAGGAACGCGGCGTCGAGACCTCCGTCAAACTGGTTTGTCGTCTCCCACTTGAGATTCCCGGGAAGGGTAGTGCCCGGGGCGTAGGTAATATATGGGTTATCCCCAAAAATAGTATTGCCCGAACTCAGCTGGTTCAGCGTGGCATAGGGATCGACAGCTGTGCTGCCCGTCGCGCCATAGCTGGCTCTCAGCTTCAGATCGGACAACCATTTTACATCCTTCAGGAACTTTTCATTATACACTCGCCAGGCTATTGCTGCTGAAGGAAAATTGCTCCATTTGTTGTCGGGTGCATAACGCGAAGAACCATCCCGGCGGAAGCTGAGCGTGGCAAAATACCTGTCGGAATAGCTGTAATTCAGCCGGCCGATCAGGGAAAGCAATACCCATTTCTGATAGGTGGTGCTTGGGATGCCGGGTGTCGACGCAGCACTGAGATTACCCGTTTGGCTGATATCACTCAGAAAGCCGGTTCCCGACCCGGCTAGCGACGTCTCGACATAATTCTGGAAAGTATACCCCGCCGTCACTGACAGATGATGCTCGCCAAACGTCTTGTTATAGGTGGCGACATTCTCATTCAGCAGGCTGGTGATCTGGTTTGTGCTTACTGTTGCGGTCCCGACCGAATTGGTTGATGGTTCGATAGCTGTATAGGTATCCGTTCGGTTATTTGAATTGTAAATACCGCCTGAGATCCGAATAGAAAGGTCTTTTGCCGGTTTGATCGTCAGTGCCGCATTGGAAAAGACATTGTCTGCCTTGAACCGGTCCGTGACGGTATTCAAGGTTACCAGCGGATTGACAATCGTATTCGAGATAAAGGGATAAGCCGTATTCAGCCGGCGGTAGCTGCCGTCGGCAAGATAGGGAGAAAGGGAAGACGGGGCTTCCAGCATCCCGGAGATAAGATCCCCTCCCCGGTTGCTGCCTCCGGAGTTCTGATTACGTCCATCGCTTCTTGTCAGATAAATGTTGTAGGACACGCTAAAGATCCGGCTGATCTCATGATTCAGATTACCGCGCAGCGTATACCGGTTGAAAATGCTGTTGCGGATGATCCCATTCTGGCTGAAAAGCCCTCCGGACAACGAATATTGTGTCTTCTCATCACCCCCGCCGACCGTGATATTATTGGTATACATAGGCGCGTCATGCATCACGAGATCCTGCCAGTTCGTCGAAGGACCCTTGCCCAGGGAATCTATCTGTGGTTGCGTAAAATACGGGGACAGGTTGTCATTGGCCGCCTGCAGGTTATAGAACCGGGCATATTCGCCTGCATTCAATAGCTTGATCTTCTTCATGGGCGACTGCACGGTATAGCCAGAGGAGATATCGACCTGTGTCTTGCCTCCTTTGTGGCCGTTCCTGGTAGTGATCATGATGACCCCATTAGCGCCCCGGCTCCCATAGAGGGCGATCGAAGAGGCATCTTTTAAGATCTCTACCGACTCGATATCTGCGGGTTGCAGGAAGGTCGGATTTTTGGGATAGGGAAAACCATCCACCACATACAGGGGCTCGTTACCTCCGAGGATCGAATTTGTACCCCGGATGCGGACGCTGATGCTGCCACCCGGCGCCCCATTATTCTGCTGTACCTGTACGCCGGCCGCCCTTCCCTGCAGCGCATTGATGACATTATTGGCCGGGTAGGAGGTGATCTCCGCCGGTTTTACCTGCGACACCGATCCGGTCAGATCTCTCTTCCTGACTGTCCCATAGGCCACAACGACTATCTCGTTGAGCGCTCTCACGCTGATCTCCAGTCGTACCGTCAGCTCATGTTTCCCCCTTATCGCTATCTCCTTCGTCTGATAGCCGGTAAACGAGATCACCAGCACCGCATCTTCTCTCAGCCCTTTAAAAGAGAAACTGCCATCCGCCGCGCTCACTGCGTTTTGCCTGGCGCCCTTGACGCTAATCGTGGCGCCGGCTATCGCATTCCCTTTATCATCGAGGATCGTCCCGGTAATGTCCTGGACGGGTGGGGGAGGAGGGGCATTTTCCGCCGTCTTATCCTTGATAACGATAAGCTTGTTCAGCATCGACCAGGTGTAGGGCAGGTCTTTCAGACAGACGGCCAGTACTTCATCCAGCGAAGCATTTTTCAGGTGGATGGTCACCGGCCGGGAATTCTTCAGAAAAGTTTCCGTATAGACGAACTTATAGCCCGTCTGCTGCTCGATGCGGTTGAATATTTTCTCAGGGGACACCTCCTTCTCCGAGAGGGTTATCTTTTGCGCGAAACCTCTGGCGCTGACCTGTAAAATCGAGCAGAGTAAAAGAAAGGCAGTGAGTTTCATCTTCAGGCATTTTGTTTTTCGCGGGACGGCAGCCCGGGCTTGACAAATAGCAATCGATACCATAACTTTGACTAGTTTGGGTTAAATAATAGCTGCCCCGCCGGCTAGCGGGACGCGAATAGCGACTAACATCTCTAAATTGATCCTAACTTGCCGGGTCCTGATGGCGTCAGGGTCCGGCTTTATCTTTAAGGACTGACGCTCACCGTCCGGCCCTCTATATTAAAGTGCACCTTCCCTGTCAGTGACAGTGCATCCAGCACTTCTGAAAGACGCGCATTCCTCGGTATACGGGCATAAAACCGCTCCCCGATCTTTCCCTGCCCATATGCGATCCGTACATCATACCAGCGCGCCAGCTGTCTCATGATGCTTTCTATATCGGCGCTTCGGAAATAAAAAAGATCATCTTTCCATGCGACTATCTCATCGGTGCTGACATCATTCATGATCACGATATGGCCGTCCACCCCTGTCCGTGCCTGCTGACCCGGTCTGAGAACCTGGCTGTTGCTTCCATAACCAACGCGTATGGCTCCTTCCACCAGTGTAGTGGCGACGGTAGCTTCATTTGAATAAGTATTGATATTAAAACTTGTGCCCAGCACCTTTACGGTCAGGCTGTCGTGCTGGACAAAGAAAGGTTTGCTGGCATTGGCGGCCACTTCAAAATAGGCTTCCCCTGTAACTTCCACTCTTCTTTCCTTTCCTCCAAAACTCGCCGGGAACCGGATAGAAGACGCCGCATTCAGCCATACCCGGGTGCCATCCGGCAGGACCAGCTGATATTGATTACCCGGGTTTGTCGTCAGCGTATTATACATCAGCTCTGCCCCGGCGCCCACGGGCAGCCCGGTAAAGGCAAGTCTCCCGTTTTGATTGATGATGGCTGTGTTCCCCTGCCGGCTGATGGTGTCGGCTGCGGCGCTGTCCAGCAATACCTGCTGTCCGCCTGCCAGCGTCAACACTGCCGCATGTTTGCCGGGTAACACATCGGGTCTTTCTGATCGCCGGGCGATGACCTCTCTCCTGTCTTTTCCTTCCCAAAGGCGATAGCCGCCCAGTCCGACCAGCAGCAGCGCCGCCGCCGCCACATACCAGTACTGCCGCCTGGCTTGTCGCATTGGGACCAGTTTCCCGGGCGCCGCATCTCCGGGCGCCGCCGTATCTGCCGGCTCTTCCGGCTGTCTCTCCCCGAGTCCTGACGCAATTCTGCCCGACTGGAAGATCCCTGTAAGCAAATTCCCGGCCCTTTCTTCGCTAAGTCCGGATTCCTTCCGGTCATAAGCTTCCATCTCAGCGGCAATCCACTGCTTTACATCTTCTTCCATTTGACCGGCCTTCAGGGCTTCCATCAGCTCCAATCGCTCGGACGGCGTGGCCTCGCTATGTACATAACGTTGTAACAAATAATTCAGCCTGGGTAAAGAAGGCTCCATAAAATGAGGTATTTCTCCGATACAGACACGCCGGAGAAAAAAAGGGGGTAGAAAAAAAAGAATTTTTTTAAAAAGGAAGCCGGCCGGCGGGGCGCCGGTAATTAGCCATCCTTTCCCGGACGATACGCAGGGCTTCGCCAAGATGTTTTTTCACCGTCTCCCTGGAAATATCCAGCAGCATGGCAATCTCTTCATGCCGCAGCCCCTCCATCCGGCTTAGCTCAAAAACACGTTTTTGCTGTGGGGTCAGCGTGGCGATGATCTTTTGCAATAGCTCCCGCAGCTCCCGCAGCACCATCGGTGACAAAATATCTTCTCTGCCATCGGACGCGCGGGCGGATCGGGCTGATTGTTGAAGAAACACCTCCTCATATGCCAGCCTGCGAAGGGCATTGTAAAGATAATTCCGGGTGATCGTGTTCAACCAGGCGCTGAAAGAATGTATTTCAGGGAGTTTTTCCCTGTTGAGCCAGACCTTGAGGAAGATCTCCTGCAAGGCGTCTTCTGCCCTGACCTCAGACTGCAATAATTTTTTGGCTATCTGGTATACCTGGTGACGATATTCGGTAAATAATATCCGGAAGGCGTCTTCCTCGCCTTTTGCTACTCTTGAAAGCAGCATACTCTCCTCATATTTGGAGATACTTTTCACAAGCAATCCAATGTTATTACGCAGCTAATGTACAAAAAAATGGACACTGCTTCGCGGAACACATTTTCTTGGATATATGTAGTTAACTACGTAGTTTTGGACATAAATTCAGCAAAATGCCCGGCGCAGCCACCACAACACCCATCACAATCGCCCCACTTACAAACGATTATTGTAAGCGGATAATCGATCTCATCCTGCCCATCCAGCAGATCGAATTCAATGTCCCCATCACCCTTGAAGGGCAGCCCGACCTGCTGGACATCGAAACCAATTACATCCGGCCGGGCGGCGGTTTCTGGGGCGCGATACGCGAAGGCGAACTCATCGGCACCATCGCCCTGATGGATACCGGTCATTCCGCCGGGGTTATCCGGAAGATGTTCGTCAAAAAAGAGTTCCGCGGAAAAGAGCTTGCGGTCGCGCAACAATTGCTGACTATCCTCATCGAATGCTGCAGGAGGAAGGGCATGACAGACCTATACCTGGGGACTGTCGACATGCTAAAAGCCGCGCACCGGTTTTACGAACGGAATAGTTTTCAGCGGATAAAGGTTGAAGATCTGCCGTCTTATTTCCCGCGCATGACAGCCGACAATGTGTTTTATCATTTACATCTGGATTAACCGATAATACAGCCTTATGAATGTCATCGACGAATCAGGCCTTCTTGCCATCTCCACCAGGCTCCAGCGTTTGAGCGAACAGCTCCGGAAAGACGGGGCCCTGATCTATAAAGCCAATGGCATCAGTTTTGAGCCCAAATGGTTCCCCGTCATCTATACCTTACATCATAAGCCGGTGCTTAGTGTCGTGGAACTGGCCGGGGAAATAGGGTATACTCATCCTTCTACTATCAGCCTGTTAAAAGAACTGGAAAAGGAAAAACTCATAAAAAGTATGAAAGACAAACAGGACGAGCGCAAACGTCTTTTAAAGCTCTCCGACAAAGGCAGGGTGCTGGTAGAACAAATGCAGCCTGTCTGGCAGATCATGGTAGCAGCTATAGCAGAGATCACCGATACCCGGAACAATCTGATGAAGGCCATCGCCGAGGTCGAGCATCGCCTCAAAGAAAAAAGCTTTCTGGAGAGAGCCAGGGCGCAAAAACAGTAACCCCGCACATCGTGCAGGGTCTGTTTACTCGTTGTCTGGCATCAGAAGCACAGACCGATCATTTCTCACCCGGCTTAACCTGCATAATATGCTGAGGAACCAGTCCATGGGCTTCCTTATGCGTTTTGATCACGGACAAAGAATCCGGAGCCTGTGACAAACAAACCACTACACCGCCATTGACCCAGTAGTTGATAAAATTTACTCCATATTTCCCTTCGACCGCCAGATCCTTTTGATGGGCGGCTGCCACATCTTTCGCCGTAACTTTTTCAGCGCCAAATTCATGGATGTCCAGGTAGAAGTTCTTTTCCCCGTTGACAGCTGATTCCTTACCTTCGGTTACCGCGTAGATCTGATCCGGAAGCAACCCATGCGCATCAGCATGCGTTTTACGAATGGATTGGGTGTCGGCTGAAGAAGAAAGACAATATACATCCCCCCCGGCTTCATCGACCCAGTACTTGAGAAAATGTACGCCGTATTTCCCTTGAGCAGCCAGATCCTTTGCATGTGCCTCTGCAACCGCTTCCGCCGTCACCTTCCCGGGACCCAGGTGATGAACGTCTAAAAACAGATGTTCGGTAGACTTTTTTCCTGGTTCGGTAACAGTTTTATCGGATTGAGCCCGCAGGCGGAAAGAATGAAGAATTATGACAGCAATCACTGTGAGAGCAAAAAGAACTTTCATGATAAAATGGCTTAAAAATTGATAATTGAAATTTCCATCACAAAGGAACTTTCAATTTCGCTATAGGGTGTAGGGATTTTTCCCTATTTTACCATGACAGTCCCCCCAATTTATAAACAGCTACTATGGAATTGATCGAAAGAGCCGATTTCTTAGCCTCGCTGCAATCAAAAGTAAAAGACATTGCAGATGGGGAGGGACATTGTATACTACTAAGTGGTGAGGCCGGGATTGGTAAGACATCCCTGCTACGAGCTTTTTGTAAAGAGCAAAAGAGCCAGGCCCGGATCTACCAGGGTTCTTGTGACGCCTTATTCACCCCGCGCCCGCTGGCTCCATTATACGATATCATCTGGCAGATCCGGGGGGACAACTGGGACAACACGGGTAACAGAGAAGACCGGGCTGAGCTTTTCAATCGGTTCTTTCATGAGATAAGCAGCCAGAATGGCCCCGCCATCATTGTATTCGAGGACATACACTGGGCTGATGAAGCCACTCTTGACTTTATCAAATTCCTTGCGAGACGCATCACCCGTCTTCACTGTCTGTTCGTGCTGACCTACCGTGACGACGAGATCCATTCGCGTCATCCCCTGAGAAATGTCCTCGGCCAGCTGCCTCCCGACTCTTTCACCCGTCTTCAACTGACCCCTCTGTCACGGCCGGCAGTTGAAAAACTAGCCGGGGAAAAGGGTTACAGCGGGGAGAATGTTTATAGCATTTCCGGCGGCAACCCATTTTATGTGAACGAGATACTTGCCAGCTACAGCCCGGGCGTGCCTGATAATATCAAAGACTCTATAATGTCGGTATATCACCGGCTGGATGAGAAGACAAAACATGTGTGGGAAATACTATCCGTCCTGCCCACCGGGTTTGAGCTGAAGTATCTTGAAATGATGGAGCCGATGTATGCGGCGGCAGTGGCCAATTGTTTGGAGATGAAAATATTATTGGTGAAGGATGGGCAAATTTTCTTTAAGCACGAGCTTTACCGGAGGACCATCGAGACTTCGCTGTCGCCCTTTGTAAGGATAGCCCTGAATAAAAAGATCCTGGAGATGTTCAGGGACAGCTTTGAACAGAACCGGCAGACCGAACGCATCATCCACCACGCCAAGGCTGCCAATGAATATGAAATGGTAGCAAAATATGTGCCCCAGGCCGCTGCTGACGCAGCTTGCGTGGGCGCTCACATAGAAGCTTCAAAACTCTATTTCACAGCTATCGAATATTACCAGGGAAAGGATAAAGACAAGCTGGTACAGTTCTATGAATGTTATGCCTATGAATGTTATCTGACGAACCGGATAAAAGAAGCCATCGTCTACCAGGGAAAAGCCCTCAACATCTGGAAAGGGAAGAACGACATTGAAAAGACAGGCAACTCCATGTGGTTCCTCTCCCGTCTTTGGTGGTTCGACGGCAACCGGAAAAAAGCGGAAAGTTATGGTCTGCAAGCCATCGAGGTCCTGAGCGAACAGCCTTCTTCGAGAGCAAAGGCTATGGCCTACAGCAACATGTCACAGCTGAAAATGCTGTCGGACCAAATTGTTGAGTGTATTCACTGGGGTGAGAATGCCATCGTCATCGCAAAGGAGTTAGGTGATGATGAGATCCTTTCCCATGCCTTCAATAATGTCGGGGCGGTCCAAATGAGAGTGCCGGCATACAAGCAAAAAGGTGTCGGACTCCTGCAGCAAAGCCTGGACCTTGCGCTGAAACATTCCTATCACGAACATGCGGCCCGTGCATATACCAATCTCAGCAGCAACAGCATTCAAATAAAAGACTATGTTTTTGCAAGGCAAATTCTGGCGGAAGGGATCCGGTATTGCGAAGAAAGAGAGCTGGACTCCTGGCGAACTTATATGTTATCGGGGAAAGCCAGGCTTATGCTCGAAACCGGTAACTGGAAAGAAGCCTGTGACATTGCTACCGGCCTCCTGAAAAAGGAGGACCAGGCGCCTATAGTTAAGATGGGCGCCCTGGTTGTGATTGCAACGATCAGGATGCGGAAAGGGGAGGCCGACCCACTTCCCCTTCTTCTCGAGGCAAAAGCGATGGCTTTTCAAGCTATGGAGCCGCAGCGAATTCTTCCCGCCCTCGTGGCCCTGCTCGAATACGAATGGATGACAGGAAAAAACATTATCGAAATGGAAGCCATCGAATGTGCGATAGGCTTAATCGGGCAGACGGGTGGCATCTATGAGAACAGTGAATTTGACTTTTGGCTTCTGAAAACAAGAAAACAGAAAGTGCCTCTTCAGGAAGGATATGAAGGCTCCCGGATTGCTGATCCAAAAACAGCCAGTCTGTGGAAGCAGTTAGGTTGTCCTTATGAACAGGCGCTTGCCTTGTTTGATGGTGGAGAGGCCGACAAAAAAGAGGCAATGGCTATGGTCAATAGATTGGGTGCCAACGCGGTATATGAAAGAATGAAACTGGAAATGAGAACTTCAGGGATCAAAAGCGTACCCAGGGGCCTGAGAAGGACGACCCTTGCAAATCCCGCCTTACTCACAGGCCGCGAAATGGGCATACTTGAACTCTTAAAAGAAGGCCTGCAAAACAAGGAAATAGGATCCAGGCTTTTTATTTCTGTCAAAACCGTCGATCATCATATTTCTTCGGTACTCTTCAAGCTGGAGGTCAATTCCCGGGTAAAAGCCGTTCAGGAAGCTCTTCGTCTTGGCATCATAAAATAGGAAAGTATTACCAGCAATTTGCTGTAGACAAAATTACCTGAACTGTCGGATAAGACTGTCCGGCAGCTTTATCTGCCGTGGCATGATTTTTCCATAAACCACCACATGCCCGGAAAGGTACACCCGCTGCTCCTCATCCTCTTCACATTCCTCCCTGCCGCCAGGGCCTTGTCCCAGGATGGCAAACTACTGTTCCAAACCAATTGTGCCCAATGTCATAACCCCGTTAAGGTCGTTACGGGTCCTGCTCTGAAAGGCGTTACCGACCGGGTTCCCGATCGCAGGCTTCTCCATGACTGGATCCATAACAATCAAAAAGTCCTCGCATCGGGCAATACTTATTTTAATAATCTTTATAACTCATACGGGCGGGCGCCGATGAATACTTTCCCCGGTCTTAGCGATGCGGAGATAGATGCGATCCTTACCTATGTAAATAATTACACAGAACCCCTGGCCAAAACGAATACCTCTACTTATCCCAATGCAGAGCCATTGGAAGACCATTCGGTCTTATATGGCATTATCACATTTATATTAGGGATCTTTGTATTTGGTCTCTACCTGCACAACCGGAGTCTTAAACGGCTTGTTGAAGAAAAGCAAAATATCCTTCCTGCTCCCGCGGTACCTATCTATAGAAATAAATTCTATATATCCCTGGTAAGTCTCTTATTATTTGGTGTACTTGGATATTGGATGGTAGAGTGGGGGATAGGCATCGGCAGGTCTCAAAACTACCAGCCACAACAGCCCATCTTTTTTTCACATCGGGTACATGCCGGTCTCAACCAGATCAGCTGTCTTCTTTGTCATGGCAATGCCTGGGAGAGCAAACAGGCTTCTGTGCCCTCTCTGAATATGTGTATGAACTGCCATGCCGCCATCAATGACTATCACGGTGAAAGGTTGCAACGCGAGGACGGAACTATCGTCAGCCCCAATGATGAGATAAAGAAGTTGTACAGCTATACTGGTTACAACCCGGAAAAGGGAAAATATACTGAGCCGGGAAAACCGATCGAATGGATAAAAATTCATAACCTGCCGGACCATGTCTTTTTCAGCCATGCTCAGCATGTGCGCGCGGGTAAGATACAATGCCAGACCTGCCATGGGCCGGTACAGGAAATGGACGAAGTAAAACAGTTCGCTCCGCTCAGCATGGGTTGGTGTATCAATTGTCACCGTACATCAAAGGTCGATTTTCCCGACAGTGCTGCGGGCAGGCAAGGCAATAAGTTTTATAGCATCTATACCAAATATGCCCGCGAACTGAGAACTGGTCAGAAAGATTCTGTTACGGTTGAGGATATTGGCGGGACGGAATGTCAGAAGTGTCATTATTAGTTTGCCGTTCGGGCGGAACAGTCTGGGGCATAAATTCAACACCATCTTTACTATACTCATAAGGCCCCCGGTAAACCTCGGGGATCTCCCCCGGCCAATTCCCATGGATCAGCTCTATCGGTGTCGTCCATTCCAATGTATTCGCCTGCCATGGATTCTTATCCATAACCTTTTGCCCTTTAAAGATCGATGAAAAGAAATTGTACAAAAAGAGCAGCTGTGCCGCAAACGCCAGCATCGCCACTGCAGATATAAACATATTCAGCCCGCCGAATTGATTAAAGGAGATCCAGCCCGTAAAATCAAAATACCGCCTTGGCATTCCCGCCAACCCTTCATAATACATCGGCCAGAAGATCAGGTAGGCCGACACAAGCGTGATCCAAAAATGAATATACCCAAGCATGGGGCTCATAAACCGGCCGAACATCTTCGGGAACCAGTGATAGATCCCCGCAAACATGCCGAACATCGCCGAGACTCCCATCACCAGATGAAAATGGGCCACCACAAAATAGGTGTCGTGCAGTTGGATATCAAGGGTAGAATCCCCCAGCCAGATCCCTGTCAGCCCCCCGGAAATGAAGGTGCTTACGAACCCGAGGCAAAACAGCATCCCCGGCGTAAACCGGATATTACCCCGCCAAAGCGTGGTGATCCAGTTGAAAACCTTGATCGCTGATGGAACAGCTATCAGCAGAGTCAGCAGCACAAACACGGAGCCCAGTAGTGGATTGAGCCCCGACACGAACATATGATGCGCCCAAACCATAAACGAGAGGGTCAGGATAGCGAACATCGAATAGACCATGGCCGTATAGCCGAAGATTGGCTTTCGTGCATTCACACTCATGATCTCCGAAACCATCCCAAAGGCGGGAAAAATGACGATATATACTTCCGGGTGCCCTAAGAACCAGAAAAGATGCTGGTAAAGGATAGCGCTGCCGCCTTCATACGGCAGTGCCCGCGCAGTCGAAGTCATAAAGATATCTGAAAGATAAAAGCTGGTCCCTGCATTCCGGTCGAACAGCAGCAGCACAAAGGCCGCCAGCAGCACCGGGAATGACAGCAGGCCCATAATGGCCGTAAACAAAAGACCCCAGACGCTCAGAGGCAACCGGGTCATCGACATGCCCCGGGTCCGCATATTCAGGATAGTTGAAATATAATTGATCCCACCCATCAATGTCGAAATGATAAAAAAGACCAGGCTGATGATCCATAGGTCCAGACCCGTTCCGCTGCCTGAATCCGCATCCTTTAGGGCGCTCAATGGCGCGTATGCCGTCCACCCGACTCCCGACGGCCCGTTGTGCACAAAGAAGGAGCTGATCATGATCAGACTGGCTGCAAAAAAGAACCAGTAAGACAACATATTTACAAAGGGGGATGCCATATCTCTTGCCCCGATCTGCAGCGGGATCAGAAAATTGGCAAAAGTCCCGCTCAACCCAGCTGTCAGGACAAAAAAGATCATGATCGTTCCGTGCATTGTCACCAGCTGATAGTAGGTTTCCGGCTGGATCTTGCCGTTGATAAATAAATGGCCGGCAATCTTTTGCAAAAAGGTAAAGGAGGAATTGGGATAACCCAGCTGTATGCGCATAAGAACGGAGAAAAAGCCGCCAATCACGGCCCACACCATCCCAGTAATAAGGAATTGTTTGGCTATTACCTTATGGTCAGTGCTGAAGACATATCTGGTGAGAAAGGATTCGGTTGCCATGGCGTCCTAAATAATCAATTGTTGTGCCCGCCCCGCGAAAACAGATGCCATTGCCGAACCGGACATCCTTTGTTTCAAAAACGGACAGTTCCCATCCTTCAATCCATACTAAAATGTTGATTTTAAAGCAGAACCTTATTTGGCACCCAATGTGCTCCTAATCCATTAGTTTTCAAAAACCAGGCTATGCTAAAAAACTACTTTAAGATCGCCTTCCGCAGGAACTTCGGCAAAGCTTCGTCCTCAGAACTTCGGCGAGGCGGCGTTCCTTGCCTCTACTCGTTCGTACCCTTCGTTTCACTCGGGTATCCTCGTTCGTTCCCTTCGCTGCTCTTGGGAATGCGTCACAAGGCTTTTTCACTCCTTAATATAATAGGTCTCGCCGTTGGCATGTCTGCCTTTTTTCTGATCTATCAATATGTCAGCTTTGAAACGAGCTATGACAAGTTTAATACGAAACAAGGGCGGATCTACCGCCTGGTGACCGACCTGACATCGACTGCCGCCACCCAGCATGCGTCGAATACGTCCATGCCGATGGCCATCAACCTTAAGGCTGATTATCCGGAAGTAGAAGATATCGTTCGGCTTAGCGGCACCCGCGTATTGATAAAAAGAGGCGATATCCGGTTTGAGGAGAATGGAACCGTCTTTGCAGACTCATCGCTGTTTTCCATATTTGACTTTCGGCTTGTCGATGGTAATCCCTCTGCCGCGTTGAGGGCCCCCTTTAGCGTTGTCCTCTCGCAGACCACTGCGAAAAAGTATTTTGGAGACAGCAACCCCATGGGCCAAACACTGCTTTTTTCGGATAGCGGTTTCAGCGCGACGGTCACGGGTATCATGAAGGACATCCCAGAAAACTCTTCGATAAAGGCTGACCTTTTTGTATCTATGTCTACCCGGAAAAGGTTCCGGGATAGCCTTGATTATCGATGGGGGAGTTTTGGTGTTAACTCATACCTGCTTTTAAAGCCCGGTGTCAATCCGGCCAGCCTGCAAGCAAAATTAAAAACATTCATACAAAGGCATATAGGTGAAAAGATGAAGGCACAGCAGCAGAATTATATCTTATTCCTTGAAAATCTGAAAGATGTCTATTGGTCCAGCCGCGGAGGTTTTGTTTCCGGGAGTAAGAGCAATGTTTATATCTTTTCCATTATAGGGCTCTTTATCCTGTTTATTGCCTGTATTAATTTCGTCAATCTCACGACGGCCAGAGCCGCCGAGCGGGCAAAAGAGGTCGGCATCCGTAAAGTAGTCGGTGCGGCCCGGTTTCAGCTTATCGGTCAGTTCCTGGGTGAATCTATCGTGGTCTGTCTCGTTGCGTTTGTCGTATCCCTTGGTCTTTGCAGCGTGGCGCTGCCTCTTTTCAATCAATTCGCCGGCAAAACCATCAGTGAAGGCATCTTTACCCAACCGGGCTATCTCGTTACCCTGCTGTTCGTAGCAATGGGCATTGGCCTGCTGGCCGGTGTATACCCCGCGCTGATACTCTCTTCTTTTAAGCCGATCGCTTCCCTGAAAGGGCGTTTCACTACCAGTAAAAAAGGTCTTGTCCTGCGAAGAGGCCTGGTCATTGTCCAGTTTACTATTTCCATAAGCCTCATTATCGGTACGGCTGTCGTATACTCGGAGCTCCATTACATGCGGAGCCGTGATCTTGGTTTTAATAAAGATCAGATGCTGGTATTGGATACGCGCAATGATCCGCACAAGGTCGTCTTCCGTCAGGATGTCGCGGGTCTGCGCGGGGTGGTATCCACCGCCTTTTCCGGCAGTATACCCGGCGACGGGACCTACGGAGCTTATTCCCAGGTAGAAAACAGTCGCGGAGAAATGCAGGTCGCCAACCTTGATCTTACCTATGTCGACTTTGGGTTTATGGAGCAATACAAAATGAAGCTGCTTGCGGGGCGTTTTTTCCGGAAAGACATAGCGACAGATACCATGCAGGCCATGATCCTCAACGAAAAGGCGGTAAAACTCTTCGGGTATACCTCCCCCCAGGCGGCTATAGGCCGGTCATTTAGTCAGTGGGGGAAGAAGGGGCAGATCATTGGAGTCATAAAAGATTACAATTTCAATGGTCTTCAACAGGAGATCACACCTTTGAGCATTTGTCTTGACTTTAATGACTGCAACTATCTTTCGGTAAAGATCTCAGGCGATAATCTACCGGGCACGATAACATCGATAAAGAAAAAATGGGATCAGTTAGGTACACCCCTTCCGCTGAGATATTTCTTCCTCGATGAAGCGTTCAATAAACAATACAAGTCCGAGGAGCGATTTGGAAACCTTTTTATCAATTTTGCTGTCCTGGCCATCTTTATCTCCTGCCTCGGCCTGCTTGGGCTGTCTTCTTACAGCACCCTTCAACGTACCAGGGAGGTTGGTGTTCGCAGAGTGATGGGGGCCAGCGTTACGGGTATTGTACGGCTGTTGTCGGTGGATTTCCTGAAACTCGTGGGATTTGCTTTTTTGATCGCCGTTCCCCTTTCGTGGCTGGTCATGAACAAATGGCTCCAGGACTTTGCCTACCGGATCACCATCGGATGGGAGATCTTTTTGGGTTCGGGCCTGATCGCACTTATTATTGCGTTTGCCACCATCAGCTGCCAGGCCGTTAAAGCCGCCCTTGCGTCGCCGGTAAAAAGTCTCCGGTCCGAGTAATGTAAAATATAACCACCCAAAACCTCCGGATTTCCACTGAACTTCTCTCCATTTTTTAGCACCTCCAATGCAACCGATTTTAAAGCACTACGCTTCTTGAATCGTAATTAATTATTATTCAGTTAGTTAAAAATATAAATAAAATAGAATAAATCCTATTTTTTACTTGACGTAGCATTGCCGTAGTCCTTTTGTTGGAAAGACTTTAGCACCACGGCTAATTTAGCGGTTGTTAACAGATTCATAATTCTTAACCTAACTGCTTGTTGTATGAATGCAAAATTTCTGCTACATCTTCGTGCATTATTGTTCTTTCAGATCCTCTTTTTTGCAGCTTCGGCACAAAACCATACCCTGACAGGTAATGTTAGTTCCAAGTCAACCAATCAACCTCTTTCCGGTGCGACCGTATCAGTCAAGGGCGGCAAGGTCGCAACGACGACGGACAATTCCGGTAATTTCACGCTCCGCGTACCTGTTTCTGCAAAAGTTTTAGTTATCTCTTACATCGGAATGGCCAACCAGGAGATTGCCATTCCCGCTTCGGGTTCTATTTCAGTCCAGCTGGAGCAAACTGCGGCATCCAAACTGGATGAGGTAGTCGTGGTCGGATATGGAACCCAGAAAAAAAGTGTCGTCACCGGCGCCATCTCCGGTGTAAAGGCGGCTGACCTTGCTGAACAACCCGTCGTTCGGGTCGAACAGTCCCTGCAAGGCCGCACTTCCGGCCTGACCATTGCTTCTCAATCCGGTCAGCCCGGCGCCGCTGCGACCGTTCGCCTGAGGGGTTTCACCTCTTTTGGTAACGGTGTGGGAAAGAATGACCCGCTTTGGGTGGTCGACGGGGTTATCGTCGATGCCGGTGGTATCGGTTATCTTAACCAGGATGACATCGAATCCATTGAAGTATTAAAAGACGCCGCGTCTGCTGCCATCTATGGTACCCGGGCTGCTTCAGGCGTAATCCTGATCACCACTAAAAAAGGCAAGGCAGGCAACCTGCGTATCAACTACAATGGTTACTACGGCACTCAGGCGCCTGCGAAAAAAGTCGACCTGTTGAACGCTCAGCAGTATGCTACGCTGAGAAACCAGGCCGCAGCCGCAGTAGGCAGCGCCCCCGTTTTCGCCAATCCCGCTTCCCTTGGTGGCGGCACCGACTGGCAGAAACAGATCTTCAATTATAGTGCGCCCAAAACGAACCATGAGCTCAGCATCAGCGGCGGCAACGACAAGTCTACTTTCTTTACCTCTTTTGGCTATAGCGATTTCCAGGGGATCATTGCAACTCCTATCTCCAGGTGGAAACGGTTGAATTATAGAATAAACACCAATTTCAAACCCGCTAAATGGATCAGCTTTGGTGAAAACCTGGGTTATGAATACGGTAAAAGTAAGGGAGTAGGGGATGTGAACCGGGAGTTTGGCGGCGTAGTAAGCTCTGCTCTCAATCTCGATCCTATCACCCCTGCGATAGTTACTGACTCCATAGGACAAAAGGCATTCATTCCGCAGACGGCCGCCCAGATTGCTGCTGCTACCCGTACTCCTTCCGGTCAGTATTATGGCATATCACCATATGTCGGTCAGGAAATGAAAAATCCCCTGCAATATATCCAGAATCACCTGGGTAATTATAACTGGGAGCACAACATTATCGGCAACGCCTATGTCGATATCTCACCGGTAAAGGGACTGGTCATTCATTCGACCTTGGGTACAAAGATGGCTTTTTACGGCTATGAATCTTTTACCCCCATTGCTTTTTACAACACCTCAACGTCTATCAACCAGTCCAATATTACCCGGAATCAGAACTGGCTGATGAACTGGAATGTTGAAAACACCGTATCGTATAACCGGGTCTTTGACAGACATAATGTCACCTTACTCGGCGGATGGGGCGAATACAAAGATGGTAATACCAGGGGTTCCACCATATCTTACAACAACATCCCGGCGAAGACCTTTGACCAGGCTTCTTTCCGGTTTAATTCGCTGCCGGCCGACCGTCAGAACAGCAGCGGCTCCGACGGCACGGACCACCGGATCAATTCACTGTTCTCCCGTTTGCAATACAATTACGCAGAAAAATACCTGCTGACCGCGCTTGTCAGAAGGGATGGCTCTTCGCGTTTTGGCGGTAATAACAAATTCGGTTATTTCCCATCTGCTTCGGTTGGCTGGGTGCCCACAAACGAAACTTTCTTCCCGCAGAGCAATGTGCTTACCAACCTGAAGATCCGGGCCAGCTATGGTGTTACGGGTAACGATGGCGGTATAGATGATTTTGCTTTTGTTCCGCTCGTAGATGCCGGCGGCCAGCGCAACTATTCTTTTGGTACAAATGGTGCAGTAAACATCGGTTATAGCCCCAGCGTTCCTGCCAATCCCGATCTGAAATGGGAACAGACTACCCAGACCGATATCGGTTTTGACGCCATCCTGTTCAATGCCCTTACCTTAACCGTCGATGTCTACAAGAAGAAAACGACCGGGATCCTGCAATATCCTGCGATCCCTGGTTATGTAGGTTATGGCGCCTTTGCGCAGAACTTCGATGACATGGAAAACAAAGGTCTGGAGATCGAAGCCGGGTATAGAAAGAAACTGGGTGAGGTTACCCTTGGTCTGAATGGTAATATCTCCTTCTACCAGAATAAGGTCACCAAAATGCTGCCCGGCCAGCTTTTCTTCGAAGACAACAGCGCCACTTTCCAGACAATGGGTAATATCTCCCGTACACAGCTGGGTCAGGCTTATCAGCGGTACTTCGGGTATAAATCACTTGGGATTTTCCAAACTCAGGCGGAGGTCGACGGCTATGTAGGCGCCGACAAGGTCACCAAATTGCAACCGGAAGCAAAACCCGGTGATCTTAAGATAGCCAATCTGAAAAATGACAATATTATCGATGCCAACGACCGCACTTACCTTGGGAATCCTAATCCGACCGTCAGTTATGGTCTTACCATCAACCTGGCCTATAAGAACTTTGACTTTATTGCCTTTGGCAGCGGATCGGGCGGCAACCAGATCTTCCAGGGTTTGAGAAGACTGGACATCAATACTGCCAATTATCAGACAAAATATCTGAATGCCTGGACGTCCACCAACACCGGCGCCAGCCTGCCACGGATTGCGGCTTCCGACCCTGGCAAGAGCTACTCCAGGTTTACAAGTCTTTACCTGGAAAGCGGCAACTTCTTTAAGTTAAGAACCCTTCAGTTTGGATACAACCTTCCCAAGACCGTGCTCAACAAATGGGGATGTCAGAGATTACGCATATATGCGCTCAGCGAAAACCTGTTTACCGTCACAAAATATTCCGGGTATGATCCTGAGATCGGTATCAGCCCTAATGCTGGCGGTGGTGCACAGTTTGGTATCGATAAAGGTGTATATGTTCCTGCCCGTTCATTCCTGGTGGGTGTGAATGTTGGATTTTAATTATAAAAAGTCAAATCAATTGTTATATGCAATCAAAGAAACTTGTTTACATAGCAGCACTTGCCCTGGGCACCCAGATGCTGGGGGCTTGTAAAAAAGAGCTGAACGTAAATCCTCAGAATCGTATCCCTTTTACTCAGTATTATAAGACGCCAGCCGACGCCTTCGCCGCCCTGGTGGCCGTTTACGACCGTTTTGGCTTTCAAACCGGCGGTCTCTATGACAAACTTGCTGTCATGGATGTTGCGGGCGGCGACCATGTTGCGGGTGGCGGGAGTGCCGGGGATATCAACGATCTGCAGGTAATGCAGAATTTTAGTCTGAGCGCTACATCCGGTCCGGAAAGTTATTTCTGGAATAAAGGGTATACCGGGATCTACCGTACCAATGTCCTTTTATCCCAGCTCGACAACTGTGGACTTGATGCAGCTACCAAGACCAGGTATATTGCCGAACTAAAGGCAATGCGCGGAGCCTTCTATTTCGATCTCGTGACTTTTTTTAAGAATGTTCCCCTGATCACAGGTGTCGTACCTGTCGATAGTCTTTACAGCGTCGTACAGGCTCCGCCTGCTGATGTCTATGCCTATGCGGAAAAAGACCTTAATGACGCTATCCCCAATTTACCGCAGACCGTGCCTGTCGCCACAGAAGGCGGCCGGATGACACAAGGCGGCGCCAAGGCACTGTTAGGTAAGATGTTGTTGTATGAGAAGAAATGGCAGGCGGCTGCGGACATGCTGAAGGACGTCAATGGCCCGAATCCGGGCGTATCTCCTTCGGTCTATGGCTATTCTCTGATGCCGAATTTTTCCGATCTGTGGAAATCAAAAAATAAGTTCAATTCCGAATCGGTTGTCGAATATGCACATAGTGCGCTATCCAACGGAGGCTGGTCTGACGCAGGCGCCAGCGAAGGAAACCTGATCTGTATCATTACCGGTCCGAGGGGCTATTCCCAGCTGAAACCAGCCGCGCCCGACTATTTCTCCGGTTATAGCTTCCTGATGTTTACAAAGGCGTTCGGCGCGACCATGCACGGAGACCCCCGGTATTCCGCGACCATTGCCGATCTTGACAGTCTTCAGACAGCCGGTGCCGCCTCTTATAATGCCTCACAGGCCTGGAATAACACGGGGCTTTATCTCGGCAAATACATCGGCAGAGTGTCCGATAAGGCAGCTAATACACCAGAGCTGAATTTTGGCCAGGACGAATACGAGATCCGTTTGGCCGATGCCTACCTGATGGAGGCCGAAGCGCTGATGAATGCAGGAGCAGATGTCAGTGCCGGCAGTAGGGCCTATCAGCTGCTCAATGCTGTCAGAAACCGTGTAGGGTTGACAGCAGTAGCTGTGACCCAGGCCAGTATTGAATCTGAAAGAAGAATGGAGTTGGCAGGCGAAGGGCTGTACTTCCCCGACCTCGTACGCTGGGGTAAGGCGGCCACCGTGCTGGCCTCCAGGGGTTTCATGCCCGGAAGGAACGAGATCTTCCCCATCCCACAATCCGAGCTTAATAATACCAAGCTCAACCAAAGTAAGGAATGGGGCGGTACACAATAAAACTTTAGCTTTTGTAGATCAGAAGGCGGTTACTCCCCGGCCTTCTGATCTACATTTTTTTTATAACCATGAAGTACCTTAAAATTACCCTGGTCATTGGCTTGCTTGCTGTGGTAACTGTCTTTTTCTCACAATGTCTTCAAAATGATTCCTCCGGCGACCCAAGGGGTGACCAATACGCCGGTTCAAAAGTGTGCGCCGATTGTCACCGCAACATTTCGGACACCTATGCCCATAGCAATCATTTCAAAACGTCCGCGCAAGCCGGTAGTGACTATCTTAGAAAACTGATCACACTTTCCAAAGGCCGTTTTTATTTTACGGACTCCAGTTATATCCAGGTCGAAGAAAAGGAAACAGCTTTTTTTCAATCCTATTTTATAGACGGCAAAAAAAATACTTCGGAAGAATTTGATATAACCTTTGGCTCTGCCGAAAAAGCGCAAACCTATGCCTGGTGGAAGGGAAGCCAATTATTCGAGCTTCCGCTGACGTGGCTGACGAGCTCGAATACCTGGACTAACAGCCCTGGTTTTTCCGCCAGACACGCACACTATGGCCGGGTCATTACCAGCCGGTGTTTCGAATGCCATGCCTCTTATGTGAGCAGAGACCTTGTTCAGTCAGGTCCGATGTCCGTCACCGAAAATCTTGACAGGAACTCCATCGTCTATGGAATAGACTGCGAACGCTGTCATGGGCCAGCAGCCAGCCACGTAAAATTTCAACAGGAAAATCCCACTGTTAGAACCAGCAGATATATTACGCCTATAAGATCTCTGACCCGCCAGCAACAGCTGGATATTTGCGCGACCTGTCATTCGGGAAATGATCAGTCAGCACAGCGATCCCTTTTTAGCTTTGTCCCCGGTGACACCCTGTCGCATTTTTTATTTCCCGAATTTGCATCCGATAACCATGAACCCGACGTACACGGGAAACAATTACAGCTTCTGAAGTCGAGTCTCTGCTTCCAAAGATCTGACATGACCTGCACTTCCTGTCATAATACCCACGAGCCGGAAAAAAATAAGGTCGCTGCTTTTGTTTCAAAATGCATGGACTGTCATCAGAATTCCGTCCACGCGGTAAATAATTTAAAAGAAAGCGAACAAAAGAAACGGGACTTTAATTTGGTAAGTTTAAGCTGTATTGACTGCCATATGCCATTACAAACATCAAAAACCATATACTTTAATAATGGTGCGGAGTCGAAAAATATTCCGTATTTTATAAGAACACATAAAATCGCTATATATAAATAGCATAATTTCATTTCTTTGCATGAGGAAGCGATTGCTGACCATATTATGTACGCTGTTTGTTACAACCCATGTTCTGTCTCAGAACAGCATCCTGATCCCGGAGATCATCAATTATTCGAAGACAACTTATGAATCGGGTAATCAGAACAGGGCCATTGGACAGGATAAAAGAGGGCTGCTTTATTTTGCCAACGATGATGGTCTGTTGGTTTTTGATGGCACGTACTGGAAAACCTATCCCCTGCCGAACGGTAGTATTGTCCGGTCGCTGACGGTGGCCGACGATAGGATCTATGTTGGCGGCCAGCAGGAAATAGGGTATTTCTTTTTTGACGGCAAAGGAGTCCTGTCATACCGGTCCCTGAAAAGCCTGATCCCGCCGGGTGAAACGGAATTTAGTGACGTATGGCATGTTGTACAATTCCAAAATGACATTTTCTTCCGGTCGAACAAACGGATTTTCAGATATCACGATGGCAGGATCACGGCCTTTAAAAGTATAAACTGGGGGTTTTTAGGAGTCAACAGAGGGCTGCTCATAGCCCAGGAATACGATAAAGGTCTGATGCTATTTAAAGACGGCACATGGGAGCCTCTCAATACCCAATACGATTTTTCAAAGGATAAGATCTCGATCCGGTCTGTCAGTGACTTTGGGACTCATAAAACATTTGTAACGACGCTGAAGTCGGGTCTCTATATCATTGACGGCACCCATGTCGAAAAATTTGAAACTCCTGCAATCAATACTATCACCTCCGAGATCGTACATTCTGCCTGTACGATCGATACCACACAGATCGTCATTGCGACCCGGCTGGGGGGATATTATGTCATCAATACCAGCGGAAAGATACTTCAGCATGTAACCAAGGAGGAAGGTCTTCAATCCAATACGGTCAATGTCGTCTTTTCAGACAAGGAAAAGAACATCTGGCTGGGTCTGAATAATGGAATAGACCTCGTCATCTACAACAGCGCCATCAATCATATCAATCCCAATCACGATAACAAAAGCCCGGGTTATTCAGCCGCTATTTTCGAAAACCAGCTCTACATCGGGACAGGCATCGGGCTTTATAGTATACCCGTACAGCCAAACAACGAACTCAACGGGCTTCAGGGGAATTTTAATCCTGTAAATAAGGGCAATGGCCTCGTATGGGGGCTATCCGTAGTAAACAATCAACTCCTGGCAGGACGCAACGATGGTGCCTATATCGTTAGAAATAATACCTGTACCACACTCGATTCCTCTACAGGCTTTTGGTTTTTTCAGCCGCTGACGGCCCAACAACCCTGTCCGCGGGTCATAGCCGGCACCTACAACGGGATCAATGTATATAATTACAGCGGAGGCAAGTTTGTAAATCCCAAATCCCATACTTCTTTCGAATCGGCAAAATATACCGTTGTCGAGGGCAATGACATCTGGGTAGCACATCCCTACCAGGGCCTTTATAAGATCAGTTTCAACGACACCGGCGGTCCCGTCAGCAAGCCTTATGCCGACGTTCATCATATCCTGTCTTCAGGCCATAACTATCTTTTTAAGATCCGTGACAGGATCGTGCTGGTGACAAGGAACGGGACCTTTGAGTATGACAGATCTGCCGGCGACTTTAAAGAGTCTGCTTTCTTAAAGAAATTATTTGGCTCTGCCCTGGTCTCTTATTTAAGGGAGGATACCCAGGGTAATATCTGGTTTGTGGAGGACCGGAAACCGGGTGTTGTAGACATGTCTTCGCCCGATAACCCTGTTAAGGTCTATTTTTCTGAGCTCAACAATCGTGTCCTGGGCAACGACGAAGAATTTATCTACCCCATCAATAAGAATAATATTCTGATCTCGGGTGAAACGGGTTTCTATCACCTCAACTATGAGAAATATAAGGCGGCCAATCGTGGCCTCAGCGTGCTGCTGCGCTCGGTAATCGCTTTTCATAAAGGGGACAGCACCCTTTTTGGCGGTTACCTCTTTGAAAAGGAATCTGCGCCGGCGGGGGATCTTTTCAAGGTTAAGGACAATATTGGCTATAAATGGAACTCCATACATTTTGAATACTCTTCCCCTTATTTTGGGGGCACAGTAGAATACGGCTGCCGGTTAAAAGGTTATGAAAAGGAATGGTCTTCCTGGTCAAAGAAAACCGAAAGATCCTATACCAACCTGCCGGCAGGAAAGTACACATTCCAGGTATGGGCAAGGAACAATACCGGCCGTGTATCTTCCATAAGCCAGTTCGTGTTCACTATCTCACCGCCCTGGTACAACACTTTTGCTGCCTGGTTCCTATATGTTATCCTGGTTATTGCAAGCATTTATTTCTTTTATAAGAGGCAGCAACGGAAATATATCATTCAGCATACCAACCGGCTAAAAAAGCAGCGGGAAAAGTTCGAGGAAGAGCAGCGGCGTCTCCAGTACTCCCATCAACTTGAGATCGAAAAGAATGAAAATGAGATTATCCGGTTAAAGAATATCAAGCTCCAGACGGAGGTCGAGCACAACAATGCCGTGCTGGCCTCCAATACAATGAACCTGTTACAGAAGCGGGAGCTGCTGAACAAGATAAAAGATGAGATTCTGGCCGTACAGGAAGAGACCGAGCCGGACAAGAGAACAAAAAATATCCGGCGGATCATCAAGATCATCAATGAGCAATTGGAGATGAATGACGATTGGGAGCGATTCTCGCTTTATTTTGACAAATCCAACAATGATTTTCTAAAAATATTAAAAGAGAGCTATCCCTTACTTACGCCTGCCGACCTCAAGCTCTGTGCGTATCTCCGGCTCAATCTTTCTACAAAAGCGATTGCCGACCTGCTGAACCTTTCTATCAGGGGAGTGGAAAGCAGCAGATACCGGCTGCGGAAAAAACTAATGATCTCAAATGAGACATCTTTAACCGACTTCTTAGGATCGGTTGGGGATACCGTCACCTCAAACAGCGCATCCTGACATACACCTATAATTAATTTACTTAACAAAACTCGTTGCCGTGAAGAACTGTTTCTCCTTTTTAGCTATTGTTTTAATTTCCACGTTCTGTTTCGGACAAAACTCGGTGCCCGTTGTCCTAAGCCTTCCTGCGGCAAAGACGGCCGGCTCAGGTTTTCTACGGGCCAAAGGCAAGGTAATTGTCGACGGTACCGGGAAGACCTTGATCCTGCGGGGAATGGGTCTGGGGGGCTGGATGCTGCAGGAAAGCTATATGTTCCGGCTCAATGGCATCGGCCCGCAATATAAGATAAAACAAAAAATAACAGACCTGGTCGGAGCTGAGAAAACTACCCGGTTCTACAATGACTGGCTGAACAATCATACTACTAAGGCAGATATCGATTCGCTGGCTGCCTGGGGCTTTAACTCGATACGGCTGCCCATGCATTACAGGCTGTATACGCTTCCGGTAGAGGAAGAACCCATACCGGGACAAGATACCTGGCTGCCAAAGGGATTTGAAATGACAGATAGCTTGCTTGCCTGGTGTAAGGCTAACAATATGTACCTTATATTGGATCTTCATGCTGCTCCCGGCGGTCAGGGGAACGACCTGAATATTTCAGACCGGGACCCATCCAAACCGTCTTTATGGGAAAGCGGGGCCAATCAGCAAAAGACTATCGCCTTGTGGCGAAAGCTGGCACAGCGTTATGCAGGCGAGGCTTCGATCGGTGGTTATGACATCATAAATGAACCCAACTGGGGCTTCGACGATCCGAAAGACATACGCGGCACCAGGGAAAAATCCAACAAACCCCTGCGTACGCTCATGATGCAGATAACGTCTGCCATCCGGCAGGTGGATTCAACGCATATCATTATCATCGAAGGGAATGGCTTTGGAAATAATTATAATGGCATCTTTCCTTTATGGGATAATAATATGGTGCTGAGCTTTCATAAATATGGAAACTTCAATACGCAGGGCTCTATACAGAATTTCCTCGACTGGCAGGCTAACTACAATGTGCCTCTCTGGCTGGGTGAGTCGGGTGAAAATTCCAATACCTGGTTTACGGAAGCCATCCAGTTGGTTGAATCCCGCGATATCGGTTGGTGCTGGTGGCAATTGAAAAAAATGGGTGTCAACAATCCCCTCGAAATAAAGCCGACCCCGTCCTACCAGCTACTACTGAACTATTGGCTTAAGAATGGTCCCAGGCCTTCTCCGGAAGAAGCGCAGACCGCATTGGACGAATGGCTGGAAAATATCCGGATCCAGCACAATGTTTATCATAAGGATGTCACTGATGCCATGTTCAGACAGGTCAGATCGGTGCAGACTATGCCATTCAAGGAGCACATAATAAGGAATGGTTTTGTAATAAAAGCCGTTGACTATGATCTTGGCCGTGAAGGTTATGCGTATAAGGACAACGACACTGCCCGATACCAGTATGCATCTCCCGCTGCACCGTCGGCAGGCAACCGTGGCTGGTCTTACCGCAATGACGGGGTCGACATCCAGGCTGATAGTCCTCTCAGCTATCATGTTTTTAATATTGAGGATGGCGAGTGGCTGCAATATACCGTCAACGTCGCCGATGCCGGTAAGTATACCATCTCTCTTACCGTTGCCAGTGCTGACAGCGGAGGAAAAATATCTCTTTTGTGCAACAACAAACCCGTAGCCGCCAATGTCTCCGTCCCTGCTACCGGCAGTCTTACCAATTGGCAGACCATCGAAATAAAAAACAGCAGCTTACCAAAAGGAGTCAACCAGCTGAGAATAGTTGCCGATAAAGGAGGGTTTAATTTCAGCCAGATGCGGTTTACCCAAAAATAGAATCATAAGAAACACAGTTAAGCTATTGAAGAACTTTCGCGATCAGCCCATCCAGGTTTAGCGGAGCGCTGACCGCTGCCGGCAGGGTATACCTTTCCTGGATATAGGCCGCCTCATTATAGGCCAGCCACACCTTTTTTTCCGGGTCTTCCCAGGCGATGACCTTCAAAGGAAGATCCAGTGCGGCAACAGGATTTGCCTGCATTACCGGGCCGCCTCCTTTTGGATTCCCAAAAAGAAGATATTCGAGCGCTCCCATTTTTAATCCAGCTTTCTCCAGCTCCATCTGCTGGTCGATACGGGCATATATAGTCACGCCCTGGAGCCGTAGGAATTCCAGTAGTTTGTCGATTGTCTCTTTCACCGGATAGGGGCTGGGATGGATAATAATTCCTTTCATAAAGATTATTTAATACGATTATATGTCTTCAATGCGAAAGTAATTTACGGTATTCCTAAAATTTTAGCGGGCTTCAGTCTCCCATTGATCGGTTTTTGTGACCGATTGCACATTTATACGACCCAAAAACATCTTTTTCGGCTATTTTGTCACATATGAGAAGATTTCGCGGCGCTGTACTCATTCTTATCTCTTTGTTTTCTGGTCTTTGCGCATGGGCTCAGAGGGGTGTGGGAATAATTTCGGGCAATATACTGGAAAGGGAAAGCGGAAAGCCTGTTCCCGGTGCTACAATTTCTTTAATTGGTATTACGGACGTATCAAAAGGGCAGTCCTTAGCCAGTGGAGCCGACGGTACATTTACGTTTAGTGACCTGGCCTACGGGGTATACCGGTTACAGATATCGGCCGTAGGCTTTAGTATGCTTTCAATCGATAGCATTAATATCCGGCAGGAAAGATCCGACTTCAATCTCAGCGATCTCAAGCTGGTGTCGAAAAGCGCCGACATGGATGCCGTCGTGGTATACGCCGAGAAACCTATTATCCAAAGCAAAGGGGGTAATCTCACCTTTAATGCAGCAGAATCTCCGCTCAGTGCCGGCTCAAGCGCCAACGAACTATTGCGAAATGTCCCGCTGGTAGCCACCGATGCCAACGGCAACCTCATCGTCGAAGGCAAAACGCCTATTGTTCTTATCGACGGCAAGCCCGTCAATCTCAATGCGCAGCAATTACAGGACTTCCTGGATGCGCTCCCCGGGAATATGATCGAGAAGATAGAGGTCATGCCAAACCCGCCGCCCGAATATGCGAATGAGGATGGCAGCGTCATAAATATAGTAACACGAAAAGGAAGAATAGGCATCGGCGGAAGGATCAATACTTACGGCGGCACCCGGGGCGAATATGGCGGGAACACCAACTTCAGCTATCGCGACCACAAACTGGCTCTCAACTTCAGTGCGGGTGAAGGATACAACAGATTCAGCGGGAATGGCCACTCCGAAAGAGAGAATATTTTTGCCGACTCCACCAATTCCCTGAATACGGCCAATAAGTATACCAATAAAAACACCCGCCCAAGCGCCCGGCTTAGCGTAGACTATGACCTTGACAAATTCAATTCTCTTAATACCGTCTGGCAGATCAATCAGAATAACTTTAATAACAACTCTGTCACAGATTATAGCTCGGTGAACCAGCAGGGCGGGCTTTATGGTTTGAGCGACCGTTCCACCGCCAGCAAGGGATACAACCTCAATCCCAATGGGAATCTCACCTTCCGGCATCGGGGGCCAACGCCCGAAGAAGTGCTGGAAGTGACAGGCTCTTTCAACTACAGCAGCAATCAAAACGACCTTTCTTTTTATCAGCAATACCTGAATCCCGATCATAGCCCGACCGGACTTGACTCTATACAACACCAGCGCAGCGAAAGCAAAATAAAAGGCTATGAGATCAGGGCAAATTATGATAAGCCATTAGATCATAAGGCGCATACCATACTGTCATTGGGAGGATATTACAACTACAGTGGCAATGACGTACAGGTGACGACCAGTTTCCTGGATAAGGCCAGCAATGATTTTGTCATTAACGCCCCTCTTAGCAGTGACCTGCACTTCCTTCAAACAAAAAGCAACCTGCGGGCATCGCTGCGTCAGACCATCGCTCATGGCCTGGTCTTTACCGGCGGTACCTCTGTCAACAGGACCTTAGTAAATTTCGATCTCCACAATACGGGAAAAACCACTGGCAACACCTATTGGAACTGGCTGCCCTTTGCCAATATCAACAAGACCTGGGACAATCAATGGGGTATCACCCTGGTATATCGCCGAACGATCAGAAGACCCGGTCTGGATCAGATGAACCCCAGTATCGACTATTCGGATCCCTACAACATCAAATATGGTAACCCTCAGCTGATGCCCAGTCTTTCGCATGAATTTAATCTGCATGTAGGGAAGGGAACTAACAACTATTATTTTAATACCAGCTTTGGTCTCAACAAAGTTCAGAATATCTTTACCCGGATCACTACCCTTCAAACAGATGGCACTACCCGGACAACCTATGAGAATATCAGCAACCGAACCGAATATACAGTGGGCTCCTGGTCCGGCTATACCTTCTCCCGTTCGCTGAAAGCCAATCTGGGGCTCAATTATATTTACAGTCAATATGGGGCTTACGATAAGACTGTCAACAAATACCAGGACAACGGATCGTTCTACACGAACTTCAACATCAATTATATTCCCGCTAAGTTCTGGAATCTCAGCTTTTCCTGTCTTTATAACCGGAATGGCAATCCGCAGGGTGTAAGTACGGCCACCGTGAATATGAATATGGGTATCCAACGGAAATTCTTCCGGAAAAAGATTATCGTCACGCTGAATGTATCGGACCCTTTTGTACAACAGAGCAATACTTCACAGGTGCATGGCCCCAACTTTAATCTGCAATCTTACAGCACCACTCAAACCCGCAACTATCGGCTGACCCTTGCGTATGACTGGAACCACACCATCGATCGCGGCAGGAAGAAGCTGTTAAAAGCAGCACAGAAGAATGGCTTTGCTAATTGACCGGCAGCCCGGGCGGAAAAGGCGGCGGCTCAATCGAGTTCCAGCGCCAGATACTTTGCTGTCCGGCTCGCCGTGACCTGCGCCACTTCCCCGGGTGTTCCGACGGCTACGATCTTTCCGCCATCTTCTCCGGCGCCCGGCCCGATGTCGATGACCCAATCGCTGGCAGCAATAACATGCATATCATGTTCGACAAGGATGACCGTATTACCAGACGTGACCAGGCCATCGAGCTGGGTCATCAGCTTTTCGACGTCTGAAGGATGCAGGCCTGTTGTAGGTTCATCCAGGATATAAAGGGTATTGCCATGCTGTGTTCGCTGCAGCTCTGTGGCCAGCTTGATGCGCTGCGCTTCCCCGCCGGAGAGTTCGGTAGCCGGTTGTCCAAGCCGCAGATAGCCAAGTCCAACCTGTCGTACTGTATCGAGCGCATGGCTTACCGAAGGCTCATCGGCAAAGAACCTCCATGCCTCGTCTACCGTCATGTGCAAAACCTCCGCGATATTCTTTTCTTTATATTTTACGTCCAGGATCTTTTTATTGTACCGCGTTCCCCCGCAGGTAGGGCATGGTGCATACACGCTTGGAAGGAAAAGAAGCTCCACCATCACAAAACCCTCTCCAAGGCAATGGGGACACCGGCCTTTTGCCACGTTGAAAGAAAAGCTGCCGGCGTCATACTTACGCGTTTTTGCCATTTTAGTGGCGGCAAAGATCTTTCGTACGTGATCGAACAGACCGGTATAAGTGGCAAGATTCGAGCGGGGGGTCCGGCCGATGGCTTTCTGATCTACTGTCACCAGGCGTCGGACGGCCTGCATCCCTTCCACAATCTTTCCACCGAGTGTAACCGGTGTAGTCTGCTGTAATGGGTCGGTCTCTTCATCAGGTGTCAGATCAACCTGCTGACCCAGGTGTCCGGCCACCAGTTCCACAAGGACCTGGCTGACAAGACTGCTTTTACCTGAACCCGAAACGCCCGAAACGCTGGTCAGCACACCCAGCGGAAAAGAGACGTCCAGTTTGCTGAGGTTGTTGCGTGTTACACCTGCCAGCTTCAGCCATCCCTTTGGTTGTCTATATGTCCTTCTTGTGGCCATTTCAGCCTCATAGATATATTTCCTGGTAATAGATCCAGCTACGTCCCTAAGGCCTTCCGGGACGCCGCTGTACAATATCTGTCCCCCATTATCACCGGCGCCTGGCCCTACATCTACGATCCAGTCGGCATGGCGGATAACATCTATCTCATGTTCCACTACAAAAAGAGAATTGCCTGATGACTTCAACCGATCCAGCGCCCTGAGTAATGCCTCGGTGTCGGCAGGATGAAGACCTGCCGAAGGCTCATCCAATACGTAGACTACTCCGAACAGATTTGAGCGGACCTGTGTAGCCAGCCGCAAACGCTGAAGCTCGCCGGGTGAAAGGGTAGGCGTGCCGCGTTCGATCGTCAGATAACCAAGTCCCAGGTCAAGCATAACCTGTAAACGCGCTATCATATCCTGCGCTATCCGCTGTTTTACCAGTACCTTCTCGGGATGCTCTTTGTCCCCACCTTTTGTGTGCCTGCTGACCGCTGCTTCCGCGTATCGCCCAAAGATCCCGAAGAGCCGTCCCAATGGTACCCGCGACAGCTCTGTTATATCAAATCCTTCAAAGGTCACAGCAAGCGCCTCCTTACGAAGCCGTTTACCATGACAGACCGGGCACTCGCTGCTGATCATATATTGCGCCACTCTTTTCTTCATCAGCGCGCTCTGTGTGTTAGCAAAAGTCTGCATCACATATCGCCTGGCGCCGGTAAAGGTCCCCATATAGCTGGGCTCCATTTTTTGTTTCAGCGCCTTGCGCATCTCCTCTGCGCTAAAACCGGAATAGACAGGCACCGTAGGGGTCTCGTCCGTGAAGAGGATCCAATCCCTGTCCTTTTTGGGAAGGTCACGCCAGGGAGTATCAACATCATATCCCAGCGTCATCAGGATCTCCCGAAGATTTTGGCCCTGCCAGGCGGTGGGCCAGGCAGCAATGGCCCGCTGCCGGATAGTCAGGGTGTCATCCGGCACCATCGACTTTTCGGTCACCTCATAAACCCTGCCCAATCCATGACAGCGGGGACACGCGCCTTCAGGTGTATTGGGCGAAAATCCTTCTGCATAAATAATAGGCTGTCCGGCCGGATAATCTCCTGCACGGGAATAGAGCATCCGCATCAGGTTCGATAAAGTGGTTACGCTGCCGACGGACGAACGCGTACTGACCGAACCGCGCTGTTGTTGTAATGCCACTGCCGGCGGAAGCCCTTCGATGGCATCGACTTCAGGAATAGCCATTTGGTTGAACAGCCTTCTGGCATATGGTGAGACCGATTCCAGGTAACGGCGCTGCGCTTCAGCATACAAGGTGCCAAAAGCCAGCGAAGACTTACCAGAGCCCGAGATCCCCGTAAATACAACCAGCGCATCGCGTGGTATGTCCAGGCTTATATTCTTGAGATTGTGCTCCCTTGCACCGCGAACATGCACAAATCCGTTAAACTTTTGATTATCGGTTGCCGCCATTCTGCAATTTACAAAATCCTGTCCGGGCTTTTATGTTTAAGAAATTTGTTTGTTCTTTACGTTGGAATGACCTTTTTATTATCTTGTTGCATGCAATCTGCCTCCATGGAAATACCTCGTAAAAAGAATCCCGGGAATATCCAGTCTGTCCAGATAATGAGAGGGGTAGCCTCCATACTGGTAGTATTGCTGCATATATCCATCAAAGGGGCCCAATATGGTAATGGCGCCTTAAAAGGATTCTCAATAGGTGGTTCGGGAGTAGACCTGTTCTTTCTGATCTCAGGTTATATCATGTGTGTATCCACCGTTAACCGTTGCCTGACCCCTTATCAGTTTATTTTCCTCAGAATAAAGAGGATCATGCCGCTTTACTGGCTTGTCACGACGGTGGCGCTGGCAGTATATCTTTACAATCCAAAATTAGTTAATACGTCCGGGGGTGAAACCAGTATATGGGCTTCGTATGTTTTGTTTCCCAATGGGAAAAAATTTCTTAATTCAAACGGGTGGACACTCAGCTACGAGTTTTTCTTTTATTTCATATTTGCCCTTTTTATATACAAAGGGACCTATAAAGCTTTGAAGGTGTCTTCGATAATACTATCGATTTTGGTAGTAACTGGACTGTGTGTTAATTATGACGGGATCCTCTTCAATTTTTCGACAAATATCCTATACCTCGAATTTGTTTTTGGAATGGGGTGTTTTTATTTCTTTAACAGGAAAAACGTCCGGCCTGATCTTAAATATGGTATAGCATTCTGTCTGCTTGGGTGTCTATTGCTTGTGCTGGAGGCATTTTATAAGGTCCCTGATCAGGAAAAGTGGAGGGGCTTTTTTTGGGGAATTCCAATGCTGTCGATATTTATCGGGTTATTATCCCTTGAGCATTTGATCCGGCAAAGCAGATCTGCGATCAGGAACCTATTGCTGGAGATAGGGAATTCATCCTATTCCCTGTATTTAGTTCATCCTTTTGTTTTAAGTGGAACGGCTATGGGTTTAAAGCATTTCAAAATGGCATCCAATCCCTGGTTATTCGCTATCATGCTGCTTACGTTGGCCGTCGCCATAGGTCATTTGACTTATCTGTATATAGAAAGGCCTTTGACCTCTTTGGTAAAAAGAGTGTTTCAGCCCCAAAGTGAAGTAATGGAAGTGGGCGCAACTCCGAACTCCTGAAAAGTCCCGGGGCTATAGATACTGTTGGTATGATGAAGCATGAGATCGGCAAATGTCGGCGACAGTCCGGGGACAAGCCGGCTTAGCAAAGGCACTATCCATGCCGGGATATGTCTCATTTTTACGTTTGGGTCCCTGTTTGCCAGACGGATAAGATCGTTCACGGTCATTTCCTCCGGTCCGGATAGATCATAAACGCCTCGTTGTCCTTTTTCCAGCGCGGCTTCGATAATATTCACTACGTCGCCCCGGTAAAGAGGACGTATTTTTTGCAGGCCGTTGCCGAGTACAGGTACTGCCTTTCCCTTTTTTGCTATAAAAAGATCGTCTATCCGGGAAGTCTTGCCGGGCGCGTCGATGATCACCGGGCATCGAAAGATCACTGCTTCCTTTCCTGTATGGAGCAAAAGCTGCTCTGCCTCTCCTTTATAATGCAGGTATAGGTTCTCCTCTCCGGGACCGGCATTGGCATAACTCAGGTAAATGATCCGCTGTCGTTTTTCATTTCGAATGCTATCGGTCACCAGCTTTGTAGTAGTATAATTTGCCTCGCCGTACGCGGCCCTGTTTTTCCCGTTGGCATCACCTGAGAGATGGATAATGCTATCGGCAGTGGCGAGGGCTTTTTTTGCAGCTGTTGAATTCATCCAGTTGGAAATCGTCTCATCTGCGCCAATCGCTGCAGGAGTCCTTATCAGTCCTGTAACATGATATCCTTTATCCTGAAGCCGGGGGATCAGCAAACCCGCAGTGGCGCAATTGGCGCTGGTAATGACGATGTTGCCGCGTGGTTGCATAGTGTGTTTTTTTATCAATTCCAAAGATACAGATCGCCGGCTTACAGTATATTTACCCACCGGTCCAGCCTTAAAAGACCGGCAAATGAAAATAATGATCCACCCGATCGAAAGTGATGAGCTCATAAAGATACGGGACACGGTGCCGGTTGCGGACGTACGTACACCGGCCGAGTTCGAAAAGGGCCATATCCCGGGGGCGTCGAATTTGCCTTTATTCAGCAATGAGCAGCGGGTCCTGGTAGGGACGACGTATAAGCAGGAAAGCAGAGAAGCGGCAATACTGCTGGGTTTTGATCTGGCCGGGCCGAAATGGTCCGGTTTCATCCGGCAGTCATTGGAAATGGCTCCTCAAAAAAAGATAGCCGTCCATTGCTGGCGGGGCGGGATGCGCAGTGGCGCCATGGCCTGGGCTCTCGATCTGTATGGTTTTGAAGTATTCCTGGTCAAAGGTGGATATAAAAGCTATCGCAAATGGGTGCTTCGCCAGTTTGAAGAAAACCATCCTCTTTATGTCCTTGGGGGTTTAACCGGCTCGGGTAAGACAAAAATGCTTCATCAGCTGCGTTTGCTTGGTGAACAGGTCATCGACCTGGAAGACATTGCACAGCATCAGGGCTCCTCATATGGCACGCTCAACAAATTGATCCAGCCTTCGCAGGAACAGTTCGAAAATAATTTTGCCGAACAGCTGAACCATTGGGACCACAACCGGGAGATATGGGTGGAGGACGAAAGCCTCAATATCGGCAGATGCAGCATACCCCGATCGTTCTGGCACCGGATGCAGCAGTCGCCGCTTATTGAGCTGCAGGTTGCTGCCGATCAGCGTGTCGGGGCGCTGGTAAAGGAATATGGCTCACTGGATAAAGACTTTCTTGTCGAATGTACCGATCGCATCCGCAAAAGGCTTGGCTTCGAACAGACCAAACAGGCGATCACCGCGATCCGGGAAGACCGGATGGATGACTTTATCCGTCTCGTGTTGTTTTATTATGACAAGACCTACCGAACGGCTTTGAAGCATCGCAGCGAAGACCGGGTCTTTCCCGTTCCGGTTGACAATACCGACCCTGCCTCCGCCGCAGGGTTGGTTCTCGATTTTGCCCGTGGATTAACTTTAAACAAATGACTATGAACATTTCTGAAATAAAATTGACGCAATATTCACATGGTGCAGGCTGTGGCTGTAAGATCAGCCCTGCTATCCTGGATAAGATCCTTCACAGCCCCCTTGTCGCCCCGCCCGATCCCCGGCTGCTTGTAGGCAATGATAAACGGGATGATGCAGCAGTCCTCGATCTGGGAAATGGCACGGCTCTTATTTCTACCACTGACTTCTTCATGCCGATAGTCGATGACGCATTTGACTTTGGCCGCATCGCTTCTGCCAATGCGATCAGTGATGTCTATGCGATGGGTGGTAAACCCGTCCTGGCCATTGCCATCCTGGGCTGGCCTATCGATAAATTGCCCCCTGAAGTGGCTCAGAAAGTACTGGAAGGCTCGAGGGCTATTTGTGCCGAGGCTGGTATCACACTGGCAGGCGGACATAGCATCGACTGCCCGGAACCGGTCTTTGGTCTTGCCGTTAATGGCCTGGTCAACACGGCTCAATTGAAACAAAACTCTACTGCTTCAGCAGGCTGCCGGCTTTACCTGACCAAGGCCCTGGGGGTTGGGGTCCTTTCCACGGCTCAGAAAAAAGGGCAGCTCCGCCCGGAAGATGCAGCCATCGCTTTGCAAAGTATGGTGACGCTAAATAAGCTTGGGGAGACGTTTGGCCGGTTCGACAGCGTAAAAGCCATGACCGATGTCACCGGCTTCGGATTATTGGGCCACCTGGCTGAAATGTGTGAAGGCAGCGGTTTATCGGCGACTATTGAATTCGATAAGGTCCCGGTTATTGCTTCCCTGCCACACTACCTCCGTCTGGGATGTTTTCCGGGCGGCACTGTCCGGAACTGGAATAGCTATGGGCATAAAATAAGTAACCTATCCGACGAGCAGCGATATATCCTCGCCGATCCGCAGACCAGCGGAGGACTGCTCGTCGCTGTAGTGGAGGAAGAAGCTGAGGCTTTTGAGCAGAGCTTACGGGCATATGGCCTCCCGGAAAACCTTTGTACTTCCTTTGGCAGGCTACAGGACCGGGAGGGCAATATGCTGATAAAAGTGATTTGAGAATATCTTTATTTTTGCGTCTTTGCCAATTAATCGATCACATGGGCTTCCACTACATGCTGCTGCCCATCATCTATAATATCGATACCATCACCCCCGCGTTTACCGTCTATCACCCACCAGGACCCGGCCGTCGCCGACGTCTCCTGGAAGACGGTGATATCATAAGCTGCGCTGCCGCAGCGGTAGATTATGCTCACTGATGGCCAGTCGAGAGGAAAACAAGGCTTAAAGTGTAATCGACCCCGCCGAAGCTCCATGCCAAGCAGGCTGCCGGTAATAAATTGATACATCCAGCCGGCAGAGCCCGTGTACCAGGTCCAGCCGCCTCTTCCTTCGTGCGAAACGCTGGCATATACATCGGCTGCCATGACATACGGCTCGACTTTATAGACACCCACTGATTTCGGGTCTGACGAATGATTCAACGGCTGGATCAGGCTGAACAATTCCCAGACCTTCTCCCGCTGTCCCATAGCTGCAAAGGCCATCAGTGTCCAAACGGCAGCATGTGTGTATTGGCCTCCATTCTCCCGAATGCCAGGCACATACCCCATGATATAACCGGGATTTAGCTGATGTGCATTAAAGGGAGGCGACAACAATTGGATCAGCTTCAGGTCTCTTTTAACAAGATATTTATCCAGCGATGCCATCGCTAAAGACACTCTCGACCCCTCAATTGGTTTGATAGCTCCGCCACCTGCTGCGGGTGCAGCCCCGCTTGCTGCCGGTGCGCCCTCACCTGCGCCGGATAAGACCGACCAGCTTTGTGCAATGGCATCGATCCGGCATTCTTCGTTGACCTTTGACCCAAGCGGGCTTCCGTCATCGAAATAGGCCCGCAGGTACCACTCGCCGTCCCAGGCGGATGTTTCTATCGCGGACTGTAAAGCCGTAGCGGATTTTTTGCAGCTGGCTTCAAAGCCAACATCTCCATAACCGCCGGCCACCCTGCCAAAACGTATTAATACATCGTACAGGAAAAACGCCAGCCATACACTTTCTCCCCGCCCTTTATTTCCTACACGGTCCATGCCGTCATTCCAGTCCCCCGAACCGATGAGTGGCAGGTGATGCGCCCCGAACTGAAGAGAATGTTGAATGGCGCGTTTACAATGTTCATAAAGTGTACCGCTAAGATTGCCGCTCACCGGCAGGTCATACAGACTATCTTCTTCGGCCTGCAGGAGCCGGCTTTCGAGGAAGCCGGTCTTCTCATTGAGAATAGCGGTATCTCCTGTAGCGCTGACATAACGTGCTGCAGCGAAAGGCAGCCATAGCAGATCATCGGAGCAGCGGGTTCGGACGCCGCGGCCTTCCGGCGGATGCCACCAGTGCTGAACATCTCCTTCTGCAAACTGCCGGGATGCGCTCAACAGCAGCTGTTCCCTTGCCAGAGCCGGCCGGATGGACAGCAGGGCCAGGACATCCTGCAACTGGTCTCTGAACCCAAACGCCCCACCGGATTGATAAAAACCGCTCCGCGCAAAGAGCCGGCAGGCGATAGTCTGATAGGCGAGCCAGCCATTCCCCAGCATATTCAGTGCTTTGTCGGGTGTGTTGATCTGCACCGTTCCCAATATTTCCTTCCAATAACCCTGGACATCCCGGAGCGATTTTAGAATAGTTGATTTATCCGAAAACTGCCTGATCAGACCGAGGGCGGCCTCGGTGTTCTCACCATTGCCGATCTGGAAGATGATCTCCTTTTCCTCGCTGTCAAGCAGCTCAAATTTTATTTGCAATGCAGCGCAGGGGTCCATGCCAGCCCCGCTTCTGCCGGAAAGTTTTTCCCGGTGCAGGGCCTGTGGGTTGTCGGGACCTCTGTTCCTGCCGAGGAATTCCAGTCTGTCGGCTGTAAAGCTGTGACTGCCGCCATCTACCTTGAAAAAGCTGACGCGGCCGGCAAAAGGTGTATTGTACCTGTTCCTCAGCAGCAATGCCCCAGTACTTCCGTCCTGTTCGGACAGAATATGCATATTTGTTTTAGAACGCAGATCCCCCAAAATTATCTCCAGATATCCTGTGGCCGAAAACTTACGTTCGCGTCCTGATTGGTTTTTAATGGTAAGTACCACGAATTTCACCGGCAGCGTCTTATCCACGAAGACGCTCATTTCCGAAGAAATGCCTTCTTCGGTATGTTCGAATATCGAATAGCCAAAGCCGTGGGTGGTCCGGTAGGGGGTTGCTCCTTTTGCGGGGAAGGGGGAAGGAGACCAGAAATGCCCTGTTTCCTCATCCCGGAGATAAAAGGCCTCTCCGCCGACATCGCTTACCGGGTCATTGCTCCAGGGTGTCAGCCGGTATTCATGTGCATTGACGGCCCAGGTATAGGCGGACCCGCTTTCTGACACGACGGTACCGAAATCAGGGTTGGCAATGACATTTGCCCATGGCGCGGGGGTAGTGTTCTTCTGATCCGTTATGATCTTATATTCTTTACCATCGGGTGAAAAGCCGCCAAAACCGTTGAAAAACAGCAGCCCTTCAGCTAAATCCGAAAGACCGGATCTTATATTCGTTGTGTCGGCCGGGCTTTGAGTTCGTGTTGGTTTGACCTCCAGTAAAGGGGGCAAGGCCTTTTGAACATAATCCCGGTTCACCTGCTCTGACAGGCTGCCTTTGTTGTCGTAAATGATCACGCGGGCGATGCTCTCAAACAATGTGCGGTCTTCCGGAGACAGCTGGTCCGCGGACTTTACGAATATGGCGCCGGGCTTGTTATAAACGGGATTGTTGCCAGCTTCTGCGGTTATCAGTCCAAGAATCGCTTCCTGCAAGGTCTGGCGGTAGGAGCCGTAATCTTCGTTCCAGATTACCAGGTCTACGGCCAGCCCTTTAAGGCGCCAATAGGCATGTGCCTGGATCATTTGCTTTACGAGGTCCATGTTGGCCTGGTCATAGATATGCAGCAGCACGATGGGCAGGTCACCCGAAACGGAATGACTCCACAGCCCCGACTGTCCTCTGAAATTATTCAGGATCACGGCCGATTCGGCGCGTAAGGCCGGATTAGTATAAACCACGGACGCCGCCAATTGGTTATAGAGCTGGGCATCCGACTCTGTTGCGTTGATCTGCCGGAGAAGCACCTGATTGTGCGTCCAGGAAAGTTCAAAAGCGCGATTTTTCAGATGCGGGTCCTTGTATTTATGCATCAGGTTCTGGCAGGACTCCCTTGTTTCGCTGATCCCATAGATCAGGTCTGCTACAACAGTCTGACCTGGTTTTACGGTGATGCGGCAACGGATCGATACGATGGGATCTAAGACCGGTCCCTGGCTGCCGGACAGCTCACTCTGTTCCATAACCCGGGGATTGGCCAGCGTATTTCCCCTTCCTGTGAACTTCATACGGTCCGTTTCATAAGATACCGCCTCTGCGATACCCCCCCGAACCTCCATAAGGTGGAACAACCAGGGTGGTGTCTCTTCCTGTGAACGGGGACGTCGCGTGGCAAAGATCGCTTTATAATCCCGCAGGATCTCCGTCTGGACGAACAGGTTGCTGAACGCCGGATGCACTTCATCGGAAACATGACCGGCAAGAACGACTTCGGCGTAACTGGTGATCTCCAGCTCTTTTGGGGAAGAACTTTTATTGGTGATGCTGATTCGCCTCATTTCCGTATCGTCTTCCGGCGAGATCACTATCTCCGTTTTGGTATGGATGCCGTAGTCCTCCCGCCGGAACTCAACATGCCCCTGTGTGAAGATGGCTTCATATCCTTTTGCGGGATGAAGGGTCGGCTGATAGGTGTTTGACCAGAAATTTCCGCTTGAAAGGTCCTTTATATAACAAAATATCCCCCGGTTATCTTTGATGGCGTCTTCCCGCCAGCGAGTGACCGCGATGTCTTTCCACCGGCTGTAGCCGCCACCGGAATTGGTTATCATTACCTGATACCGGTCATTGCCCAGCAACTGGATCTCAGGTATGGGCGTATTGGGTGTTGTGATGCGGCGTACCGGTATATCTGTAGCAGCCGAATGCGTTTCCGTCGGATCGGAAGTATGTGAGAAGGAAAGAGTCGTTCTGGGTTTGCGCTCCTGCAGCAGCAGCAAGGTCGCCTGAAAGCGAAGCTCTGATGTAAATCGCTGCTGCATCGGCCGGTCAAGCAGCAGGTAAGCCATTGAAAGCAGGCTCATTCCCTGGTGATGCACCATAAAAGAATGGATGATGGCATGGGTCTTACCACGTGGCACTCTGCTGGGGGTATAATCTATCGCTTCGAAAAAGCCATACTCGCCTTCAAAACCCGCGGCGGACAAAACCTGCAGGTTCGAGCATGCTTTGGCGGGAGCTACCATCAATGCCAGCATGGAAGCATAGGGGGCGATGACGAGGTCTTCTTTCAGGCCGCGCTTTAGTCCCAGCCCGGGCACCCCGAAGGCACGATACTGATAATTCAGGCTGGCGTCTACCGTATTATAAGCCGACTCCGAGATCCCCCAGGGGATCCGCTGCTGACTGGCGTAATCGATCTGGCGCCGGACGGTTGCTTTTGAGGTCTGGTACAATAAGGTGTTCTCATACGTGGGCATCACCAGCTGAGGCATAAGATATTCGAACATCGATCCGCTCCAGGACAGCAGCACCTGATCTGCACCCGTATAGGTCAGCAGGCGCCCGAGGGAGAACCAGCTTTCCTGCGGCAATTTCCCCTGTGCGATAGCGACAAAGATACCCAGCCTTGCTTCGGACGCCAGAAGGTCATAATAGCTGGCGTCTTTGATCTGTTCTTCCATAGTATAACCGATGCTCAAAAGCCCTGTCGACTTGTCAAGCAAAAAGTCGTACTCCGCATTGCTCAGCTGTTCGCACTGTTCAGCCAGTAACTCTGACTGACGAATTCTTTCGCCGGCCATGGCGCTGCCCTGTAACAGGAAGCCGCGCATCCGGGAAAGCCAGATCATGTCTTCGGGGCTGCCGGGCAGCTGTTCATAATCGTCGATAGCCGGCAACAACAGATCAGGCAGGCCCTTCAGGCTCACGAGCGAAGGAATATTATCGGCTGCTGCAAGATGAATAAACCGCGACGGGACCGGCAACAGTTCAGTCCAGGGGCATAAAAGGGTCAGGTCATCGCGGATAAGTCGTACCTGAACTGACAATTTGTTTATCCACTTGCTACTATCTGTTTCCTCCCCGGCAGTTGCCGTCGGCCCGTTTCCCGGGCCTGACACTACTCCTTCCACACCTACCGGTCTTAGCCCGCTTATAGTGCCTGCCAAAACTGTCTCTACAACACCCGGCTTCAGTCCATTGCCTGAAATCTTCAGAACACCCGCGAGCTTTGCTATCAACGACAATTCGTCAAGCAGTTGCATCACGGTACTGAGCGATAGGCTTTTCTTTCCGGTATCGGCTAGCAACGACTGTAACCGTTCTGCCGCTTCTAAATGGATCGTAGTCGAAAGCTCATGGATCACATCAGCCGTGGTATAAAGACCTTCAAAAATACGGTTACTAAAAACGGGCTGCCCGCTGAAGGCTAATAACCCCTGACGCAAGGTCAGCAGGTGCCCGGAAAGATTACCGCTGTCCACGGTAGATACGTACCGCGGCGGCAGCGGTAACATCGACATTGTATCATACCAATTGAAAAAATGCCCTTTGTAACGTTCCAGCTTCGACATCGATCCAAGGGTATTGTCACAACGGAGCAGCAGCTCACCGCCGCCAATATAACCAAAATCCCAGGCGGCCAGGTTGGCGAGCAGGGCGAGTCCCATATTTGTCGGCGAAGTTCGGTGGGCAATCACAGCAACAGGATGTTTCTGGTAATTATCAGGCGGCAGCCAGTTGTCTTCCTTTGTTACAAACTCTTCAAAGAAAGACCAGGTTTTCCTGGCTGAACGGCGAAGGAACAGGTACTGCTCACCGGAAAGCGGGGTCGCCTCCTCTCCAACAGGGAGGCCCAGCCGCCAGATGATGGCAGGCGCCAGCAGCCAGGCGATAAGCAGCGGAGATTCGGCATAGGAAGCAGGATCGTTCATATATATAAGAAGACCGGCACAGACCAGCGCTACGGCAGGGGAGATCCACATCATTCCGTAGATCGACCGGGCATCGGTCCGGGTATTCCTGGATACGGTTGCGGAAGAGGACCATTCCAGCAGTTTCCTGCGACTGACAATCATCCGCCAGTTGGTACGAATAATAGCATCGGTATAATAAATAGCCTCATAGGCAAGGACGATCAGGCTGAACAGGGACCGGGCAAGAATGTCCCATACCGAGCTGCCAACATCCGCCAGATGCGCCTGTATCGTCTGGTCGGCCGGCTTGTGCAATAATTGCCAGGCTACTGATAGTGCTGCGGCTAATAAAAGAATTGTCGTCACTCCCAGGGTCCAGAACCAGGGAAAGGGCAGCAGCGTCCATCCGACGGTCAGCAGCAAAAATAAAGAAAGAGGCACAAGGCTTCTGCGCAGGTTATCAAAGATCTTCCACCGGGATAAAGCTGAGAGCTTATTCTTTGTCAGATGACCTTTGCCGTTTGTTACGAAGGGCAGCATCCACGCTCCGATCTGCCAGTCCCCTCTTATCCACCGGTGATGGCGTTTGATATCCGCCTGGTAGGTCATTGGGCTTTCTTCATACAGATTCACATCACTGATCAGGCCGGCCCGGGCATAACATCCTTCCAGCAGGTCATGGCTTAAGATGCGGTTGTCCTGGAATACGGGCAGGACGGCCCGCTCGAATATGTCGACGTCATAGATACCTTTGCCGATAAAAGATCCTTCTCCAAAAAGGTCCTGGTAGACATCGGATGAAACACGTGTATAGGGATCGATACCGGTAGGATTATCCTGCAGGCGCAGATACAGCGTCGTCTTTGTTTCTGGTATCGCGGAAGCAACCCGGGGCTGCAGGATACCATAACCCTCGATCACCCGTTTCTTTTGCGGGTCATATAAGGGATGGTTCAGTGGATGTGCCATGGCTGCTATCAGCTGCCTTGCCGTTTCCCTGGGAAGCCGGGTATCTGTGTCCAGTGTGATCACATACTTCACCTGTGACAAAACCGGGTAATTACCCCCGATCAGAGAAAAAACCTCCCTGTTCCTGCCACGAAGGAAGGCATTCAGCGCGGCCAGTTTTCCTCTCTTTCGTTCGTATCCCATCCATTTTTTTTCACGGTCGTTCCATGTCCTTGGCCGGTGGAAGAGGAAAAACAGGTCCTGCTGCTCCGGCCTGTATTTTTGATTTAATGCTGAGATCCCCTCACGAGCCAGTTCCAGCCATTCATCATCTTCGGGCTGGACTTCCTCGTCGGCATCAATAAAATCCGTCAGCAGACCAAAATGGACATTGGCTTCCCTGTTGGCCAGGAATCGTATTTCCAGCCCCTGAAGCAGCTCTTCAATATCCGATCTGCCGGAAAGCAGGCTAGGCACGACAACGAGAGTCCGGTATTCCGGCGGGATGCCTTTGGAGAAATCCATGCGGGGCAGCAGCGTCGGTCGAACTACAATGGTTGATAACCAGTTGACCACCGAAACTGCCAGCTGGGTCGAACCCGCGAGACATAATAACCCGGTTATCGTCAATACCAGCCGGCTTAGCTCACCATACCGGTAGGCAGGATAAAACATAGCTGCTGCTGACACGAGGGCCAGTAAAATGATCGAAAGGAGATAGACGGATATGGGTACCCGTCCGGAGGCATAACCCATCCTTTGCCTTATCGAATAATGTTTATCCGCTGCCTGTTCTGTATCTTTCAGCCCTTTATCGATGAGATAATAACCGATATGCCGGTATCTTTCGGCTCCTTTCTCATCACCGGAATATTTTTTTGATAATTCCAGTGCCCTGTTGGCAACTTCCGTCTCCGGGAGATCGCAGGATTTAGCTATGGACTCTATCACATGTCTATACCGGTCTCTCGTGGCAAAATTCATCCGCGCATAGATCCCTGTTATATCCTGTCTCAAAACCTGCTCTACCCTGCTAAGGGCCTCGACAAAGTCCCGCCAGTCGGTGGCACCGATGGCGCGTAATGTGCCGATGCTGTTACGAACGGAAACCTGGCTGATCGCCTGTTTTTGATTTTCCTGCCGGACAAGGTCATTGCTGCTGGTTCCTGCGGCAGACAGCTGCTGTTCCATCCAGGTCAGTGGTAGGGCCAGTGCGGGTCCCTTACCCTGTAACTTCCGGGTAAAGGCGGCAACAAAAGGACTATCCAGCACGGGTTTGGACCTTGCCATGTCGGCAATACAAAGGATCAGGTTACCCGGCTCATCTTTTACCGTCGTTGTCATTTTCTCCGCCCAGTAGTCGGCAAGGTTGTCATCGATCATGTCCAGGGCGATCTTTCCGGAGACTCTGCGCAGGTTCTCGATGATGGCTAACCGAAGCATGATCGGGATAGCCCATAACTCCCCGAGCGTAAGGACGGCATGTGTTTGATAGGCAGCAATAAAGCTGCTCAGGCTTTTTATATCTACCCGGCCATCGCTGTGAGAAATGATCTCCAGGACAATATCATAGACCCTGGGCAGACCGGATGAAGGTCCCTGGGCTAAATAGGGTAAACCTTTGCTGTAATCTTTGGGCAAATGTCTTCTGGCAATGATGATCTGTTCTTCGATGATATAGAAATTATCGAGCAGCCATTCAGCAGCAGGGGTGATCGTCTTGCCTGATGCATAACTTTCGATCAGCAGGTCGCGTACTTCCAGCAGGGTCGTCTCATTATCGTCCAGCCTCTTTAACAACTGATCGCGTGTGTTGACCTCCATCAGCTTGTGCGAATGGGCAAGAACACTTCCATGCCGGGTTAGTTGATCCGAACTGTATAGCTCTGATTGGAAAGGCTCTTCATGACCATCATTCCTGAATATATCATTTCCCAGAAAATAAGTGCGTAGGCTGGATAGAATATCGAAAACGGTGCCGGTTGTGATCTTCATAAAATATCAATAAAATTTTTAAAAGTCCCGTATTCTTCGAAGCTTGCGTACCTTATATTTACAGTCAGAAAGCGGCGACTTGCCAGGAGGAGGCTGAATGGAGATGATCCCTCAAATATAACCTATGTGCTAAAGAAATAAATAGTTGGTTATTAAAAATATAGTTTACCTTTACTTAGTTACAGTGAGTCTGCATTCAGTAATCATTAATTAGCCAGTCAGTTTTCTGCACTTTAGTTAGTCTCTGCTTCTTGCCTTCTCAGCTCAATTTATTTACTTTTAATTTTTAGTTATGAACATTTACGTTGCAAATCTTAGCTTCGACCTGCAGGACGAAGACTTGAAAGAGTTTTTTACCCCTTATGGAGAAGTCAGCTCCGCCAAGATCATCATGGATAAAATGACCAGCAGATCACGCGGATTTGGATTTGTAGAAATGACTGATGATGCTGCCGGCAAGACAGCCATTGCCGAGTTGGATGGCAAGTCGGTACAAGGTCGCCCTCTCAAGGTCAATGAAGCCAAGCCCAAAGAAGAGAAATCTTATGGCGGTGGTGGCAGGAGCTCCAATGGCGGAGGTTATAACAACTCTAACAGTTATAATAACAATAGGTATTAATATCCTATTCCAATAGAATGAAAGCCGTTCCAATCAAAGGGACGGCTTTCCTTTTTTATCTTATGTAGTGAGTGCTGCGGATTACACCACCTCAGCGACCGGTGTTGCGATCGGTACTGCAGCATCGGGAGCCGTCACAGTATCTACCCACATCGGGGCGTACTCAGGTTTCCAGGCATGCTTCCACCGCCTGTGACTCCAAAGCCACATATCCGGGTTACGATAGATAACTTGTTCCAGGTAGCGCACATAATTCAGGGTCAGCTCTCCTTCCGGCAGCAGGCTGCTATCCCTGGCGGCCAGCTTCATGGTGGCATGATAATAACCCCGCCGCCGTTTTTCTATGCAGGCAAATACTACAGGCATACCGCAAGCCCGGGCACCTTTCTCAGGACCGCTCACGAAAGGGGTAGGCTTGCCAAAAAAATTAAGCCAATAGGTTGATTTAATATTACCGGGATTCTGGTCGGCGACCAAGCCCAGGGCATATTGGGTCTGCAGATGAGGGCATATGGCCTCCTTAATATTCGTTGCGGGCAGAAATACATTCCCGCTGCGGGTACGTAACTTATAGAACAATCTTTCCATGACAGCGCTGGTGATCGGCATATACACCACCATTATCTTATACTTTGTAAGCCTGGCCAATACCAGCTGCCCCCATTCCCAATTGAAGGTATGTCCCAGGTGGATCTGGCAGCTTTGGCCGGTTTTATACAGCTCGTTCAGCTCCGTTACATCTGCCGTGAACCTTTTTTGCAGGAAAGCGTCACTTGCAGACACGAGTTTGATCACCTCAATAAAGGAATCGATGAAATTGTGATAAAACTTTTTTGCGATCTTCACCCGTTCTGCTTCCGTCTTATCAGGGAAGGCAATGGCCAGATTACTCATGACCACCTTTTTCCGATAGCCCAATATATAATAGATCAGGCCGTAGATGGCGTCTGAAATAAAATACAGGATACGCATCGGCAGAAGAGACACCAGGTAAAGAAAGCCATAAAAGAGGTAATACATAGGCGAGAGGGCTTTACATGCAGTGCATGGGGGTTGCGTTAAAGGTAGCGTTATCTGCCGAATAGCTATTGTTAAACTATCTACTGCAATTCAAACGCTGCTATCCGGGCAAAAAGTATAAACCACGTCATTCCCTAAATGAAATTTATTTTCCCGTTTTGGAACAGGTTTGGCAGGTTGGTTTCGCATAATCAGCTGATATACAGATAGCAACGTTTCGGCACGCCTATTGGATTTACCTATTTGGTTTTTCATAGGATATTGGATTTAAAAACGGGGTGTATTTCTATACTGCCCTTTTTTTATTTTAGGCCATAGGTACTACAACATGGCTGCGCATATTTCCGCTTCGCGGAACCTGATTTCTCATGCTATTGCTTTGCCTTCTGCATAATATGTCTTCTGAGGCCAACTGGCAAAGAGAAAATTAACCAAATAAATTATGTGTCTTGAAACCCATTCTTTCCCTTCAAAACATCTCTAAGTCCTACGGCGCGGTTCGGGCTCTGCACGATGTCTCTTTCGATGTGCCGGAAGGCTCAGTATTCGGCATTCTCGGGCCAAACGGCAGCGGCAAGACCACCTTACTAGGCATTGTCCTTGATGTGCTGATAGCCGGGTCGGGAACTTATAGCTGGTTTGACAGCATGTCACCGGATGCGGCGAGACGCCAGATCGGGGCGCTGCTCGAAACACCCAACTTCTATCATTACCTTTCGGCTTTTGACAACCTGGAGATAACAGCTGCTATCCGGAAAAAGGGGAAAGACGATCGGACCCCTATCCTGAAGCAGATAGGATTATTCGAGCGTAAGGACAGCCGGTTTCAAACCTATTCGCTGGGTATGAAACAACGGCTGGCTATTGGCGCAGCGCTACTGGGAAATCCGAAAGTGCTGGTGCTCGACGAGCCGACCAACGGCCTCGATCCTTCGGGGATTGCCGAGATCAGGCAGCTTATCCGCAAATTGAACAAGGAAGGGATCACCATTATTATCGCCAGTCATCTGCTTGATGAGATAGAAAAAGTGTGTACTCATGTCGCCATCCTTAAAAAGGGTGACCTGCTGCTTAACGGTCCTGTGAATGAGGTCTTAGTTAGCGAAGACCAGGTGGAAGTAAAAGCGGCAGACATGGCCTTGTTACAGCAAGCATTGCAAAAGATGGACGGCATCCGGAAAATAAGCGGGTCGGAGGGTACATTGAATCTTACCTGTGAACCCTCTGTCACCGCGGTAGAGGTAAATGAGTTTTGTATTAAGAACGGGATCGTCTTATCTCATTTATTGCTCAAAAAGAAAAGCCTTGAAACGAAATTTATGGAACTTACCAACAAAGGGTAACTTATGAAAGAACTACTCGCCATTGAATGGCTCAAGATAAGACGATTTCGCACATTTTGGATATTGACAGGTCTGTTCGTTGTTCTGTTACCCCTGTGGAACTATGAGATCTCTCAGGGGGTCATAAGGGCCGGTGGCGGGAAAAAGGGTGTCAACTTCCTGAGCACACAATATTCTTTTCCTGAAGTATGGAATAACCTGGGCTGGTGGGGCAGCATTTTTATCATGTTCATTTCAATTCTTGTGATCATCATCGTTACCCAGGAATACAGTTACCGTACAAACAGGCAAAACATCATGGACGGCTGGAAGAAGCTACAGTTCTACCATGCCAAGGTATATCTTGTCATGGTCCTTTCCTTTGTTGTCACGATCTACTTTTTTCTTCTCGGAGTTGTTTTTGGCCGGGTTAACTCGGGTTCGTTCACCGGGGTGTTTGATGAGTTTCAGCATACGGGTTATTTCTTCCTATTGACATTGGACTATTTGGGATTTGCTTTACTGATAGGTCTGTTCATAAAGAAGACCGGGCTGGCGATAGGCCTTTTTATATTATATTCTCTCATTATCGAGAATCTGCTTCGTGGTATGATCAATCATTATACAGAACTGCCCTGGGGTAATCTGCTTCCCTTACAGGCCAGTGATGAGCTATTCCCTTTTCCGCTGATGAGGCAGGCCAGGGCGGCGATGATGGCTCAGACGCCTTCGTTGTCGATGACGGTGTATGCCTGCGGCGCCTCAGCCTGGTGTCTGATCTACTACTTTACCTGCCGGGCCGCCTTACTGCGTAATGACTGGTGAGGTTATACCTCAAAGTTTTTATGGAGCCGGATGGATCCGGGCCGCCCAACCGCCGCCTTTTGAAAGCCGGATATTTATTTTGTCTCCGCGTTTGATCCTCATCATCTCTCTTTTATAGTCGGTCGCGTCCCGGTCTGCATTCAATCCATCTTCAAATACCTCCGCCTCAAAATTACCTTCCGGGAGGAAGGAGCAATCCAGTGTTATACTGCGCGCATCCCAGTTGGTCATAGCGGCGGCGAACCAGGTATCTCCTTTGCGGCGCGCAAGTGCCAGATACTCGCCCACCTTTCCATCGAGTGCTATTGTCTCGTCGAAGGTAGTTGGGATCTTTGTAATAAAATTCGTACACTCCTGCTCCTTCTTATAAATAGTCGGATTATCCGACAGCATTTGCAGCGGCGCCTCGAAGACTATATACTCCGCAAGCTGCTGGCAGCGAGTACCCATGCTCATGGGGTTATTGTTGACCGGGCGGTAGGACTCACGGGTGGCGTTGCGCATAGCCCCTGGCGTGTAATCCATTGGTCCAGCCATCATGCGGATGAATGGGATGGTAACCACATAACGCGGCTGATCCTCAGTTGCCCATTTGAAATTTTCGAGTCCTTTGACGCCCTCGTAGCCGATGACATTGGGGTAAGTTCGCTGCAAGCCGGTTGGCTTATAGATACCATGATAATCCACCATCAGCTTATATTGGGCTGCTTTTTTTGCGATGGCATAAGTAGAGGCGACGACTAACTGATCATCGCGATCGAAAAAGTCGATCTTAAAACCTTTGATACCCATCGCCGAATAATGCGGGAAGACGGTGTCCATCTGCTGGTCAATGGTATGCCAGGTTGCCCATAAAATGACACCTATCCCTTTTTGTTTACCATAACCCACGATCTCCTGAAGATCGACAGCCGGAACTACCTTCAGCAGGTCATGATCGGATGACCATCCCTCATCCAATACGATATACTGAAGATGGTTCTCCGCTGCAAAATCGATATAATACTTGTATGTTGCCGTATTGATGCCTGCCCTGAAATCGACGTGGGTGACGTTCCAGTTATTCCACCAATCCCATGCTACCTGGCCGGGTTTTACCCAGCTGATATCCGACAGCCGCGGAGGAGAAGCCAGCTTCTGTACGATATCCTGATTCAGCAAGTCTTTATCCTGCTCGCTGATGACCACTGCACGCCAGGGGAAATTGCGGGCGCCGGAAGTTCGTGCGATATAATCGGCTCTTGTAGTGGGGATATAATTAATCCCATGCAGCTCTGCAGCCAGAGGATAGGGTGCATAAACGCTTTTTAAGCCATGCCCCGTAGAATTGAGATCGAGGTACATCCCGGGATAATCTTCCAGGTCGGCTTCAACGATGGCTACCTTTTTATTTTGGCCTGCCTCGACCAAAAGAGGTAAAAAGGCCAGTGAATCCTTGGGGAACCGGGAGAGGTCGATCTCATGATACAGCGCCTCAAAGGAAGAATTAAAAAGCTTGCCCATCCTGTAATCCCACGGGATAGGGATAAAAGCCTTCTGATCCGACGCAAAATTAAAGTTGGCCTCCTCATTGCTGATGATGATCTCTCCTTTCTTTTTGGTTACGAACCGGTACGCAACGGCATCATTATAGGCCCGGAAAATTATACTGTAGTCCCCCCTGCAATTGATGACCAGCTGGTTGAACTGGTTCCTGACGGTTGCCTTTTTATAATTGATGGCGGGAAATGTTGAATCAACACTTTGCCTGGCGACCGAGCTGACCCTGACCTTTTCTCCCAATACCTCGCCGTCCTGCAGTCGCAGTGCGATGGGGGAAGGTGTTATAATGGACTGCCCCTTGTGATCGACAGACCACTGCGTTTGTGCCGTAGCATTCACATGCACGGTAATGGCGCCATCGGGAGATCTTAATTCGAAGTTTCCAGCCTTATCCTGGGCCAGGCATGGGGCTGCAGCGAGCAGGGAGATGGCCATGAAGGCCTTGACAAGCTTAATCATGATTCAAATATAATCAGTTATCCCATACCCGCCGGGGCAATTCCGTCTGTTTCCCAGGATTCCGGCGGCAGGGAAGCATTGATTCAGGATATCTTTTATCAATTTTTAAGTGTAATTTGTACAATTAATAATTTTCTTTATTTTAGCTGTGGCTTCTCAAACCAGATCTCGATAAAACTTAGACTGCATTGCATATGAAATCCAGACTATTCTTCGTGCTCGTCCTTTTTTCGGGCCTAAATCTTAGTTCGCAGGCGCAGACCGTCATCCATCTATCTCTTAGCGAGCAGGCAGGCACTCCGGTCATCAGTAAATATATCTATAGCCACTTTGCGGAACATTTGGGCAGAGGTATCTATGGTGGCTTTTATGTGGGCGACACCTCCAAAATACCCAATACCAATGGGGTGCGCAACGATATCATTGCCGCCTTGAAAAAGATGAAGATCCCTGCTTTAAGATGGCCGGGAGGCTGTTTTGCAGACACGTATCACTGGAAGGACGGCATCGGTCCAAAGGATAAAAGAGCGGCCATCGTCAATAAATGGTGGGGCGGGGCTATCGAGGACAACAGCTTCGGGACGCATGAATTTTTGGATATGTGTGAATTATTAGGCGCAGATCCTTATGTGTCGGGTAATATCGGCAGCGGGACCGTCCAGGAAATGGCGGATTGGGTCCAGTACGTAAGCTCGGATTCAAAAAACCCGATGTCTGACCTGCGGAGGAAGAATGGCAGGGATAAGCCCTGGAACGTCAGGTTCTGGGGTGTGGGCAACGAAGCCTGGGGTTGTGGCGGTAATATGACCCCGGAATATTATGCCAATGAGTTCAGGAAATATTCCACCTTCATGACAGACTGGTCAAACAGCGGCAAGATCTTCCGGATCGCTTCGGGTGCAAATGTGGCAGACTACCATTGGACCGAAACTTTGATGAAAAATATTCCGGCCAGTCTTATAGAAGGCATCGCATTGCACCATTATTCCTTTGTGGAATGGAATACGAAAGGCTCTGCCACGCAGTTCAGCGAGGAACAGTACTTCCGGACGATGAAAAGGGCCCTGTTCATGGACTCCCTGATCATCAATCATTCTGCAATACTGGATAAATATGACCCTAAGAAAAGGATAGCGCTTGTTGTAGACGAATGGGGTGGGTGGTATAATGTGGAACCCGGCACTAATCCCGGTTTCCTGTACCAGCAAAACACGATGCGGGATGCCATGATCGCCGGGGCCACATTGAATATATTCAATAACCATTGCGACCGGGTCCGGATGGCTAACCTGGCCCAGTGCATCAACGTACTGCAAGCTGTCATCCTTACGGATAAGGAAAAAATGATCCTTACGCCGACCTATCATGTGATGGAAATGTACAACGTTCATCAGGATGCCACCCTGATCCCACTGACCATTAAGAGCGAAGAGTATGTGCTTGGAACGCAGCGGCTACCTGCTATCTCTGCGTCGGCTTCCAGGGACGCAGCCGGTTTAGTTCATATTTCATTGGTCAATATCGATCCGGATAAAGTTCATAAAATAACGCTGAACTTTAGCGGTAAACAGTTTGCCGGCCTGACGGGCCGGGTGCTCGCATCACCTAAAGTACAGGATTATAATTCTTTTGAAACACCTGAAAAAATCGTCCCTGTACCATTTAAGGATGCTGTGTTAAAAGGCAATGACATCACCGTCACGATGCCGAGAAATTCCGTTGTAGTGCTTACGTTAAATTAACGACGATTAATTGCCAAGGGAAAATTCCGATAACGAAACTATACTTTTGCTGCGTATCTCAGAGGGCGATCCTGACGCCTTCCGGCAAATTTTCACTGCCTACTCAAGACAGGTTTATTCCCTTTGCATCAAGCTTACAAAGGACGCAGAACAGGCAAAAGATCTCCTGCAGGAGATCTTTGCCCGCTTGTGGATCAAACGGGAGCAGCTGAGCTCTGTCTACCACTTTAAAGGCTTTCTCAGCACCATGGCTCTTAACCTGGTTCGAAATCATTTACAAAAGAAAGTCCTGGACCTGACAAATGAGGCATACCTGGTCAGTTATTTCAAAGAAAGTGCGCCTGCACCTGACAAAGCCATCGAACTTAAAGAATTACAAAATATCCTGCAGGAGGCGGTCAACTCCCTTCCCCCACAGCTCAACAGGACATTTATTCTGAGCAGGATGGCCGGCATGAGTCATGCGGAGATAGCCTGCCAGATGGAATTATCCCCTCTTACTGTCAAAAGCCATATCGCCCGCGCCCTTACTTTTATCCGGGCATACCTGGACCAGCACCAGGTAAGCGTATCGACTTTAATAGGCTTAGCTATTTTCAGGAAATTTTTTTAAAGAAATCTTCTTTTCAATGCCTCCCGGCGATCAATCCGGCTGTCCTGTTTAAGACAAGGAGCCTTCAGTAACGATCTTAGGCCCGGTCTCCTTCTTAAACGATGCTTGTTATGACAATCGAAGAATTGTTCCGTAAATACCTGGATGATGATATGACTGCCGAAGAGCTTCGCCTCTTCCGTGAATTGGCGGCCCATAAAGAGAATCGGGCGGAACTGGACCGGCTCCTGGCTGCCTGGGTAGAAAAGGAATTTCCGTTCCAGCACCCGGAAGAGATGGACATCGATGCGCTGTACCAGGAGCTAACGAGCAGCAAAGACATTCCCATAGCGAACAGCGCTCCTGCGACCTCTCTTCAAAGTCGTTCAGGACGCAGAACCCTTTTTCTATCTGCCTTTGCCGTCGCCGCCGCCTGTTTGGTGGTGGTGGCTGGTATCTTCCTTTTTGATCGTCCGGTTCCTAAACCCGAGCAGATAGCGGCCAAAGCCCAGCTCTCTCAACCGGTCATTGTCCCTGCAGGCAATAAAGCGATCCTTACATTGGCCGATGGCTCACGGATCGTACTCGACAGCGTTTCGGACGGCAAGCTTACCGACCAGGGTAATACCAGGGTAGTAAAGCTGGCCGGCGGTCAGTTGGCTTACCAGGTAGAGAAAGCAGGGCCTTCCCGCTCTTTCGGCCCGTCCGGAAAAGCCGCTACGCCCGGCGAGCTCTCCTACAACGAAATAGCTACTCCCCGTGGTGGCTTTTACCAGCTTATCCTGCCCGATGGTTCGAAGGTATGGCTCGACGCGGCCTCTTCTCTTCGATACCCGACTGCATTTACCGGAAAAGACCGATCAGTGGAATTGACAGGCGAAGCCTATTTCGAAATAGCTTCCAACACTAACCAGCCATTCCTGATCACCACCCGGGGTATCATGGTACAGGTTCTGGGTACTGAGTTGAATCTGATGGCATACCAGGACGAAGATGCTATCCGCACCACCCTGGTAAGCGGCTCCCTGCGGGTAGTAAGGGATAATGTCAGCAAACAGATCAGGCCCGGACAACAGGCCAGCTGGTCCCGGGGAGGGACTGCATGGCAGTTGTCCACCCCCGACATGCGCGAGGTCGTTGCCTGGAAACAGGGAGAGTTTCGCTTCCAGGGCCTGCCAATCTCTGTCATCATGCGGCAGATCGCCCGATGGTATGATGTCGACATAGAATTTCAGGGTGCACAGCCGACTAATGAGTTCGATGGTGTTATTCCCCGGAAAAAGTCCGTTACTGAATTGCTGACCATCCTGGAGCAGACAGATGAAGTGCATTTTACCCTGCGGGGAAGGAAGATAATTGTCGAAGCGGGACCCCGGCCCTAGTCTGCGTCCCGAACGTCCATATATTATTTATCACCAAAACTAACGATTATGCCGCCCGACTCTTAAGACTTACAGGTACCTAATAAAAAAGCCGGAAGTGAAATTGGAAGCCTCACCCCCGGCGGACATTTTGGGGATCCTGAAAACCAGCCATTCTTACACGACGATTTTCTTTACCCCAAAACTTATCAAAAGTATGAAATTGTTCATATCCGGCAACTCTATTTGCCGGTATCCACTTGCTTCGTTGCCTGTGCTCACCGGCCGCCGCAGCGGTTCGTCCTCCGGCAATAAAATTCTCCTGGTAATGAAACTAACGATTGCCCTGATGCTTATCGCGACTTTCCATGTTGGAGCAGCTTCATTTGCTCAGAAGGTCACCCTCACCGGAAAGAATATTTCTCTGCCCCAGCTGTTCGAAACCATCAAACAGCAGACCGGTTATAACTTCATGTATGACAGGTCCCTGCTGGACAAGACGAGACCGGTCGCCGTCAGCTATAACAATACACCTTTAAAAGAGGTACTGGATGATTGCCTGCGTCAGCAGGGATTGAATTATGTACTGTCCAACGGTGTCATCATCGTCAAACGACCATCTGTGACCCATGCAAATCCGGTGTTGCCGGCTGCGGCGACAGACAGCAGCGCCCTGGCATTGATCACCATCCATGGCCGCATTTTGAATGAAAAAGGGGAAGCGCTGGACGGAGCCAATGTCAAAGTCAAAGGCGCCTCTATCTCCACGCAGACTGGGTCCGACGGGGCCTTTTCGCTAAAAGCGGCTACCAATGCTACCCTTGTCATAAGCTTTATCGGATTCGAAACAAAAGAAGTGCAGGTGAACAATCGCGAAACCATCACTGTCCAGCTTAAGGTCAGCAATAGCTCCCTGGGGGATATTGTTGTCATTGGGTATGGCTCACAGCATAAGGCGGATGTCACCAGTTCAGTCACTACGGTAAAGTCAGATGATTTTGTGACGGGGCCGGTTACGGATGCCGGAGCGCTGCTCAAAGGAAAGGTAGCCGGGCTTTCCGTATCCAATCCTTCGGGTGATCCCAATGCACAGTCACAGATACTGCTTCGTGGAACGAACACGATCGGCGGAGCCACAACCGGCGTTCTTATTATCGTCGACGGGGTTCCCGGCGATCTGTTAACCGTGGCGCCTGAAGATATTGCGGAGATCTCCGTGTTAAAAGATGCCTCGGCAACTGCTATCTATGGGGTCAACGGAGCCAACGGGGTGATCATCATTACGACCAAAAAATCCAATGGCGCCAATATCAATAAGGTCGACTATAGTGGAAGCGTCAGCGCCAGCCAGGAAACCAGGTCTCCCAGCTTATTGACGGCCCAGGATTACAAAAACCAGATCGCCGCCGGAACCAGAAATGCCAACTACGATCTGGGACATTCCACCAACTGGATAAAGGCAATGAGTAACAACCTTCCGGTCTCTACCATACAAAATGCAACGCTCAGAGGCGGAAACAGCCAAACCAACTATTTTGCTTCTCTCAACTACCGCGGTCTGGATGGCATCTTCCAGCGAAACAATCATAAGCAGATTACCGGTCGCGTAGATATCAATCATTCCATGCTGGATGGAAAGCTTAGGTTCAACCTGGGCATTCTTCAAACCAATTTCAATGACCTTCCTTTCAACCAGTACGACTACGAACAGGCGTTGAAAATGAATCCTACCGCGCCTGTTAAAGAGGCGAATGGCACCTATTACCAGGAACCGAACAATTTCGAATATCAGAACCCGCTTTCCGATATTTATAATACGGATCAGCCTCAATCCGCAAACAGAAGCAAATATAACGCTTCGATCATCCTGACGCCGGTTAGCGGGCTTCGCGTTGCAGCCACCGGCTCCTATACAAAAAGCGGCTATCTGAATCAATATTTTGCGAATTTTCAGAATATCAGCACCATCCGGGATAATCAGGGTGGTGTGGCCAACTCCAGCAGCGGACAATCGATAGACCGTTATCTTAACCTGAACGTGGAATATACAAAGTCGATAGGCGATCATCGTTTTTCAGTTCTGGCCGGATACGAATACCAGGATCACGATGCCTTTACCTCGACCATAACAAACCACGATTTCCCTACGGATATCACCACCTTCGGCTATAACCTCATTGGACTGGGCAGTGCACAAAAGAACGGACTGGACATTATCGGGACCACCCGCACCCAGACCAATCTGATCAGCTATTTTGGCAGATTGACCTACAATTACAAGGAAAAATACCTGCTGCTGGCCAGCCTCCGCGTGGATGGAGCAAGCCAGCTTTATGGCGCCAGGGAACCTTATGGGAAATTCCCTTCTGCCCAGCTGGGCTGGAGAATTACAAAGGAAGAGTTCATGCAGGGCCAGCACTTCTTTGACGACCTCAAACTTCGTGCAGGTTATGGCGTCACCGGCAATCCGCCGAAGGCTGGCTTCCTGGGAGTCGGACTTCTCGGTTATGGAAATTATATTTTATACAATGGACAATGGATCCAAACGCTGGGTCCAAGTCAGAATGCCAACCCGGGTCTAAAATGGGAAGCAAAACATGAAACCAATGTAGGTGTGGACTATAGCATCCTGAAGGGCCTGATCACAGGTACCATCGATTACTACGACAACAAGGTCAAGGGGCTGCTGTACAACTATAATGTCCCAAGCCCCCCCAACCTTTACCCGACTACGCAAGCCAATGTAGGCACCATGGAAAACAAAGGACTTGAGGTCGCCATCAATATAAATCCGATCCGGAAAAAAGATCTTAGCTGGACCAGCACGTTTACCTTCTCGACCAACAGCAATAAGCTGGTGAGTCTTTCCAACGACATCTACAAGGTGACGGTGCCCTATTTCACCACAGGGAACACCCTGGACCCGGTGACAACGTTTACCAATATCGTACAGGTTGGACACGCGATAGGGGACTTTTATGGCTTCAAGGTAGCAGGAGTGGCTTCCGACGGGACCTGGATGTACCAGGAGCCCAATGGGAAGATCGTTCCTTATTCCCAGTTCAATCATGCTTTTGCCGACAAACAGGTTTTAGGGAATGGCCTGCCAAAATACTATGGCGGATGGAACAATACCGTGCGTTATAAGAATTGGGATTTTGGTGTAACCATGCGAGGGGCGTTTGGGTTCCAGGTCTTCAACATGCAAAGGATGTATTTTGAAAATACCTCGGTACAAAATTACAATCGCTTAGCCTCCTCACAGAAGAAGATCGGCGGAGTGGCAGTATTGAGTCCGACCATGCCGGAAGAGTTCAACAGCTATTATGTCGAGAACGGCGCATTCTGGAAAATAGACAATATAAACGTGGGTTACAATTTCAGAAACCTGAAATCAAAATACATTCATAATCTCCGGGTATACGTCACTACCTTGAATACGGCAATATTTACGCATTATAAGGGGACAGATCCGGAAGTCCCTACAGCGGGCGACAACGCATTGAGCCCGGGTGTTGACAGCCGTGACTCTTATCCAACTATTAGGACCTATACCTTCGGACTGTCAGCCAGTTTCTAAAATATAAACAGCAAAAAATGAAAACGAGATATTATATAATTATCGGGATGAGTCTCCTTATAGGGGCATTCTCCTGTACAAAACTGAATAATAAAGATTATGCTACCATCGTATCCAGTCAGTTCACTCCCGGTCCCGCGGATGTGGCCGCATTGGTAGGGGTGCCCTATACGAACTGGCGGACGCTGGAGCTGGGAAGAAGCGCCAATGCCATATGGCGAACCAATGAGATCTCTGCCGATGAGACCGTCATCCCCCAACGACCGAATGGCTGGGTGGACGGCGGCATCTACCAACGAATGCATTATCACATCTGGACTCCTGATGAAGACAATTGCTTCCAGATCTGGACCAATGCCTATCAGGGGATTACCAACTGTAACCGGCTTCTTTATCAGATAGATGGGGATCTGATACCGGTAACTACCGGAAAGGCTCAGCTTATAGCGGAGCTAAAAGTTCTCAGGGCCTCTTTTTATTATGCTTTGTGTGATTTCTTCGGAAATGTGCCTATCGACACCAGCTTCAATGAACCGGCCTCTTATCAGCCGACCCAGAGCCCCAGGTCACAGGTATATTCGTTCATTATTTCCGAGCTTACGGCAAACGTACCGTTGCTGGATTCGGCGAGTGATGCTACTACCTATGGAAGATTCAATATGTGGGCCGGATATGGGCTGTTGGCAAAAATGTATTTGAATGCAGGCGTATATACAGGTACAGCGGATTGGGCCGACTGTATAACCGCATGTGACAAGGTCATTAATTCTCACTTGTATAGTCTTGAGCCGGTGCAGGCAAATGTGTTTGCAACGAATAATTCGGGGTCCAAAGAAATTGTTTTCGCCATCCCTTTTGACCAGCTTTATACAGCAGATAACAGCACAGCCTGGACCCTTCATATGGAGACGCTGCAGCCGGAGAACCAGGCTACCTATAATTTTCAGAACTCACCGTGGGGCGGTATCTGCGCCATCCCGCAGTTTATCAACACCTTTGATCCGGACGACAGCCGCCTCAGCGCCAACTGGGTACAGGGCCAGCAGTATACTTCATCAGGAGATACACTGATCGGGCAGCTGGGAGCCAATACAGGCAAACCACTGACCTATATCAATGTGCTGCCCGGTGTCGATTCCTCAGAAGAGATCCACGGCTACAGGTTGGGAAAATATCAGATCGCGCAGGGCGAGCTGGTAGGCATGAGCAATGACTTTCCTTTATTCCGGTATGCAGATATCTTAATGATGAAGGCTGAGGCAGCGCTTAGGTCGGGAGATGCCCCTACGGCCGCTACGCTGGTAACCCAGGTGCGTACAAGGGACTTTACGGGAAATCCCGCCAAAGCTATCGTAACCGCCGCCCAGCTGAGCCAGCCTACCGTATATAGCTATGGACTAAGGAACCATTTGTCGACAACGTTCGATAACGTAAGCGATATTCAATATGGGCGGATGCTGGATGAACTGGGCTGGGAATTTTCACAGGAGGGACGCCGCCGGCAGGACCTGATCCGGTTTGGCGTATTTACCACAAAACACTGGTTGTCTCATTCTCCGAATGGCGACTACAGGAGCTTATTGGCTATTCCGACGGCCGCCCTGCAAACAAATGCAAATCTCAAACAAAACCCCGGATATTAATGTTGAATCAATTCATAAGTAATAAGCATAGGGCAGCATGGCTGTCCTGTGCTCTATTGTTTGGCGGAGGTTTTGCAACCGCCCAGTCCACCGACTATCCTATACAGCCGGTCGCATTTACCAAAGTTAAGCTGGATGATCATTTCTGGCTGCCACGTATCGAAACCAACCGTCGTGTGACTATACCCGCCAGTTTTGCCCGTTGTGAAAATACCGGTCGCGTCTCCAACTTTGTCATGGCGGCGGCCCGCAAAGGGAAGTTTTGTACCAAATTCCCTTTCGACGACACCGACATCTATAAAACGATAGAAGGCGCTTCCTATTCGCTTGCCGTACACCCCGATCCGGAATTGTCGGCTTATGTCGACTCCCTGATAGCCATAGTAGGTAAGGCCCAGGAACCCGACGGCTACCTGTATACAGCCCGGACCATCGATTCCCTGCATCCACATCCCTGGTCAGGGATGGACAGATGGGTAAAGGAGAACGAGCTAAGTCACGAGCTCTATAACTCCGGACATATGTTCGAAGCGGCAAGCGCACACTACCTTGCTACGGGTAGAAAGAATTTCCTGGACATCGCCCTGAAAAATGCTGATCTCCTGGTAAATACCTTCGGCCCGGGAAAAAGGCATGTAGCTCCCGGCCATGAGATCGTGGAAATGGGACTTGTACGCCTTTATCGTATCACGGGTAAAAAAGACTATCTCGACCTGGCAAAATTCTTTATCGATGAAAGAGGCCGGCGTACATATGATAAGGCCAGCCCCGATGAATGGAAGAACGGCATGTATTGGCAGGACGACCAGCCGGTGGTCGATCAGGACGAGGCGGAAGGACATGCCGTCCGCGCCATGTATCTCTACTCCGGGATGGCCGATGTTGCCGCCCTCACCGGGGACAGCTTATACATTACCGCCATCGACAGGATCTGGGATAATATGGTCGGCAAAAAGATCTATGTACAGGGCGGGATAGGAGCGGTTCCTAATGGAGAACGATTCGGGGCCGACTATGAATTACCCAATGCAACTGCATATAATGAAACCTGTGCATCTATCGGCGAGGTATTCTGGAATCAGCGGATGTTTCTGCTGCATGGAGAATCAAAATATATAGACTTACTGGAAAAGGTTCTGTACAACGGGCTGATCTCAGGAGTGGGTCTTGACGGGAAATCGTTCTTTTATACCAATGCGATGCAGGTAATTAAAGGAGCCGCTTATCCGTCACTGGAGGCAGGCAGGTCAGGATGGTTCGAATGCTCCTGCTGCCCTACCAATATGGTCCGCTTCCTTCCCTCCTTACCCGGATATATCTATGCACAGAAGAACAGCAATCTTTATATCAACCTGTTTATAGCCGGGTCTGCGGAGATCGACCTCAACAATAGCAAGATCCGTATCACACAAGCCAACGACTATCCCTGGAACGGGGCGCTGTCTTTTACAATAGAGCCTGCATCGGCCATTCGCTTCAACCTGATGATCCGGATTCCCGGATGGAGCCGGTCAGAGGCGATCCCTTCGGGCCTGTATTCTTTTAGAGGATCTGAAAAGGTTGCTCCGGGCATTGCTATAACGCTCAACGGTTCTCCGATCATTTATCATATCGAAAACGGATATGCTGTGATCAACCGGACCTGGAAAAAAGGCGACCGGGTACAGGTAAACCTGCCAATGGAGGTCAGGGAAGTCATAGCCAGCGATTCCCTGGCGGATGACAGGGGGAAAGTCGCTCTGCAACGCGGTCCGGTCATCTACAGTGCGGAGGGGCACGATAATAATGGTGTTGTCAGTGACCTGACCATTCCTGAAAAAGCCGTTTTTAAGACGCACTATGACAAGGACCTTTTAAACGGAGTGACGGTGCTGACCGGCGAGGCGTTAAGAAAAGGAACGGCGACACCGGTGACTTTAACGGCAATTCCATATTATTCGTGGGCAAACAGGGGAGAGGCGGAGATGATGGTTTGGTTTCCTCTCGCAACTACTACACATGGTCAATAGACAACTATCCACTCCGGACAAGACAGGTTTGTCATCCGGCAGGTTGAAATGGTTTAAGGCCATTGCAATTCTCCTGCCGGTGATTGTTTTGATAATTACGGAGTTGTTCCTGCGGATCTTTGACTATGGTCACGATACGAGCCTGTTCATCCGCTACCCGGATAACAAGGACTACTGGGTGATGAATAAATATGCATCGGAACGCTATTTTTCTGATACGGTCAATGAGACAAAGGGAAATATCGAACCCTTTGCCGTTAAAAAGGCAGCGGGTACGTTTAGAATATTTATTTTGGGTGAATCGACGACGGCCGGCTATCCCTATTTTCACAACGGCTCGTTTCATCGCTGGCTTCAGTTTCGCCTGATGCATGAGTTTCCTCAACTTCATTTTGAGGTCATCAATGTTTCGCTTACGGCTGTCAACTCCTGGACGGTACTGGATTTTGGCAAACAGGTCATCAATTATCAGCCTGACGCAGTATTGATATATACAGGACACAATGAATATTATGGCGCCCTGGGCATAGGCTCGACAAGCCATATCGCCAACAACAGGCTATTAGTGCAGGCTATGCTTACTCTCCGAAAGCTCCGGATCGTACAGGCCATTCAAAATTTGGTTTCTTATTTCAGCGGGGGGAGATCCGGTCCGGACGAGCGGGAGAACCTGATGCGAAGAATGGCGTCCGATCAGCGAATACCGTATGGGTCTGCGACATATAATGCAGGCATTCAGCAATTTCATGACAATATGGACCAGCTTTGCCGGCTGATGGAGGAGAAAAATATCCCTGTATTTCTCAGCAACCTTGTCAGTAATGAAAAAGACCAAAAGCCGCTGATCAGCGATTCGTGTTGTGCTGATAAAGAATTTCGCCTTGCGGACAGTTCGTACAGATCCGGCTCCTTTGCACTGGCCAAACGGCAATATGAAACAGCGAAGGAACTGGATGTTTTGCGATTCCGGGCGCCTGCAGCCATGAATGAGATCATCGTCCAACTTACTAAAAAGTACCCGGCAGTGCACCTGGTGGATACAAAAGGCATCTTTGAACAACACTCCCCTCATTACATCCTGGGAAAGGAGACTCTACTGGAGCATGTACATCCCAATCTGTATGGGTATGCGCTGCTTTCGGAAGCTTTCTATCAGTCAATTCGAAAAGCGAATTTGTTTGCCGTCAGCCCTGCCCGAGAAATGTCGTTTGCCGAGTTGATCAATAAAATGCCGGTCACGGGAGTCGATACCCTGAACGGCGTTTATACAGTCATGATGCTTAAGGCAAGGTGGCCTTTTAATGAGCCTATCCCCGCTGACTTTAAAAGGGGCGGTTCTGTGCAGGAACAATTAGCCGGCGCGATTGCCGTGGGTAGGATCAAATGGGTGGACGCGATGAATGAACTGTATCAATATAGTATCCGGACAAAGGACAAAAACACTGCCTTAAAGGCGGCGGAAGCGGTCATGCTGGAGTATCCGAATAATGACACCTACAAATTATTTGCAGGCCGGCTAAGCTTCGAGCTGGGGGAATATAATGATGCGATCTTCTATTTCCGGCAGGCTTATGACCTTCATCCTACCATCGCCAATGCGCAAACTCTTTGTCTTGTCTATCTGAAGACGGATCAGCCGGAGCAGGCGCTTGCCTGGATCGATACAGCAACGGCAATACAAAGCAATAATCAGCAGATCCCACACCTGCGATCTCTGGTCAGAGAGATCATTCAGCTAAAGGCCCAGGGAATTTCGGCCACGGGAGACAGTATTAACAGAAAACGAATTGCCCTGGATTACCACATGGCCGGGGCTGATGAAGCCGGTGAAAAGTATTTTTTACGGATACAATAGATACTTAGTCCGCATTTTTTTATAATTGCTGAGACCAGGCTCCCAGCTTTTTCGGATCTCTTCCTCCGTTTTGCCTTCTATGATCTGTTGTTTGAACAGGCTGTTGCCTACTAACAGGTCGATATTGCCCATCTGCTTACTCAACTTCCTGTCAAAAAATTTCTCTTTAAAAGGATAGACCTTATAGAGGTCTATCATCCATTTGATATTGATCTTTCCGGCTTTCCGGAGCCGGGAAACGTCATAATTTCTTAGATCAAGCCCATAACACACCTGGTCCTGGTGTAAAGGTGTTTCTGACTTTCCCGGCATGCTTACCGGTGTAAAGGAAAAGCTATAGATCCCTTTTAGCTCAGGGCTTCCCAAAACGGTAAAGGGCATATCGGTCCCTCTGCCCTGGCTGAGAAAAGTGCCTTCGAACAGACATAAAGATGGATAAAGCAATACGGATTGTTGTGTATTGAGATTTGGTGAAGGGCTCACGGGCAGGGTATAATCCATGTCGTGTGAATAATGCTTTACCGGGACGATCCTTATTTTACACTGTTCTTTATTCTCAAGCCAGCCTTCCCCATTGATCATTTGAGCAAACTCCCCGATAGTCATCCCATGTGTAATAGGAATGGGGAATTTGCCTATACCCGACTTTAGTTTCATGTCTAATATCGGCCCATCGACATAAGCATTAGGATTGGGCCGGTCAAGAATCAGCAATTCCTTTCCGGACTCAGCACAGGCTTCCATTATAGCCTGTAAGGTGTTGATATAAGTAAAGAACCGGCAGCCTACATCCTGGAGATCGAAGATCATTATATCGATGGAATCCATTTCTTTTTTGGAGGGCTTGCGTTTCTGTCCATATAAGGATACAATAGGTATTCCCGTATTATTGTAAACTTCGTCACCGACTTTTGCACCATTGCTGGCGTTGGACCGAAATCCGTGTTCGGGACCAAAGATCATCCTGATGTTGACACCAAAGGATATTAAGCTGTCTATTATTAATTTATTGCCTATAATAGAAGCCTGGTTCGCCAGTATCCCGACTTTTTTGCCTTTTAAATATGGCACGTAGCGTTCAACCTGGTCCGCACCTGTCAAAATTGACTTTTTGAAAGAAACCGACTCGTGGCTATGGGTGGTTTCAATGCGGCTAAACAATGTTGGATTGAATAATACAAGAAGGAGCAAAAGAGGTGGCTTCATTGGTTAAAGATAATTTAAACCCGTTATTTGTCGGCCACCTATTTCGGCAGCTTTTGCAAGGTTAGCTCTCGCAATTTAGGCCTCGGGGTATTTATAGATAAAAATGGACAGATATGCTATTTTATTTTTTTTGACAGATTGGAAAGAACTAAATTGGTACTAAATAATTTAGCCGTCATGCAAATAATACGAAGTATCCAAAACCGGATATACGAAATAAGAGGTGAACGGGTAATGCTGGATAGAGACCTGGCAGACTTGTATGAGACTGAGACTAAGGCGTTAAACTTAGCGGTAAGGCGTAATATTAAGCGGTTTCCCACGGATTTTATGTTTCAGCTTACTAAAGAAGAATTCGATGGTTTGAGGTTTCAAATTGAAGCTTCAGAAAAAGGTACTTCTTTAAGGTTGCAAAATGAAACCTTAGAAAATAGCAATCCTTTAGGGTTGCAAAATGAAACCTTAAAAAGAGGTAGGGGACAGCATAGTAAATACCTGCCATATGCATTTACTGAACAGGGAGTAGCCATGTTAAGCGGAATTTTGAACTCGGATAAGGCAATTTCCATGAATATTGCCATCATGAGGGCCTTTGTAGAAATAAGGAGAATTATATTTAAGCAAAATGACTTAAAGGAACAGATGAAAGAGATTAAAGAAAGGTTAGGTGAGCATGACGCGCAGTTAAATCACATTTACGATGCAATGGAAAACTTGCTGGACGAAAAGGCTGCCCAAAGAAAATGGGATGATCGGGAGAGAATAGGATTTAAAAAATAACGAGGCGGCGTTAGCGGATGTGATCACGCGTTTGCGTCACTACTCCGACTTCAACACCTCCGTCGTGCGGATACGCGACAAATGTCTTACCCTCGCAGCAATGATCGCACCGCTTAATAACAGGATCCCCCAAAAACTGATCAGAATGGAATCCAGCCGTACTCCTGCATTGATCCGGAAGATCATATTCATCAATTGGCGGGCCAGGAGGTAGCCTAGTGCAGACCCCAGCAGGGAGGAGGTAAGAAAAATACGCCAATAGCCTAAACCTACCAGCCGGAAAATATGCCGGCCCCGGGCGCCTACCACCTTCCGGATGGCAATTTCCCGTAACCGTTTCAGCACGGTCAGCGAAACCAGCGCAAACATGCCGGTAGCCGCCATAAAGATGGAGATGAGGGCAAAACCTGAGAAGATACGGGTAATGATGACATTGAGCCGCATGGTAAAGATCGACACTTCATCCTGGAAATAGCTGTTGAGAGGGGTGGCCGGATACAGCCGGCTCCAGATGGTCCTGACCTGGTCATAGACCTCTCCCAGATGACCGGGCCGTGCCCTTATTACCCATTGCGAAGCCTGTTCCGGGCTGATGAGACACATGGCCAGAGGTTGTATGGGATCACTGAATGAGTTCTGTGTAAAATCTTTCAATACCCCGAGCACGACACAGGTAGTTTTTTCGTCTTTCCGGATGGTGCGGCCGACGGCTTCCGCAGGTTTCCAGCCCAGGGCAAAGGCAAGTTTTTCATTGATCAGCATATATTGTTGCGGATGGACATTGCCATCTCCCGATCCTGCGGAAGACCTTCCGCCCTCATTATTCGAAGGCAAGACTGCCGGCAGGCTTCCCGCGGCCAGTCGAAGCCCCATCAAATCCGTATAACCCGGGCCTACTTCCAGATAGGTGCATTCTTTCTTTTTGCCTTCCGCCTCCAGCGGCCAGCTATGATAGGAGAAGCCTATCTGGTCGCGCACACCCGCTAGTTGCTGTATAGCAGGGATGCGGCTTAACTCATCGTGCAGGGCTTTGCCATCTGTCCCTTGCGGTAGCCAGATTCCCATGATATTGTCCTGCCGGTAGCCGTAATCATAATACCGCTGGAATGCGGCATTACGCGCAAAAGCAATGGAAGTGATCAGCGTGATGAAGGTGATCACGATTTGCAGCCCCAGCAGGAAACGGGAAAAAAGATTGCGGCCGCCAAAACGTACAGCACCCCGGAAGATATTGGTGGCATTGAAACGGCTGATATAGAAAGCCGGATAAGCGCCCGCGAGAAGAAGGACGATAAAAAATATGCCCGCGAGTATCAGCTGCAGTTGATGGTCCTGAAGATAGGAAGCCCGGATATCCGTATGGATCAGCATGCCATTATAGAGAGGCAGCCATAGCCAGTCCAGCAGCATAGCCAGTCCGATGGCAGGAAGGACGATGAGGGCGCACTCCAGCAATTGTTGCAGCATGATCTGGCGGATCGAGCTGCCCATTACTTTCCGGACCCCGATCTCTTTCAACCGGCGACGGCTTTGCGCCACCGTGGTATTGGCAAAATTCAGACAAGCGGACAGCAGGATAAGGATGGCCAGGACCAACGGGCCATAGACGCCGGCATCACCCGGTCTTTCCAGCAGGGCGTTCTTATCGATGACGCCGGATTCCGCAGCAGTCTCGGACAAGGAGTGTAAAGCAAAAGAAGTGACTTTCAGGTCCTGCCGGGCGGCCTGCTCCAGGGGTATATATCGGCTGAAGGCCTTGCCCAGTTGCGCTCCTTGCCGCGGATCGGCCAGCTTCAGGAATAGGGCGTCTGAGATATGACCCCAGTCGTCTTTGCTAACCGGAGACCCATCGTAAGACAGGAAATTATGCGTGGATGTCAGCGTCTCGAATTGCAGCGAAGAATTGACCGGCGGGTCTTTCAGGATACCGGTGACCATCAGTGTTTTTTTATAGGGCTGGTCCGAATACAGCACCAGGGTCTTTCCCAGGGGGTCGGCAGCGCCAAAAAACTTTCTAGCCGCTGTCTCCGTGACCAGTACGGTTGAAGGGTCTGAGAGCTGCGCCTGGCCGCGGACCAGGGGGAAGGTAAAAAGATCAAAAAAGGCGGGGTCTGTAAAATGTGCCTGCGCGGAAAAAGGCTCCTTGCCGGCTGCCAGGATGGCCAGCGGACGTCTTTCCCAGCGCACGGCTTCCTCTACCACGGGGTAATCCCTTACTGCGGCCGCACCTACCGGCGCAGGACAAGTGCCTTTGAGCCCATCTCCCCCGGCGACTGTGATCAGCACGCGGAAAATATGTTCCCGGTTCTGATGAAAATGGTCATAATCGGTATTGAACCGATAGACCTGTATCCCCCAGATGATAGCTGCAATGCCAATCCCAAGGCTTAGGATATTGATAAAGGAATACAGCCGGTTTTTATAAAGATTGCGGAAAAGGATCCTGCAGTAGTTGGCGAACATGGCATGCTGTTTCCGGGTGGATGCGAAAATAGAAAATTTCCATAAAGTTAAACAGCTGCAGACGGTTTCAACCAGCGACGGCTTCCATTGCCTGTCCGATCTCGGTACGCTCGCTGTACGACCTTCTTATCAGTTCTTCCGCCAGCTGCCGATAATCTTTGGCGCCGTTTGAGTTACGGTCGTGGCTAAAGATATCCTTGCCTGCTTCCTGTGCTTTGGCCAATTGGATATTTGTACGGATCACGGTCTGGAATACCTTACTGCCGAACTTCTCTTCCAACTGTTTTTTTACGCCGACGTTCATTTGTTTACGTTCGTCGTATTTGGTCATGACTATGCCCATCAGACCCAAATGGGGATTGAGTTTCTTTCGAATGACGTCGAATTGCCGCATGAATCCGTACACTCCCTTCAGCGGCAGGAACTCACCCGGCAGCGGGAGCAGGACGTAATCGCTGGCCACCAGTGCGTTTACAGTAAGCAAGCTGATAGAATGGGGACAGTCTATAAAAATGTAATCATATTTATCGGTTAATGGCTTCAGCAGATCGCTGATCAGATATTCCCTGCCCATAAGCCCTGCCATCTCCAGCTCAACGATGGCCAGATCGATCGAAGCGGGTATCACATCGATCCCCGTAGCCGTAGAGACGATGGCGTTTGACAACTGACCCCCTTCCTGCATGATCTCCTTCTTTAATTCAGAATACAGATTGTACTGCGGTTCTTCCTCTATACCGAGTGACTGAGAAAGATTGGCCTGCGGATCGGCGTCGACCAATAATACCTTTTTTCCCTGGTGGGATAGGGCCGCCCCTAAATTGAGTGCAGTTGTGGTCTTTCCAGACCCACCTTTTTGGATTGCAATCGAAATAACTGGCATGTTCTACTGTTTTAAGGTTTGAAGTCCTTAAAAATATTCATAGTTTATCTTATTGTTGCAATATAGTTCCCCACCAGTGTGGATTATGCGCAGCGGATCAGATGCGTCAAAAGCAGGGCCAGCTCCGCTTTTTCGTGCGTTTGCTTGAAGAACCCCGGATTACTCCCGGAAAAACAAAACTCCATGACCAGGTCGATATCCTCCGAGAATCGTTCTATTAATCCCCATGCCTTGCTTAGGGAAGTTCCCCTTTAAATACGAGGTTACCTTTCCATTGTGTCAGAAAGCATGCTTTCAAGGCGAGTGTCACCCACCAGTCCTTTTCTATGGCATTTTGCTGAAGACCTGTTGCCACACACCTGTTTCTGCCAATACTTGTTTTTGTATTTCAGGTGACAGGCACCATTCAATCATTGTGAGCTATTTTATTGGCTATTGAATATAGGATTTTGGCAATCCAGACGGGAGCGAGCTTTGCGTCTTCTCTGAGTTGCAGTATATCTACTTTCTTCAACACCTCAGTTACTTGAGTAACTACTTTATCTGTCACTCCATCTTTCCCCAATTCCTGAAGGGCCTGTATTACCAGGAATACCAAATCATTTTCTACGGCCATTACTTTCGGGGTGGTTTGCCTGAAAGTAATTGGGCCCTTGCCTGTTCTAAAATTCCGCGGATGTCCATTTGTCAGATAGACCACCTTCGTTGGAACTTGTGTCGATAAGCCCAGTTTATTTAGTGCATATGCGCCTGTTGGCCGAATTTTTATTTGTTCTTTATCGGCAATGGCTTTAGCAGCATCTTCCAGGGAAGGGTGTACGGGCCCCAATAAAGGGTCTGATTTTGGTGTGAAATAGACTCCTTTGGAAAAACGTTGGATCTGACCTTCTTTTGCCAACCGGGATAAAGCCATATTTACAGCATTAGTGCTCAGCGTTGTTCATTTAACGCCTGATCAGGGCGTCCAGGACATCAGTTGTCTCCTTAATGGCGTTGTTGATCTCAAAGGTGAAGGGGTGGGTGTTCCGTACCCAACTGTTCTCCTTGCCGCTCCATTCTTCCTTGCGGACATTGCGGGGCAGCTCGATCGGATAATATTTGGTAATGCGGTTGAGAGTGATCCGGACGTGGATCGGATACTGCCCATTCTCATTTATCTTTTTCCTTCAGTTCCAGACCGGAATGTATCTAGGCCATTTCATATGCTGAATTTACTGAATGAGGGTAAAAAAGGATGTAAAACAAACTATAAAACAATCCCAAAAATTCAGCAAAATCAACCGGAATCGAAAAAATGAAAAAACCCGCTCAAAGCTAATGCTGAAGCGGGTTTGAAGTATTGTTGAGAAAGAATAGGATCGAATCGGCTATGTAAACCAGTTGGTTATGCATCACTCCTATATAGCCGCCGTGTATTGAATTTTTAGTTTTCCGCTTTTGACTATCTTTGGTAGATAATATGTTAATTGCTTGAGCCCCTTACCCAGACCCGTCCCATATACCGCATGTTGCACTCTGGTTCTTATCTTTTTTTTTATTCGGTCATATGGGCAAGCTCCCAACATTCTACATGTCGGTGGTAAGGTCTTTGTGAAGGATCATGGCGTTCATCTGTATGATTCCCTGGAATGGGAAGCTTTGCAATGGGAGAGATCACACCCGCAGCAAACGCCACGATCTCATGACCTTTTAGCATCGACAGGCGTGGCAGGCCCGAGGACGGCTACGGTGCAGACAGTCCGGCCACTTTCGAGCCCGGCAGCGCAACCCGCCAACAATTGTGGGGTAAAAGCCAGCTTCACCCCTTCAAATGATTCGATCATCCGGCCCGGCGTTACAAGTTTGATCACGTTTACGAGCACCAGCACCAACGCTACATCTGTCACCTGGTACGAGAATGGGCTATTGCTTTCCCATGACAACTCCTGGAATTTTGGCGAAGGGGTCGGTCAATATGAGATAATGCTGGTTGCCCAAAACGGCGCTTGTACCGACACGGCGGTTTCTTATGTCTACATTACCGGGACACAGCCCATTAACAGAGACAATATCAAGGCCTATTATGGGACCTCATTGGATGACTATTCCAATGATCTGGCAGCAGTTCCCGCAGGTGGGTATCTATTAGGCGGCTACAGCTCTTCGAATATCTATGACGGATTGCCCAAAGGCATGATGATAAAAATAGCCGAGTCCGGCTGTATCGAATGGTCAAAAAAGATCTCGTCCGCTTATCAGGGACAGCTGTACAAGGTGTTGGCTCTCCGGGATGGAGGGTATGCCTGTAGCGGATATAATGATAGCATATCTTATTTTATGAAGCTCGACGCCATGGGTAACCACCTCTGGACAAAGATATATTATTTTAATGGAGCCCATCTCCTTCCGCAGTGGATCACCGAAGCAGATGACGGCGGGTTTGCGTTGTCTGGTGTAAGCGACCTGGGGATCACCGTTGTTCGAACGGATGCCGATGGTAATGTTCGGTGGACGAAAGCCTATGCGCTCCCCAGCCCGCGGACCACCTACTATTATATCGGCGGCATACTCGCCACCGGGCCGGATGTATATCTTTCCGGAAATATATATCTGAATGAGATCAGCTCTGGTAATGGTGAATATTCGACACCGGTTGGCTTCGTCACAGACATTAACGACGCCGACGGAGCCACCCGCTGGACGCGTCAATATACGATGAACAACAGCTATATCGCGCCACGGGATATCCATTTATACGGAGGAAATCTGATGATGAACTCCACTGTGGGAGCCACAGTTCAACACGCCAACAATACCATTCATATGCTGGACTTAAATGGTATTCCCATCCGATCGACGACCTTATCCACGCCTGGCGTCACGTATGGGTTAGAACGGTCCACCCTGCTGCCGATGACGGATGGAGAGCTCTATCTGATGAACTCGGGGACGGAAACCCTGCCGCTGCAGCCGGGGTTTGCCTATCATAGCCTCTTCATAAAGCTGGATCAGAATCAAAACGCCACGTGGGCGCTGGAATATGGACACTATACCGGCGGAAAATATTTTTTCCCGGTGCTCGGACAGAACAACACCCTCGCTGCGTTGGGAAATGAGATCGGAAAATTGATCGATCCCTGGCGTTCCTTTTCCAACAAGCTTATGTTTAAAAAGGTAGACGATGCTGCGCCCGATGGAACGTTCAATCTGCCTTGCGATTTTTTTCAAACTACGGTCAATTCCAATCCGGAGACCGTAACGGCACAACCGCTGAGCTGGACGATCGAAGCCTCGCCGGCAGCCGCGGTCAAAGATACCATCTTGAACGTTTATACCGTCTATACGCAAGTGCGTTACGAATGCCCGGAGTTTATCGATTCCTGCAGCTTTTTCAAACTCTCTGGCACGAAATCCGTTTGCGATCTATCCGGCCACTATACCTATCGGATACACAGGAACAGCGCCTGCGGAGAACCCATACAATGGGATCTGCCAGCCAATGTGAGGTTGCTCGGGCAGACCGACAGTACCGTGACATTGAAATTCCCTGCATTTGGTAATTACCGGATCGCCTCCAATCTCCCCTATGCGTGTTCGCCTCTGGCCGATTCCTTATTCGTCACGGCAGCTTCTGGTATCGCTCCCTTGAATCTGGGGAATGATACCACCGTATGTCCCAACACTTCGTTCCTTTTACATGCCGGCAACAGATTTTTGCGTTATCAATGGCAGGACGGAAGCACCGACTCCGTCTACCGTGTAAACGCGCCGGGGAAATATATTGTCGAGGTCGCCGATTCCTGCGACAATCTGCTGCGGGATACCGTCATAGTATCTTCCTTTTCGGATATAGCCGTCGATGCCGGCCCCGACAGGATCAAATGCAACGCTGACACCTTACACCTGAGTGCGCCTCCCGGCTATCTGAGCTATAGCTGGTCGCCGTATTATAGTATTAGCGGGCTCAATACGCAACAGGTCATCATTAATCCACCGCAGGATACCTCATATGTAATAAAAGCGGAAAAATTACCCGGCTGTTTTGCATATGATACGGTGCATATCACCGTGAACCATTCCCCCGCGATCCTGTTGGGGCCCGACAGAAATCTCTGTACCGGTGACAGCCTGGTGCTGGATGCCGGGGTGGGTTTCGTTCAATATCAGTGGAGCACAGGAAGCACCACACAGCAAATTGCGGTCTATGATAAAAGCAGCATTTTGGTGAGAGCCACGGCGGCCAATGGCTGTACGTCCACCGACACGCTGAATATCCGGAATGTAGTGCCTTTACCGGTAGCCAACCTGGATCATAGTTCCGGTCTTTGCACGGGTGAATTGCGGGCGCTGACAGCCGCGCCGGGATATAACTATCGATGGGGCGATGGAAGTAGTGGCCAAAGGCTGCTCGTCTCTGATACGGGTACATATTATCTGACTGTGACGGACGTCAACGGTTGCCTGAGCCGGGATTCGGTCAGGATCACGACCTTCCTTCCGGTACCAGTTGACTTCCTGCCGGCTGATACCGCTATCTGTTCGTACGGAAAGATAGAGCTTACGACATCGGGGCAATTTTATTCCTATCTGTGGAGCAACGGATCGGCCAGCCCGGCGATTATGATCTCCAAGCCGGGTCTTTACTGGCTGGAAGCGACAGATAATAACTATTGTATAGGTAGGGACTCTATTCTCGTGGCGCCGAAGGATTGCATAGAAGGCTTTTACATTCCAAACGCTTTCACGCCGGGAGGCAGTACCAATAACCTCTTTCGACCGCTATTATTCGGCAATATCGTTAAATATGAATTTGCCATCTATGACCGTTGGGGCCAGCTCATTTTCCAAAGTAATCTGCCCGGTTCCGGTTGGGACGGCACCTGCCATGGAATATCCTCGACCCCGGGCGTCTATGCATGGTATTGCAGGTTCATGCTCGATGGTCAGCCGCAGCAAGTAGAGAGGGGTACGGTGCTATTGATACGTTAGACATCTCATTCCCCTATCCATTCAAGCGAAACCAATATTTCTCCCTTCACCTTCATCATCCTTTCATTGTTACCTGGCAGCCGCCCCGATCGCCCGAGGCGGACGTTTTAACCCAACTATTCACGTTTTAAGAATATTCGTATTATTGATACATGACGCACTTGGATCAACCACTCTTAGTGGTGTTGGTGGCGCCGGGTGTGTTGATGGCGTTGGCGCGGCTAAAATATTATTCATGCGGAGGATGTGAATAGACGCAGATAGCACATTTGACAAAATGGATATATACTAATATCAAAGATGGTGCTTTGAGTCCCTGTCTTGGAATGCTCTCGATTCTGACTTTAAAAGTGTAAAGTAAAGCGTAAAGCAAACCGTAAAGAAATTTTCAATCTTGAGAAGAAAATGGGAAATTTAATAAGTTGTATCGCCTGACATATGTTTCTAAAAAACTCGAATTCAATGAGTAAATTGACATCGTGCAAATGCTGAGAGATAGATTGGCCTTAGGTTCTATTTCAAACCGAACCTGTGAAGAATTTTAGACAAAATGGTCAAAATGAATTATTTGCGGACCAAAAATAGGTTCGATTTAAAAAAGTTGCCCGACCTGGATTCGAACCGGCATTATAAATCAATTAGTTATAGGCAAAGTGTAAAGGAAAGTGTAAATGTGATTTAGGCTGGCAACTGCTCTTGCGGCTCGCTTTTTAAAAGACATTTTTTGTGGCTAACCTTCAAAAGCATTTCTGAATTCACGATAAGTAAGCAATCAATGTCTTCAGCTTGAGGATTGCCTCTTCAAAAGTTGGAACTCCGCCTGCGGCATAGGACATGCCCTGGACAAATCGAATATATTCCGTTCGATAATCGGAATTGGCAGTTAGGATTTCCAATAAAAGATTAGCTTTCTGATTCAGTGTCATCCCTTTAATTCTTTCACATCGGTCTCCATCTTGCTCTATCGTGGTGATTGCAAGGCGACGAAAATCGGCGTGACCAATTGCATAGGGCTGTAATACGGCCAGATCATGAATATGCCTTGCCAAATCGGGGTCATCATCTTCGGGTATTCTGACACGGTCGGGAACCCGCCAGATTAGGGCGCTCAATTTATCAGCAGCATTCTCGACAGGATCAACACAAACAACTCCCGCTGCCTCAGCGCCAGTCCCGGTCAGTTCTGCAATAAAGGAAGCCACTGGACGAATTATGGGCGGGAAGGAAAGAGAGGTTGCTGTAAATTCCACCTGAAGATGCGGGCGAAGTGCGCTAGAAGATTCAAAAGCTGACGGATATTCGATTTCGAATGCAAAATACCGGTTCTCATCTCTGGACTTCCACTTTACGGCAACTGGCGAAAAATGGCTGGTGATCATTTTATAAAGACAATCCCGAATGTCCGACAATTGTTTACGTTGTTGGCTTCTAGTTGTTGCTTCATTCTCGGGAACGATCAATCGAAAGTCGATGTCTTCGGAAAACCGTTGGAGTAAATGATGGGCTTTGGATAAGGCGGTGCCTCCGGCAAAAATCGTTTGTGCCCCGAATAAGTCTATATTGATAATTTCTTTGATCAGCTGTACAACATACCAATCCTTCTCTACAAAAGCAGGGTCTATACCCATTTCAAGGGCCACCTCTTCAATTACATCTTTATCTGGGACGGCGTTCATAGCTAATGGCCATATTGTTATAGCCGATTTTACGAGTTATGCGTTTATTCACACTGATCAATCGGCCGGTAGGCACTTGGGTGGATCGTCCTTCCTGATAATCCGTCGCTCCCTTGGAGGCCATTGGAGAAGCACCCAGCCGTGCCAAAGCTGTTTGCGCCAAAGCCGGTAGCGGCTCAATCGGTACGGTATTACCCGTCAGCGAAGACATTTTTGCCTTAGCATATAGCCCATAGCCGATCTTAATCAGTTTCCCCTTCTTTGTAAGTGCCAGTAAAGCACGACCCACCTGATCGTATCCTCCCAAGTCTTCGAAGTCTTTGCGAAGCAAAACAGGGGATTGCTTGCGGGCAATCCGGGTCAGTATTTTCCCTTCTAATATTTTACTATACTTCATTGGTTTTTAAGCAGTATGATTTACAAATATACGACATTTTTTAAATGTAAATATACGACAATTTCATCCTATGAAATATGGAATCAAATATAGGCTAGAAGTGTAATTAATCATTGATAATCAATTGTGTACATTTTCTTAAGGCAAAACTAAAATTCTCGGAGTAACGATTTTTGTTGGCCCCTTTTTTTATTGGCTAAATGCATTAATTTCAGCGAATTTCTCTAAACATTGAGCCAAATTTGCCTATGATTCCAGATTTTCAAACCCTTATGCTACCCTTGTTGCACATACTGTCTGATGGAAATGAGCATGAATTACGTGATACGATAAACCGGCTCTCAGATCAATTTCAGCTTGCGGAAGAAGAAAAAAATGAGTTGCTCCCAAGCGGAAACCAACCTGTCATTGACAATCGGGTAGGATGGGCCAGAACTTATCTTAAAAAAGCCGGGCTATTGGAAAACCCCCGTCGTGGAATTTTGAATATTAGCGAGGCGGGTAAAAAACTCCTTGATACAAAGCCTCAACGCATAGATGTCAAATATCTGAAGACACTTCCAGGTTTTAAGGAATGGCATGCCTCCTTTTCATCAAAAGACGATGAAATAGTCGTGGAAAAGGCAGAGATAGAAAGCGGAAAAACTCCGGAAGAGTTGCTAGAATATTCATTCCTTTCTATAAAGGCACAACTAGCGTCTGAACTACTGGAAAAAGTAAAGAGCTGTCCACCAGCTTTCTTCGAATTTCTAGTAGTAGACCTGTTGATCAGGATGGGCTATGGTGGATCGAGAAAGGAAGCCGGACAGGTTCTTGGCCGCTCCGGTGATGGAGGAATAGATGGCCTGATCAAAGAAGACAAGCTTGGTCTGGATACAATTTACATTCAAGCCAAAAGATGGGAAAATCAGGTTACCATTCACCAGGTCCGGGACTTCGCCGGGTCACTATTGGGCCAAAAAGCAAAAAAAGGGATTTTTATTACTACCTCTGGCTATCCCGCTAGCGCAAAAGAGTTTGTCACTTCAATAGAACCCAGGATCATTCTTATCGACGGCAAAGAACTGGCAGAACTCATGATCGAATATAATGTCGGAGTCGCTACTAAAAAGACCTATGACGTAAAAAGGTTGGATACGGATTACTTCGAGGAGGTATAACCCGTCCGGGTTAAAGGATGCGACTTTTAACACACTGTTTCCAATCTGTAAAGCGTTAATTTTGTAAATTTTATTATAAAAAATATTGCAAAGGGGATAAAGAAAAGCGACCCTTTTTGACTTGAAGAAAAATTGGTAACCTAGTTAAAAAAAGTACAAATTGTTAAAGCTCAAGCTGTGATAGTTTTAAGCGATGTTCAGAGTTGAATATTCTAGACTTTATAGGCTCCTACAGTTTGATTATTATAGGATATAAGAAATGAATGCAGTTGAAATTGAAGAAGCTATTTCGTTGTTAGCAGAACAAGAATTTGTTCCTGCTGAGTTTCCATTTTCATTCCTTGAGGCATTTGGAAATAAGGAAACAACTATTAAACGTCTTAAAACTGGTAATAATAACAAATCAGATATTCAAGGCGGCGTTCTACAACAAAATAATATTCATATTGCTGTATGCGATGAAGGGAAAGTTATAGAAACACTTAACAAGTTGAAAGTAAGCCCGATCACAACCAAAGCTAAAGCAAAGTTTATTCTAGCTACGGACGGAAAGGAATTTCAAGCAGAAGATGTGTTCAGTGGAGAAACTGTAGCCTGTGAATATTCAGCCTTCCATAATCATTTTGGATTCTTTCTACCCCTGGCTGGCATTAGTACCGTCAAACAAATCCGGGAAAATGCCTTCGATATAAAAGCTACAAGCCGGCTAAATAAACTTTATATAGAATTATTGCGTCATAACCCGGAATGGGCAAAAACAGAACGACGCCATGACATGAACCATTTCTTAGCCCGTTTGATTTTCTGCTTCTTTGCTGAAGACACAGATATATTCATAGGAGATGGTCTTTTCACAGAAACTGTGCGGCAGATGAGTGCTGGTGATTCGTCTGATACTCATGAGATTGTTAGTGAGATCTTTCGGGCAATGGATATTAAACAGGAGGAGCGCGCTGAAAAGAAAGTCAAGAATTGGGCTAATAAATTTCCATATGTCAATGGGCAATTATTTTCCGGATCGACTGAAACGCCGAAATTCACAAGGATAGCAAGATCCTATTTGCTTCATGTCGGCAATCTGGATTGGAAAAAAATCAATCCAGATATTTTCGGCTCAATGATTCAAGCTGTTGCTGATGAAGATGAACGAGGTGCATTGGGAATGCACTACACTTCTGTCCCTAATATCTTAAAGGTGCTAAATCCACTCTTTCTTGATGAGCTTAAGACACAATTGGGAGAGGCAGGTGACAATGCTAGAAAGCTTCTTAACTTACGCAAACGATTATCTCGCATTCGGGTGTTTGATCCAGCTTGCGGATCTGGAAATTTCCTGGTAATTGCCTATAAACAGTTTAGAGAGATTGAGAATGAAATCAATAAACGACGTAGTGAGAGCAATCGTCCGACAGAAATTCCTTTAACCAACTTCAGAGGGATTGAACTTCGGGATTTTTCGGCAGAAGTTGCCAGACTAGCACTCATTATTGCAGAATTTCAATGCGATGTGCTTTATCGTGGCCAAAAATTGGCTTTGGCAGAATTTCTACCGCTCAATGCTGAAAATTGGATTACTTGTGGTAATTCATTGAAAATAAACTGGCTATCTATATGCCCTCCCACTGGTATGGATGTTGAATTGTATGTAGATGACTTGTTTGGCAAACCTCTTGACCAAGCAGAAATTGGCTTCAAGAATGAGGGAGGGGAAACTTATATTTGTGGAAACCCTCCTTATCTAGGTTCTACTTGGCAATCGGATGAACAAAAAGCCGATTTGAAAGCCATATTTAAAGATAGGACAACCTCTTGGAAATCGTTGGATTATGTAGCTGGCTGGTTCATGAAAGCGGCTGAATACGGTAAACATACCAGTGCAGCTTCGGCTTTTGTATCTACCAATTCAATATGTCAAGGACAGCAAGTTTCAATTCTTTGGCCATTAATTTTCAGAACTGGTCATGAAATTTCTTTCGCCCACACCTCATTCAAATGGAATAATCTGGCAAGTTATAACGCTGGCGTAACCGTTGTAATAGTTGGTATGACAAATAGAATAGGTGCAGTACGGCGGATATTTTCTGCCGGAGAAAATGGCGAGACAATTGAGAAAAAGGTTAGCAACATAAATGCCTACCTGACTGCCTCTGAAAATATTATTGTGAGTAAAGTTCCTAAACCAGTTTGCCAAATCGCTGAAATGAAATTCGGCAATAAGCCTGTAGATGGGGGAAACCTTCTTTTGTCAAGAGATGAAAAGGATGCTCTTCAACTTTCGAAAGAACAACAACAAAAATTCCTACGTCGAATTTATGGGTCTGCTGAGTTTATTCGAGGTATCGAACGCTTCGTTTTGTGGGTTGAAGATGAATTTCTTGAGGAGGCAATGCGGATCAATTCAATTAGAGAGAGAATTGAGCGCGTCCGAGAAATGCGCTTGGCAAGTAGTGATAAAGGCGCAAATGAGATGGCAAAGCGTGCACATCAGATGCGGGAAATGAATATTGGCAAACACCATACAATTGCTATTCCTGCTATTACTTCTGAGAATAGAGATTTTTTGCCATGTGGAATTTTGAACAATAGGGCGTTAGTGACTAATAAGATTTATGCAATATATGATGCTCCTCTATGGAATATGGCGTTAATTGCTTCTCGCCTCCATTACGTTTGGATTGGCACTGTATGTGTCCGTATGCGAACAGATTTTTCTTATTCCAACACGCTCGGTTGGAACACTTTTCCTGCACCACGACTTACAGAAAAAAATAAAATGGATTTGACGAATTGTGCTGAAGAAATCTTAATTGCACGAGAACGTCATTTTCCCGCCACAATTGCCGACTTGTATGATCCAAAAAAAATGCCCGAAGATTTACGTCGTGTCCATGATTGGAATGATGAGGTTTTAGAGCGAATTTACATTGGGCGCCGGTTTAAAAATGACACAGAACGCCTGGAAAAACTCTTTCATCTATACACTCAAATGACTACTAAAGGAAAAGCTGTATGACCAAAAGAAAAGACATACCGTCCGTTACTGTCAATTATAAAAGTACCAGAAATTCGACAAGATCGAATGAACTTGGTATGCGCCCAATGCAGGAACGCGCCTACGAGAAGCGTGGAGAACAATACTTGCTGATAAAATCACCTCCAGCATCCGGGAAAAGTCGGGCCTTAATGTTTATCGCGCTTGATAAGCTGTACAACCAAGGAGTCAAACAAGCCATTATCGCCGTGCCTGAAAGATCCATTGGATCAAGCTTTGCCAATGAAATCCTTACAAAGTATGGCTACTATCACGACTGGCATGTGGAGCCCAGATGGAATCTATGTAACTCTCCAGGAGAGGATGGTAGCAAAGTTAATGCGGTAAAATCTTTCCTGGCAGGGGAAGACAAGGTGCTGGTTTGTACACATTCTACATTCCGTTTCGCTATAGAGCGACTGGGAATCGAGATTTTTGACGATCTTCTAATTGCCGTTGACGAATTCCATCATGTTAGCTCCGATGACGACAACGTTCTTGGTTCACAACTTAAACAATTGGTTGCGCGGGATAAGGTACATATCGTGGCCATGACTGGTTCATATTTCCGTGGAGATGCGAACCCGGTATTGATGCCTGAAGATGAAGCCAAATTCGACACAGTCACTTATACTTATTACGAACAACTCAATGGATATGAATACCTTAAGACCCTAAATATTGGATATTATTTTTATAGCGCGGCGTATGCCGATGAGATTTTAAGTGTTCTTAATCCTAATGAAAAAACTATCATCCACATACCGAGCGTGAATTCCCGTGAAAGTATGGGTGACAAGATCAAGGAAGTTAATCATGTGATGCATGAACTCGGCGACTGGCTGGGTATAGATCCTGAAACTGGTTTTCATTTAATCAGAACGCGCGAAGGGAAAACCATACGGGTCGCTGATCTGGTTGACGATGATGCCGTAAAGCGGAATAAAGTATCCGCGTCGTTAAAATTGCCAGAAGCAAAAACAAACCGTGATCATGTCGATATTATTATCGCCCTTGGGATGGCAAAAGAGGGATTTGATTGGATTTGGTGTGAACACGCACTCACTGTGGGTTATCGTTCCAGCCTTACTGAAATTGTACAGATCATTGGTCGCGCAACTCGTGATGCTCCAAATAAAACCCATGCACGTTTCACAAATTTAATTGCCGAGCCGGATGCTTCTGAAGGCGCCGTTTCGGATGCCGTCAATGATACTCTAAAGGCCATTTCGGCCAGTTTGTTGATGGAGCAAGTCCTGGCACCTAGGTTTAATTTTACACCGAAGAATCAACAGAGCGGACCGGTTCAAGGATTCGATTATGGAGAGGCGGGTTATGACCCAAGCAAGGAAAATATTGGATTTAACGGTGATATTGGCCTGTTCCAAATCGAGATTAAGGGCCTTTCTCAACCTAAAAGCAAACAAGCAGAGAGAACCTGTCAAGAAGATCTGAATGAAGTTATCGCGGCTTTTGCTCAAGACAAACAAACTATTGAGCGTGGCCTATTTGATGAAGATGTAGTGCCACAAGAACTGACTCAAGTTCGAATGGGGAAAATTATAAGAGATAAATATCCGGAACTAGACGAAGATGATTTGGAGTCAGTTCGGCAACATGCCATTGCCGCACTGAACCTGACCCAGATGGCAAAAGAAAAACTTAACAATGATGGTGAATTAAGTGGCCGAGCAAATACGGCATTGATTGATGGAGTTCGAAGGTTTACTATGGACGTGCGCGATCTGGATGTTGACTGGATTGATAGTATTAATCCATTTAGTGAAGCTTATTCAATTTTATCAAAGGCAATGACAGAGCAAAGTCTAAAAGCCATGGCAGAAGTCATTTCAGGAAAAAAACCGAATATATCATTAGAAGAAGCTAGGGAACTTGCCAAACGAGCTTTAAAGTTCAAGAAAGAACGAGGTAGATTACCGGAAATAAAATCCGCAGACCCATGGGAACAACGAATGGCTCAAGGCATTGCTTTTCTAGCACGTTTAAAAGCCGAGGAAAAAAATGGCTAAAAATAAGAAACTCACTGAAGAAGATAATGAGCTTTTGGCAGAACTCGGCATTGACATCGATGCCGACAAGACCAATAGTCATAATGTGCGGGAAGAGCGAATTATTTCCGGCTTTGAAGACATCCAAAAATTCGTTATTGAACGAGGTCGATTACCAGAACATGGAGAAGATAAAGATATTTTTGAAAGACTTTATGCAATCAGACTCGATCAAATCTGCAAACACGAAGAGTATAAGATCCTTCTTAAAAATTTAGACCATCAAAATCTCTTGGATGGGAAATATAATCCAGCAACCGACATTCCGATTGATATAGATGATGCTGATTTGTTAGCACAACTTGGCGTTGAAGAGATTGAGGAAAACTCTATCACAAATTTAAAACATGTTAAATCTCGAGCAGAAAAAAGAGCAGCAGAAGAGATAGCTAACCGTACGCGCTGCGAAGATTTCGACCAGTTCAAGTTACTATTTGCGGCAATAAAACAAGATATTGATAGCGGGTATAGAATCACTGTGCCGTTTAGAAAAGATGCGGGATTTGCTAAAACGACACTTAAGAAAGGTCAATTCTTAATCATCGGTGGCCAAATTGCATTTATAGCAGAGATTGGAGAGACATTTAAGGCTCCCAATGGTGATGATGACGCGCGATTAAGAGTTATTTATGCAAATGGTACCGAAAGTAATATTCTGCTTAGGTCGCTATTTCGCGCCATGTATAAAGATGAGACCAGTAGATTCATAACCGAACCTGATTTAGGGCCTTTATTCTCAGGAGAAAATAGTGAAGATGACCAGGAAAGTGGAACTATATATGTACTTCGAAGTCTATCGGATCATCCAATGGTTATCGAAAATAGGAACATCGTCCATAAAATAGGGGTAACCGGAGGAGATGTAAAAAAGCGCCTTGTAAATGCAAAAAATGACCCCACTTTCCTTTTCGCTGATGTGGAAATCATTGCCACATACAAACTCGCTAATATCAATCGCACAAAGCTTGAAAAGATTATTCATAGATTTTTTACCTCGGCAAAGCTAGAAATTGAAATGCCTGATCGTTTTGGGAGGCTGGTAAAAGCTCAAGAATGGTTTATGGTTCCGGTTTTCATCATTGATGAAATGGTTAAAAAAATAATCGACGGTACCATTAGCGATTATTATTATGATACTACTTCGGTGCAATTAATGAGGTCCTAAACCAATTACAGAATAGCTTACCATATAGAGCTGTGTAATATATGATTTTACTCTATTAACTTTAGCAGCCGAAGTTATATAGGGTTTTTGGGTAGGAAATCATAAAGCGAGCATTTCAAGATTTTCGCAATTTCATTAAGATGTCTGAAATTATAATGCGCAGGATAGTTCGGACTTTCCACCTGACCAATAAATCCAATAGAAACGCCAAGCTCAAAAGACAAATCAGCTTGGGAAAGGCCCAACTCGTTGCGCCTTTCCTTAACCTTTTTGATTACGTAATAGTCTAATTTTGAGGGTTTCTTCAATAAAAGTACTTAGTATAGCTAAGTTGAGATTATTGTATCTTTGCTACAATCAGCTATAGCTAAGTGGCTGCATTCTGTAACGTCGACACAAAATGGAATTCGGCGTAATTGCACAGCAGATTCCAGCTTTTTTAGATTCTGCCTACGTCAGAAATTTTCTTTAAACAAAATCATTAATACATGCTTGCCAAGGGAGACATCATAGTTAAAATTCCGGATGACCAACTTGATTCACTAAGAAGCGAATTGCAGAAAATCGCTTTGACGTTAGAGCAAATTAAGGTGGCCTTGTCCACAGAACGCAGGGTGGGGGCTAGGTTTATAACCGCTGCAGAGTTCATGGAGGCTGTCAAAATAAAACGATGGAAGTTTGATCAACTCATTGCAAACAATAAGATCCATACGCTAAAGAAAAAACGAAAGGTCTATGTCCTGGCAACGGAAGTCGAAAGATATTTGGCGACCCTAATATTCAATAATCCAGAGATCGCATGATATGTGTTGTTAGTTCCCGTTAACTCTTGAGCCACTGTTTTTCAATTACAAAAGAACCGCAGCAACAGCATTAAACAACAATGGTCCTACCAAAGTAGAACCATTATTAATCTAATTTTTTAACTGTATTAATTTGACAATAAAATTAATACACATTATAAATTTTTTAGTTGCCCGACCTGGATTCGAACCAAGACAAACAGAACCAAAATCTGTCGTACTACCATTATACTATCGGGCAATCGTCCTCCGGTTAAAAAGGAGTGCAAAAATAAGGTCTCACCCAAGATGTTCCAAAAGAATTTACAAAATACGCCAGGGACGCCGGACGCAGTCCCGTCCCGCGTCAACTCAAATAAACTTAAACAATAAGGCTACGATCGCATAGATCAGGGTGGCCGCAAAGATCCCCTTTGCCGTACTATCCTTATGGGAATTGATATAATAAGTGAAAAGCGCAATGTTCAGCACCAGACAAGGCACGGAAACTGCCGTGATCTGCGACTTATTCGTCCTCAGAAAATCGAAAAAATCCTTTATCGTATAGGTGGGATAAAATTTGACGAAATAGTAGATGACAAGGCTTATAATGGGTGCCACCAGCCCTAGCACCATGCCCAGGCGGAGGTTGTCTTTTTTGAATATCACGATTTCCACGTTTTTTCGAGTTTGCTTTTTAGAACGTAATTCGTCATGTCAAATTGTACCGGCACCACACTAACATAATTATGCTCCAACGCCCAGACATCCGTATCCCTGCCCCTGTCAAAATTCACGAATTTGCCCGTCAACCAGTAATATTTTTTCGAGTTCGGGTCATTTCGCTCGACAAAATCTTCCTCATACTTCGCGTACGCCTGCCTGCTGATCTTTATCCCTTTGATCAGACTTTCGGGTACCGCCGGGAAATTTACATTGAGAATCAGGTGTTTATCCATAGGACGGGAGAGTACCTGCTCTACAATGATCCGCACATACTTGCGGGCAGCAGTGAAATCCGCCTCTACACTATAGTCCAGTAGCGAAAACCCAATCGACGGGATGCTTTCGATCGCCGCCTCTACCGCCGCCGACATCGTCCCCGAATAGATCACATTGATCGAATGATTCGCCCCATGATTGATCCCGCTGAGGCAGAGGTCGGGTTTACGGCGCAGCACCTTATCCACGGCCAGCTTGACACAATCCACGGGTGTACCGCTGCATTGCCAGGCTTCCACCCCGTCAAAAAGGTGATGCATCGGGTTCAGCCGCAACGGGTTGCCAATCGTAATCGCATGACCCATACCCGATTGTGGCTTGTCAGGGGCTACTACCACCACCTTTCCAAGTCCCTTAACGGCTTCCACCAGGTTCCGGATGCCCGGAGCGCTGATGCCGTCATCATTCGTTATAAGGATAGTCGGCAGCCGCCTTTTCCCCCCTTTAGACATAGCCAGTGGTTTTGACGTTACAGAAGCGGGAACACCATTTTCCGATCCGTTCTTTCCCGTTTCGCGGATGATCCCGACGGCCCCCGTTTTCCCGGTTCGTGCCGATCGCTCCGCCGTATCGGTCGTTTTTATAATACCGGTTGCTCCGGTCTTACCCGGCTTGCGCGTGGCCGCCGTCTTGCGGGAATCCTTTTTCGCTATAGTCTTTTTGCCGGCAGTAGACTGCCTGGTTTTGCGTTCGTTAGACAGGTTCTTTTTTTCCATAGTTATAGTGCAAAAATCTGTTTTTATTTTGGAATTGCCGCGTCAGGATAGGAATAAGACAAGAGTGGGTGGCGGATTATGGGAAAAAAGACGGGGGGTGCGGGGGATGTGCGGGGGGAAGCTGCATTCGAAGGGATGGTTTATGTGCAGGTGGTTATTCGGCTTGGGGTGGTTGTAGTGTACCGGTGCCTTTGGCACCTGGCGGGGCCTACGATGGGCCGCCCTTATGGCGGGTTGCGGGAAGTTGTAGGGCGGCCGCGGAAAAATCCCTGCCACGGAGACCGTGGGCAGGGATTTTTCCTTACTTTTGCGTCCATTTTAAACAGCACCAAAGTCTATGGCAGGGCAACTTAAAGAGGTACGCAACCGGATCAAATCCATCCAGAACTCCCAGCAAATCACAAAGGCCATGAAAATGGTCAGCGCAGCTAAGTTACGCCGCGCCCAGGATGCCATTATCCAGATGCGCCCTTATGCCCAAAAGCTCCAGGAACTGCTCAGCAACATCGTCAGCAACTCCGAAGGAGAGATAGGCATGAACCTCGCTGCCGAAAGAACCGTCGAAAAAGTGCTGCTCATCGTCATCACCAGTGACCGTGGTCTGGCCGGCGCTTATAATGCCAACCTTATCAAGCTGGCAAAAGCCACTATCCGTGATAAGTACGCTGCCCAGGACGGCAAAGGCAATGTCACCATCTGGTCCATCGGTAAAAAAGGCTTCGAACACTTCCAGAAAAACAATTTCAAGGTAACAGATACCTATAAAGATATTTTCCTGCACCTCACCTTCGAAAACGTTCAGGCTGCTGCACAAGCTGCCGTCAAAGCTTTCGAAAACAAGGAATTCGACGTCGTCGAGATCGTCTACAGCCACTTCAAGAACGCTGCTACCCAAGCCTTCGTGCTCGAACGCTTCCTGCCCATCCCCAAGGTGGAGAAAAAGCAGGGCGCCTCCAACGTAGACTTCATCTTCGAACCCAGCAAGGAAGAACTTATTGCCGAGCTGATGCCCAAAATCCTCAACACCCAGCTGTATAAAGCTGTACTGGACGCCAACGCCTCCGAGCATGGCGCTCGTATGACAGCCATGGATAAGGCCAGCGACAATGCCAACGAGCTGCTCAAGTCATTGCGTCTTTCCTATAACCGTGCACGCCAGGCTGCTATCACCACCGAGCTCACCGAGATCGTCAGTGGCGCCGCTGCACTCCAGGGGTAATATCCGGAGAGGGCCAAAACTTTACATATGGAAATCGGAAACATCATCCCCCACATCGAAGCGCTGATCTTCGCCAGCGACAAGCCTCTGACCTCCATGGAGATCACAGAGCTGATCAACAACGCTTTTGGATTTATGGAGGAAAAGATTACCCTCGAACAGATCCAAACGTCCATCGACGGCATCATCGAGAAGTATGCTTCCGAATTCTATCCCTTCGAAGTAAGAGAAAGCGGCGGCGGATGGCAATTCCTTACCAAGAAAGATTTTCACAAGACCGTCGCCCAGCTTAACGGCGAAAAGTTTCTCAAACGACTTTCGTCCGCAGCGCTGGAAACCCTTGCCATCGTCGCCTACAAACAGCCCATCACCAAGGGGGAGATCGAAGCGATCCGTGGCGTCAGCAGCGACTATTCCATACAGAAGCTCCTCGAGAAAGAATTGATCATCATCTCCGGGCGCAACGAAGAAATGCCGGGTAAACCCCTCGTTTACACAACTTCCAAAACCTTTATGGACTATTTCGGTATCAATTCCGCTGCCGATCTGCCCAAGCTCAAAGAGGTCTTTGCCGAAACCATTGTCGAACCTACTCTTATCAACCATACCCCTGCCGGCGCAACGCTGATACCGGAAGGTGAAACGCCGCTCGTCGTGACCGAGCTGGGCCAACTGCTTATAGGTGCAGAGTCCCAGGACACCGCCGCTGAAGAGTCCGACGAAACAGCCGATACCGACGCGGCTTCCGTCGAAAACGACCTTGAAACCGGGTCCGGCCTCAACGAAAGCAGCCCTGAAAGCGAGCCCTCCTCCGAGAGTGATGAAGAGGGCGACGTCGATGATGCCACACCGCATGATCCCGCTTCCGAGGAGTCCGACGAAGACGGCGGCGAAGACGATTATGGTGATGACAGCGGCGAGCAGCCGCCTCACGAACGGAACCCCGACACCTCCGATGAACACTGATCACTAAAACCCAGGCAACCCAATCATGTCAGAACAATTATCTCCCGAATATTTGATAAGCCTCGGCCAACAATTCGGAACCCCACTATATGTCTACCACGCTGAAAAGATAAAAGAACAATACAACAAGCTGACCACTGCATTCAGCAACAGCAATACCTTGTTCTTTTATGCCTGTAAAGCACTCACCAACGTCAACATCTTAAAATATATCTGCAGCCTCGGCGCAAACATCGACTGCAGTTCCATCAACGAAGCTAAGCTGGCTCTGCATGCCGGCTTCCCGCCCAACCGGATACTGTATACTTCCAATGGCATCGGCTTTGACGAAATAGAAGAAGCCGTCTCCCTTGGCATCATCATCAATATCGACAGCCTTTCCAACCTGGAGAAGTTTGGACAAAAATTCGGGCACAGCTATCCGGTGGGCGTTCGTCTCCGACCCAATATCATGGCCGGCGGCAATCTCAAGATCTCTACCGGGCACGACAAGAGCAAGTTCGGTATTCCCGTCGACCAGGCCGACAAGGTCCTGCAGCTCGTCGAAAAGTACGACCTCAACATTGCCGACCTGCATATCCATACCGGAAGCGAAATAAAAGACGTCGACGTCTTTGTAAAAGGCATAGCCATTCTCTTTGACCTGATACCCAGGTTCAAAAACCTTAAATTCATCGATCTCGGCGGCGGATTCAAAGTGCCTTACCAGGATGGCGACTCTGAAACCGATATCCAGCTTCTGTCAGAGAAAGTCGAGGAAGCGATCGCCAGCCATGCCTCCGTTTTCGGGTCGCAAAGCTCCGGCCCCGGCGGCCATCCCTTACAGGTCTGGTTCGAACCCGGTAAATTCCTGGTCAGCGCCAGCGGTTACTTCGTCACTAAGGTAAATGTCATAAAAGAAACGGATGCTGCCACCTTTGTCAGCGTCGACAGCGGATTCAATCACCTCATCCGGCCTATGTTCTACGACGCCTACCATCGCATCGAGAATATCAGTAACCCCAACGGGACGCCCAAACGTTATTCCGTCGTCGGCAATATCTGCGAAACCGACACCTTTGCCTGGGACCGCACCATCAATGAAGTCCGCGAAGGGGATTATCTCGTCTTCCGCAATGCCGGCGCCTACGGCTTTGAAATGTCCTCCAATTTCAATTCCCGTTATAAACCGGCTGAAGTGCTTGTCAAAGACGGTGAAGCCAGTCTCATCCGCCGCCGCGACGTCTTCGGGGACCTGCTGCGTAATCAGATCGAGCTTTAGGGCATTACGCACATATAGCATAATTTTTCCTTATTTTAGGGTAATCAAAAAATTCTCCTATGCCCCCTATTCGTATGGTCGATGATCCCCAGGACCCCGACAGCAACAGTGGTGACGATTCAGGTGGTGGCGGAGGTGGAGGTTTTAACTCCGGCGGCGGCGGAGGAGGAGGTCTCTTTGGGATCATTATGCTGCTGCTTGGTCTCTTCCGCGGCCGCGGCCTCATTTTCTTACTCGTTATCCTTGTAGGCGGATACTTCTTTTTAGGTCGTACCGGCTGCGGGAGCGCAGCCATTCACCAGGTAGCCCAGCAGCTCACGACAGGCGGATACCTTGATCCCAAACAATTCGAGAAAGCAAACATCTATGAGCCGCTATCGGATGATACGACCAAAAACCCGCTTCCTGAAGCCGTCAACCTGCAGAAATATGCGCCAGCCGTAGGCGATCAGGGGCATCAGGGTAGCTGTGTCGCCTGGAGCAGCGCCTATGGCGCCCGCACCATCGCGGAAGCAGCTCGTACCGGCCAGGACGCTAACACATTAAAATACAGCCCTTCCTTCTATATAACCAGATCGGTCTCGAAAACTGCCAGGGCTCGTATATCGAGAAAGCCATGGAATTTATGACCAGGAGCGGATCTGTCCCCTATGCCCAGTTTCCTTACGACGACCAGGATTGCTCGCGTCAGCCCGACCAGCAGCTGCTGGAGATGGCCCGCCAGTATAAAATGCGCGGCTTCAACCGACTGACACCCGGCGATCGCAATAACGTCATCGACCTTCACGCTATTAAAGAAAACCTTTCGCAGGGCGCTCCCGTCGTCATCGGTATGATGGTCGGCGGCAGCTATATGCAGCCGATGTTTGGACAGGATGTCTGGACACCTGCTCCCGAGGACCGACAGATGATGGGCTTCGGTGGCCACGCTCAGTGTGTAGTGGGGTATGACGATCGAAAATATGGCGGGGCCTTCCTCATCATGAACAGCTGGAGTTCCAAATGGGGGAACAATGGATTTGCCTGGGTGCGCTATCCCGACTTTAAGTACTTCGTACGGGAGGCCTATGGTCTTGAACCGATGGACAAGACCGGCGCCGCCGCTGCTGTGCCCTTCGCCTGTGAAATAGGCCTTGTCCAGGTACATTATGAAGGTAAAAAAACGCTCTCCGGTGATTATATCCCGCTCCAGGTAAAAAATGGCAATGTCTTTGAAACGATCTCCCCGGTCAAAATGGGCACCCGTTTTAAAATGGAAGTTCGTAACTCGACAGAGTCTTATGTGTATGTGTTTGGCAAAGAGACAGACGGCACCAGCTATACTCTTTTCCCCTATCCGCGAACGGATATACCTGCCAAAACAAAATACTCTCCTTTTTGTGGCATCACCGGCTATCGCCTCTTCCCCAAAGACAAGAGCCTGATGCCTGATTCCATCGGCACGCGGGACCAGATGGCTGTAGTCGTTAGCAAACAGCCGCTGGATTGGTATGGCATCAACAACAAGCTGTCCCAAAACCCCGGCCAGGACTATTCGACCCGCTTGAATGCCGTCCTCGGCAGCCAGCTTATCCATAATGTAAAGTTTAAAAGCTCCGCCAAAGGCAACATGCAGTTCACCGTCGACGGCGATGCCAATAGCGTAGTCGCGACCATCGTCGAGATCAGTAAACAATAGGATCCAGTAAACAAAATGATCAATGACCAGCTCTGAAAAATTTATCCGGCTGATGCGGCATCCGCTGAAATTTCGGCTCTACCTGTTTGCACGTATACCCAGCGCTTATTTTTCGGGGCTCAGGATCCGCGAGATCGATCAACAGCATTGCGTTGTCAGCATCCCTTATAAATGGTTCTCGCAAAACCCGTTCCGATCCACCTATTTTGCCTGTCTCAACATGGCCGCAGAAATGAGCACAGGCGCTCTGGCAATGACTCATACTTACCAGCAAGATCCGCCCGTATCCATGCTGGTCGTAAAAATGGAAGCGAATTTCTTTAAAAAAGCCACTGGTGTGACCTATTTCTCCTGTATGGATGGCGATCATATCCGGCAGACCATCGAAAGGGCTTTCGCCAGCGGTCAGGGTGAAACCTTCCGGGCACGGTCCCTTGGTACCAATAAAGCAGGCGAAGAAGTCGCTGAAGTTTTTATCACCTGGTCCTTTAAAGTAAAATCCGCCGCAGACAAGACAAATCCCCCCATCGCTGGTTAAGCCGGCCATCGCGTATAGACTGGTAAATATAGTACCGGGTTTTTCACTACATTTACCCGGATAATCATAAAATATGAAAATTGCTTTCCACGGCGCGGCTCGTGTTGTCACCGGCTCCAAACATCTCCTTACCTTAAATAATGGTAAAAAGTACTTATTGGACTGCGGTATGTTCCAGGGCATGGGCGCTCAAACGGATGTGCTCAATCGCAATTGGGGCTTCACGCCCGCCGAAGTCAGCTACCTGATCCTTTCTCATGCCCATATCGATCATAGCGGCCTCATCCCCAAGCTGGTGAAAGACGGTTTTAGTGGAAAGATCTTCTGTACCCCTGCGACAAAAGAATTGACCAACGTGCTGCTTGAAGACTCCGCCGGTATCCAGCAGGATGAAGTAAAATACGCCAATAAGAGGCGCAAGGCAGAGGGCCTGCCTTATTTGCAGCCCCTGTATAACGAAGAAGATGCACAACGCGCACTCGAACTTTTTGTCACCGTAGAATATGGGACGTGGTTTACCATCGATGAGAACGTACAGGTCATGTACACGGATGCCGGTCACATCATCGGCAGCGCTGCCGTACATCTTAAAATAAAGGAAGACGGAAAAGAAACGCATCTCACCTTCAGTGGTGATGTAGGCAGATACCGGGATGTTATCCTTCGTTCTCCCGAAGTATTTCCTCAGGCCGACTATATACTAATAGAATCGACCTATGGCAACAGCCTGCATGATCCGGCCGATACTACGCCGGATATGCTGCTGCAATGGATCGACAAAACCTGTCTTCAGAAAAAAGGCAAGCTCATCATTCCCGCTTTTAGCGTCGGCCGTACACAGGAGATACTCTTCGCCCTCAACCAACTGGAGGAAGAGCATCGTCTTCCCGACGTCGACTATTATGTAGACAGCCCTTTAAGCGTAGCCGCTACAGAAATTGTCAAGAGCTATCCCCAGTATTTCAATAAAACAATTCAGAAAATACTTGAGACGGATAGCGATCCCTTTTCTTTTAAAGGTCTCAAATACATCAAGAGCGTCGAAGAATCCAAGCTTCTCAACTATCGCGACAAGCCCTGTGTCATTATCTCCGCCAGCGGCATGGCCGATGCAGGCAGGGTCAAACACCATATCAGCAACAGCATCGAAAACAGCCGGAATACCATCTTAATGGTAGGATATTGCGAACCCCATTCTTTGGGGGGCCGCCTGATGGCCGGCGCCAAAGAGGTTCATATCTTCGGTATCCTCCATGAAGTCCACGCGGAAATAGGCAGCATCCGCAGTATGAGCGCACACGGAGACTTTGAGGATCTGAGCCAATTCCTCTCCTGCCAGGACCCTCAAAAAGTTAAGGCTCTCTTCATCGTACATGGCGAATACGAGGTGCAGCAGGCCTTCCAGGCACGCCTCCTTAAAAAGGGATTCCATGATGTCGAGATCCCTGCGCTGCACTATGAGCGCAGCCTGCAGTAACTCCATTCTTTTTCGGACCAGTTCCCATCTAAAGTTAATTCCTGCAAATAAGCGGTTAATATCCGCATTGAATAATTGTTAATTTGACATTAATTTAGTCTAAACGATAGATACGATTGCTCAGCCCTGGTTAAGTCTGGTTAACTGGCTGAACGGATATGTTATTCCCTGTAGCATTCTTTTAGCTAACCATAAAACTTAACGTTTATGAAAAGACTCCTATGTCTATTACTGTCCTTCACGGGACTCCTCCTTGCAGAAGCGGCTCCTGCTTCTCCTCCGGTACATATTCAAGGTATTATCCGGGACTTTCAGTCCCAGCAGCCAATCCAGGGTGTTACCATTAAAGCCAGAAGCAGCAAGGCCGCCACAGTCACGGACGTCAACGGAAAATTTGCTCTCGACCTGCCTGAGAACGAAAATGCGATCCTCATTTCCATTGTCGGCTATGAATCACAGGAACTTACCATTGCGGGTAAAACCTCGCTCTCTATTGACCTCAAACCCACTGCCAGCAATCTCAATGAGGTCGTCGTGATCGGTTATGGTACACAGAAAAAGTCCGACATCACCAGCGCTGTAGCCAGTGTAAAAGCAAGTGAATTTGTGAAGGGAAGCGTTATCGACGCCGGGCAGCTTATACAAGGTAAGGTCGCGGGTGTATCCGTAAGTGTCCCCAGCGGTGACCCCACCGGCAACTCCGTCATTATGCTTCGCGGTATCACGTCGTTGGCTTCCAGTTCCCAACCCTTGATACTCATAGATGGCATTCCCGGCAATCTCAATACTGTTGCCCCGGAAGACATCGAATCGGTCGATGTGCTGAAAGATGGCTCTGCGGCCGCTATTTACGGCACCCGTGGCACCAACGGTGTCATTCTTATTACAACCAAGAAAGCCGGAGCCAATTCGGAGCCTACCATCGACTACAGTGGCAGTCTTAGTGTTCAGCAGATCGCCAAAAAGCTCGATCTGCTGGATGCAGCCGACTATAAAAGGCTTGCTGCGCAGGGCTCCAACCGCATTGACTATGGTCACAGTACAGACTGGTTTAAGGAGGTTACCCGCACTCCGTTTTCTCAAATCCATAACCTTAGTCTCAGGGGCGGCAATAGCAAGACCAATTATGTCGCCGATGTCAACTATCGTGGTCTGCAGGGTATTTTTCTCAACTCTGACAATAAGACCTTTACCGGGCATTTGAATATTAATCACAGCATGTTCGACGGCAAGCTGAAAGCCATGGCCGACATAGTCAGTTCCAATAATAAATATTATACTACGGGCGACGGCACCGGTTTTAGTACGCTTACCTACCGGCAGGCAGTCATTCGCAACCCGACAGACCAGGTCAAAGATTCAGCAGGCAATTGGCAGGAAAGAAGCATTTACGTTTACCAGAATCCTGTCACTATGCTCCGGGAAAGCCATGGGGAGAACAATGCCATCAATACACGTTATAGCGGATCGCTGTTGTTCGAGCCCATACCCGGGCTTCGTTTTAAAGGCCTGGCGGCTACAACTAAATACTACCAGACCCGTGGTTATGCCGAATCAAAAAAGAATATCTCCTCGACCCGGGATGGCAGGAACGGGTATGCTTCCTATGGTGACAAGACTTCTACCGACAATCTCCTGGAGCTGACGGCTGAGTACAATAAAAAATTCGGCGACCACAGTTTGACCGCACTGGGAGGCTTCAGCTACCAGGATGACACCTATGAGAATTCGTGGATGCAGAACTGGGATTTCCCCACGGATGTGTTTGGCTGGGACAACATTGGCCTGGGTAATGCCCTGAAAGAAGGTATTGCTGTACAGCACACCGACAAGGCGCATTCCAACCTGGTTGGTTTTTTCGGTCGTCTCAACTACAACTACCAGGACAGATATTTGCTGCAAGCCAGCATCCGCCATGAAGGTTCCTCCAAGTTCGGAGCAAATCATAAGTTCGGTAACTTCCCCGCTGTGTCTGCGGGCTGGCGTATTACCAAAGAGGCGTTTATGAAAGATCAGACCATATTTGATGACCTCAAGCTTCGCGCCGGATATGGTGTCACTGGTACTGCTCCGGGAGACGAATACCTGGCCTTGCCGTTATTGGGTTACTCCGGTTATACCCTGATCAACGGAGTCTGGGTTCCTAACCTGCAGCCTGCGCAGAATCCCAATCCCGACCTGAAATGGGAGAAAAAGACCGAGATCAACATTGGTCTGGATTTTGCCATCCTGAACAACCGGATCAGTGGTACCTTCGATTACTACAACCGGAAGACAAGGGACATGCTGTACCAATACAATGTACCTACTCCGCCGTATCTCTACCCAACTATCTATGCCAACGTCGGCGTTATGCAGAATAAAGGTTGGGAAGCCATGCTAAACTTTATCCCGGTCTCTACCAAGAGCTTCCAGTGGAATTCCAGCATCTATGGCTCTCATAATGACAACCGCCTCGTCCAGTTGTCAAACGGTCTATATCAGACCACCGTTGATTTCTTCGATGCCGGTTATACGGGTGAGCCCATCCAGACCTCGACCCACCGTATACAGGTTGGCAAATCCATCGGTAACTTTTATGGCTATAAGGTGGTCGACATTACCAGCGACGGGAAATGGGTGTATGCTACCAATGACGGTAAGACTACCCTGGACAAAGATGCCAATAACAAACGGGTGCTTGGCAACGGCATCCCGAAATACTATGCTGGCTGGAACAATACTTTCCGATATAGGAACCTCAGCTTGTCCGTCACCATGCGGGGCGCTTTTGGCTTTCAGAATCTCAACTTCCAGCGCATGTATTACGAAAATCCAACCATTACACAATACAATAGTCTGAAGTCCGCATATAATAAGGTGTTTGGTAAAGCCCAGCTCAACGATGTGCTCGAATACACCAGCTATTACATCGAGAATGGCAATTACTGGAAGATCGACAACGTCACGTTGGGGTATAACTTCAATATGCACAACAAGGTGGTCAAGGCGGCCCGTGTCTATGTCTCAACCCTCAACACGCTTACGATCACCAAATACAAAGGGCTTGATCCTGAAGTAATGATACAGGACCCATCACAACCCCTGGCTTACGGCGATGACAGCAGGGACAAATATCCGACCACACGCACCTATACAATTGGCGTAAACCTGACTTTCTAATTTGCAAAAATAAACTATATGATAAAGAAATTATCAATATACGCTTTGCTGGCCGGCCTTCTTTGTTTCGGCTGCACCAAGGTGGACAATTTATTATATTCCACTATCGATTCAGATACTTTTGTTCCGACAAAAGACGATCTCAACTCCCTTGTTGGGCCTTCTTACGCTTCTCTTCGCGACTTGTCAATGGGCTGGGATGCACTGTATGACCTTGAAGAGATCTGTGCCGACGAACTCGTCATACCCGCCCGGCCTAATGGCTGGGTGGACGGTGGTGTGTACAAGACCATGCACCTGCATACTTTTAATTCACTCCAGCCACACATAGAAACGGTCTGGGGTTATTGTTACGCGGGTATCACCAACTGCAATCGTGTGATCTTTCAGATCACGTCAGGAAAGATCCCTGTCACGACAGGCAAAGACGAGATACTGGCTGAGCTGAAGGCTGTGCGAGCGCTGTACTACTATGTACTCTGTGATAATTTCGGCAATGTCCCTATTGTTACCAGCTACGACACAAAGGGGGCAGCGTTGCCTACTCAGAGCTCTCGAAAGGATGTCTATAATTTTGTTATCAGCGAGATCAACAGCGCTATGCCCCTGCTCAGCAGCAATGTCGACAAATCGACTTATGGAAGGATGAACAAATATGCCGCTTATACCCTGCTGGCTAAAATGTACCTGAACGCGGGCGTCTACACGGGCACACCGCAATGGGATAGCTGCCGTATTGCCTGCGACTCCGTGATCAATACCGGCAAATATATTTTGGATCCCAACCAGTCGGACGTATTCAAGACGGACAATGAAAATTCCCCGGAGATCGTATTTGCGATCCCTTTCGACGAAAAATATGCCGCTGGCTTCAACCTGGAGCTACATACCCTGCAGCCCATCAGCCAGCATTCTTATAACCTCCAAAATTCACCATGGGGTGGCATTTGCGCGATTCCCCAGTTTATCAAGTCCTTCGATCCCGATGACCTGCGGTTGAAGACCACCTGGATACAAGGCCCCCAATATGACGCCAACACGGGCCAGCAGCTGGGCTGTGAATATCCGCCCCTTTCCACCTCAGGCCATAAATTGGAATTCATCAACAGCCTGCCTGGCATCGATTCATCGCAGGAAATAGATGGCTTTCGCCTGGGCAAATACGAGTTTAAAATGGGTGCGCTGTACGATCTCAGCAATGACTGTCCCTTCTTCCGATATGCAGATGTGCTTATGATGAAAGCAGAAGCTTTGTTACGCTCCGGTCATGCCGATGATGCAGCTGCCATTGTCACCCAGGTGCGCGAGCGCAGCTTCAAAGCCAATCCGGCCAAGGCCGTCGTCACCGGCGCCCAACTACAACAGGGTAGTGTCTATCAGTATGGAGTCGCTGTTAATGACGTGATCCAGCCCGGGGCTGGCAATGGCGGTTCTGATATTCAATATGGCCGCTTCCTCGATGAGCTGGGCTGGGAATTCGCTATGGAGGGAAGACGCCGCAGCGACATGATCCGGTTTGGGGTTTTCACCACCAAATCCTGGCTCTCTCACAAGCCCAACGGTGACTTCCGCGTTTTATTCCCTATCCCGCAGGATGAACTTGACAAGAACAATAATTTGAAGCAGAACACAGGATATTAAACATTAAGCGGCTGCGTCACTTCGGTGGGGTGGCCGCCATTCATCATCCATACTTTTCCATTTGTCTGAGCCCGTATCCGGTATTCCCTATTTCATTTCCGGCATTCCCGTTGTCTGGTATCTTTACGTCTTCTAACCAACAGACACATGACAACGAAAATCTGGTCCGTTTCTATCCTTCTCCTCGCCGGCGCCTGTAATAGTAAGAATGAAGATACGACCGATACGGTCGATAAAGCCGGGTCTATCGAAACGGCTGTCTCTGTGGAGCACGTCGACAGTACGCATGACGTCGTACTTACCCGGCATAAAGTGTGGGTCAATTTTAAGGAGTATTCGACGGTAGAGCACAGGGATACTGTGCCCGCCCTGGGAATGCTCAGCACTGACGCGGAAAGTTCGGATGGAGACACTAAAAATGTCAGCGTAAAAAAAGATTACCAGATATTCATTACCGTGAAATGAAAAAAACGAAACACATACAACTCATACTCATCACCGCCGCCCTGGCGTCCTGCCATCGCCCGTCCAATGATTGGCAAAGCGGCAACAGAGTCTATGTGCGCAGTGATTCAACCGCTCCTTATACCCGGACCTACAACTATGGCCATGCTGCCCTTTGGTTCTATGCCTTCCGGCCATACGGCAGCTATTATAACGGAGTCTATCGTCGCGCGGGTTATTATTCCGGGGCTATCAGCGAACGCAGTAATGTAGGTGGCAATACGGGTAAGATAGGGATCGTCCGCGGCGGCTTTGGCTCTCATTATTCCGTATCTTCATAACATATCATACAGCAGCATGAAAAGGATTTCGATTCAACCCCGTAACCAGTGGCAGGGGGCGGTAGAAAAGCTAGGCTTTGGCTTCCACACGACGAACGTACCCTACTGGGACGAGAGTGCCTGTTATGAATTTAGCATGGATGAGGTTCTGTACATCGAAAAGGCATCGGCCGAACTCTGGGATCTTTGCCTGGGGGCCGTCCAGCATGTCATGGACAACAACCTCTACAACCGGTTTTCCATTCCCGAAGCTTTTATCCCCTACATTGAAAAAACCTGGATAGAAGATCATCCGGCCATCTATGGCCGCTTCGACTTTGCTTACCGGGATGGCGTACTAAAGTTGCTTGAATTTAATGCCGACACGCCCACCAGCCTGTATGAGGCGGGCATTGTACAATGGTTCTGGCTGCAGGATCTTGATAAAAACAAGGACCAGTTCAACAGCATACATGACAAGCTTATTGCTTACTGGCGGCATCTGAAAAATTATCTTTATCCCAGCCCCCTTTATTTCTCCTGTGTAAAGCAGTCGCTGGAAGATCTTACCAATACCGAATATATGCGCGATTGCGCCATCCAGGGCGGGTTGGATACGCGTTTATTGTTTATAGATGACATTGGCTGGGACCCTGCCGGAGAGGTCTTTATGGATATGGAGGACCAGCCTGTTCGCAACATCTTTAAGCTATACCCCTGGGAATGGATGGCAGGGGAGGAGTTTGGAGCCAATATCCTGAAGGATAAGAACAAAACACTTTGGATCGAACCTGCCTGGAAAATGATCCTTTCGAACAAGGCTATTCTCCCTATTCTTTGGCAGCTGTATCCTGACTGTCCTTATCTGCTGCCCGCCTATTTTGACAGTGGAGGGCTTACCGACTATGTCAAAAAGCCTATTCTGTCCCGGGAAGGCGCCAATATCCAGCTTTTCCGCGACAATACCGTGCTTCAGGAGACAGGTGGTGACTATGGAAAAGAAGGATATATTTTCCAGCAGCTGTATCCCCTTCCCGATTTTGACGGCAATTACCCCGTCCTTGGCAGCTGGATCATCGGTCAGGAGCCTGCCGGCATGGGTATTCGTGAATCCAAAGATCTTGTCACTGACAACCTTAGCCGTTTCGTTCCGCACTATATTGTCTAATCCGCCTGTACCTTTACCCTCGGGCGTCCGGGTCTGCGCACCGGCACTTCATCGCCGAGCAGTCTTCCCCATGGCTTCATCTCGGGGATCCTGTCAAAAATGATCTTCAGTACCCCGATAAAAGGGATCGACAAAAACATTCCTGACAAGCCCCACACTGCGCCTCCGAGCAACACTGCCACGATCGAGATCAGCGCATTGATCTTCACCTTTGCGGACACTATATAAGGGATAAGAAAATGATTGTCCGCAAACTGGATAATAATATAACTGATGATAATCCCGATCTGCGTGTTGAACCCATCCTTTGTGATCGTCGCCACTATTACCGGCAATAGCACGGCGATGACGCCGCCGATAAAAGGCAGCACATTCAGAATAGCTCCCAATATTCCCAGGAGAATAGCATAGGGAACACCCAATATCACCAGCGCCAGGGTATTTAAGGCTGCCACGATCAGCCCTTCGATCAGCAGCCCATACATATAGCTCTGTATCGCACCCTTCACCTGCCGCAGCACCGTACTTACCTCCCGGGCATTCTCTTCGGCAAAGATCTCATAAAGAAAGTTCAGTATCAGCGTCTTATAATAGATCATCAGGAAGGTATAGACCGGGAGCAGGAAGACCGTTGTCAGCGTTCCCATCACGGAGCCCAGCAGCTCTCCTACCAGTGGTTTAATGCCTGCCTTTGCCTCACTGATGTATTGATTTTGCTTTTCCAGGGGTATCCTGGAGGACAGGTCATGTTGTACCTGTGACATCAACTGGTCCGTCTTTCGTTGCAAAGCCGGGAGCTGATCGGTAAAATGCATCATTTGTGCCGCCAGAAAATACCAGATCCCGGCGATGGCCACAATTGCGAACGCCAGCGCTAACAGGATAGCTGCTACCTTTGGCAGTTTCCATTGTTCGAGCTTATCCACGAGGGGATTCAGTAAAACGGCCAGGAACAGCGCAAAAGAAAAGGGGATCAGGATACTACGGAGATTGGCCAGTGCATACGAGCATAATACCAGTCCAAACAGGATTACCGTGCTCCGCAGGTAAAAGGGGTATTTTTTGAGGTTAGGCATATTCCAATATATGCTATTTTTATGCCCATGCACCCAATGCCAGATCCATCGGACGCAGGTCGCCGGACACGTACTCCGGGCAAGCTGCGTCCGCTGCAGCTTGCAGCCGTCATTTTTCTCACCGTCTCCGGCGGGCCTTATGGCCTCGAGCCGCTGTTTTCGTATGTCGGAACCCATGGTGCACTCCTGCTGCTGCTGATCACTCCCCTGCTTTGGGATGTCCCCACTATCCTCACTGTCCTTGAGCTCAATAGCCTTATGCCCGTCACAGGTGGGTATTATCAATGGGTAAAAAACGCCCTTGGCATCCGCTGGGCTTTTTTTGAAGGGTGGTGGACCTGGCTTTATACCTTTTGCGACCTGGCTATCTATCCCGTACTTTTTGTCACCTATGCGGCCTTCTTTTTTCCTGCGGCGGCCCTTTATAAAGTACCGGTCTGTCTGGCCATCATCTGGGCCTCCGCGCTGCTTAACATAATCGGTATCGTTCCGGTCGGAAAAGTGTCTATTGTACTTAGTATCCTGGTAATGACCCCTTTTTTATTGACCGTCGGATTACTCTGCGTCCATCATGCCCCGTTGTCCATGCCTGCACCTGCCATCCGGGACCCGCATTTCTCCACGCTGAGCATGGGGCTTTATACCGTGATGTGGAATTTCATCGGTTGGGACAACGCTACGACCTATGCCGGCGAGGTAGCCCGCCCCGTCCGATCGTATTTCACCTCCGTCTGTGTAGCTTTCTTTCTTGTAGTATCCATATATATTCTTGCCACGCTGGCGGTGCACCAGTCCGGCATCGATACCAAAAACTTTGAAGAAGGGGATTTCCCGCTGGTAGGAGAGATCATCGGCGGTCACTGGCTGGGTATTCTTATAGCTGCCGGAGGGATGGCCAGTGCGCTTGGTCTTTATTCAGCTGTACTTTTATCCGTATCCCGCATTCCCAAGGTCATGGCCGACGATCGGCTGCTGCCTTCATGGCTGTGTGCTCAGCATCGTCGTTTCAACACTCCCTATATATCCATCATTACCTCCTCGGCAATCGTCAGCATTCTCATCCTGTTTACCTTCTCTGAGCTCGTCGTCATGGACATCATACTTTATGGCGCCGGTCTTACCCTGGAATTCCTTACCCTGCTGACCTTTCGCAGGAAGGAACCGTTACGGCCCCGGCCTTTCCGGATACCTCTCAATAATACGGGGCTTCTGCTGATGGTGATCCTTCCTGTCGGCGTATATCTTATCGCGTTATCGGGCGCCATCTGGTCTTCCGAAAAAATGGAGGTCCCGGTTATCCTTGCTCTGGCCATGCTTGCCTCTGCTGAACTTGCCTGGCGTCTCGTTCTCTGGCGCAATCCTCATCTGGCCACATCTCCGGGTAATGTGCTTCCTGACTAGCCCGCTTCAGTATGTCATTGTTAACAATATTTAACGGCTGTGTAATCTTGGCGTAACATATGTTATCGATCTTTGCCGCGTCAAAAGATACAAGCGCTTATATCCTAATCAGAAACAGAAAAACTCAGACAATGACTACCCGTAGAAATCATGCTGTTCAGGCATTTGCTATTTTTTCTCTATTTGTTATCAGCAACACTACATCTGCCCAAAGCTATCATCGCCCGATCAGGCATATCGAAAAGTATAGCAATGTCACGGATTCCAGCGAAATGCCTCGTTTAAAGATGAGTATCCAGCAGCAGGACAAAGCAAACCTGAAATACCGTATTACCGTTCTCAATCCGCTGGGTCGTGCGATGAGCATCAGTATTCTTAAGAATGAAGACGTGTTGTTTTCTGAAAATACAAGTGGCGACCAGTATTTCAACCTGTTTAACTTCTCACAGCTGGAAGATGGTGATTACAAGGTCATCGTTTTTAATGGAAAAGAGAGGGTCACGAAAAGCATCCATTTGCATTCTGAAACTACGGTAGATCGCGAGATATCGATCGACTAAGAACGACAGTCCGGATGACTTGAAATGCAGTTTCGGGGAACCGATGTTCCCCGAATTCCGTAGATTTGTCGTCAGCGATGTATAATTCACTTCTCGTGCATATCAGGAGGTTTGTTTCCCTCACGGCGGAAGAGGAGAATATTCTGGCAAACGCTCTCCGCTATAAAAAGGTCCGGAAAAAAGAATTTCTTTTAAGGGAACAGGAGGTCTGTGCCGCCAACCATTTTGTGCTGAAGGGTTGTTTCCGGATGTATTTTATCCAGGAGAACGGGGTCGAGCAGATCATCCAGTTTGCCATCGAGAACTGGTGGATCACCGACTACCAAAGCCTTGACTGGCAGGTACCCTCCCGTTTTTATATACAGGCCATCGAGCCATCCGAGGTCGCCGCCCTCGACCACGGCATCATCGCCGGCCTCTGTGACCAGATCCCGAAACTGGATCGTTACTTCCGTCTCATTGTCCAGCGTGCTTTTGCGGCTTCCCAGCAAAATCTGCTCTTTATCTATACTTTTTCGGGTGAAGAACGTTACCATCACTTTAACGAGGCCTTTCCCGAATTCATTCAGCGTGTACCCCAATACATGGTCGCCTCTTACCTTGGTTTTACCCCCGAATTTGTCAGCAAGATCAAAAGTCGTCCTGTTACGCGCCGCACTTCCCGTTGACTTCACCCGTTCCTGCCCTCAATTTCTTAATCATGATTATTTTTTTCGATTTTCGGCCTGCCGAACTTTGTGTCATCAACAAAAGATAAAACTATGAGCACAAGAATCAGGATCAACAAGGTCGAACCCGCAGGTTATAGCGCTATGATCGCAATGGATAAATACGTCGAATCGACCCGTCTTACCCAAACTCACCGGGACCTTATCAAAATACGGGCTTCCCAGATCAATGGCTGTGCCTTTTGCATCGACATGCATACCCGTGACGCCCGTAAAGCCGGGGAGACCGAACAGCGGATCTATGCCCTCAACGCCTGGCGCGAAACTCCCTTCTTTACCTCCGAAGAAAGAGCCATCCTAGCTCTTACCGAGGAAGTAACACTCATCAGCAGCCATGTTTCGGACAATACCTATCAGCAGGCTGCTGAGCTTTTCGACGAGGAGTACCTGGGCCAGATCATCATGGCCATCATCAATATTAATGGTTGGAACCGTATTGGTATTGCCACTGGTATGAGCCCCGCGCCTGCACCGGGGCATTAATATTGCATAATCTCATAACTTACAGGCTTAATTTAATATTATGAGAGCAATCCTTTCTTGTATACTCCTGGTCGCGGTTACTACCGGTCTATACGCCCAGCAGCACGAGACCATCCTCCTTAATGCGACTGTTATCGACGGGACAGGCGGAGCTCCACAGCCCCATACTGCCATCATTATTCGAAATGGCAGGATAGCCAACATTACCAGAGGTAAGGTGAAACCGGCTTCCGATGCCATCCAGGTCGATTGCAGCGGTAAATTTATCATGCCGGAGATCATCGACTGTCATAGCCATGTCGGTAACCTGAAAGGTACTACCACCAGCGGGGCAAACTATACTTCGGAGAATGTCCGCCATCAGCTGGCCCGTTTCCAGGACTATGGTGTCGGCGCCATTCTTTCCATGGGTACCGAACAACCTGCGGGTCTTGCGATACGCGACTCTTCCAAAAATGGCCTTATTCCCGGCGCCACTATGTTCTCTGCCATTTATGGCTTTGGTGTAAAGGGCGCTATGCCTCCGGAAGGAATGGGTATGACACATATCTATCGTCCGGAGACGCCTGAGGAGGCTGTTCGCCAGGTGCAGGAACTGGCTGCTTTCCGCCCCGATGTCATCAAAATATGGGTAGACGATTTTTATGGACAATTTGGGAAGGACCAGATCATGAAACCGGAGATCTATACCGCCATCATAAAGGAGGCACATAAACACAATATCCGCGTCGCTGCCCATCTTTATCATGTGTCAGACGCCTACAAGCTCGTTGAGGCCGGTATCGACATCATGGCTCACAGCATACGCGATGCGGAGATAGATAATTTTCTACTGGAGGAAATAAAAAAGAGGAATGTTACCTATATTCCAACGCTTTCCCTGGATGAGTTTGCTTACATCTATGAAGGCAATCCCGGCTGGCTGGATGACCCTTTCTTCCGCAACTCACTGGAACCTGGTGTATACGAAATGATCACCAGTGCTGCCTATAAAGATAAGATCAGCAAAAGCCCTGTCACACCCCAGGAAAAAACAGCTTTGGACGTTGCGCTGAAAAACCTCTTAAAGCTTTATCGTGCCGGGCTCCCTATCGCATTAGGTACTGACGCCGGTGCGAGTCCTATCCGGGCCCAGGGTTTCTCTGAGCATATGGAGATGGAGCTGATGGTAAAAGCAGGTCTTACTCCACTGGAAGCCATTACTGTTGCGACCAGTAACGGGGCAAAGTTGTTACATATCGAGGATACCCGGGGTACATTGCAGGCCGGCAAAAAAGCCGACCTGATCATTCTCGATAAAGATCCATTGGAAGATATCCGTAACACCCGCACCATCTCTTCTGTCTGGAAAGACGGGATTAAGGTTAGCAACGGGCCAGTGGGGCGCTAGTTTCCGTATCTTTACTATGTGGAACAGCGTCACCGATCAGTCAACGAGGCAGGTACCCGTGATTCTCTCACCTGGGAATTCGATGGCATCCGTATGGGCCACGCCGTATCCCGCTTCCATCAGCTTGCTCCCTTTAGTGCCAGCAGCGCCATTAGCGACGTCGTGCGTCTTCATATCGGCCTCAGGGGTAACTACAGCTTTCATTACCGCCAGCTCGATGCCGACTTCCACCTCATCGGCGGCCATCACAATATCATGTACTCGAAAGACTTTGACATGACGGTGGACCCGCGTACCCCTGAACTGGAGACATTCGGCATCCAATTCCCCCGGGAGACCTTTCTTCGATTTACCGAAGGGGCAAGCGACCTCCTAAAAAGTTTTGGGGATCAGATCGCCAATGGCAAAAGCATCCTGCTCTCAGACCGGTGGGGCGCCGTAGATCCGCAGATACAGCAAATCGTCCACCAGATCATCCACAACCACTATAGCGGTGATGTCCGGCAGCTTTTCCTCCTTTCCAAAAGCGTTGAGCTTCTTGTCCTCTGCGCCGAATCCTGTCATCTCGCGATGAGCAAAAAGCAGGAGTTTGTAAAGACCTCCGGCGACAAGGAAAAGATCATTGCCGTCCGGGATCTCATCAATCAACGTCTAACTGACCCGCCAAGTCTTATCCAGATCGCCCGATCAGTAGGTATCAACGAATATAAGTTGAAGCGCGGCTTTAAAGAGGTCTTTAATAACACCGTCTTTGGCTATCTTACCGAGCAGCGTTTATTACTGGCGCAACAATATTTAAAAGATACAGAAAAGACTGCCGCCGAGATCTCTCTCGAACTTGGCTATTCCACCCCCCAGCATTTCAACAATGTCTTTAAGAAACGTTTTGGCCTTACTCCCGACTCCAGTAGAAAAAATCCGTAAAATGCAATCCCGGGTCTTAAAATCGGGCTACTATTGCGATATAACAAAAAATCACCAGCATGAGCCAGTCACTAACAGTTACCAGCACGATCAACATTCAGGCTTCCGCGGCCACGGTATGGGATGCCCTTACCAATCCGGAAATGACGAAGAAATATATGTTTGGCTGCGAGGCCGTATCCGACTGGAAGCCGGGCAGTCCCCTTCTTTGGAAAGGGAAGTTCAATGGACTGGAAATGGTGGCTGTAAAAGGCAATGTCATAAAGATCGAACCGGGGAAACGGCTTGTCTATACCACTATCGATCCCAACAATCCGGCCGTCCCTGACCTCCCTGAAAACTATCTCACTGTCACTTATGATCTTTCCGAGCAAGATGGTCATACCCTTCTTACCGTCTCCCAGGGCGACTACAGCACGGTCGCGGAAGGCGGCAAGCGGTATGAGGAGACCATCGCCGGAGGCGGCTGGACCCCGATCCTCGTGCAAATAAAAGAACTGATAGAAAAAGAGGGACGAAATGCCTGATGCATTTCCACTCCCCCTTTGATTCCCAGGAATTGCTAAAACCTCCCAAGAACTGCTAAACCCCTAAAACTAGAACCCTAACCTAACCTGTCGCAAAATTTAAATAGTTCCGTTACGCGTCCGCACCGCATTCAGCCCCTGTTGCTGCTTGTTTATCTCTTCCTGCTGTTTCTCCATTTCGTTTTTATTGTCTTCCAGGTCCTGTTTCGCCCTGCGAAGCTTTTTTTGCAGGCTGGCCTCTTCGTCGAGATATTTATTCACCCGCTTTTGATATTTCTTTTTTGTATCGTCGTCTGCATTGATACTTGTTTGCAAATCGGAGGCGGCCTTTACCTGGTCCTTTTGATTCTGATCCAGGTCGGACTGCAAATTCCTTATCTTTCTCTGCAGGTCGGAACTATCGCTTCTAAGGCTATTCATCTTTTTCTGTGCTTTTCCCAAGACCTCCTGTTGGCTGCTCAGCTGAAGGCGCGTATTGTAAGATGTCATAAAAGGGGCCAGGCTATCAAGAAATAACCTGGCTTTCTCCAACTTCGCGCTGTCAGCAAGGGTACGTGCCATAAATTCCTCGTTTCTTTTTGCGGGTATTAAACTTAATACCGTCATGCCTTTTTCTTTCCGGCTGGCTACTGCCTTAAAGTAGAGGTCATTAAGGGTTGTATCCATTCCGTCAAGCGGGACACTTCTGAACAGGATGAATCCGCTGACACCTGTACTCTTAAAACCTTTGGTCATCATATACTGTTTTAACCCATCTTCGACCGGATCGTTGTCATAGGGCAGCCGGATGGCTGCCGCGGCCTGCTTTGTACTGCGTACTTCGGTCTCGCCGATATATGCCTGCGCAAAAAGCCTTGCCGTGCAAAAAATAGATGCTCCCAGGAAAAGTAATGGCTTCATAACTGTAATCTTTTTGATGTGATCATTTGGTTCGAAAGATCGATTCCCGTTCGCAGATGGCTCGCATTTGCTCAACGAGATAACGATATATTGGCGGGTCTATCTCTGTGAACTTTGCCATTGACCATAAGTCCTCAAAAAACTCCTCGACCGTTTTTATGGCCGCTTTGCGATCGTGGAGGTGAGTATATGCAAAGATCAACAGGTCCTCGTTGTAGGTCCTATACAGACGCATAAAGGCCCTGATATTTCTTTTTTCTAGATCGTTCAAAAGAGTTTTCTCCTCGTTGAGGTCGTCTTCGTTAATTTCCATAGTACTATTGATTTCGGATGAATAGATCACTGGTAATCCAGCTTCAGGACTACACGTCTGTTGCGTGCGCGGCCGGCAGCTGTCTTATTGTCTGCAACAGGGTCGGCAGGTCCGTGTCCTGTTGACATGATCCGGTTTTCATCGATGCCTTTTCCAATAAGGTATTTTTTGACGGCTACCGCCCGGTTCTCACTGAGGACCTGGTTCTTTTCCGGGTTACCGGTATTGTCCGTATATCCGTCTACGTAAAGGTTTAACGCCGGATCATTTTTTAGCAGCCCGGCTATTTCATCGAGGCCAATGAATGATTTCTTCAGAAGGATAAAGCTGGCCGTAGCAAAGTAGATATGCTGAGCAGCATAATCCGCTCTTTTCCTGATCTCTTCCTTTACGATGGGGCAGCCATGATTGGAGGCTTCGCCAGCGATATCGGGACATTTGTCCTCTTCATCATTTATTCCATCTCCATCGCTGTCCGGTATTGGGCAGCCATTGTATTTGGCAAGGCCCCGTTGGTTAGGACATTTGTCGTCTTTGTCGGGTATCCCGTCCCCATCCGTGTCGGGGCAGCCCTTGAACTGCGGGAGACCGGCTATGTCCGGGCAGGCGTCCAGACTATCGGGGACGCCGTCCTTATCCTGGTCTTTGACCTCCACAACCGGTGGTGGAGGAAGCGCTTTCACCACGGGCTTTTCCCTGGGAGAACCCAGGGGTGAGGTGAAGCCAAGTGAATAGAACATATTGTTGTCGAGATTCTTACTTTGCAGGCTGATCCGGTAGTTAGCCTGCAGGAAAATATATCCTTCTCCTCTCATGTTGAGCTGAAGACCGCCGCCCAGCGGTGTATAAGCTGCCCAACGGTTGCCATAGTTCCCTATGCCGATGCCTGCAGACAGGAAAGGAGAGAAGAGATGATCGTCGTTGATCGGGCGTGCATGCAGAGAGGCTTCAAATTCGTTGATATATTCGGAATTACCGTCTGGTACTTTGGAGTATTCTGAGAATAAGCCATTATAACGAATAGAGAAATCCATTTTCTTATTTATCCCTTTCCAATACATAAGGGAAAAGCCGGGATCGTACTTCCCGGACTGGGGTCCTGAACCCACGAAATTGACTGTATTTGCACTGAATCCAATGATAGAAGGTTTGACCTGGCCATAACTCGTCAGAGCCATTGCCAGCAATGACACAAAAAATATTCTCCTCATAAACTATGTATAGTTTTTGCTTGCTTTAATTTTCGTAAACAATTACGTGTAAGCTGACAAATGGCAGTTGTAATACCATTCCAGGGCAGTAATCATGGGGGTTACGGAGAAAAGATGATACCGCGCGGGGTTAGACGCTTTACTGCGATAAAGCGAAAGAAGATTGCATGATCATCACTGCAACCATACTTACATAGACTGTCTGAGAGGCGCATACGTTTCGCGGATTGGAAAAAAATAAATAATTGATCTTTAATAAACTGATAGCCATTTATTTGATAAATAAGATTACCCACTTCCATTAGCTCCGTCGTTGTTAATGCCTTGTCATCTAATAGGAAATATCTAGTGAAAAATAGATATTTGCACCATGGATCCCGCACGCAACGCGAAACCCCATTTTGAAGTCTTAGCTGAGAAAGCTTCCAGAGGAGATGCAAGGTCTTTCCAACAGATATATGACGCTATTGCCGGAAAAATGTATAGCTTATGTCTACGCTATGCAGGTAATAGCGAGGACGCTAATGACTGGTTCCAGGAAGGTTTTGTGAAACTCTACAAACATCTTAACTCATTCCGCAGCGAAGGTTCATTCGAAGGGTGGGCCAGAAGAATATTTGTCAGCACCTGTATCGATTGTATCAAGAAGAGAAACCTGCTTTTTCCCGCCCTGAACGATAACTTTGATAAAGCTGCCGATGAACTGACAGGATATGATAAGCTGACAAACAATGATCTGATGCAGACGATCCGAAAATTACCTGATGGCTATCGCACAGTTGTAAATCTTTATATGGTGGAAGGATATAACCACAAAGAGATTGGCGTGATGCTCAACATTTCCGAAGAAGGAAGCCGGTCTCAGTTATTTCGAGCACGGAATTTGTTGCAAAGAATGTTGATTAATAGTTAATGGACAAACGACCGGATATATGGTTTCATTTGCGTGATCATCAAACGCCGCCTCCACCGGAGTTGCAGCAGCGTCTGCGTGAAGCTTTGTATGATAATGGAGCCCTGGAGAGATTACAGCAGGAAGAGACTGCTCCTCCTGCTTTTTTGCGTGAGTCCATCACCGGCACCATAAGCAAGTCCGTTCCGGACCGATCCGGGATAACCGGGAAAGGACATCAGCTTTTCCGGAGAAAACTTATCTATGGAAGTATCGCGGCTTCCTTACTATTGCTGCTGACCGGCATTTCCATTTACAAAACCCTTACTTCGGGCAACGTGAATTCTCCTAAAAATAATACTGTAATTAAGAGTGCTCCCATTGTATCCGTCCCCAGGGGGGATAGTCTGAAGTCCGCTGATACCAGCGGGTTTGCAGCCATTGCCTCATCAGGAGATCTTCCCGCTGCTGCAGCCGGCTCAACAGTATCCGGTGATATAGTAAAACACGGCCGGATCTGGACATTGCGCCTCGACGGGCACTCTATACGCCTGGTGGATAATGATCCTCTTTTTACTTTTACAAGCTATCATTACCCTGAGATCGCAAATTACCTGGAGGAGAAGGCGGGAGAAGAAATAAAAGTAAATGTCGACCAGTATACAAATATCGTGATCTCAAAACAGGCAGCTCTTCTGATCAGAGAAATGTATAAAACCCGGTCGAACGGTAAACCCACCCGCAGGGCAAGGAAAATGAAAGAAAGGCTGGAGAATTGGAAAAAAGCGGATGAAAAACATTTTGATGGCTCCGCGCACTTTAACCCTGCTGATCCGGTTGACCTGGCAGAATTTATTTTTAAATGAGACTATTTTTAATCATATTATTTTTTTCAACTACAGCTTTCGATCTGCCGGTTCCTGCGGATCATCCTACTTCGGCCGCGGACCTTACCATTTCTTATTCTATCACACTGCGGCTGAAAAAAGACAATGCCGGTGTCGGCGAGATTTACAATGGTGGCATCCAAACCCTTTTTGCCGGGAAAAATGAAGCCCGGCTGCGACTTGCGAGCCTGATGCGTATCGAAAGCATTTTTGCCGTTTTTGACAATGGGGCTTTGAAGAATGTCACGTTCATCAAGGAGTCCGGAAGCAACAAACAAAGAAAGGTTCTTAGTCCGGACCAATGGAACCAATACAATAACAAATACAATGGCGCCACTTACCGCCTTTCGGGAGATACCCTGCTTATCCTCAAACATATCTGCAAAAAGGCGGTCATAAGCCTGAAAGACGGCCGGCAGATGACAGCCTGGTATTATCCTGACAGTCCAAAGTCTTCCTTTACCTGCCTGCTGCCAGCCTTTTCCGGAATTCCCGGTATTGTACTGAAATATGAATATACCTACAGGAGAAAGACCCTGGTCTATACGGCCACCTCTATCAATCATGAACCTATCAGCGCCGATGTATTTATGCATTGAGGCGACTATTACTTGTGGTCTGCTCTATGCCGGTAAACACGAATTAAATCAGGACGAAAACTTTGACTATCTTGCTATGGAAATAAAAAGCCGCCTCCGCGCATATGAAGGACAAGGACCGTATATGGCACCTGATGGCCCGCAAACTTTCGGGTGAAGCCACGGAGGAGGAGATGAAAGAATTGGAGCTATTGCAGCAGCAAGATCCTGAAATGACCTACTCGTTTCAGATGCTTTCCGACCTTTGGAGATCCCAATCAGAAAAAGACCAGGAAGAACCCGAGGGCGCTTTTAGCCGTCATCTTACCCGGATGACGCTGAAAGACCTGGCTGCTGTTTCGTCTACTACAGTCTCCGATCCAGCGCAGCCTCGCCAGGGCCTGGCTTCCCGTATTGCCCACAACGTGGACCTGCTTGATAATTATTTTAAAATAGCCTGGCGCAGCCTCCGCCGCAACAAGGGGTTTTCGGCTATCAATATATCGGGCCTTGCCATTGGTCTGGCCAGTGCCATAGTCCTGTTGCTATGGATCCATAACGAACTTACTTTTGACCAGTTTCATAAAAACCGGGAGCGGGTCTACCAGGTATTCAGCCGAGCCGTCTTCAATGGGCAAATAGAATGTTATGGCAGGACCCCTATGGTTATGGGGCCGGTTATACGGGCTAATTACCGGCATGAGGTGGAAGAGGTGGTCCGGATGAACTGGGTAGGAGCATTTATCATTTCCGCGGGCGACCGGCACCTGGCTCCCCAGGGTTTTCTTACCGATCCCGGTTTCTTCCGTCTCTTCAGTTTCCCGCTGCTAAAAGGCAACACAGAAACTGCCCTGCAAAACCCGCATTCGGTTGTCATCACTGAATCGCTGGCAAAGAAACTTTTTGGAAAGGCAGACCCTTTAGGTCAGGTCGTTCGCGTTGACAGCGTGGCCGGTTTTACGGTGACCGGCGTCCTGAAGGACCTGCCTCCCAATACGCAGTTCCACTTCGATTATCTGATCCCGTGGGCATATACCAACGAAGTAGGCTGGAACATTCCCGAATGGCAAAAAAATACGATCGATACCTATGTGTTGCTAAGACCGGGGATTACGGAAACCATTGCCAATATCAGCTTACGAACGCTGATCCGTTCGCACGCACCGGAGACAAAGGCTGAGGTATTTCTTCACCCCATGCGTAAATGGAGATTGTATTCAAACTTCATAAACGGCGAAGCTACTGGCGGCGAGATCAATTTTGTCAGGATGCTTGCCATTATCGCCGGCTTTATACTGCTCATTGCCTGTATTAATTATATGAATCTCAGTACGGCGCGTAGCCTCAGGCGGGCCCGTGAAGTCGGCATCCGGAAGGTAGTGGGAGCGGGCAGGGGGTCGCTGATAGGGAGATTTCTTGGAGAATCCCTACTCATTGCCTGTCTGGCGGGTGTTCTGGGGCTTGTCATTGTGATCATAACTCTTCCCTGGTTTAATCAGCTGATCATGACCCAGCTGGTCATCCCTTATGGCAACCCTTTGTTCTGGTTGTCGGGAATAGCCTTTATCATCTTTACCGGTCTTCTGGCCGGCAGTTACCCGGCCTTTTATCTTTCCGCCTTTCGGCCTATCAATATACTTCGCGGTCATTTTAAGACAATACATGCATTAGTTACACCAAGGCGGATATTAGTCGTCTTCCAGTTCACTTTTGCCATTACATTTATTATTTGCACGATCGTGATCTACCGGGAATTTATTTATGCCGCCAACCGGAATTCGGGTTATGATAAGAATAACCTGGCCTTTGTGTATATCAAGGGAGATGTAAAAAAGAACTATGACCTTATCCGTCGCGATCTGCTCAATAGCGGAACCGTAACAGATATTACCCGTAGCAATTCGCCGATAACCGAGATCTGGGTGACGAATGACAGCTACGAATGGCAGGGTAAGGGAGAACAACAACACGTTAAGGTCATCGAATACCGGACTGACAGAACTTTTGTAAAAACCATGGGGCTGCATCTGATCGCCGGCCGGGACATCGACATCGGGAGATATCCCAGCGATTCGAATGCGGTGCTGTTAACGGAAATGACTGTCCGCCAAATGGGATTTACCGATGCTGTTGGCCAGGTCCTTCGAAATGATGAGGGCACCTGGCATGTCGTCGGTGTGATAAAAGATTTTGTCACCGGTTCCCTGTACAACCGCATTTATCCGGTGGTAATCCAGGGCCCCAACAGCCAGCAGGGGCCTAACAGCTGGTTTGGAACCATCACCTTTAAATTAGATCCGCACAATAACACGTCTGAAAATGTTGCTAAGCTAGGCGCGATTTTCAAACGCTACAATCCCAACTATCCATTCGAATATTTTTTTGCCGAAAAATATGATACGGCAAAACTGACAGGAGATGAGCATATCGGTACTCTTGCAGCCCTTTTTGCCGGAATGGCCATCTTTATCTCCTGTCTGGGCCTGTTTGGTCTTTCCGCCTACATGGCCGAATCCCGTCTCCGCGAAGTGGGCGTACGGAAGATCCTGGGTGCTTCAATTATGCGGCTTATTACCTTACTATCGAAAGACTTCCTCGTTCTGGTTATTATTGCCTTTGTAATTGCTTCACCCGTTGCGTGGTGGTTCATGAGCCAATGGCTGGAGGGAATTCCCTATCATATCGATCTCTCCTGGTGGATGTTCGGGCTTACCGGTTTTCTGTCTGTCATTATTGCTGCCGGCACTGTCGGTTTCCAGGCTGTTCAGGCGGCGTTGACAAATCCTGTTCGGGTCCTTCGCACTGACTGAATAACAGTACAAGCAAAAAATCATTGATTTTATTCCTGGAAATAGCTAATTTAGATTCGTATTAAACGATTGATATCTTGCCGGCAGCTGAAATTCATAACGAAGCCAAATTGCTACAACAAGCCGCAGAGGGCGACCAACAAGCTTTTCAGCAACTGTTTAATGCCTGGTGGGATCCTATTTATGCCAATGCACTCCGCTTTCTTAAAACACCGGAAGCTGCGGAGGAGCTGACTCAGGAGATATTCATTCATGTCTGGATGAAAAAAGAAAAGCTCGCCTCCGTTGGAAAATTCGGTCCATGGCTTTTCCGGGTAGCTAAGAACCTCTTCCTCGACCACCTGCGTAAAGAGCTGATCACCGGCTCCCTTCATGATCTCGAACAGTTGCAGGAAGATGAGCCTACCGCTCTCCGGCGCATTGAGCTTCGTGAGCTCCAGTCCCTCATCAATACTGCCATAGCCAGTCTGCCTGACCAGATGCGTATGGCTTTCACGCTTAGCCGCTTTCATGGTCTTACCCATGAGCAAATAGCCGGGCAGATGAATATCACCAAGGCGACCTCCCAAAATTACATTGCCCGCTCCCTTATCATCATCCGCAAACAGCTGGTCCATTATCTCGGCCTTTTTCTCTGACCTTCGGGTGAAGCAAAAAAAATTTCATCTTTGACGGATTAGCCCGTCCTTTTCTTCCGTCTTTATTCCGAAAGGCAGTCAAAGCTGCCTTGAAAGGAGCCTCCGCACCTTCTAACGATCAAGCCAATGAATATGCCCATCCAGGAAGAATTAGGTTATTTACTCGAACAGCATCTGAACAACCGCCTTACTCCGGCGGAAAGGACCCGTTTCCTGGATCTACTGCGGCGGGAAGAATACAGACATCTTTTAGCAGGTACAATAGAAGAGTTATTAAGCCGTCCGGGGTTAGCAGGTCCGGATATCAAAAGGCTTGATATGCAACAGCTCTTCGAAAAGGTCATCAGCGAGGCCGCCTCCCGGCAAGTGGGGCGTGCCGAGCTGGCGGCCAAAACAACCGGAGCCTTTCAGGCATCCGGCAATTTCAAAGCTCCCCGCCGCCTGCGGCTGTACTATCCGGCCGCTGCTGCGGTTCTTCTGTTTGTATTGGCCGCGTGGCTTTTTATTCGTAACAGACAGACTCCCCATGCGGGCATACAACCTCAGGCTAATGCTCAAGCCAGTAACCGGACAACTCATCTTAACAATCAGGTTCTCCTCACCCTTGCTGATGGTTCCCAGGTTCCTCTTGACAGCGCAAGGGATGGCGTCCTTGCCCTTGCTCAGAAACAAGGAGGGGACATCGTCAAGACCGGACAGGGAGATATCGTTTATAAGACGAAGGCGGTATCCGGCGCCCTTGCAGTTTACAATACTATTACTACCCCACGGGGCGGACAATATCATATTACTTTGCCTGACAATACGCAGGTGTGGCTCAATGCTGCCTCGTCTCTGAAATTCCCGGTAGCATTCTCCGGAAAACAACGCAGTGTTACACTTACGGGGGAAGGGTATTTCGAAGTAGCGAAAGATCCCTCAAGGCCTTTTACCGTAGATGTAGCCTATGCCCAGCCGACGACGGGTCCTAACGAAAAAGCCAGGGGAATGAAGATCAACGTCCTGGGCACAAACTTTAACGTCATGGCCTATCCGAATGAAGAAAAGATAAGGACCACGCTACTCGAAGGCTCTGTTCAGCTGGCCGGCAAAACCGACAGGCTTATCCTCAAACCCGGCGAACAGGGCAGCACTGCCGCGACTGGAGAAGCCTTTCAGCTGTCCAACCCAAATATGCAGGAAGTGATAGCCTGGAAGAACGGCGAATTCCGTTTTGATAATACGCCTGTTACTGCGATCATGAGGCAGGTCGAAAGATGGTATGACCTCTCTGTAAGTTACGAGGGGAATATAACCGACCTTACCCTTTCCGGTGTCATCTCCCGCAAGGAAGAGGTCACCCAGCTAATGGATATCCTGGAGGCAACGCATAAAGTTCATTTTAAACTGCAAAACGACCGGCTCGTCGTAATGCCCTATGATAACAAAGGCCAGTAGCAGCAGATAAAAGTGAGTGAGAGGAGATCGATGCACCCGAAAAAAACCGGAAGCGCTTGCAACACTTCCGGCGGCAGGTCCGCCATAGCGGAACCAGTTTGGGCCAACCGATCATAGCCAAATCAGGACTTCTATCTTTTAACCCAAACGATTCAAAAATATGAATTCCCGATTGCTTTACCAAGCTTGCCTGGTAATCGTCTTGTCCCTTGTAAACAAGCCTTTCGCCGGCCTAGTGTCTTCCTCTCCGAACTTATCTGCCGTTGAATGGCAGGATACTGCCGGGCCCTGGCCCCGCGACCTGGCTGTCAGACCCAGTCCGTCCATCGACAAAAAAGAATTTGAAAAGAGTTACCGGGAGGATAAGCCCCTCTGGGATAAGGCGTTTGCCTTTCTCAACCGGAAAGATCTCGCTTCGCTGGCGCCGGGCAAATATCCCATCCAGGGGGAGGAAGTCTTTGCCACCGTGACCGAAAGGCTGAAGGAATTCAGTGTCTCCGAATGGGAATCACACAACAAATACCTCGATATACACTACGTCATCTCCGGCAAACAAAAGCTTGGTATAAATCGGCTTCGCGGTCTTCCCGTTCGTAATCCTTATGATGAAAAGCGTGACGTTACCTTTTATACCGACAACGGAAAAGGAAAATACTATATCCTGGACTCCACGACCTTTTTTATCTGTTTTCCGGACAACCCTCACCGTCCCGATATCAGGGTAGATGGTTATTCCAATTGTAAGAAACTGGTTATTAAAATCAGGACCAAATAAAATATAGTCATATGTCAACCAATCGTCGAAACTTCCTACAAGCTGCGGTCACCGGTGGACTTGCGGCCGCCCTGCCCTTTAAGACCCATGCTTCGGGTAACCCGGGTTATCCTGCCAGGGACAGCAGCGGCCGCCCCGATTATTCCAGGCTGGATGAGGCCGCGGCCAGACCTGTATTTAAAAAAGAATTGTTTACCAGTCCAGTCATTATCGACAGCATCGAGCTGCTCCAGTACAAAGACACCTTTCTCTGCCGGGTTCGCTCCAGGGACGGCGCCGTCGGCATCTCCGTCGCCAACTCCCTGCAGATGCGATATCTCTATCCCATTTTCGTTCACCGGATCCAGCCTTTCTTCCTTAATAAAGATGCGCGCGACCTGGAAAAACTTATCGAGGGCGTCTATGTTTATGACAGCAACTATAAACTCCAGAACCTAAGCTTGTGGGTGCCCCTGGCTACTCTCGAGTTTGCCATCCTCGACATGATGGGCCGCATAGCAAACAGATCCATGGGCCAATTGATAGGCGAGATCCATAACACAAAGATCAACGTCTACCAGGCCAACAGCGAACGATATATTACTCCCGAAGAAACTATCGATCATCTTAAACAGCAGCTTTCGGAATCCGGGGCAAAAGCCATTAAATTCAAGCTGGGCGGCCGGATGAACCATATCGAGACTCCTCCCGATCGTTCTGCCCGTCTTATTCCTATGGTGCGTAAGACCTTTGGCGACAGCATGGTTATCTCGGCCGATGCCAACGGCTCCTATGGAGTGCCTGAAGCTATTAAGATTGGAAAGATCATGCAGGAATATGCCTATGATTTTTATGAAGAGCCTGTTCCCTTTGACTGGTACGAAGAGACAATGGAAGTGGCCAAAGCGTTGAAAATACCGATTGCAGGCGGTGAACAGGAACCCAGCGTGCACAACTTCCGCTGGCTTATAGGAAACAGCGCCCTCAAAGTGGTGCAGCAGGACATGTTTTATTTCGGTGGTATGGTGCGGTCGATGAAGGTAGCCCGCATGGCTCAGGCTCAGGGCATTCTCTGTACGCCGCACATCACCGGCGACGGCTTTGGTTATGTGTATATGATGCACTTTATATCGGCTATTCCCAATGCGGGTCGTTACCACGAATTCAAGGATCTTAGCAAAGACCTTCCCTTCGAATGTAAAACATCGTCCATCCACAGCGAGAATGGAGTGGTCACCGTGCCCAGCGGCCCGGGACTTGGGGTTGACATCGATCCGGGTTATATTGCCAAACACACCGTCGTAAAATGATAATAATACCGTGGGAAGAGGCGCTTGCAACAATTCTTTCTCCGGTTTCGCCAAATCAGGACTTCTATCTTTAACTCAAACCATTTTAACATGGATTGCTTATGCCATTTCCCCGGCAAACGGGGAAAAAATATTACCCAAACGCTGCGGATTATGAAAGTAGCCATTTTCATTCTGCTCTCTACCTCCCTCTCCGTCTCGGCGAGGTCTTACTCGCAGGATATTACCCTGTCGGGAAAAAATCTTTCGCTGGCGGCCGTCTTTGAGGCCATCCACGCGCAAGCAGGCTATTTCTTTGTTTACGAGCCCCGGCTGTTGAAGCGGACAAGCGCGGTGACCATCAACGTTCAGAAAGCTTCTGTTACCGAGGTGCTGAACTCCTGTCTGAAAGACCAGGGACTTTCCTACGAGATCAAATTCAATACTATTATTGTCCGGGCTGCCACCGATGCCGGAACCGGCAAGCCCGCTCCTGAAAATAATGCAGCTACAGCCCCGTCCCCGCCCAGGACCATCAAAGGTAAAGTGACGGACGAGAATGGACAGCCTATGGCCGGCGTCACTGTATCGATAAAAGGCTCGCAGAAAGCGGTCACTACCGATGGCAATGGTGAATATACTATCGGCGTGCCGGATGAGAAGGCAACCCTTCAGTTCAGCTATGTCGGATTTACCACGCAGGAGATTGCTGTCGGCAGCAGCACCGTCTACAATATCCGGTTGGGCAACGATACAAAAAGTCTCAATCAAATGATCGTAGTGGGATATGGTACGCAAAAGAAGAAGAATATCACCGGCGCAGTGGCTACCTATAGCGCCAAAGACATCGACACGCGGCCTGTCACCCGTGTGGATCAGGCCCTCGTCGGCCAGATGGCGGGTGTACAGGTAAAACAGACTACCGGCGTCGCGGGAAAAGGCTTTAGCATCCAGGTACGCGGCAGCGGCTCTATCTCGGCCGGCAATGAACCTTTATACGTCATCGACGGCTTCCCGCTGGCACAGGCCAGCCCCAATGCGGCGGCCAGCTTTCCCGCCGGCAATCCCCTGGACAACCTCAACCCGGATGACATCGAATCCATCCAGGTGCTAAAGGATGCTTCTTCCGCTGCTATTTATGGCTCCCGGGCTGCCAATGGCGTCGTGCTCATAACGACCAAACAGGGTAAGACCGGTAAACCCGTCATCGGCGTCAGCGCTTACACCGGTTACAATGCTCCCAGCCGTAAGATGGACATGCTCAGCCCGGAAGAGTGGATAGACCGGGCCATCGAAATGCACAATGAAGCCTGGGTCGAATCCGGTCCCGGCCGCACCGCCGACCAGACATCCGATGAACGCAGGCAGATACTCGGCCTTGCCCCGGGACAAGTCAATAGTCTGCTGATGAGTGACGATCGCTGGTCGCAACCGGGTCATCCCGGTTTGCGTCTCATAGACTGGCAGGATGCGATGTTCCGCAAAGGACCAATGGGAAGCATACAGGCTTCAGCCAGTGGTGGCAACGAATTCACTAAATACTACGTGTCGGGCAGCTTCCTTGATCAGAATGGACTTATTCAGGGTATGAATTACCGCACTTATTCGGCCCGGGCCAATATCGAGATCACTCCAAACAAACGCCTTCGCTTTGGCATCAACCTCACCCCTACGTGGTCCATGTCCAATGATCCGGGTTCGGAGGGTATCAACAATGTAGTACAAACGGGGATCCTCTTTACTCCCGTCCAGGAAGACAGCACGGGTTTATACGCCAACTCCGGCAAGAATGGCCAGTATGTCTGGGGTACTTCCGCCAATAGTCCTGTAGCCCGTTTGCAGAACAATATCGGCCAAACAAAAATATTCCGTACGCTTGGCTCGGCCTTTGCCGAATACAAGATATGGAAGGGCCTGGCCTTCAAATCTTCCATTAACCTTGACTACGCCAATACCAACAACAAGAATTATATACCCTATACCGTTACGGGTGCGCTGACGGCCCGTCTGGCTCAGCCCGGCGCCGGCACTACCGGCTCACTGCTGGGCTTTACCAAGACTACCTTCGTCAATGAGAATACCCTTTCCTATACGAAGGTCATCAAAGAAAAACACGACATCTCTGCCGTCGTCGGTCAGTCTTATAATACGGACAAGCTCGACAACTTCAGCATCAGCTCCGTCGGAGGGTATGGCAGCAGCGTTATCAATACCCTCAATGCAGCTTCTGCCACCTCGGGACTTTCGATGGAGACAAAGGACGTACTGATATCGTATTTTGGCCGCGTGCAATATGCGTATGATGGAAAATACCTGGCCTCGGTGAGTCTTCGTCGTGATGGTTCCTCCCGTTTCGGCGCCAATACCAAATACGGCTGGTTCCCTTCCGCTTCTCTCGGCTGGCGCCTTTCCCAGGAAAGTTTTTTACAGCACGTAGACTGGTTGACAGACCTGAAACTCAGGGCCAGCTGGGGTAAATCCGGCAACTACAATATCGGGGATTACAGCAGCATACCCTTACTTTCCTTTTATAACTACACGTTTAACAATGCACTTGCCAATGGGCAGGCTCCCGCCGGGGTGATCAATCCCAATCTCAGCTGGGAAACCTCGGAAACAAAAGATATCGGTTTCGATGCCTCCATCTTCAATAACAGAATCGCTCTCGCATTCGATTACTATGATAAAAAGAATTCCAACCTTCTGCTAAACGTGCCTATTCCGGAAGCTACCGGCTTTTCAAGCTATTTAAGCAATGCCGGCAGTGTACGCAACAGGGGCTGGGAGCTGGAAGTCAATACGCAGAATCTCGTCGGCAAACTGCAATGGAGCACCTCCATCAACATCAGCCATAATACGAACAAGGTGCTTGCCCTTGCCGGCGGCCAAAGTCAGATACTCATCCCTTCGAGCTATGATATCTCACACAGCATTCTGCAGGTGGGGAAACCTATGTATAGCATCTACGTCATAAGACAGCTTGGGATCCTGTCGAAGGCTGACATCAGCAAAGGCGTGGCGGAGTTTGGCAACGAGCAGGAAGGCGACCCCAAATATCTTGACGCAAATGGGGACGGGATCATAGACGCCAATGACCGTGTCATCGTAGGGCATCCCAATCCGGATTATGTCGGCGGGATCACCAACACCTTGCGGTATAAAGGCTTCGAATTTTCCTTTTTGATCCAGGGACAGGTGGGTGGTTCGATCTATTCTTTGCTGGGTCGTGCGGTTCGCAGGACCGGCCAGGATTATACCGGCAATGTGCTGGGCATCTATCGTGATCGCTGGCGTTCGGAGGCCGATCCTGGTAATGGCATCGTCCCCAAGGCCTATTCTACCTTCGGACGCATCGTGAATACGGACTGGCTTTATTCTTCCAATTACTGGCGCTTGCGCAATATAACGCTTGGGTACAACCTGGCCAGGCTGCAGTCGATGAAATTTCTTAAGACCGCCCGGCTCTATGTCACTATGGAGAACTGGTTTGGCAAGGACAAATACTATGGGGGTTTCAATCCCGAAGCGGCGAATACCGATCTCAGCGGAAGCTCGACCTTCCCCGAAGCGGGCGACTATGGAGGACTGCCTCTGCCCAAGTCGCTGATCGTCGGTCTAAACCTCACTTTTTAGTCCACCCAACACCATTAAAAAATGATTTATGCGTACTAAAAATATAAACTACCGGCTGCCATTTCTGACGTTGCTGTTTCCGGTGCTTTTTGCGGCCTGCTCCAAACAGTTGAATCAAAAGCCCATTTCTGCAGCTACCAGCGTCACTTTTTATGCATCGGCGCAGGACTTCCTGCAGGCTACCAACGCGGCTTATGCCAACCTGCGTACCTATCCCGACAGGGAGATCAATCTCTCCGAAACCCGTTCGGACAATCTCTACGCCGTTTCCGTAGGGGGCGTGCGGGACTGGGAAGGCATCAATGACTTTACCAATACCATCTCCAGTAACCCTTATGTGGAGGAAGCCTGGTCTACGGACTTCAATGGTATATTTAAGATCAACACGCTTATCGACCAGCTGCATACCAATGGCTCGGTCATAGGGAATGCCGCTTTGCAGTCCCGTTTCGAAGGCGAAGCAAAATTCCTGCGGGCGTTTTATTATTTTGACCTGGTGAGGACTTTCGGCAAGGTTCCCCTGGTGGATCATCCTGTCACAGCTTCAGAGACGCTGAACATTCCGCGAAGCCCGGTCAGCGATATTTATAAGCTGATCATTTCCGACCTTCAGTTTGCTGCTGCCAATCTGCCCGTTTCCTATACGGGCACCGACATAGGTCGTGCCACTAAATACGCTGCGGAAGGAATTCTGGCCCTGGTCTATATGACCCGTAGTGCGCCGGATTATGGCATTGAAGGTCCGGGTCTTGGATTGAATGAATGGGGACTGGCTCTGCCATTGCTCAACGACATCATCAGCAGCTCCAAGTACTCTTTCCTTCCTTCTTATAACAGTGTCTTCTCTTATACCAATGAGAACAACTCCGAAGTCATTTTTGACGTGCAGTTTACTACCGGTCTTACCCCGGTGCTGGGCACGGATTTTATAGGACTGCTGGTACCCGATGGCTATTTTCAGTCCCTGGGCGTAGTCGTGAATGGTACATCCAACCTGCGGCCTGTTTCCAACAACCTGCTCAGCAGCTATGAGGCCGGCGATACCCGTAGAAACTTCAACATTCACGACGGTTATGTCTTTAATGGGGATGCGGAGACCCGTTCGTTTTTTGTCAAATACCTGGACATTACCCGCATTCCCAAGAACCAGCTGGACTGGCCGATCAACTTCATTGTACTGCGGTATACCGATGTACTTTTACTCAAAGCAGAGTGTGTGTTACACGGAGCACCTGGTTCCCAGACGGCTGACGTCGACGCTGTCGTCAATCAGGTGCGTGCCCGCGGCGGTCTGACCACGCCTCTTGCCAATGTAACACTCCCGCAGCTGTTCGAAGAGAGGAGGAAGGAATTCGCTTCCGAAGGCAGCCGTTGGCATGACCTGGTTCGCAGCGGCAACATCGGCAGTATCATGACGGCATGGATTGCAGCGGATGATGTTCAGCATAAGATACAGCCCTTTCAGAATAATTTTATCATTTACCCGGTGCCGCAGTCCCAATTGGATGTGAAACCCGGTCTTTACACGCAGAATAAGGGTTATTAATGTTCTTGCGCCAAACAACCGGTATGAAAAGACAGATCCTGACATTAGCATTGGTGGTTTTTATAATAACGGACAGCCGGCCACAGCAAATATGGCCGGCTGTTAAAAAAGAGATGCGCCCATGGACGCGGTGGTGGTGGATGGGGAGCGCCGTTGACGATGGCCAGCTTGATCGTCAGCTCGGGTTATATCGGGATGCGGGCTTCGGCGGAGTAGAAATCACCCCTATTTATGGCGCAACAGGATATGAGTCACGGTACATAGACTTCCTTTCTCCGGCCTGGATCGACCGATTGCATTTTACTGTTAGTAAGGCTGCGGCGCTTGGTATGGGCGTCGATATGAATACCGGCACCGGCTGGCCTTTTGGCGGTCCTCAAATTACGCGCGACCTTGCTTCCAGCCGTCTGATCCTCCGGGCGAACGGGGAGGACCTTGCAAATGGGCGGGCACTCCCGAATCCGGAGGCGCTAACGGCCGTTTCCGGCAGAACGGGACAACGGGTCAAGCGAGCTGCTCCCGGCGGCGAAGGGTATGTGATGGATCACTTTGACTCTGTCGCAACGGATACTTATTTGGCGAGGTTTACAAAAGCTTTCGGGACATCTTCGCCTGGTGTCCGCTGTTTTTTCAATGACAGCTATGAGGTTTATGGCGCAGACTGGACGCCTACTTTATTTGATGAATTTAAGCGGACCAAGGGGTATGACCTCCGGCTGCATCTGCGCGAACTTTTTGCCGACTCGATCTCTGCGCCTGCTGTTTCTGAGCGCTCGGCACCCGTAAGTTCTGGTTCCGCCCCGGCCCCTTCCCCGGAACAGGTGGCCCGCGTCAAATCAGACTACCGGAGCGTATTCAGCGACCTGCTGCTTAAAAATTTCACTACACGCTGGAGTCATTGGGCCCATGACCGTGGTGCTTTAAGCCGTAACCAGGCTCACGGCTCTCCCGGCAATCTGCTTGACCTTTATTCTGCCGCAGACATTCCCGAATGCGAAGCCTTCTTCGGGCGCAGCCGTTTTGACATTCCCGGTCTGGAGCCCGATCCCACAGACATCCGCGATCAGATATATCATGACCCGGTCATGTTCCGCTTCGCCTCTTCCTCGGCTCACTTTTATGGTAAGCCCCTGGTTTCTTCCGAAACCTTTGTCTGGCTAACCGAACATTTCAGGACTTCCCTTGCCGAATGCAAACCCGAGGTTGAACAACTTTTTCTTTCCGGGATCAATCATGTATTCTTTCATGGCACTACCTATTCGCCACAGGACATTCCGTGGCCGGGCTGGATATTCTATGCGTCCACCGAGTTCGTGCCCAACAATAGCTTCTGGCCCCACCTCCGTGGCTTGAATGATTACATTACCCGCTGCCAGTCCGTATTGCAGGCCGGACGTGCCGATCATCAACTGGAGGTCTATTGGCCAGTCTATGACATCTGGTCTGATCCAAAGGGAATGGCTAAACAGCTAAGCATGCACAACGTAGAAGAATGGTTATATCCGACCCCTTTTCATGATCTCGCTACCCGACTGCTCAGGGCCGGTTATTCCACGGACTTTGTTTCCGACAAAATGATTGCGGAGTCCGCCGCATCCTCCATCATTCTTATCCCTCGCTGCCGCTTCATGCCCCTCGCCACGCTGCAACACCTTCTGCACCTGGCAAATACCGGCTCGACTATTATCTTCGCGGCGCTTCCCGGAGACGTTCCGGGCCTGGCCAATTACCGGGACAACCATCAGCGTTTCCTGCAGCTCCTTGCCAGTCTGCACTTCCGCAAAGGACCCGACAGCGTTGCTGTCGCAAAAACAGGTTCAGGATCTCTCCTTTTGGGTCCTGCGAGGCAGGCTCTTGCCCACACATCGGCTCTTCGTGAGCAACTGCCTGACCTGGGCCTTCAATACATTCGAAGGGATCTCCCCGATGGGAAATATTACTATATCGTCAATCACACCCGTAACACTATCGATACAGCTGTTGTGCTCAACGTAACCCCGGGCAGGGCCCTCCTGATGGATCCTTTGGACGGACGTTCCGGACTCGCCGACACAACAGGCACGGCCGCACTATCTGCAACGACCCGCTCTTCGCCGGGAGCTCGCACTGCCGTGACACCGGCGCCCCGGCTGAAGATACGTCTCCAACTTCTACCCGGCGAAGCGATGATCGTCCGTACCTTTCTTCCCCGCGCATTGGATGGTTCGACCGCCCGCTGGACCTATCTCGACCGACCCGGTACCCCCGAGCCGCTTGCGGGGCCCTGGGCCCTGCAATTCATCAGCGGCGGTCCGAAAATCCCTTCCTCCCTTCGGCTGGACAGCCTTTCCTGCTGGACCAGCCTGCCAGATTCTTCGGCGGTGACCTTTTCAGGGACCGGCGCATATACTACAACTTTTAACTGCAAGGATCTCTCCGCCGGCGAGTATGTCCTTGAAGCAAAAGGTCTGCATGAAAGTGCGCGAATATGGATAAATGACAAGGATGCCGGTTTCCTCTGGTGCTATCCCTTCCGGCTTCGTATAAAGCAATATCTGCATACCGGATCCAATACTATCCGAATAGAGGTGGCCAATCTCATGGCCAATCGTATCCGCGACATGGACCGTAAAGGTATCTCCTGGCGAAACTATCATGAGATCAACTTTGTGAGCATACAATACAAGCCCTTTGACGCCTCCCACTGGCAGGTACAACCGTCTGGCCTGGCTGGACCGGTAACTATTACTCCGTATATCATCCAATAATCAAAATGAAGAAACTTAGCGTCAATCTAACCTTTCAGGTCATTGTGGCCATAGTCCTGGGCGTGCTGGCTGGCCTGCTCTTTCCTGGTTTTGCCCCGGCTGCCAGGCTCATTAGCCAGACCTTCATCAATATGATCAACATGCTTATTGCCCCGATCATTTTCGTTACGCTGATCCTTGGGATCGCGCGGATGAGTGATATGAAGAAACTCGGCCGGGTAGGGGGAAAGGCTCTCTTATACTTCGAGATCATCACTACCTTTTCGCTGGCTACAGGGCTCATCGTGGCAAACCTTATCCGACCCGGCGAGGGTGTCGATCCATCCGCGATTTCCCCAGCCGGCGCTGCATCCGGGACGCGCCCGCTTACTTTTGCGACTACCGGGACAACAGCTCCTTTCGACTGGATGGACTTCATCGCCCACATTATCCCTCATAACATCTTTGACTCCTTTGCCAAAGGTGACATTCTGCAAATCCTCTTTTTTGCAATTCTCTTTGGTATTGCCCTGAGCAGGATGGGAAATTTTGGCCAACCCCTGATCACGACCTTCGAGCGGCTCTCCAAAGTTCTTTTCAATATGATGGAATACATCATGCGGCTAGCCCCTATCGGTGCATTCGGCGGCATGGCGTTTACTGTCGGTAATTTTGGACTGAAAATACTCGGGCCGATGAGCAAGGCCGTGCTCGCCGTCTATCTGACCTGCGGCCTTTTTGTTTTTGTCGTTCTTGGCCTGATAGCGTATTACAATAAATTCAGCATTCTGAAATATCTCCGCTTCATCCGGGAGGAGATACTTATCGTATATGGCACTTCCTCCTCCGAATCGGTGCTGCCCAGCATGATGCAAAAAATGGAGCAGCTGGGCTGCTCCCGTTCAGTCGTAGGCCTTGTCATACCCACCGGCTATTCCTTTAACCTCGATGGCACGTCCATTTATCTGTCCATTGCGCTGGTTTTCCTGACCCAGGTCTTTCATTTACACATGAGCCTTACCCAGCAATTGACCGCCCTGGGGATCCTGATCGTTACTTCTAAGGGCGCGGCGGGTGTTACCGGCAGTGGTTTTATTGTGTTGAGCTCAACGCTGGCTGTATTGAAGATCATGCCCGTGGAAAATGTCGCCGTTCTGCTGGGCATCGATCGCTTCATGTCTGAAGCCCGATCGATCACCAATCTTATCGGTAATGGTGTTGCAACTATCGTTATCTCCAAAAGTGAGAAAGAGTTTGATGAATCTGCCTATCGGCGCGCGACGGAAACATGAATCAGGTCAATTTTCAGTTGAGGCATGTACCTGGGTAGCTTCCCATCCGATCATGGCATTTTTCCGGGTATTTCCCCAATGATATTCCCCTACCTGTCCATCGGATTTTATCACCCGGTGACAGGGAATAAGAAATGCAACAGGATTGCTGCCTACTGCCGAGCCTACTGCGCGTGCCGCCTGCGGCTGTTGTATCCTGCCGGCAAGCCCGGAATAGGTAGTCAACTCTCCCATCGGCACTTTTAGCAGTGTCTCCCATACTTTTATCTGGAAATCAGTCCCTTTCAGGTGCAGCTTGATGTCCGCAGGCTTATTCCAGTCACGGCTGAAAATAGATAGGGCTTTCTCCTGCAGTTCGTCGGCGCAATCATAAAAGCTGGCATTGGGAAACATTTCCCGGAGTGCCCTGAGCTCAGCGTCTTTTCCTTCGTCGGCAAACGCCATGTAACAAATTCCCTTATGCGTCGAAGCTACGAGCAGCAGGCCAAAAGGACTTTGGGCAAACCGGTAATTGATACCCAGCTCTTCCCCGCCATTTTTGTATTCGCCTGGTGTCATACCCTCGATCTTTATAAACAGATCGTGCAACCGGCCGGTCCCGGACAGACCCGCTTCAAATGCTGCGTCGAATAAAGTAGCGCCCGTCTCTTTCTTCAACATTTCCTTAGCATGTTCCAATGTCAGGTATTGCAGGAACTGTTTGGGTGTAACGCCGGCCCATTCCTTAAACATACGCTGGAAGTGGAACGGGCTCAGGTGAACATGTTCCGCTACCTCATCCAGAGAAGGCTGCTGCTTGAAGTTTTGTTTGTAGAATGCGATGGCCCCGGCTATCCGCTGATAATTTATTTCTTGTTGCGTTTCCATAAATAACTGGTTTTGTACAACAAAAGTACCAATCATTCATACCCTGGAAAACCCGGTTATTGCTATTTTGCCGTCCCGGCGCGATCGTCTGCGGAGATCCTACCTTATTCTTACCCCATAACGACCTTCTTGCTTACTGCCTGCTTGTGCAGATAAGCATTCTGATCATGTTGCAGAGCACCTTCAGGAAGCCAGTCGTACCACTGGCCCAGGTCTTTTTTTACGATGTTTATATAAAATTCGGGCAGTTCGGTTGTTTCGCCTTCGAAATAGGCCCTGAATGGCCGGTCATTAACCAGCCGCTCCCGGACCTTTTTGAAGTAGCGTATCCGGCCATATCCTTCCGATGATACGGCACGCATCAGGTTCATCCACTTTGCGGTCCCGTTTGTGGAGGAAGAGAAACGCCGGTATATTGCTTTGGGAGAGAAAGAGTACTCTGTAAGATCGATGACCTTGTCATAAAAATCCACCCACTCGTAATTCCTGGGCTTTATGTTCATCGCCAGGTGATTGTTGAGGAAATGGAAGGGGAAAGGCAATACCCTTTTTTCTTTCTGATAGCCGAGGTTGAGCGGTGCAGCTTCGCCAAAGGCGGTCAATAAGGAATAGCCGGGGAATGCTCCGGGAGAAAGATCGATAAACTGTTTGGTCAGTTCAAAAGGCTCGGAGCCGGAATCGCTGTCCAGACCCAATACGAAATTGGTCTGAACATATGGGACATATTCCAATACTTTGTTTACGTGTTCGGCCACCTGTTTTACCTTTTCTTCCCCTTTTGTCTGGGCCGTCCGTGATTTATTACCCAATTCATACCAGGTCTCTACCCCGGGCAGCAGGGCGGTAAAACCGTTTTGCTTGAAGATCGGTAAGTGTTTGTCGGTAAGAATGGAAAGACTGCTTTCTGCTATGGAACGAATCCTTTTCCCGGGATCGGCGGCGGCGATGGCCTCCATGTTCTCTTCAAACCTGACCCCGAAATTCGGGTCATGCCAGGCCACCATCGGTTCCTTGAACTTGGTGAGGAGAAACCGAAGGTCTTCCTGCATATGATGAAAATCCATCGGCTGATAAGGCACCGTCGAATCTATACAGAAAGGGCAGGTGTAGGGACATCCCATACTGCCGATCATGGGAACCATCTTTAGTAGGGGGGCCTTCTTTAAGGTGGCCTCTATGAACTTCCAGCGTTCCTTCACTCCGGGTAATTGAACCGGCTGTTTGCCAGTGGTCAGATGCCGGCCCTTCCGGGGATGTGGAGCGCATTCATATAATACTTCTGCAATAGTTGTTTGATTTGTAAATCCTAATACATAATCAAAATAATTTATAGCGTCATCCGGATAACACCTTGCATGAGGACCGCCCAGTACCGTCACTACGCCCCTGGTCCGGAAATAATTGCTTAGTGAATAAGCCAGCAGAGCTGCCTGTGTAAATGAGCTGATAAATACGACATCGACGTCTTCGGGGAGCTCCTTGTCAAAGTTTTCCCGCCCTGTATAACAGAGCATGGTAACTTTATGTCCTTCCTGTTCGCACCAGCTTGCTATTACCTGGGGCATGATGCTCGCCAGGTTGGGAAACATGATCTTTCCCCATAATGTATTTGTTGGACCTTTGCACACCAGATCAATAACCCCAACCTTAAGTTGCTTCTTCATAAAATGATAATGGCTTTTAGCGCCGGCAAATCAACTAATTATAGATCGCCGGAAGATAAGAAAGTAAGATACGGCTATAAAACGGGGGATCAGAATTTATTTCTGGCGGAAACTGTTAATTAATTGTTTTCCATGGAACAGCACACTCTTCGGATCAGAACCGAATACTAAATAACCCAAACCAAACGTAATGTATTGGTTATTATCTGTATGTAAAAGCAGCACAATTGGTTTGATGGATGGTTAATAGTTAGTGCAAAAGTTCAGAATGCCTGCGGGTCCGGTGTGTTCGAAGATTCTGTATTTTTCTTGCCGGGACATTAAATCTACCGGCGGATGAATGATTTCTTCTCCAAACTGGAAAACTTTCTTTTTGACATACTGGGCTTAATACTACCCGGGGCTATTTTTTTATTGATTCTCTTATCGCCATGTCTGTTTGTCGACATGGCCAACGTGCCATCGGGGGCTGTCGACAAGTCGGTGATGCTATCCGCGTTAAAAACGATCTCGAACATTTTAAAAATATATTGGACGAGCTATCCGAAGTCAGCGTTGACGATTGCCACCATTCTGGCTTACCTGATCGGGCATACCGTGAAGGTATTTTCGAGATTAAAATATGAATTCCTGACAGCCATCTTCGATGAAGGACTAAATAAACCGGTAATCAGGGTTTATACCCGGCTCAGGAACCGGATATTCCGTCAGGCTTCGTCAAAAGCATACCTGCAGCTTAAAGAGCTTTTCAAGCCATTCAGGACCTTAATTGAATATATCTTCACTTTCAGCCCTCCTCATCATTTCAAAAATGATGCGGTCTTAAAGCAAAATTGTTTGGACAGGCTGAATACCCGTCTATCCATTGACTATCCGGATGATGACCGTTCGGTCACTAAAATTTCAGGAGTCATCAGCAACCAGGAAAACATAAAAACACTCGGCCCCTTTTTTCTGGCTAAGTATAATTTATACAGGTCCCTGTCGCTGATCTTCCTTTTTACAACACTTTACTATATCTATTTTTTTAAAGTTGCCGGCATGTTTATTGCTCCCGCATCCCATGAAATTTCTACGCTTATCCTTGTTTCGCCGGCTATTTTATGGTTTACCTTTCATGTGAAATTTAAAAGATACTGGACACTCTATGGAGACGAGAGATTGATGTCCTTGTTTTATTTTTTGAATAAGAAGAAATTGAATGAAAGCTGACAAGATACTTTTCATCGATACGGAGACCGGGGGCGTCGATCCTGCAAGTCATAGCTTGCTGTCGTTTGCCCTTGTCGTATGGAAAGAGCTGGACGCCAGGGCGTCGATAGAGATACTTGTCAACGATGGGGTGCTTAATGTAACGGAAAAGGCGCTTGAGATAAATGGTATTAATATCAGTGAACACAAAAAGAAAGCTGTATCACCTGGTCTTGCGCTGCAGCAGTTTGATCGGTTCCTGGATATTCATTTTGCCAGGGATGAAAAAATAATTTTGGGTGGTCATAACATCAATTTTGATGTAAACTTCCTGAATGCTTTTCTAACCCGGAACGGCTATAACTTTCAGCAGCGGTTTTCCCATCGCTTTGTGGATACGTCATCCATCCTTTTTTATTTGTATCTGACGGGCAAAATAAAAAGAAAGCTCACGGCCTCACAGGATGCATTCGATTATTTTGGAATTACTGTGCCCGGACGTCATACAGCGCTGGGGGATGCTTTCGCAACAGCTCAGCTATTCAGTAAGCTGGTAAGCATTTTGTACCGCGATCCTAAAAGCAGGTCTTCCTCCCAGAGAGACATGCCCGACCTGTTTGCATCCTAGCGAGTCGCTAAGATCCCTTCCCACAGGCTTTTTTATGATGGCAGCGGCCAAAATGTTTTTTTTATTTTCCATTTTTTTTATAATTTTAGTTATCCCCTTCAATTAAGATTTACGTAGCACAGCTCCACGATATGTGGACCAGAGAATCTTTTTTATTACCATTACTAAATCACCTCCTGTCATGGACACGCCTTATCGATTCGACGAGTATGTTGTTTTGCGAAGTTCCCGTTATCCTTTGACAATAATACCCGATACAGAAGTCCTGGTGCGGGATCCCGCTTTTATGGAGGCTTTGTACCTGGCTTCGCCTGTGTTGTACAAGGAGTGTGTAAAATACCGGGAAGGCGGAGCTGCTTCGAAAAAGGATGCAACCAAGCTGGCTAATTCACTGGGAAAGTATTTTATCCGTATGAGCAGCCGCTGTACGCCTTTTGGTTTATTCTCGGGTTGTGCGGTAGTGGGCTGGGGGGAAGGGGAAAGCGCCGTCGTAACTTCGTCGCAGGTGCTGAAGCGGCATACGCGCCCCGACATGTTTTACCTGTGTGCGCTGGCGGAGTATTTGTCTGCGCAGCCTTCCATCCGGCAGCGGCTGGTCTATTTCGCCAACAGTTCGACGTATCGCATCGGCGAGGATCTCCGGTATGTCGAATGTTTTCAGTTGGACGGACATTCGGCGCATCAGCTGAGCTCGGTATTGTATTCCGATTATCTGCAGACCATCCTGGAGGCGACGGTCGATGGCCTTCCTTATAGCGAGCTGGCGGGACTGCTGATGAAGCAGGCCATTCCGGAGGAAGCGGCGAAGCTTTTTATCGACGAGCTGATCAGGGCGCAACTGCTGGTCAGCGAGATGGAGCCGACGGTGACGGGGGAGGAGTTTCTTGGCCGCCTGACGGGGATCCTGAAAAGACTGGGCCCTGCGGCGATGGCAGACGACCCGGCGGGAGAAGCGCTGGCCGTCCTGTGCCGGGTGCAGGAGATCCTACAGCAGCTGGACGAAGGGGGAAAGGAGGATATGGCCGCTTATCAGGACGTGATGGCGGCGCTCGGCCGTCTGCCCGTTGCCTATGACGAAAGCCTGCTCTTTCAGACGGATATGGGGAAAACGGTGCTGGAGGGAACCATCAGCGCTGCCCTGCAGCCCAGGCTGGGGGAGGCGGTGGAAGTCCTCAGCCGGCTTGGGGAATACCGGCCCAATCCGCACCTGCAGGAATTCATCCGGCGTTATGTCGATCGCTATGAGGACAAGGAGATGCCTTTGCTGGAAGTGCTTGACGCGGAACTGTCCATCGGATATGCCGAAGACAATTATTCGACCGTTACACCGCTGATCGAAGATATTTTTTTCCCCGACAGCCATGCCGATCCCCATTTTTCCTGGGGTGCGCTGGAACGGCTGCTGAGCGGCAAGCTGGAAGAGATGTACCGGACGGGCCGCCGGCACATCGAGCTGAAGGAGGAGGACCTCCCGGCCCATGCGGCGGACTGGCAGCACCTGCCGCCTTCTTTTCATGTTCAGTTCCGTATCGTACAGGACGAAGGCGAGACCGTGTACCTGGAACATGCCGGCAGCAGCAGCGGTGTCAACCTGCTGGGCCGTTTCGCGCATTCCGATGCAGCGATCGCGGCGATGGTGGAACGCATAGCCGCGCAGGAGCAGGCGATGGATCCCGGGGTGATCTTTGCAGAGATAGTGCATCTTCCCGAGCGGAGGGCGGGGAATATCCTGCTGCGGCCGGTGTTCAGAGCGTATGAGATACCTTATCTCGCCCATTCTGCGACGGATGGTGAGCACCGGATAGCGCTTAGCGATCTTTATATCTCCGTAAAGGGAAATGCCATTGTCCTGCGCTCAAGGCGGTTGAATAAGGTCATCATCCCGCGGCTGGGGACGGCGCATAATTATGTACACAATGCATTACCGGTATACCGTTTCCTTTGCGATCTGCAGCTGCAGGGAAAAAGAGGGGACATCAGCTTTCAGTGGGGCGCGCTGGGGCTGCAGCATCGCTTTCTTCCCCGCGTGCGGTATAAGGACGTGATCCTGCACCTGGCGAGCTGGAGATTCCAGCGAACGGATCTGCTGCCGCTGACGGGACTCGACGATCAGCAGCTGCCGGCGGCGGTGACTGCTTTCCGGGAGCGCTGGGAACTGCCGGAACGGGTGGTGCTTTCCGATGGCGACAACGATCTGCTGGTGGACTTCCGGGCGCCGTCCATGGTGCGGATATGGCTGGATGCCGTCAAGAACAAGGACAGCTTCCAGCTTCGCGAATTCATCAGCGATCAGCACCGTATCGTGGACGAGGGGGGCAGGGGATATGTCAACCAGCTGATAGCAGTGCTTTGCAAGACCAGCCCTTCTTACGGGCATATGCAACCGCCCAGGCGGAGGGAGGCAAAGCATGGAGAAGGGGACGACCGGTATGCGCATGGCGAGGAATGGGTCTATTACAAACTGTACTGCGGCGTCAAGTCCGCCGATAAGATCTTACAGCAGATGGTGCAGCCGCTCAGCAAAGAGCTGATGACGGCGGGTCTTTGCGATAAATGGTTCTTCATACGGTATAAGGATCCCGATTTTCACCTCCGGCTGCGCTTTCATATAGGAGACGGCAAAGCCCTGGCTCCTGCGCTGGAGGCCGTGAAGGGCCGGCTCCGGGAAATGGAACGGAAGGGTTATCTGTGGAAGGTGCAGCAGGATACGTATAAACCGGAGATCGAACGGTATGGCCGTCATGCGATAGGGCTGGCCGAGTTTCTTTTTTGCCACGACAGCATGGCCTTCCTCGATCTGCTGGAGCAGACTTCCGGGGACGACCGGGAAAATGTCCGCTGGCTCTGGGGTTTACGCTCTATGAACCAGCTGCTCGACTGCTTCCAGGTGCCGCTGAGTGATAAACACCTGCTGATGACGCAGCTGCGCGATTCCTTCTGGGCGGAGCTGAATGTCGGCAAGCCTTCCAAGCAGCAGGTCGATGAAAAATACCGTGTACATAAAAAACTCATCGGAACGGTCCTCGACCCTGCAGCCGATGAGGGATCTTCCTTTCGCTCCCTCTGGGAGGGGCTTGAACAAAACAAGACCAAGCTCAGCGCGGTGGCCGCGGCAATCTACCGGCTGCGGGAGAGTGAGCAGCTGGAAGTTCCGCTGTCCGGTTTGCTGGCCAGCTACCTGCACATGATGGTCAACCGCCTGTCTCTTACTGATCCGCGTAAACAGGAGGCCGTGTTATACGACTTTCTCGCGCGTCATTATAAATCTCTTCTTGCCCGTAGTCAGCAGGCTTCCGCTTAGTGATCCGTGTTCGTACCGCGAATGGTGTCATTGGTGTAGTAAAGTTTTAAAAGGAAAAATTTGGAAGGAAATTACATCAACAAACGAACAAATTACAATCACTTTTCAAAAAACTAAGATCATGGAAAACAAGAGCACTTTCGCCACGCTGACACTGCAAAAGGAAACCATCATCAAGCTGCGCCAACAAAATAATTCTTCCCGGATAAAAGGGAACGGCCATGGCTTGTCGATAGCCACCAAGCCTACCGCGGTATCTGCCGACGTTTGCACTACCACTACCATCAGCGGGGGAATGGCGACCTTCTATTAGAATGATCGGCCGTCCGACCGATTTTACCCGAAAATAAATTACCTGCTGTTCGCGGCCAGGTAATTTTCGCGTATCTTTAAAAGGCAACTACGGTCCATGGGGCATCCGGACAAATTTAAACGCCTTAGCTTGTTAAACAATTCTGTTCTGCTGAAACATACCCTCGGGTGGGTAGCTTATTTTCTCTATTACATTTTCGTCACGTATATCCGGCTGCCGGACTTCGATCTGATCGATCTGTTCCTTCAGCATGTGGTCATGATCTGTGTCTTCTACGCGCTGATCTATCTGGCCTACGATACGTTCTTTACCCGAAAAAAATATTTGCTGGGAATCCTGTGGTTCCTGCTTATCGCCGCCATATACGTCCCGGTCCGGTATGTGGTGGTATATAAGCTGATACCCATCTTCGGCAAAGGGGAGTATCACTATGACCCCAAGGCCTATGTCAGTGTCACCATCGCCCTGTTCGTGAATTTTTGCGTGTACAGCGCCGTGTACTGGCTCGTCAGGAACAGCATACGCAAGGAATACCAGCTGCGGGTGGCGGAGCGCAGGCGGCTGGAGGTGGAAAAGGCCAAGGTCCAGTCTGATTATGCTTTTCTAAAAGCCCAGGTGAGTCCCCATTTTTTGCATAATACCCTCAATTTCTTATATGCCAGGGTGCTGCCCTATTCGCGGCAGCTGTCGGAGAGCGTGCTGCTGCTCTCGAAGATCATGCGGTATGCCCTCAACGAGGATGAGCCTGCCGGCGGGAAGACCTTGCTGACCAGGGAGCTGGAGCATATCCGCAATATCATCACGATCAATCAGCTCCGTTTCAGCGACCGGCTCCAGATACAGCTGCAGGTCACCGGAGAGATCGAGGGCGTGCGGGTGATCCCTTTTATCCTGATCACCCTGGTGGAGAATGCCTTCAAACACGGGGAACTGCACGACAGTGAAAATCCAATAAAAATAAGCCTTGAAGTGGACAAGGCCGCGAAAAAGCTTTATCTTGAGACTAACAATAAAAAGACCGGGACGCCGGCCGAGCTGTCCACGGGTATCGGTTTGAACAACCTGAAGAAGCGGCTGGAATGGGTCTACGGAAAGGCATATATCTTTACCGTCAAGGAAGACGAGATTTATTATACAGCATACCTCGAACTGCAGATCGATGAACCTTAAATAAACCTATTTATGATCAACTGCTTTATTGTCGATGATGAGCAGCATGCTATCGATGTATTGTCTCATCATATGAGCGAGATCCATTTCTTCAACCTCGTCGGCAGTACGACCAATTCCATCGAAGCCCTGCAGCAGATAAACGAGAATAAGATCGACCTGGTGTTCGTAGACGTGCAGATGCCGAAGATCTCCGGGCTCGAGCTGATCCGCAGTGTCCGCAAGCCGGTGCGATTCATCCTGGTTACGGCCTATGCCGAATTTGCGGTCGAGGGGTTTGAGCTGGAGGTGCTGGACTACCTGATGAAGCCCGTTTCTTTTCCCCGGTTTTTGAAGGCTGCGCAGAAAGCCTTCAATGTTTTGTCGCCCAAAGATCTTTATATGCCCATCAATGACGAGGATATCGAGGGCGATTATCTTTTCGTCAAGACGGAGACCAAGGGCAAGATGCTGAAAGTAAACCTGATGGACATCGAGTATGTCGAAGGGATGAAGAATTATGTGGCCATCTATCACAACGGGTTGAAAACACCTGCCCTGCTGAATATGAAGGACCTCGAGGAGCGCCTTCCGCGCAAGTATTTCAGCCGGGTGCACAAATCGTTCATTGTATCGCTTCCCCGGATTGCCATGATCGAGGGCAATATCATCCGGCTCAAGGGCAGCAAGGCCGAGATCCCCGTGGGGGATACCTATAAGATCGGCTTTATCGAACACCTTCGCAATAAGATCATCGATTAATTTACCGAATCATCGTTCCATCTTTTCTTTCCCGGCATCAAGGGCGCAGTCGAAGACTGCGCCCTTTTCATTTCCGGCGTTGGTACCGTCCTTTTCATCTTTGGTGTAACAAAATTTCTGGCGCATCATCTCCTATCTAAATTTATAACACAACAGGCGAAAAGCCGAATGGGAGCAAGGGATGTAGGAGATTGTAGCGATAGCTCTGCCCAGGCAGTTTCGTCCCCAAAAAATCAAACACTTTTTATATGAGCTACTTTGCCACGGGCTGGTATCTGCTGTATACCCGCCCACACCAGGAGCAGAAGGTCGTTGCCGAACTCAACGATAACGATGTGCAGGTCTACCTGCCTTACATGAAGGTCCGCAAGCAATGGTCCGACCGTATCAAGACGGTTCGCGTGCCTTTATTTCCCTCTTATGTTTTCGTGTATCTCCGGAACCTGCAGGAGTTTTTTACCTGCAGCAGCGTGGAAGGCGCCTACGATTATGTCCGGTGCGGGAAAGAAGCGGCGCGGGTAAGGGAGGAGGTCATCGATTCCGTCCGGATGATAGAACAGGGCGAGAACCTCGAGCTTTCGGACGAATATTTCAATCCCGGCGAGAAGGTGCAGATACTGCAGGGGCCGCTTTGCGGTTTGACCTGCGAGGTGGTCCGCAAGAGCGGGAAGGATAAGATCATGGTGCGGGTGAACCTGTTGAAGCAGTTCATACTGGCCGATCTTCCAGTGAGCGATCTTACTGAATGTATAAGTGAATAAATTTTTTACCCATGTCTGCCGTCAAATTCCCTTCTTTATCGGATGTACTACAACAGGCCGGTCTTTCCAATAAGACCGGCATCACCTTTATCTCTGGTCAGGAGAGCGAGGATTTCCTTTCGTATCCGGAATTGCTGTCCGAAGCGAAGTTCGTGCTGTTTAACCTGCTGGCTTCCGGGCTTGTCGCCGGCGACGAGCTGGTGCTGCAGATCGAGGACAACCGGAGCTTCCTGGTGCTCTTCTGGGCCTGTCTGCTGGGAGGGATCATACCCGTTCCCCTGTCGACAGGGGGTCAGGACGAGCACAAACAGAAAGTGCTGTCGGTGTGGACCGTCTTATACCGCCCCTGGCTGGTAACCACGGATGACCAGCTGCAGCGGGTGCTCGAATTTGCCCGGGAAAATAATGAAACACAGCTGGGCGAAGCCCTGGCTGGAAGGGCTCTGTCATTGGCGAAGGTGCTGCGGAAGAAAGAACAGCAGTCCGTTTTGCCGGTGATCACCCCAGAGAACATTGCCTATATACAATATTCTTCCGGTTCTACCGGGAGTCCCAAAGGGGTGGTGCTGACGCATGCCAACCTGCTTTGCAACAGCGGCGATATCGCGACCCGCAGCCAGACCGGGAGCGGGGACCGCGCGCTCAGCTGGATGCCGCTGACCCATGACATGGGAATGATCTGTTTTCACCTGACGGCGCTGCTGGCGGATATCGACCAGTACCTGCTTCCGACGCCGCTGTTCGTGCGGCGTCCCTCGCTGTGGCTGATGAAGGCCAGCCAGCACCGGGTGACGCAATTATATTCGCCTAATTTCGGCTATCAATATTTGTTAGCATCGTACTCACGCGAGGAGTTTTTGACGGCTGGTGTTGATCTGTCACCGGTACGGATCATTTACAATGGCGCCGAGCCGATAGATGCTGCCGTCTGCCGTCGTTTTGCCACCGAGCTGGCGGACTTTGGTCTGCATGTGAATGCGGCCTATCCCGGTTACGGCCTGGCAGAAGCTTCTGTCGCCGTGACCCTGCCAGTGCCCGGCGAGGTTCTGCGGGTCCACTACCTGGACCGCAGCCAGCTGCGCAATGGCCAGCTGGTCAAGACCGTCGACGCCGAAGACCCCAATGCCGTAAGCTTTGTCGAGACCGGTTTCCCCATTGAACACTGCCAGCTGCGGATCGCCGGACCTACCGACAGTCCGCTGCGTGACCGGATGGTCGGTCATATCCAGATAAAAGGCGGGAATGTCACCGCCGGTTATTACCGGCTGGAAGCGGCTACCCGGGACGTCTATACCGCCGACGGGTGGCTACGCACGGGGGATATCGGATTCGTCGCCGACGGGCGGCTGGTCATCACCGGCCGGGAGAAGAATATCCTGATCATCAACGGACAGAATTATTACCCTCACGATATCGAACGGGTCGTGCTGCAGCTGCCGGGTATGGAGCCGGGGAAAGTAGTGGCTTGCGGGTTACGCGAGCCCGGAGAGTCGTCCGACCAGCTGTTGTTGTTCATCCTGTTTAAAAAGCCGGCTGCCGCTTTCCGGGAGGTCAGCGCGGCTGTACGTCAGATCGTGGCGGAGAAGACCGGTCTGGCGGTGAGCCTGATCATTCCGGTGCGGAAGGTGCCTAAGACAACCAGTGGAAAAGTACAGAACTTTAAACTGATAGAACAATACCGGCAGGGTGAATTCAATGAGGTGATGCACGGGCTGGAAGCGGCCTCGGGCAAGGGGCGGGGGCTAGCGGAGCTGTGGAAGAAGACGACGGGTCTCGATCTGCCCGGACGGCGGCATTCTTTGTTGTCGGAAGGGGTCAGCAGTCTTGGGCTGATGCGTTTTTTGACGGCGGTGCGCGAGGAGACCGGAAAGCATATTACGATCAGGGACCTGTTTGAGTTCCCTACGATCGATGGATTGGAGAAGCTGCTGGTTAAAGCGGCGTTGGATACACCGGCAGGGACATGCCTGGTGTCCGGGGATGGACCCCTGGCACTCACGCCAACCCAGCGTCGGTTCTTTTTTATGGAACAGTTAAAGCCCGAGGGGAATCCCCTTGGGATCACCTATAGTTTTTTACTGGACGGACCTTTGGACGTTTTGAAGATGCGGGAGGCGGTTCGGCTGCTGAGAGAGAGGCATCCGGTGCTGGGTTCTTTTTTCCGGCTGACGGAGGAGGGACCGGTACAGGATTTCCGGCCGGTTAGCGGGGATGCGTTCAGTTATGTGGAAAGTCCATCACTTATTGAGGCGATTTCCAGGAAAGCTTATGACCTGGAATCAGGAGATCTGTTCCGGGTGGTGGGAGCGAAACTGGAGAACGGTCAGTTTCAGCTGAGCCTGATGATGCATCATCTGATCGGTGACGGCTGGACATTGACGTTATTGAAGAAGGAGTTGCTGGCATTGTATGAAGGGATGCCGCTGGCGCCTGCGCTGTCACCGTTTGGCGACTATGCGCGGTGGATGGCGGGTTATTTTGAAAGCGAGCGGTATCTGGCCGACAAACAATATTGGATCAACCAATACGAAGGTTTTGCATTCGAGCCGCTTTTCCCTGTTCTCTCGCTGGAGCCCGGTGAGCACTCGTCCTTTAGCCTGTCATTTGCGATCGGGGCCGATCGTTATACCGCGATCCGCCGGTTCACGGCAGAGCAGCAGGTTTCGCTGCTTTCCGTGCTGCTGACGGCGGTGACCTGCTGGGTCTACAAATATACCGGCCGTGCCGATCTGCCGGTGACCACCGATTTGCATGGACGAATAAACCCCGGGCTGGAGGCCATAGCGGGTTGTTTTATCAACAGTCTTATCCTGCGGCAGCTGATCAAGGCGGAGGAGACACCAGCGGACCTGCTGCAAGCGACACATCGCCAGTTACTCGAAGCACAGGCGCACCAGTTATATCCGGCAGATATGGCGTTGAGCCACCCGCTGCAGGAGGTGGTGGTCCTGTTACAGCAGTTTGGCGAAGAAGCCGGCGATAGGTCTGCGGAGATCACCCAACGGGTAGAAACTTCACCGGCTAAGCTGGTCATTGCCTTTGAAGAAGAGGCCGGCGGATTAACGATGCGGGTCGACTGCCAGCGGCGTTATTTCGATGAAGTGCAAAGCCGTTTTTTGACGGGCGAATTGAACGCGGCGCTGGAAGGGCTTGTTTCGCGCGGCCGGGAAAAACTGGCTGGACTGGATCTATTATCCGCGGAAGAACAGCAGCTGCTGGTGAATGAGTATAACCAACCGGTTCCGGTGGCGGAGGTAGATCTGATAAAGGTCTTTGAAGACCGGGCGGAGGCCGATCCCCATGCGGATGCGGTGCTGTTCGGGGACCAGGTACTTTCTTACGCAGTGTTGAAGGAAGAAGTAAATAAATGGGCGAATTATCTTATAGAAGAGCTGTCGGTGGGCGCAGGCGACCGGATCGGCATCTGTTTGCCGCGGAGCGAAAAGACATTGATCCTGCTGCTGGCGGTCCTGAAATCAGGTGCTTCCTATGTGCTGCTGGATCCCGAGTATCCCGAAGAGCGGCGGCAGTATATGATTGCCGACAGCGGGGTTCGATTCGTGCTTGACGAGGAAGGATATGCCACCGCGCCGGTAGCCGCCGAAATGTTTCCCGTTGCCGATGCGGCGCCGGCTGGTGTAACCGGTGAAGCGTATGTTATTTATACTTCGGGTACGTCGGGCCGGCCGAAGGGCATTCCCATTTCCCGCCGGGCGCTGTATGACTATGTGCATGTGTTGTCGGGTGAGCTGGGTTTCACTGCCGGTGATATTGTGCTCCAGCAGTCGGCGTTGTCGTTCGATACGCTGGTGGAAGAAGTTTTCCCGGCGCTGTATACCGGCGGGACGATACATATTTTGGCAGAAGGCGGCAGGAATGTAGAAGCGATGCTGCGGGCGATAGAAGACGGAAAGGCTACTGTGCTGAGCACGACACCGACCGTCATCAACGAGCTGAACAAACAAGCCGGTCGTTGTGAAAAGCTGCGGGTGCTTATCAGCGGCGGGGAGCGGATGTTGTATACTCAGGTTGATGGATTATTACAAGGAAATACAATTATTTACAATAGTTATGGGCCTTCGGAAACGACGGTCTGTGCAACATATCATAGAGTGAAGCCGGGTAATGGGGCTGTCCCCATCGGAAGGCCTCTGCCCAACAGGGTGGTTTACCTGCTTGATGCCGACGGGAACCTGGCGCCCTGGGGGGCGGCTGGTGAAATTTATATCGGCGGCAGCGGGGTGTCGGAGGGGTATGTGCATCTTGAGGAGCAGACGATGTCGGTCTTTGGAGATGATAAATTCATGGGAGCAGGAAGGTTGTATAAGACAGGGGACAGGGCACGGTGGCGTGCCGACGGGAACCTGGAGTTCCTGGGGAGGAAGGACAGACAGGTGAAGATCGATGGGTATCGGATCGAGACGGCCGAGGTCGAGCAGCGGATGGCGGGATATCCCGGGATCACGGCAGTGGCGGTGCTTCCACGGTTAGTATCGGGCGACCGCCCGGTATTGGCAGCTTATTTTAGCGCAACCGGGGAGATCCATTTTCCAGAGCTGAGAGCCTGGTTATTAGATACCCTGCCCTTTTATATGGTGCCTTCGGCGTGGGAACAGCTGGAGGTCCTGCCTTCGACGGTGAATGGAAAGATCGACCTTGAGGCGCTGGGAGCATTGGTCCTTACCGGGACCGAAACGGGCGTCCTTGATGAGACGGAGTTCGTTTTGCTGGAAGGTTTTCGCGAAGTGCTGGGACAGCCGGAAGGGCTTAATAAGAAGAGCAACTTCTTTGCGCTGGGCGGCAACTCGCTGATGGCGACAAGGCTGCTGCTTTGGATACAGCGCCGCTGGAAGATATCCCTTAATTTGAAAGCTATTTTTTCGCATCCTACGCTGGAAGAGCTGGCGGTATATATCCGTCAGGCTGCTACGGCAGATACGACGGCGTCGATACCTGCCGTTGCCGGTCGGGAATTTTATCCCGTCTCGGCTGGTCAGCGCCGGTTGTGGCTGCTCGAGGGCTTCCTGGGAGATAAAGGAGCCTACAATCTTAACTGGGCGTTTGAAGTGAGTGGGGGAGTAGATGTCGATCGGTTGGAGCGGGCTTTTTCCGGGCTGATCGCACGGCATGAAATATTACGTACGAATTTTTGTTTCCGGGATGGAGAGCTTTTTCAGGTTATCCATCCGGACCGGAAATTTGCCATTACGGTGGCGGAGACCGGCGGGGAAATACGGCGGCTGATCAGCGAGCAGGCCGTTCATCCCTTCGATCTGGAAAAGGATATGCTGTTAAGAGTGGTCGTGGCGAAGATGGGAGCCGGCCGGGATCTGCTGATCCTGTCCATGCATCATATTATCACCGATGCCTGGTCGATGGACCTGCTTTCGGCGGAGCTGTCACAAGCCTATAATCAAATGGTTCCGGGTGAACCCGCGCCGGCGGTACAATACAAGGACTTTGCCGTCTGGCAGCAAGCGCAGCTGGACAGTGGAGCCTGGGACGAGCACCGCCGGTATTGGAAACAGCGTTTTGCGGGGAATGTCCCCGTGCTGCCTCTTGCGGAGGACAAGCCAAGACCGCTGGTACAAACCTACAATGGGCGAACAATACGGATAGATATAGCCGAAAATATAAAAAAACCGCTGGCCCGGCTGGCGCAGGACCGTTCCTGCAGTCTTTTTGTGGTGCTGCTGACGGCGGTGAAGGGTTTTTTGTCGCGGATCACCGGCGAGACGGACCTTGTCATCGGAACACCGGTCTCGGGGAGGGTTCATCCCGATATCAGCCATCAGATCGGATTTTTTGTCAATACGCTTGCGCTGCGTACGACGCTGCGGCCCGGGGCTGGCTTTGAAGCGATGCTGGACGGTGTGCGTGTCGATTTCCTTGAAGCCTTCGAGCACCAGGCTTATCCCTTCGACCGGCTGGTCGAGGACCTTCAGCTGGTAAAGGATACGAGCCGCAATCCGCTGTTCAGCGTCATGGTGGACCTGTTGAATACAGAGACGGCGCGGAACCAGCCGCTGCAGCTGGATGGGTTGGAGCTGACGACTTGCCCGCCGGAGAGTGTGACCAGCCAGGTGGATCTGAGTTTTGATTTTAAGGAGTCTGGACCCGGGTTAGCTCTTGAGCTTAATTACAATACAGACATTTATACAGACGACCGGATGCAGCGGATGCTGGACGGGTTTGTCGTCTTCCTCGAAGATATTGGCGTGAACAGCGGAAAGCCGGTGAGTGAACTAACATATTTGCCGGCTTCCGAGCGCGCCGCAGTTTTAAGTTTTGGGGGCAGTGGGTTGGCTGCAACGGATGCGCCCGACCTTGTGACGCTTTTCGAATCGGTGGTCAGCCGTTGTGGCGGCCGGACCGCGATCAGCGCAGGGAATAGTGAGTGCAGCTATTTGCAGCTGAACGAAACCGCCAACCGGCTGGCGCGCTGTCTCACCAGCCGTTACAAGGTGACGCGTGGAGTGAGGGTCGGTATCCTGGCCGGACGGTCGGAACAGACGATTGCGGCAGTGCTGGCCGTGCTGAAGGCAGGCGCGGCTTACGTACCCATCGATAGCGCTTTGAATGCGGAACGGATACAATATTTGATAAAAGACAGCGGCATCTCGCTGCTGTTGACGGATGGTCCGGTGACCATTGCGGTGCCGAAAACTGTTGCCGTCCTCGATCTGGCGGCGTTTAGGCTGGTGGCGCCGGGTTATGGCAGCGACAACCTTGAAGAAAAACCAAACGCCCGCGACCTGGTCTACCTGATCTATACCTCCGGGTCGACAGGTCGCCCCAAGGGCGTGAAGATCGGTCACCGGCCGTTGCTGGGTTTATGGGAAAGCCTCGGACAAGCCTATGGCCTGGAAGAGTTCCCGGTACGGCTGCTGCAGATCGCCAGCTTTAGCTTCGACGTTTTCTTTGGAGACCTGCTTCGGTCGATCTTTCGCGGAGGCACCCTGGTGCTTTGCCCGGACGCCGTCCGTTATGATCTTCCGGCACTGCAGCAGCTGCTGCAAAAAGAGCGTATCTCTATCCTGGAGTCCACGCCGGGACTGTTGCTGCCGCTGCTGGATTATCTGTACGAGGAAAATAAGGGCATCGGCGCTTTGCGTCTGCTGATAATGGGTTCGGACAGCCTGTCGGTGGAAGATCTCCGGCGGGTGTCGTCCCGGTTCGCCGGCAGCGGATTGCGCCTGATCAACAGTTATGGAACGACAGAGACTTGCATCGACGCCTGTTTCTTTGAAGTTAACGGGGAAACGCTGCCGGCTGCCGGGTATGTCCCGATAGGCCGTCCGCTGACAAACATGCGGATCTATGTGCTGGACGATAAGCAGGGGTTATGTGCGGTTGGGGTACGGGGAGAGATCTGTATCGGAGGGTATGGCATCGGAGAAGGGTATTGGGACCGGGACCAGCTGACGAAGCAGCGGTTTATCGCCAATCCTTATGCGCCGGGCGAGCGGTTGTACCGGACAGGAGATATGGGCAGCTGGACCAATGCCGGGGTGCTGGAATACCATGGGCGCACAGACTTCCAGGTGAAGATCCGCGGATACCGAGTCGAGATCGGTGAGGTGGAGAGTGTGCTGCAGGGATATGCTGGGTTGAAGGAAGTGGTGGTGCTGGCGCAGGAGATGGGAAGGAATGACCTGCAGCTGGTAGGGTATATCGTTTGGGCAGGCACAGCCGATGGATCGTTGCTCGCCGATGAGAGCGGTTTGCGCGAATACTGCCGGCAGCAATTGCCGCTGTATATGCATCCGGCGCATTTTGTGACGCTGGAGCGGCTTCCGCTGACGGGCAATGGGAAGATCGACCGGTTGCGTCTGCCAAAGGTGGAGGCACAGGAAAATGTAAAC
>DASYEB010000030.1:0-165211 GCA_036499285.1 Puia sp. | reverse complement strand
ATATTGTTATCGACCAATTTTTGCATCATTTGTCTGTTTCCGCTAAAAGTTCGCAGGTGCCAGTGGCGCAGTGATGTTATCCATGATCGTCGATTGATACGCAAGTGTGTTTGTAATTGGGTGAAGTGTTTGCAAAATATCCAATCTTTGAACCATTCAACAGACTGTTGAACGGACGGATAAGGATTAGGGACGAACGCCGTTTATAGCTGGACGAAAACCCGGTCTTTCCCATACAATTAGCGGCTACTCCTTCGTTATCTTTTTCTTTTCCCCCGAAAAAAATTTTTGACTTTGCTTGCAGCAACCCTACTGCGGGCATACTGGTGGAACGGTAGAAAATCGTAAGGTTTTCTTGTAGATGAGCCGATTTATTTCGGGGGCGATATAAAATGTAATTACCTTATCAATATAACCTTCATACACCTTACCTATGGTTAAGAAAGACAGTCAGCCCGCCTATCTGGAACGGGTCCGTGAGATCATCCAACGCGATTACCGCGATACGATCACTGCCGACGATCTGGCCGGAGAAGTCGGCGTCAGCGTCTCCACGCTGGAACATGAGTTTCCGGCGTACTTCGGCATCACACTACACCGGTATGTCAACGAGATTCGGATTAACCATGCCAAACACCTGCTACAACAGAAAGATTATCCCATCTATTCGGTGGCCCATCAGGTAGGCTACAATAGCGCGGCGGCATTCAGCAGCATTTTTAAAAAGGTCACCGGCCACACGCCCAAAGACTACCGCAACAAAAAACACTTAGAAGATGCAGATTTGCAGGAATGAGCAATTTGCGGGTTCTACCTTGCATACAGGTTTTAGACGCTTGCCGATTTTTCAGACACCACCGCCCGGATACGTTGTTTTCTCCGCTCTGTCTTACGTAGCCCTCACTTCTTAAAACTTCAGGCTCACCATGAATAAGCTACTTTTTGCGGCGCTGGCATGCTTTGCCCTGTCGTGCCGTTCAAACGATCATTTTATAGCGGAAAGCCCGATGCCCTCGATGTCCATGCTGTTGGTGGATAGCTCCGCCTATTCAACCGACCAGCTGCGGCCCGGTCGCTATACGGTGATCATGTATTTTCGGACCGATTGCAGCCACTGCCAACAGGAAACCGCCGATCTCATCAAAAATTATTCAGCCTTGCAGGATATCAATATCATACTGCTGACGCCCAAGCCGCTAAAAGATGTGCGTCAATATGCGGCCTTCTTTAAGTTGGACCATTATCCCCACATTCAAGCGGCCAGCGATCACCGACGACAGTTCTGGAACTATTACCAGCCCGCGAACGTGCCCTATTTGGTGGTTTACGACCGGCAGAACCGCCTCTACCGGATTTGTGAGGGTCCGTTGCCGGTCGATAGTCTCATAGCCTTAAATCAACTCTAATGCAGCCGGGGAAAAGAAAAAGAATTGTGGGCGGCATCTGCATACTGTACGGCTTGTTGCTCTTGTACTCGGGATGGGTCAAGCTGCAAGATTTGGCCGCATTCCGGACCAGCTTGGAGGATAGCGCGTACCTGGATGGCGCTGCCCGGGTGCTCGTGAGGGTGGTGCCGGTGGTGGAGCTTCTGGCGGTGGTCGCCCTGGTTATCCATCGACTGGCGGGGCTGATAATCGGTACGGGCCTAATAGCCGTCTTTACCGCTTACCTGCTGGCCGTCCTTCAAGCCGGGCCAGTGTTGGCCTGTGGTTGCGGGGGCTGGCTGGAACGCCTGCCGCCGCCTGTTCATCTGGCGCTTAACGGCTTTTTTATTCTGATTGGTTTACTCGGTATCGGCATGGAGCTACAGGCCCGCCGCACCGTTAAGATAGTACGCGCGTAACACCTCCGGCCTGCAGCCGGAAAAACAAACCTGTATTTTTTAACCATTAAAGTTTTTCCAGCTTTTTGAAACCTAAAAAGCTGACTTATTTATGAAAAAGAACAAAGTATTATTGCTCGCCTCTGCCGCCGTGCTCACAATCGGAACGGTCTTTGGCGCTAAAGAGTATAAAAAATCCTTAACTACACGCTGGCATTTTGTTGGTGCGGCATGCACAAGCATCACTTGTGAAACTGTCACTAGTGGAACACCATGCGCTGCAAATCAGTTGTACACTGAAAACTCCTGTACAAATAAGGAAACAGTAACTCTGTATAAACCAGTGTCTGAATAGAAGTAAGAAGCCAACCCGCTCGGGTTGGCTTCTTAGCTAATAAAAGTAAAAGCATCTACCAGAACAGCGCGGCCAAGCTGATACCGGCATGATAGGCTGGCCGGGCGATCATCGGGGCTCCATCGGCATGAAATTGAAAATGCCAGTAGATTAGCCCAAATAAGGCGATTGCCGCCCCGATGCTGCTCGTAGGATGGTTGGCACCTCCGGCCCACTGATAGGCCACCCATGCCGGTAAAAAGGCTACAATAGCCACACTTCCCAAATACAAGGGTAGCCAAATTAATTTTCCTTTTCCCCGGCAATAGAGCGCAAAGCCTTTCAGCAGCCAGACGACTAAATAAATCACCACTGACAGGGCCGCAATAATCAACAGTTGTTTACTGCCCGTGTATCGCTGACCGAATAACTTTTGTTCCACTACAAACGCACTTAGGGCGACCCCCGAAAAAATCAGCGCAAAGAATAGCAACGCAAGCGCTACCGCAAGCCCCCGAATGTTGCGGTTGAGCAGGCTTTGCGATTCGGTAATAAAGACATATTTGGTCCACATGATTGTAAAATTTGAAGGTGTGGGAATGATTAGACGGCTTGTGCCAGCACTTCGGGCGTCATGCTGGCGATAGGCGGCAGGGATTTGAACGCCAGCAGGTTTTGCGCCAGCGCCTTTTTGCTCTCATCTTCAAAGCTATCCAGATAGCTTTGCGTGGTCCGGCTATTCATGTGGCCCGCTGCCTCTTGGATCGCTTCAATACTGGCTCCGGCCCGCTTCATGATCGTAAAAGCGGTATGCCGGATTTCCATACACCGCGGCTTAATATCCAGTCCACAATCTATTGCAATTTTGCCCATCCACTTATTAACGCTCTTGATAAAATATTGAATTAGTTCCTTTACCCGGTGGGCGCTTAAGCCCGGCACCAGTATGGGGAAGATATAGTTTTCGGGGTCGGTGTCCGGGTTGCCCCAACGCTTGATAGTCGCCCGCATGTCGTCGTTGATGAAAACGGTGATCGTTGGCGGTGCGGTGCGGGTGGTATTCTTGGTCTTCTGACGCACAAAGCGAAGGTAGTCGCCATTCATGTTTTTGTACTTCAAGTGCGCCAAATCTTTTGGGTTCATGCCGTTGCCAAAGAACATGAAAAACCACATATCCGGGGCGCGTTCCTGCCAATCGGAAACAATCATTTCGGGCCGGTACTCATACAGCGTTTTGACCTGTGCGGCGCTTAGGGCTTTTTTCACGCCCTTACCCGTGGGGATGCGGTATTTTCTGCGGCCAAAGGGATACAGGTCTTTACTGATCAATTTGTCCTCAATGGCGATGTTAAACAGGGTGCGCAGGGGCCGTAAATAAATGCCTACGGTGGTCAAGCTGCGGCCCTGTGCGATCATCCAATCCTCATAAGCAAACAAAGAATCTTTGGTAATATCGCTTAAGCGCAGCCCCTTGTGGAACGCTAGTAAGCTCATGAGCGAACTAAAATAACTCTCCGACGTGCCGACACGCTTTTCCCGTTCCAACTGCTTAATGTAATTGCCATAGAGGACCGCGAGCGGCCCCAACTTGCCAAAATCTATCTTGCTGCGGACGCGCTCAAATTTGCGCTTGCCGTACCGTTTGGTGTGCCCCGAAAAAGTGTATCCAACCGGCTCGGTAGGCTCCTGTAACCCGTGCTCGATCGACGCTAATTCGTCACCGTTCTGCGCCTGTTTTTTATTCACCTGTCTACGGGGGACATATCCCGCAAGTCCTGCGTAATACCGCTCCCGAAACGCGGCAAAATCGAACGGTTCAAGCTCCTTGATAATCTGCTTTGCCCGCTCGTGCGCTTCGTTAATTTTGCTGCGCACCGCTGCCAGTGTTTCCCCTAAACGGGGGCTTGCTAACTTTTCAAAATCGTCTTTGCAAAGGGATGGACCGGTCGGGAATAAAACCGGCACACGGTTAAATGTTACCCGGATACAAACCGGCTGGTCGTTGGTGGTTTTGCGCTTGGCTCTGGTGTCCAGAACTACGGCAGTTGTGACTTGCATACGCTTCAAAAATTATTAGTGAGTGACTAACAATTTGACTAACTCACGTCTATCAAACCCGTAACTTTCTCTAACCACCAAGATAAGACAAAACACTGAAACGCACGTCAGACGGGGGTTTCAGATAAATTCAGATAAATGTAGTTCAATTCAATTAAGCAAATTTCTGACTGTTAATCAGAGGGTCGCTGGTTCAAGTCCAGCAGGGGGAGCTGGAAGTCCAAACACTTACAAAGGTCGCTAACCGCGGCCTTTTGTTTTTTGCAAACACGACTTGGCGAGGGATTAAAAGAAATGTTTAAGTACACAATTAATAAGAAGTTCTTATCTTTTTCAATTGATAATTAGCGTAGCAGGTCAATCAAACATGGATCGATTTCAGGCAGTTTTTGCTTCTTTCTCATCTTGCACTGGACATGATATCTTATGCTTTGCAAATCCTAACCTGAAAGCCCAATTGGGTGACTTTTCTAATAATAAGATTAAAGGTTATCAAGCTGAAGAAAGGAAGTTGATCGCTTAGTTTTTTTTTGGATGTGGTAAGAAGAAGAATTACATACGTGATGTTCGGGTTCTTGAGCTCACCTTTGCTGTTCAAAATCAAATTCTTTTTAAATCCAAACTTGGACGTCTCCTTTATCCATTTTCTAATGCCACTATCAAAGTGCAATAAATTTGCCGATACCGCAGTTTGAAGTAATAAGTGGCTGCTCAAAGACGACCTCGTAGACTTCTTAACATGAAATATTTCGTTTGTTGTCAAGATATCGCAAAATTCAATTCCGTATGAAAAATCGGGTCGAATGTATAATATACGATCCCAGCATTGACCGCCAATACTAGTTGATGTGGAAATATTATAGTCTTCCTCGCTTTGAACTCCGTCCCAGTTAGGCAATGAATAGACTTTGCTATCTATTTCATAATCCTTGATAAAATTTCTGAGATCTTTAATATATCTTTCCTGGATTTCATACCAATTTCCTTTATAGAGAATATAACTTCCTACATTCGTTTTCGCATTATAGAATAAGCATTTATAGAGGGGCCATGAGTCTAAGTCTGTTCCGCTTTCATCGAATACTTGAATGTTTTTTGTCTTTAAATTTAGAAGACGCAACTTTCTTCCGCCTATAAGATTGCTATAGACATTTTCAATACTAATTTCCAAAAACCGTTTTCCTTTAGGCGTAAGGCTATATGTAGATAGATTTGATAAACTTTCGTAATCGATCAAAGACACTTCATCCGACCTTTTATCCATCTTTCCACACAATTCATCGTTTAAAAAATCGACGAGTTTCTTATCTTTAATCTTTCGCGTAGCTGTGAGGCGTTTATAATATTCATCTTTAATTGAAACAGAATAGTCTTCTAGGAGTTCCTTGCCCAACTCCTTTATTTCGGATAAGCTGATTGGAGAAGGCGTCGAATAAAATTCCTTGCCTTTTATAAGAATTCGTTTAGCTCTAGAATAAAATCTTCCGCTTAATTCTGTGATATTCTCTAAGTAATTATCAATATTGAAATTGTCTTGCGTAGTTGGGATCGCCGAACTTCTATTATTGGTAATGAGATTGGTAGACAATGAATAAGATTCAATGGATTTAATATCTCGCTTGCTAATCCTGTGAAAAGCGGTAGCAAGCCCGAAGTCGGGGACAATATTGTCTTTATTTATATTTCCCACAGTGCTACCAAAACAGAAACCAAGAATTTTTTTATCTATTTTAAGGAAAAGAATGGCACCAGAAGATGCTGTTGATGTGTCTTTACCACTTATATCGCCGAAATTTCTAATTATTTCAGTCCATTCTGGAGCCGAAGAATATGACTCTTTCAGAAAGAGTGTGGCGCTAGAATCCTGTTGAAGAAGTCGAATCTTAGTAAGAGGCTTGCCAACTAAGAGGTCAGCAATTTCAATCTTATCAATAATATCTTCATAGAGACAGACAGCTGTTCTAGTAGGCATAGACACAATTATGGGTCAAATAAATAATATAAATGCTTATCCATCAACGGGAAAAACACCTATTTTAACCCCTTAAATAAATTAAAAAAAACTTATCTAATTTTCGCATTAGTCTCATTTTCAGTTAAATATGGTTATTCTTATTCTCTAGCTCTTATACACGATAATATACTTTTGATTATTTTATATTTGGCAGGATTTTGCCTATTTCGGGCCTAAAATGTTTTCACCGTAGTTAAAGAATAATTTTTAAATTTGCATTGTGACGACGGCCGCATATAATATTGTTAAAAAGGCTCTTCAAAAAAAACGAGCAGAAGTAACAGCAACTCCCGCTGCTGCCAAGAAGTTTTTATTGGAGAGTGGTTTATGGGATGTACTTGAAGACGAGCCCATCGCCACCAAGCGCCAGAAGCCTACCGCTACTGCCTCTAGAACATCTGGCATTAAGAAATCCGCCTAGCTATTTTGTGTCCATAATTCTGCGATTACTTCTCTAAATTTTTCTGAGATGTCTGATTATATTTATTCAGCCGAGCCAGGCTTAATAATAGGATTTCATGGGTGCGAACGCGCTGTATGTGAAGCAATTATTTCTGGCAAATCCCAAATGCGAATGAGTAATAAATCATGGGATTGGCTAGGAGATGGTATGTATTTCTGGCAAAACAATTACGAGAGGGCATTGCATTATGCACAAAATCCACCAGGACAACTCAAGATCAATGAACCGGCTGTGTTGGGAGCGGTGTTCAGTTTAGGCAATTGCTTGGATTTGACAGATAAAAAATCCTTGGATATCGTAAATGACATCTACAGTATCTATGCAGCAACGATGGCTGCCGGGGGAATGAGAATGCCAATAAATGAAAATCCTTCCGCAGACCCTAAATCCTTTGATAACGTTATAAGGCGGCTAGACTGTGCCGTGGTTAAACAGGTCCACGAAATTTTTCATTTAACGGATCAACGACCTTTTGATTCTGTTCGCGCCCTGCTGCCGGAGGGAGAGCCTCTTTATCCCGGCGCGGGTTTTAGGCAGAAGACTCATATACAAATTGCAATAAGAAACCCTAATATGATTAAGGGGTATTTTTTACCGCGTAAGGAATCTAAATGGCCGGGTACTCCTCTCCCATTAGTGGCACCAAGAAAAAAAGGGCCTACGCCTAAAAAATAACGCATCAATGCGACGTAAGTAAAGCATCATCGTAATTTCCGTACGGACAGTTTGACAACTCTAGCGCTATTCATGACTATAAATCACTCCGGTAACTCACTGAAAGAAATAAAATCCCTAATTATCAGGTTCGACAAGGGGAAAGCAGGGGGAGCGACAACTAGTTAGCCTGGCATAAATGCCGGGCTTTTTTGTTTAATAGATGCTTTTCGTGTTAGACAGAATATTACTGCTTAAAGAAGTCAAATTTTTCCTTGATTACGTAGCCATGATCAGAAGTCAGCATGTTATATAGTTGAATTAAGTGGTAGGCCCTTTCCTAAAAGTTCAAAAAATCCATATAATTCTCCCGGTTTATTGTTCCTGTTATACTTCCGGGATAGGCTTCAATAAAAGAAGCGGGGATTTTTACTTTAGCTTTTTCGTTCCATTTAAACTCCCATGCATATAATTTGCCACCTGTTTCTTCGATCATATCAATTTCTTGCTGCTGATGCGTACGCCAAAAATAACTGTTCACATAATGATTGGCGTAGTGGTTTGCTTTTTTCCTTTCACTTACGAGGAAGTTTTCCCATAATGCGCCTACATCCTGTCGCAAGGATAATGGAGAAAAATTTTTTATGATCGCGTTTCTTATCCCGTTATCGTAGAAATATATCTTTTTGCCCTTTTTTATTTCGTTGCGAAGATTACGGCTGAACCCTCCTAATTGGAAAACCACAAAACATTTTTCAAGCAACTCTACATATCGATCAATTGTCTTATTATCTGTACCGATGGTTTGACCAATTTCGGAATAGGAGATTTCATTTCCGATTTGTAGCGCAAGTGCGACGAGCAACCTTTCCAATAAGGCGGGCTTTCGGACATCTTGTAGAGAAAGAACATCTTTATACAGATAGTTATTGCCGAGATCCAGCAGGTTCGCCTGTGCTTCTGCCGGTGAATTAACGATGTCAGGATAAAAGCCATATATCATACGTTGTTCCAACAGTCTTGTTTCCTGTAAGATGGAAGTGTTCGCTGTCATTTCCGCTGTGGCAAATGGATATAGATGGTATTCGCGTTTTCGCCCGGTTAACGGTTCGTTTATCTCATTTGCGAGTTCCAGGGCAGAGGAGCCCGTAGCTATTATTTGTATTTCTTTGAAGTTATCAACTAAGAGTTTTAATGTGAGCCCAATGTTTCTAACTCTTTGGGCTTCATCTATTAATATCAAGGCGTTATCTCCGATCAAGGCTTTCAAGGATGTAGAGCTCGCGTTTTCCAATAATGGCCGGATATCGGGTTCATCGCAATTTAAGTAGAGTACTTTGCTTTCCGATTCCTTCATGATAGCCTGTAAAAGGGTGGTTTTACCAACTTGTCGAGGTCCCGTTATTATGATGGCTTTGCCTTTGAATATGTCTTTTTTGATTTGTTCGTATATGGCCCTTTTAATCAATCTACATCAATTTATACCCAAATTTAGGTAAATTCAGGATATATAAACCTTAAATTATAATAAATTCAGGGTTTATAAACCTTAAAATAAGGAAAAATCCAGGTTTATGCCCCTCGGTTATTATAAGAAAATGTCTGTTGATTAGAATTCCAGGCAGATGAAGTGATCTACGATTTTACTTTATAATCAACATAGATGTCTACAAAAGCATTAAAGTTCAGGATCGCGTAGAGTACAAAAATACCCAGTAACAAAAGTTGAACAGCCGGCGTGCCCAGGCTTCCGATAAAAAACCTATTAGTATAAATTGTAGGTGTAAGGGCTAATAAATTAAAGGTGCCCAGTAATAAATATATCCCCGTTCCGAAAAGACCCAGCGTATATTTTTTAATAACAAGATAAGGTAAGGGCAAGAATAAGAGAAATCCAAGCCAATGCTTCCAGGTCGCACAAATGTCGGTGAAAAGGATAGTCGACCAGGTGTAGATAAGCAGACCTGCAATGATGATCAAAGGAATAAAAGCAAGGATCAGTCTTTTCCGGGGCATCGCGAATAACAATTTGTCCCATAAGATACCACCAAAATCTTTAAAAACAAATGGAGCCAATAATGGCTCCATTTCGATAGTTTTTTGCTGCGGGTGACCGTTACTTAGAAAGTTCTGCGAACTCAGCATCGGTCAACTGGACTGAGGCGGCCTGCATATTCTCCTGCAAATGTGCGAGAGAAGAAGTGCCGGGGATCAGGAGGATGTTTGGCGAACGCCCGAGTAACCAGGCCAGCGCTATCTGGGCCGTCGTCGCCCTGTGATTAGCCGCAATCTTTTTGATCTTGTCGGCAAGGCTTTCAGGACCGGAAGCCAGGGGAAACCAGGGAATGAAGGCCAGGTCGTGCTTCGCCGTGTAATCAAGCACACTTTCCCACTGGCGGTTGCCGAGGTTATAGAGATTCTGGACCGAAACGATGGGCAGGATCTTTTGGACCTGTTCGATCTGGTCCACAGTGACTTCGGAAAGACCGACATAACGGATCTTACCAGCCTTTACGGCATCAACTACGGGAGCCAGGGTTTTTTCCACCGGAACATTGGGATCGATGCGGTGTAATTGCCAGAGATCGATACGGTCTACTTTCAGCCGGCGGAGACTACCTTCAATGTTCTCTTTTATATACGCCGGGTCGCCATTGGGAATCCATGAGCCGGGGCCAGGGCGATTGAAGCCGCCCTTGGTGGCTATGATCAGCTCTTTCTTATATGGAAAGAGGGCATCGGCGATGAGGGTTTCATTGGTCTTGGGGCCATAGGCCTCCGCCGTGTCGATGAAGTTGACACCGGCCGCCACCGCCTGCTGTAAGACCTTTATGGCGTTGGGCCGATCAGCCGCATCGCCGAATACGCCGGTACCGGTCAATTGCATTGCACCATATCCAAGCCGATTGATCTCCAGTTCTCCGCCGAGCTTGTAGGTCAACGATGTTTTTGTTTGTGACATATCTGTTCTTTTTTATTGTGTTTGCGGTTTTATTAGTGGCCGAAGCGATGTGGGCTTGTGGTACTAACAGCCAATTTGGGAATTGGTTCGATGGGAAGAGGGAGGCCCGGGACGCGTCGAGGGGAGGCGGGTCGCTGGTGGTGGGAGGGTGAGTGGGTTGTTTTTGGCGGAGTGCGGGGAAGCGGTGGTGCGGGGTGGGTCACCGGTGGTGGGAGGCGGGATGGTTGACTGTTGGAGGATGGCTGTTGGGGACGGCGCCTGTGGCGGCGGGCGGCCAATCAATAAAACGCGCCGACTGCGACAAAAAGGACGACCCATAATATACTTCCTCTTTCCGGGAATGCCCATCCCGATAATGAATAAGAAAACTGACGTCGCCCGGTTTTAACGCCAGCGTCCGGAGCGGATGCCGGAGAGCAAAGAGTTTTAACGGCCCCCGATTCTGGCCCGCCGCCAGCAGGGAGCTGCCGCCACTGCCACGAAGCCTTACCAGCCCCTTTGCATTACCGGGTATGTACAAGCCGCTCTGAAGAATGGACCGCGCCTTAAACCCACCCTTCCCATCCCCTGAAAGATATAAGCCATTCATTGCGTCGTATCTGCCAACGGATACTTCGGTGCCGTAGTCATTCCCATTCATAATGAGATCCAATGATCCGTCACCGTCAAAGTCGCCCGTCACCATCCCGTTGATAACCGACCATTGCGCCTCGGGTGGCAGGGGGACTATCGTAAAGTGTCCGTTGCCATCATTGCGAAACAAGCTGCTTTTGAAATCATTCGCTTCCACGATCAGGGCCCCCCTCCGCTGCGCGGGAGTCAGGACCTGATCCATCGTAGCCGTGGCAAAAGACCGGTAGTCCGGGAACCTTAAACGCAGGGAGTTCATCTGCCGGAGCAGGTCGTCGCGGCCGTCTGCCGGGAACTCTTTTTTCCTGCCCATGCTATCCGGAAGATAGACAGAGGTGATCATGTCATAGACGCCATTGTTGTCAAAGTCCTTCCCATAGGCCCGGGCCGGATATGCCGCCGTCGCCCGGAAAAAAGAGTTCTCCCCCATGTTGCCGATGACATAGTCCATGTCCCCATCATTATCGAAGTCGCCCGCAGCAATGCTATTCCACCACCCCGTATGACCGGCCACGCCTGTCGATGACGTAACATTCTTAAACACCCCACGATCATTTTGCAAGAACGTCACCGGCATCCACTCCCCTGCCAGCACCAGGTCGGGCCAGCCGTCATTGTTGAAGTCCGTCCACAAGCCGTCGCATATCATCCCCGCGCTGACCAGGGCCGGCGCCACCTGCGCAGTGACGTCTGTAAACAAAACCTTGCCGTCTTTTGAATCATTGCGGTAAATAAAACTTGTCACCGGCTGCGGGTAGTGCCAGGGGTCGACACGCCCGGAAACAAATAAGTCCAGGTCTCCGTCGTGATCGAAGTCCGCCGCGCGCACACAAAGCTTGCTGACCAGATTCGGAGGCAACGCTGTCGTATCCCAAACAAAATGCCCCTTCCCATCATTGATGTATAACCGATCGGAATAGTCAGGGCCGCCCGGAGCAGACTCATATCCCCCGCTGGTCACATAGAGGTCCGGATCCCCATCTCCATCCGCGTCAAAAAGTAAAAGACCCAGGTCATCACATTTTTTTGTTTTTGCCGCTGCATCGGTCAGCAGGGCCCGCTGCACGAATCGCCCATCGGATTGCTGTAAAAAGATCTGTGCGCTGTGATAAGCCGAACCGCCAGACACCAGATCGTCCAAACCATTGCCGTCAATGTCCCCTGCTGCCAGGGCGGGGCCGTATTCCGACAGCTTGTGGGGTAATAGCTTTTGGATATTGAAGTCTATGAAGTCGTATTCTTCCTGGTTGTAGTGGATGCCGACCGAGTCGGTGATGTCGCGGAACAGGGTGCTGCCTGCGAGGAGCACCGGGGTGATGGGAGGGCCGGCAATTGCATTGCGGATGTCGAGCTTCAGGAGCTGGTCGGCCGCTACGTTTTTGAGGATCTGTGTTTTGTGAGAGGGGGCATCGGCGCCGGCGGGCCAGGATACGACCACAGAGTCCACAACGGCGACCTTGCCCAATCCAAAATGTGCGATGTTCTGCATACTCGAGAGATACCCGCGATAGGGCGTCATCTCCAGCACCTGCTGTTTCCCATGATCATAATATAATTCGAGCCGGGTTCCCAACGCATCCCGGTTGAGACTGTCGCCACGCAAACTGATCTGAAGATAGTGCTCTACCGTATCTCTCTCGCGGGAAAAGTTGCGAAAGATCATTGCCTCGTCGTTGATATTGTTCATGACGAGATCGAGGTCGCCATCTCCATCGAGATCCGCGTAGACCGTGCCATTGGAAAAGGCCGTGGTCATCAGCCCCCACTGCGCGGAGACGTCTGAGAAGCGCAGCCCGTCCTGATTGCGATAGGCATATTTATGAAGCTTGACCTGCGGGATCCGGCTGAGGATCTCCTTTTTCGATGCAAGACCGGCGGATTGATTAAGAAAGGTGGTAAAGTCATGATCGGTCACATCTTTAGGATACCCATTGGTAATGATAAGATCCCGGTAGCCATCGTTGTCAAAGTCTGCAACGGCCGGCGTCCAGCTCCAGTCCGTCTCCGCAATACCCGCATAAAACCCGATGTCCGAAAAAACCGGAGCCCCGATAGAATCGTGCGGACCGACGCGCGGGCCGCGGTTCAGCTGCAGGACATTACGGACATACTGATATTGATAGCCGTACTGATCGCTGTTCTGATAGATGTGATAGTTGTTGGCGCCAAGCATCATCTTCTTCCGGTAATTGTCTTCCGGGTTCATGTCCAGCTCGATGATGTCCGCGAGGCCATCGTTGTTGATGTCGATGATGTCCTGGCCCATGGCGTTGGCGGCCGTGTGTTTGAAATATTCGGCGGACCTGTCGGTGAAGGTGCCGTCGTGATTGTTGATGTAGAGAACGTTCTCAGAGAGAAAATCATTGGTGACATAAATGTCCTCCCAGCCGTCGCGATTGAGATCGGCTATCGTAACACCATGCGTATACCCTTCCTGGAGAATACCCGCCTGGCGGGAAACATCGGTAAAGACAGGGTGCCCGAGCGTTGCATTCCAGTCATTGCGATAGAGACGACAGGTGCTGGGGAAAGAGCCATCCTTTATTATAGGCCTGAACTGCCCCGGGTTGACGTCTTTTGGAATGGTATTGACCGCAATAAAAACGTCCAGGTCTCCGTCGTTGTCGTAGTCGAAGAATGCCGCCATGGTTGAGTAAGTGGTGTCAGCCAGGCCATATTCCGCCGCCATTTCCTTAAAGTGAGGAACGCTGTCCTTATCCACGCCCTGATTGACGTATAGCAGGTTACGACGATGTGCGGGGTCACTGCGGATGGTTGTACAAACATAAATATCGGGCCAGCCGTCGTTGTTGATGTCGACGACAGCCACGCCGCGGCTCCATTCTCCGCCGCCGGTGACACCGGCCAGATCCGTGACGTCCTGGAAATGAAAATCTCCTTTGTTGAGATAAAGCTTATTGGAGACGAGATTGCCGGTAAAATAGAGATCGGGCTTACCGTCCTGATTAAAGTCTCCGACTCCCACTCCTCCCCCATTGTAGAGGTTGATCGTATTGAGGGGGTTTATCGAATCGTTCTCTACGATACGATTGTTGAAGCTGACGCCGGAGCGGGAAGATGGAATACGCTCAAAAAGTGTTGGCCGGCCTTTACAGGCGGCCAACACTAAAAGACTAAAGAATAACAAGTAAGTTGAGCTTTTCACTAATTATATCCTTTATTCTGCACCAGCACTTTTGTGCCATAGGCATTCTGAAGATCGAGCTGTGCCTGGGGGATAGCAAAATATTCGTTGACCCCCTGGGTGAAATGGGCTGGATTATTAAAATAATAGGAATGGCGGGTTGTTTCGACGGCTTCGTAGGCATTGAGGGTCGCAGCCATAGAGCCGGTGCCGTTGTCCCAGCGTTGAAGATCGAAGAACCGATGTCCTTCCATTGCCAGCTCGAGCCTTCTTTCAAAATGGACGGCATTGCGGGCATAATCCTGTCCTCCACCAGAGAACGCACCTGCAGGATATTGTTTGATCAGGTATTTATCGGCAGGAGCTGCGCCGCCGGTAGTGGAATAGGTGCCTGTAGTGGCGTCATAGGTCGAGTTTTTGTAAACCCACCCTGCAGGGTCAGCGGCTCTTGCACGGATCATATTTACATAGGTCTCCGCCTGGTCGAGGCTACCTATTTCGACTTCACATTCCGCATCCATCAGGATGACATCGGCAAAACGCATCAGGTTTGTATTAAGCGCTGTCACCTGGGTAGCACCCCAGAAGACCGTTTCAGTGGAAGAATATTTACCCTGTTGGGATTTCGCATATACGTTCTTCCGGGCATCGAAAACCCCATTGGTGCTTGGGTCCCTGATCCAGCTGGCAGAGCCGATGCCCCAGTCGAGGTAAGGAATGCCGGGGCGGGACATGGTAAGATCCACCCGCGGATCGATGGTGCCGGTATAGATATTATTCGAATCTCCTACCACGGTGCCATTGTTGTAGCTGCCGTTAAGCAGGGGAAGCCCTGTCGTTGGATCGGTCTTGTACGCATTGGCGAGATTCCAGGACGGATTGTTGAATCCACAGCAGCCTACAGGTCCTGTACCATAGGGGAAGTTGAGGACATCGCCCATATTTCCGTTGCCTCCGTCGTTGGCAGATGCAGAACCGTCGTTGACAGAATTCTGACAAGCGAATATGCTTTCCGGTCCATTCTTTTGCGGCGCATTGAAATTGCTTTCAAAGTTGACGAGCGCATATTTGGCTCCGGAGGCCGTCACCCCTTTTTGAATCACTTGGTCCAGGTAGAATTTGGCGCTGTCGAATTTGCGCTGGATCATATAATCCTTGGCCAAAAAAGCCATTGCCGCCCATTTGTTGACCCTGCCTGCTTCGGGTTGTGTCTCGGGCAGGTTATTGACGGCATAAAGGAGATCGGCGGTGATCTGTGGCCAGATATCCGCAGTGTTGGGAAGGTTGCCATTGCCATTTGCAAAGGAGATGTTTTCGTCTGCATAAGGGAAGAAATGGAAGATGCGACGGCCATCCATATGATAATAACCGCGGAGGAAGCGGGCCTCGCCGGAAATCTCCGCTGTATCTGCCGGAGAGATCCCTGTTGCCTGGCGCATGATGCGTAATACGTCATTTGCCCTTTGGATACCGAGGTAAAGGACCGTCCATTTTTCATTGAGGTAACTCGTAGCGCCCTGGTTCAGGTTCCAGGATTCCAGCAGGACGAGGTCGGGCTGGTCGCCGGGTGTGGACCCTTTATAAGAGTCGTCAGCGCAGACGCTGCCGTACTGCCAGTTGGAACCGGCGCTGCCATAAGCATTGCCTGCGCCCGGGAGATTTTCTCCGTCGAGGATGGCATAGGCTCCGATGAGCAAGCCGTTGACCCCGGATAAGTTGGTGAGATTCGTCTGGAGCAGGGAGCCCTGGGGCTGGATGTTCAGCTTATGATTACAGGAGAAGGCCATGATCACTGTCCATGCTGCCAGCAAAAGCCCAACCGGCATTTTTATATACTTGAAGATCGTTGAGTTCATATGATTCGTTTTTTACAATACGTTAATGAATTGCTATGCTTACGCCTACGTTGTATTGCTTTTGATTGTTCGGATAGGCGCCGCCGTCGAAACCAAAGGAAGTATTCGACCCAAGGACTTCAGGATCCTGTCCGCTGTAACCGGTGATCGTGAACAGGTTCAGGGCCTGGACATATATCCGGATGTGATCGAAATGAAGAGCCCTGAGCGCCGGGTTATCAAATGTATAACCCAGTGTCATCGTCCGGGCGCGCAGGAAGCTGCCGCTCTCCATCGGATAGGAATTGAAAACGGTGTTCGTCGAATTCGAGTTGGATTCGAGGATCGGCACATTTGTTCCCGGATTGGCGACATGGGCAGTAGGATCCTGCCAGTAGGTAGGTGCGCCGGCATCGTTGATGAGTCTGGCTGACTGTGTAGCGATGCGTTTGCTGATGGCATTGCTGAATACCTGTGGGAAATCGGTGGTATTCTTTACTGAATTGTAAATTTTGTTGCCAACCGATGCATACAGCAGTGTAAAGAAGTCGAAGTTCTTGTAGCTGACAGCAATGTTCAAACCCGTGACAAATTTCGGATTGGGGTTGCCAAAGAAAGTACGATCATCCGGAGTGATCTTGCCATCGTGGTTGACGTCGGCAAATTTAAGACGGCCTGGTGCGGCATCCGTCTGGTTGGAAGCCTGTGCATCCTTCTGGTTCTGGAACAGACCGACGACCTGGTATCCGAAGAACGATCCTACCGGATGTCCTGGCTGCAGCCTCACCTGTTCCGTACTTCCGTTGTAGACGGAAATATATTGTTCGCCGGGAGGAAGGCTTTTCACGAGGTTGACATAGGAGGTGAAAGTACCTGTCAGGTCGAACTTCAACTGGTTGTTGATCGCCGATCCATGATAGGTAAGGTTAAAGTCGATACCGTGGTTGGTGATGTTTCCCGCGTTTATAAAGGGAACGGCAGGGCCGGCGGAAAGCGCCGTCGCGGTACCGTAGATGCCGATGCTGGGTGGCAGATTGATCAAGCCTGTGATCAACTTGTTATACCATTCCACCGACAGGTCGAATTTGTTATGCAGGAAGGTGGCATCGAGGCCAATATTCGTAAGCTGGTCTCTTTCCCAGGTGGTACCCGCATTGCCAAATTGTGAAGCGACGATACCTGCCGTAGACGACGTGCTGCTACCGCTGATATCATAAGTAGACTGGTTGGCCACCTGTCCGAACAATGTATAGGGGTTGGTCGGGTTGATATTGCTGATCGAGCCCATCTTGCCCCAGCCGCCGCGGATCTTCAGGTCGTTGAGCCAATCGACGTTCTGCATGAATTTCTCCTTTGAGATACGCCATGCTCCGGATATGGAAGGGAAAACGCCATAACGCTGTCCACTGGTGAATACGGAAGAGCCGTCTCTGCGGACCGTTGCGCTGATGAGGTAGCGATCGTCGAAATTATAGTCAAGCCGTCCAAAGAGGGAAAAGATCGAACTTTGATAAGGCGTCAATTGATTGTTGCCATTCAGCATGATCGAAGGGTTGAGGTTCGTCTGTGAGCTGGCGTTCCCCGCGTTGAGCGTCCAGGTATTGGGATTCACCGTCAAGCTATTTGAATCGGTGATATAATAACTTCCTCTTGAAGCCTGGATAGCGCTGCCTTTGTTGGCTACATACTCGGTACCTCCCAACAGGGTCAAGTTGTGTTTTTCAGCAAATGTGTTGCTATACTTCAGGGTGCTGGTCCATGTCAGGCTGGTATTCCAGCCGCTGGTCTGCTGATAGCTGTTGGCATTTGTATTGTTTTCCGCATTTTCGTAGGCGGTATACAGGAAGGCGCTGTAATTATAATTATCGATCATTCCACCAACCTGGGTTCGGGCTGTGAAATGTTTCAGAAAGTCTGCTTCGGCAAAGACGTTGCCCGAGATATTGTAGTCATTGTTGGTATTATACTTCTGTCTTTCCTGGATGGCTACCGGGTTTGGTGCATTACCAAGACCACCGCCGAGAGCGCCGGCATAATTACCCATGATATCGTGTACGGGAACGAGAGTGGGAATCTGGTAGGAGGCTCCGATGGCGTTGGCGCTGTTGACTCCTGGCAGGTTCTGATAACCGGGATTGGACTTATAGACGAGGAAGGCATTTTCTCCGACGCGGATACGATTGTCTGCAAAGCTGTAGGTCGAATTGACCCGCACGGAATACCGTTTGAGCGTCGTATAGATCAGAGTTCCCGGCTGATCGGTATAATTAAAGGAATAAAAGTATTGCGATCTGTCCGATCCGCCGCTGGCAGAGATGTTATGCGACTGAACAGTCACCGGCTTAAAGATATCATGATACCAGTCGTTGCCATTTTTATCGGCTTTGGTAATCTGATCGGTGTACAGATGATACCCTGAAGGATCTGTACCGGGTGCACCGGCCATTGCTCCCGTTGGGATGATGTAATCGGGGATCACGGGTGTCGCTCCGCTGCCGAACTGCTTGTTTGAAGGGGTAGCGTTGTCGTTGAAAAAACCCTGCCAGAGCGCCTGGCCTGTCTGAGTAGGATTGGCAAGCTGCCAGCCCTTTTTCAGCGGGCGCTGGGTACCGATAAAACCATCGTAGTTGACGGTAACCTTACCGGAGCGGCCTCTTTTGGTCGTAACGATGATGACGCCGTTGGAACCGCGAACGCCGTAAATGGACGCAGAGCCGGCATCTTTCAGGACCTGGACCGAAGCGATGTCGTTCGGGTTGATATCGTGCAGATAACCCGGAGTACCATCTATGATCACCAGGGGATCTGTGTTACCAAAGGAGGTGATACCGCGGATATGTACATTGCTATAACCACCGGGCTGGCCGCTTGCGGCGATGTTGACACCGGAGGCCTGGCCCTGCAAAAGAGATTCGGTACTACCGGAGGGAACTGACTTCATATCGGCGACATTGACCACCGAAACGGAGCCTGTGATATCTTTTTTCCTCTGGGTCGTATAGCCTGTGACGACCACATCATTCAAGCTGTTGGCCGCTATTGTCATCGAGACTTCGCCGACGGGTGTACCTGCCGTTACCGGCACTTCGAGATTCTGAAAACCTACAGCGGTGATCACTATTGTGCCGCTGGCATTGGGGAGGTTGATAGTAAATGTTCCATCGGCACCTGATTGAGCAAGAACTTTTGTGCCTTTAACCTGTACGGTCGCTCCGGGAACGGGCTGGTTGTCCGTCTTGTTGATGACCTTTCCCGTAACCGCCTTCTGGGCATATGCGATGCAGGTAAACAGCATACATGCTATTACCATGCAACCAATTTTAAACAGCCCTCTTGTTTTCTTTGGCATAAGCAGTCGTTATTTAATTTTTAATGAATAAAGCATAGCAAAACTATTTTCTAATTACACCATCTACTATTTTCTGACCACATCATCACTACATCATACCTTCCAATCCCGCTTGAAATGAATCTTTTCGCCACATCTTCACTACATCAATTCTTTACTTCGCCGGTTCCGAATTGCTGACGAATGCAAGATGCCGGCTGTCGGGTGACCAGGAGGGAGCATTCAATGTTCCCTGTCCGCCATAGAGGTAAGCGATGACCTTTGGCCCGCCTGGCGTCGTCAGCGGCAATACTCTCAGAGTTACATCCTTGAAAGAAGGGTGTTCGTCCGGGTTGATGTCCAGGGGGAAAGAGATATAGACGATCCATTTACCATCGGGAGAAACATGGGGGAACCAGTTGTGATAATCGTCGAAGGTGAGCTGTTCCTTACCGGATCCATCGGGTCTCATTCGCCAGATCTGCATGGTTCCGCTGACATTGGCATTGTAATAAATATATTTTCCATCGGGAGAATATTCCGGTCCGTCCACGTGCGTTGCGGTATTATTGGTAAGTGCCGTCTCCTTATTGTCTTTCAGGGAAACTTTATACAGATTGTATACAGAAGAGCCGTTGCGTTTCGCGACGATGGCTACATCTTTTCCACCGGGAGCCCAGCCATGCAGGTAGGAGGGCGTACCTTCCGTCACCTGTTTGGGCTCGCCGCCGGTGAGGGGGAGGGTATATACCGTAGAGCCACCGCCGGGCATTCCCGGCCGGGAGTTACTGATGCCCAGCATTTTGCCATCGAAGGAGATCATATGGTCATTGTTGATCTTATTTGCCGCGCCTGTATTGAGCTTTTCGGGAGTACCGCCTTCAATGGGTATGGTATAGAGGAAGCCGCCTTCGTTGAACAATAATTTCTTACCATCAGGCATCCAGTTTGGCGCCTCGAAACGGCCGGGCGCTTCATGAATGACCTTCCTGTTGCCATCGGCTATGTCGATGATCTCGAGGCGGCTACCCAGAACGTCGGTTACCGGAGGTTCCGTTACGTGGGGGTTTCCATGATATTCATGGATAACGGGTTTGTCGATGCGGACGTTCCAGACCTTTGCGGAGGCCGCGCTGTTGGAATCATGCGAACAGATATAAATGCCGGCGAGCACTTCTCCGTTGAGGGTCTCTGTTTCGCAGGACCCGACTTCCTGCAGCGGTTCGCCGGGATGGGCGATCTTCATCGTGATGGTTTTGCCGATCCTTGTAAGCTGGATGGTCTGGCCGCCTTTTTTCTTATAAAATCTTTCCTCTTCGGGGTCTCGCATGAACATGCCCTGATAGGGCCGCCATTGCAGGACGACCAGGCCATCGATATGTTTGCAGGCGTTGGCGCTCGCAGCGCCTTCATCGGTGGACTGGCGGATCATCCAGCCTATTTTCCGGTGACCAATGGCGCCCGCGGTATCGCCTGTAAAGGCAAAGTCTGCGGTAAGGATAAAGTCTCCCTTTATCTTCTTATACACAAAATGAAATTCATCGCGATTGAACCAGATATTGGAGCCGCCTCCTTTTATCGAGTAAGACTGAGTGTTTTCGTCGTAACTGGCGGAGCCGGTAACCTTTGGATTGCCGATGTCTACGCTACCATCGAAAATGCCTACCTGGTGCTGGGCTTGCGCCGGCCCAAAAGCCAGGCCGAAAAGCAAAAGGGACAAGCAAATTTTAACCTTCATATGTTGATCGTTTTTTGACATACTTTACCTGTTACGGTCCGGAGTCATTTTTTCGGACCGTTTACCAGGTTGATGATTCCCTTTACGGGATAAGGTGTAATGTAGCAGGCGGAATATTCCAGCCTTCCAGTCTAAGATCAGGCGCAGAACCTGTCAGCGCCAGGGGGCAGCTAACCTTCACCGTTACGGATTGTCCTGCCGGGATGGAAAAATAATTATCGGACCAATAGCTGGGCAATACCTCCTCTCCGTTGTTGATGATCTGCGGATTGAGGAAAAAAGCCAGCTGTGATGAGACATTGCTGAACCGGACCGTCCAGTAGCTGTATCCGCCTTTCTTTTCCGTTGACAGCACTTTTGTTTGTACACGCGCCGAAGGCATCGACTTCAGGGTAGTGAAGTCATGACCGGGAGACATCCAATAGACGTTGTACGAGAGCGGTCTGCCCTGGTTGTCTTTCAGGCGGAGCAGCACAAAGGAAACACCGGTAGCTTTTTGTAAAACAGATCTCAGAGAAAGCACTGTTTTTGTATCCGTAGTATCCAGGCTGGTCTGTCCTTCCTTTTTAAACAGCGTCGCGCCTGTCATGCTTACTACGTCAACGTCATAGAACAGCCCGGGGCGCCGGATATAAGTACGGTTGATCAGGGCCACGGCGGAGTCGTCGAGGTTCAGCTGGATATGCACCGGCTCGCAGGCGCGCTGCATAAAATAATACCCGGCATTGGGTTCGAGATACCAGTCATAGATCTGCCAGATGACACTGGGGAAGGCCGCGTTGAGCTTCCAGAGCATTACCCCACCTGTCTCATTCAGCTTGTGTCCTGCGGCTTCAAAGATGCTGCGATAGCCATTGGCATTCAGCAGCTGCATCTTATCGGAAAAATCGCGAATGCTGGTCGCTGCGCCATAACGATCGGCCATCGCCTTGTAATAGGTGTCGTATTTTCCGTTGCCTGTACAGGCATCATGATAACCCCATGTATCATTCAGCGGATAGGGCAGGTTTTTATCCGGCACCAGGTTGGGGATGATCTTCGAAATGGTGTTGTATGGCGGTTGTGAAGGTATCCCTGTTTCGTCCTTGAAGACCCAGTCCTTTCCGGCGTCTACGAGCCGGAAGTATTGGGCGTCGTCCTGCCAGGAGTAAGGGCCGCCGCTATATACGCCGGCGGGACGGTCATCGGGCCAGGAACCTTTCCATTCTTTTGGGGCCTTTGAGAAACCGGAGGAGCAGGGGATAAAGGGGCGGGTGCCGTCGATGCTGGCTACGTTGTCGCGCATGGCGTCGTAGAGCTCTTTGCGGGCGTGGCCTTCATTGCCGCCTGTCCAGACGAGAAGACTTGGGTGATTGCGAATGCGGTAGATCGTGCTGATGACGTTGTCGACGAATACATGTGTTTGCAGGGGCCAGTCTGCGGAACCTTTGAAACCGCCGTTGGTATCACCGGTGATCCAGAAGTCCTGCCAGACCAGCATGCCGTAACGGTCAGCCAGCTCATAAAAATCATCTGTCTCTCCCAGTCCGCCGCCCCAGATGCGAACCATGTTTACGTTGGCATTGCGGCAGAGGCGTAATTCATAATCGTAGCGCTGATAGTCGCGGTTCAGCATCATATCCGGAACCCAGGCGCCACCCACGAGGTGTACGCGTCTGCCATTGACATAAAAATCACGGCGTACCCAACCGTCGACCGTCGCGGTGGAAGAGCTGACGGTGCGGATCCCGAATAGAAACGAAGTATCCTCGGAAATGCCGGCAGCGTCTTTGTATTTGAGACGGATGCGATATAAATTCGGCTGTCCATAGCCGTTTGGCCACCAGAGGTGGGGCTGACGGATCGTCAGCTCAGGAACATCGGTGGAGGACAGGTGCAGGGTCTTTGGTTGTGTTCCTGTGATGGACACGCTCTTTGTGAAATGGATTGGCGTGCCGGCAAAGTTGTCGGGGCTGATGGTCACGTCGAGGGTACCCTGTCGTTGGGCTCCGTCGTGACCGGTCAGGTCGAGATCGAGGGAAAGCTTTGCTACACTTGTATCCGGAAGGGCGGGCAGGCCGGTGATGATACGAGGTCTGCTAATGGTAACCTGGCCGGTCGTCCGGAGATAGACCGGCTGCCAGATCCCCATATTGCGATCGCGTACTTCGGGGATCCAGTCCCAGCCAACGGAGCTGAGCATCGTCACGTTCTTGCCGATGTCTCCTGTAGGTCCGCCATTGTCGTAAAAATCTTCCATCGCCTTTAGCTGGGGAGTGGAAGGCTCTCCGGGTACATCGAGGGGAAAGATCTCTACCGCGAGGGCATTCTCTTCGCCTGCATGGATGGCGGAGCTGACGTCCAGGTCAAACTCTTCGAACATCCCTACCATTTTTGCCGAGTCGGCTATGAGCCGGCCGTTGAGCCAGACGGCTGCGCGGTAGTTGATGCCTTTGAAGATAAGCTGAAAATGCCGGCCCTTGTCGGCGGCGGGGACGGAAAAAGTGGTGCGGTACCAATAAGGCTTCTTCCAGGGATTGGGTTCGCCGGGAAGATAGCTATATTGTTCGAGGTGGTATTCGCGGTTGAAAGTATCGGAGGCGTCCGGGATCAGCATATTGTTCATGCCGGTATAAGGGTCCGGATAAACTTTATTAGCTACCAGGCCGGTCAGCACGGTGGAAGGAACGGTCACCGGGAACCAGTAATTGGCGGAATGGTAGTTCACGGAGGAAAGGCTGTCGCCATTTGTCCCGATGACGGCGGAGGACTGGAGGGCAAACCGGGTTAGTTTGACCTGGCGTACGGGTTGGGCAACGACCCGCCCGGGTTGGGCAGCCACCCGCCCGGGTTGGGCAACGATCGGCTGTGGCGCGAAAAGGGCGAGACAAAAACCTGCGACTATCAGATATAGACCAGACAACTTCATGGTGAGCAATTAAAGAGACCGGCGCCGGTGCGCCTGCTAGTAATCGAGTTTTGCTAAGTAATTATAATCTATCCGTATGCTTTCAAAAGCGGTGTGAGCGTACTCTTCCTGTTCGAGGAAGAAATGTTTCATGCCTGCCTGTCTGGCGTGCTGAAGCAGTCCTTTTATATCGACCTGTCCCTGTCCAAACTCTGTACTTTGTTTGCGGCCTTTGTCCATGTCTTTCAGGTGCCATAAGGGAAAGCGCCCGGGATATTTGCTAAAGTACCTGAAGGGATCGTGACCGGCGGCTACTACCCACCCCAGGTCCATTTCCATAGTGACGAGGGCCGGATCGGTATATTTCAGGAGAACGTCGTAAAGAACTTCGCCTTTTACTGTTTCAAATTCCGAATCGTGGTTGTGGTAGCCGAAATGGAGGTTTGCTTTTTTGCATTCTTCTCCCAGCTTGTTAAAGGCTTCCGCGGATTCCTGGTAATGTTCGATCGTCTGGCCTGCCGAAGGAAGGACAGCGGAGATGATATATTGCTGACCGGTCTCCGTAGCTTCTTCGATGGACTTCTTCCAGTCCTTATCAACGTGGATATGACCGCTGCGGAGTTTCATACCGTTGTCGTCACAGATCTTTTTAATCTCTTTTGGCTGTAATCCGTAGTAATTCCCTTTGTCACTGCGGGCGGACTCGATTTCTTTGAACCCGATCTTCGCCAGCTGTTTCAGGGTGCCAGCCGGATCGGCCAGCATTTCCTTCCGTACGGTATACAGCTGAATGCCGATGTCTTTTACCCGGGTGTTGGCGGCGGCGCGAACAAGGTCTGGCAGAAACAGCGTGCCCGCGGCCATAAAAGCGGAGGCTTTCAGAAAGTCTTTTCTTTTCATATTGTGCAATCGTTAAGTTTTAGTTACCGCTCATATCGCTGTTGCTGACAAAAGCAATTCGTTTGCTATCCGGGGACCAGGACGGGGTATTGATAGACCCTTGTCCGCCATATACATAGGCCAGCACTTTTGGCGTGCCTTTTCCGTCGATGGGCAGCAGCCGGATGTAGATATGCTTGTAGGGCGGATGGATGCCGGCGGGTGTCTCTTCTTTCAGGAAGGAAATGTATACGAACCACTTCCCGTCGGGGGAGATATGGGCGAACCAGTTGTTGAGGTCATCGGTAGTGATCTGCTCCTGATCGCTGCCATCGGGTTTCATGCGCCAGATCTGCATCAGGCCGGAACGGACGGAATTAAAATAAATGTATTTACCGTCTGGTGTATACTCCGGACCGTCGTCCAGTCCTTTCGCGTCGGTGAGGCGTATTTCCTTACCGCCGGTGGATGGGACTTTATAGACGTCGAACTCACCATTACGTTCGCCGCAGAAAACGAGGCTTTTTCCGTCGGGTGACCAGCCGTGCATATAAGATGGCCCTTTAGGGGTGATCTGTTTTGGCGTCCCGCCTTCGATGGGAACAGTATAGATAATCGAACCTCCCAGGTCTTTTACGAAGTTGCTCAGGCCCAGCATCTTTCCGTCGAAGGAGATGACATGGTCATTGTTGTTGCTGGTGACGCCGCCGGTATTGATGGGTGTTGGTGTCCGGCTGGCGAGGTCGAAGCGATAGAGGAGGCCTTTGGCGCTGTTGAAAATGAGGCTTTTTCCGTCAGGTGTCCAGTTGGGGGCCTGTATGGAATAGGGAACTTTATAGATGGTTTCGCGGTGACCGGAGGCAACATCCAGCAATTCGAGGTTGGAGCCCAGCGTCATCTGGGTTCGCTGGTCGGCCTCGCCTTTAAAGGGAACTGTGATGCTGACATTGCTGAAAACGCCTGTTTCGAGTACGTCGGAGTTGTGGGAACCGACGAAAAGGCCCACATAAACGTCGTCACCCAGGTCGACGGTGACGGTATCGGTCAGGTAGGTGTCGCCATAAATGGCAGCCCGCATAATATATTGGTTACCCTTCCTTTCCAGCTGGAGAATATTGGCGTGGGTCATATTGAGCTTATGCTCTTCGGTCTGGGCGCCGGCTGTACGACGAAACTGCAGTGAGGTGAGACCGTCGCCATGTTCCACGGCATTCACATGGGGGGAATTGCCGTCGAGGCTTTTCCGGACCATCCAGCCCACCTTACGATGATAGCTGACCCAGGTGCCGAGAAACTCCGCCCGGGTATAGAGGATAAAGTCTCCTTTCATCTTCTTCCATACGTATTGAAACTCGTCATGGTCGGCCCAGACATTGTAGCCGGCTCCGGAGATCACGTATTGACCCGTTTCGGGAATAAAATTGGCCGAGCCGGGTTTGACACCGGCGCCTACGTCACCATGACCCTCGAAAATGCCGAGCGTTTGGGAAAAAACGGTTTGAGCCGAAAGCGCAAGCAGGGAGACAAGGAGCAGCAGAACGGTAGTTTGTTTTTTCATCAATCAAGCAATTATAATTTTAAATAGGACCAATCCGAGCAAGTGATCCGGGAACTCACATAAACATGACAAAAATATATTCTCGTTGCTCAAATAGCCAGTTTTGGACTACATCAACACTACATCATAAAGATGAGACCCCTCTAAAACAGGCTTTTGCGCCACAACATCACTACATCAAAGTTTATTAATACCGCTTTAATCTACTTCTTTCTCCCTGACCGACCTCAAAATATTTTATCTTTATTTAAGAAGGTAAACAAAGGTTCTGAACTGCCATATGAGTAAAAGTCATTTTATACCAAAGGCCTGTTTTACGGCCATTTTGTTATGGGTTAGCCTGGTTGGCCAGGGCCAGAACACCATCGGCATCCCGGATATCGTCAATTATCCGAGGGATGTTTATAATGCAGGCACTCAAAACCGGGGAATTGTGCAGGACAGGAATGGCGTAATGTATTTTGCCAACTATGAAGGTCTTTTGAGTTTTGATGGCAATTACTGGAAAAACTATCCGCTGCCCAATAAGCTGGTTGTCCGTTCGGTCGCCATTGGGAAGGATAATCGTATTTATGCCGGGGGACAGGATGACTTCGGATATTTCTCCCCGGATAAGAACGGCAAGCTGGTCTATAACTCCCTTAAAAAGCTGCTTTCCCAGCATAATTACAGTCTTGACGTATGGAATGTCGTTCCATATGGCAATGATGTCTTTTTTATGTGCCGGGACCAGATCTTTCAGCTCAATAATAATATGATCACGGTCTATCCGGCCGCATCGGAATGGATATTCCTGGGAGAAAGCAATCACCGGCTGATCGGCCAGGACAGGAAGAACGGCCTGCTGGAATTCAGGGATGGTCTTTGGACACCCTTTTTAAAGACAGATGTCCTGCCGGCCGGTTACCAGGTCACCTGTCTTTTCCCGTTTGGGACGGACAGCAGTTTTGTCGGCACGGTGAATACAGGATTTTATGTTCTGTCCGGGAATACGATGACGCCTTTTCGTTTTGCCGGGCCAAACCCCTTTGCCAATGAGCGGGTTCTGACGGCTATCTCCGTCAATAAGGACTGGCTGGCTATCGGGACCAATCTCGACGGGGCCTATATCGTGAATAAAAAGGGGGAGATCATTCAAAATCTCTCGCGGAAGGAGGGGCTGCAGAATAACAATATCCTGATGCTTTTTATCGATAAGGACAAGAACCTGTGGCTGGGGCTTGACGATGGCATTGACTTTATCGCCTATAATAATGCTATCAAGCATATCTATCCCGAGAAATTGAACGAGGGTCTGGGCTATACTTCCATTATATATAATAAGGAGCTGTTTGTGGGGACTTCCAACGGTCTTTACTGTCTGCCTACGGATGACCAGGGGGACCTCAGTTTTCTTCGAGGTGAGTTTAAGTCTGTTCCGGGCACAAAAGGATCTACTTTTGGGCTGACGGAAGTCAACGGGGAGCTGCTGCTTGGTCATCATGACGGGTCCTTCCAGATCAGGAACGATCAGCTGGTCCCTATCAATGCGCATACCTCTCACTGGACCTTTCTGCCTTATTCCAATGTGCTGCCGTCCTCGCTGGTGCTGTCGGGGAGCGACATAGGGATCGACCTGCTCCGGTATGAGAATAACCATTTTACCCTGGAGGGGAGTCTGCCGGGTTTTCATGCCTCTTCCCAGTTTATGGCACTTGACAACAACAAAACTGTCTGGGTGGCACATCCCTACCGGGGGGTTTACAGGGTAGACATGAGCGACACGGCGCATCCCAGGGTAAAATTGTATACGGAAAAGGATGGGCTGCCCTCCTATCTAAGGAATCATTTGTTCAAGGTGAAGAATCATATCGTGGTGACTACGGAGAAGGGCGTATATGAATACAACGCCAAAATGGATGACTTTGAGCTTTCGCCTTACTTTAAACCTTTTTTTGGGAAGCGGAACATCCGGCATCTGAAGGAAGATGCAGCCGGCAATATCTGGTTTATCGAGGACAATAGCCTGGGGGTAGTAGATCTGTCGGGGCCTCAGCCGGAAACCATTTATTTCCCTGAGCTGAGTGGAAAAATGGTAGCGGATTTTGAACATATCTATCCCTATAATAAAGAAAATGTTCTTGTGGGGGCCGAAAAGGGGTTTTATCACATCAATTATGAAGAATACAAAAAGAACCGTTACCCGATCCAGGTGAAGATCCGCAGCGTCAAGGCCTCCGGGAAAACGGACAGTCTTCTTTTTGCGGGATATTACGGTGAGGTCGGGGACAGTCTTGACCAGCCGGCGTCAGCGATGTACAGTATCTCCAGCAAATTGAACTCGCTGCATTTTGAATACAGCACGCCTTTGTATGCCGCGCAGAACAGTATCATGTACAGCTACTGTCTGAAGGGGTTTGACAGGGACTGGTCGTTCTGGTCCAAGAAAACGGAGAAGGAATATACCAATCTCTCTGCCGGCACCTATACGTTCCAGGTCAAGTCGAAGAGCAATCTTGGCAATGAGTCGGCTATCAGCAGCTATACGTTCACCATCCTTCCGCCCTGGTATCAGACCGATTGGGCTTATTGCCTTTATGTATTGTTGCTTGCCGGTCTGATCTATCTCCTGTATTTCTGGCAGCGGCGGATCTTCCGTAAGCAGCAGGCAAAACATGAAGAAGAGCAGAAAAGGCTCTTATACCTACATCAGCTGGAGATGGAGAAATCCGAAAAGGAGATAGTCAAGCTGAAGAATGAAAAGCTGGAATCTGAGATCGAGCATAAGAATACGGAGCTGGCTTCGGCTGCCATGCACCTGGTGCAGAAAGGGGAATTGCTGAGCGGAATCCGGGAGGAGCTGATGCGGATGAAGAAGGGGGGCGGCAATGGCAATGGGGACGGGTCTGCGGATGAGTTCAAGAAAATGCTGCGGATCCTTGGGGAAGAAAACAAGATGGATAAGGACTGGGAGCAGTTTGCGGTGCACTTCGACAAGGTGCATAGTGATTTCCTGCAAATCCTGAAAAGCACTTATCCTGCATTGAGCGCGCATGAGCTGAAGCTTTGCGCCTATCTGCGGATGAACCTTTCGAGCAAGGAGATAGCACAGCTGGAGAATATCTCCACGCGGGGGGTAGAAATCAGCCGTTACCGGCTGCGCAAGAAGCTGAAGATCTCTACCGAGACCAACTTATTTGATTTTCTGATGGAGCTGCATTCTTTAGGCGCCCGACCGAAGCCGGGGGCCTAAAGAGAATCTATTAAACCAGGTTTTTCTTAATATAGGTAATGCTTTTTGTGATGCTGTCAAAAGGAGAGCCGGGGCATTTATCCTGTTCGACGAAGAAATATTTCATCCCGGATCTTTCCTTATTGGCGAAGATCTTTTTGAAGTCGATGGTCCCGTTGCCTACTTCCGTAAAGGCATGTGCGGATGTGTTGTCCATGTCTTTCAGGTGCCAGAGCGGGAAGCGGCCGGGGTGCTGGTTGAATAATTTTATCGGGTCCTGACCGGCTTTGGTAACCCAGTAAAGATCCATTTCCATTTTTACGTTGTTGTGGTCGGTGTTGTCGAGCAATACATCGTAGGGGAATTTTCCACCCTGCTGTTCGAACTCAAAGTCATGGTTGTGATAGCAGAACTGGATGCCGGCTTTTTTACATTTCTCACCGGCGACATTGAACTCTCCGGCCATTTTCTTATAGTGGTCGAGGCCAAGCCGTTCTTTTGGCGACAGCCATGCGCAGACCATGTATTGGATGCCGAGGGTATGGGCGTCCTCCACCGTTTTGTCCCAGTCGTGAAGGATAGTGCCTTTGGATGGGTCGGCCAGACCTGCGCCGTCTTCGCCGAGGCGATAGTGGCAGCTGCGCATGACGAGGTTATTTGTTTTCAGCACTCCCGAGAATGTTTTGGGGTCCATGCCATAAAATTTCTCCGTGCCTGTGTAGGTGGCTCCTTCGAGCGAGTTGTAGCCTATCTGAGCGACTTTGGCCAGCGTTCCGTTGGGGTCGGATGCCATTGCATCCCTAACTGTATACAATTGAAGTCCGATGGTCGGTTTTCCCGGGGCTAAAAAAGAGGGGATGGCTGGTGCGGCCAGGATCCCCGCAGAATAAAGTGTGGTGGTTTTTAAGAAGGACCTTCTTGTGTGCATGGTTGCGATTTTATGATATGGAAGATTCGTTACGGCCTGTAAAATACGGTTCCCCTACCTGCGGACCTATTGCCTTACTACATCACTACTACATCAGTTGATAAATTTGCCCGGATCTACTACATCACCAATACATCATCATGGATCAGGACCTTGAATATAGCAATTCGACGGGAAATTACGCCACTTAAATTTGTAACTTTCATAAAATATGCCGTATGAAGTATTCTGCCCACCTACTTTTTATCTTAGTATTCGGGAGTCTTCTTTCCTTTTCCAAATCCCCGAAATCCGGGGATGAGCATCCAACCTTAGCCATTGGGGCGGCGGCTCCGGATTTTAGTCTTCCGGCTATTGACGGCAAGACTTATAGTCTTTCTTCTTTCAGGAATGCCAGGGTGCTGGTGATCGTATTCACCTGTAATCATTGTCCCACGGCGCAGGCTTATGAGGACCGGTTGATCCGGCTGACGGGCGACTATAAAAGCAAGGGGGTGACTGTCGTTGCGATAATGCCGAATGATCCGACGTCTATCCGGCTTGACGAGCTGGGTTATACGGATATGGGTGACACCTTTGACGAGATGAAGGCTCGTGCGGCCGACAAACATTATAATTTCCCCTACCTATATGACGGAAAGACAGAGGAAGCGTCGAGGAAGTATGGTCCTATAGCAACGCCGCATGCCTTTGTGTTTGATGCCAACAGGAAGCTGCGTTACAGCGGGCGTATCGACGACGTGGAAAAACCCAGTAAAACGCCCAACACGATGGATCTGCGTAATGCCATCGATGCGGTGCTGGCGGGTAAGGATGTTGCTGTGAAGACGACAAAGGTCTTTGGGTGTTCCATCAAGTGGGCGGAGAAAAGCGACTGGATCGAAAAGGCGAAACTGGAATGGGCAAAAGAGCCGGTGAAGCTGGATACTATTACGGCTGACGGCATCCGGGACCTGATCAAAAACAATTCCGATAAACTCAGGCTGATCAACGTTTGGGCTACGTGGTGCGGGCCGTGCGTAGCGGAGTTTCCCGATTTTGTGGATATGAACCGGATGTATCGCCGCAGGGATTTCGAGTTTATCAGCATCAGCGCAGATGAGCCGGCAAAAAGAGCAAAGGCGCTGCAGTTCCTGCAAAAGTCACAGGCATCGAATACGAATTATATATTCAATACCGACGACAAATACAAGCTGATCGAGGCTATCGACCCGAAATGGCAGGGAGCCCTACCCTACACTTTACTGGTAGAGCCAGGCGGTAAGATCGTGTATGCAAAGGAGGGGCCTATCGATGCGGCGGCTATGAAAAAGGCCATTGTTGATGATCCAACGATCGGAAGATATTATTAGTCGACTTCTGCGAACCGGGATCCTGGAGCGCTGTATCCGCAGCGACGGGTCGTTAGTCGACTTTGCCATCTTCGGACTTATCCTCATCGAGCTCATCCTTTTTATTGGCACGGCGCGCCTTGATGACCGGCTTGTCCTGCGTACCCGTTATGCTGACGGGGATACCTATGATGCCAAAGGGGGGCAGTCCTATCCTAAAATGAAGATTGAGGCGGCCGTCAAAGCTGGTCTGTCCTTCTATCCGCAGCTTGAAGACGGAGACCTTCATGCGTGTCCGCTCTATAGTAATGATATTGTTATTGATGGTAGATCTGATGTCTACCTTGGAGAGATCTGGGTCTGTGACATTCTTATTTGTTTCCTTACTGACCTCGCTGAACATGCGCAGGCCTTTTACTTTTACCTTACTGACGGAGAGGGTGCCGCCGCCTTTTAATGAGGGGTAGACGGGGAACATATTTCCATCCAGTTTTCCGGCTAGCTTGTAGTCGAGGGAGATGATACCCTGTGCTTTTGAGGCGGAGCTGGCCATGTCGTGGAAAAGTTTCACCTCTCTATAGGCGCGTTGAACGTCGAAGTCTTTTGCCTGTATGTGATAGTTAAATTCGGCGCGCTGCGGAGAAAGGCTTTTGTAGGAGGCGTTCATCTGCACAGGTGCGCCTACTAATGTGAAGGCCGTTGTGTCGAGTGTTATGGTGCCGCTGTCGATGCTGACACCGCCTTTGAAGCTGTCGATGTCGAGGCCGTTGTACCGGATCTTTTTTATGTTGGCGTGGAGGCTTACGGCGAGGTCGGAGGGGACGAGGATGACGCCGGTTGAGGCGCCGGGTTGCGCGGTGGGGGTTTGCGCGGGTCCGGTGGGTTGTGCAGCGGTGGGTGTGGCGAAGGCCATAAGCTGATCGACCAGCACATAATCGCTGGTGAGATCGAACTTTCCTTTTAGCGGCTGTTTTTTATCCGACATATACCCGATGACATCGGAGAGCCAGCCATTGAGGGCAAAACGGCTTTTTCCATAGCTGGCATCGAAGGCGTCGAACCACATCTTATCCTGATCGAAGCGAAACAGGCCGGTGTGGATGCGGAAGGGCAAAGGGAAAAGTTCGGAACTGATCTGAAGATCTTTTACTTTCAGGCTTCCTTCATTATACAGCCTGTCGTAATGACCCCGGGTCGCATCACTCTGCAGGCCTCGCAGCGAGAGACGGGTATCGACCAGTCCTGTGATCGTATAGTCAGTGAGGGCAAACACCTTTACGATCTTTCCCAGATCCAGCGTACCGCGGGAGACGATGTTGTATCGCAGGTTGGAAAAGTTCTGCAGGTCCATTTTCATCGTGAAGGGCTGTCCTTCGAAGAGGAAGGAGACGGGGGTAAGCGCCACATCGAGGTCGTTCATCGATCCGCCCTTGCTGGTAACACGGGCGCTGACCTGGATGTTTTCGAGGGGATGAGGGTAATATTTTGTTTGCACCTTGCCGTTGCTTAATTGTAGGTTGGCTTCGGTCACCGGGAACTGTTTTTTTGACGGCTGGAAATCGCCTTTTGTTTTGACGTGTGCTGACAGGTCTCCGGCGAGGTCCAGGCTGTCGAGCGGGATGACCTTTTTTATATCGGCGAGGTGAAAGACGGTTTCGAGTGCGGCGTCGATGGAGAAGGCGCCGGTGTTGCCCAGCTTAAAGAATCCTTTGATCGAGCTGCTCAGCACATTGGCATTTAAATTCTGAATGCTCAGGCGGGTATGACTGTAGTCATTGTCCGCGCAGGAGGCGTCGAGGTCAAAGCTGATATTGCTGATCGCCTCGGGGCGGGAAGCATATTTCAGGTATCCATCCTTTAGCGAAGAGGTCAGCGTGAAGGCCGGGATGCTGGAGATGACCGTATCAATTTTTACTTTTCGCAGTGTGGTTGTCCGGACCACGCGGGTGGCGTATTGTCCGTCGGCAGACAATTGAAGCCTGTACTTTCCTTTGAGATCGAGGGGTGCAAAACCAAAAGCGCGATCCCATTTCTCCAGGTCTATTTCCGATCGGATCTTTGCTTTTATGGATGGCATCTTCAGTCCATTCATCCGGAGGATGGCGCTGAAATAATCCTTTTCGATATTGAAAAAAACCGAGTCGATGGTCAGGTGCAGGCTATCCGGATCGAGGCCTGGCAAACGGGATTCGAAATTCAGGTAAAGATTACTGACCGGAACCGGCGCCTTTTCGTAGGCGATGGATCCGTTGCGAACCTTCATATTCAGGTTGAGGTCGGGCATGGTGTTGGTATTCGCGACATACTTACCGGTCAGCGAGGCTTCGATGTCGCCGGACCCTTTTATTTCTGTCTTACTCAGCCATTGGAGCATGTCCGGCGGAAGCGCCGTAAAAATATCGTGCAGGTTGGAGTTGAGTGACTTTAGCTGGAAATCCATGTCATAACCGTCCTTGAGGAAGGAGAACCGGCCCGTAACGATAACCGGAAGCTGATTTATCAGCAGCTCGTTCCGTTCGAAGATAAACGCAAGGGAGTTGGTGTTGATCTTTGTGATAAGATCGGCATTGATCTTTTTATTGGAAAAATAGGCCATCTTCTCATAGGAAAGGTCCATGGAATCGATCTGCATATGGGTGTGCAGGTCGAAGATGTCTTTGCTGAGATCGCCATTCCCGTCATAATTCAATCCACGGGCATTGATGAGCAGGCCGAGGGAGCGATCGTCATATACCAGCGAGCTTTTTTCAAAGACGATATTCTGGATCTTCAGGGATGCGCTGCCGGAGTCTGCCTCATTTACCGGCTTGCCGGCTTGTTTGGATGCATAGACATTATAGTCAGGCCGGCCGGCGGAATCCACCTGAATGTTGATGGCGGCATCTGTCAGATAGATCTTGTCTATCGTCACTTCCGAAAAAACGCTTCGCAGGTCTACGCCCAATGAGATCTCGCCGGCACGGATCAACTGTTGTTTTTCGAAAGGCGCAGAGCCATTCAATCGTACGTTGTACAGGGTCAGCGTCAGGGCGGGGAAATGCCGGAAGAAAGAAAGACGGGCGGCAGAAAAATGCAATTCGGTCTGGATGCTATGACGGGCCCACTGGCGGATCTTGTTGGAAACAAATTTCGGAAAGAGATAGGGCAGCAGGAAAAGCAGAAGGAGGAGGCTGCCGGCAGTGATGCCAGTGATTTTTAGAATCTTCCAGATGATCCGGGATACACCTTTTTTCATGGATAGAACAGTTAGCCTTTAGGAGGAATTATTTACGTCAAAAGTACTACTATTATTTAGTACCGGCGCCGGGGGATGCGCCGGTTAGTGGCCGGTGGATAGCGGTTAGTGGGTGATATGGCTGGTGGTGCTGTCAAGTTGATAAAACTTCCTAATTTAACAGGGTTATATGCCAGTTATACAGCCTAACCGAAAAAGAAACACCTTATCCGCCGTCGCCGGGCTGATCAGGCAGGCTTTGTCCGGCGAGCACCAGGACTATACAGCCGGCAGCATCCGAAGGGCGGTCTTTCTCTTGTCTGTGCCGATGATACTGGAAATGTGTATGGAGTCGGTGTTTGCCCTGGTGGATATTTTCTTTGTAGGACGTATTGGTAAGGAGGCTGTGGCTACGGTGGGGTTGACGGAATCGGTGCTGACGCTGGTGTATTCTGTTGCCATGGGTCTTTCCATGGCGGCTACGGCAACGGTTGCGCGCCGTATCGGGGAAAAGGATAAGGAGGGGGCGGCTCATACAGCGGCCCAGTCCATCAACCTGGCATTGGGCCTGACTGTAGCGGTGAGCCTAACGGGAGCTTTTTTTGCACCTGACATCCTTTCTCTGATGGGCGCCTCTTCAGGTACCATCGCAACGGGGGCCAGCTATACGCGAATCGTTTTTGGCGGCAGCATTGTCATCATGCTGCTGTTCCTGATCAACGGCATATTCCGGGGTGCGGGGAATGCTTCGATAGCGATGTGGTCTTTATGGATCGCCAATGGCTTTAATATTCTTCTTTGTCCTATCCTGATCCATTATTATGGGCTGAAGGGTGCGGCGATAGCCACTCTGATCGGGGGGGGCTTGGGGTCTGCTTTCAGCTGTACCACCTGGTCAGGGGAAGCGGGATGATCCGCATTCTCCGGAAGCATTTTAGTCCTGACGGTACCATTATGACAGGTTTGTTAAAGATAGCCTGGACTGGAACCTTTCAGTTCCTGGTCAATTCCGCCAGCTGGATCGTGATGGCCCGGCTTGTGGCGGGGTTTGGGGACACGGCTATTGCGGGCTACCAGGTCTCGATCCGGATCCTGCTCTTCTTTTTGCTATCGGCCTGGGGTATAACCGAGCGAAGCGAAGGTTACGAACGAGTTCCTCAACAGTGTTGAGGAGCGAAGTTCTCAATGCTGCTGCGACACTGGTGGGACAGAACCTGGGAGCGAAGCTGCCGGACCGTGCGGAGAAGTCGGTGCGGGTGGCTGCAACGTATAATGCTGTTTTTATGCTGCTGGTATCGGTGTTGTTCCTGATCGGCGCGGGTCCGATCGTAGGATTTATCAACCGGGACCCTGATGTGGAAAAGGTAGCGGTTGGGGCGCTTCGTATCATTAGCCTGGGGTATGTTTTTTATGGGGTGGGAATGGTTCTGACCAATGCGTTCAATGGTGCGGGGGACACCCTTACTCCCACTATAATCAACCTTTTTTGTTTCTGGGCTTTTCAGATCCCGCTGGCGTGGTTTTTAGCCCTTCGGCTTAATATCGGCCCCTCGGGAGTCTTTTGGGCCATTCTGATCACGGAAACGACCATTACGGGGGTAAGTTTTGTCCTATTTAGGAGGGGTAAGTGGAAACAAGTAACCGTCTAGAAAGTTTTCATAAAAGATTCTTGCACAAGTAGAAAATAGATAATATTTTACTTTCCCTCCCGTTTATAGTGGGGCCTCCCGGACCGATTGTCCTCCAGGAGCATCTGATTAAAACCTTTGAAACATGCGTTGTCGTATCTTAAAACCCGGATTCTGGTGTGTGCTGGTCGCATTTGTTTTACCGGTAAGTGTGCTGAGAGCCGGTAATCCAGTGACCGCAAAAAGCAGTAAAAGTGCAAGCAAGGCTGCCGCCTTTGCGGAAGAAGTAAGCAATCTATATACGCAGATCGACCTGAAGCAGGCAGGTTTAACCAAGAAGGCTTTTGAGTATGCCCTTAAGGGATACTATTATCTGCTGGATCATCATTGGTTGAACAAGACGAATATTCTTTCGATCTGTGACCTGAGTCAGTCTTCGCGCAACAAACGTTTGTATGTCGTGGACCTGGAACAGAAGAAAGTGCTGATCAATACTTATGTGGCGCATGGTCATAATTCAGGAAAGGAGTTTGCCAATTCTTTCTCCAACAATCCTTCTTCGCATAAAACCAGTCTTGGCTTTTATGTAACCCAGGGGACTTATTATGGGAGCAATGGGCTCTCTCTGAAGATGCGGGGAATGGAAAGAGGTTTTAACGACAGAGCCGGCGGCCGCAATATCGTGGTACATGGTTCGGAATATGTCGGTCCCGATTTCCTGCAGATGAATAAATTTTGCGGAAGAAGTTATGGCTGTCCGGCTGTCCCGGCAGACGAGTCTGAAAATATTATCGACCTGATCAAAGAAGGTTCCTGTTTGTTCATTTATCACCCAACCAAAAAATATATATCCCGATCGAAGATACTTAATAGCTAGCATGGACGCACTTCAGATGGTTTGAAGGTGAAAAAGCTCAATATAGGTTCGTACCCTATGGTTGGGCTTTTCTTTTTATTGGAGGTTCCGGCGGCTTCGCCTGGAATGGATGGGATTAAAACTGCCAGGCGATGTATTGGGCGAGCATGCCCACAAATAATCCGGACCACACTTCAAAGCCATTGTGGGCCGACAGGATCAGGCGGGAGGTACAGACCAGGCCTGCCAGTACGAGGACCACGGAAAGATAGAGGCCGGAGGCATAGACATCACTAAATGAGAAGAGAAAAAAGAACATCATGGCTCCTCCCATGGCAATGGCGTGCATGCTGACCTTGTAATAGATATTGCAGAACCAGCCGCCGCAGATCGACAAAAACGCTCCCAGCAAAAAATGAACGGCCATCGGAGGGCTGTCGGTTAAATTCTTAAAGACGTTCCAGCTCCACCAGTAAAAGATCATGGCGATCATATAGGGAACGATCCTTTCCTTCACGGTCCTGAGTAGCATGGAGTCGATGAACTTCAGGCGCCACAGCAGGAAAACGGAAAAGGCCGGGAACATGGCATTGAAGAGTACGATATGAAGGAAGCGTAATACTTTGGTCTTATGTTCGAACCCGGAGAAGGCGTAGGGATGGAGAAAAATGAGAAAGCCCATTACATATGCGCTGATGAACAGCGGGTGGAAAATATAGGAGACCAGGTGCGCGAAAAAGCGTAATACAGGAGAGTAGTTCGCTGTAGTTCTGCCTGGCGCGGCTGTATTTGAGTATGTCATAATTCTTTTCTAAGTCTTGCGACGGGGATGTTTAATTGTTCGCGGTATTTAGCCACGGTCCGGCGGGCGATGTTGTAGCCTTTTTCCTGCAGCAGTTCGGTCAGCTTCTCATCGCTGAGCGGCTTTTTCTTACTTTCTCCTTCGATGAGGTCGCTGAGGATCTTTTTTACTTCTCTTGTGGAGACCTCTTCGCCGCTATCCGTGCTGAGCGATTCGCTGAAGAAGAATTTAAGCCGGTACGTTCCAAATTCCGTCTGTACGAATTTGCTGTTGGCTACGCGGCTGACCGTGGAAATATCGAGGGCTGTCCGTTCTGCGATGTCTTTCAGGATCATGGGCCGCAACGTCGTTTCATCCCCGGTGAGGAAGAAGTCATGCTGATAGTCCATGATGGTATGCATGGTGTTGTAGAGGGTCTGCTGCCGCTGTTTGATCGCGTCGATGAACCATTTGGCGGCGTCTATCTTTTGTTTGATAAAAAGCACAGCCTCTTTCTGGCGTCTGTCTTTTTTGCTGCCGCGGTCGTATTCCTTTAGCATCTCCTTATATCCTTCGCTGATGCGCAGGTCCGGAGCGTTCTTTGAGTTGAGGGAAAGGTCCAGCTTGCCACCGCTGTTGGTGATAAAAAAGTCGGGTATGACATAACTTTCAGATCTGCTTCCTTCGCTGACGTCGCCGCCGGGTTTTGGGTTGAGCTTTATGATCTGATTGATCACATCTTTTAGCTGTTCGTCGGTGAGGTTGAGTCCCCGCTGGATCTTGTCGTAATGTTTCTTTGTAAATTCATCGAAGTAGTAGGTGAGTACTTCGATTGCCACGTCCACGCTTTTTGCGCCATTCTTTTTGCGATGCAGCTGGATCAGCAGGCATTCCTGCAGGTCGCGGGCGGCCACGCCCGGAGGATCGAAATTCTGGATCTTTTTGATCAGGGATTCGATCTCTTCTTCGGAGGTCTCGATATTCTGCCGGAAGGCCAGGTCATCGGCGATGGAGGCTGTTTCGCGCCGCAGGTATCCATCGTCGTCGATACTGCCGACGATCTGTTCGGCAATCCTCCTGGTCCTGTCATCCACCACCAGCATACCCAGCTGATCGAGCAGCAGCTCATGGAAGGATGTCTCTACTTTATGCGGCATCACCCTGTCTTCGTCCTGATCGGGATAATTGTCGTCGCGTAGTTTGTAGTCGGCTACGTCGTCATCGTGTTCGCTGACATATTCGCTGATATCGATGTTCTCATATTCGTCCTCGCTGCCGTCCTTTTCTTCGAACTCATCCTTTGAGTCGAATTCGTCCTTCATTTCTTCCTGTCCGTCCTCATGGTCTTCTGTTACTTCCAGCGCAGGGTTCTCCTCCAGCTCCTCCTTGATCCTCTCTTCGAGGTTGGCAGTAGGGACCTGGAGCAACTTCATCAGCTGGATTTGCTGAGGAGAGAGCTTTTGGAGTAGTTTTTGCTGTAATGATTGACTTAACGACATGTATATCAGGGGTTTTGCTCTGCGTCTCTCCTGTATTTGGCAGAAAAGGCGCGCGAACCACAAAAATCAGGCCGTAAATCTACGTAAAAAGGAGGGATCAACCGTGCAACGAAAAAAAACTTTTCTTGTTGTATGTATTTCAATGCTTACAGTTGGCGCCTGGGGGCAGTCCGGCCAATTTATCCCCGTGGATAAAAAGATCCCGGAGCGTCTTACCTGGACGGGTTTGCCATCATCGGGGTCGGTTTCCGGCCTTGTTGGGATGGGTGCGGTGAATTGGTGGGTTGGTACGGCCCCTGTGGGTAAGGGTGTTGGTTTTTTGCCGGCAGCGCCGGTGAGGAAGGAGCTCCCGCCGCTGAGGGTCAGCGGGGGAGGCACCTATTATGTCAATCACCTGGGGTTTTTTTGTAAGAAGGAGATCCAGATCGAGAGGGTGACGCGGATACCCGTGCGCTTCCGGCTGGGCTCGCTGGACTATGTCAACCGGCTTGAGGGCAAGTGACTTGCCCTTTGCCCGTCAGGCGAGCGAATTCTCCCTGCTTGTAACTTTCCGGATCGCTGCGACGATCTTCTCTCCTTTTTCCCTGATCTGTTCGTCTGTCCATAGCAGCCCGATAGCTGTCGAGATACACCGGTTCATCACCTTGTCGCTGGCGGGGAATCCGGCCGGATCGAGCGAGGACAGCGCCTTTTTCTGTGCATCATTGAGATTATTGAGGGTTTTGGCCTGTCGCAGGTGGTCCCATTTGCGGACGTAATGCCAGTTATTGTCAAACCAATAGAAATTCCCTGCCAGGATGCCCTGCTGTTTCAGTTCTGCGACCACTCCGCGGGCTATCTCTTCCGTTGGAAGGAACCAGCTGAGGAAAGTATTGCTATCGCCGGAGGGATCGGGTATGGTCCTGAAGGAGACTTCGGGTACGGTGGAAAGGATCGCTTTCAGCCGGGTGTGGTTGTCCTTCTGGATGGCCAGGAACTGGTCCAGCTTGCGGATCTGCGCGAGGCCTACGGCAGCATGGAGTTCGGAAATCCGATAGTTGTAGCCTATAAAAGGATGCAGGTCGGCGCCTCTGTCGACTCCTTTATGGTCGTGTCCATGATCGGAGAAGCCGTCGCATTTTGTGTAGATGTCTTCGCTGTTGGTGACGATGCCGCCGCCTTCCGCGCAGGTGACGGTCTTGACGAAATCAAAGGAGAACGTGCCGGCATGGCCTATTGTTCCGAGGAATTTACCCTTGTATCTGGCGCCAAAGCTCTGGCAGGCGTCTTCGAGGAGGATCAGGTTATGTTCTTTACAGATCTGCAGCAGCGCGTCCAGGTCGGCCATGGCGCCGCACATGTGCACGGGCATAACGCATTTGGTGCGGGGCGTGATGGCCCGGCGTACGGCATCCGGCTGCAGGGTCAGGGTTTCATCCACATCAGCCAGGATGGGAACCGCGCCGACGCTGAGAACGGATTCGAAGCTGGCCACAAAAGTAAATGTAGGCATGATGACCTCGTCACCTGCGCCGATGCCCAGGGCTGTGAGCGCTGTCGTAAGGGCGGAGGTGCCGCTGGAGACCAGTTGTGTATACTTGCAGCCAATGATTTGGCTGATGGCGGCCTCTAATTCTTTTGACTTCCATATATCTTTTCGGGGGCCATCGAAGCCATATCGCATGAGAATGCCGGTTTCAAGGACGTCGTTGACCTCTTTCCGTTCTTCCGGGCCGAATAATTCAAATCCAGGCATATTTATAGGATTTTATTTTTTACAAAATTACGCTTTACGCCATGGCAGGCCATGGCTAATGTTCTATTTTATTGTCGGCCGGGGGCCGACGTGTGATGTCGCCGGGAGCGCGGGTCCCGGTTCGGCTGCTTCTAAAAGTAATGGAACTGCTTTGCTTTCCACATTGTTCCGGCTTACTGCGGTGACATAGTAATACTGTGGTTTCCCTTTTTCTTCTGTTTTTCCTCCATTAATGGTAAATCCGGCTACTGCGTCATAAGGAATGAACTGGAAGGCCCGGAGGGAGTCGGTGCTTATGGTTGCCGAATCGGTACGGTAGATGGCGTATCCACGCAGCGCGTCCTCGGGAGCGCCTTTGGACAGCCAGGCTGTACCGGAGAGATCCTTCTGGTTATATTCCGTGCGGAAGATGGGTTCATGCGGCCGGGTAGAGTCGATCCAGGGCATGGGTGCGATGAGTGCGGGATAATTATAATAATTATTCCTCAGGCTGTCACACCAGCCGTTGGGGTTGCGTACGAAGGAGGTGCTGCTGAAGTAGATAGCTCCCTGGATCTCAGGATAGTTACGCATGATCCGGATCTCGTTGGGGATCTCGTTGGGGTTGCGCCATGCGGCATTGGTGCCGGCCTTATAAATACCGATGCCGACATAACAGTGCCGTCCATAGGAATGGTGAGCCCACCAATCGGCCAGTACGGCATAGGAGGCCCTTGTATAGGAGATCTCCAGGTAGAGTTGTGGGGCGACATAATCGATCCATCCATTCTTCATCCAGAGCAGGATGTCTGCATAAAGGTTATCATAGTTTGTTACCCCGGCCTGGGTGTCGCTGCCATCGGGGTCCCTGCTTTTATTCCGCCAGACACAGAAGGGGCTGATGCCGAACTTACAAAAAGGCTTTTCTTCCTTGATGGCCTTGCTGATACTCAAAATGACTGAATCCACGTTGCTGCGCCGCCAGTCAGAAATCGTCATGCCGTTGCCATATTTGGCGTAGGTAGCTTTATCGGGGAAGTCGTGGGTCGGGCTGCCTTCAACAATATCATAGGGATAAAAATAATCATCAAAGTGAAGGGCGTCGATGTCATAACGGTGCACGATGTCCCGGATGACCGTCGTGACGTATTGTTGTACTTCTTTATTGCCCGGGTCGAAGTACAGGGTATTCTCAAAACGTACGAACCAGTCGCGGTGGCGTCGGGTGACGTGATCGGGAGCGACAGACGAGCGGCCTATTGTTTTTACTGCGCGGTAAGGGTTGCACCAGGCATGAAACTCCATGCCCCTGCGGTGTGTCTCTTCGATCATGAATTGCAGGGGGTCATACCAGGGTGAGGGGGACTTGCCCTGAACGCCGGTGAGCCACTCACTCCAGGGCTCATACGGAGACGGGTAAAAAGCATCGGCGGCGGGCCTGATCTGAACGACGACGGCGTTCATGCCATTCCGTTTGTGCATATCCAGCTGGCGGATGAACTCGGCTTTCTGGCTGTCGGCGGGCAGGCCTTTTCGCGAAGGCCAGTCTATATTTTCCACTGAGGCTATCCAGGCAGCGCGTAATTCATATTTCGGTTTTGACTGGGACAGGACGAGTGGAAAAGAAGCCGGCTGTGTCGCAGAGACGGCGACCTGTGTTGCCTGCGTTGCCGCGGGAAGCGAGTCCGGCCGGGAAGCTGGCGGAGGGGTCGACTGGGCGAAATCCCTGGCCGGCAGGAGCATGCCTATTGCGATGAGAAGTACGGTGGTGACGTTACGCAGCTTGTCGAGCAGGCTGTTGAGTGTCTTTGTTTCTTCTTCCGACAGGCTGCTCATGAACTTGTCCGCCTCATCTTCGAAAGGGTCTATCTTCTCGAGGAGCTTCTTTCCCTTGAGTGTGATGACGACGTCGACGAGGCGTCTGTCTTCTGCATTCGGTGATTTCTTCACCAGTCCTTTTTTTACGAGGCGGTCGACGATGCGGCTGGTATCGCTCATCTTGTCGAGCATCCGCTGGCGGATCTGCATTGTAGACAGCGCCTTGCCTTCTCCTCTCAGAATGCGCAGGATATTAAACTGCTGGGGAGTGATATCCGACTCGTCAAAATAAGAACTGACCTGTGCCGAAAGCCAGTTGGAGGTATAGATGATATTGATCCTCGCTTTCTGATATTCGGTGCGGAATTTCCGTTGGTTTATTTCGTTTTCAAGTGCCATGGTTCAGTGTCAGGTATAAATGTACGGAAAGAAATAGTTCTATTACAGGGTCTTAACTGGACTTTGTCCAGTTAGTACGCCTAGCGTACAGATATAATGGATTCCGGCAAAAAATTATATTCCAGAAACATTTTTTGCCAGAATTAATGCAAGTCCTGGACCAACATAAAGATCGCATACATGTGATGGGCCTCGTGGAGCAGGAAAAATTCGGTCCATTCCTTTATTGAGAAGCGGCCATATTTAGGATGGATGCCGTTTCTTGCGAGGGTTGTGTCGTCCATGGCAGCGAGTGTGGTGAAGATCGTGGTGCGCTGTTGATCGATGTCGGTAAGCAGCTTGTCTACCGATTTTTTAAGTATTGCCGGGAAGTTGGGGTCCTGATCTGCGATGTACCGGCTGAATTCGGGATCGGCCTCTTCCTGCATTTTTTTCAGGCGCCGGATGAAAATGGGCTGATAAGCGGTGAGATGAGCTATGTTCTCGAAGGCGCTCCATTTATCGGGCTGAATGCGGCGGCGGAGGTCTGGTTCCGTGGTGTTGCGGATGAGCTCGCGGATGGTCTGGTGTTGAAATTCCAGCCGGCTGAGTGCGGATGCTGATAGTGGCATGGGATGTGTTTTTGGGTGAGCAGGATGATCTGCTGTTTGATGCTGGTTCGGGCGGCGTGTCGGTTTAGTCTTCCCAGACGGTGGTGCCTTCGCTGCAATTGGCGCAAATGTCGATGTTTTTCCGGCTTTGCAGGATCTGCCGGCGAAATTCGACATATTTTTCGTTGTGCCAGATCTCCCTGAAGGGTTTGCCTTTGAGATCGCCCAATGGATGTTGAGCATCCTTGTCGAAGCAGCAGGGTACGACCAGTCCGTCCCAGGTGATGACGGTGGCGTGCCAGAGGCGCCAGCAATGATTTTCGAGGGTATTCTTTGGTATAAATTCTCCGGTGTCATTCTTTTTATAGCGGCTGTACTTTGTCTTTGTGGGGATCAGCCCGTTGGGGTCGTTCTGATAATCATAGACCTGGGCTGTCTTGAACCGGACCTGGTCGACACCGATCTCTTTTGCCAGGCTGCGGATGTCTTCCAGCTGGTGTTGGTTGGGCCGGACCACCAGGAACTGGAAAAATATAAAGGGGGTCTTGCTTTTCAGCTCTTTTTTCCATTTGACGATGTTGCGGGCTCCTTCCAGCACTTTTTCGAGCTTACCCCCTATCCTATACTGCTGATAAACGTCCTGGGTGGTGCCGTCGATAGAAATGATGAGGCGATCGAGGCCGCTTTCCACCGTTCGTCTTGCGTTTTGGTCGTTCAGGTAATGGGCATTTGTCGAGGTAGCGGTATAGATCCCTTTTGCGGACGCATAGGCGACCATATCCAGGAAGGATGGGTTGAGATAGGGTTCGCCCTGGAAATAAAAGACCAGGTAGAGCAGGTCTTTTGAAAGCTGGTCTATTGTCTGGCGGAAGAAGCTGTTCTCCAGCATGCCTGTCGGCCGGGTGAAGGCGCGGAGGCCGCTGGGACATTCCGGGCAGCGAAGGTTACAGGAAGTGGTCGGTTCGAAGGAAATAGAGACGGGGTAACCCCATTGTACGGCCCTTTTCGTCCATTTGCTCAGGTAATAGCTGCTTAAAACTTTTACTCCGTTCCACAGGCGTTTTCCTGTGAGTTTGGACAATAAATTAATCGTATCGTTCCGGTTAAAATCGGGCATGGAATCTATAAAATATAAAAATAGTCAATTATGTTTGTAATTGACATGGCCATAAATACAAGGAAACATACCGCCTGGAAAATCGTACTCTTCACCCTCACTGCCGCAGTGCTGGTCATGTTCGGTTTTGTCGCTTATGACTGGTGGCAGGAAAGGGGGTCGCATTTTATCCGTTACCCGGAGTTTGGGATCGAGATCCCCACCAACTATAGTATTCATGGCATCGATGTTTCAAAGTACCAGGATGTGATCGACTGGTCGTCGGTAAAAGACATGAAGGTGGGGAGTGTGCAGATGAGTTTTGCGTTTGTCAAGGCGACCGAAGGGCTTGGGAATGAGGATGCTTATTTCCAGCGCAACTGGAAGAAAACCAGGGATGCGGGGCTGGCCAGGGGGGCCTATCATTTCTTTCTGGCGACGAAGAGCGGGAAGGCCCAGGCGGAAAACTTCATCAATTCGGTAGAGTTGCTGCCGGGGGATATGCCTCCGGTCCTGGATATCGAACAAACGTATGGCGTGTCTCCGGAAAAGCTGCGGGCCAGGGCAAAGGAGTGGCTACAGACGATACAGGACCATTACCATGTCATGCCGATCATCTACACCAATGTGGACTTTTACAAACAGTATCTGAAAGACGACTTTGACGGATATCCTTTATGGATCGCCCATTACCTGCAAAAGGAGCGTCCCAGCATCTACCGGGACTGGGCTTTCTGGCAGCATAGTGAGGCGGGGCGGGTGAATGGGATATTGACCCGGGTTGATTTTGATGTTTTTAATGGGGATACGGCGGAGTTCAGGAAGTTGCTGATCAACTAGTAAAGGTGAGCTGTCCCGGTTCCAGGCGGCGACCTGGTCGGCCATGAGCCTGTTTTCCGTTAAATTACTTACTCCTCGTCCATTTCCCGTAGCAATTCCTGCAACTTTTTGATGTGGCGGCCATAAAGTCTGTTGATATACCAGGCATTGAGGTAATAGATCGCGATGGTCAGGGGGGCAAGAAAGAGCAGCCAGTAAATGGAATTGGTCCACCAGGGGGCGGGGCTGAGGCGGTGATAAAGCTGCATGCCGCTGGCCCGGGGTAATTTCCAGTGGAGGATCGTATAGACATAGATGGCGGTGAAGGGGATTATCAGGGTCCCGGCGCGCAAATAGAACCGGGTATACTTTTTCAGGGTCTCCACATGCCGGGCCAGGTTGGAGCGGACCATACAGCTGACACATTGCATCTCTTTCAGCAGCATCATTTTGCGATAATAATACCCGCCGAAGAAAAGACCCAGCAGGAAGAGCAATCCCGAGATGGCGGACAGGCGGCCTTCAAATTCAACGAGGTAGAAGAGGATAACGGGAATATAGGTAACGATGATGAGCAGCAGCTCCCGGATGAGGTTGCGGCGCATGCGGGCGACGGGTCCCCGGGATTTTTTTTGCAGCAGGGCCAGAATAAGTTGCCCGTCTGTTTCGGGTGTTGGCTGGGGCTCCAGCTGATCCCAGATAGTTTTAAGGCTTTCCAATTCCATAAGCGGCCTCCTTTGTCATTTTACGAAGTTTGTCCTTGATCCGGTTCATTTTCACGCGCAGGTTGTTTTGGGAGATACCCAGGATCTCTTCCATTTCCTGGTAGCTTTTGTCATCCAGGTAGAGCATGGTCAGGGCCTTCTCTACTTCTGTCAGCCTGTTGATGGCTTCATACAAAAGCTGGAGCTGTTCTTCTTTTTCTCCGGAATACTGGATGTCCTGTAATTCGGCGGGTAAGAGTCCGGGGTCGGTGAGGGTGATACGGCGATGTTGTTTGCGGAGGTCGGAAATGGCTGTGTTCAGGGCGATACGATAGAGCCAGGTGCTGAATTTGGCGTCTCCCCTGAAGGAAGGGTAACTCCGCCAAAGCTGGACGATGATCTCCTGGAACAGGTCCTGCCGGTCGGGTTCGGTAATACAATATAGCCTGCATACTTTATGCAGTATCCCCCGATGTTGATTGACCAGGTGGATAAAAGCTTCCTGTAAGTCGGGATATAACACTGACGCAGTTTGCAAATATTACCATTTGTCGGCAATAAGAAGAAAATATTACATTCGCGGCCATGAACAAGATCTATCATCTTTCGTCCTGCAGCACCTGTCAGCGGATACTGAAGGAGACGCAGGCGGATAAAAAGGGCGTTGTTTTACAGGATATCAAGGGAGAAAAGATCAGTGCTGCGCAGCTGGATGAAATGAAGGGAAAAGCGGGGTCTTATGCCGCCTTGTTTAGCCGGCGGGCCATCAAGTATAAGGAGATGGGGCTAAAAGATCAGCAGTTGTCCGAAGCGGACTATCGCCGGCTGATCCTGGAGGAATATACTTTTCTCAAGCGTCCGGTGGCCCTGGTTGGGGATCGGATCTTTATCGGCAGCGAGAAGAATGCGGTTGAAGGGTTGAGGGAGGCGCTGGATAAATAAGGGGACCGGGTGAGGCCGGGGCCGAAGCCCGGCGGAGCCGCTAATTCTGCGAGGCTATTTTTACGCCGAAGAGTCCCTGCTGCTGAACGACCTTTACTTTTACCAGGCCGTGTAAGCCGGCATAGTCGCGGGCAGAGCTGAAGATATATGCTTCCGGCAGTTCGACTATCCTTTCCCGGACGGGGTTCTCATGAATATGCTGTATGCGGTCGAGCAGGATCCGGGGAAACTGGCTGTCGATGCGCAGCGGGCTGCTGCAGTTGTGCCACAGGTCAAATTTCTCCAGCCGGCGCAGGGATTTAGGGTATTCTTCAAAATGCCGCATCATCCATTCCCGGCGGAAGTCCATTTCCATTTCTATCGTTTTCATGATCGCGGGTGTGGTAAATTTCTTGAAATCTCTTTCAAAGTAAGCGGGGCCCGTACCATCTTTTGTCCGAACGATCAGGTGAAGATGGCTGCTCATCAGGCACCAGCAGTATACGGTGAGGCCCTGTGCATCGATAAAATAATTCAGGGCATCTGCGACAATCTGTTTATAAGCCGGCCTGACGAATACATCGATCTTATCTACAGTGTTCAGGGTCAAAACGTAACAGGCGTCAAGGGGGAGCTTCGGCTTATCTTTTGACAGCATAACCTATCATTTTATTCTGATGACAAAATAAATTAATGCGTGTTGCAGGTTATGGGAAGGGGGTGTCTTTAAAGATACAAAAAAACAACCCTTTGTGTTGGCCTTTAGTTATGTTATTTTTTGTTCTCTGTGTCTGTAATAAGGCCATCTCGCGTGGCTAATTTAACTTTTTGACGGGGATAGGCGCTGCAATAGATAAAGTGCGCGGGGTCATCGATCCATTTTGCTTTGAGGAGCGTTTCGATAGGCGAAGGAAGGGGTTTTTCTTTTTTAGCCAGTTTCCCAAGGTCTACCGGCTGATTACCGAATTGCCAGAAATGATGTTCGGAGTCGTGCTGATAACGGTTGGCAAAGAAGTGGAATAAACGCATTAACCACTCCTTCCGGCTTTCTTCGGGGTGTTCGGCGATAGCGCGAAGGAGCTGTTTGGCCGACATGCTTTTGAGGTCGCGTAATACTTTCGGCAAATTACCTTTCCCCTGTTCTACATCCGCTATCATATACAGTTGACTGGGTAGGATGGCATATTCGTATACCCGTAGCCGTTTGTTATCTATACAGTAGTTGAGGTTTTCCACTAATAGATCACAATATTCGTAGCGGGTGAACACGTCAATCCCGCCAACTACGGTTAGGGTTACAAAATACAATCCGTTCGGCTGTATCTTGTACATTTCGGTCATGCGTAAAAGATAGCAAAGTTTTGTTAAAATCAATAGCTACGGCCGATTTCAGCCTAACGGAGGAAGGTATTTTTTTACATCGCTGCTGCAAAACACCTTGTTTTTTCCCATCGGTAGAAAAACTCTCCGGAGGAGAAGTTTTCCCGCGAAAACGACTGCAGTTTTATGACAGCAATGCAAAAAATTTGCAATTGTGTTTGCACCGGTTGTACGGAGCCAGCCAGGCTGAAATGGTCATGCAGTGATCCTTGCGCGGTGTCTTTTATTCGACGATGCGCAATTTGGCAAAGTTGAGCATGATCTTTTTGTCTCCGTTGTATTGGAACCTGACCGTTGCGATTGGGCTATGAGCAGAGCCTTCGATGCTGACAACTTCGCCGAAACCAAATTTCTGATGTTCTACTTTTTGTCCTGGCTGTAAAGCAGAGGTATCGCTTGCAATGAAGTCGGGTGTCGGATTGTGTTCGATCGTTTTCATGTACGGCTTGGGGGGGGCGTAGGAGGGCTTGGTCTCCTTTTTTGCCGGAGGAGGGCCATATTTCTTTTCTGCATTTGCGGCAGAATTTCCGCTGAAGCCGGTACCGTGCATGCGGTCGTAGGCAGAGCCGGACGGGCCTGAAAAACCCTGGTTACGGATGCCGCCGCCGGCGAAGCTGCGGTCCAGATATTCTGAAGGGATCTCGTCTATAAAACGGCTGGGTTCATTCTGTACGAGGTTGCCAAAGCGATAGCGGGTGTTGGCGTATGTGATCCACAAGCGTTGTTTGGCCCGGGTGATCACGACGTAGAAAAGTCTTCTTTCCTCTTCCAGCTCTTCGCGGGTATTTATCGCCATTGCATTGGGGAAAAGCATTTCTTCCAGGCCGGCAGCAAAGACGCAGGAAAATTCGAGTCCTTTGGCGGCATGGATGCTCATCAGCTTTACCGTATCGGCATTGGGATCTTTTTCATCGGCATCGGTCAGCAGGGTGATCTGCTGAAGATAGTTGCCCAGTCCTTTTGTTTCAGCTTCCAGTACACCATCTTCATCCGGCAGCTCGGTAAATTCTTTTATGGAGTTGAGCAGTTCCTGGACGTTCTCATAGCGGGCGAGGCCTTCCGTTGTCTTGTCGCTGAATAATTCTTTTACCAGGCTGGTTTGTTTTCCTACGTGCGCGGCTACTTCATAAGCGTTGTGTTTATCGAGCATGCTGGCAAAACTGCGGATCATCAGCACGAAGTTTTCGAGCGCTTCGAGGGTACCTGCCTTGAAGCCAAATTCTTTTGCCCTGCCTATCACTTCCCATAAAGAAATATTCTGTTCGTTGGCATTAAGCACGGCTCTGTCGATAGTCGTCTTCCCTATGCCGCGTGCGGGGTAGTTGATGATGCGTTTCAGGGCTTCTTCATCGCGTGGGTTTACGATGATGCGAAGGTATGCGACCAGGTCCTTTATCTCCTTACGTGAATAGAAGCTGGTGCCGCCAAACATAGTATACGGTATGGCCATGCGGCGAAGGCTTTCTTCAAAGGCCCGGCTTTGTGCGTTGGTCCGGTAGAGGATGGCAAAGTCGCGGTTGTTATAGTGATTTCGAAGGCGTTGTTCCTGAATGGTATCGGCCACGAATTTTCCTTCTTCGTTGTCGGTCATGAGCCGGACCAGGCGAATTTTCTCGCCGGTGGAATTGTCGGTCCAGAGGTTTTTGGGGATCTGTCCCTTATTGTTTTTTATGATCTCGTTGGCGACGTTAAGGATGCTTTGTGTGCTGCGGTAGTTCTGTTCCAGCATAACGACCTTGACATCGTCATAGTCTTTCTGGAACTGGAGGATGTTCTCAATGGTGGCGCCCCGGAAGCTATAGATACTTTGTGCATCGTCACCCACGACGCAAACATTCTCATGCGCCGCACCCAGGAGCTTGATGATCTCGTACTGGGCAGGATTGGTATCCTGGTACTCGTCGATCATGATATATTTGAACTTGTGCTGAAACTTGTGCAGGCTTTCCGGATGGTTTTTGAGCAGCTCGTACATATTGACAAGCAGGTCATCGAAGTCCATTGCGCCGTTCTTTTTACAGCGGGCTGAGTAGGCGGCAAAGATCTGTGCGATGGCAGGGCGGTTGGCGCGCATGTCTTCCTGCTGGAGTCCATAGTCATTTGCATATTCCACGGGGCCTACCAGGCTGTTTTTCGCCTGTGAGATGCGATTGTATACCGCGTTGGGCTTATAGGTTTTGTCGTCGAGATTTAGTTCATTGATAACGGTCTTCACTACACTCTTTGCGTCATCGGTGTCATAGATGGTAAAATTCCTTTCGTAGCCAAGATGATGGGCTTCGCCGCGTAACACACGGGCAAAGACACTATGGAAGGTGCCGATGAAGAGGTTTCTGGCCTGGGAATCCCCCAGGATCTTTTCGACCCTCTCCTTCATTTCTTTTGCCGCCTTATTTGTAAAAGTAAGCGCCAGTATATTAAATGCGTTGACCCCCTGAGCCAGCAGGTGGGCTATGCGTGTGGTCAGCACTTTGGTTTTTCCGCTGCCGGCGCCTGCCACGATCATAATAGGGCCATTCGTATGTAGTACCGCCTCTTTCTGCCGGTCGTTCAAGTCGCTGATATAGTCTCGCATGCCGCGAAGTTAGTTAAATCCCGGTTAAGTTAAAGCTCCTGATCAGGCCTTGATATTCACTGAGTTGCGTGTACGCTGGCCGGAGAGTACGAGGATTATCAGGAAGTAGTCCCGGTATGCCGGAGATTATTTAGATTTACTGCATTTATGCTACCTCAGGCTCTACCTTATCAGTTAAAAGTTCGCGATTATTTTAAGCAACAAGCTTCTACCTGGGAGTGGTTTGCGGCTGCACGTACCCGCGAAGAGCAACTGGTCTCCTTTCAAACGGAGCTGTTAAAAAACACCTATCAATTCAGACGCGGGACGGATACGGCCCTTTATGAAAAGATCGATCTCGTAAGGGAAAAGCTGGGGCTGGGGGACTTGCCGGTCGCTGCATACCAGGCACAGAATGCCAATGATCCCGAATTGAATGCCAGTATCGTTTATCTGCACAGGGAAGCGCATCTTGTTTTCAGCGGTCCCATCCTGGAAAGGTTGAATGAAACCGAGCTGCTGGCTGTCATTGCCCATGAGCTGACGCATATCCGGCTTTATACGCTGCTGGACGGTGACCTGGAAGTAGCGGACCGGATCATCACGGCTATTGCCAATAATTATAATAGTGAACCTTGTTATTATGAAACGGCAAGGTTGTTCCGGCTGTATACTGAGATCTTTTGTGACCGCGGCGCTTATGCGGTGCTGGGAGATGCCGCGCCGGTGATCACGTCGCTGGTGAAGCTGGCGACGGGGTTGGCGGAGGTTAATGCGGAAAGTTATACGCTGCAAGCGGAGGCTGTGTTTTCTGCTGAACCGGGAACGCAGTCGGTGACGCCGACCCATCCGGAGAATTTTATCCGGGCGCGGGCGCTGAGGCTTTGGCATGAGGCGCAGGGGGTTGCGGCGACGGCGGGGAGTGAGGCGACGGCGAGGGCGGAAGAAGCTATTGTCCGGATGATAGAAGGCAAACCCGAGCTGGACCGGCTGGACCTTTTTTCGCAGCGGGAGCTGAATGAGCTTACAGTACTGTTTTTGCAGGAATATCTGCGGCCTGAATGGATGCAGAGTACGCTGGTGATGGGGTTGGTAAGGGAATATTTTCCGAATGGGTTGGCGGCGGAGCGGGTCCGTGGTGGAGTCGGGATCGGACAAGGGGACGGGACCGGAGGTAGTATCCGAGGTGAGGACGGAGGTGAGGTCGCCGAAATCGGGCGGGACCGGCTGGTCGACACCATTACCGGTGCGCATTCCAGTATCAGGGATTATTTTGCCTATGTGTTGCTGGACTTTGCTCTTGCCGATCCTTCGCTGGAAGAGATGCCGGCGGGGCGGGCCTTTGAATTCGCAGGAGAAATGCAGCTGACCGCTGCTTATGACCCCCTCTATAAAAAGGAACTACAGCTAAGTGAAAAGAAATGGCAGCAGCACAAACAAAAGGTGTTGGATGTCTATACGCATGGAAACAAACCGCATCTTTTTTAACGTCTTTCTGCCTACTGCCTTCGACAAGGGAGATTATTCCACCGACGACAGCATCGCTTTTGTCATGCCTCTTTTCAGGGAGGTATTAAGCTATCATGAAGCGGGTCTGGTAGGTCCCTTTGAGCGGGAGGAAGCGCTGTTTGTCACGGACGGTCTCCTGGATATCGACGAAACCTTCGCCCATGCGCCGGTACAAGCCCTTTACCGGGTACAGGCGCTGTTTCCTTACCTGCAATCCCGGAGTTTTGAGGTGATAGATAAGATCAGGCTGGTTGCGGAGACCGGAGAGGATAAGATGAGTACTGCAACGCTCCAGGTGCATACGGACCTGCGGGAGCCGCTGATCCACGCCGCATACCTGCCTGGCTATCGCAGCTGTGAACAGCTGGTTGGCCATCATGACCCGCAAACCGACATCTTTTGTCTGGGTCTTATTCTTGGCAGCATGGCCATGGGTCTGGACCTTTATGATACGGAAGATCTTCAGCTATTCGCCCGTCATCGTACCAATCCTTCTCTATACTATCCCCGCATACATCCAACTTTGGGCCGGCTGATCACCGAGATGACGGAGCTGGACAGGAGTCGCCGGTCGCAGGACCTTTATGACATCATCCGGCGGATGGACCACTATCGCGACTATGATCCTGAAAAACAAACCGATCTCACCCGGGTCGCCGGCTGGGTACACAAAGAGCTGAAGGAGCGGGAAAGCTTTATTCTGAACAGGCTGCGCAACCGTCTGTTCGACACCAGCCGGCGCAATCGTCTGTTGTATTACAAGCCGAATATGCGGTTTGTCAACCTGACGGTCAGCAGCGTTCCGATAGTCCTGCATTATCAGAGCATCCGGCCCGAGCTGTTGTTTACCTGGAATGGCGAACTGGCGGAGAAGATCACCGGCATGAAGGAGATAGTACTGAATAAATACCTGCGTTTTGAGGATCATGGCTATCTCCCTTCTTCTTTGGATAGGGTGAGAGTAGAATCGCAGCGGGATATCCAGGAATATGGATTCAGCCAGCTGAAGCTGGTTATCGCTTTTCTCAACTGGCATAACCTGAAAGAAGACCCGAAGGAAAGGATCCAGAGTCCTTTGCTTCTCCTGCCGGTAAGTCTTAAGAAGAACAAGAAGCTCAAGGAAGATCATTATGTATTAAAGGTCCTTGACAATGCCGCCGAGGTCAACCCGGTGCTGGCAGGGCAGCTGAAAGAGCTGTATGGCATCCGGCTGCCTGATCTTATAGACCTGGATGAAATGAGTCCGGAGCAGTTTTATACTCATGTAAGGGCGCAGATCGAGGAAGCCAACCAGGGCATCGTGCTTCACTATATCGACAAACCGCGGATCCGTCTGATCCATAGTGAGGCGCGGCAGACGGTGAACAACTATCGCAAAAGGCTGCGCCGGCAGACGGGAAGGGAGACCGGTTATCAGTCTATTCCCTATAGTTATGATCCGGAGCATTATAAACCGCTGGGGCTGGAGATATACCGGCAGCGCATCCAGCCAAAGACGAGCTTTCTCGAATTTTTGATCAATACGGATGTCCGGATGGACGCGCGGCGGTTGATGGATAGTGGGGTGCGGGGTAATGGGGGCGATGAGCGGGAGCATGGTGGCGGCGCAAGGGGAAGCGCGGGCGGCTCGCGGGAAGCAGGCGCCGGTTTGCGGGAACGGGAGATCTATACGCTGGCGGAAAGCGAGAGTAATCCTTATAGCTGGGATTTCGATGTCTGTCATATGGTGCTGGGCAATTTCAATTATAAGAAGATGAGCCTGGTGAGAGACTATAATACGGTGATCGATCAGCGGGTACAGCATCATGTTTTTGATGCGCTGTTCAGCGATCAGCCGCGTAGTTTTCCGGAGCATAGCTTCGACCTCAACAGACCCGACGACTGGTACCATGTGATCACGGCTGACCCGACACAGACAAGGGCTATTTTGCAAAGCAGGGCCGGATACAGTTATATCATTCAGGGTCCGCCCGGCACCGGCAAGAGCCAGACCATTACCAATCTTATTGCCGACTTTGTTGCCAGGGGAAAGAATATACTTTTTGTCTGTGAGAAAAGGGCTGCGCTGGATGTCGTCTATCACCGTCTCAAACAGGTTGGGCTTGAAGAGCTCTGTTGTTATATCCATGACAGCCAGAGCGACAAAAGAGAATTTATCAAAAACCTCAAAGCGACATACGAAGACTTCACCCGGAATAAGTCAGATCTTACGCAGCTGAAAAACAAACGACAGCTACTGGTAGACCGGATCAACATACAGCTGGACCTGCTCCGGGAATTTCATACCACGAGCCTGTCTTATGGAAAAGATACCGGTATGCCGGTGAGGCAGCTGATCGAACGTATCATACTGCTGCGGGAAGAATTGGTAACGCTGTCTCCGAAAGACGAAGAGACTCTGCCAGACTATGCCGACTGGCAGACTGCGAGGCCCGTTCTTTCAGAATTAGAGGCTACGTTGGAGGAAATGGGCGCCGACCCGGTCTTTTCCGCACATCCTTTCAGCCGGATACAGGAAGAGATATTGATTTCGGACAGTCCGCATCAGGTGCTGGACAGAGCGCTGGAACAGGCGCTGACCCTTTTGAACGAAGTAGAAGACGGCTTACAAAATTGCGGGGTTGATCCCCGGCACACGCAGGAACCGGAGCGTTTGAAAAGCCTGGTACAGTTTGCCGTGCTGTTATACCCTTTTGCCAGCATAGGCCTGATATCCATCGCCGATCCCGACCGGCAGGAAGCAAAAGAGCTGGGTCGTCGTCTCCGTCATTACAAACAAAAACAGGAGGACTATCAGCAGGTCCTGAAGAAGAATGAGCACTGGACCCATAAGATCCCGGAACAGGATCTTGGTGCAGCGATCGCGCTGACCACCAAACAGGAAGGCCGTCTCCTCAGTATGTTGAACGGCTCCTGGAAAAAGTTGAGGAGACAAATACAAAACAACTACGACCTTTCTGCGCATGCGGTGAAACCTTCTGTCCTATCTCTGCTGGAGCAGCTGAAAGCTGAATACGAGGCTGCGGCGCAGGTCGGGCAGGCAAGGCGGCAGCTGGAAGAAGATTACCGGATGGAGAATCCTGACACGGCAAGGCTTAGCATCGATCTGCTGCAAAACAAGAAGGGGCATGCGGAGCTGGATTATCTCGTGCAGCATCCGGAGGGGCCGGCGATCGTAACCGCTTTGCAAGCGCTGCACCAGCCCTTGAACCGGCTGGAGACCCAGCTGAAGCGATGTTTGCAGGAGCCGCCTACGGGCAATATTTCCGCGATCCGGGACGAGCTGATGAATATCCGTCTCAATGCGGATGGCCTCCGGGACTGGCTGGCTGTTCTGCGGGCGATAGCGGGTCTCTCCCCGATGGTGAAAAAGGCTCTTCGCAGTCTGCCGCTTCGTGTTGCGCAGCTGGAGGCGGCTATTATCAAAAAAAGCCTGGACGAGTTGTATCAGAACAACCGTATTTTCCGTGGTATCGACAAACAGGCTCTTGACAAGGCCGTTCAGCAATTGGGTGAAGGATATCTGGCTTTACAGGAACTGAATGCGGAGATCATCCGTGCTTATGTGCGGCAAAAATTCCTGCATCAGCTGGAATTATCCGGACGGCCGGCCAGCCAGCTCAATGAAGAGCAGAAGAAGCTGAAGAAAACGTATATGGAAGGCCGCAAGATCCTTGAAAATGAGTTTGGGAAAAGCATGCGTTACAAAAGCATCCGCGAGCTATCGGAGAAGGAAAGCGGGCTGGTCCTAAAGGATCTCAAGCCGGTATGGCTGATGAGTCCCTATAGTGTCAGCGACAGTCTGCCCCTGGATAGCGGGCACTTCGACGTGGTCATCTTTGATGAAGCGAGCCAGATCACGCTGGAAGAAGGCGTACCTGCGCTGTATCGTTCGGGTCAGACGATAATTGTAGGTGATGAGAAACAAATGCCGCCGACGGATTTCTTTGGCGCGAGGGCGGAAGACCCGGATGACATGGATAAAGCCGGGGACCAGGAAGAGAACGAGTGGCTCAGCGACGATGCCGACAGCCTGCTGGTGCAGGGCGCGCGCAAGCTGGAATCCACGCTTCTGAGCTGGCACTACCGCAGTCACTATGAAACGCTGATCAGCTATAGCAATCATGCTTTTTATGAAGGTGATCTGCTGACTATTCCGGATAAGACGATCCATCATAAAGAAAAGGCCCCGATCCGTATCGGTCAGCCGGAGGAGGCGGCGGCAAATGTCAATTGTCTTTTTGACCGCAGCATCAGCTATCATCTTTTGCCGGACAGCGTTTATGACAAAAGGAGCAACTCCGGGGAGGCCGATTATATCGCGCATCTTGTGCGGGAGCTGCTGAGCCGGGATACAACGGAAAGCATTGGCATCGTTGCGTTCAGCCAGGAGCAGCAGTCTATGATAGAGACGTCTTTGGATCTGCTGGCGGGCGGGGACGCCGTTTTTGCTCAGAAGCTGGAAGAGGCCTATAACCGGACCGAGAATGATCAGTTTACCGGTCTGATCGTCAAAAACCTGGAAAACATCCAGGGTGATGAACGGGACATCATCATCATGAGTGTCTGTTATGGTCCCGACAGCCGGCGGCGGATGTTGATGAACTTTGGGCCGGTGAATAAAAAGGGCGGTGAAAAACGTCTCAATGTACTGTTCAGCCGCGCGAGGAAACATATGGCTGTCGTGAGCAGCATCCGGTACGAACAGATCACGAATGAATACAATGAAGGGGCAAATTATTTAAGGCGATTCCTCCAGTATGCAGAACTGATCAGCCTGGGGCGGATGCCGGCGGCGAGGACGATACTCGATGGCCTGGTCCCGCAAAAGGGTTTGGGGGAGGGTGTTGTGCAGCCGACGGTGATGCGGGAGCAGCTGAAGGGTCAGCTGATGGCGCTGGGTTATGAAGTTGCCGAGCAGGTGGGGCAGTCGGATTTCAAGTGTTCGCTGGCTGTCAAGCGAAAGCCGGAGGACGAGGCTTATGCGCTGGCGATCCTGATCGATGATGAGCTGCATTATCGCAACAGGAATCTGGTCGAGCAGTATTATCAGCGGCCTGCTATTTTGAAAGCCTTTGGTTGGAAGGTGTTGTCTGTTTATGCGAAGGACTGGCTGCATCAACCGCAGAAAGTTATGGAGCAGGTATTGAAAGCGTTGAAGGAGGAGGTTGCGACGGTTGAGGCGGCAGGGGCAATGGGTGGTGGGGCGGGAGAGCACGCAGAAATAGTGGGTGGTGGGGCGGCCGGCTCCGGTGTGGTGGGTCCATATGACCACCTGGACTTCCGGCGACTGGTGTCGGATGAAGCCGGCGCTGACAGGTTTTGGGAAGCGGCTACGGATGGCAATAAGCTGGTGACCCGCTGGGGAAAAGCAGGGACAAGGGCACAAACCCAGTTAAAAACCTTTTCCGATGAAGAGGCTGCCCGTACCGAACTGGAGCGACAGGAGAAGGAACAATTGGCCAAGGGGTTCCGGCCTGCTTAAGAGCCGCGCTGAGAACCGCCGGTGAGCCGTGTATTCTTCATTGCGCCTTTGCTGTTGGTCTTACCACCACCTTTGCCGGCGGGAAATCCGGGGATATTACTTTTGGCGGCTGCGGGCTGTTTGCCGTCTTTTTTCTTTTTATTGTTGGGGATGAGGGCCATATAAATTATTTTTAATAAGATAATAGAAATAAACCGAAAGGTACTATTTTTTTTAACAAAGCATATGCCGAAAGAACTCTACTTTGATATCAGCTCGGAAGACAGCGGGGGCAGTCTTTACCGGATCACCGGGGAAAACGAAGGCTTACCTTTTTACTATAACCACAGTACTTATGATGATGATAAGGATGAGGTAAAGGTGTTTGAGAGCCAATTTGCCGATTTTGCAAGTTTTTGGAAAGATCTGATCAAAGATCCGCAGTGGTATTACCGGCATCCTCTGTTCGTGCATCCTGAGCAACGGGAATTTGTGCGGCAGCAGCTGGCGACGGCGAACTGGGGGGTGCATCCGGATAGGAAATGGCAGGAGAGCCACCAGCGGCAGTGGAAAAAGGTGCTGACCGATCCGGGGAAATATTATGGGGCGGGGGGGTGATGGGTGGGTGTCCTTTATGCCTCGTAAAATTCTTCTCCGTAAACATCGATGAGCGGCTGGCCCATGCGTTGTAAACACTCATTGCACTGCTGCAGGAGCCGCGGAGAAGCATTGGAGGAATAATAGTCCCCCCGGTACCAATAGCTGAACAGAGGCTGAAGGGGAACGTGATCGCCGTTCTGGCCCTGTACGATCATCCAGTGCAGGCGGGCTATCTCGTTATCCGGAAGATGACTGAATACTCCGCTATTCAACAGCTCCCTTGTTATATCTACCAGTGTATTTGTCATAAACCTCTTCTTTAGTTGTAGGAAAGTTCCTGCAATTATGTTACCAGATCATGAACCTTGTGTTAAGCTACTGTTTCTCAGCGCGACTGTGCATTAGTTGTGAATTGTGTGGCGGGTATCCCCGTTGGTCCGTGCTTCGGCGGGTAATCGCTAGGCCTTTAGCGTTTTGGACGGGGTGGAAGGCTTTCTCGTCCAGTGGGAAAGCTCTGTTCTCTCGTCCGACAGCAGGGTCAGGATGCCGTTGCGAAGCCGATAATGCGTCGTGCTTTTGAGGCTTTTCATAAAGGCCGGTTCATTATAACCCGGGCAAGCCATTTTTGTTGTAATGATCTTGTCGCTGAAGGTAAGGCTGCTGTCGTTGGTGCTGAACCAGAACTCCCCGCGCATGGTATTACAGCCGGTATTGCCGGAAAAATGGGTTTTTTTCAGGTCGAGCATCAGCGACGGCATTTTGCCTGCTGCGGTATCGGAGGGGAGAACGGCCTGCAGGAACCAGGGCCCTCCTAATGTGGTTGTATCAGGCGGGGCAGGAGGAGCGCTTGCCGTGATTACGGAATCGGGAGAATGTTTCACGGGGTTATTTACAGGGGTCTGGCAGGCGGCAAGAAGGAAGAGACAGATGACTGCAATACATTTCATGGTGGCGTTTTTTACAAAGGCCGAAAAACTATGCCAATAGTTACGGGGGTATTTTTTACCCGATAAGTCTTAATTTGCTGTTTACTAGATCTACTACTGCTATGCTCCAGGACAACCTTTTACTGATCATATCCTTATTGTTTGTGGTATCGATGTTAGCGATGCTTAGCCACAAGCTGCATATCTCCTATCCTATTTTCCTTGTGATCGCGGGTCTGATCATCAGCCTGGTGCCCGGGATCCCGCGGATAGAGCTGGACCCGGATATTGTATTTGTCATTTTTCTGCCGCCACTGTTGTATTCTGCGGCCTGGTATACTTCATGGCATGACTTCTGGAAATTCAGGCGGCCTATCGGCCTCTTGTCTTTCGGACTGGTCATCTTTACTTCCGGCGCGGTGGCGGTCGTCGCCAATTTTATGATCCCCGACTTCTCCCTGCCGCTGGGTTTCCTGCTGGGGGGGATCATATCGCCGCCTGATGCAGTGGCTGCCACCAGTGTGCTGCAGAACCTGAAGATGCCCAAGCAGATCGTGACCGTACTGGAGGGCGAAAGTCTTGTCAACGATGCCTCCAGCCTCATTGTATTCCGTTTTGCCCTGGCTGCTATTTTCACGGGGAAGTTTATACTGTGGAAGGCGGGTGTCGACTTTCTGGCTGTCGTTTCCCTGGGCATCATCATCGGGTTTGTCATAGGCAATATCGTTTATGCCATCCATCGGTGGCTGCCGACGACGTCGACTATCGATACCGTTATTACGCTGCTGTCTCCTTACCTGATGTATATAACGGCCGAACATTTCCATGCTTCTGGGGTCCTTGCCGTAGTAACCGGCGGCCTTTTTGTGAGCTACCGGTCGCATGAGCTGTTCAGTTATAGCAGCCGTCTTCAGAATCAGAGCGTCTGGAACGTAGTGGTATTCCTGCTGAACGGGGTTGTTTTTATCCTGATAGGGCTGCAGCTGCCTGGCATTGTCAGGGGGCTGGGTGAATACTCCCTGCATGCGGCGATCTTCTATGGGGTCGTCATCAGTCTGGTGGCTTTAATCATTCGTATGGCCTGGGTTTTCCCCGGCGCTTACCTGCCCCGGATGTGCAGCAAAAAGATCCGTCTCCGGGAAACCAGTCCGGGGAAAAAGAGCATTTTTGTGATCGGATGGAGCGGTATGCGGGGGGTGGTCTCGCTGGCTTCGGCCCTGGCGATCCCCATGATGCTTACGGACGGGACGACTTTTCCTCACCGGAACATGATCCTGTTTATCACCTTTGTCGTGATCCTTTTTACGCTGGTCCTGCAAGGGCTTACACTTCCCTATATCATCCGCAAGCTGGATATCACCATAAAAGAAAATGAAGAGGAGCAACGATTGTCGATACGTCTCCGGCTGGCCACGGCTGCGCTGGAGCACATTACTTCGGGATATCCCGAGGAAAGCGAGTCCATCGATGCCTTCAACCGGCTGAAAGCCCGCTATGAGCGGATGGTGGAGATAACGGGCAAGCGGCTGGAAAAAGAGGAAGGCGATGAGGTAACGCCGGAGTTTTTACCTCGTTATCGTCAGCTTCTGCTGGAGCTGGTAGGGATCCAACGCCAGGAATTATTGCACATGCGGCGGGACAATGAATATCCAGAAGAGCTGCTGCGGAGCAAGGAATTCGAGCTCGACCTCGAAGAGGCCCGTTTCCGCCGATAGGGGTAATTTTTGTAATATGGGAAAAAGGGCTTATATTAGAAAAAAAGACTATGGGAAAGATCAGCCTGGGGCAGCTGCGGGAGACCAACTGGCTAAGCGCGCTGAACCTGTCTAAATAACGAATAAATAACTCTGCATACGATCTTTCGCCGCGATACGAAACGTAAATTATAAGAGAGCAATCCCCCCTGTTGACGGTCTTCCTATTTTTTAATAACAAATTCTTTTTTTATGTCTGAAGAAAAGCAATCTATGGCTGACAAGGCCAGTGCATTAAAGGAGCAAGCAGCAGAAAAGCTCGGCGAATTAAAAGACAAGGCGGAAGAATTAACGGAAAGCCTACGTGAAAAAGCAGGTCAAACCTGGGATAAAGTAAACTCACCGGAAACAAAAGAAAAGATGGATCATCTCAAGGACGAGGCTGAGCAAAAGCTGGAAGAGGCAGGAGAAAAACTGCACGAGCTGGCAGATAAGGCAAAGGGGCTTTGGGAAAAGGTAACGGGGCATCATGAAGAGGCCCATCATGAAGAGCCGGAGAAAAAAGCCTGATACCGGAAAGGGGCAAGCCTGCTTTTACTGAGGCGTATGACGCACGTGCTGGAGAACGACACGATAAAGTTCTTCGGGACTGAATGGCTTTACAACTATATCATTAAGACCGGCTTCAAAGGCCTCGCTTTCCACTTCTTTTGGTGTGCTGGCCGTCAGTGCGATGATGGGCAGGGTCTCACCTCTTTTACGAAGCAGGATCGTAGCCTCGTAACCATCCATTACGGGCATATGGAGGTCCATGAGGACGAGCTGGTGGCGGGTTGAATCGAGCCGGTCCAATGCCTCTGCTCCATTGGTGGCTACGTCTACGCTGGCCCCATTATTTTCAAGCATGGTTTGCGCTACGAGGACATTGAGCGGGTTGTCTTCAACCAGCAGGATATTGATGCCGCAAAGCGTCTTTTCCTGGCCGTTTGCCGGCAGCTGATCTCTTCTTTCCCCGGCGACTTCCGTGCTGACGGGGAAGGATTGGGTAAAGTAAAAACAAGAACCGCTGCCTGGTTCGCTGCTTAGCTGGAGAATGACTCCCTGCAGCTCGAGTATTTTCCTGGAGATGGCCAGTCCCAGCCCGGTGCCGCCATAGCTGCGGGATGTGGAGGAGTCTGCCTGGGTGAACCGATCAAAGATCATCTGTTGTTTTTCAGGAGCGATACCGATGCCCGTATCCTGTACTTTTACGGTAACCGTTACCGTTTCGGGCCATATCGAGTCTACGGTAATGGATAAGCGCACGGACCCGGCCTGGGTAAACTTGATCGCGTTGTGGACGAGGTTGTTGATGACCTGGCTGGTCCGGGTAGGATCGCCGACGAGTCTCCTGTCCAGTTTTGGATCGACGTCGATCAGCAGGGCTATTCCTTTTTCGTCTGCTGCATTCTTCAGGCCAGCCACGATGTTGCGGGCAATGGCCGGGAGGTCGAACGAGATCTGTTCGAAGCCGATCTTCCCTTCTTCGATCTTATTATAGTCCAGGATATTGTTGACTATCGACAGCAGGTTGCTGGCGGAAAACAGCAATACGCCCAAGTCCTCCTCCTGGTCGGTGCGGGGCCGATTGCGGAGCAGCAGGTGTGTCATTCCGATGACCGCATTCAGGGGTGTCCTGATCTCATGGGACATGGTGGACAGGAACTCCGACTTTGCCCGCAGACCTTGCTGTGCAAGAAAGGTAGCCTGCCGGAAGGTATGTGCAAAGCGATGGGATAAGGCCAGGGACTGCAAAAAGAAAAAGGAGATATAGCAGATGAAAAGGATAAGCCGCAAGTCGGGAATGATGCCGAAATAATGGAGGTTCATCAGCATTCCGATGAGGAGCATCACCGTGGTGCTGAGCAGAGCAAAGACCGATCCGCTGCGGTGGTTGAGGGCGGCCTGCAGATATACATACATCGAATAGGCGATACAAAAGAACATTACTCCCAGGAAGATCATAAGAAAATGGGTGAACACGATGGTCGGAGTAAACAGGACTGCCGCGCTGTAAAGGATGCAGAACCATACAAGGGCGCGGTTGATCACCGGATGTGCGTCATCGGGGTAAAGGTTTTTGGTATACACGCAAAAGAAGGCCATTGCAACTGAGAGGGTCAGGTATTCTATGCGGATGGTCACGAACCAGTCGAGGTTGGCGAACAGGGAGTGAAGGGCGTAGTGATTGGTGCCTACCATCCGGTAGCTGAAGACGATACAGAACAGCGCAAAATAAAGGATGGTCTTGTCGTGACGGCCGAAGACGAACAGGCCCAGGAAAAAGAGTCCCCCCATAAACATACAGCCTGCCAGCAGGAAGTCATATGCGGAGTCCCGGTATTTTTTCAGGATGAGCTCATCCTTATCTCCAAGGAGGATGTCTTTATATGGTCCGCCGCGGGCATGCCAGAAGTTGGCGATCTGCATGACCATGACGAGGGTGTCGGATTCTCCGGGTGGCAGCACGATGGTCCGGGTTACCCAGAAGGGGCGGGCTTTTTCCTTTGTTGTTGCCGGCTGGCCGTTTTGTGCCTGGACGATACCGTTGACAAATAATTTAAAGGAGCAATAGGCATCGGGGACTTCGAGGCCGATGCGTGGTCTTTGGGCCGGAAGCAGCACGGTGAGGGTATAGGTAGCATACCCCTGGGAGGGAATTCTTTTCCCGTTAAGAGTAATCTCCTTCCAGAGAGCCGGATATGTTACATAGGCGGGAGCAACGGCAGACAGGCTGTCGGGAGAAAGCAGACGGTTCCAGTAGAACCCCCATTCTCCATTGAGTGACAACGGTTTAGCAAAGAGATTGGCCTTTCTTAGGTCCAATATGCCTTTTTGGGCAACAGGAGCCTGACCATCTTGGGCAAGACAGTTCAGGGTAAGCGCCATCATCAGAGACAAAAAAAATATTTTCGGCAGTCTACTCTTCATAAAGCCGGCTACTAATACAGGAATAGTCTGTTAACGCAGATTGCCGGATAAAATTGACCAGGTGTATAAAAAAAGGAAACCCGCCGATTGGCGGGTTTCCTTTTTATTGAGAAAGATCTTGAGAGAGATCATTTATTTTTTCTCGAGGAGCTTGAAGAACTGATCCAGCTGAGGCAGGATCACGATACGGGTGCGGCGGTTAGCTGCACGGCCTTCTTCGGTATCGTTAGATGTAACGGGAACGTATTCGCCGCGACCAGCTGCAGTGATATGAGCCGGATCGAGGCCATACTGTGTCTGCAGGATGCGAACAACGGAAGTGGCGCGTTTTACGCTAAGATCCCAGTTGTCCTTCAGCTGACCAGGATGGTGGTAAGCCTTGTTATCGGTGTGGCCTTCTACCATGAACTCGATGTCAGGCTGAGCTTTCAGCACGGTAGCAACTTTACCGAGTACCGTTTTTGCACTTTCATTAACGTCATAGCTTCCGCTCTTGAAGAGCATTTTGTCGGAGATATCGATGTATACGACACCCTTGTCCACCTTAATGTTGATGTCCTGGTCATCCATGTTGCCAATGGCGCCTTTCAGGTTCATGACCAGGGCCATGTTAACGGAGTCCTTGTGAGCCATTTGGGCCTGGAGGTTCTGGATAAAGGTGTCCTTACTACCTATGTTATCCAAAGATTTTTTGATGCTTTCTGCCTGAGAGTTGGAAATGACAGAGAGATCCTGCAGTTGTTTCAGGGTAGCGTCGTGATTTTGTTTCAGGAAGTCGATCTGTTTGTTAAGGGCGTCGATCTGATTTTGCAGAGCCGTCCTCTGAGTAGCATCTGTAGCGGTGAGGTCGTTACAATTTTTAAGATCTCCTGCCAGCTTAGCATTGGCAGAGGTTAAGGAGTCGATTTTTGCCTGGGCGGCTTTGAATTTTTTTGAGCTAACGCATGAGAATAGGGACACAGAGAGAACAGTGAAGAGCAATGTTTGTTTAAGCTTCATAGTAATATCATTTTTTTAAAAAATAATTATTCTTCCACGCGTGTAGTCATACGGTCAGAGAAGAATAATGTGTCAAAGATAACTCAACAAACCAAGATACCTAAATTTGTTGCATGGAAAAATAGGCGAATTTGATGCCAAATTCATGGTTACACGGTTATCTACAAATAATAATTACTACTCTATGTTCCGTGGAACGTTGCTTTACACATATTTTTAAAACACCCGCGCAATGAGACAAAGGCGATATAGCTATACCTGCTAATGCCCGTCCGGACTGCATTACAGGGCACGGAAGCTAAGCCGCAGGCCCGGTGTGACCCCTCTGAAGAAGTCATTAAAACAGATCAGGGGCTGGAGCAGGATCTTTCCTCCTTTGAGTTCCATATCACCGACGCCAAGCCGAAAAGTATTCTTATTAAAAAATTCCCCCTCTCTTTTAATCAGATAACCTATCGAAATATTTGTATATAATCCGGTCTCTTTTGATGGCTTGTGATCATTGTCTGTGCGATCGTAGTTGTCGGAGGCGGTTTCGCCATTTTTCGCCATCTCTCATCAGTTTTACTTTCCCGTTGAGGCCGCTGGGTGGCCAGGCTTTCCAGCTCATCATAAGCCGGGCCGGCTCTTTGCCGTCCAGCAGGAAGGTGGATGTTGCGGGGCGGAACTTTGCCAAGGTCTGCGTGGATGTCGTGGCGGGTGCGGGGTTAGGGGGCTATCCAGCTCGTTGACGTGAACTATTCTTAATTGTTTGTTTATCAATGTGTTTTGTGGGGGTGAGGCCGGAACGAGGTCTGCGTAGGTCGTGACGGGTTGGGGCAGACTGTCCTGCGGCTTTGTTGCCGGGGTTTGCGGAGTAAGGGTATGGCTGGGGGGATGCGCAAGATGGTTGGCGGGCGGCGCAGGTTGGCTGGTGGTCTGTGCCATGCACGGAGGCAGACCAAAAAAATTAGTTTTTAATACTAAAATAGTTAGTGTGTATAAAATAATTATACTAGCTTTGCTGAATCAATAAATTTGGGTGAACTAAAAAAACTACGATTATGTCAAATACAGAAAAGCTCAAGGCTTTAAAGCTGACGATGGACAAAATAGACAAGGACTTTGGGAAGGGAAGCGTGATGATGATGAATGAAAGAAGCCAGGACCCTATGGAGGTCATTTCCACCGGTTCGATCGGTCTGGACATGGCGCTGGGGGTTGGGGGTTTGCCCAAAGGCAGAGTCGTCGAAATATATGGACCTGAGTCATCCGGTAAGACAACTCTTGCCACTCATATAATTGCAGAGGCACAGAAAAAAGGCGGCATGTGCGCCATTATCGATGCTGAGCATGCTTTCGACAGCGCTTATGCCCAGAAGTTAGGTGTCGACATCGACAACCTGCTGATCTCCCAACCGGATTATGGTGAGCAGGCGTTGGAAATTGCAGACCGGCTGATCCTTTCCGGTGCGCTGGATGTAGTCGTTATTGACTCCGTAGCCGCGCTGGTTCCGAAAGGTGAGCTGGAAGGTGAAATGGGTGACAGCAAAATGGGTTTGCAGGCGCGTCTGATGTCGCAGGCATTGAGAAAGCTTACGGCCACGATCAGCAAGACGAACACCATCTGTATCTTCATCAACCAGCTGCGGGAAAAGATCGGCGTCATGTTTGGTAATCCGGAAACGACAACCGGTGGTAACGCCCTTAAGTTCTATGCTTCCGTTCGTTTGGACATTCGTCGTATGGCGCAGATCAAAGACGGAGAAGAAGCGATTGGGAACCGGATAAAAGTAAAAGTTGTAAAGAACAAGGTAGCTCCCCCTTTCCGTGCTACTGAATTCGATATTGTTTTCGGAGAAGGTATTTCCAAGATGGGTGAGATCATCGACATGGGTGTAGAGCTTGGCATTGTCAACAAGAGTGGCAGCTGGTTCAGCTATGGCACTGATAAGCTTGGACAAGGTCGTGATACTGTGAAGCAACTGTTACATGATAATCCGGAGATGGCAGCAGAGATCGAAGGAAAGATCAGAGAGAAAATAAAAGAAATGCAAGCGAGCTAGTTCAACGTTTGCTTGCAGCTGCATAAAGGTTTACAGCCAACGAGTTTGTTTTTATTTTAATTGAGTTAGTAAGTATGTAGCTCCGATTTCTATCGGGGCTTTTCCTTTTTGCAGAAGTCTTATCGGGGAGATGTTGATCGGTGGTGGGACATTGTTTGTTGGGGAGTGATCGGTGATGGAATGGCGTGCGCACTAATACTTATTCTTCTGCGTACAACTACGCAAGCTTTAATCCTTTACTGGCGCTCGTCTTCCTCTTTCACCTCTATAAAATAAAAAAGGGGTCTGAATAGAAATTCAACCCCGTTTTAAAATCCAATATCCTATGAAAAACCAAGATAAAGGTATAGGAATTAAATCAATTCTGCAATACCATTTTCTGGTAATTTCTTTTTTAAGGTTTTTTTAATTCTTCAATAACTGCTGGGAAATTGCTCTATTGCTTTCTTTATCAGTAATTCGGAGAATATAAACCCCTCGTTCGAGGGAAGATGCATTTACTACCTGGATACCGGGTTGCAACCGTTTGCTAAGACGTACGGAGCCGGCCGCGTCCAGGATCTGGAGATCGATGCTATGCCCGGTTCGGACGATAAATAACTTGTCTATGGGGTTGGGGTAAAACTTGAAGTCGACATCGCCGGAAAGGCTCAGCTGCACGGCTTTGGAATAGACGTCACCAGTAGACTGACCGGTATATTTGATCCGGTAGAAGTTGGGGCCATTGGGGGGCGCTATATCCGTCAGCTCATAACGCTCTTTTACCCCTGTCGAGCGAAGCGCTCCGATGGTCTCATAATGGGAACCATCTGAACTACGTTCTATAATAAAGTAATCTCCTTCATCCGCGCTGTCCACGTCCCATTGCAGCCGGACCTTATTAGACTCTCTTACTACTGCGGTAAAGTTGACGAAGGATGGCTGGCCACCTGTTAGTATACGCGAACCCGTCGCGGAATCCGGCGTTTGCTGGGACTGACAGACGAAGCTGCAGGCCACAGCCAACAAAATACAACAGGTTAGTTTCTTCATTGCCGTTGGGTCAGTAAAAACAAAAATAAAAGGGTGGAGTCTCTAACAAATTCTATGCCTGATTGAAAACGCTGCATCGCAAGTAAAATTTTTCTGAAGATGTTATAATATTCATAAAGCCGGTATCTTTCCGACGAAATAAATAATACATGGAAACGCCTGTTAGAAAACTGAGCGGCTTTAAACGTATAGCCCTCGTAGCACATGACAACAAGAAAAGCGAGCTTATTGAGTGGGCTGTCTACAACAAACGGGCGCTGGCCCAGCATCGGCTGTATGGCACCGGCACGACAGGAAGCCTTATAGAACTGGCTTTAGGCCAGTCTGTGAGCAAGTTCCTGAGCGGCCCGCTTGGCGGGGATCAACAGATTGGCGCCAGTATTGCAGAGGGAAAGCTCGACATGCTGATCTTCTTCTGGGATCCCATGGAAGCGCAGCCTCATGACCCGGATATCAAGGCCCTTCTCAGGGTGGCTGTGACCTGGAACCTGCCTTTTGCCTGTGACCGGGCTACCGCCGACTTCCTGCTCACCTCTCCGCTGATGCTCGAAGAGTATGAGATCATCGTACCAGACTACTCCCAGTACAATAGCCGGCTGCAAAGACGTGACGATTCACTAAACACTACCAAATAAATGAGAAAACTACTTTTTGCCGGCAGCCTCGTGCTGGCATCTGTCCTGGCCTGGGGACAGCCCAAACCGTCGTCAGGGTCTTCACCATCGGGGGCTGGGTTGCCGCGGTCTACACCATTGGGGACCGCGTTATCGAAGTCGGGGTCTGCGTTGTCAGGGTTTGATGAAACCTCGTCCCGGCAACAGTTTCAGCTGGAATCCTCTTTCGACAGCTATCTTTCGGCCGCCAACATCGACAGCGGCATACGTATCATGTCGGCACATCCTCATCATGTTGGATCGCCGGGGGACAAGGCGGTGGTCGACTATATCTATAATAAGTTCAAAAGCTGGGGATACGATGTGCAGGTCGAAACCTTCTATGTACCCTTCCCCACTCCAAAAGAAAGGCTGCTGGAAATGAAGGGACCCGTTGTCTATAAGGCCAGCCTGGCCGAGCCAGCTCTTAAAGAAGATGCAACGTCGGGTCAAACCCGTGAGCAGCTGCCTACATACAACTGCTGGTCGCCTGACGGGGACGTGACAGCCGGGCTTGTGTTTGTGAACTATGGCATACCCGAAGACTACGACCGTCTGGCGAGGATGGGTATCTCGGTGAAAGGAAAGATCGTCATCGCCAAATACGGCCGTTCGTGGCGGGGCATCAAGCCCAAGGTGGCGCAGGAACATGGCGCCATCGGCTGTCTGATCTATTCCGATCCAAAGGACGATGGCTATTACCAGGGCGAGGTCTATCCCAAAGGCGCCTTCAAAAGCGAATATGGTGTACAAAGGGGTTCTGTCATGGACATGCCCATCTATCCCGGCGACCCGCTGACGCCCGGCATTGGCGCCACCAAAGACGCCAAACGGATGGAACTGTCGGAAGCTCCTACCCTGCTAAAGATCCCCGTATTACCCATCAGCTATCACGATGCCGAGCCCTTGCTGCGGGCGCTGGATGGTCCGGTTGCGCCGGAAGACTGGCGGGGCGCCCTGCCGATGACCTATCATGTCGGTCCCGGCAAGACGCAGGTTCATCTGAAACTGGCTTTCAACTGGGATATGAAAACTATCAATGACGTCATTGCCAAAATGCCGGGCAGCGAATACCCTGACGAGTGGGTGATCCGTGGTAATCACCATGATGCCTGGGTCAACGGCGCCGCAGACCCTATCAGCGGTCAGTCCGCTTTGCTGGAAGAGGCAAGGGCTGTCAGCGAACTGTATAAGACGGGCTGGAAACCCAAACGGACCATCGTATACTGCGCCTGGGACGGCGAAGAACCCGGTCTGCTGGGTTCGACCGAATGGGTGGAAGAACATGCAGAAGAGCTGCAAAAGAAAGCCGTCGTCTATATCAACTCTGACGAGAATGGGCGGGGCTTTCTCGAAGCCGGCGGCTCTCATGCCCTGGAGCCGTTCATGAATGAGGTCGCCCGCGACGTCACCGATCCCGAAACGCAGGTCAGCCTTGCCGAGCGTCGTCATTCCCGTGAGCTGGTCAATGCCGAAGCGACCGGAAAGCTTCGCAAAGATCTTTTCCAGAAAAAGACCTTCCCCCTCAGCGCCCTCGGGTCCGGCTCCGACTTCTCCCCCTTTTTGCAGCATCTTGGCATTCCCTGTTTTAACCTGGGTTTTGGCGGAGAATCCTCCGGCGGAGAATATCATTCCATTTATGACTCGTATGACGACTTTCGCCGTTTCAAAGACCCGACCTTCCAGTATGGGGTCACATTAGCCAAAACGGCCGGTCGTACGACGCTGCGGATGGCTGACGCCCCTCTGCTGCCGTTTGATTTCCGGGTCCTCTACAAAACGGTGAGCGGATATGCGTCCGAGCTGATGACATCGCTGGACCAGATGAGGGAAAGCACGGCCCTGTCCAACCAGGTGCTCAAAGAAAATCACTATAGCTATGCCAAAGACCCGACAATAAAGCAGCTGCCGCCTGCTGCCAAGGCAGAAGTGCCTTTCCTGGATTTTTCGAGCCTGCAAAATGCGTTGAACCGGCTTGAAACGGCAACTACCCGCCTGTCCGACAGCCTGGTCCGGTCCCGGCCGACCGGAAGCCGGGCAGATGTAATCAATCAGGCCCTTTACAGGGCGGAACAACAATTGCTATCTGATAAAGGACTTCCCCGTCGTCCCTGGTACCGGCATGCCATTTATGCCCCCGGTTTTTATACGGGTTATGGCGTAAAGACTCTGCCGGGCATCCGGGAAGCCATCGAACAACGTAACTGGAAAGAGGCGCAGGAGCAGATCGGGATCGATGCTGCCGTATTGAACAAGTTCGCGGACTATCTGAATTCGATAGCGCTGCAGGGGTCAATTTAGTTTGAAAAAGATATTACGATATACGTTGAGAATAGCAGGCGCCATTATGTGCCTGCTATTGCTTATATGGGTGGCCCTGGCCATTTATGTCAGCGTGAAAAAGACCAGCCTGCTGGAAAAGGCCCGAACGGAAATAAAAGCCAGACTTGGAGCCGATGTACAGATCGGCCAGCTGGACATCTCTCTTTTCCGGCATTTCCCTTCCATTACGCTGCAGCTGTCCGACGTGTCGATACGGGATAGCCTCTGGCAGCAGCATCATCACGACCTTTTGCAGGCAAAAAATGTGTTTGTCAGCTGTCAGATACTGCGCAGTCTCCTAAACCGCAAGGTTCAGCTGGGTAAAGTTTTTCTCGAACACGGCTCCATTTACTTCTACAGGGATACAACAGGGTACACGAATACCTATATCTTCAAAGAGCGTAAACCGGCTTCTTCTCCCACGTCCGGAAAACCCTCCGACCCACCGGATATATCTTTATCCGACATGAAATGGACGGATGAGCTACAGGACAAGCATAAGCTCTTCGACCTGGATATTCGCCGGCTGGACTGCGAGTTCAAGAGAGATGAACGCGTACTCCAGATCGGCGCCAATGCGGACATTACTGTAAAGAGTTTTGCTTTTAACACCTACAAGGGAAGCTTTCTCAGGGACAAAAGGCTAACGGGCCATCTTTCGCTTCGTTACAACACCGCCAGTAAGATCGTGCAGTTTGCCGGGATTACCCTGGCAATAGACGGGCATCCTTATACCTTCACGGGACGATTCTTTCCGACCGTCTCCCCTGACCCCTTCTTCCTCACCGTCGAAACGAACAATGCGTCCTTCCACCAGGTCACAACCCTGCTGACACCCAACATACAGCAGAAGCTGGATGAATTTGATATCGACAAACCGGTGTCTATACATGCGCAGCTGGATGCCGGCGCCGCCGATGATCCGCAGCCCCAGATACAGGTGAAGCTGAACCTGGAGAAGGGTAGTGTACTTACGCCCATTGGCAGTTTTACCGAAACATCCTTCCGGGCCAGCTTTACGAATGAATGGCTGCGTGGTCAGAAGAGAGACGATGAAAATTCCGCCATCCGGCTGCTTGGCTTTTCCGGCCGGTTACAAAACATGCCGCTGCGATCTGATACAATTACGATTACCAATTTGAAACATCCGAGGCTCGCCAGCGATATTCATTCCCGTTTCTCGCTGGACCAGCTTAATACCATGACCGGGAGCGAGACGCTATTCTTTGAGAAAGGCGCCGGCAACCTGAACATTTACTACAAAGGGCCAATGTCTGAGAACGACACCGCCGGCACTATTGTCAATGGCAGGCTTGACATCGATTCAGCCGCCATTACCTATCTGCCTTATCAGTTCAAGCTGACCAATGGGAAAGGCAGGCTGCTGTTTAAAGATCAGGATCTTTTTATCGAGCAGCTGGATGTCAATGCAGGAACGAGCAGGATCCTTGTCAAGGGCCTTGCAAAAAACCTTGTCGCGCTGCTTGACCGCAATTCGGAGAATGTCAGCATGGACCTGAGTCTTCGCACTGCCCACCTTGACGTAGCGGACTTTAGCGGTTTTGCGGGCAAGCCATCCACGGCGGCTGCCCGGTCTTCGAATCAAAGCCTTTTCAAGACAACCTTTGCGCGTATCGACAATCTCCTTAAGGAAGGAACTATCCATGTCGGCATCGAGGCTGCTGATCTCAGCTATAAAAAATTCTCTGGTGCGCATGCAAAGGCGGATCTGTTATTCGATGATCATTCGATCAGGCTAAGCCGGCTGACGGTGGAACAGGGCACGGGATCGATGGAGCTGAAGGCGACGCTGAAGCGGCAGGGAGATGCCAATCCGTTGACGCTCGAATCACATATCGAAGGAGTAGATGTGCCGAAGCTGTTCAATGGCTTTAACAACTTTGGCCAGGAAGCCATAACGGCAAAAAACTTAAAAGGCAGGCTGACAGCAGATGTACACTTGTCGGGAGCGCTGACGGATAAAGCAAAAATGGCAGCCGGAAGTCTGAAGGGAACTGTTGATTTTAGTCTCAAGCAGGGGCAGCTGATCGACTTCGAACCGATGCAAAAGATACATGAAAAGGTGTTGAAAAATAAAGACCTTTCCGAGATCTATTTTGCGGAGCTGAAGAATCAGCTTGACATCGATTCCACGACTTTGACCATTCACCGGATGGAGATCCGGTCGACGGCGTTTACGCTGTATGTGGAAGGCACCTATGACCTGAGAACGGGCGCGGATATGAGCCTGCAGGTTCCGCTGAGCAATCTGAAGAAAAACAAGGACCAGAACCCCGATATCCCGCCGGACAGCAAGGGTAATGACAGTAAGGCCGGACTAAGCCTTCGGCTCCGCGCCAAGACCGGTGATGACGGGAAGCTGAAGGTCAGCTGGGACCCCTTCAAAAAAGCTTTGAAGAAAAAGAAGTAGTAAATTTGTACTCATGTCATTTAAGCTTCATTCTCCATATACACCGGCCGGTGATCAGCCTTCTGCTATCAGCCAGCTGACGGAAGGTCTTCTCCAGGGAGATCAATATCATACTTTGCTGGGCGTTACGGGTTCGGGTAAGACCTTCACCGTTGCCAATGTGATCCAGAACTTACAGCGGCCTACGCTGGTGCTGACGCACAATAAAACCCTCGTGGCGCAATTGTATGGGGAGTTCAAGCAATTCTTCCCGGACAATGCCGTCGGTTATTTTGTTTCGTATTACGACTACTATCAGCCGGAAGCCTATATGCCGGTCAGCAACACCTATATTGAAAAGGATCTCTCGATCAATGAGGAATTGGAAAAGCTGCGTCTCCAGGCTACTACGCAGCTGCTGAGCGGCAGACGGGATATCATTGTAGTGGCTTCTGTAAGCTGTATCTATGGTATCGGCAATCCCGCTGAATTCGAGAACGGGATCATCCGTTTGCAGCAGGGGCAGGTGATCTCCCGGCAGGGTTTCCTGCATGCGCTTGTCAATTCCCTGTACAAGCGAAGTGAGATAGAGTTTGGGCGTGGTAATTTCCGGGTAAAAGGAGATACGATAGACATCAATCTTCCTTATGTGGATTATGGCTACCGGATCAGCTTTTTCGGGGATGAGATAGATTCCATTGAAAGCTTTGAGATCTCCAGCGGCAAGCGGATCGGGGCGCTGGCCGATGCGGCTATTTTTCCTGCCAACCTTTATCTTGCGCCAAAGGACATCATTCAGCAGGTGCTGGCGGAGATCCAGGATGAGCTGGCCTCGCAGGTAACTTATTTCAAGAATGTCGGGAAATATATCGAAGCGCAGCGGCTGGGCGAAAGGGTAAATTATGACGTGGAAATGATCCGGGAGCTGGGTTTCTGTAATGGGGTGGAAAACTATTCCCGTTTTTTTGACCGCCGTACGCCGGGTACGAGGCCTTTCTGTCTTCTCGACTATTTCCCCAAGGATTTTTTGCTGGTGCTGGATGAAAGTCATCAGACAGTTCCACAGATCAGCGGCATGTATGGTGGGGACCGGAGCCGGAAGCTGGTGCTGGTCGACTATGGATTCCGTTTGCCCAGCGCGTTGGACAACCGGCCGTTGAACTTCCATGAGTTCGAGTCCATGACGGGGCAGACTATCTTTGTCTCTGCCACACCGGGTGACTATGAGCTGGAGAAGACAGAAGGGGTTGTAGTGGAGCAGGTCGTGCGGCCTACCGGGCTGCTTGATCCGCCTATCGAGGTCCGGCCCAGCGTCAACCAGATCGATGACCTGCTGGATGAGATCGACAAGACCGTAAAAAAGGGGGACAGGGTCCTGGTGACCACGCTGACGAAAAGGATGGCGGAAGAGATGGATAAATACCTGCATCGCATCGATATAAAATCAAAATATATCCACAGCGAGGTCGATACCCTGGAAAGGGTGGAAATATTGCGGCAGCTGCGGCTGGGGGAGATAGATGTGCTGGTCGGCGTCAATTTGCTGAGGGAGGGTCTCGATCTGCCGGAAGTATCGCTGGTTGCCATCCTTGATGCGGATAAGGAAGGATTTTTGCGCAATGAGAAATCGCTGACACAAACGGCGGGCCGCGCCGCCCGTAACGTAGATGGGAAGGTTATCTTTTATGCCGACACGATCACGGAAAGCATGCAAAGGACCATGGATGAGACCCTGCGTCGCCGGGAAAAGCAGATTGCCTTTAACCTCGAGCATGGCATTACTCCTCGAACGGTGAATAAAACAAAGGAGCAGGTGTTTGCGCAGACGGCTGTGCTTGATATCAAGGGATATAATCCGGGGGATCAGTATGCGCTGGCGCCGGATGGGGAGTTGGTTGCTATGGTTGCGGAGGAGCAGGAAATCTATCAAACGATCCCGCAGATGGAGAAGGCTATCAGCCGGACGAAGAAGGATATGGAGAAGGCGGCGAGGGATCTGGATTTTATGGAGGCGGCGAGGTTGAGGGATGAGATGTTTACTTTGCAGAAGAGGTTGAAGGAGATGAAGGCTTAAAAACTAAAAATACTAGCGTGGCGGGAAAGGGCGCCTTACCAGTTAATTGCCTAATTTCGCCACTATGGAAAATACGGATAAAAGGCTATTTCTCCTCGATGCGTTCGCGCTGATCTTTCGCGCGTATTATGCGTTGATCAACAGCCCGCGCATTACGACCAAGGGCCGGAACACCAATGCTCAGTTCGGCTTTACGAATGCTCTTGTCGACCTTATCAACAATCAGAAGCCCTCTCATATGGCGGTGTGCTTTGACACCAGCGCTCCGACTGAACGCCATACCGATTTTGCCGACTATAAGGCCAACCGGCAGGAAGCTCCGGAAGACCTGACCAGTGCGATACCGGATATAAAAGCCATTGTCAGGGGTTTCAATATTCCGATAATGGAGCTGGATGGCTATGAGGCCGACGATGTCATCGGCACGCTGAGCAAGCAGGCTGCTGCTGCGGGGTATGCCGTCTATATGGTCACTCCCGACAAGGACTATGGTCAGCTGGTCTCGGAAAAAATTAAGATCTATAAGCCGCCATACCAGGGTGGTCTGGCCGAGATCCTGGGCCCCAAAGAGGTTTGTGAGAAGTGGAATATCAAAGACGTGGGTCAGGTCATCGACATCCTTGGTCTGATGGGTGATGCGGTCGACAATATTCCTGGTATAAAGGGTGTGGGTGAAAAGACTGCCGCCAAGCTGCTGGCTGAATTTGGTACGCTGGAAAATGTTGTAGCCAGTGCCGACAATATCAAGGGGGCCCTGGGTGAAAAAGTCCGGGCGGGGAAGGATCTGGCCATACTCAGTAAAAAACTGGCCACGATCATCACCGAGGTGCCGGTGGAATTCCACGAGGAAAATTTCAAGCTAAAGGAATGGGACAGGGCGGGGCTGAATGAGGTATTCAATCAGCTTGAGTTCAAGACCCTCATAAAAAGGGTTCTGGGCGAGGATGCCGCGGGAGGATATACTCCGCCGGAAGGAGTACAGACCGATCTCTTTGGAAATGCCGTGAAGCCGGTGGCGACAAAGAAAAAGCCCGCAGACAGGCTGGAAGAAGTAAGTACTTACCTGGAGGCCGCTGTTGAAAGAGGTGAGGAATCGGAACTGCCAAGGGAAGAAGGTGAGGGATCTTCCAATCCACCCGGGGGTAAGAATATTCACAATACAACGCATACCTATACTTCGGTGGTCGATGAAGCCGCTATAAAGGCGCTGCTGGAAAAATTATTACTCCAAAAAGAGCTGTGTTTCGATACGGAGACGACGGGTCTTGATGCGAATGATGCGGAGATCGTGGGGATGAGCTTTTCAATCCAGCCGGGAGAGGCCTGGTTTGTGCCCTGTTCCAAGGACCAGGAGGTAACGAAAAAGACGCTGGAGCTCTTCCGTCCCCTGTGGGACAAACCGGACATCACCTGGATTGGCCAGAATCTCAAATATGACCTGCTGATACTCAAATGGTATGGCGTCGAGCCAAAAGGAGAGGTCTTCGACACCATGCTGGCGCATTATGTCATTGAGCCGGAGGGTAAACGCGGCATGAATCTGCTGAGCGCCAAATACTTAGGCTATGAGCCGGTGCATATCGAAGAGCTCATCGGAAAGAAAGGGAAGGGCCAGAGCAATATGCGGGATGTGGCGCTGGAAAAGATAACCGATTATGCGGCGGAAGATGCCGACATCACGCTGCAGCTGAAACACTCCTTTTTTCCGGAATTGCAGAAAAAGGAAGTGGAAAAGGTCTTTTATGAAGTGGAGAACCCCCTTGTGAAAGTGCTGACGGATATGGAATTCGAGGGCATCCGGGTGGATATGGAGTTCCTGAGAGAATACTCGAAAGAGCTCGATAGGGAAGCCCGGCTTGCCGAGGAAAAGGTGTACCAGCAGGCGGGTTTGCAATTTAACCTGGCTTCGCCCAAACAGCTGGGTGAAGTGCTGTTCGAAAAAATGCAGCTTGATCCCAAGGCCAAAAAGACAAAAACGGGGCAGTATGCCACAGGGGAAGACGTGTTGCTGAAACTGGCCAATAAACACCAGATCGTAGATGATATCCTCGCTTTCCGGGAGCTGACCAAGCTAAAGTCCACCTATGTGGATGCGCTGCCGGAGATGATCAATCGCAAAACGGGCCGGGTGCATACGAGCTATGCACAGGCAGTAGCCGTCACGGGCCGTCTCAGCTCGAACAACCCCAACCTGCAGAATATCCCTATCCGTACGGAGAGGGGGAGAGAGATCCGGAAGGCGTTTGTACCGCGGAATGAGGAATTTCTGCTTCTGTCCGCTGACTATTCCCAGATCGAACTGCGTATTGTCGCAGCCATCAGCGGGGATCCGAATATGTGTGCGGCATTCCGGGAGGGGAAGGATATCCATACGGCTACGGCTGCAAAAGTGTTCAATGTGGAGGAAAAGGACGTGACCAAGGAAATGCGTTACAAGGCGAAAAGCGTCAATTTCGGGATCATCTATGGCCAGGGGGCGTTTGGGCTGGCGGACAACCTGGGTATCAGCCGGTCGGAAGCAAAGGAGATCATCGACAACTACAAGAAACAGTTTGCCAATATTCAGAAATATATGGATGATACCATCAATCTGGCCAGGGAGAATGGGTATGTGGAAACACTGATGGGCCGGAAAAGGTGGTTAAAAGACATCAACTCCGCTAATTTTACCATCCGGGGGTTTGCGGAGCGAAATGCCATCAACTCCCCGATCCAGGGGTCGGCAGCGGATATGATAAAGCTGGCGATGATAAAGGTGCATGCCGAGTTTAAAAAGGAAGGGCTGAAGTCGAAGATGCTGCTGCAGGTGCATGATGAACTGGTTTTTGACGCACATAAAACTGAAATAGAGATAATTAAACCAATAATTACGCGTTGTATGCAGACGGCGCTGCTGCTTCCGGAGGAAGTTCCGGCCATTGCGGAAATGGGGACCGGGGTCAACTGGCTCGAAGCACATTGACCGGTGAGTTGGGCAGACTGCCCACATTAAAAATCAGGGGGTTATTTTTAACAACTCATTTATAAACGCCATCAAACTTTAGCGCCCCAAAACAGTCAAACCTATGCGAACGGGGCTAAGTCCCTCAAACACCAGCCAGTGTTCCGCGGATTGCGGGAGTCTGGTATGAACAGTTCGCGTAAAAACCTTGTTAACGATAAACAAACATAACGTATGAGAAGCATTCGTATTATATTCTCCATGCTTTTGGCCGCTCTTTCTGTGTCGGTCGTTGCCCGGGCGCAGGATGCTGCTCCGCAGCAGCAACAGCAACAACAACCGGACTGGCCCCGCAGCTTTACGACGGATGACGGCACTGTCGTCAAGATCTATGAGCCGCAGCCGGAGTCTTTTTCCGATAATGTCTTAAAGTCCCGATGGGCAATTTCTGTTTTACAGAGTGGAAAGACTGAACCGGTATTTGGTACGTTCTGGTCTGTATCGAATGTTGAAACAGACAGGGATAACCGCCGGGTCGTGATCCAGTCCGTAAAGGTGCCTAATGTCAAGTTTCCCGGGCAGGTGGATGAAAACTTCACCAGCAGTCTGAAGACTGCTCTTGAAGCAAATCTGCCCCAGGCAGCGGGGGATCTTTCACTGGATGATATCCTGTCGGGTCTGGATCAGAATCTGGAGCAAAAGAAATTGTCCAAGGATCTGAATACTACGGCACCCCGGATCATCTACAGTGACCGGTCTTCACTGCTGGTGCTGATCGATGGTCAGCCCAAGCTTCAGAATAACAAAGACTGGGAATTGGATGTGGTCGTCAATTCTCCTTTTACCATTGTAAAGCCGGAGGATGGACGGTTTTATCTTTATGGCGGCAAGCGCTGGTATACGGCGCAGGCGGCTACGGGCCCTTACTCAGAGGCTGGTGGCAATGTTCCATCCAGTCTCGAAAAGGTAAAGAATGCGATCGATAATGCCAACAGTTCAGATGCCGGCTATGTTGATTCGGCCGCGGCCCAGCAGGACAAGGTCCCTTCCAACATCATTGTCAGCACATCTCCTGCCGAGCTGATACAGACGGAGGGCAAGCCAAGCATGAGCCCGGTATCCGGCACCAATCTTTCGTATGTATCGAACTCTCCGAATGACATTTTCCAGGACCAGGATGGCAAGTATTATGTGCTCATATCCGGTCGCTGGTATAGCTCTTCGTCTTTGACGGGTGGCTGGCATTATGTGGCTGCAAATGCGCTGCCTGGCGACTTTGCAAAAATTCCCGAGGGTTCGCCGAAGGACAATGTACTGGCCAGTGTAGGTGGAACGGATGCGGCGCGTGAAGCGATAATGGATGCGCAGGTGCCTCAAACAGCAAAGGTCGACCGGAGCACGGCTTCCACCGATGTCAACTACAATGGTGATCCTCAATTCGCACCTTTACAGGGAACGGATATGCAATATGCCACGAACACGTCGAGCTCGGTCATCCTCGATCATGGTGTGTATTATAGTGTAGACAATGGCGTCTGGTTCCAGGCACCCAGTCCGGGTGGCCCGTGGACGGTGGCTACAGAAAGGCCGGAAGAGGTAGACCGTATACCACCCAGCTCTCCGCTGTACAACACGAAATACGTTTATGTATATGATGTGACGCCTCAGTATGTATACATGGGATATACGCCCGGTTATCTGAATAACTATATCTATGGTCCTACGGTTGTCTATGGTACCGGCTTCTATTATGACCCCTGGTTCAATGGAAATTACTATGCCCGTCCTTACACCTGGGGGTTTGGCGTGGGATATAATCCGTATGTCGGCTGGTCACTGGGTTATGGCTTTGGTCTTGGCTGGTTTCACTTCGGCGTCGGCTTTGGCGGCGGGTACTGGCGTGGCTGGGGCGGTGGCTGGTGGGGACCGCGTGTCTACCGTCCGGCATATGCATGGAACAGGTATAGGACCGGTGGTTTCTATGGTCATAATTTTTATAGCAACAGGAGCGTGTATATAAACAGAAACTATCATTCCAATATATACCGTGGCCGTGGAGGTATAGTGACGAGAGATAACCACAATTTTGGCGCTCGCGGCTCGGTAGGAAGACCTATCAGTGTGAATGGAGGAAGGCCCGGCGGCGGCTTTAACAATGGCGGCAGAAGGCCTACAAGCGTGCAGGGTGGAAGACCCGGCGGCCGGCCCGGCAGCAATAATGTATTTTCTGACCGGAGCGGCAATGTCTACCAGCGGAATCAGTCTAATAACCAATGGCAGCAGCGGTCCAACAATTCATGGAGGCCGGTGACGAATAATCCTTCGGTGCAGCAAAACCTCAACCGGCAACAGCAGATGCGTGACCGTGGTCAGACGCGGACACAGAATTTCAACCAGGCAAGAAGCGGCGGCTTTAGCAGGCCCAGCAGTGGTGGTGTTAGCCGGCCCAGTGGTGGAGCAAGCGCACCGCGTTCATCGGGTGGCGGTTCAAGGCCTTCCGGTGGTGGCGGTGGCGGACGGAGAGGTCATTAATTTTTATTTAAACTTTGCCGGGAGTGAGCACAACGCTTGCTTCCGGCAAAATTATTTTTAAGCCCTGCTGATCATATGAGTCCGACTATATACTATTGTTATGATGCGTATTGCGGATGGTGTTATGGATTCAGTCCTGTCATCCGGCGTTTTTTTGAAGAATACCGGCAGACGGTGGCGTTCGAAGTACTTTCCGGCGGCATGATCCTGCCGGAAGAACCTCAACCGATCGGGGTGATGGCAGACTATATCCTGAGCAGCTATAAGACGGTGGAAGAGGGTACGGGTATTCGCTTTGGAGAGGACTGGCTCTGGCATATACGTAACCCGGAGGAAAGCGACTGGTATCCAAGCTCTGAAAAGCCGGCTATTGCGATGTGTGTATTTAAGGACTATTATCCGGATCTGGCGGTATTGTTCGCCGGGGAGCTGCAGTATGCGCTTCACTATGAAGGGCGGGACCTTACCGATGATGAAGCCTATCGTCATCTGCTGGAAAAATATGCGATACCGGATACCGAATTTTATGGAAAGCTGCGTAATCCTGCGTACAAGGAAAAGGCTTATGATGAGTTTGCGCTGGTGAAGCAGCTAAGGGTGACCGGGTTTCCTACCGTATTTTTACAGGTATCCGAATCGAAGTTTTACCTGCTTACGCAGGGATATACGGATTATCAGACCCTGAAAACGAGGATGGAGGAGGCGTTGGCCGGGTAAAACGGGGTGCAGAAAGGGTGAGTGGCAGCGTGGGCGAGGGTTGGTGGAGCGGGTGTAGAAGGTGCGGACGGGGAAGCGGCGGACGGGCTTTCGGGGTTGCCGCCGAAGCCGATTTGCAGAGAAAATATTTGGCTTCAAATGGGCGATTAACATTAACTTGCATGTCCCTTAATCGAGCCCTGTGGCTCATTCAACGTAGCAAAAATTTATTTTTGAATACACACCAATATGGAATATAACAAAGTAATAGCAGTTACCGGATTGCCGGGATTATACGAGTTGCTAAGCAGTAAGTCTGACGGAGCCATTGTTCGTGCGCTGGACGACAAGACTACACGTTTTGTATCAAGCCGCATCCACAATTTTTCACATTTGGAAAGTATCGAGGTCTATACCATCCGGGACAACGTAAACCTGGTCGATATTTTAAAAGCGATGGAGACCAGCACGGAGAAGCTGCCCGATGAAAAAGACAATGCCGCCCTGAAGGGATATTTCGGCAAGGTATTTCCGGACCTGGATTTCGATCGTGTATACAGCAGTGATCTGAAGAAGATGGTAAAATGGTTCTCGGTACTGAAAGCAAACAATATAGAGATCAAATTGTCTGAGGCTGCCCCGGAAGAAGAAGCTTCTGAAGAAGCGGAGGAGGTCGATGCTGCAGAGAAGACAGCTCCGGCGCCGAAGAAGAAAGCAGAAGCAAAGGTAAAGAGCGAAGAGGTTTCTTCAGAAAAGCCGAAAGCAAAGAAAGCAGCCGCGGCTGCTGAAGCGCCGAAAGCGGCGCCGGCAGCAAAGAAGAAAGCGGAGAAGGCCGCGAAGGATGAAGAGGCTCCAGCGAAGGCTAAGGCTCCTGTGAAGGCTAAAGAATCTTCTGCGGGTACTAAAGATTCTTCCGCCGGGAAGCCTAAGAAGGCAGCAAAAAAGAAAAGTTAATTATGATGTTACCAACAGCAGAATTGAAAAAGCCTGTGCGGCATTTTTTGCCGGAAGGTTTTGAGATAACCGATTGGAAAAATCTGGAACCCTGGTTCCAGGACCTGGAGCAAAGACCACTGGACACGCGTGCGGACCTTGAGAAGTGGTTGCTGGACATGAGTGAGCTGGAAGCCGTAGTGAGTGAAGATGTCTGCTGGCGCCAGATCCGCATGACCTGTGATACGGAAAATAAAGCGCTGGAAGAGGCCTTTAATTTTTTCTGTCTGGAAATACAGCCGAAGATCCAGCCTTATGCGGATCGTCTTAATAAGCGGCTGGTGGAAAACCCGCATACGCAGGAATTGGACCAGAAGGACTATTTTACTTATCTGCGCAGTGTCCGGAAGCGGATCGAACTTTTCCGGGAATCAAATATTCCGCTCTTTGCCGAGTCGAGTGTAATGGGCCAGCAGTTTGGCGTCATCTCGGGGAAGATGACAGTAGAGGTGGGTGGGCAGGAGTATACGCTTCAGCAGGCATCAAAATTTCTGGAAAACTCCGACAGGAAACTGAGGGAAGAGGTTTATCGCAAAATGCAGCAGAGACGGCTGCAGGACAAGGAGAACCTGAATGACCTGTATTCCAAGCTGGTTGCGATGCGGCACCAGATAGGGCTGAATGCGGGTTTTAAGAACTACCGGGACTACAAATTCGAAGAATTAGGCCGTTTTGACTATACAAAGGAGGATTGCTTTCGTTTTCATGATGCTGTCAGGGAGTATGTGCTGCCGCTGGTGAAACAGATAAACGAAAGGAAGAAGAAAAAGCTGGGTCTTGAAAGCTTGCGTCCCTGGGACATGGAAGCGGAGCCGGCGGGTACGGAACCGTTGCGACCCTTTACGAACGGGCAGGACCTGCTGACAAAGACCATTGCGTGTTTTGACCAGCTAAATCCTTTTTTCGGCGACTGTCTGCGCACCATGCAAAAAATGGGGCGTTTTGACCTGGAGAGTCGTAAAGGAAAAGCGCCTGGCGGTTATAATTGTCCGTTAGCGGAAACCGGTGCGCCCTTCATATTCATGAACTCTTCGGGGCAAATGGGTGATCTGACGACGATGGTACATGAAGGTGGTCATGCCATTCATTCCTTTCTGTCACATCCATTGAAATTAAGCTCCTTCAAGGAATATCCGATGGAAATTGCGGAAGTTGCAAGTATGTCGATGGAGTTGTTCAGCATGGGTCACTGGGCGTTGTTCTTCGAGGATAAAAACGATTTAGCACGTGCGCAGGAACATCAGCTTGAGCGTGTTATTACTATCTTTCCCTGGATAGCAACGATTGACAAATTTCAACATTGGGTATACGAAAATCCGACACATACGCTGGAGGAGAGAAAGAAAATGTGGATGCAGATCTTAGATGAATTCTCTTCTGAGTCTGTCGACTGGAGCGGGCTGGAGGAATTCAGGGAGTTTGGCTGGCAGAAGCAGCTGCACTTGTTCGAAGTCCCATTCTACTATATCGAATATGGCATTGCCCAGTTAGGTGCGATTGGTCTTTGGATGCAGTATAAGAATAACAAAGAGAAGGCGTTAAGTAATTACATGGCTGCGTTGAGTCTCGGTGGGATGAAGACGTTACCGGAATTATACGATGCCGCGGGTCTGAAATTTAACTTTTCCAAAGAGCACATTAAACAACTGATGCAATTTGTCAGCGAGGAATTGCAAAAAATTTGAAGCTGAAAAAAATCAAAAAATACCCGGAAAGTAGTACTTATACCTCTTGTTCGTATGCTTTTTTCCGGCTATATTTGCAATAAGCGATTTGAAAAATGTGATATCAACATAAAGAAGCTACTAATCAGAGCCTTAACCAAAAGTCCCGGTGTTTCTACATCGGGGCTTTCTTTTTTGAGCCGGGTGTAGCGGGAATCCGGTGATCACGGGAGAAGAAGATTACAGCTCTTGCAGACTCCACTGACCAGCATTTCAACCTGTTCCGATACATATCCCCGGGGGAGTTTTATGGGCGGCACGCTCACATCTTCAAGGCAGACGGTGCTACCGCAGGTATTGCAAATGAAGTGAACGTGGTCATCCCGGTGTTGTCCACCAGAACAGTCGTCTTTACACAACGCGTAACGTATAGAATTATCCGAAGTCGGTATACTATGGATCAATCCTTTTTCAAGGAATACCTGGAGCGTACGATATACGGTGACGCGGTCGAATTTTTCCCCCGCTTTTTTTTCGATATCACTATGTGACAAAGCCCCCTCCTGCTGCAGGAATAATTCCAGTATTCTCCTGCGGCCACCGGTAATGCTCAGGTGATTTTTTTTTAGTAACTCGTCTATTTTTGCTTCCAGCATAATCAACCCGGGTTATTGTTAAAAAGAGAGTTTACAAATCGCGGTGCGGCCGCCTTTTCTTTCAGAAGGATGGTGATATCCTTTTCCAGCTCATCCAGCTCGTCCTTTTTCAGGCCGTCATAGATCTTACGTACGCGTCCTCCTTTGTCTACAAGGGCAAGGAACTGGGTATGAAGAAATTGCTCGTCGATGTTCCCCGCATTGTTTTTGGGATCATCCAGCAGGTAGCCGCTTCTTGCGAGGTGATACAGGCTATCTTTACGACCGGTGAGAAACCACCAGCGGGCCGGGTCGGCGCCAAGGGAATCCGAATACCGTTTCATGCGGCCGACGCTGTCGGTCTCGGGGTCTACGGTATAGGAAAGGATCCGAAAATCGGCCTCCCTGCTATAGTCGCCGGCCAGTTTTTTCATATTCGTATTGAGCTTGGGGCAAATACCTCTACAGGTTGTAAAAAAGTACTCAGCTACGTAGACCTTCCCGTTCAGATCCTTCTCGGTGATCGTCTTCCCGTCCTGGTTATTAAAGGAAAAATGAGGCACATAACTCAGCACCGGCAATTCCGGCTCTCCAAAGCCGGGTATGAAACGGGTCAGGGCAAAATAGAAGCCGATGAACAAGAGGACAAAAAAGCCCAGCAGCAATAACAGGTTCTTCTTTTTCATGATCCACAAAGTTAGTGTTGTCCGGGTCTGCCGGAGTTAAAAAAATTTAAAACAAATTATTTGCAACATTGTTGTAATTTCACAACCCCATCCGGATAAATCTGCATGGGGTTGTATTTATGAAAATAAACTGGGATGCCGTGGGCATTTCTACTTCGGTCCTTTGCGCCATTCATTGCGCGGTATTGCCGCTGGCTGTAGCCACGCTGCCGGTATTTGGCGTCAACATCGTTCATAATGCCGCCTTTGAGTATGGCATGATCGGTCTGGCCTTCCTGATCGGTACCTGGGCTCTCTGGCATGGATTCTCTCATCATCACAGGCGTCTCACGCCCTGGTTCCTGTTTGTAGGGGGTATAATGCTATTGATAACCAAGCAGGTATGGCATTCCTACGAATTCCGCATCCTGCCTTTTGCCGTTCTGCTGATCGTGGCGGCGCATCTTCTCAACCTGAGATGGTCCGGGCGGGGCCGGATGACATCGCCCCGGACTGCCGGCCAGCCGGGACCGGGTCCGGGACTGGAAAGGGAAGCGGCTTAAAATGACGGGGATTTACTACCTTTACTGTCTTAAAAGGCTTCTTTATGATCAAAACAGGCAACCCGGTTATCAGCATATATACTGAAATGACTCCCAATCCGGAAACGATGAAATTCGTGGCCAATAAGCTGTTGTACCCCGGCAAGATCATTGATTTTCCCGATGTCGAATCAGCCAAACCCTCTCCACTGGCGATCGAGCTTTTCGGTTTTCCTTTTATAAAGAGTGTTTTTATCGCCAGCAATTTCGTAACGCTGACCAAGACGGCCGACACGGATTGGGATGATGTCATTCCTGCTATACGCCAGTTCCTCAAGGAATACCTGGAAGAGGGCAAGCCGGTTGTGAACGAAGAAGAGGTTGTCACGCTTAAGTCAGAGGGCAGCAATGTCATCGACGCCGATGATGACGATGTGGTCAAGCGTATAAAAGAGTTGCTGGAGAATTATGTAAAGCCTGCTGTTGAAATGGACGGCGGCGCCATTCAGTTCAGGAGTTATCATGAAGGGACTGTAAACCTGATGATGCAGGGTTCCTGTTCGGGTTGTCCTTCTTCTATGATCACGCTGAAGGCCGGTATCGAAAGCATGATGAAACGTATGATTCCTGAAGTAAAGGAGGTGGTAGCCGAATCGGAGTAGTGAATTTAGCGCTAATGATAAAGTCCAGAGCGAATGACAATACCGGATCTCTGCCAGCAATTCGTGCAGGACTTAAGACACACGGGGTGGTGGGAATTTATAGCGGTTATTGCGGGCATTGCCAGTGTATGGTTCAGTCGAAGTGAAAATATCCTTGTCTATCCTACGGGGCTGGTCAACACGATCATCTATATCTATCTCAGTTTAAAAATGTCCCTGCTGGGTGAAGCCAGTGTCAATCTTTATTATACAGTCCTCAATATTTATGGTTGGGTGATGTGGACCCGAAAGGACCGGCAGGATCAGTATGTCCTGCGGATCACGCGATCGTCTTCCCGGGAGATCGCTCAGCAACTCGCTTTTTTTGCCTTTTTTTATGGCGCCGTATTTGGATCGCTGACCTGGCTGAAGCAGGGTTTTGCGCCGCTGGCTATCCCCTGGGCTGATGCTTTTGCTTCGGCAACGGCCTATACTGCCATGTGGCTGATGACGAAGAAAAAAGTGGAAAGCTGGCATTGGTGGATCGCCACGAATTGCGCCTCGATCCCATTGTACTTTGTCAAACATTATGTTTTTACCAGCGTATATTACCTGGTCTTATTGATCATTGCCATCGCCGGTCTGCTGGAATGGAGCAAACGGGCAAAAGTCATCGAACATGCCGCTACCGTTTAAGAAAATTGTTATTATCGGGCCGGAGTCGACCGGCAAGTCCTCTTTATGCGAGGGGCTGGCCCGTCATTATCAGACGAGCTGGGTCCGTGAATATGCGCGGGAGTATCTGCTGGGCCATGGAATGAATTATCGGTTTGAGGATCTTACGACGATAGCGAAGGGGCAGCTGGCGTTGGAGGATGAGGGGGCAGCGGCGGCCAATTCTATTTTATTTATCGACACGGATATGTATGTGATGAAGGTCTGGAGCGAGTTTGTTTTTGGTCGTTGCGAGAGCTGGATACTCGACCAGATCGGGAAGCGGAAATATGATGCCTACCTGCTTTGCAAGACGGATCTGCCCTGGATAAAAGATGAGCTGCGAGAATATCCGGACCTGGTCTCCCGCGAGAAGCTGTATCATATTTACCGGGATATCCTGATCAATCAGTCTACGCCCTGGGTCGAGATCGGCGGGCTGGAGCAGCAGCGGCTGGAGGCGGCGATCGCTGCGGTGGAGCGGTTGACACGATAGTGGAGATGCGCTGTTTGGGCGCGGACTGGAATGTGGAGGTGCCGCTTATTGCAGCAGCTTTTGGATATCGGGGTCTTCCTGGAGGTTTCCCATTTGTCCCTGGATCCAGCCTGCGCGTGCGGCTACGTGGGATGACAGGGGCTTGATCGTAAAGATCTTTGGATTGGGCAGACAGGCTGCGATGCGGGCCGCTTCCTGGCGGGTCAGGGTTTTTGCAGGCTTGTTAAAATAAAAGTGTGCTGCGGCTTCGATACCATAAACCCCTTTGCCCATTTCGCTAATGTTGAGATACATTTCCAGGATACGCCGTTTGCCCCAGATCCATTCTATCATAAACGTGAAATAGACTTCGAGCCCTTTTCGGACCCAGCTGCGTCCCTGCCAGAGAAAAACATTTTTTGCGACCTGCTGGCTGATAGTACTGGCTCCGTGCAGGGACTTGCTTTTTTGATTGTGTTTCATTGCCTTTTCGATGGACTTGAAGTCAAAGCCATCGTGGTCGGGAAAAAGCTGGTCTTCCGAGCAGATGACCGCAAGCCTGGCATAAGGCGAAATATTCTTCATGTCGACATAAGTCCGTTTGAGGCCATCTCCGCTTAAGAAGCTGCCCAGCTGCGTGAGCGTGATCGGTGGATTGACCCATTTCAACAGGAGGAGATAGAACAGCTGAAAGAAAAACAGGAAGATAAAAACGCGCTTGATCACTCTCCAGGCGCGTGGGATCAGTCCTTTTGTGTTGATGGGCATCCGGTGGTTTTTCTGGTTTGCAAGATAACAATTGCGACAAAAAAAGTCTGGAATATATTTTTTGTCTCCATTGCATCTAATGATTGGACTGGACTCCGTCCAGTTTGGTTACCGTTTGCCGATCTGCAAGTATAATAACCTGTATTTCCCGCCCAAATGATAGTATTTGCTTTTCATTTGTGTCAGCAGCAGTCCTCCGGCGAGCAGGCCGCCGCCGATGATATAACCGGAGCTTGTAAACCAGTCTTTTGCCGCGTCTTTCCGGAGCAGTCCGTTGACGGCGCTGATGACAATGAATCCGCCGCCGGCCAGCAGCATGGTCGTGCCAAGGCCGCTGCCTTTTCTTGCCCGCTGGATCGCGTCTATTTCCTTGTAGCTGAATGCCTGCCCGCTGATATAGATGGTATCGCGGCGCATGTCATCGATGACACCGGTAAACCATTGGTCGTAAATGGTTCTGAAGGTCATCTGGTCGCCGACGGTATAGGCACGGACATGCATACCTCTCTTTTGCAATACGAGGACGTCACGCTGTGCGTGAACCAGGAATGGGATGATACAAAAAGATAATATAATTAGCGTTCGCATAGCAGTATCCAAACTTACAACTATCTCCTGCAAGTTAGTTGTTAATGCATTTAGGGGGTAAGGGGCAGGCGTTTAATGAACGACCTTATGGGTAAAGATCTCGACAAACAACAGTACGATGCCGAACCCTATAAGGATGCTGCCGGATATTTTATTGATAATGACGAGTGTTCGCAGGGTCAGCTTGCTTCGCAGTTTGCCGGCCATCATCACTTTTCCGACATCGGCGGCCATATTGATCAACAGGCACACGGAAAAAATTACGATCCTTTCCTGGAGGGTGTGATTGGCGGCAAGAAGGGTGGCATTCCCCAACCAGAAGAGGATAACGCCGGGATTGAGGGTATTGATAATAAATCCTGAAGCAAAGGCCTTGGCCATATCGCGTTTGCGGAAGCGAACCTCATTCCCGTCCGCGACGCCGGTGAGGGCTACTTTTTTGAAGAAAATAAAATAGACGCCCATTCCGACGAGAAAGGAGCTGCCGGCGAAAGCGATGACCTTTGAGTGTTCGGAGAGTGCAGAGACAAACACGGTGAGTGTATTGCTAAGTACGACAAGGATGATATCGCTAACCCATACCCCAGCCACGAAGCTAAAGCCGCCCTTATGCCCGCTGTTGAGGCTTTGTTTGATGATGGTAAAAATAATGGGACCTACCGATAAGGCAAGTGCGAATCCCAATGCCAATCCTTTCAATATGGCCTCCGTCATAAAGTATCATTATTTTAGAGACTTCCCGTCTCCAGAAATTTTTGCCAGTCTGCCAGCATATTACCTTTCAGAACCCTGGGGAATTTATGTTGTCCCCCTATCTTTCCTTTCAGGCGCATAAACTCCATAAACTTTTCCTCCGGCAACACTTTCAGGTATATATCCTTTAACGCACTATTTCTTTCTACCGCATAGTCATCGTTCAGCTCTTTCAGCCGATGGTCGATCTTTTGCCGGAGCAGCTCCTCGTCCACCGGGTCATTGCAGGCCAGCCACCATTGGTGTGCAAAAAACAAACCATGGGGTACGCCGGCCACGGTAAATTCGGGAATAGAGAGGTTCATCTCTTCCGTAGCCAGCTGGACGGCCTTGTTCATATTGTCGACACTGAGATGTTCGCCGACGAGACTAAGAAAGTGTTTGGTCCGGCCGGTGATGATGATCTCACAGCGTTCCTTATCCACAAACCGTACCGTATCCCCGATGAGGTAACGCCAGGCGCCTGCGCTGGTGCTTAAAAGCAGGGCATAATCCTTTCCTTCCTCTACCTCATGGATCATATACACTTCGGGATTTTCGACCAGGTTGCCATCGGCATCGAAGTTCTTATTGTCAAAAGGAACAAACTCGTGGAAGATGTGCTGGTTTGTCACCAGTTTCATGCCCTTCGAGTATTGTGCATCCTGATAAGCGATGAAGCCTTCCGAAGCCAGGTAGGTTTCAATATACGTGATCGGTTTGCCCAGCAGTTTTTCAAATCCTTTTTTATACGGATCAAAGGATACCCCGCCATGGACAAAGAAGCCGAGGTTTGGCCAGATCTCATGGATATTGTTCAGGTTGTATCTTTCGATGACCTTTTCCATACAGAGCTGGATCCAGCCCGGCACTCCGACGACAAAGCCGATGTCCCACTGCGGGGCCAGTTTTACGACCTCCTCCAGCTTCCGGGTCCAGTCCGTGGTGCGTGCAATTTTCTTTCCCGGCTTGTAAAATGGCTGAAACCAGAAAGGGACTTTTCGGGCGGTGATGCCGCTAAGGTCGCCAGAATAATACCCTGCTCCTTTTTGCAGGCTGGTGCTGCCCCCGATCATCAACCATCCTTTACCGAGGCTTTTTACGGGAATATCCCGATAGGTGCGAAGCGTGAGTAGTTGTTTGATCATGACGATCCGGTTGCCGCGCAACAGATCGTTTGTAATGGGCAGGTATTTGCTACCGGCCTCTGATGTGCCGGAAGAAAGTGCATAGTATTTGATCTTACCTGGCCAGCAGACATCTGCTTTTCCTTCCAGCGTCTGGTGCCACCAGGCGGCATGAATGCTATTGTAGTCGAAAGTAGGCACGATCTCCTGGAATTTTTTTCCCGGATGCCGGCTAAGCAGGATCTCGTCAAAACGGTATAATTGACCGAATTCTGTGAATCTTGCTTTTTTAAGTAACTTTCGCAATACCTTCAACTGCTGCCGCCGGGGTGATTTCTGGGGCAGCCGCAACGCTCTCGCCAAAGATTTAGGTAATTGAATTTCAATCAACGCCATTGAGTAACCCGAGTCATTTGGTACGCGACGAAATTAACGTTTTGGATGATATTTTTGTTACATTTATTTATGAAGCTTAAACTGACCCTTCTTTACGTCGTCTCTTTCCTTGCTCTAACATTCTTTGTGCATGAGATACACGACTGGGCTCATACGCTGGCGGCGAGAATCATCAGCGGGTGCTGGGGCCCCAGGGGATTTGACAGCTGGCAATTTTGTGCCGAGGCCGGTATATCATCCGGGCAGCGTATGCTGGCGGATCTGGCCGGGCCCCTGATCAATTTTCTTCTCCTGTGGATTGGTTGGCAAAAGATGGACGAAGGCAATACCCTGAGCGAGCAATCCCTGGGATGTTCGCTGGTCTTTGCCTCTCTCCCGCTAAGCATGATGCTGGGAGCGGCTTCAGGAGGCGGGGACCTTACTGCCAGCATCCGGCTTCTTTTCCCACATGGCAATCACCGGGCCATAAGCCTGGTCGGTCTGCTGATCATGGTCATCGTCTGTGTGCCACCGCTGATAAAGGCTTTTGTAGTATTGCCCTGGTGGCAGGGCAGGATCTTCTTTTATCCCTTCTTTCTGATAGTCCCCGGCTATCTGGACCACTGGCTTGTTGGAAAAGTGCTGAACAACTGGCTGATAAAAGCAAATACGCCTGAAGACAAAATTTACTGGTGGGTCATCATCTGGACTCTTATCAACCTGGTAATCCTGTTTTTTACCTATCGTAAGCTGAAACAGCTGATCAGCGATGAAGAACTGCCTCTATGATTTCGCCCCGGCCATCCCTGTCAGCGCTGCCCACGACAGATCCACTACCCTCCGCATAAAATTTTACCCGCAATCCGGTTCTCCAGGGCGCCGCCTCTTCTACATATCTTATACAATCCTTAAATGAAAACTGTGCTCCCTGGCAAAGGATGATCTCTTCCATCTGCCGGCTATCATCCGCGACAACCCTGATACCGGAGGCGGTGAAAAATTCTTTCAGCCGGAGCATCGCATCCGGATCTCCTATCAATTGGGTTTTGAGGATCGAATGATCGCTGGTAACAGGAGATGCCGCTACCGCTACCCGCCCTACCGCGACAAAACCTGCCCTCAGCCATATGGCGAGCTCTATGCCGGCATTGAAGAGCGCCGGCAGCCCCCGGTTGAAATGTTTTCTCCTGAACTGGCTCATCGCTTTATAGAACTGTTTCACATAACGGATATCCTTTAACGTGCTTTCTCCTTTAAAATGGATGATGGTTGTCTCTGCCAGGTAATAGTTGACATATCCTGCCTGTTCTATCCGATAGCTGAGATCGATGTCTTCCGCGTACATAAAGAACCGCTCGTCGAAGCCGCCGGTTTTTTCCAGTATAGTCCTCGCGACCCAGAAACAGGCACCGGAAAGTACCGGCGCGGGGCTTGTCTTATCCGGCGGCAGGTGTCCCAGATAATAACCGGCAAAGCGACGATCCCGGGGAAAAAGCGCTGTCAAACCCGACAGCTTGCAAAAGGCTACCCACGGAGAGGGGAAACCGCGGCGGGACTCTTTTAGAAAAAGACCGCTGCCATCCACCATCCGTACTCCCAACCCTCCGGCTTCCGGAGTCGACTGCAGAAAAGCCAGACAGCGGTTTGCAAAGTCTTCCGGCAATATCGTATCCGGGTTGAGAAAAAGAATATATTTCCCGTGCGCCAGCTGCAACGCCTGGTTATTTGCCCGGGCAAACCCGGTATTCCCGGTATTGACGATGAAGGTAACGTCAGGAAACAAAGGCCGGAGGTATCCCATGCTGTCGTCTGCGGAATTATTATCGACGACAAAAATTTCTGTATCAAGGCCCTGGAGCGCCTTTTGTACAGAATGCAGACAGAGTTCCAGAAAATACCGAACGCGGTAATTGACGATAATGACAGACAGAATCATGGTGCGTTGCGAAGTACGGTTTTTTGCCCAGGATTTACAAGATATTGATATATTTGCCAAAAAATTGATATATTTGCATTTGTCGATGGGTGGGAGTAATAAAAAACACTAAATGACACTGACCTTTAAACAAATCGAGAAGATATCCAAAGCCCTTGGGGATAGTAACAGGCTCAAGATATTGCATTATATCTCCGGCAAGGGTGGATGCGGCGAATGTTCCGCATTACAGGGTGTGATCGAACTGGCGCAACCTTCTATTTCCCATCATGTGAAAATCCTGTTGGAGGCCGGCCTCATCGAAGGCGAGAAAGAGGGCAGGAATTTCAAGTATACGCTGAACAGCAGCGTTTTCAATTTATACATCGAGGCGATTCGCCAGCTGGAGGCGCCGCGCAGCATGGCTCGCGAAGCCAGCAGAGAAGCCGTACACGCAACTACACAGGAAGCCCTGAGCTAAACCTCCGCCGTAGTACGCGCGAAACTTCCTGTGATGTGGTTATATTTGTGCCATGCTAAAATCAACACTTATCAGGGCGGCTGAAGCGGGAGCTGCTGTCATGCAGCATTATTTTCAGGGCGAGTTCGAAATTTCCAACAAGGAAGGCATTAATAACCTGGTGACCGAAGCCGATCATGCGTCGGAAAAGGCCATTTTCGAGATCATAAAACACGACTTTCCCGATCATTTTATCCTGAGTGAAGAGGCTGGCGAGATCATCACAGATTCCAGTTACAAATGGATCATCGACCCTATCGACGGAACGGTAAATTTTGCTCATGGTCTGCCGCTTTGCTGTGTTTCCATCGGAGTGGAGCAGGATGGCGAAGTTATCCTTGGGGCGGTGTACAATCCCTTTATCAAAGAATTCTTTTTCGCCCAGAGGGGTTATGGAGCTACGCTCAACGATAAGAAGATTGCCGTAAGCGGTGAGACGTCCGTTGCAAAGTCCTGCCTGGCAACCGGTTTCCCCTATACATACCTGGATCAGCCGAATGGTCCGCTGGAGGTGTTTTCCCGGCTTATCCGCGGCGGCGTACCTGTCCGGCGGCTTGGTTCTGCTGCAATGGACCTTTGCTGGGTGGCTGCGGGCCGTTTTGACGGGTTCTATGAGCACAAGCTGCAGGCCTGGGATAGTGCCGCCGGGATATTGATCGTGGAAGAGGCTGGTGGAAAGGTTTCTGATTTTACCGGTGGCCGGTATTCGCTGTACCAGCCGCATATCATCGCCACTAATGGGAAGATCCACGATGAGCTGGTAGCGGTAGTAAATGGCAGGCATCCTGAATTATGATCTAACTTTATTTACAATTATGACTGAAAACAGGACCGAAATATCTTCCCTTGGGGAATTTGGATTGATCGAACACCTTACCGCGAACATCGAAATAAAGAATGCGTCGACCCTTGTAGGTGTGGGTGATGATGCGGCTGTGATCGATCACTTCGGGAAACAGACCGTAATCACGACCGATCTGCTGATCGAAGAGGTTCACTTCGATCTGATGTATACACCGTTGCAGCATCTGGGATATAAATCCGTCGTGGTCAATCTAAGCGATATCTATGCGATGAATGCTATCCCTACTCATATAGTCATGGGTCTTGGTATCAGCAACCGGTTTAGCCTGGAAGCTCTTGATGAGTTTTATGAAGGGGTCTATGCTGCCTGCGAAGCTTATGGAGTGGATCTTGTTGGCGGCGATACTGCTTCTTCGAAGAAGGGGTTTGTCATTTCCGTCACGGCTATCGGAGAAGTGACCCCAGACCGTTTTGTCAAACGCAGCACCGCGAAAAAGGGTGATCTGCTTTGCTGTACCGGGGACCTGGGCGCAGCCTATCTTGGCCTGATCATCCTGGAAAGGGAAAAAAAGATCTTCCTCGAAAGTCCGGGGGTCAAGGCGGACCTGGAAGGAGAAAAATATGTGATCGGCCGGCTCCTGAAGCCTGAGGCGCGAAAAGACATTGTCGAATTCTTCCACGAGTCGGGCGTCCTCCCCACCTCGATGATGGATATCAGCGACGGGCTGAGCTCGGAGATCCTGCACATCTGCCGTCAGAGCGAGCTTGGCTGTGTCGTGTATGAGGAGAAGATCCCGATTGCCGAGGACACCCGGAATGCCGCTTATAAGTTCGAGCTGGACCCCACCGCCTGTGCGCTGAGTGGCGGCGAAGACTATGAACTCTTATTTACGGTCGCCCAGGAAGATTATGACAAGCTGGTGCTGAATGAGCAGATCAGCGTCATTGGTTATATGACAGAACCCGAAAAAGGCAAAAAGATCATTACCAAAGGGGGCAACACATTTGATATTACTGCGCAGGGATGGAATGCCTTTGCCTCCAAATGAGCTTTTTCATGAAGAAACCCTTGTCTATTCTTTCCTGTCTGATCGCTGTACTTTTTCTTGTCTCCTGCGGAGCTTCCGAGAAAGGGTTTAGGCCTGATCATAAATATGCGCCCGACGACCTCAAAAAGGATTATGGGATCTTCCGTCATACACTGGAAGCGTGGCATCCCAGTCTTTACTGGTATACGTCACGGGACAGTATGAACTATTTTTTTGACAAGGGTTATTCTGCTATCACCGATTCCATGACGGAGCCGGAGTTCAGAACGATCCTGAGCTATGTCATTGCCCAGATCGATTGCGGGCACACTTCCATCCGGGCTTCCAAAGCTTTCAGCCATTATCTTGACACGGCGAGGCTGCAGCAGTTTCCCCTGATCCTGAAGTTCTGGCCTGACACCATGGTCGTAGCCGCCAATCTCAACCGGCGGGATACCGTGCTGAAAAGGGGGACGCTGATCCGGACCATCAATGGCAGGACGGTGCAACAGCTGACCGATACCTTATTCCCGTATATCGTCACCGACGGCTATAATCAAACCGGGAAATATCAATATCTCAGCACGGGGCTTCATTTCAGCTCCTGGTATGCCGCGCTTTTTGGCTATACCGACACCTTTGACATCGGATATACCGACACTTCGGGAATCCTGCGGCAGACGCGGATCCCTGTTTATGATCCGCGGGCGGATACGTTGCGAAGAAGTCTTGGGCGTACGCTGCAGCCCGGAACGTCGCAGCGGGGACCGGGACCGGCGAAAAAGGTTCGTCCACCCGGCCGAAGAACGAGGAAGAAAAGGGAGCTGCTTTTCATCCGCAATCTGCAGGTGGACAGCGCCAGTCATACGGCTTTTCTGACGTTGAACACCTTTGAGCATGGATACCATTTGCGGGGATTTTTCCGGCACTCTTTCCAGGTCATGGCTGACCAGAAGGTCAAAAACCTGATCATCGATGTGCGATCGAATGGCGGGGGTGATGCTTCTCTTTCGACTTTGCTTACGCGTTATATCATCGACAAAAAGTTCAAGCTGGCGGATTCTCTGTACGCGATCCGGCGGGCCAGCCGGTATGACCGGTATATCAACAACGGCATGTTATACCGGTTTTTAACGTTTTTTGCGAGCACCAAACATTCCGACGGCAAATATCATTTCGGCTATTTTGAGCGCCATTATTATCGTCCTTTTACCCATAATCATTTCGATGGCCCTGTATACATACTTACCGGGGGTAATTCGTTTTCGGCCACCTGTCTGTTTGCGGGGGCTCTGAAAGGGCAGTCGAATGTCGCCCTTGTCGGGGAGGAGACCGGTGGGGCGTATTACGGGAATACGGCCTGGATGATCCCGGATGTGACGTTGCCTGTTACGGGGGTGCGTTTCCGGCTGCCGAGGTTTAGGCTGGTGGTGGACCAGCGAAGGGTAAAGGATGGGCGGGGCGTGCAGCCTGATGTGCAGGCGTTGCCGACGCTGGATGCCATTGGCAGGGGGCTTGATTTTAAGACGGCGCGGGCGAAGGAGCTGATCCGGTTGCATTCGACGAAGAATGGGCAGGATTAATCTTCTCCTTCTACAATTACCTTTAATAAATTCAGCTGTTCGTCGAGCAGCACGAAGTCGGCCTGGGCGCCGGGCTGGATAGAACCCCATTTATTTTGCAGACCCATGAGCTTTGCCGGATAGAGTGAAGCCATACGAAGTGCTTCCGGCAGGGGGAAACCAGCTTTTTCTACGCCATTGCGTACGGCCCGGAGCATGGTGAGGGCTGAGCCCGACAAAGTGCCATCGGGCAGGGTGAAGCGGTCGCCTTTATCTACATGGATATATTCGCCATATTGTACTTCGGCGACGGCGTCCGTTATAAAGAACAGGCGGTCCTGCATGATCTTTTTGCTGATGCGGACGGAGGCGAAGTCTACGTGTACCCCGTCGCAGACGATGCTGGCCTGTACGTCATTGTGGTCGTAGATCGCACCAACCATTCCCGGCTGGCGGCCCTGTAAGGGTGACATAGCGTTGAACAGATGGGTAGCGGCGGGAATGCCCTGGTAAAAACCGTTGATGGCTTCGTCGTAAGTGGCATTACTATGACCGGCGGAAACGACGACGCCCGCTTCCAGAAGCAGTTGAATGCAGGCCCGGTCGCATTGTTCGGGAGCCAGGGTCATCATGCGGAACAGGTCTTTTCCTTTCCGGAGGAGCAGGTTGATCTCTTCGAGTGTGGGCTTTTTTATGAATTTTTCCACGTGGGCGCCCTTTTTTACCGGGTTGAGATAGGGTCCTTCGAGGTGAACACCGAGAAGTCCTTTTCCACCGGCAGTCCGGTATTCGTGAGCGACCTCCAGGCCTTTCAGGAATTTTTCGATGGAATTGGTGGCGAGTGTGATCTGGAACTGCGTGCATCCGCCCTGGAGACAATATTCATATGTCGCGTCGAGCGCTTCTGTTGTCAATTCTGCGGAGAAGAGCCTGCCATTGCCGCCATAGATCTGCAGGTCGATGAATGCAGGGGCCAGCAGGTAGCCCTGGAGGTCGCGGCGGCGGTAGCCTGCCGGGATATCCGATACGGGCACGATGCCCGTGATCTTTCCTTCTCTGACGAGGACTGCCTTATCTGTCTGGATCTCGTGTCCTGTAAAAATCTCGCGGGTAATAAATGCCGTTGACATAACTTGTTATCAGGGTTGAATAGAAAAAGAATCTGCGTCCCGCCAGAAGGGGAAACGCTGGCGGATGTCCGTCAGGGTCTCTTTCTGAAGGGTGATGGTAAAGATGTCCTCCTTTCCGGCCCCGTGATAAAGTATTTCTCCCAGGGGGTCGATGATCATGGAGTCGCCGCTATGATAGATATTGTTTCCGTCGTTGCCGACGCGGTTGACGCCTACCACGTAGGATTGGTTTTCGATGGCGCGGGCCTGAAGCAGGGTTTTCCAGGCCAGGCTGCGCCGCTGCGGCCAGTTGGCGACATAGAGCAGGATGTCGTATTCCAGGGAGGGCGCGCTGGTGGCGGGCGGAGGGGCATCAGATGAGTTGGGGACGGGTATCGCGCCGAAGGGCGCAGTTTGCTCGCCGGGTGGATGCGCCGGTGTTTGCCGGCTCCAGACGGGAAAGCGGAGATCGTAGCACACCAGGGGCAGGATCTTCCAGCCTTTTACGGAAGTGACCAGACGCCGGTGTCCGGCGGAGTACTGTTCGTTCTCGCCGGCATAGGCAAAGCGGTGCCGTTTGTCATAATAACCAAATTCCCCGTTGGGCAGCATCCAGATGAGCCTGTTGAAATAATTCCCTTCATCCTCTATAATGACACTACCGGTCAGGATAACCCTTTTACGGGCGGCTACCGACCTCATCCAGGCCAGGGTCGGCCCGTCCATGCTTTCTGCGAGGATTTCGGGCCGCATGCTGAAGCCGGTGCTGAACATCTCGGGAAGAACGACCAGCTCTGTGGCGCCGGGGATGGAAAGGATCCTGTCCTCCAGGGCCCGGAGATTGGCGGCTTTGTCTTCCCATTTCAGGTCGGTCTGGATGATCGTTATAGTCAGTGTCGACATATTAATGTGAAAGTAGTAATAAATCGCAAATCGGTGCGGGGATAGACTACTGCTTATTGTCTGCGAGTGCCCGGACGGCGGAGGTCACGCGGTCGGATTCATATCCTTTTTGCATCAGGTAGTCCTGTAGCTTTCTTTTGCGGCTGAAAATGTTCTCTTCTTCCTGTAACGACTCCCATTTTTTTTCCGCCAGCCGGTTCAGTGTCTTTTCATAATCCTCCGCATCGATGGCTGCCAGGGCTTTTTTTATGCAGTATTCGCTTACCTTTCGCTGTTGCAGCTCATAGCGGATCTTCACCCGTCCCCAGGACTTTAGCCGGAAATGCCCGCCTGCGAACTGAATGGCAAATCTTTCTTCATTCAGGTAATTCTCTTCGATGAGGGTAGCCAGCGCGGCCTCGACGTCCTTTTTACGAAGGCCGAAGGAATACAGCTTTTCCTGTACCTCACTATGGCTCCGCTCCTGATAACCACAGTAGTGTCTCAGTTTCTGCAATGCCTGTTCCGGGGATAGTGCCGTTCTTTTAAACATAAAATGATCGAAATGGCGAATTTAGGTTAGTCACAGGAAATTAACAATTGGTGCGGTTGGCGCCTTCTTGTGTTCTAATATCTTGGCTATTACGCAAAAATTAGTAGTTTCGCCCAAAGACAAATTTCATGAAGTTTATCGTTTCCTCCTCGGCATTATTGAAACAACTGCAACAGATTAGTGGTGTGATCAACGCAAATACCGTATTGCCAATACTGGAAGACTTCTTATTTGAAGTCGAAAAAAATAAGCTGACGGTTGTGGCTACCGACCTGGAAACTGTCATGAAAGTGCACATGGATATAGAGGCAAAGGATACCGGAAAGGTCTGTATCCCTGCCAAGATCCTGATCGACTCGCTGAAGAATATTCCCGATCAGCCTTTAACCTTTAATATCGACAAACATTTTGCCGTTGAGCTCACCAGCGACAATGGTAAGTATAAGGTCATGGGTGAGAACCCCGACAATTTCCCGAAGGAGCCGGCTACGGACGAGACCACCTCTTTCACTTCCACGTCTTCCGCGCTGGTAACGGCGATCAACAAGACCCTGTTTGCCGTAAGCAATGACGACCTTCGTCCCGCTATGACCGGCGTCTTTTTTGAAATGGATAAAAACGGGCTTCAGTTCGTTGCAACGGATGCCCATCGCCTGGTCCGTTACAAGCGTAAGGATGTGAGCTGTCCCAAGAGCGACACGCTGATCGTCCCCAAGAAACCCCTGAACCTGCTGAAATCCGCACTGCCTGACAACCAGGATGAAATCACTATCAGCTATAACAGCAATCATCTTTTTGTTTCTCATGGCACAACCCAGATGAGCTGCCGGCTGATCGACGCCCGTTTCCCCGACTACAAGGTGGTGATCCCCGTCGACAATCCCTATAAATTAGTCGTCGGCCGAAATGATTTCCAGAGTGCATTACGCCGGGTCAGCATCTTTAGTAATAAAAGTACGAACCAGGTGGTCCTGAATATCCAGGGCAGCGAGCTCCAGCTGACCGCTCAGGACGTAGACTTTTCTTTTGAAGGCAATGAGCGGATGAAGTGTCAGTATGATGGTGAAGATCTGGCCATTGCTTTTAATGCCCGTTTCCTCATCGAGATGCTGGCTTCTACAGACAGCGATGAAGTGCGTATGGAGCTGTCGACCCCTACCAAAGCCGGTATTATCAAACCTACGGAAGAGGATGAGAATGAAGAGGTGCTGATGCTTGTTATGCCGCTGATGCTGAATAGTTAGAACCCCGGGAGACGGTGCCTGGCTGGTAATAATTTAGTTGTACTTATTTTCGGCCGACATTAAACATACATGAAGATAATTGCTATGATCCCGGCGCGTTATGCGGCAACACGTTTTCCCGCCAAACTGATGCAGCCATTGGGAAATAAAACAGTGATCCGGCACACCTATGACAACACGCTGGCCACGGGCTTATTCGATGAAGTAATGGTCGTCACCGACAGTGACGTCATCTATAAGGAAATAACGGATCATGGTGGAAAAGCAAAGATGAGTATCCGTACGCATGAAAGCGGCAGCGACCGGATCGCGGAGGCTGTCACAGATCTGGATGTGGATGTCGTCGTCAATGTACAGGGTGACGAACCTTTTGTGCGCAGAGAGCCGCTCGAAAAATTGCTGTCGGTCTTCAGGGGTGAAGGCGGCTCGCAGGTGAAGGTCGCCTCTTTGGTGCAGGTGCTAAAGGAACAGAAATTCATCGATGATCCGAACTATGTAAAAGTTGCACTGGATAAAAACAACAATGCCCTGTTCTTTAGCCGCAGTGTGATCCCATATCCCCGGGATACTTCGGCCTTTCCCATCTACTACGAACACATCGGCGTATATGCATTTCGTAAAGAGGCGCTGCTGCAATTTACCTCCTGGCCGATGAGTCCGCTGGAGGCAGTCGAGAAGATCGAATGTCTTCGTTATCTTGAAAATGGCGTTCCGATGCGGATGGTTATCACTACTTATATGGGTGTGGAGATCGATACGCCGGAAGATCTCGAGCGGGCCGCGGGGCTGCTGTGACCAGGCTCGTACCACGCGAGTGTGATGTCGGTCTGCTATAATAATTTTAAAAATGCTAAAAAGCTGATTCATTAAATTAGCGCCCGGACTACATCTGGACAATGATCCAGCACCTATTTCCGGATAAAACGAACTGCAAAAAAATGAATCAACCATTATGGGGCATTGACCTTGGTGGCACAAAGATCGAAGGTGTCATCCTTGAATCTATCGACAACCCCACTCCTCTTGTGCGCACCCGCGTAGACACGGAATCTGCTAAAGGTTATGAACATGTCATTGGTCAGATAGCCAAGCTGGTAGCCAATATGGAACAGCTGTCCGGTTTTAAGCCCCAGGCTATTGGTATCGGAACTCCGGGCGTATTGGACCCGACTCTGCAGACGATGAAAAACAGCAATACTGTTGTGCTAAACGGACAACCGCTGCAAAAAGATCTTGAAAAATATTTGCAAATAAAGGTAGCGCTCGCCAATGATGCTAATTGTTTTGCACTAGCCGAAGCGCATTGGGGGATTGTCAAATCTGCTGCACCAAAAGCCAGGATGGTCTTTGGAATCATCATGGGCACGGGTGTCGGCGGGGGCATTGTGATAGATGGAAAGATCTGGAATGGCCGGCATGGTATCGGCGGTGAATGGGGGCATAATTTTCTTGATGAATCCGGAGGGCCCTGTTATTGTGGAAAGACCGGCTGTGTGGAAACGGTCATTTCGGGTCCGGCGACGGAGAGATATTATACCAGTCTGACCGGTCAGAAATTAAAGCTGAAGGACATTGTGGCCCGGAACCAGGACGGCTCTGATCCTGCGGCGACAAAGACTATCCAGCGGCTTTGTCATTTTTTTGGAAAGGGTGTCTCGGTCATAACGAATATGCTGGACCCGGATGTGCTGGTGATCGGCGGCGGGGTTGGCAATATCGATGCGCTTTATACGGAGGGGCTGGCGGAGCTGGGGAAATTCATTTTTAACAACCGGGTAGAGGTTCCGCTTCTTAAGCCGAGCCTGGGGGATAGCGCCGGGGTTTTTGGGGCGGCCGCGCTTTTTGCGTAGCCCTGCCGGTTGCCGAATGAAGTGGTGCTGCTCCGGGCGAGTATGGTAACATTCCCTTAATTTTGCGGCTCAATCTTGATACTTATGAAATGCGTAGCATTGGCGAACGCCTTAAACTGTCAATTATGAGTGTGAGCAATTTCCGCAACTTTAAAATGGTTGGATATGTGGTGTATGGCCGTGGAAGCTTTAACCAGCTTGACGAAATCCTTGCTCCCCGGCGTAAGGGAGACGCTCCCATCGTCTTTTTAGTAGATCACTTCTTTCAAAATATGCCGCTGGCCCGGCGGATCCCGCTTCGGGGAAAAGACAAGGTGATCTTTGTGGATGTCACTTACGAGCCCAAAACGTCCTATGTCGACAAGCTGGCCAGTCAGCTGAAGCAGGAATTTGGTGTTATCAGCGGGGTCGTCGGTATCGGCGGGGGTTCTGCGATGGACCTTGCCAAGGCGGTATCCCTGATGATGACCAACCCCGGCTCTTCCGCGGATTACCAGGGCTGGGACCTGGTAAAAGTCCCCGGTGTCTATAAGGTTGGGATCCCGACTCTCAGCGGGACGGGTGCGGAAGTGTCCCGGACTACGGTTCTTACCGGTCCCACCAAGAAACTGGGCATGAACTCCGACTTTACGCCTTTTGACCAGATCGTCCTCGACCCCGAGCTGACGACCGGCGCCCCTGCCAACCAGCGTTTTTATACCGGGATGGACTGTTATATCCATTGTATCGAGAGTCTGACGGGCACGTACCTGAATGAGTTCAGCAAATCTTATGGCGAAAAGGCCCTGCAGCTTTGCCAGGAGGTCTATGTAAAAAAACAGGTCTGGGACGACGACTCCGATGACAAGCTGATGATGGCTTCTTATGCCGGGGGCATGAGCATTGCCTATTCCCAGGTAGGGGTCGCCCATGCTGTCAGCTACGGCCTGGCCTATCTGCTGGGAACCAAACATGGCATCGGCAACTGTATTGTATTTGACAAGCTGGAGGAATTCTACCCCGACGGGGTCTATGAGTTCAAGAAGATGGTGGAAAAAAACAAGATCGATATCCCGCAACATATCACAAAAGGGCTTACCGATGAACAATTCAATACGATGATTGACGTTTCTCTGGTGATGAAGCCCTTGTGGGAAAATGCCCTCGGAAAGGACTGGGAAAAATTGATGACCCGGGACCGGCTGAGAGCGCTCTACGAGAAATTGTAGGATCTAACATCTAAAACCGATCTTAGGATGAAGAAGATATTGCTTATCAGCCTGCTTTTCATCGGTTTACTATCGTGCAAAAAGTCGAAGACCGCAACGGTCAATAATCCCAATACGCCCTTACAGAACCTGGTCAACTCGGACACCAGCCTGACCTTGTTTCACCACCTTTTGTTAAGAGGGAATGATGTGGCGCTGCTTGCGGACGATTCTGTAACCATCCTGATCCCAACCAATGCGGCGCTGCGGGAGGCCGGATATCCTGAAAGTATTGTGGATTCTTCGAGCTCGGCGCTGATCGACCGGATGCTGCGTTATCAATACCTGCCTTCCGGCCTGGTTGCGGACAGCGGGACGCTGACTGCCAACACTACCCTGTTGGGCCCGCCCATCTATGCGCAGAGACAAAGCGATGGGACGATACTCTTCAACACCTATGCGGCCACGAACTCCGGAACTCCGCAACAGGTGGGAAAGGCGAAAGTATATTTTCTCAATGCCGCCATGTCGTCTCCATTAGACTCTCTTCCTGAGCTATTATTCAATGATAGCAGCCTGACCTTTCTGAACGAGGCTTTTATCCGGACCAATTTCTACGATTCCGCTCTCTTATCCGGCAGCTATACCCTGCTGACCCCTTCGAACGATGCTTTCCGAAAGGCGGGTTATGACAGCGTCGGAGCCATCGACTCTGCCGATTACAATACGATAGTCCAGTTGCTCGGCAACCAGGTGATAAAGGGAAGTTATTTCTCCCCTTCTTTTCCGGCCAGCGTCCAGCGTTTGCAGGGAAGCGATGTGACTGTGACGTATAATGGCGGTTTCCCACAGTTGACTACAGCCAGTAATCCGGTCCCGGTAAATTTGTTGTTTGCCAACCAGGTGGCGGGTCAGAATCTGATCCTGCACTGGACTGACGGGATCCTTTCCCCGTGAGTTGAAACGTGGATCATATAACAGTAAAATAATGTGTATCTCCGGTCTCATAAAAGGGCCGGGTTTGCTATTTTTGAAGTATGCCGAATCTGAATGATATCAAAAATCTGATCCAGCACAACAAGATCGTAGATTTTGTAAAGCTGAGCAAGCTGAATCCACGCGAGATCGCTGAGTTTACGAATCGTAATACGAAGTGGGCAGTAAAGCTGTTTCAGCATCTCGACCCAAAACATGCTGCGAGGGCATTCAAATTCCTGCGAAAGAATAAACAAGAGCAGATCATCAAGGCTCTGCCGGAAGAAAAGGCGGCAGAGCTATTGAATGCGCTGCAGCCGGATGACCGGACGGCTTTCCTGGAAGAGCTGCCGGGCAATTATGTCAAGGAGCTGTTAAAGGTCCTGACGCCCGAACGTCGTGCCGAAACTCTCGAGCTGCTGGGTTATGAGGAAGGATCGGTGGGGCGGCTGATGGTTCCGGACTATATCTCGATAAAAACCAGCGAGACCTGCCAGGAAGTGCTGTCGGTGATAAGACTGCGGGGGCAGGCGACGGAGACGCTGAACTGGCTTTTTGTAATAGATGAGAAAGGCGTGCTGATCGACGACATCAATATCAAGGATTTCCTGATCGTCGACCCCGGGACGCGGGTATCCGAGATCATGGATTACCAGTTTATAGCCCTGAATGTAAATGCGGCGCAGAAAGAGGCGATAAAGGTTTTCCGCAACAATAGCCGCTATGCCCTGCCGGTGACCGATGACAACGGCGTCCTGCTGGGCATCGTCACCTTGGATGATGTCTTAAGACTTGCGGAATCGGAGGGCACCAGGGAAATACAGAAGATCGGGGGTTCCGAAGCGCTGGATGAACCTTACACGACGATTTCCTTTTTTAGCCTGGTGAAGAAACGTGCGGGCTGGCTGATCATCCTGTTTTTGGGAGAAATGCTTACGGCCACGGCTATGGGTCATTTCGAAGATGAGATCAGCAAGGCCGTTGTGCTGGCGCTGTTCATCCCGCTGATAATTTCCAGCGGGGGAAATTCCGGCAGTCAGGCTTCTTCCATTATCATCCGTGCTATGGCGCTGGGGGAGATCGGTTTCCGGGACTGGTGGCGGGTTGTCCGCCGGGAGGTGTTGTCGGGTCTTGTACTGGGCGCCATCTTAGGGGTCGTCGGTTTCCTGCGTGTTGCCATCTGGCAGGAGTTTCATTTATACAACTACGGTCTTCACTGGATCAAGATAGCTACAACTGTGCTTATTGCACTTATTGGCGTGGTGATGTGGGGGACTTTGTCGGGGAGTATGCTGCCGCTGATCCTGAAAAAGCTGGGAGCTGATCCGGCGGCTTCTTCGGCGCCCTTTGTAGCAACGCTGGTGGATGTGACGGGGCTGATCATTTATTTTACGGTAGCCTATGTCGTGATGAGCGGGACGTTGTTATAAGGCGAACCGCCTGGTCGCGCCGGTGACGGATGGCGACGATCAGTAACTCATCTCATCCAATTTCACTTTTCCTTTAAAGGTCCAGAAAACAAAGGACGTATAAACGCCCACCAGGGGTGTGCCTATCAATGCCATGATCAGCAGGATCTTCATTGTCCGTGTTGAGGATGCCGCATTGTAGACGGTGATGCTGTTGGCCGGGCGCTGGGGGGAATACAGGAGATAGGGGAAAACTTCCAGCGCCACCATGATCAGCAGCAGGGCGATGGTAATGGCCGAGCTGATAAAGGCAAAACGGTATTTCCCGATCTTTACCTGTCTTGGGATGTTTGCGATAGAAAGTGTCATGAGCAGGGGGATCAGGAAGTAGAGCGGGTGGCTTCTGAAGAAGTCGCTAAGGTGAGGGATATAAAGCAGGGTATAGAGCGTGGTGATGACGAAGCTGACGACAAAAAAGATAATGAAGTTGTTGGCAAGGACGTGCAGTTTTACAAACAGTCTGTTCTCTGTCTTCATGGTAAGGAAGATAGCCCCGTGCATCATAAAAAGGGCGAGTGTGGTGATGGCAACGAGGATGGCGAAGGGGTTGAAAAAGGAAAGCCAGTCGCCGGAAAACTCCCGGTTGCTGTCGAGCGGCACGCCTTCCACGACATTGCCCAGCATAAGACCGAGGGAAAGGGAGATGATGATGGACGCCGAACAGTAAACGATATCCCAGGCCTTTCGCCACCAGGGCCAGGGTTCCTTGCTGCGGAACTCGATGCTGACGGCGCGAAAGATCAGTCCGACCAGGAAGATCATAAAGGGGATATAAAATGCGGAAAAGATCGCGGCGTACGCTACCGGGAAGCCGGCAAACAATGCGCCGCCGCCGATGACGAGCCAGACCTCATTCCCGTCCCAGATCGGCCCGATGGCGTTCATCGCGATGCGGCGGCTTTGTTCCTTGTTCAGGAACAGGTGGAGCGAGCCGGCGCCCAGATCAAAACCGTCGAGGATAGCATAACCGCTGATGACGGCTCCGAAAACTATAAACCACCACAGATTATAATCCAGACCTAAGAATGTTTGCATGTTTTCCGTTTTTGCCGTTGGATGAGGAAACGATGATAAAACAATTATTCGTGCGGATGTTCAGGGTACAGGTGTGTTCCTCCATCTACTGGGCTTGTTCGTGTTCGAGCAGGGGGTTATCTCTTCTGTTTCCATCTTCTATCGGTTCTTTCGTGCCATAGTCGACCGGTCCATGCTGGATCTTGCGGTTCAGCAGAAAAAGGAAGAGGGCGAACAGGACGATATAAACGATGGTGAAGAGGATCAGGGAAAAGAGGATCTGGTTGGCGGTGACGACTTTTGAAAGGGCATCGGATGTTCTGAGCAATCCGTATACGACCCAGGGCTGGCGGCCCATTTCGGCGGTAAACCATCCGGCCTGGTTAGCCACCTGGGGGAGCATAACGCTCCAGGCGAAGATCCACAGCAGCCAGCGGTGGTCAAAAAGTTTTTTTCTCCACCAGAGCCAGCAGCCAAAAAGCGAGAGACCGATCATAGCTAAGCCCATGATGACCATCAGGTGATAAAACTGGAAGACGGAGTTGACCTGTGATGGGCGGTCTTCCGGCCTGAAAGCTCTGAGGCCGGTCACCGGAGCTTTGAAGCTGCCATGTGTCAAAAAGGACAGGCCTCCGGGAATTTTGACGCCGGTCGTTGTTTCAGCTTTTTTATTGACATAACCGAAGAGGTACATATCGGCTACGGCGCTGCTATCGTAATGTCCTTCCATAGCCGCGAGCTTAGCCGGCTGATATTGGGCAACCTTGTCGGCGCTGCGGTCGCCGATGAAAAGTTGAAGGAGGGAAAAGATGGTTGCTACGGTAAGCGCAATTTTAAAGGTCGGCCGGGCTATCTCCAAATGTTTTTTATGGAGCATATACCAGGCATTAACGCTGAGTACGAGGAAGGCTCCGGCAAGGATAGCGCCTATCCATACGTGGAGCAGTCTATCGACGCTGGAAGGGTTGAAAACCATTGCCCAGAAGTCGGTGATCTCGGCGCGGGCATTCAAGCCTTCTCCGACGATGTGATACCCTGCGGGTGTCTGTTGCCAGGAATTGGCTACTACTATCCAGACGGCGGAGAAGAGCGAGCCGAAAAATACCATGATGGTGGACAGGAAATGTATGCGGGGTCCGACCCTGTTCCAGCCGAAGATAAGGATCCCGAGAAAACCTGATTCCAGCGCGAAGGCGAAGATGCCTTCTGCTGCCAGGGCGCTGCCAAATATGTCGCCCACATATTTCGAATAGGTAGCCCAGTTAGTCCCGAACTCAAATTCCATGATGATGCCGGTAGCGACACCGATGCCAAAGATGAGGGCGAAGATGCGGATCCAGAAGCGGACCGCCATTTCGTAGATCTTATCGCCGGTCTTTAGGTAAAGGCCCTCCAGAATGACGAGGATCAGGCCCAGGCCGATGCTGAGCGGGGGGTAGATATAATGAAATCCAATGGTGAAGCCAAACTGTACGCGGGCCAAAATTTCAACATCCATAACTAGTCCGTTTTATAGGCGAATATGGGAAGCAGGCCGACTATTTTTTCTTGTATACGGGGACATTGCTACACGCCTCCCCATATAAAATACTTTTCACCACAGGACGCAGGAGCCGGGCTATTTCCATGTAGGCGAATCCGCCTACAGACAGGTCGCCGCATCCTTTCACTATGACTCTTTTATCGGTAAATTCATTGATGTCGAGGTCGCGGAGACTGTTGACGAAGGCTTGTTGAAGGGCCGCCTGTTTATCCCCGAACACAACGTCTTTGGCAAATGGTTGTGCTGCGACGGCCACTAGCATATAGGCCCAGGCTGGGATGATAGCGTCTGCGCTACAAGTGACGGCGACTATCTTGTCCTGAAAGGCACTCCAGTCGACAGCTGAGAGGGCGGTCCGGAATTCTTTTTCCTTCACGATCATTTCCATGAAGAGCAGCGGTTTCAGATCAAAAACGATGATCTCTTCCCGGGGATAGTAGTCTTCGAGGTCGAGGTTGAGTAACCCGCTTTGCGCCACTTTATTGATGATCTCTTCGCTCACGGTGCAAAGATAGTATAAAAATAAACCCCACTGGCGTGGGGTTTATTTTATGAGAATTTAGCTTTTAGTAAAATTTACCGCGGTCATCTTTGATCGTTGCCAATTTCCGGAGGGCGTCGACCAGGCCGTTGGTAATTCTGTAGCGTTGTTGTTGTTCCTGCATGAAGCGCTGCTGCTGCAGGTCGGCTTCGGGATTGGAAACGGCGCTGACGTTCTCCACTTTTACAAAGAATACGCCGGTGGTTCCGGAGATGGCAGGTGAGGTTGCTTTACCGACAAGACCCTTGTCAAATGCAGCTCCGACAACTTTTGGTTCCTGGCCTGCATTCGGGATATAGGGCGAGGAGAAGCGGAGGCTGTCTGCGCGCTGAACCTGTTGTCCGGAGGCGCTGGCGACAGCTTCGAGGGAAGCAGGATTACCCAGCTTCTTTATGATCTGCTCTGATTTCTTTTTGTTGCGAAGGATCGGCTCGACCTGATTCCTTGCTTTTGCGGCAGGCATTATTCCTTCCTTATTGATCTCTGTCAGCACGGCGACTACATATTTATCTCCTACGGGGAATGGTTCGGAGACATTGCCAGGCTCGGCTTCAAAGATCCATTTTACGAGCTGGCGGCTTGGTCCGATGGCGGGGATAGCGTATTCGGCTGGAGCGACATCAGGGGCCAGCAGTTTCTGCAGGTGGCCTTTTTCGACATTTGCGTCGAATGCTTTTGCATCCCGGCTTTCGGCCGCGAACTGGCTGGCCATGCCCGATGCAGCCTGATCTGTTTCCGGGCTGGTTTCTATCTTTCTGCTCAGGTATGCTATCTTATAAGCGGGTTCGAAATTTTTCTGGTCGAGGATCTCTATATAATGGTATCCGAACTGGCTTTTTACGATCTTTTTCTCGCCAGTCTTTCCCGAAAAGCAAAAGTCAGCAAATTCTTTTACCATACGGTCGGCAGTAAAGTAGCCGAGGTCGCCGCCTTTTTCTTTTGACCCGGGGTCATCGGAAAATTTTGCGGCGAGACTATCGAAACGTTCGCCTTTTTCGATCAGGTTCTTTATACTGTCAATTCTTTTTTTAGCTGTGCTGTCGTCATTGATAACCTGGCCGGTGCGGGCATCTGTTGTTGCAATGAGGATGTGGCGGGCGCGGACGGAATCGGGGAGTGTCTTTTCGTCGATAAGTTTGGCGACGCTGTAGTTGCCGGCATCCTGGTAAGGACCAAAGACCTGTCCTTTCTGAAGGGAAAAAATTGAATCCTTGTTGGGGACCTGGATCCGTGACTTACCGATATATCCGTCGAAATAAGCCTGCTCCGTCCCCACGCGGGCTAAGAAAGCCTGGGGATCGGGAGCTTTTTCAAATTCCGTAGCTAGTTCGGCCAGCTGGCTTCTCAGCTTTGCGCTGTCTGCGGAGCTGGGAGAGGCGTCAAAGCTGACATAAGCGATGCTGCGGCTTTCTTCCTGTTTGAACTGCTCTTTGTGTTTGTTGACATACTCATCTATTTCAGCATCCGATATTTTCACGGAGCTGTCAGGGATAGTAAAATAAGGAGTGTTGACATAAGAGACGCTGGCCAGCTGGCTGTTGTCGGCGTTCATCTTTTCTATCATCCATTTGGGTACATAGGAGCTATTGGCCAGGAGGGAGGTATATTTTTCCCGCAGGCGCATCTTTATGATCTGGGGAACGGATTCTTCGAAGAATCTGCGGGCGCCGTCATAACGGGCATTGTCGGCGTTCTTCTTAGGACCTGATTTATACAGGGCCCGCAGCTGGTTGATCTGGGCTGCGGCTGCCTGGGCATCAAAAATCCCGGTCTTTGGATCGGTGAATGCCTGTTTGACATCGGGGATGGCGTTGGCGCCGACCAGCATATCGTTGACCTCTCTGTCGCTGACGTCCAGGCCAAGGGCTGTATAGTTTTTGCTGAGCAGGGCATCTTCAACTACCTGTTTCCATACTGTCTCCTTTATATTCTGCTGAATAGCTTCATTCATGGGATAACCTCTCTGCTTGGCTTGTTCTTCGGCGCTGGTAACCTGGCGTTGGAAATCGTTGAACTCGATCTTTTCCCCATCGATAGTACCAACGACGGTAGACCGGTTACCGGAAAAAAGGCGGGTTGTCCTGGCGTCCATGAAAATGAAACCGATGAGACTCAAGACGATAACACCGAAAACTAACCAGGCTGCTCTTTCCCGTATTTGCTGAATAATTGACATAAGATGATTCTCCCTGAAAGATATTTGTGTTTTGTAATTTTACCCCGCACCTATATATTATGGTTATTTCGGATCAAGGGGATGGCAAAAATAGGGGAAAATTGCTTATGAACAAATTGTGGAAAAGGGTGTTAGAAGGGCATCTGTTCAGCGTTTTAACCAGGTTCTTTGAGAAGTTGGCTTCCGTGGAACATTTGACGTGAAACCATAATCAACAAGGAGTTATGAATAACTTGGTCATTCGGTGGAAAAGCCTGTTTTTTGAGGTTCAGAAACTGGGAGTAGATGGAAAACAACTTTTGTTGGATCGGATGAAGGGGAGGGCGCGGTGTACAAGCCCGGGGTTATTCCACAGGAGTTGACACCGGAGGGGTAAAATAGTTTTCCGGATGTCTTTTTCCTCCACAGCAGTGGAAAAGCAGGAGAAATGCGCATCCAAACAGCGGATTCGGGTGTTAAGTAAATGTGGAATACGGTGCATAACTACCAAACTTTCGATTTTCAAGGGGTTTGAAAAATTTCTTATCCACGAATCCACCAGGATAGTAATAGTAGTTTTATTTATAAATAATAGTTATTATTAAATACTATGGCAGATATTAACATTGAAGAAGCCACTAAAAAAATAGAGACACGGGGATTTTTGGATATTGCCATTTCCCCTGAGCTGGATCTTTTTCTTGAGATCGAGAAACTGAAGAAGGAAAAGAATGCGATCATCCTCGCTCATTATTACCAGGGGTCGGATATCCAGGATGTTGCCGATTATCTTGGGGATAGTCTTGGTCTGGCTCAGCAGGCGGAAAAGACGACTGCGGACCTGATCGTTTTTGCGGGAGTGCATTTTATGGCGGAGACGGCCAAGATACTGAACCCCACGAAGAAGGTGGTGCTGCCGGATTTGAAAGCGGGTTGTTCGCTGGCTGATTCTGCGCCGGGTTATCTGTTTAAGGCATTCAGGGAAAAACATCCGGATCATATTGTTATTTCTTATATCAACTGTTCTGCAGAGGTGAAAGCGCTGAGCGATATAATCTGCACTTCTTCCAACGCTGAAAAGATCGTGGAAAGTATTCCAAGGGATCAAAAGATCATTTTTGCACCGGACAGGAACCTGGGGGCTTACCTGATCAAGAAGACGGGAAGGGATATGGTTTTGTGGGATGGGGCTTGTATGGTTCATGAGATCTTTAGCCTGGAGAAGATCACGAAGCTGAAGATCCGGCATCCTGAGGCTAAGCTGATCGCACATCCGGAATGTGAGGAGCCGATCCTGAGGCTGGCGGATTATATCGGTTCGACGACTGCCTTGTTGAATTATACCAAAAAAGACGAGTCCAGGGAGTATATCGTTGCCACCGAAGCCGGCATTCTTCACCAGATGGAGCTAAGCTCCCCAACAAAGACCTTTATACCGGCCCCCCCTACCAACAACTGTGCGTGTAACGACTGCCCGCATATGAAGCTTAATACGCTTGAGAAGCTATACCTGTGTATGAAGTATGAACAACCTGAGTTGTTGATGGACCCGGAATTGATGGTTGCGGCGAAAAAGCCGATACAAAGGATGCTGGATATTAGCGCGAGGTATGGATTATAATTTGTAAAACATTGATAATCAATTTTTTGTGTTTTATATTGGTCTAATTCGTCCTGTTTTATTGAAATATTTTAAGCCCGAAAGTTATTTTTCGGGCTTTTTTGATTTGGCTGGAGTCTTTGTGCTAGTTGCCTAATGGCACAATCTCCAACGCCGCTGTTCAACTACTAAAGCCTGGCGATATATCTTTGGTGGTCAGCGGTCTCATCTTCCCATAAATACCATCAGTATTTGTACATCGCTGGGATTTACTCCGCTGATGCGGCTGGCCTGGCCGAGTGTTCTTGGTTTTATCTTTTTGAATTTTTGGAGGGCTTCGTTTGAGAGGGAGGAGATACGGTCGTAATTGAAATTGTCCGGTATGAGGAGGTCTTCCAGTTGGGACATTTTTTTTACGAGGTCTTTTTCTTTTTCAATGTACACGTCGTACTTCACCTGGATCTCCGCCTGTTCGAGGATCTCGGGTGTATAATCGGTAAGAGCGTCACCGAGTCGCGGGATGGCGGTTGACATAGAATTAAGATCGATACCCGGACGGAGGAGAACCTGTTGAGCTTTTTGTTTTTGAAGCAGAGGAGCGGAATTTTTGTTGGTAAGATAATCTGAGGATTCTGCCGGGTCCAGTGAGAAGTCTTTTAGTAACTCTTTTATTTTTTCTACACCAGTCTTTTTTAATAACGTTTTTTCCATTCTCTCCTGGGAGGCGAGGCCAAGGCGATAGCTCATTTCTGTAAGCCGGAGATCGGCGTTGTCCTGGCGAAGCAATGTCCTGAATTCTGCGCGGGAGGTAAACATGCGGTAGGGTTCTTCTGTGCCCTTGCTGATAAGGTCATCGATCAGAACTCCTATATAAGCTTCGCTTCTTTTTAAAATGACGGGTTCCAGCTGGTTGATCTTTTGATGAGCGTTGATACCTGCCATGAGTCCCTGGCAGGCGGCTTCTTCATAGCCTGTTGTTCCGTTGATCTGGCCGGCAAAAAAAAGATTCTCCAAGGGTTTGGTTTCGAGGGAATGTTTCAGCTGCGTGGGCGGGAAGAAATCATATTCGATGGCATAGCCCGGGCGGAATACTCTGACGTTCTCAAAGCCGGGTACTTGTCTCAGGGCCTGATTTTGTACTTCTTCAGGAAGAGAGGTTGAAAAGCCGTTGACATAGATCTCGATGGTGTTCCAGCCTTCGGGTTCAATAAAGAGCTGGTGTCTTTCTCTTTCTGCAAAGCGATTGATCTTGTCTTCGATACTTGGACAATATCGGGGGCCTGTGCCTTCTATCCTACCGGTATACATCGGACTTCTATCAAAACCTGTCTTAAGTATATCATGAACTGTCTGGTTGGTATAGGTGATCCAGCAGCTTCTTTGTTGTTTGGGTTTTGGGATATCGAGGTAGGAAAAGCCTACAATTTCTTCGTCTCCCTTTTGCTCTTCCATCTTGCTATAGTCCAGGCTCCTTCCATCGATTCGGGGAGGGGTACCGGTTTTGAGGCGATCGCTTTCGAAGCCAAGGGAAACTAATTGTTCAGTAATACCTGTGGCTGCTTTTTCTGCTACTCTCCCACCCCCGAATTTCTTTTCCCCTATATGAATTACTCCATTGAGGAAGGTTCCGCTTGTAATTACTACTGCCCTGGATCGGATCTCGTGACCAAGTCCTGTGATTACTCCACAAACTTTCCCTTCTTTCACAAGGAGAGAATTGACCATATCCTGGTAAAAGTCTACGTTAGGAGTCTGTTCCAACATCTCGCGCCAGGTAGCGGCAAAGAGCATTCGATCACTTTGGGCACGAGGACTCCACATGGCTGGCCCCTTGGAGCGATTAAGCATCCGAAATTGGATCATGCTTTTATCCGTTACTATGCCGGAATAACCACCCATTGCGTCGATCTCCCGGACGATCTGGCCTTTAGCTATACCTCCCATGGCAGGGTTACAGCTCATCTGGGCGATGGTCTGCATGTTCATGGTTATGAGGAGAACCTTTGATCCGAGATTTGCTGCGGCTGCGGCAGCTTCACAACCGGCGTGTCCGGCACCTACTACGATAACGTCATATTGAGGAAACATGATGCAAAATTACTGAATGGAAGTCAATGGAATATTTTAAAAAGAATGGCGTTCCACGTGGAACGCCGGGGAAGGAGATTTTATTTTAGTGAAGGGTAGTAGTAATGGGAGTGTTGCCGCGGTGATAGTTTTGAGTGACGGTTTAGAGTGTTTCACGTGAAACAGTACGGTTAGTCTCGCGGGTTTGAGATACGAGTTAGGTAAGTTTTGGGGTGGTCCCTTTAAGGGTTGTGGATGGAGGATCCAAAATCTATTCGGGGAAGTATAGGGCTAAATATTGATCCTCCATTTTCCGCATAAGTTTCTCGTCCTGCTGACTTTTATCCCTATATCCGCATAAATGTAAGGCTCCATGGAAGATGACCCGGTGCAGTTCTTTCTTTAAGGAAGTCCCAAATGATCGGGCATTATCCCTGACCCTATCAACACTTATGTAGATTTCCGCGTTTATAGGATGGCCTGGCTCAGACAGATCAAACGTTATGATGTCTGTATAGTAATCGTGATCGAGATATTGCTTGTTTATACTTAACAGGTAATCATCAGAACAAAAGATATACTGAAGTTCGGACAGCTGTCTTTTTTCCTTTTTAAAGATAGAGGGAAGGAAACTCTTTAACCTGGATCTATCCCTTACGGTGATTTCTGTCAGGAAATGAAGGCGGACCGTTGCTGTTGAAAGTGAAGGCATTTCCGAAAATCGTAAGGATAGTTGATATAACAAAGATTAATTTTGACATCATGAAGAGACTATCAGAGTTAGGGCCCGGAACTGTAGCCAGGATACATTCTTTTGAGAAAAATGATCTATTCCTTAAGCTAATGGAAATGGGCTGTGTGCCCGGAGAGCTGATAAGAGTTGAACAGGTGGCGCCATTGGGAGATCCTATTTCAATTACTGTGGCGGGTTATAACCTGAGCCTTCGTCTGGATGAAGCGGACAATATCTTCATGGAGGAGGGCCTTTAGATGAAGATAGGTTTATACTTTGGTTCCTTTAATCCCATTCATCATGGTCATCTGCTTATAGCCAGTTATATCCTGAAGCACACTGAGCTGAAACAAGTTTGGTTCGTGGTCTCTCCTCAAAACCCTCTCAAGCCTGCTGCCTCCCTTTTAAATGAATACCATCGGTTATATCTTGTTCAGCTAGCCATTGAAGGAGAAAATAATTTCAAGGTTTCGGATATTGAATTCAAGCTGCCCAAACCTTCTTTTACGGTCGACACCCTCACCTATTTACAGGAGAAATACCCAACTAATGAATTTGCCGTGATCATGGGGAGTGATAGTTTCCAGAATCTCCCGAAATGGAAGAACTATAATTGGCTGCTGCAGCACTACCCTATCTACGTCTATAAAAGACCGGAACATCAGAATCTTCAGGAATATCCAAATGCAAAAGGGGTACATGTGTTAAATGCACCCCTACTGCCCATTTCCTCTACGGAGATCAGAAAAGATATAAAAGATGGAAAGTCAATTCGTTATATTGTCCCGGAGGCTGTTCGGGCAGAGATAGAAAGAAACGGGTATTATTCATAACCAATCTTTTTGATCCTTCTTTGGGAGGGATCTTATCACCAGCATATAGGAATCATCGATCATTTCCCGCACGATCCGGGTGGAGATGCTTCCATCCATAGTGACGGTATTCCAGAGACGTTTGTTCATGTGATATCCAGGCTGTACGGAAGCAAACTGTTCCCTCCATTCGATGGCTTTTTCAGGGTCGCATTTGACGTTAAACTCGAGGGTTGGGGTATCCAGGCGGGCCAACAGGAACACCTTCCCTTTTACCTTAAAAACAAGGACCGTTTCACCAAAGGGAAAGCCTTCTTCCACTTCTTTTTTTGCCAGGCAATAGTCACGAAGCATTTCGATATCCATAGTTGAATGGGTTTTAATCGTCTAATGTGAATCGCTATAATCGAATACAAGATTACAAAAAATCGTTACTCCCAGTACCGATAGCCAACAGGAGTGCAAGAGGAAGGGGCAGAAGCAGTTTTTTTATGTTAGTAGATTGGTAATCTATTATACCGATTCCTTTTGCTCATGTTTTCAACAATCAATAATATTGTGACCTCAATCAGAGATGTTTACTTACCAGCCCAATATTTGACAGTTCTGTTCCGACATATAGCTTTTCTGAAAGCGGTTTTCCTGCATAGCATCTCTGCTTTCGGTGGACCGCAGGGTCATTTTGGGATGATGATGAAAACATTTGTACACCGGCGGGGAGATGTGACGGAAGAGGAGCTGATGGATTACAGTGCTTTTTGCCAGCTTTTGCCCGGGGCCTCTTCCACTCAGACCCTTACATTGATCGGATACAAACGGGGCGGAGTAGTTATTGCGATGCTTACGCTGATCATCTGGACTCTGCCGGCGTGTATCCTGATGGGTCTCTTCTCTTTCTTCCCGATGAAAAGCACCAATCTTTTCCGGTTTATCGGGCCGATGACCATCGGGTTCCTTTGTTTTGCGGCGCAGAAGGCGTTTAAGATCTCCATCCACAATACCATTACGCGGGTGATCCTGGCCGTGAGTACCATTGTCACCTTTTTGCTGTTCAAGGCGCCCTGGATCCTGCCTATCCTGCTTGTTGCAGGGGGCTTTGTGACCAACCTGAGTGATCGGCGTATCCCGCAGAAAGAGGTGTTGCCGAAGAAGATCAAATGGGGGAATATCTGGCTTTTTGCCGTCATATTCCTGCTGGCCGGAGCAAGTAGTGAACTGGCGAAAAATAATAACTGGCCGAACCGCCGGCCTTTAAATCTATTTGAGAATACTTATCGTTTTGGAAGTCTGGTCTTTGGCGGGGGAAACGTGCTGATGCCGATGATGTATGAACAATATGTGGCCCGGCCGCAATCCCAGCAGCTGATGCTTCGAAATCCGAATATCATCCGGATGAACAAGGAAGATTTTTATTCCGGCTGGGGCATGGTCAGGGCTATTCCGGGGCCTGTGTTTTCTGTCGCTTCGTATATGGGTGGCATTGCCATGAAGGATAAAGGTGTTGGTTTCCAGATATTCGGCTGTTTTATTGCAACGACGGGAATCTTTCTTCCCAGCGCCCTGCTGGTGTTGTTCTTCTTCCCTATCTGGCATAATCTGAAAAAATATGCGATCGTCTATCGCGCATTGGAAGGGATCAATGCGGTGGTCGTGGGAATCATGATCGGTGCGGCGCTGTATATGATGAAGGACCTGCAGACGGCAAGCTGGACGGATATAATTCTAAAGCTTACGGTCATTGTGGGCACGTGGAGTTTGCTCAGCTTCTCCAGGCTGCCATCGCCGGTGATCGTGCTGATATGGCTGGTTGCGGGGCTGGCGATGAACCTGGTTTAAGCCATCAGCATGTTCCACATGGAAGACCGGATAGACGGCCTGGTGCAGGCTACGTAAAGCGTGCGGGATGCTTGGAAAGCGAGCGATAGACGGCAGGCAACTGCGACTGTTTTACGGCCGGCGATTACCGGAATTGCCTCCTCCTCCTGAATTACCAGATGGTCTGAACTGTCTCCTGTTGCCGCCTCCACCTCCGTTGCTGTGGCCATGTCCTGGCCCGCCGCCTCTTCTCGACTTACTTCGGGGGCTGTAGTCGGGGGCAGGACCAAACTCTGCGGGCACGGTCTCTTTGTCGACGGGTTTACCCAGGAGTTCTTCGATGCCGCGGAATTTATTTTGTTCTTTTTCGCTGATAAAGGTGAATGCGATGCCATCGGTCTCGGCTCTTGCGGTACGACCGATCCGGTGGATATAATCTTCTCCGTCATTGGGAACATCATAATTGATCACCATCTCTATATTGTCGATGTCGATGCCACGGGAAAGTATATCCGTTGCTACGAGAATAGGCAGGCGTCTGCTCTTGAATTCCAGCAGCACGTCCTCGCGTCCTGCCTGGTCGAGATCGGAGTGGATCTCTTTGACATTGAAGCGGGACCGGCGAAGCTCCATCGTCAGCTGTTTCACATTGTGTTTTTTGGAGCAGAAGATAAGCGTACTCTTTAAATTAGTTGATTTAAGCAACCATTTAACGAGCGGGATCTTTTGTGTTTCGTAAACGACAAAAGCTTTTTGAACTATTCTTGCCGGAGGCTTGGAAATCGCGATGTTGATCTCTTCCGGCTCATGGAGGATCTTTCTTGCCATGTCGCGGATCTTGACGGGCATAGTGGCGGAGAACAGCAGATTCTGCCGTTTGGGCGGCAGAAAGGAGATGATCTTCATGATATCGTCATAGAAACCCATGTCGAGCATGCGATCGGCTTCGTCGAGCACGAGGTATTGCAGGCCTTTCATTTTGACGTACCCCATGTTGAGATGGGCTATCATTCTGCCGGGTGTGCAAATGACGATGTCGGCGCCCTTGGAGAGGGCTTGTTTTTCCGTGGAAAAGTTGCTGCCGTCTCCTCCGCCGTATACGGCGATGGAGCTGATGTCTGTAAAGTAAGAGAGTCCTTCCAGGTTTTGAGCGATCTGAATGGCAAGTTCCCGGGTCGGAACGATGACAAGTGCATTTACCTGGTCGTCGTGACGGGACGCGAGCAATTTATTGATGATAGGCAGCAAAAAGGCGGCTGTTTTACCGGTGCCGGTCTGGGCCGAAGCAATGAGATCCTTGCCGTCTAAAATGATTGGAATGACCTGTTCCTGAACAGGGGTGGCATTTTCATAACCCGAAGCATCTATACCTTCAAGGAGGCGTTCATTGAGGCCAAATTCTTTAAAAGTCAAATTTAATAGGTTAAATAAACCGGCAGCTTTGAAAGCAAAACCCGGTAGGATGATTGTAATTATTAATAAACGTAAATAGCTGACAGCCGGATTTAGGGGCTTAAGGTCAAAGGGCGAAGCCCGGCCGAAGGCCAGACATCAACCATGTGCGAGAAGGGGCTATTTTGCTTTTTAGTCCCTTCGAAGCACTAAAGTTCGGTCTTTTCAGCGGAATTTATTCACACTCGTTCGAATTTGGTAAAATAATCATAAGGCAGAAACCTGCCAGAGTTGCGATTGCGACCGGAACTTTAGTAACTTCCGGCCGGAAATGGACTGATAGTAACCGGATCGTGGAACAATGCTTGCTTGCCTCATCGTAATCTTTGGCGAATGACAACTATCATGACGGCAGAACATCAACGACTTGCAGTTAACGCTGCTAAAAAAATACCTTTGGAACAGTGGGGTCCTTATCTGAGTGAAAGGCAATGGGGTACAGTGAGGGAAGATTATAGTGCATATGGGGATGCCTGGCATTACTTTCCATATGACCAGGCCCACAGCAGAACCTATTTCTGGGGTGAGGATGGCCTGGGAGGGATCTCCGATTTTTTCCAAAACCTTTGTTTTGCTGTTTCTCTCTGGAATGGGAAGGACCCTATACTGAAGGAGCGGCTTTTTGGTCTTGGCAATAAGGAGGGGAATCACGGCGAGGATGTCAAGGAGCTATACTATTACCTGGATAATATTCCCACGCACTATTATATGGAATACCTGTATAAGTATCCGCAGCAGGAGTTTCCGTACAAACAGCTGCTGGAGGAAAACCGCAGGCTCTCGCGGGAAGAACCCGAATATGAGATACTTGATACGGGGGTATTTGACAACGACGAATATTTCGATGTAACGATCGCCTACGCCAAGCAAAATTCCCGGGATATATTTATCCGTATTGACATCACCAACCGGTACGATAAGGAAGCGGAGATCACGGTCCTGCCGACCCTCTGGTTCTACAACCGCTGGAATTACGACGGGCTTGAAAAGAAACCCATCATTACCAGCCGGGACAAGACCTCGGTGAAAGCGACCCATAGCCGGCTCGGTTCTTATTATCTCTACTATCAGCCGGCGCAATACAGTCTGTTCACGGAAAATGAGACCAACCTGGAAAAAGTATCCGGGGTTCCCAACAAGACCCCATTTGTCAAGGATGCCTTTCATGATGCTGTCATCCGGAATATTAATGCCGATGAGCTTAAGGACAAAAAAAGCGGGACCAAGTTCGCTCCCGTCTATCACTATACGCTGGGTCCGAAAGAAACAAGATCCGTCTATCTGCGGCTGAGCAACAGGATCATGGAGAATCCTTTTGGCGGGGATCCTGCCGGTCTTTTCCAGAGCCGGAAGGCGGAGGCGGACAGCTTTTATCATTCGGTCCTGCCGCCGCATATCAGTCCTGAGATGGCCGCTGTGCAACGTCAGGCGCTGGCCGGGCTTTTATGGAGCAAACAGTATTATCATTTTGATGTGGAGCGCTGGCTGACTACGAGCGATGGTCTGTCGCCGGTGAATGCCGGCAAGCTGAATGGGCGTAACCATGACTGGAAGCATCTGAAGAACCAGGACATCATCGCCATGCCTGATAAATGGGAATATCCCTGGTATGCAGCCTGGGACCTGGCTTTTCAGAGCATCTCGATGGCTATGGTCGATCCGGTCTTTGCGAAACATCAGCTGTTGCTGATCATGCGGGAGTGGTATATGAAACCGGACGGCCAGATACCGGCGTATGAATGGAACTTCAGCGATGTGAATCCGCCGGTACAGGCCTGGGCTGCGCTGATGGTCTACCGGATAGAAAAGGACAGAACGGGCAGGGGGGATATTGGTTTTTTGAAAAGGATCTTTCAGAAGCTGCTGATCAACTTCACCTGGTGGATCAACCGGAAGGACGCCAACGGCAACAATATGTTCGAAGGCGGATTTCTTGGGCTGGATAATATCGGCGTCTTTAACCGCAGCCATTCCCTTGGCGGTGACATGCAGCTGGAACAGGCTGACGGCACGAGCTGGATGGGGATGTATGCGCTGAACATGATGGACATGGCGCTGGAGATCGCGATGAAAGACGAATCATTTGAAGACACTGCAACCAAGTTTTTCGAGCATTTTGTCCTGATCGCCGAGGCGCTGAATGAGCACGGCATGTGGAACGAAGAAGACCGGTTCTTCTACGATACGCTGTCTATCGGCGGGTCGCCGGTACAGCTGAGGATCCAGTCTATCGTCGGATTGACGACCTTATTTGCCGTCTCTGTCATCGAAAAGAAGACCCTTCATAAATTAAGTGATTTCAAGAAACGGATCAGCTGGTTTGAGGGCTACCGGTTAAAGAACAAACGGTATTGGCCAAATGAGGAACACAGTGATGGGGAGCAGATACTCCTTTCGCTGGTCCCGCAAAAGCGGCTCATCTATCTCCTGGAGCGGCTGCTCAATGAAGCGGAATTCCTTTCCGCCGGCGGCATCCGCGCTTTATCGAAGCACCACGAAGAGCATCCTTATACGATCAATATCGGCGGGGTAGACTATACGATCAAATATGATCCGGGGGATTCGACCTCGGACTTTTTTGGCGGCAACTCCAACTGGCGGGGGCCTGTTTGGATCCCGATCAATTACCTCATCATTCAGTCGATACGGCAGTATGGAAAATTTTATGGGGACGGGCTGGTAGTGGAATATCCTGCCGGTTCGGGCAAAGAGATGAACCTCGAGCAGGTTGCCGATGAGCTGACGCAGCGGGTGATAAGCCTGTTTAAAAAGGACGAGGACGGCGTCCGGCCGCTACACGGGAAATACAACTGGTTCTATCAGAAGCCGGGGAATGAACATCTCCTGCTGTTCTACGAATATTTTCATGGGGATACCAGCCACGGATTAGGAGCCAGCCACCAAACGGGCTGGACCTCGCTGGTCGCGGAATTAATCTCCGAGCTGGACTCAAGAAAGGGCTTGGGAAAATAACCCAAATTGGGAATTTATTCCTGCTGCTGGACAATGGTGTAGCCTTTACACACGCGTTCTTCTTTGATTTTTAATGGTTTGTATTAATGGCATTTGCTTGGTATTCTACCAATCAATCGAAATTGATTCGACCTATTAAAACGCAGAGTATGAAACGTAGAAAATCTATCCCCCTGTTTTTGCTTATGGCTCTGATGAGCGTTAGCACCCTGACCTTTGCCGGAGGAACTTATCTGATCTCTTCCAATAAAAACTGGTCAGCAGTTTTACCCGCCAGCTGTAGTGGCTGCACGATCAGTATCTCCAGCGGAGCCACTTTGACGATCGACGAAGACGCCACCTGTCAGAATTGTATTTTTTCGGGTGGAAAGGTAGTTATCAACAGTCACAAGCTGAATCTCCAATACGTAAATAATCTTACCACCACTTATTTCATCGGTACAACCGTCCAGGTTAACGGTACCGGCCAGGTGATAGCAAATGCTCCGTTGTCTTTGACCGGCAGCACATTCACTTTTAATAATACTTCCTATTTGAATACCAGCTATGAGGTGGATATAATCTCGAGTACAATAAATCTCAATGACAATTCGACCATGTACTCTACCGGCAGCAGCAGTACTCCGATCAACCTGATCGGTTCAAGCAAGATCCAGATCGGCAATGGCTCGCAGACGAGCAATGCGGCTTTGACCGTGAGTGGTCCGGCGCTGACCCTTTTCGATCAGTCTTCGGTTAATATCGCCAACCAGAATAATATCTATAACAACTGGGCTAATTTTACTTATCATTCAACGGCTCCGGCTATTCCATCAAAATCCTATTCTACGCAGAACAACACGATATCCTGCGGTAGCGGATATACGCACAGCTGCGCCAACCCTTTTCTTTATGGTCCTGTTGCGCTGAGTTCTGCCGGACTGGTTCCTGGTAATACGCTGCCCGTTGTGTTGGTTGGGTTCACTGCTCTTCTGAACAATGACAAGACCATCACGCTTGACTGGAATACGCAGATGGAAGTCAACTCGAGCAGTTTTGAGATCGAACGAAGCGCTGACGGAGAAAACTGGACGGCGATTGGTTCGGTGATCGCGAAAGGGAACAGTTCTGTAATTACGAATTACTCTTTTACCGATGCGCAGCCTTTGGCAGGTACTAATCTCTACCGGCTGCGAATGATAGATCTTGATAACAGCTATGGATATACGGATGTAAAAGTTATCCGGACGTCTGTGGTCAATAAGATCAGCTTTTTCCCCAACCCTGCCCGGGAATATGTAAATGTATCGCTCGGCACAGGATCCGGCAAACAGGTGGTGGTTCGCCTGATCAGCCCTGCCGGTCAGCTATTGCAGGAAAAAAGTGTGGAATCCGGCGCCGGCGTGATCGTATCATTCCCTGTAGGAAATTATGCACCCGGTCTTTATATTCTGTCGGTTGTTGGTGCTGATGGTACCCGTGAGAGCCGGCAGTTGTTGATAAGCCGTTCATAGCGGTGACCGGCGCCTGGCCGGGCGCCGGTTTTCAAAGTCGTTTTTTAGGTATTACATATACCGAGTTACATAAGGTGTTAATAGTTAATAGGTCGTACCCCCATTTCCATGGGGGTTTTTTCCGTTGAATGCGAAATGCTATTAAGGGGTGTGGGGGATACATACCTGGTGAGGGCAACGGGGGATGCCATGATAGGGGCCGGCGGCGGTGCTTCCCCGTATGCGGCTCCTGCGGGTCGGGTGGATACCCAATTTATCCTGCGTGCGTATCGCCCCGATCAGCGTAGCCTGTCGCAGATAGAGGCTGAGACCGATCTTTTACTGGCCTTAAAGGAAAGAGAAATTCCGGTGTCCTGGCCCATCGCCGACAGATTGGGTCTTGTCATACAGTCGGTGGATGCTATAGAAGGGACAAAACACATGGTTCTGTTCAGCTTTGCTCCGGGCCGTAGCGTAATGAAGTTAAATGAAGCGCAGCTGTATAACCTGGGCTACCAGATGGCGCGGTTTCATATGGCTTCGCAGACGATAGAACTGGAAGATAGGCGTTGGACCTTTGATGTGGAGACGATGCTGTTTAAGCCGCTGGAGAACTTGCGTGGTATTCTTGCGGATGATCCGGAGGCATATGCCTGGTTGCAGAGCGCGGTGAAGTTTGCGAGCGGGAAGCTGGCTCAGTTGGATCTGGCGAACCTGCCGTCAGGTATTTGTCATTTCGATTTTCTACCAAAGAATTTTCACTTCGATGGAGATGCGATTACGTTTTTTGACTTTGATTTTTTTGGCCATGGCGCGTTCGCCAATGATATAATGACCTTCTGGCAGCATATTTCGATCGATGCATTTCATGGGCGGCTAACACCGGAGGGGTATAGCCAATCGTTTGCCGATTTTCTCAAAGGCTATGAGGCTGTGCGGCCCGTCAGCGAGCGCGAAATGGCGGCGATACCCTATCTTAGCCTTGGTTTCTGGCTTTTTTATATGAATTTTCACACGACCCATGACCAGTTCTATCCCTTTATCCAGGCAGACCATTTGAAGCTTCGAACTGATTTTATCAGGAAGCTGATGGAGAAAAGCTGGGACAAAGCTTTCCTGACGGCATAAAAAAAGGCGACCGTTTTGCGGCCGCCGGGTTTGGGGTTTAGGGGAGGTATAAGTTCGGTCTCTCTGTGAGCCGGTGTTGAATATTTACGATTAGTGATTCACCATGATCTTTACCTGTTCGGGTTTCAAACCATCAAACCACTGCAGGATATATGTACCGGGGGGGATGTTGCGGATACAATCGACGGGTACATTATTCTGGCCGGCGCTGGCGGTATATTGCTGTTGCCAGAGCTGGCTTCCTTTCATGTCAAACAATCGCAGGCTGACGGAGCCGGAATTTGTACAGCTAAAGCTAACGGTGACGGAGCTTTGTGCCGGGTTGGGGTAAACGGAGAGCCTGCCCGAGAGGCTGCTGAGCCGCACGGATACGATCTTACTATAAATAAACTGCCCGTCGGTATCCAGCTCGCGGATCCGGTAGTAAAGGCTGCCGCCTGTAGCGGGGAGGTTGTCATCCGTATACTGGTAGGTGTTGCCAAGCGCCGGACCTGCTTTAAAGGATGTGCTGCCAATGGCGCTGAAATTAAAGCCGTCGGTGCTGCGTTCGACAATATAATACTGTGTGTTTACCTCATATGATACTTCCCAGGTAAGGAGGACGCTGCCATTTTCTTTTACTGCCGTGAGGTCGCGGAAGGTAACGGGAAGCGTTACGCAATGAAGGGGTACTCCGGCCGGATCGGACTGGCTCATTGTACTTACAAGGAGGCCAGTGGTTCCGTTGGTTGCGCCATAGTTCGACGATTGAGCGCTGGTTGTCCCTGCGTTGCCACCAGCTATTGTGCTGGCCCCATTGAGTGTAATGTTGGAATAAATGACGCCGCCACCGCCACCACCGCCGGGTCCGTGTGCATCTCCGCCGGGGTTGACCTGGTTGCTACCACCTGTTCCTCCTTTCGCCTGGACGGTAAGATTGTTGGTGACACCATTACCACTGTAGACAAGTACCGATCCGCCTGCGCCACCACCACCGGAACCGTCGTTTTGCACGGAGCTATTGGCATTAGCGCCGTTGGCCTTGATCGTACCGGTACCCGTAATGCCATTGATCCCCATCAGGATAATAATACCGCCGCCGGCTGCGCCGCTGCTGGCGAAACCGGTGCCGGTGTTGGGACTGCCCGTACCATTATTAGTCGTACCAGCGCCACCGCCACCGCCCATGATCAGGCGGGACGCGGACCTCTCCGCGAAAACTGCTCCGGGTCTTCCGCCGCTGGGTGTACCGGAATTCCAGGCTTTGCCGCCATTACCGCCGGCACCACCATTGGCACCGCCGCCGCCGCCGGTATTCTCATCGTTGTTGTTGGCAGGATTGCCATCGGTACCACCGCCGCCGGCATTTCCCGGAGCACCCATAGCATAACTGCCGTTAGGGTATCCTTCCGTACCGGAGACATCGAGGAAGGAGTTGTTGTGATTGAGATATTTGGGAGTACCAGCGATACCTTCTCCCTTGCCACCGTTGGCATTGGAAGAAGCCGGAGTAATGAAGTCGCTGCTTGATCCTGTTCCTGCCCCGGTGAAGACCCTGCCGCCACCGCCTCTGAAACCAAGGGCGGAAGCATCGATAGTCTGGGCGTTCATCTGAATCTGGTCCGTTGCATAAAGCACAACGACACCACCGGAGTAACCATCCCAACGGGGGGCTGTGATGGATGCGGTCAGTTTTACATCATAATACACCGGCACACGGATCACCTGGTAGGTATACTGCCCGTTTGTACCGAAAGGCGTATTCTTATAACCATTGGTCAGACCAGAAACGAGGTGGAGTGTTCCGCCAGTTGTAGAAACGCTGTTGGAAGCCACTACATATTCCATATTGCCTGCCAGCAGCTGGCCATTGCTTAAATAACCACCACCTGTTCCCGTGCCGGCGCCATAATTACTATTGTTGGAGGAATTGATATGAGCACCCTGCATCTGAATAATCAGCAAAATGTCTCCCGCGCTGATCGGCGTGCTCCCATAAGTGGGGGCTCCCAATGCTATTGATGTACTACCGGCAGGCACGTTGGCCTGGTTGGCAGGGAAATATGTATTGGGATATGAGCTGATGCTGATCTGTGCGTTGGCGGGACAGCTTTGAGCTGCTGCGGAAACGCCAAAGAGGCTGGTAAAAAATATCAGGGCCAGGTTGCAGAGCGTATAAGAAAAACCGATTGTAAGAAAAGGGTATAATTTCTTCATCGGAACAGATTTAAGGTGACGGAAAAGAGGGATTAACCTCGGAGTAAGTATATCCAATCAAATACCAATAGTTAAAGGGCTTATTACCAAATGGATATGTTGGCAAAAAACATACAAACCTCTCCCAACAGGAAAAAAAATCCTGATTTGGGAAAAAAACTGCGGAAAATACTGTGGCTACGGCGCAGTGGCGGAGTGCAGAGCAGGCTGTTCGCGATCTGTGATGCAGGTGATGCCGGTTTGAGTGGCGGCGGCTAATGGAGGTGGATCCGGAGGCTTAGTCCGGCGCCTAAGCAAATGCCGTGTTCGCTGACTTTCATCTGATCTGCAGGTTTGTTCAGCTTTTTGAAGTGACCGCCGGACTTGCCGTGATTATTGGTATAATAACCCAGCCGCCAGTGGGAATTGAAGTCAAGGTCGTAGCTAAGGCCACTATATACGCCCAGCTGGAGGCTGTGAAAGCTGACAGGATACCAGAAAGCTCTGATCCCGGGCTCCAGGAAAAGGCCGGTTCTGCGGAGGGCTAAGGGAAAGTGATAGAGTGAGGCCAGCTGTTGATAATCCGGCGGGAGATTGCCATTGAGCCGGATGATATCGCTATGGTAGCCAGCGCCGGCGCCGGCGAAAAAGAGGAAAGACCTTGTTTTGATCAGGGCGGTATAGAGTCCTCCGAGAACATTGAAAGAACTTAAGTTTCTGCCCGAATTGATCGTAGACAGCTTGAGGCTGTATAAAAGCCTGGAAGCTGCCGGGATAGCCGCGAGTTCGAAGTTGAAGCTGGATGGAACATGCGGTTCGGCCGGGTACCCGTATTTTTCGAGCCAGTGATTGATATGGGGATCGTTTGCATGGGTGAAGCTTAGCCCGCTGTTGATCAACAGGGAAAAACTGGAATCGTGGCTGAGGCTCTGATCTCCCGGTGATTGAGAATAAGCGGCCGGAGCGGAAAGTAAGAGCGTACTTCCGGTCAGTAAAAAAAGTAGTAGAAACCCTGGCCGCTTCATCCCTTAAAAGTAGAAAAAAACGGATGCAGTATATAGTCATTAACAAATTAAAGGGGTCCGGCTACCAGCCCTTTCTTTTCCTTCAGCTCTTTTTTTGTCATATTAAAAAGAATACTATGTCGGTTGTTGACACGTTGTACCAGGTGAACATGTGCTATAAAACTTTCTACGATCTGGATCTTGTCACTCGGAGTAACGACTAATAACTGAAGGTGCAGCTGTTTGCAAAGTTCCATCAGGTAGGTAGCTTTTTCTTCATCCTGGTTGCTAAAACTTTCGTCGACAGCAATAAAACGCAAGCTTTTCGAATTCCGGCCCTCCCGGGTGATGCCGAACTGATAGGCGATGGCGCTGCAAAGAATGGTATAGGTAAGCTGTGCTTTTTCTCCACCGGAGAGCTGGCCCATCTGGCGGTATGTTTTTTTGAGCTCCTGTGTCTCGCGGAATTTTTCATCTGCCCAGAACTCGAACCAGTTGCGGACGTCAAGAACCCGGCTGCGATAGGATTCACTTTCGTCGAGGCTATCGATAAAGGCTTGTACGTTTTTCTTAAAGTGCATTGCCTTGTCCTCAAAGCTGTTCTGTTGCCAGTCGGCCGCCTGTGGCAGAGCATTGAGCAGCCGGTTCCGGAATTCCTTGATGACGGTGTCGGTGACAGGCCGGATGCCCAGCTGGATATAGGTATCCGGGAGCCGGTTGAAGTTGATGCCGCTCAGGGATTGATTGAGAGTGGAGATGCTGTTCTTTATCTTTCTTTCCCAGCTTTCAAGCTCTTCGTTGAGCACGCCCATTTTTATAACGGCTGTATCATGCAGCAGGCGTTCGAAGTCCTTTTTGAAGCGCGGCAGGTTTTCCGATTCGAGCTTCTCCAGCCATTCCATATATTCTCCGGCATATTCACGGTCGGCAGGGAGGCGTTGCGTATCGGCGGCCCAGTCTGTAAATCGCTGCAAAACCTCGAGGGGCGGGTTCTTTATTTTATTGATCGCCCTGTCCAGTTCACGTCCTTCTTTTGCCGCATTTTCTTCCTGTTGTTTTGCGGCCAGCTCTGCCGTTTCGGTCAGCTGGCTATAGTGAGTGTCGATGTTGTCGAGCGAAAGACTTTCTGCTGAAAGTGCCGAACTGTGTCTCTGCTGGAACTGGAGCAGGAGATCCTTGTCGGTTTCGGTCAGGAGGTTGACGAAGCCGGACAGATTTTGTTGTTCTTTTTCCCGGGTTTGGAGATCAAATTCAACGAGGGTGGTCTTTTTTACCAGTTCGTCTTTTTCTTTCTGCTGAAGATCCAGCTTTTCGCGAATGCCTTCCAGCTGCTGAGTGAGAGCTTTAAGCTGATCGCTGCCCTTCTTCAGTTTGGTCATCTGTTCTTCCGCGTGATGAATAGCCTGCCGGAGTGCGGCAGTGTGGATTATTTTGAATGAATCGTGTTCGCCGATGTGTTTGGCTGCAAAGACCTGGTCGCGGAGGCGGCTGCCTTTTTGGGTGGCCCGCTGCCGGGCCTCATCGGCCTGTTCCAGCCCGGTGAGCAGCTGCGATCGCCGGCGCTGAAGGGCTTCTTTCTTTTTTTCATTGTTCCAGCCCAGCACGTACCGGCTGGCGTCATTCCGACCGGGCCGATCGTCTTTTTCGTGCCGGTCCCTGTTCTTGATCAGTCCCTGCATGGTGATGGCTTTCTCATAGCGTTCGAGGGACTTCTCGTTGTCGACACAACTGAAATTATATTGCTGGATCACCTGTTGTCCGACCCAGGCGCTAAGCGGGTGTTCGGGATGAAATTCCAGCTTGTGCCAGGCTGTGCCCTTCTCGGCGTGCTGTTGCAGCGCGACGTCTTTTACCAGGTTGTAGATCAGCCTTGTCTTCAGATCGGTATTGTTGATATACCGGGTTACTTTTTTATAATGTTTGTCCGGCACCAGCAGGCGGAGGGCCAGCGGGTTCAGCAATTTTTCAAGAGCGGGCTGCCAGTCCATCTCTTCGGATCGAACCTGCATGAGCTCGCCTGCGAAGGGAAGGTCCTGGTCGTCCAGCTTTAATTCGGTGCAGATGTTGCGGCGAAGCCCGATGAGGTTAGCGGGGATATTATTTCGGCTATGCAGAAGCATGTTGAGCTCGCCTTCGATCTTCTCTTTTTCTGTGGCGGCCTTTTTCTGCTGATCCTGTGCCGCGAAGAGATCTTCGTCGTTGTTGCGGAGCTCGGTAGCCAGCCTCTTCTCCATGCGTTCGGCTTCCTTTTTTATACGCTGATAACCGGCCTCATCGGAAGGGGTGGTTTCTTCGAGGCGAAGGGTCGCACACCATTCTGCAAATTTTTTCAGGGCCTGTTCTGTCTCTTTCGTTTGATTTTGCAGCTGTTCCTTTTCCTTTTCCAGCTGCTGCAGTCTTTGTCCGGCCTTGTTCTGTTCAAGCTGGTTGAGCGTCTGCCGCTCCTCTTCCCGGAGGCTGTCTATCTGTTGTCTTGTCTCTTCGGTCTGACGCAGCAGCAGTTTCGCTTCTTTTTCAAGGTCGCGGACGTACTCATCGAGGAGATGGTATTTGGTGTAGTTCTTCCAGATCCTTGCCGTGTTGATCTCGTGCCGGGACTGTTCGGCAAGATCGGACTGTTCTTTGAAAGCCAGGTAGTGTTTTTGCAAAGGATGAAGAAGCCGCACCTGTTCTTCCGACTTTTCGATATTCCGTTGTGCGTCGATAAGTGTCGAGAGATGTTTCTTTAATTCCTGGAACTCCTGTTCCATGTTGCGGGGCTCGAGCATATTGGTGCGGATAAACTCGTTGAGCTCCCCAAGCACTTTAATACCCATGGTCTGGTTGAAGAGGCTTAGCGCCTGCATGCTTTGCATGCCCAATACTTCCACCATGCGTTGCGCATACCGGCTGGAAGCGTCAAACCACTCCACCTGTTTGCGGCTGCCTTTGTTATATTGCTGGTCGATGCGGCGGCGCCAGGCTCCGCCGAGGTCGAAGGGCCGGAAATCATCTTCGATGTGCAGGGGTTTGTGTGCGATGGCGAAGACTCTTTTCATCTCACTTCCGCTGAACCAGCGGACCTGGAAAAGGGTAACCGACTGTTCTGCTTCGTTGGAAAAATGTGCGAGCAGGATGCTGTATGCCTGGTCTTTGTTCTCCCGGAGATAGAGGGTCTTACTGGACTGTCCGTTCTCGGTGTGGATACTGCCGTAACCGCCCATGACATAGGACTCTTCCGTACGATCGCCTTTTTTCTCGCTGCCTGAGGACTGATTGTAGAAACGGTGTTTTTTTTCCGGAACGATCAGGGTCAGAAGCGCGTCGACAAAGGTCGTTTTCCCGCTGCCATTGGCGCCGGTGAGGAGGGAGGTCTCTCCGCCGGGATTGATCTTCCAGACGTGTTCGTCGAAAGTGCCCCAGTTGTAAAGTTCCATGTATTGGAGACGGAACCCGGATTTGTTTTCATCGGTACTAAATACGCCCAGCTGCATGTTCGATAAGTTGTTGTTTGAAGTTTTCCAATAGTTCGTTGTCGACTCTTGCCTTGATGATCTTTTTGACCCTGAACTTTTGTTCGTCCGGCAAATCGTTTGTCTCGACCTTTTCGAGGAAGTCCAGCTCTTCGACGCGATCGATCAGCCGATCGAGGTCGCGTATGAATTTTACGCGGCTGGGGTTTTCTTTGAAAAACAGCTCTGCATATTCTTTTATCTCTCTTCTTTTTTTGATCAGTTCGCGTGTGCTGGCCTCTCCTACTTCAAATTCGGCCATCATGTCCCGAAGCAGGACCAGGAGAATGCTCTCTTCATAACCCAGCTGGATACGGCGAACCCAGCCGACGACGTTGTCTTCTTCGTCGAGTCTGGTTTGTTCGAGATAGGCATAACCGTCCTCTTTTTCCATCACGAGGATGAGCCCCATCTGCTGGAGGAATTTTGTGAGTTCGGTCTGGTATTGGAGCAGCTGCTCCCACGCCGTCTTTTCAAGGTATTCCACCGGTCCTTTCAAGAGCTTGATGAAGACCGGGGTATAGGGTAAAATAGGTTGTTTATCTGTGGCCATGTTATACTGTTTTTTTACCTGCTGAACAACAGGTAAGGGACTTCTATAAATCGGGTCTTTTCTGAATCCAACGGAATGAGCTCTGTGATCTCCTGCATGGACTGGACCCGGACGGCTTTTTCCCGAAGGAAGCTGAAGTAGCTGACGACCTCTGCGATGCCATTTTCCAGGCCGGCGAGCTCTATGATCTCGGACAGAGTGGCGGTCGTCTTTTTTTGCAGGGCCTGCTCCACATTATTCCAGAGGCGCCGCTTATCGATGTGGGAGGTGTTGAGCATGCGGCCGAAGCGTTCGAAGTCTTCGATCTTTTCCTGTGCGTTGGCGGGTTGTTTGACAATTGCCGTGCCCTGCCGTTCCGAGAGATTTAGTTTGCGCTCCATGCTCATGCGAATGGGGGCCGGGGTATCCAGCTGAAGTCCGCAGGGAGGCGTAGCATCGTCCATAAACTGGAAGACAAGCTCTTTGATGCTGCCGATCTGCTGGCGGAGGCGCCGGTGCCGGGCTATCTCTTTTTCGGTGATGATGCGGCTGAGTTTTTCGGCCATCTTATCATTGGCTTCATAAACGCTTCGCCCCTGCTGCAGAAGCAAGGACTTTATCGTTTGTACAAACTCACCGTCGCTTTCGATGCTACGATCCTGCAACAGCTGCAGCAGCTGGTCGGTCAGCAGACGCCATTCTTCCTGCCCGGCTCTTGAGACAAGGAAATCCCAAAAGGCATAAAAACTTTTTCCCTGATCGCTTTTGCGTAACGCGTCATAGGCTTCGAAGGCATACCCTATGATGGCGCCTTTGTTGATCTCGGCCTTTGTATGCTGTTCTACGATATGGCGATGGATGAATTTGAAATTGTCTTCTACTTCGCGGAAGTCGCTGAGCAGCTCATGGCTTAGCCGGGTAAACCATTCCAATCTTTCCCTAAGCTGTGCATTGGTATAGATCTCGGGTTTGAAGCCCATTTCGATCCTTTTAATTTCTTTGTCGATCTCGGCTTTTCTGTTCTTTAATTCTTCGAGTCGTTTGACCGAATCATCTTCGGTATACTCCACCATCTCGCGGAGGGTTTGGAACAGGAAGCGGAAACGGCTTTCGGTTCCTACGAACTGTCGTTTCTCCAAACTCTGCAGCCATTGGAATAACTTCTCCGTATGAGCGCTGAGCTGGTACTGCGTGACGGCCTCACTGTCGGGGAAGTCCTGTAGAAGCCGTTTCTGTACCCAGTTGAGAAGGTATTTGCGGGCACGGCTTTCTTCGTCTTCTCCAAATTCGATACGGGCTTCTTCGAGATCTTCTGTTCCTTCGGCGTGGTTGCGAAGCTCTTCGGCCAGCCCGTTGATGAGGACCTGTTCCGGCAGGGAAAGTATGTTTTCGGTCTTAAATGCTTTAAAAAGAAAGGGGATCACCCAATGTGCGTTCCGCATCCGGATGATCTGTACTGCGGGAGAGGTTTCAAATAAATAGGATATATCCGATATCGCCATCTGCACTTTCGTTTTTGAACCGGACTCTGTCCGGTCGGGCATTAAAAGTATCGATTCAGGGCAGAAAATAATTATCTCATTTGCCCGTGGGGATAAAAAAAATTAAGATTGGGGATAAATTATTTTTTACTGCGGCCTGCACCGGACCAGATATTGATCGTAAGGGTCTTCGAAGATCAGTTGGGTCTGCCAGCCTTCTTCGGTGGCGATAGTCGTTAGCGTTTTACGATCGATGAATAACCATTTGAACCAGTCGGAGCGCTGTCGCCTGTATTCGTACTGATAAAGGATTTCACCATAATAGTCCTGCGACTCAGGAGGCTTGCCGTTGTAGAGATAGATAATGTCGGAAGAATCGAAGATCAGCTGTCCTCCGGGGTTGAGCAGGGTTCGGGCTTTTTTGAGGAAGAGACGTAACCCGCTGAGCGTACCGGAAAGACCGATGCCATTCATTAAGAGAAGGAGGGTGTCATAGAGAGGCTGCTGCGGCATGCCGGGGCTGATCGGGTCTGTGTTTAGCCGGAAGAAATCTTCGTTTATTACATTTCGGACGCCCCTTGCCTTCATGACGGCCGTTGATAACGGCGAAATATCGAGGGCCGTAATATCGAGCTTCATTTCCTGGAGGGCCAGTGCGTGGCTGCCGGCTCCGGCTCCGATGTCGAGGATGCTGCCGCGGCACTGATGCAGGGCAGCCCATTCAAGATCGGGCATCGAATCCATGTCCCGGAAATAGACATCCACCGGCATTTCCTCTTTGGGGCCGTATTTGTTATGAACCCAAAGCTTACCGGTGGATGTATTATTATAAAAATCGCTTATTGCTGTACCAAGGACGTCCTTCATTGTTTTAGTCTGCTGCTGCTGTGTTCTTTCCGATGAGACCCACGCGCCGCTGCAGATCCGCGATGGTCACGTTGATCTGCCGGCCGATGGGCTTGCCATCCCGGTAGGTAATCACCTTTAGCCAGGATGCATCTTTCGGGATAGCAAGCGAGCCGGTGTATTTTGGATAGAAACTATCGGGATTGGAATTGTCAAAGCTATAATAAATATCAATATCCTGAACTTCCGTACCAAGATCTACGATGATCGAGTCGTTGGCGGAGAGGTCTTTTTTTGGAGTGATGATGGCGTCAAACATCGAGCGGGCATATTTTACCGGTTCGACATCCATCCTGCCAAAGCTGGCCTCTACTCTTTTGGCGAAGCTGTTCCAGTCTTTCTTTTCTTTTGGCGTCCAGAGACATTCGGCAACAGCCATGCTCCGCGGCCATACCATGTATTGCATATGCCGGGTGTTGTAAACCTGTTCGGTCCAGAGGTTGGCCTGTCCGCCGATGATAAGGCTGGGATCGACGCTGTCGGGTACGGGTTCGTAGGAATACGTTTTGTTCAGGCGGAGTGTTGCGTAGACCGGTGGTTCGATAGCGGCGTCGCCCTGCATGTAATCCAGGTAAAAAAATGTCGTAGGGCTCATGACGACCTTATGTCCTAATCTAGCCGCTTCTATGCCGCCTTTTGTCCCGCGCCAGCTCATGACGGCGGCATTGGGGGCCAACCCGCCTTCGAGAATCTCATCCCAGCCGATGACCTTTTTGCCTTTTGATTCCACGATCTTTTCGACGCGTTTCTCAAAATAGCTCTGTACTTCCAGCATGTCCTTCAATCCTTCTTTTTGCATCAGCTGTTTCACAGCGTCGCTTTTTGCCCAGAAGTTCTTGGCGCACTCGTCGCCTCCCACATGGATATACCCGAAGGGGAAAAGCTGGGCCAGCTCGGTAAAGACCTTATCCAGGAAGGGGTAGATCTTTTCATTGGCGGGGCAAAGGGTATTGTCGATGAGGGCATCGAAGCCGCCGGTCTTATGCCACTCCATGATCTTTTCGCCGGAGCGTACTTTATATTGATCGGCGCCGTCCGTACAGGATAATTCGGGATAGGCGACGATGGCGGAAAGGCTATGGCCGGGGACGTCTATTTCAGGAAGGATATCGACGAAGCGGGCTTTTGCATACTTCACCAGCTCACGAATGTCGTCCTGTGTATAGAAGCCGCCGTAGTCGCGGGGTTCATTGGGGTCCGGGGCGGGGAATGTGCCGAATGTGCCGACTCGTTTAGCGTTCCAGGCGCCTACCTGTGTAAGACGGGGCAGGCTTTTTATCTCGACGCGCCAGCCTTCGTCATCGGTGAGATGCATATGGAGCAGGTTGAATTTGTATTTCACCATTTCGTCGATAAAGTCTTTTACCTGTTGTTTTGTAAAGAAATGGCGGGAGACGTCGAGCATTAATCCTCTCCAGCCGAAGCGGGGATAGTCGGTGATGGTGGTGCAGGGGATCTGCCAGCTTGCTTTTTTCACCAGCTCGTGGCTTTCGATCTCTTTTGGCAGCAATTGCAGCAGGGTCTGGACGCCATAGAAAAGTCCTGCTGGCTGGTTGGCCCTGATCAGGATCGTTTTTGGTGTGACCGAAAGGGTATACCCTTCTGCGCCCAGGGAGGTCGCGGGAGTTGTGTTGAGGACGAGGCGGATGGTGGCTGCGGGGCTGGACGTGCTTACGGTTACGGTATAGCCGGTGGGGATGCTGAGATGGCTTTTCAGGTCAGCGAGGGGTTGACTCTGCGCCTGTTGGTTTTTGGCTTCTATGACGATAGTCTTTGGCAAAACGAAGACACCGGGTGCGGACTGTTGGCTGACGGGCGCCGGTATCAGGGCCGTCGGCTCCGTAGTCTGGGAAAAGCCGGTAAAGGCTGAGCAAATCATCAGCAGGGATGGCAGGATATTTCTCATTGTTGGTTGCAACATTTTAAATTGATGGATATACGTTAAGGTAGGTTTTATTGACTAAAACACCATTTGTATAGTGGTATTAATATTATTAAATGTAATGTGGTCTCCCGGCTTTTTGTTTTGCAGGAATTTAGCAAGCGGGGCCTGCGGGGAAAGAAAAAAGATGGTTTTGCCTTCTATGACCTGTTTCCCCAGGCCGGCGGCTATAAAGAAAGCGATGTCTTCGCTCTCGATGAAGGCCCCCACCCTTCCTTCGAAGCAGAGCTGGTCTGTGTTGACGGAATGGAGGGTGGCGAGCTCTTTTATATATTCTGTCAGCTGGCGCGTATGCATCTCCTGCTGCAGGTGACCCATTGCGCGGCCGGTTTCGTATTTGTCGCCGGCGGAGGATTTTTCTTCGCCGTTGGCGGATTCCCGGGCCTGGTCGATGACCTGTCTTGAGGTAATGATGCGCTGTCCGATGTGGTCCAGCGCCCAGCGTTTCAATGCATTTTTAAACGTTATCTTCTCTGTATCGGTCATTTTGTACGGGGTTGGCCCTGCTTAGAGGCCTACTTTTATTACGACCTTTTTTACTACTTCGGGCTGATGCAGGAATACTTCCGGCTGATGGATGTCGGAGGGAAAGAATATAATGAACTGACCGGCTGGCAGGGTTATATAATTCAGCAATTCCTCCGGGATGTCATAAAAGGCGACGTCTTTTTCGGGGTTATAGGGAGTAGCTGCCGGCTGATCCGTCAGTGGGGTATATCCGAATCGTTCGGTACCGGAGACGATGATCTGGATGTCGGCATAATCCCGGTGGCTTTCGGGGTCACATTCGGAAAGCGGTTTGGTGGTGTATTCGTTGACGATGGCGAAAACTTTCTCTCCGTCGATCTGATACTTGCCGGACTCCATGGCCGCGAAGTCTGCGGCGAGGGCGTATTGAATGGCTTTTTCAAAGTTTGGGCTGATGATCTTGTACCAGTGCAGTTGGGATAATGTGGAGGTGATCATGTTGATTCATTATTTCATGGGAAGGTAGCAACTTTACCGGGAAAAAATAAATGCTACCTTTTCGGTAACCTTTTTGTCTGATCGAAGTTCCCATTAATCAAATAAGAATATCTGCCTGCTTGAACTCAAACGATGACGGGGAGTATATATATACGGAAGGCGAAGTAGAATGGGGCTGCGGCCGGGTTGCGATAGTTGTTCATCCCTGATCAGGCTGTCGCGAAACTCAAGCTGGAAGACCGCTGATTCTATGGCAATGTCGATTATTGGCTTTGCGAGAAGGTCGGGAACAGCGGTACTGCCCACATGGTGTATGTGTATCGGTTCTTGTTTCAGGGAGTTAACAAGCAGTTGGTTTTCGTCGGCGTATAGTAAAAGCGAAGAAAACCTATGGGATAAATTGATCAATAATAAGTATAGAAAGAGTGTGTCTGGGATCTTTGTCCTGCCTGGGACCCGTCGGTAAATAATAAGTCACCGATTTTTGATGAAGGTGTATTGTCGGTATTGTATGTATAGGTATAACTGGAAGTATAGGCGGTAAAGCCGGCCCCTGCTGAAAAGGTCTCCTTACCGGGATTGTTTTTTTGTATACGAAACCCCTGTAAAAGAAAAAGATGATCATGGTAGGTGTCATGAATAAGACTGAAATCATCGACGTTGGTCTTATTATCGTATTGCCCGAACAGGTCGGTGGTAGTAGTCTCGGGCGAACCATCATGGGCAGGTCGGTGGTCAGTAATTAATTTTACATTGCCATCGGGGTGGTATGTGAACGTAACTGTACGGTCGATCAAAAAACCGACATTATCCACTTTGTGATCCCAGTTTATTTCTTTGACCTGATCGCCGTTGTACATAAAGCTGACGTGCCTGTAAAGAACATTTTGTTGGTTTATGAAGGTGATCATGAATACTTTACCTGTGTTATCGTACAAATACCGCAGTGTGTCGTGGTTAACGATAATATTGTTTCTCATTTCGGCTATTTTATTCCCGCTGTAGATAACGTCGTAGATACTGAATCCGGAAGCAAAGTCAACTTTGGTAACCAGGCTATCGCTGTTGTATTCGAAATGGTAGAATGGAGAGGGCAGGTTTGGGATCGTAACGTCTTTTAGCAGGGTTTTTTTTATTTGTGGAGGGGTTGGAGGGGTGTTGGTCTGGTCTTTTTTGCAGGAGACAAGGAGTAATGTAAAGACCACTATCCGGCAAGCTTTATTATATCGCATGTTTACTTTTGGGGTGAAGGTAACCCGTTGGCTTTTAGCTTTTGGTGGGAATAGATTTAGGGGGGAGGTGGGTTTACGAATGGGGGGATCTGTTTTCCTAATGGTTGGGGTGCTGCAGAGGGATAATATAGGAGGGTTTTTACATAAGGGATAATTTTTATATAAAACATAAGTTTTTTACTTACAACGCCAAGTTGGAGTACGGCCAATTCAAACCGATCGTTAACTTACGTTATTGACTAATCGAAAAGAAATAAGAATTGGTATGGAAAGCCTGTTTAAAGTATTCGGGAAACATGGGACGCTTGAAGACTCGCTCAGAGATTATCTTGTATATGCCCTCAGGAAGGTAGAATTGAAAAAGAAACATCCAATCGTAACAGAGGGAAAGACCTCGAAACTGATTGGTTTTATTGAAGCGGGCGTAATAAGAAGCTACAGGGATCGGCGTGGTCGCGAAATGACATCCTGGCTGATGTCGGAAGGCGATATTTTTGTTTCGTTGAGGAGTTTTTTTCTGCAGGAGCCAGCGACAGAAACGATAGAGACTTTGAAGCCTTCGATCATCCACACGATCAGCTTCGAACAGTATGAATATATTATCGGAAACTGGCCTTCTTTTCAGCAGATCAGGGCCGAGATTCTTCAGAAATATTATCTTTTAAGCGAGCAGCGTGAAGACATGCGGCTACAGCGATCGGATGAGAAATATCGTTTCCTGATGAAGACGCAGCCCAATCTGGTAGATAAGGTCCCGGACAAATACCTGGCCAGCTACCTGGGTGTAAGTCCTGGCACCTACAGCCGCGCCAAACATCGGTATGCTAAAAGGAACGACCTCAAATAAAGCCGATCTCAACATAACCCATCTTCAAAAACATGCGATTTCGCATGTTTTTGTCATTTATGGCCTTCTAACTTTGTTTGGCCGTTAATCAAACTTATCGGGTATGAAAAAGAGTGTATCGGGACAAGTTGTGAAATGCCATATAAACCAGAATGACTATGAAAAGTTCATGGAGGGATATAAGAAGACTCTCTGTCGGAACAAAAGCGATTACATGAGGAGAATACTTTTAGGTAAGCCTGTGACTGTCACTTATCGTAACCGATCGCTGGACGACTTTATAGAGATAGCAGTTCAATTAAGGCGGGACTGGCGAAGTCTTTTGGCGAAGAGTGGGTTTAATCAGGCGGAAATAGAGGAGTTGAAAAGAAGAATAACTCTTATAGAAGAAAACCTAATTCAAATTTCAGAACAATGCTTGCAAAAATAGAGTTCCCCAAAAATATCGTTATTGCTCTTCGTTACAACGAAGAGAAGCTAACAGAAGGTAAGGCCGAAAGCATCTGGGCGGAGAATTTTTTAAAGAACCATGATCGGCTAAGCATGAAAGATAAGATAGACCGGTTTCATCAACGCTCCTCTTTAAATGAGAAATGGGTCGATAACGGGCTCCATATTTCGTTGAACTTTGGTAAGACCGAGATCCTGGAAAACGAAAAGATGAAGGAAATCGCTAATTCATACATGAGTTCCATGGGTTTCGCAGATCAACCTTATGTCGTCTACCGGCACAATGATGCCGGGCATACTCATCTTCACCTCGTTACAACAAGTATCCGTTCCGATGGAAGCAAGATCCATCTCCGCCTAAAACACCTGGCTGAATCCCACGAGATCTGCAAGAGAATAGAGCGGGAATATTCCCTGCAACGAAATGTTAAGACAGGTCCGGAGGAAAAGGCCCGGTTTGAAGTTGAGCAGGCTCAAAAAGTCGTTTATGGCGAACCGGGTTTCAAAAGGGCCATTAATGATGTCCTGAATACTGTCGTCGACCATTATAAATATACTTCTCTGGAAGAATTGAATGCCGTCCTAAGACTGTACAATGTAGAGGCGAACCCGGGTACCGAAAATTCCCGGCTTCGTAAAGTTGGAGGGCTGATATATCACGGGCTTGATGAAGACGGCAAGAGAATAGGAATGCCTATCAAGGCGAGCGGTTTTTTGCTAAAGCCGACCCTGAATCGCCTGAAGGAAAGATTCTCTCTTAACCGGGAGCTACGCGAGGATTCCGCAGACCGGGTAAAAACCAGTATCGAGTGGTCTTTCGCCGGCGAGGTTCCTGACTGGAAAGGGTTATTAGAAGATCTTGAAAGGCAAGGGATCACCGTGGTGGTGACGGAGAGCAGGAACGGATCAGCCGGGAATCTCTTTTTTGTCGACCATATTGGCAAATCCGTATTTGCGGGAGTTGTTCTGTCAGAAGACTACAGTCTCCTGGAACTTCAAAAGAGATGTGTGCAGGAAGAGATCCAGGATATACAGGAAATACAAAAACAACATTTAAACCTTCATTTATGAATAGTAAAACAACTAGCAGCGGGGCGGATATGTCGGGGTTTTTTATCGCAGCGAGCGTTATTATCGTAGTATTGGATTTTTACTACTGCTGTTATGGAGCATTGATCCGGTGGGATTATACATCTGTGTACACTGATAGAATATTCACGGTACTCGATCAGACCAAGTTATTTGCTAATCTGCAATGGGAGAGAGGACTGGTTATAGCGCTCATTTTGTTATCCCTGTTTTCCGCCAACAAAAGGAAGGATATAGTGGCCGGGTACAAATGGCCGCTCCTCATCACCCTTGCGGGGTTGATCTTTTATTTCGGCAGTGGCTGGTTGGCACCTCCTGCCGGAAGTGATGCTACGGACATCGCGCGCGCCTATATGTTTGTTACCGGGCTTGGCTTTTTAATGGTTATTGGGGGAAGCGGAAGGCTGGCGACGGCGATCGCGTCTTCTGCGCACGGGAGATTCTTTCGGAAAGATATCGGTGGTTTCCCGCAGGAGGAGAAACGGATCGATACGAAGCATTCGCTGAATTTTCGGGGCCGATATGTGTACAATGGGAAAAAACGAAAGAGTTATATCAACATCATCAATCCCCGCCGGGCGGTGTTGTTGATAGGGTCCCCGGGTTGTGGAAAGTCAAGGTTTGTTATCGAGCCGGCGATAGAACAGCTGGTGGGGAAAGGCATGTCGCTGTTCGTATATGATTTCAAGTTTCCGACGCTGACTAACTATACCTACAATGTATTCCGGCAAAATTTGAAGGAGTATCCTCCCGGCACCCGGTTTTATTGTATCAATTTCACGGATCTTCCCCTCAGTCATCGCTGCAACCTGATCGACCCGGGGACGCTGAACTATTTCTCAGATGCCTTTGGCATCAGCAAGGCCATTCTGTTGAGTATGAACACGACATGGGTGCGTAAATCGGGGGATTTTTTTGTGGAGTCGGCGATCAATTTCGTCGCGGCACTTATCTGGTATCTCAAGGTATATAAGGATGGGATCTATTGCACTCTGCCTCATGTCATCCAGCTGTCGCAGACACCTTACGATCAGCTGTTTACGCTTCTTAATGTAGAGTCGTCGACCAGAGCCGTAGTCAATCCATTCATCCAGGCGTATCTGAACAAGACCATGGAAATGCTGGATGGGCAGATAGCTTCTGCGACGATCCCTTTGACGAGGCTGATCTCGAGTGACATCTATTATGTCCTGACCGGCAATGACCTGAACCTGGAGATTAATGACCCTAAGGCTCCGGCGATCCTTTGTCTTGGGGGCGATTCCGTTCGAAAGCAGGCGCTGGCGCCTGTGATGTCGTTGTATATCGACCGGCTGAATAACTGCATTAACAGGCCGGACCGTCGTCCGTGTGCGCTTGTCCTCGACGAATTCGGTACGGTGCGGGCTGAGAGCGTTTTGACTACCATCGCTACGGCACGGTCGAATGATATTATACCGATATTGTCTGTTCAGGACCTTAGTCAGCTTCAGGCACAATATTCCGATTCTGAAGCAAGCCAGATCATGAATATATCGGGAAATCTTATCTGCGGGCAGGTGGGTGGTGATACTGCCAGGTGGGTAAGTGAAAGGTTCGATTCGGTAGTTGAATACAAGACGACCATTGCGGTCAATAGTTCGGATACGTCTGTTAGCAAATCGGAGCAGGCGGTGACGACGGTTTCTCCTGCAGTGATTGCGACGTTGTCATCGGGGGAATTTGTGGGGATTGTGGCCGATGATCCGGGGAAGAAGGTTGAAAGGAAGCGGTTTCATGCGGAAATAATTAAAGAGGAGGGGGTAGCCATGGATATGGAGGAGTTGCCGGTTGTGAGGAAGGTGACGGAGAAGGAGGTGGATGAGAATTTTGAGAAGGTGAGGAGGGATATAAGTGAATTGGTTGAGTTGGAGATGAAGAGGATATTGGGGGATCCGGCGTTGAAGGGGAAGATGGTGAAGAGGTGATTTTTTGGTTAATAATTGCAGCAAACAAATTAGCTTTGATCTTATTCCGGGTATGGGGAAAATAATAGTTCCTCAAAACCTTTGACAAATGAAGATTCAATACTGCTCAGATCTCCATCTTGAATTCCCGGAAAACAGAAAGTTTCTTGTCAGAAATCCACTGCAATTGGTGGGTGATGTCCTTGTATTAGCAGGCGACATCGTGACATTTTGTGATTTAGGAAAGGCTCGTGAATTTATCGACTTCGTTTGTGATCATTATTCCGCGATATATTGGATACCGGGTAATCACGAATATTATGGGTCTGATATAGTTGACAAATCCAACCCGTTAATGGAGAAGATTCGGGATAATTTCTATCTGGTGAATAACAAGTCTGTTGTCCATGGTGGAGTAAGACTTGTTTTTTCGACTTTATGGAGCCGGATCAGCCCGCATCTTGCATGGGATATCCAAAGAAGCATCTCGGACTTTTCAGCCATCCAATACCAGGGCGGAAAATTTACGGCGTCCCGCTTTTCATTTCTTCACGAGGAATGCCTGAGCTTTGTGAAGGACGCTCTCGTTTCAGGCGGCGATGAGCCAGTCGTTGTCGTCACCCATCATGTTCCGACCTTAATGAATTATCCCCCGGTCTATAAGAACAGCCCGCTTACTGAGGCGTTTGCGGTAGAATTATTTGATGTCATTGAGGATTCTGGGGCTGCTTACTGGATATACGGCCATCATCATGTTAATACACCTGAATTTATTATTGGGAAGACGAAGATGCTTACGAATCAATTGGGGTATGTTCATCATCATGAGCACGGGGCGTTCAGGCGAGGGGCTATGATCGAGGTGTATGGTGGTTGCGGAGTATAACTGGGTTAATCTGAAATTCTGGCGTATATGTTATCTCAGGCCGAATTGGACTCCAGGCTTGAGAGCGAGCAAGATGGTTTTAATGAATCATATTCTGACTTTACATATTACTGGCGCGAGTATGCCAACCATCCCGGAAAAATGAGGGTAGAAGAAACGGGAGCAAGGTTCATACATATTGGAGATTCAACACTTGACCGAACAGCTTTTCGGGAAAACAGCTTTGGGATAATACTCATTTCAAAGTCCGGTCACTTTAAAATAGTTGGTGAAGTTTTCGATAAAGCTGAAGTTGAAAAGGACTCTAAATTTTTCGGCTTATAGGCGATGATTGGTTTTTTATGCCGCTTCCGCTTTTTCCTGTTCCGTTTATTGTAGGCCAAAATAAAGTTTCCCAGCGGAGTGGGGACGACAGGTCAGCTCGCAGGCTTGAAAAGGTTTGAGAATAATCCCATGAATTAAAGATAATCCGGAAACATTGTTGCGCCCAAGCCAGGTCAGCAATTAAACAAAAAAGCAGTTACAACATTTTGTCATAACTGCTTGATTTCGCGTGGTGTGGGCCGGGGTTGAACCGGCGACACATGGATTTTCAGTCCATTGCTCTACCAACTGAGCTACCGCACCTACTACCCCAGTTTGTATTGGGGTGGCAAAAATAGGATTTCCGGGGAGAATACCGAAATAATTAGGGAAGAAAATCCTTAAAAATTTCGGGTCGGCGATGTAATTTGTGTTGAGCATCAGCGCGAAAGCCCGGGATATGGCTCCGGAGGGCAGGGCAAGACCGCAGAGATCGTACAAATCGCGGCCGCGCAATTTTCTACATCCCGTACTCGCTAAGGAACTTTATTCGCATCAGCTTCAACTGTTCCCAGGTGAAGTTGCCTTCGGCAAGCTCCTGCTGGGCGACCTGGAGGCTGCTGGTTTCGCAGCTTTTGAAATAGTCGATGATCTCGCCCTGTTCGTATTCGTCGAGCATTTCGTCGACGGCATAGTCGAGGTTGAGCTTGGTGCCGCTGGCCGCGATGGTCTCCATGTCTTCGAGGAGGGCATCGATGCGCAGGTCCTTGTTTCTGGCAATAGTCTCCAGGGGGATCTTTTTGTCCACCTGCTGGATGATATAGACCTTATTGACACTTTTGTTGACCACGCTCTTCATGATGAAGTCGTCGGGCTTCTCAATGTTGTTTTCTTCTACGTATTTGGCGATGAGCTCGATAAAGGGTTTGCCATAGCGAAGGGCTTTGCCCTTACTTACGCCCTGGCATTTTTCCAGCTCGAGGGTGGTCGTGGGGTAAAGGGTCGCCATATCCTGTAAAGAGGTCTCCAGGAAGATGACGAAGGGCGGCAGGCTTTTCTTTTTTGCTTCTTTCTGACGTATTTCCTTTAATAGCTCGAAAAGCTTTTCGTCGGTGGCCGTAGTGCTGGCTGCTTCTGTATTGTCTTCTTCGTCGTCGGCATTGGCTTCCTCGAAGTGATTGTTCAGAACGATCTTAAAAGACTTGGGCTTCTTTAAGAAGTCTTCGCCTTTCTTCGTGATCTTTAGCACACCGTATTCTTCGATGTCTTTTTTCAAAAAGTCTTCCAGTAATACCTGGCGCATGACCGAGTTCCAGAAGTGTTCGGGTTCGTCCTTGCCAATGCCAAATTCGGCAATGCCTTCATGACGGAACATCTGGATCTGGGGTGTCAGCTTTCCGGTGAGGATGTTGACGACATAATTTGTAGCAAAACGCTCGTCAAGGGCCTTGATGGTTTTCAGGACCTTTATGGCTGCGTCTTTTGCTTCCACCCATTCCTTGGGATGACGGCAGTTGTCACATTCACCGCAATTCTCCGCTGTATATTCCTCCCCGAAATAGCTCATCAGCACTTTCCGGCGGCAGATGCCGCTTTCGGCATAACCCACCATCTCATTGATGAGCTGGGCACCGACTTCGCGTTCGCTCAACGGCTTGTCCTTCATGAGGTGTTCAAGCTTGGCAACGTCCTTATGCGAATAATATAAGATACAATTGCCTTCGAGACCATCCCGGCCGGCACGACCGGTTTCCTGGTAATAGTTCTCGATCGACTTGGGAATATTAAAGTGAATAACGAATCGAATGTCCGGCTTGTCAATGCCCATCCCGAAGGCTATGGTAGCGACGATAACCTGTGTGTCCTCGTTGAGGAAAAGGTCCTGTCTTTCCGCCCGGAGCTTGCTGTCCAGACCGGCATGATAGGCTACGGCCTTGATGCCATTGGCCATAAGCATGTCTGCCAGCTCTTCGGTCGTCTTCCGGTTGAGCGTATAGATAATACCACTTTTGCCTTTCTGCTGTACGATGTACCGGACGATGCTCTTGATCGTCTGATCCTTCTTGATCTTGGGCTGGATCTCGTAATAAAGATTGGGGCGGTTAAAGGAAGATATAAAGATATTCGGCTCGCGGAGGCCGAGGTTTTTCACGATGTCGCTCTTTACCTTGGGTGTCGCCGTTGCCGTAAGGGCAATGACGGGGATGTTCGGGCTGATCTGGTCCATCATCTCCCGCAGTCTGCGGTATTCAGGCCGGAAGTCATGCCCCCATTCCGAGATACAGTGCGCTTCATCCACAGCGAAGAAGGAGATCTTCAGGTCGCTGAAAAAGTCCATATTCTCCTGCTTGGTCAGCGTTTCGGGCGCTACATAGAGCATCTTCGTATGCCCGTTCAGCAGGTCTTCATGTACTGCCCGGATCTGTTTCTTGCTAAGTGTAGAATTGAGGAAGTGGGCGACACTGTCCTTGCTGCTATAGCTGCGGACCAGGTCGACCTGGTTCTTCATCAGAGCGATGAGCGGACTAACGATAATCGCTACCCCTTCGCTGATGATGGCGGGTAATTGATAACAAAGGCTTTTGCCGCCGCCGGTCGGCATAATGACAAAAGTGTCCTTTCCTGATAGCAAACTTTGGATGATCGCGTCCTGATTGTCTTTAAAAGCGTCGAAACCAAAATGCTCCTGCAAATTAGCGAGCAGAGAAGTTGATGGTTTGGTTTTTTCCGGGGCTGTCTTGCTACTAACGGCCTTGGCTTTCCTGGTAGTGGTTTTTTTTGTTTCGGTTGTTGCCATGCTCAATAATTTTCTTCCTCACTTATTACCTGGTCGAAAGAACAAATCCCCTGTGGGTTTAACGGAAAATTCAGGGTTGTTCCTGGTTTTTAAGGGATGGCGAAGTTACACAAAAAGGGGGGAAGGAGCTAGCTGTTTCTGTTAAAATTGAACTGCTTATTCACAGCATTAGAAAAACAAAAATGTATAATGTGGCGATTTAAAAACTATATTATATTGTTCGCCAGCCAATTAAGTATCGACCATCGTAAAAGTTCTATAAATATCTTAAAAAGGTTTTTAAGGGTATTCCGCCGGAAATGGGAATCAGTGGGGTAAAAGGGCGATGAAGGGGTGGGATAAAAATGGCGGTCAAAGGGTGGGCAAAAAGATTGCCGTTCGGGATAATGGGAATGCATTTTAATGTAGGTTTGCGGCACATAATTATGACGAGGGGTAAGAACATCATCGAGATAGGAAAAAATACGGTCCGGATGGAAGCCGCAGCCGTCGCAGCCCTGGAGCAGCTGATGGATCATCAGTTTGAAAAGGCGGTAGAGCTGATCTATTCCTGTAAAGGCCGGGTTGTGATCAGTGGCATCGGAAAAAGTGCCATCATCGCACAAAAAATTGTTGCTACCTTCAACTCTACCGGAACCCCGGCAGTCTTTTTGCATGCAGCAGATGCTATACATGGTGATCTGGGTATGGTGCAGGAACAGGATGTGGTCATAATGTTGAGTAAAAGCGGGGAAAGTCCGGAGATCAAGATCCTGCTCTCCCTGATCCGGGGTTTTGGTAATCCTTTGATTTCCATCGTCGGTAATCTTCAATCCGTACTCGCCAGGCAGTCAGATATCGTGCTGAACGCTTCCATCGACCAGGAAGCCTGTATGAACAACCTGGCGCCTACCAGCAGTACAACCGTACAAATGGTAATGGGAGATGCGCTGGCAGTAACCCTGATGGAGCTGCGTGGATTTGGCAGTGAGGAGTTTGCCCGCTTCCATCCCGGGGGGACGCTGGGGAAAAAGCTCTACTTACGGGTACAGGAGGTTTATATTCACAATGAGAAACCCCGGGTCAGCATCGATATGGCTCTGAAGGAAGTTATCATTGAGATCACGAGCAGACGTCTCGGCGCTGCGGCCGTGACAGACGACCAGGGACAGCTGCTGGGGATAATTACCGATGGGGACCTTCGCAGGATGCTGGAGAAGAAAGGAATGACGGAAGGGCTGACCGCAAGGGATATCATGACAACGAATCCCAAGACGGTAGAGGCGGATGCCCTGGCTATCGAAGCGCTGGACCTGATGCGGGTCCATGATATAACCCGGCTTGTTGTTACTAACGGGGGCTTATATCTGGGATTTATCGATCTGAACAACCTGATAAGGGAAGGGATCATTTAACAGAAAGGAATAATAGATCTATAATATAGTATGAACAAACATCATTACGTGGTTATCATGGCCGGAGGGATCGGCAGCCGGTTCTGGCCAATGAGCCGGCAGGATTATCCCAAACAGTTTCTGGACATCCTGAACACAGGAAAGACCCTTATCCAATGGACTTTCGACCGGTTCTCGAACTTTATCCCCAGAGAAAATATTTATGTTGTAACGTCCAACGAATATTCGGACATTGTAAAGGAACAGCTTCCCAACCTGCCGGAAGCAAATATCCTGGGTGAGCCATCCCGTAAGAATACGGCTCCCTGTATTGCCTATATTTCGTTCAAATTGATGCAGTCGGATCCACAAGCGTCTCTCATCGTGGCGCCTGCCGATCATCTGATACTCGACAAAACGGCGTTTACGAAGGTTTGCCTCGAAGCGCTGAGCTTTGTCAACAAACACAACGCCTTTATTACGCTGGGCATCAAGCCCACACATCCGAATACGGGTTACGGATATATCCAGTATGAACAACATTCCGTCTCGGACAATGTATATAAAGTAAAGACCTTCACGGAGAAGCCGAACTTAGAGCTGGCCAAGACCTTTTTGTCGAGTGGAGACTTTTTGTGGAATGCGGGCATTTTCGTCTGGCAGGTGAAGAACATCATCCACGCGTTTGAAAAACATCTGCCCGAGATGTATGATGTATTTTCCGCAGACAAGGACAAGTTCAATACTCCTGCCGAGAAAGAGGCGCTTCTGTCCATCTACCCCCAGTGTACGAATATTTCCATCGACTTCGGGATCATGGAAAAGGCGGAAAACGTATATGTGATCCCTTCCTCCTTTGGCTGGAGTGATCTGGGTACCTGGAACAGCGCCTACGAGAATCTGCAAAAAGATTACCTCGAGAATGCGGTTGCCGGTGACAATGTGATTGTGATCGACGCCAGCCGGTGTATGGTGCATGCTCCCAATGACAAGCTGGTTCTTTTGCAGGGTCTGGAGAATTTTATCGTTGTGGACACAAAAGACGTGCTAATGATCTGCAAACGGGATAAAGAACAAGAGATCAAAGAATATGTGGCTGAAGTGAGACGGAACAAGGGAGATCAGTATCTTTAGGAGGACGGAACGGAAATGCTCCGGCAGTAACAAGACGGACCACGGGTCCGGCGGCCGAAGGCCAATCATAAGATGTTGTTGCAGCGGGGGCTATTTTCCACAGAGCCTCCGCTGCAACAACCATGGCGTCTCCCTATCCACTTCATACCATACTATTTCTTGACATCGAAACGGTGTCACAATACCCTGTTTTTGGCGATGTCCCGCCGGACTGGCAGGGATTATGGCGGCATAAGGCCGAGGCTATTCTTCGGGATAAGTTGCCGGCAACGCCGGAGGAGATCTACGGCCGGGCAGCTATCTATGCCGAATTCGGAAAGGTCATTTGCATCAGCTGCGGCGTCTTGTCCGGGCCGCCCGCGGACAGGAGACTTTCGCTCAAATCTTTTTATGGTGACGATGAGAAGGAGCTGCTGACGCAATTCTATGACCTCCTTCACAAATGGGGTTCGGAAGGGCAAAAGTTCCTTTGTGCCCACAACGGCAAGGAATTCGACTTCCCTTATCTATGCCGCCGCATGATCATCCACGGAATGAAACTCCCGTCAGTCCTCAATCTCTCTGGTAAGAAACCCTGGGAGATACCGCATATCGATACGATGGAATTATGGAAGTTTGGCGAGTATAAGAGTTTTATCTCGCTCAACCTCCTGGCGCATACGCTGGGTGTGCCGACACCAAAAGACGATATCGACGGCAGCCAGGTCGGGGACGTATACTGGGTACAACGTGACCTGAAAAGAATAGTAATCTATTGCCAGAAGGATGTAGTCACCGTGGCCCAGGTCTTTTTACGCCTGTACGGGGAAAGCCAGATACGTCCTGAAAATATAGAAATCAAATAATGAGCATGTTTTCTCCTGCGATAGTAAGCAAGCTTCCTGATGTCGGTACCACGATCTTTACGGTTATGAGCTCCCTGGCGGCAGAATTGGGTGCGGTAAACCTGGGGCAGGGATTTCCTGACTTCCCGATGAGTGAAGAGCTGGTCTCTCTTGTCGATCAGGCCATGCGGGATGGGTTTAACCAATACGCGCATATGAATGGACTGGCGGCCCTTCGGGAAGTGCTGGCAGCAAAAATTGAAAGTCTTTATAATACGGTCGTCAACCCCGAGACACAGATCACCATAACACCCGGCGGCACCTATGCCATTTACACGGCATTGACGACAATACTCCGGCCAGGGGATGAGGTTATCGTATTCGAACCTGCCTATGACAGCTATATTCCCAATGTCGTTGTCAATGGGGCCATCCCGGTAAGGATCGATCTTCGCTTCCCTGATTACCGCATCGACTGGGAGGAGGTGAGGCGTAAGATAAGCCCCCGCACCCGTCTGATCATGCTGAACACCCCCCATAATCCAACGGGCGCCGTCCTTCGGCCGGAGGACATGGACGAGCTGCGGAAGATCGTAAAAGACACGGAGATCTTTATCCACTCCGATGAAGTATATGAACACCTCGTCTTTGACGGATTGCCGCATACTTCGATCCTGCGTCATCCCGATCTGCTGGAAAGGAGTTTTGTTTCTTTTTCCTTTGGGAAAGTATATCACTGTACCGGCTGGAAGCTGGGATATAGCGTGTCGTCTCCCAGCCTGATGAAGGAGTTTCGGAAAGTGCATCAGTTCAACTGTTTTAGCTGTCATACCCCTTCGCAGGTGGGGCTGGCAAAGTATCTGACCGACAAACAGACCTATCTTTCTCTCGGACCTTTCCTGCAGCAGAAGCGGGACTTTTTTGCCCGGCTGATGACGGCTACGAGGTTCACTCCCCTTCCCTCTTACGGCAGTTATTTCCAATTATATAAATACGACCGGATCAGTGACGAACCGGATGCGGCCTTTGCGATCCGGATCACCAAGGAATACGGGGTGGCGACCATTCCGGTATCGGTGTTCTATACGGCGGGGAAAGATGACCGTGTAGTGCGTTTTTGCTTTGCGAAAAAGGAAGAGACATTGGAAAAGGCGGCGGAGCGGCTGATCAGGATCTAAAAATTTCCGACATGAAATCATTTGATACACTGGTTTTTGATCTGGGGGGAGTGCTTGTCGACTGGAACCCGGACTATCTTTATGCGACGCTTATTCCCGATGAAGAGGAAAGGCGCTGGTTTCTCTCGACGATATGTACACCGGACTGGAATGAGGAACAGGACGGAGGGAGAAGTCTGAAGGATGGCACGGACCTGTTGGTGAAAAAGTATCCTGAGCACGAGTCTTCCATCCGGGCGTTCTATGACCGCTGGGAGGAGATGCTGGGCGGGCCTATTCATGCTACTGTGGAGATATTCCGGGAGCTGAAGGAGAAGACGGATCTGAAATTATATGCCCTGACGAACTGGAGTGCGGAAACTTTTCCGATCGCGCTGGAGCAGTATGAGTTCCTGCATTGGTTTGATGGGCGCCTGGTATCCGGGGAGGAGAAGATCCGGAAGCCGATGCCGGAGATCTACCAGCGGCTGATCGGGCGGTTTGGGATCGATCCAAAGAAGGCTATTTATGTAGACGATAATCTCCGCAATGTAGTGCCGGCGCGGGAAGAGGGGTTTTATGGGATCTATTTCCGTTCGCCGGAACAATTTAGGGCCGAGTTGGTAGAATTGGGGGTGTTATAGGGTGCGAAGCGGGATGCGGCGCCTTATTTTAACAACTGAAACGCCAGCAGGCTCATTACATAGGCGAGGCCTGTCATATAAACGAGCTGGATCACCGGCCATTTCCAGCTGCGGGTTTCGCGGCGGACCACGGCCAGCGTGCTCATACATTGCATTGCCAATACATAAAACACCATCAGGGAAACACCGCTCGCGAGCGTGTAAACCGGCGTGCCATCGTCCCGCCGGGCAGACTGCATGCGCTGGCGGAGGGTTTGCTGGTCGGCATCTTTTCCGCCTTCCACACTATATAGGGTAGCCATGGTGCCGACAAAAACTTCGCGGGCTGCAAAGGATGTGATCAGCGCGATGCCGATCTTCCAGTCATAACCCAGGGGCCGGATAACCGGCTCGACCACTTTGCCCAGCAGACCGGCATAGGAATTTTCGAGGGCGGCGGCCTGTTTTTCTTTTCCTAATTCGACGGCCTGCTCCGGATGCTGTCGAATCTGCTGATCGTAACCGGCTCTGGCGGTCTCTATGCGATGACCCGGTCCGAAAGAGCTGAGCGCCCAGAGGATAAGGCTGATGACCATGATGACCTTTCCCGCATCCACGACGAAGATCTTTGCTTTGCTGATCATGGTGACAACGACATTATTCCAGCGGGGGGCGCGGTAGATAGGCAGTTCGAGGATAAAGAAGCTTTTTTCCTTAAGGTTGATAAACCATTTGGCTACATAGCTGACGATCATAGCCATGACCGTTCCCAGCAAATACAGTCCCATCATGACCAGTCCCTGCAGGCCAAAAATTCCAAGGACCTCTTTCCGGGGAATGACGAGGGCTATGAGGATGGTATAGACAGGGAGACGGGCGCTGCAGCTCATCAGGGGAGTGATGAGGATGGTCAACAGTCTTTCCTTCTTGTTCTCGATGTTGCGGGCGCTCATGATCGCGGGTACGGCACAGGCGAAGCCGCTGATCATCGGCATGACGCTCTTGCCGTTCAGGCCTACTTTCCGCATGAGCTTGTCGGTAAGAAAGCTGATCCGGGCCATATAACCGGTGTCCTCAAGGATGGTGATGAGGCCGAAAAGGATCATGATCTGCGGTACGAAAACGAGGATGCCGCTGAGGCCGGCCAGGAGTCCGTTGACCAGCAGGTCGCTCCACCAGGCTTCGGGCAGGATATGGCCCAGCCAGCCGCCCAGCCTTGAAAAGGTCCAGTCGATGGCGTCCATCGGAAACTGGGCGATCCAGAAGACGCTCTGGAACAGCAGGAAAAGAACGCCCAGCAGGATAATATATCCCCAGGTCCGGTCGAGGAAGAGTTTGTCCAGCTTTTCGGTGAAGAGGGTCTTTTCGAGGGGATCGGGCTCCATTACCGTATGCTGCATGATCTGTTTGATCCGGCCATAACGCTGCAGGATCTCATCGGCCTGGATACGGGTATGGTTAAAGGCATGAGCCGACTCGATGTCCTCTATTTTGGATTGAAGATCGTTGTTGAAATCGAAGTGTTCGTGATTGATGAGATAATGGATGGCCGTATAGTCGCTGGCTTCGGGAAATAGTTTCCGGACATCCTGTATGGCTCCGGAGGCCAGGCCCTGGTTGTCGATAAACGCCCGGGGGGGTGCCTGGTGTAACTGGCGGGCGCGTAATTCGACAATTTTCTTTAGCTGGGGGATGCCTTTGTTCTTGCGGGGATTGACGGCTACCACGGGGATGCCCAGTTCTCTTTCCAGGCCGTCGACGTCGATCTCGATGCCTTTTTGCCCTGCCAGGTCCATCATGGTCAGTGCGACGACTACCGGGATCTTGAGGTCGATGATCTGCGAGCAGAATAAGAGGTTTCGTTTGAGGTTGCTGGCATCCACGAGCAGAATGACCATGTCGGCGTGTACGGAGGGGTCCTGATTCAGGAGCACTTTGTAGGTAACCCATTCGTCGGCGCGTTTCGGGTAGAGGCTATAGGTCCCCGGGAGGTCGACGATGTTGACGGAAAGGCCGGGGGCCAGCTCGCTTACGCCAGTTTTTTTATCTACGGTTACGCCGGGGAAGTTGCCTACTTTCTGGTTAAGGCCGGTCAGGGCGTTGAAAAGAGAGCTTTTCCCGCTATTGGGATTGCCCACCAGCGCGATATGGAGATTACTTTTTTTCAACTTGGTAAGGGAGTCTCATCATCTTATAAAAGAGGGCAAATTTACGACCTTCCGCCCATCGGGGCTTACGATATCGGGAAAGGTAAAGGCGGGAGGGCCAATGATTTGGTCGCCAAGGTTAAAGGACGATCAGCTTTCCATTTTCGTAGAAAGGTAGAACGTTGGCGACGTTTGGCGTGAGGCAATACCTTATATCCTTCTCCAGCCCGAAGCCCATGAGGCGGTGGTAGTGAGAGGCGTTTTTGGCTTTCATGAACTCATAAAGATCCGATTTTGCGTCCGTATACATTGTCTCCGCGACTTGCGAGGAGTCGCAATTGATGGAAAAGTGCTCTTTTACCTGGTGAATGACGGCGCCGGCAAACAGGAGGTCTTCGATGTTGACACGATCTTTCCAGGCGGCGCAACCTAACACAACTGGTTGATTTTGAGAGATTAAATAATCACAGACGGCTCCGAGATTGGGGAAGGAGCCGGTGACGATCTGCCCGGCGCCTCTGTCGATGGCCATATGTAGCAGCTTGGTGCCATTGGTAGTCGTGAGCACCAGGGTTCTGTTATTGATAAAATCCCGGGGATATTCGAAGGGGGAATTGCCGTGTTCGAGTCCTTCGGCTATCATACCATCGCGTTCGCCAGCGGTGATGCCGTCGATCTGGCGGCCTAATTCGATACATTTTGCCACGCTGTCTACCGGGATGACGCATTTTGCTCCGTTGTGAAGAGCTGTAGCGATGGTGGAGGTAGCGCGAAGAACGTCGATGATCACCACGACGGCATTGTTGAGATCGTACAAATGCAGTAAGGCCGGAGATAAAGCCGTATATAAGCTGGGTTTGGAATTTGTCATAACTGTGTACCGGAGATACGCATTGTGTGCGTTAGCGCAAATGTAGGGCTTAGCTGCTTTTATTTATCCAAAATAAACTTCCATTTTTCAGATTCAGCGTATTCCTTGATGGACTGGTTACGTATTTCCAGTAGTTTTTTTAGATAATTTGTGAGAAATAAATGATTGAGCAGCCGTCCCAGCCCCCCATATGGAGATTCGAAATAAAAAAGATCGATGAGCAGCGTCCCGTTGTCGATGCGTTTGAAGTGATGTTCGTGCCGGATGCTTTTGAAGTCTCCTTTTACCATTTCGTCGGTAAAGGAAAGCGGGGCGTTCATGGCGGTGATCTTTGATTTCAGGATCCTGGTCTTTCCCAGGTGTTTTGCCTTCCAGGTCACGGTTTCATCCAGCCTGATGAGTCCGCTGGTGGTCCCGGCAATAGCCTCTTCATTGGTATGAGCCATGGATTTACGATGTAGGTCAATGCTACGGGCAAGGTCGAAAACCCGTTCGGCCGGGGCTGCGACAAAGGTCGTTAGGTGAATGGTTGGCATTTTCTGCAAAATAGATGTTCGATGGGTGTCCTTTTACAAAGAAAAAATCATTCCAAGGTTGCCGTAACGCCTTAAAATCGGATAGATAAAACTCTTATTTAATTAAAAGGGAGTTTTACCACCCTGGCGAGCAGCAGCTTGTCTCTGACTTTGATAAAGAGCTGGGCGTCTATCCGGGCAAAGGCAGGCCGTACGTAACCCATCCCGATCGCTTTACCGAGAGATGGGCTTTGGGTTCCCGAGGTAACTTTTCCGATGATCGCGCCGGAGAAATCCTTTATCTCGTAATCGTGACGGGGAATGCCTTTGTCTATCATTTCAAAGCCAACCAGCTTTTGCCGGATCCCTTCCGCCTTTTGTTTTTCGAGGATAGCACGGGCGGTAAAGTCCTTCGTGAATTTGGTGATCCATCCCAGGCCGGCTTCGAGGGGGGAGCTGGTGTCGGTGATATCGTTGCCATAGAGACAATAACCCATTTCCAGTCGCAGGGTATCTCTTGCGCCGAGTCCGATGGGTTTCAGCCCCTGTGGGCCGCCGACCTCGAACAGCTGGTCCCAGATCTGACCGGCTGCTCCGTCCTTGTCTTCAAAATAGATCTCGATCCCACCGGCGCCTGTATACCCGGTAGCGCTGATCAGGACATTGTCGACTCCTGCAAATTTACCTTTTGCAAATGTATAATAGGGGAGGTTGAGGATATCGACTTCATTTGTTAACGCCTGCATCATGCGGGTGGCGTTGGGACCCTGGATAGCCAGCAGGCAGGTTTTATCGGAGATATTATGTAACTCCGCTTTATGGGTATTGTGTTTGGAGATCCATTTCCAGTCCTTTTCGATGTTAGAGGCATTGACCACCAGCATATAGGCTTTGTTCTCTTCGAGGCAGTAGACGATGAGGTCGTCCACGATGCCACCTTCATCGTTGGTGAGGGCGCTGTACTGGGCCTTGCCGGCGGTGAGTTTCGAGGCGTCGTTTGTCGTGACGCGCTGGATAAGGTCAAGAGCGTGTTCTCCTTTTACGATGAACTCGCCCATATGGCTTACGTCAAATACACCAGCGTTGGTGCGGACGGCCTGGTGTTCGTCGTTGATGCCAGTGTAGCTGATGGGCATGTTATACCCTGCAAATTCTACCATTTTGGCGCCAAGTGCGATGTGTTTGGCCGTGAAAGGAGTGCTCTTCATTTAGTGGATTTTGAGCCGCAAATGTATGGTTTCTGCCTGAGAAGGGGGCTTCTAAATGTACGAAAGCCCTCCGGCAGACGCCGGAAGGCTATGTTCCAACTTCAACCAACGATCGTTTCGTACTGAAACGACCGATTCATATTAAGATGTAAAACAGGCGAGGAGGATATAAGGCTGAACAAGGCCTTCTTCTTCTTTTGTCACCAGGGCTGTTTTTTTAATGACGGGGGTATCTGCGGATCCGGGGGTGTTTTCCGGGCTTTTATAGCGATAGCCGTCATTGGCGCCGGGTTTCTTTTGTTTGTCCTTGTCCAGATCCTCATCCTTGTTCCTGTTGTCGTCATCGCCATCCCTGTCAGACCTATCCTGGCGGCGGCGGTCTTCATCGCCCATGCTCTTATGATCGGTACGGACAAGACCGGTAGGGGTCATTATATATTCTACATTCCCGGTCCAGGAATAGCTGTCATTCTCGTCGATGTCTTCGTCCCAGTCGGAGCGCCAGTCATTGTTACGGTCGTTCCAGCGGATATGCCGGTTATTGGGATTAATATTAAACCAATGATAATCCTCGATGCTCCTGTTGATCAGGATGCGTTTGCCGATGGGTACGGCTACCTCTACCAGGACCTGCTGGTTGCGGAACTTTTGGTTGCCTGTGATGGCAAATCCCTCGGGCAGGTTGAGGACGCTGTCGGTCTGGCGGATAGGGAATTCGATGCGGCTGGCGATGTCGCGTGCTTTTGCGGCGCTGCTGCCCCGGCTGATCTTGATCAGCTGGACGTGATAGCCGGAGTCTTCGCTTTTCAGGATCCTTACCCGGACTGTGGTCAGCAGGAAGCTGTCTTCATTCAGGCTATAGAAGGGGCCGTGTTTGCCAAAGTCGATATCTGACCACCAGTCGGTATCGTTGTACCGGTTAACGGCTTCGGAGGTACGGATGATCAGCTTGTTATGACTGGGCTGGATGAGGGAGACGTTTTCTTCAACGTGCTGACGGGCGCGGAAATTACTCATGATCATGCCTCCCAGGATAATCATACAGAAGAGCCCGATGATCCATAAGGTGGCAAAGGTATAACCGAGGTAATGGCTGCGGGAGCGGACGCCGGTGATGCGGCGGATAAGCCAGGTCAGCAGGGCGATGACGGGGATGACGAGGAAGAGGAAGAAACCGGCCCAGGCCAGGAAATTCTGCCAGAAGCCTTCCAGTACATACCCTTTAAGATGTAGCAAGCCATCGCCGCGGAAGATGAGGCTGGCCAGTACGGTGATGAGGACAAAGGTGATAAGGCCGGCGATAAAAAGGAAGAAGGCTTTGAACATAACACCTATTGCGTGACCGAAGCCGCTACTGCTCCTGCGGATGACCGGTCCTGCTTCAGTTGCAAAGTTCTGGGTGCCTTGTTTTACCTGCTGGCCGACGTGCTGTACACGTTCCTGGAATTCGCTGCCCATCTCTTTTGCGCGGCCTTTGAAGGTCTCGAGGTCGCTCTTGATGGTGTTCTTAATCGACTCCAGGTCTACCTTCTCCCCCCGCATTTCGAGTTTTTCCGAAGCGGTCACCGCTTCGGGCAGGATTATCCACAATATGATATAGGTAACAAAGAGGGTACCGCCAAAACCGCCGGTGATGAATACCGGGCCATCGAAGTCGAACCAGGTACTCCGCAGAATAGAAGTAAGGATACCCAGGATCAGGGGCAGGGCGAAGATCAGCCGGGGGATCCAAACGTCGATGTGGAAGTAGGCAGCGAGGCCGCTTGCGACACCACCGATGACCCTGTTGTCCGAATTGCGGTAAAGGCGTTTCCTGGCATTGACCGGCAGGGACCTTGTAGGCAGGATTATCCACAGGATGATATATAATAATGGACCTGCTCCCCAGCCGAAGGTGATGAGTACGAAGATGATACGGACGATGGCGGGGTCCAGGCGCAGGTAGTTGGCCAGGCCGGCGCAAACACCACCGAGGATCTTGTCGTTGCCGGCGCGGTAAAGGCGGCGGGATTCTTCGGGTCCTGCGGCGTACTGGTCATTGGGCTGGGCAGAGGAGCCTGTCTGCTGGCCGGTGGAGGCTGTTGTTCCGGGCTTGGGTCCGTCCTCTTCTTCGAGCTCTTCGGGGCGGCCCATGCTGGCGATGATGGCATTTACATCAGCGTCGGTGATACAGGCTGCGCCTTTTTTGAGGGATTCGGAGAAAAGCTCGGCAAAGCGGTTTTCAATATCACTGATGATCTCATCGCGGCCTTCCTCGCTGGCGAAATGCCTGCGCAGACTATCTATATACTGCTGCAGTATTTCATAGGCACTTTCTTCGATGGGGATCACCCTGCTATGAAAGTTTATGTTAATAATCTTTTTCATGTTCTAGTATTTGGAGGTTGAAATTTAGAGTTGGTTTGTTCCAGGGTACTTAGTTGGTCTTGCTGGCAAGGGCGTGAACGGCGTTGGCCAGTTCGTTCCAGGTAGCTTCCAGCTCACCATAGAAGGCCTCTCCTTTTGGGGTGAGGGAGAAATATTTGCGTGGCGGCCCGGAGTTGCTTTCTACCCAGCGGTAGGTGAGCATATCTGCGTTCTTAAGTCGCGTCAGCAACGGGTAAAGGGTTCCCTCCAGAATATTCAGGTTGGCAGCTTTCATCTCTTCTACGATGTCGGAGGGGTAAGCTTCACCGCGCCTGATAACGGAGAGAATACAAAACTCCAGAATTCCCTTGCGCATCTGGCTTTGTGTGTTCTCGATATTCATACGCTGAATTTTTTGATACTATAAAGGTATGTACTTTTTTAGTACTATGCAACGCAAAGTACTGTTTAAAGGGAAGTAATTTTTATAACCCGATAGTCAGAGGATAAGGGGTTGAATTTTGGGATAGATGGTAGAAGAGAGTAAGAAAAACGTCTTATAGGGCAAAAATTTGCCTCTCTTGAGGCAAAAAACATTAAAATAACATTAAAAACCCACGCGAAATTGGTAGGTTTGCTTCATTCCTAATTGCAGCACTATACTTAAAGATCGCGGATTAACGGATCGCAAAGCTATAACCCTTAAATGGCCATCTACAGAATGAAACTGATTATTAGCTTTTTAGCAGGCGCCATAACTGCATGGATGCTTCTTTATATGCTGCACGTATAAGCTCTCCTTTATTTTTTCAGCCCTATTTCGCGTAAACGTTCGTCCAGGTATTCCCCCGCGGTAGCGTCCGGATAGGCTCTTGGGTGTGCTGCATCTATGCAGCCAGACAAGCAGGCCAGGCTCATGCTGCTTTTGGGATGGAGGAAGAAGGGAATGGAGAACCGGGAAGTACCCCACTTTTCCCTGGGGGGGTTGACAACGCGGTGGGTGGTAGACCGGAGCTTGTCGTTTGTCAGCCGCTGCAGCATATCGCCTACATTGACGACAATCTGTTCCGGCAGGGAAGTTACCGGGACCCATTCATTTTGTTTGGAGAGGATCTCGAGGCCGTCTGCGCTGGCGCCAATCAGCAGAGTGATGAGATTGATATCCTCGTGCTGTTCGGCGCGGATGGCGGACTTTGGTTCTTCTTTTATGGGGGGGTAGTGAATGGCTCTTAAAATGGAATTGCCATTGTGTACATATTCGTCGAAATATTTTTCATCCAGGCCCAGGTAAAGGGCGATAGCGCGCAGCAGGGCGGAGCCAGAATTTTCGAAAGAGCGGTAGGCGCTGAAAAAGATGGGATTGAAGGTCTTTATTTCCGATACCATTACGTTGTCGGGATACTCCGACCGGATGGGGTCGTTATCTTCCACGGTCTGTCCAAACTGAAAGAATTCTTTGAGGTCCGGAGCCGTGCTGCCTTTCGCATGCTCTTTCCCGAAAGAAGTATAACCGCGCTGACCTGCCAGTCCCGCTATTTCGTATTTTCTTTTTATTTCGCCCGGCAGGGAAAAAAATTCTTTTGTGTTTGAATAAAGCCCGTCGATGGTAGCGGCGGGGATCCCATGGTTCTTCACGGCGACAAAACCAACATCTTCATATGCTTTTCCAAGCGCGTCAACAAAGGCAGCTTTTTGTTGCGGATTTCCTGAAAATTCAGCGAGGTCGACTACGGGAATGGCCATGGTAATTTTTTTAATGATTAGCGATCACATTGAAAGGGGATTAAAGTTAAAGAATTTTTGAGAAAATCTCTTTCCTGTCTTCTGCAGTCAGGTGCATTAAAGCATACCTGCCAACGGCGTTGATCGTGGTCTCGTCGAGGAGACGTACTACATTTCCGTAGCTGGCTTCCGCTGAAGGTTTGATCATCAGGACGAGTTCTTTACGGCCGCCTTTATAGCTGCGGTCCATGGCGATCTGTTTTTCGCGGATGATGTCCCCGATGCCGCCGTTGAGACCATAACCGGTAGTGCCGTAACTGCCTTTCCGAAGCGCTTCGGAGAGTTCGCCGTGGTAATAAAACACTTTGTTACTGGCTATCGGGATGATCGTCAGTGCGGCGCTGCTGCCGGCTTCGGAGGGTGGGCCGTCGGCCGGCATGTTTAGTTTTGTCACATGTGCCTTAGACCAGGTGGTGGTAAGGATAAAAAATGTGATGAGCAGGAAGCCCAGGTCGACCATCGGTGTCATGTCGACGCGGGTAGACAATTTTTTACTGCGCCGGCCGCCTCTTTTGTGAGTGCTGCCGGCCGGGGTGTTGATCTCGGCCATAATAGTTGATTTGAAACTAAGATGCCGGAGCGGGATGATTCCATAAAAACTAGAACTCTGCGCTTTTGGGTGTGCGTGGGAATGCGATGACATCCCGGATATTTGTCATACCGGTGACGAAAAGCATCATGCGCTCGAACCCCAGCCCGAAGCCTGCATGCGGTACCGCTCCGAAACGGCGGGTATCGAGATACCACCACATTTCTTCAACGGGGATATGCATAGCCGTCATCCTTGCCTCCAGTCTTTCGAGTCTCTCCTCTCTTTGCGAACCGCCTACGATCTCACCAATGCCGGGAACGAGAATATCCATGGCGGCAACCGTTTGTCCATCGTCGTTCTGCCGCATGTAAAAAGCCTTGATAGCGGCGGGATAACCTGTGACAATGACGGGTTTTTTAAAATGTTTTTCTACCAGGTAGCGTTCGTGCTCGCTTTGCATGTCGATGCCCCACTTTACGTCGTACTGGAATTTTTTCTTCTTATATGCGGGGGACTGCAAAAGGATGTCAATGGCTTCGGTATAGGTAATGCGTTGGAACTGGTTGTTAATAACAAACTCCAGCTTTTCGATGAGGCCCATGTCACTTCTTTCGGCCTGGGGCTTTTGTTTTTCTTCTTCCGCCAGTCGCGACGCCAGGAATTCAAGATCTTCCCTGTTGTTGTCCATAACGTACCGGATGAGATAGCGAATAAAGGATTCTGCCAGGTTCATGTTGTCTTCAAGGTCGTAAAAGGCCATTTCGGGTTCGATCATCCAAAATTCCGCGAGATGACGGGCCGTATTTGAATTCTCGGCGCGGAAGGTAGGTCCGAAGGTATAGACTTCGCTAAAGGCCATGGCTCCGAGCTCGCCTTCGAGCTGTCCGCTGACGGTGAGATTGGTGGCGCGACCGAAAAAGTCTTCTGAAAAGTCGATGGCGCCATCTTCTTTTCGGGGAGGATTATCGAAGGGCAGTGTGCTCACCCGAAATGTCTCACCGGCGCCTTCGGCATCGGAAGCGGTGATGATGGGTGTGTGCAAATAAACAAATCCCTTGTCGTTGAAAAATTTATGGATAGCAAAAGCCAGGGAATGTCTTACACGGAAGATGGCTCCGAAGGTGTTGGTCCGGAAGCGAAGGTGTGCGATCTCGCGCAGGTATTCCAGGCTGGGCCTGTTCTTCAGCTGAAGCGGATATTTCTCCGGATTACATTCACCCAGGATGCCGACCGTGCCGGCCTTTATTTCGACCGACTGTCCTTTACCCAATGAAGCGATGAGCTGTCCTGTTACTTTCAGGCTGGCGCCGGGCGTAATTTTTTTTAACAGGGTTTCTTCGTATTTACCCAACTCTATTACGATTTGAATGTTGTTATTTGTAGATCCGTCGTTAAGTGCTATAAACTGATTGTTGCGAAAGGTCCGCACCCATCCCATTACGGTCACTTCCTGGTTTTCTGGTTTTGTAGCCAGCAGCTCTTTCACCTTCACTCTTGTATTAAACATGGTTTCTGTTGGAATTTAGTGGGGCAAATATAAACCAAGAGGGGAAGTAAGTGAAAAACAAGGCGAAAAAAGCCTTGAAAGTCAGTGGATTTTAAAAATTATTTTTGATTTTTATTTTTTTATGCTAAAATTGCAGTGGAATTAAGCTGATTAGTTTCCTTTTCCAATGCTCACAGCTCATCAGTTTTAACTCATTCTGTTTTTTTTTAATCAAAATTTCATTTCAA
>DASYEB010000029.1:0-40928 GCA_036499285.1 Puia sp. | reverse complement strand
ACCGGCTTATGGATGAAGTACAATCTTCGCTTGGCGGTATCGACATTCTTGTCAACAATGCCGGCGCAGTAGGAGAGATAGGTGCTTTTGAAGATGTCTCCACAGAGATCTATTCCAGCCTCTATGAGCTGAACGTCGTGTCGATGGTAAGACTGGTAAAAGCCGTCTTACCGGTGATGAAGGTTAAGAAATGGGGACGGATCATAAATATTTCTTCAGAAAACGGGTTACAGCCGGACCCGGATATGACACCCTATAATCTGACCAAGGCTGCCATCATCAATCTCAGCAAGAGTCTGTCGAGGTCGCTTGGGAAATACAATATCCTTGTCAATACCGTTTCGCCTGCCTTTATTTATACGCCTTTGGTGGAGGATATGCTGAAAGGCATTGCAGCCAAACAGGGCATTAGCCCGGAGCAGGCGTTAAAGCAATTCCTGGAGGAAAAAAGACCGAATATCGAGCTGAAACGTGCGGGGCGTATCGAAGAAGTTGGCGCGGCTATTGCCTTTCTTGCCAGTGAGCAGGCTTCTTTTATTACCGGCACCAATCTGCGCGTGGATGGAGGTTCGGTCGCTTCGATCTGATGCGTGGAAATTTAAAATAACGGTTATGACCCTTTTGCGCCGCCGGCTGGCTTCTATAGACGCCTTCAGAGCTATCACCATGCTGCTGATGATATTTGTCAATGACCTCATCCTGGACGAGCGGGTGCCGGCCTGGCTGGAGCATGCCGATGAGGGGCAGGACCGGCTGGGGCTGGCTGACACGGTGTTTCCCGCGTTTCTTTTTATTGTAGGTCTTTCCATTCCGCTGGCCATCCGGCAGGGCCATGAAAGGGGAATGTCGCGCAGGGATACCTTCTGGCATATTCTTCGTCGGGGGTTTGCCCTGCTGGTGATGGGTGTCTTTATCGTCAATTACGAAGAATATACGACCGGCCCGGCCCTGATATCCAGGTGGTGGTGGATGCTGCTGATGACGATAGCGTTCTTCTTTGTCTGGCTGGTCTATCCTGCCAACTGGCCGATAGGGCGGAAGACCCTTTTCCGGGTTTTGGGGATCGGTGCTCTCGCAGCGCTGGCCATTGTATATAAGGGCGGAACCGCGGCGCATCCTACGTGGATGAAGACACACTGGTATGGCATATTGGGGCTGATTGGCTGGGTTTACCTGATCTGTGGCCTGCTGTATTTTTATATCGGGGACCGGTTGCCCGTACTCGGGGTATGTTTTCTTTTCTTTCTGGGTATGTCGATCGCCTGGAATATGAGTTCGCTGAGGGGGGTAATGCATTCCCTGCCTTATTTCTGGTTCCTGGACAGTGGCGGTCTTTGTGCATTTGCGATGGCGGGGATCATGGTTACGGTCTATTACCGGCGCGCGTCGGGCAGCGCGAGGGTAATGCAAAACCTTTTCAGGCTGGCTGTATGGGTCCCTTTTCTGCTGGTGGCCGGGTTTGCGCTGCGTCCTGTCGGGGGCATTGCCAAACTGGATGTGACGCCTTCCTGGATCCTGATCTGTACCGCGATAAGCATAGCTTCTTTTGTATTACTGGCGCTTGTCGTGGATATCCGGGGCCGGGAGAACTGGTATCGCCTGATCAAACCTGCCGGCACGATCACGCTGACCTGTTATCTGCTGCCTTATATACATTATGCCATTCTGCATATATTAGGTGAGCAGGCCCGGCTTCCGTTGTATTTGAGGACGGGTGGCATCGGCGTATTGAAATCCCTTGTATTTGCCTTTCTTATCGTTTTGCTGACGGGTGTGCTGGAAAGAAAAAAGATCAGGCTTTCCGTCTAACGGGTACGCTAACGAGCACTGAAGGCAGCCGTCAGCTTTTCGTCGCGCGAATGACTGCCGAGCACTAATTTATATTCTCCTTTGTACAACTTCCATTTGCCGTTGGCGAGATCCCATTTTTGCAGCTCGCTTACCGGAATAGAAAGGGACAGCAGCTTGCTGTCGTGTGCAGAAACGCTGATACGCCGGAACGCTTTTAATTCTTTCAGGGGCATTCTTTCTCCTGTTGGATATTCGATATAGGCCTGTACCACTTCGTCTGCATTCATGTCTCCTTTATTGGCTACCGTTACAGAAAAGCTAATGGAATCCTTTGCGGTGTATATTTTTTTAGGCTGCGACTGCCAGGTATAGTCAAACGACGTATAACTAAGACCATACCCAAAAGGATATTGAACGGGGCCGTTGTAATACCGGTAGGTCCTTCCTTTCATCCCATAGTCCTTATAATCCGGGAGGTCGCCCAGACTGCGGTAGAAAGTTATGGGCAGGTGACCCGAAGGAGAAACTTTTCCAAAAATAATATCGGCCAGTGCGTTGCCCCCCTGTTCGCCGGGATACCAAGCCAGCAGAATGGCGTCCGCATAGGGCTCTACGGTAGACAGATCGACGGCGCTGCCGGCGGTGATGACGAGGATGAGTGGTTTCTTACCGATGCTTTTTCGGAGCGCTCTAAGGAAGGCAATGTGAGCAGCGGGGAGACTCAGGTCGGTGCGATCGCCGCCATGTGCGGCCAGGAAAGCATCTCCTTCTTCTCCTTCCATTACAGGGGTAAGGCCAAGCACGGCGACGGTGACGTCGCAATTGGAGGCTGCCCAGGTGCCGCCAAAATGTACGGTATCCTTGTAATCACAACCCTGATCGTATTCGACGTGGACGCCAGGACCCGCGGCTGCGGTGAGTCCTTCGACAAAGGTCACCATGCGGGAGGATACGCCGTGATAGTTGCCGGACAAGGCATCAAAGGAGAAGGAATTAGGGCCTACGATCATGAGGGAGTTCAGCGTCTTCAGGGGCAGGGTCCTGTTGTCATTCTTTAGCAGGACCATACTTTGAGTGGCCATGGCCCTGGCGAGGGCGATGTGACCGGCATTGTGTACGCTGTCGGCGCCGTAGCTGCTGAATGGAACGAGAGATCTATCGTCGAAGAAACCCAGCTTTATTTGTGTACGGAGGAGGGCAGCCAGGGCGGAATCCACGTCCTGTTTGGTAAGCAGCCCTCTGTCGACAGCCTTCAGTACATCGTCCTGGAGGACATTGGAGCAGTCGAGGTCCACTCCGGCTTTGATCGCCGCTGCGGCGGTCTCTACGGGGCCGGGAAGGGCTTTGTGGCGCAGAAAGATATCATCCAGCGCTCCGCAATCCGTCACGACGTGTCCGTTGAAATGCCATTCTTCCCTCAGGATCCTGTGCAGGAGGGTAGGGCCCGAGCAGCAGGGCTCACCGTTGACCCTGTTGTAGGCGCACATGATGGATTCCACCCCGGAATCGACGAGTCTTTTAAACGCATAGAGATAGGTCTCGCGAAGGTCTTTTTCGTCGACAATGGCATCGAAGGTATGTCTGTTGGACTCGGGGCCGCTGTGTACGGCAAAGTGTTTGGCGCAGGCGGATGCCTTGAGGTACCGGGGATCGTCGCCCTGTAATCCTCTTATAAAAGCCGAACCCATCGTCGCAGTGAGAAAAGGGTCTTCGCCATATGTTTCCTGGCCGCGTCCCCAGCGGGGGTCGCGGAAGATGTTGATATTGGGGGACCAGAAGGTAAGGCCCATATATTGTTCTCTTCTGCCGGCGGCGGTGGACAGGTTGTATTTTGCCCGGGCTTCCGTGGAGATGGCGCCGGAAGACTGTTTTAGCAGCCTGTCGTCAAAGGTGGCGGCCATACCGATGGCTTGGGGGAAGATGGTTGCTTCTCCTGCTCTTGCTACGCCGTGCAGGGCTTCGTTCCACCAGTTGTATGCCGGAATGGAGAGGCGATCGACGGCTTTGCTGCGATAGCCCAGCAAAGAGACTTTTTCTTCCAGCGTAAGACGTGAAAGCAGGTCTTTTACTCTTGCGGCCTGGGGTTGGGAAGCATCGCGAAAGACGAAGGGCTGGGCTGATGCCGACAGGGAAAAGATCAGGATGATCAGACCGGGTATAAAACGAAGGCGCATAGTGGATGAAGTATGAGACCGGCAAGATCGGTTAATTTTATGAATTTATTTCGGCATCCATTTGTTATTCGAAGGATCAGCATCTACAAAGATGCCACCATTTATTTCCACCGATTGTATTGTTTTTCCGGCGGCGGGGGACATGTTGATCGTGATATTCTTCTGATCTTTATTCCATACGGCCGGTGTCTGGTGACTCAGATCGGAAGAACCATCCGAATAGTGAATGATCAGGTCGAAGGGCATCACAAAACCGCCGATGTTGCGGATGGAAACGTTATTGCCTTCTACGGTGTCGATGGCTATGTCCAGGTAATTGTTGGTAAAGAACCAGTTGTTCCAGAACCAGTTGAGGTCTTGTTTTGCGGCGTCATCAAAGGAGTAGAAGAAATCCCAGGGAATGGGGTGTTTACCATGCCATCTGTCCATATAGGTGTGCAGGCATTTTTTGAACAGCTCGTCACCCAGCAGGTCTTTCATAGCCAGGTAGCCGAGTGAAGCTTTCCCATAGGCATTGTTGCCATAGGCAAGTCCGCCTTTCAGGGCGTCTGCCGGCGTGATGATGGGGAGGTCTTCGGCGTCCGCGGGATCATAGGTGTAATAATTGATCCGGAAATCTTTATATGCCGCTTCCGCCTTTTCTTTTCCCAGGTCGGCGCGGCCTATCAGCAATTCCAATGTGGTGGCCCAACCTTCGTCCATAAAACCATAACGGGATTCGTTGATGCCCATATAGAAGGGAAACCAGCTATGGGCTATTTCGTGTTCTGCTACGAAGCGGGAGAAAATGGGATCGTCTGTCGTGTTATCGTTGACCATCATAGGGTATTCCATGTCTGCATAACCCTGGAAGACGGTAGTTTTTGAAAAAGGATAAGGGACGCCGGGCCAGTTATTGGACAGCCAGTCCAGCGCGTGACGGCCGAACTCCACCATCTGGTGAAAATCCTTTGCGGTGTCGTTGTACGCGGACTGTACGCTGGCGCGTCTGCCGGTGGACTTATCCACGACAACGCTGGATGCATCCCAGGCGAAGTGATCACTTAAGCCAACGGACATGTCGCTGATGTCGCTGGCCTTCCATGTCCAGGTATTGACCGGTTTTTGCGCCGTCACTTTTCCCTGGCTTATCTCGGCCGGACCTGCGACGCGTACGATGGCGTCATTCTTTAGCGTGGCGGTGAACTTGCGGGCATAAGCCGGCTCGAGCACTTCCGCAGGATTCTGGAGGTCACCTGTCGCCCAAACGATGTAATTTTTTGGGACGCTGACGTTGAGGGTATAGTCGTTGAAATCGTTGTAAAATTCCATTACGTCTGTAAAGTCGATCCGGTCAAAACCGTTGTAGTCGTCATAAACGGCTACGCGGGGATAGAAATAGGCCAGGAAATAGGTGGTGGAATCGATCATCCCTTCGCGGTTGCTTTTGAGGGAGATCGGGTAATGCCAGTCGAAGTCGAGCTGAACGGAGTCGTGCGGCGCCAGCGGCCTGGTTAGCCTGACATTCTTCCAGGTGCCGTCCCTGTCATTAGCCCGCCATGTTTTGGATGTGCCGTTCTCCGCATATTTGTCGATGGTGACCCCTGCGTTGAGATAGTCGGGTTCTTCAGGATTCAACCGGATCGCGCCTGGTTTGTGAATATTGGTGGTCAACCGGATCACGATGACCTTTAATGTATCGGGACTATTGTTGATATAGGTGACCTTTTCGGTTCCGCGGATGGTCCTGTCCGGGGGAGCTGCGCTGATACTTATTGTGTAATGACCTTTGTTCTGCCAGTAGTTGGCTCCAGGGCGGCCATCCGGTGAGCGGGTACCTTTTTTATAGGCCAGTTTTATATTTCGGGGAGTATAAAGCGGTTGAGCTGAGAGGGCTTCGAAACAGGATAAGAAGGCTAATAAGATGAAAAGTTGTCTTACCATAAAAACGCGATTGTTTTATGGTTGGAAGATAGTAATAAACAGCAATAAAAGCCCCCTAAGAGTATAAACAGTCGTTTTGAATGGATCAGCGGAAACGGGACGCAAGGTTTTTCTCTTAGTAAAGATAGCGAAAGAATTTAGAAAGTTCCGGGAGATTCCGGTGGTCCGAGATAGCTGGGTTTTACACCACCGGCGTCGACGACCAGTTTCTGCAGGACGGGTCCCGGGTCGGCAAACCAGAATTTCAGGACGTGGCGGCCGGGGTGGGTGACATGATGTGTTGACTGCGTGATGCGGATGTTATCTGCCACCATTTTATCCCAGTTGCCACGGGCTTCATTGCCGGTGCTGATGTCTATCAGCTGCGGTTGTTCGTCATCGAAAGAGACGCCATACCGGATGGCTTTCCGGTTGAATGCAATGACAGGGGAAAAATAAGCCTGTACTTTTAGCTGGCCCGTATCGGCCAGGTAGAGGTCATATTCCAGCCTGGGACTGCTGCTGCCGGGAGCAAGGGAGGGGGTTGTGACCGGGGTCAGCTGTACGGCTGACCCGGTACGGCCAAGGTCCGGGATGGTCAGCCAGTGAAGATCGTGTGTCTCCGTCTTGCGGGAATAGTGATTGGCTTCCATGGATACATAGCCATCGGTTTCTATGAAACCTTTGGCCTGTATGTTATTGCGTATATATGTCACGGATACCTTTACTTCTTTTTTATCGGGGCCGGTGATGACTATGTCAGCCTGTCCTTTGCCAGCGGGGGCTTTTGTCCAGTCGATGCCAATCCACACGGGGTCCTGTTTGTCTACTATGCGGTTAGTTTTGCTGATCTGCACCCAGGGGGACGTGCTGCTGATCGTATAGACAAACGGGGTGGCGGTGCGATTGAATACTTCGATATAATGATCTTTTTGTGCCAGAGTTTCGAAGTGCAGGGATGTGTTTGCGGAATCCCGGTTTTGGGGCCACCAGGCGGGCGAACCTTCTATCGCTACTCCCCAGGTTGAGCTGTGGACGGATGTGCCCTGGCTGTTGTTGGCGATGCCGGAGGCGGAAAGATCGATGGTCTTTACTTCCGGCATTGTATTGTAGGGGGGCTGTTGCCAGTAAGTATATCCGATGTGCGTTTGATCCATCATGTGGAGCCATTTGCCGCCGGCGAGTTTTGTATTATAATAACGGGAAAGGAGGGAATCCTTGTCGAACAGGGACCGGGCTTTTTCTGCCATGTCATTGGTGGCGGCTCTGCCCTGTGCAGCATAATACCGATTTTTCCCAACGGTAAGATAGAGCTCGTTGAGATTGGCGCTGGCCTGGACGGGGTAGAGCACCAATTCATAATAGGCATCCCGGTAATCGGAGGGCAACCGCTGATAAATAGAATCGGCCTGTGCGGCGAGCCGGTTATAGTCGCCGACGACCTTTTCGGCCTCGCCGTAATTGAAAAGGCTATAGGTGTCGGGAGACAGCAGCTCTGGTTTTCTGCGGCCGTTGTACTTCGTATAACTGTTTAGTATATCCGCGATGGCTGAAGCGTATGTCGTACCAAATTGCCGGGTCGCCCATTCAAGGGTATAAGCTGGCAGCTTTTCTGCCGGCCATTGAGCGGGGTCCCAGGCATAATCCAAAAAGAATTCGGTAGGAAATTCCAGCGGCTTGATATCGCCGACGTTGACGATCCAGATGCGGTCGGCTCCGTATTCTTTTGTGAGGTGCATTTCTTCCCACACGCGGGGGATGGGGTTGGTGTTGATCCATTTATAATTGCGGGGGCCGCCGACATAATCGAAGTGATAATACATGCCATAACCACCGGTGCGGGGTTTGTCGCCCGGTGATGGAAGCTTGCGTACATTACCCCAGTTGTCGTCACATAAAAGCAGGGTAATATCATCGGGTACGCGCATGCCTTTGTCGTAGTAGTCCTGTACTTCTTTGTAGAGGGCCCAGGACTGCGGTGTGGCGGAGGGAGCCTTGCCTGTGACCCTGCTCAGGATCTCCCGCTGTTTGCCGACGATCTTTTCGAGCAAGGCGATGTTGCTGCCTTCTTCCATTGGTTTGTCGCCGTCACCGCGCATGCCTACGGTCACGATGCTTTCATGATGGTCCATGTGTTCGATGCCTTTCTGCCAGAAGCTGTCGAGCACCGGTGCGTTGGTGGAATAATCCCAGGGGCCCGACCCATACCTCTTCCATTCCTGTTGGGCGCGGAGCATGGGTTCGTGGTGGGAGGTGCCCATGACGATGCCATATTGATCTGCGAGGACAGGATTGAGGGGGTCATCGTCATTAAAGGCGTTGCCCCACATAGCGGGCCATAGGTAGTTGGCTTTTAGCCGCAGCAGCAGCTCGAAGACCTTTTCATAAAAGGCGTGATTAAAGTTGCCATATTTTGCATGTACCCAGCCGCTGAGAGCGGGTGCTTCGTCGTTGATGAAGAAGCCCCGGTATTTTACGGCGGGCGGGCCGGCTATTTTTTCTATTGGAGTGAAGTGGAGTTCGTTTTGCCGGGGAACCGGGACATCGGCCCACCAGTACCAGGGTGAGACACCGAGCGATTTGGAGAGATCAAAAACGCCGTAAGCCGTACCCCTGCGATCGCTGCCGGCTATGACGAGGGCATTGTCAACATGGGGGAAAGGTTTATGGATCGTTTTGAGGAGAAAAGACTCCCATTTCCCTTTTATTTTGTCCGAGGGGATGCGGTGGTTGGATGCCAGGTTTTGTACCAGGGGGGACTGATCGAGGCTGCCGATGATGATCAGCTGCGGGATGCTTGTTTTAGGCAGGCTGTTCAGGATAAGGGGGCGCTTGCCGGTGATGCGCAGAATGTCTTCTTGTAATAAAGCGGCGGCCTTGTTCACCAGCCAGTGATCGGTGCTGTCTACATAAATGGCTATAGTAGTTTGCGAAAAGGCGCTGAAGATCATTAGCAGCAGCGGAAACAGGACAAGCTTTTTCATGTTGATCATTGTTAGAAGCCGATGGAATTCCCGCCATCTACGGGCAGCACTACTCCTGTCAGGTATTTGGCCTGATCGGAGGCGAGGAACACGGCTGCATCGCCGATGTCGGCGGGGTCTCCCAAACGGCCGAGTGGAGTGCGGGAGAACACTTTTTGCTTTCTTTCCGCGTCGCCGTTGAGGGCTTTGGCGGACATATCCGTTGCGATGAAGCCTGGTGCGATGCAATTGACAAGGATACCCATGGGTGAGAGTTCGACGGCCATGGCCTTTGTCATGCCTTCGATGGCGGATTTTGACGCGGTATAGGCAATTACTTTTGGGATCCCGTATTGGGAGGCCATCGAGCTGATGTTGATGATGTTACCCTTACCCAGGGGGAGCATTGTCTTCACTACTTCCCGGGAAAGGGAGAATACGGCCTTTAGGTTGGTATGAAGGATCCTGTCGAAGTCTTCGTCGGTGACGTCGGTAAATTCCTTTTTCATGTTGATGCCGGCATTGTTGACGAGGATATCGATGCGACCGAAGGAATCGATGATCTTTCCTACGAGGGCAGGGATGGCGGCCAGGTCGTTGAGGTCTGCGCGAACGGGATGGCAAAGGGGGCCGAGCTTTTCTGTTGCGGCAGCCAGTCTTTGCTGGTCGCGTCCTACTATGACGGTAGTGATGCCGCTGGCTACAAACTTCTCTGCGATGGCCAGGCCGATGCCCGAGCCGCCTCCGGTGATAAGGGCTATTCTCATTGTCTGTTCTGTTGGTGTCATAGATTTATTTTTCGAGTCCGGTGGTGGTCGTCGATGGGGGAAGTTTTCTGCTTACCGAGGAATCCCGGAGGACCAGTTCAGAACGCAGTATAATAGTATTGGTAGAATACATGCTGGAAGATCCATTGAGATGATCGATCAGGTTACGGGCAGCTACCTGTCCCATTTCATAACCAGGATAATTGATGGTGGTCAGGTTGGGTTCTACTACGGTTGAGACGGGGTCGTTGTTAAAGCCAACGAAGGCGATGTCTTCCGGGATACGGATGCCCATTTGTTTGAGGGCTACCATGCAGCCGACGGCGCAATTGTCGTTGGCTACGAAGACGGCATCCGGAAGGGGTTTCATTTCACGGATGCGGGCGGCGGCTTCGGCGCCTGCTTCCTGGCTGAGATTGCCTACGATAATATAATCTTCCCGCCAGGCGATGTGCTGGTCGGCGAGGGCCTGTTTATAGCCTTGCAAGCGGTCGATATAGACATTTCGTTTAGGGGTAGCGGTAATATGGACGATGTTACGGCGGCCCTGGCTGATGAGGTGTGTCGTCGCTTCATAGGCTGCTTTCAGGTTATTGATAAGGATACAGGTGCTGTTCTTTTGTTCGGCGGTACGGTCGAAGAAGATGACGGGGATCTTCTTTTTTACAAAGGGGTCGAAATGGGCCAGGGAATCCGTGTCGTAGGCGAGGGAAACCAGGAGACCGTCGACGCGGTTGTTGAAAAGCGTGTTGGCATTGGCAATCTCTTTTTCCACGGATTCGGATGACTGGCTGATGATGAGGTTATATCCTTCGCTGGTGGCAATATTTTCCATGCCGGCTATCACGGCGGACATGAAATAACTATTTATCCGGGGGATGATGACGCCTATTGTATAGGTCCGCTGTGTACGGAGATTGCGGGCGAAGTGGTTTGAGCGGTACCCCATCTCCAGGGCGAGGTCGGCTATTTTTTTCTTTGTTTTTTTGCTGACTACCGGGTCATCCTTCAATGCCCTGCTGACCGTGGCAATCGAGATATTCAGCTTCCGTGCAAGATCATATATGGTTACTTCTTTCTCGTTGCTCATACAATCGTTTACGTTGCAATATATAAAGTAAAAGTAAAGATTTTTCTGAAAAAAAATGTAATCGATTACATTTTATTGAAAATTTCCTTACTTTAGCCTTGCCAAGCCGCGAAAGTGGCTATTGGCGCGAAACTGATCTCTGCATACTTGCCAAATAAAAAAACGATTGATCTCATGCAGCCAAAACAACGTCCAGACAGGAGGCTTTCTCAACCGAGGACTCCGCCGATGCTTACCGGTCCTGCTTTCACTTCCTGGCGCCACCTTTTATCTATTCTATTTCCAGTGTGCTTCCCGGCAGCCAGACATTTGCACGCGCCTGTTTCATATACTCATTCTAAAAACTAAACTACATATGCGAAAATTCAATTTGCGAAACGCAGTTGTTTTGCTTATACTAACGATTGCAGTGGGCCTGTTCCCGTCATCCTTTGTGCTTGCACAGGGCGGCGGCGAGCTTGTACATGGTAATGTAACCGATTCAAGCGGAAAACCCATTAGTGGAGCTTCCGTTATGAACTTAAAAAGCAAAGCGGGGACTTCTACTGACCCGGCGGGCAACTTCTCGATCAGGGCCGTCAAGGGACAGACCCTGCAAATTTCCTTTATCAGCTTTCAGTCGCAAAGGGTTGTCTATTCCGGGCAGGCGAATCTTATGATATCGCTTCATGCAGATAATTCAAGTCTTGGAAATGTGATTGTGATCGGGTATGGCACTCAGAGGAAGGAAGCCGTCACCGGTTCTGTCGCTTCGATCGGCGGGAATAGCCTGCGTGAAGTGCCGGCTGCCAACATCTCCACGGCCTTGCAGGGGCGTCTGCCGGGGGTAGCCGTTTCGCAAACGTCGTCCCAGCCGGGTGCGACGATGCAGATCCGCATACGCGGTACGCGTTCGCTGACCGCCAATAACGATCCATTGATCGTGCTGGACGGCATTCCTTTTCCCGGGAGCATAGCCGATATCGACATGAATGACGTCAAAAGCCTGGACATTCTGAAAGACGCATCTGCAACAGCGATCTATGGGTCACGGGGAGCCAATGGCGTCATTCTGATCACTACCAATAAAGGGAATATGAACCAAGAGCCGCGTGTGTCTGTCAATGGCTATTACGGTGTGAACAAAATTTTCTCTTACTACCCGATGATGGACGGTACGCAGTTTGCCGCTCTCCGGAAGGCTGCCGGTTTGTACAAGAACCAGGACGGAAGCATCCAGCTGGGAGCAGATGAAAAGATCGGCACCAATACCAACTGGCAGAAATTATTGTATCAGACCGGTAAGGTGACCAACGAAAATATAAGCGTTTCCGGCGGTACCAGGAAGGGCAGCTACAGTTTCGGCGGATCCTACTATAATAACCAGGGGGTGATACCCACGCAGTCCTACCAGCGTTTTTCAATACACGGATCAGTCGATCAGCGGATCGGTAATTATGTACGCCTGGGCTTTACCACCAACAGCAATTATAATTATACACAGGGATCGCAGGTGGGCCTGTACAACACTTTATCCAACTCGCCGCTGGCGAGCCCGTATAATGCAAATGGATCGACAAAGTATGTGATATCCATGCCGCTTGATCAGCAGTGGGTTTATACCAAACAGGTGGTAGACAGCCTAAAAAATAACTGGTTGAGCCAATACAAGAATTATGCATCCTACAACTCTGTTTATGGTGAAATTAAAATACCAGGGGTAGAAGGGCTGGCATACCGTGTCAATGTAGGCCTGAACATCAGCGGCGGCAGCAACGGCACCTATACGGCGCAGGGTGTCAACAGCACCAATCCTACCGCACCTTCAAACGCTTCCCTCCGGGATACGTCCAGCACCGACTGGACCATCGAAAACGTACTGAGCTATGATCGCACAATTGGCAAGAGCCAGATAAATGTGCTGGGCTTATATTCTTCCGAGCAAACCCAGGGCCGGGGTACGGCTATATCGGGTTTAGGCATTCCTGCGGATGCGCTGCAATACTATAATATCGGAACTGCCGGCCAGGAGATCGATGTTTTGCCGGCTAACCAGAATTACTTTGAAAGAGGATTGTTGTCCTGGATGGGACGTGTCATGTATTCTTACGACAACCGGTATATGATCTCGGGAACCGTTCGTTCCGATGGCGCCTCTGTACTGGCTACGGGTCATCAATGGCATACTTATCCTGCTGTTTCTGCCGGATGGAACGTGACCAACGAGTCGTTTATGAGAAGCGTTTCTTATCTCAATTTACTGAAGCTGCGTGTTGGGTACGGGGAAACTTCCAACCAGGCGGTGAATCCTTATTCAACCCTGGGCGTATTAAGCACCAATCCGTATAATTATGGCAGTACTAATGCTACGGGCTATTATGTGTCCCAACTGCCGAATGCCAGCCTGGGCTGGGAGTATTCCAAGACCTGGAACTATGGTGTGGACTTTGCCGTGCTGAACAACCGCCTGTCGGGTAGTGTTGAATATTATATCACCAAAACGACGGGTCTGCTGCAGAGTGTGACGCTGCCTCCAACATCCGGTGTAGGAAGCTATACGGCCAATGTAGGGAATACTCAGAATAAAGGGATAGAGTTCTCGCTTGACGGGACTATAATAAAAAGCCAGAGCGGCTGGACCTGGGAAGCCGGGGTGAATATGTCCTTCAACCGGAATAAGATCACACAGCTTGCTTCGGGTGTACCGGCGGATCGGACCAACTGGTGGTTCGTAGGGCAGCCTATCAATGTAGTTTACGATTATAAGAAAACGGGGTTGTGGACCACGGCGGCCGACAGTGCCAGTGGTCATCTGGGTGTCCTGCAGCCGGGTGGCAATGTAGGCATGATCAAGGTGAAATATACCGGCGGTTACGGTCCGAACGGAGTGCCGTTGAGGGCTCTTGACCCGGATGACCGGCAGGTTCAGAACGCCGATCCTAAATTTATCGGTGGCTTTAACACGCGTGTTTCCTATAAAGGATTCGATCTGTCGGCTGTGGGTGTCTTCCAAAGCGGGGGGATCCTGATCAGCACAATTTATGGACCTACAGGTTATCTCAATCTGATGAGCGGACGCAGAAACAATATAAATGTAGATTACTGGACGCCTACCAATACCGGCGCCAAATATCCCAAGCCGGGAGGCCAGATAAGTGGTGACAATCCACAGTATGCTAGTACTCTGGGCTATTTCAGCGGATCATATCTGAAGATCAGCACCCTCACCTTTGGACATAATTTTTCAAATGATAAGTGGTTTAAAAAATTCGGCATTCCCAATTTGCGGCTTTATTTTACCGCCCAGAACCCGTTTGTAATTTTCTCACCCTATCATAGCGAGACAGGATTGGATCCGCAGACCAATTCCTACGGCGACCAAAACCAGGCAGTAACTACCCAGTATCAGCATCGTCTGCTGACCCAGGGGTACAACGCACCTGCGACGCGCAGTTTTTTAATGGGTCTTAACTTATCATTTTAAAAAATCTAGAATAATGAAACGCACAAATATCAACAGAATCTTATTGGGGATGGCCATCATGGTCCTGTTCCTGGGAGGATGTTCAAAGATCCTGAAGGAACAGCCGCGCAGTAATTATACTCCTGCCTTTTTTGCCACCCCGGCCGGGGTACAGGGAGGATTGACGGAGATGTATGCACACCTGCGGACGATATATGGACAAGGTTATTATTATAATACCTGTGAGGTGGGTACGGATGAGTCTACCTATGGGCAGAGCGCCGACCAGAACTTCCTGGTCATGGATATGTCGGGGCAGGGAGCTATCACGGCTACCACCAGCCGTGCCGACGTGATATGGAATACGGCCTTTACCAATATCAATACGGCCAGTGGTGTTATTCAATATGGCTCTGCGGCCGGCGTTGACAGCTCGTTGATCGCGGAGGCTAATTTCTTCCGTGCCTTTGATTATTTTTTACTGGTGCAAACGTTTGGCGGTGTACCCCTGGACCTCGGCGGGGGTATATTGCAATTCAACACAACGCCGGTGGCCGGTTCTGTTCGCAATACCGTACCGACCGTCTATACCAAGTGTATCTTCCCGGATCTGCAGACGGCGGTAAGGAATTTACCGACTACTGCCCGTCTTACGGGCACTGCTACCAAGCCATTGGCACAGCTTTATCTGGCCAAGGCCTATCTGACCTATGCCTGGTGGCTGAAGAACCCCAATAATATCCCTACTTACCCGGATACTGCCCGGGTCGACCCGGCTGGACATGATGCCGCCTATTATTTTCAACAAGCGTATACTTTGGCAACGACCGCTATTGGGAGCCCGGGATCTTTTGGGCTACAGCCCACGTATTATGACGTGAACGTGGGATCGAATGACCGTAACAACGAGATCATGCTGTATGCCGACCATACACAAGCCAGCCAGCAATACAATGCCTCCAGCCTTACCTATAGCAATGGCCAGTCGCCTGAGAACTTTGCAGGCTGGATGCAGACCTGGAATTATACGGTTCTTACAAGCAGCAAACAAAACTCATCATGGTCTGCGGTGAATTCGGTTCAGCGCGCATCGATACAATTTTTGGGTCGTCCATATATACGTATGGCACCAACGATCGGAGCCATTACAAATACGTTTGCCGACAAAACCAATGATTCCCGTTATGACGGTACTTTTTCAACGGTGTACCGGGGTAACTGGGATGCAGCCGGGATAAAGGGCTCGTTATACAATGCAAACTATATGACGGTAAACCCGGGAGACGCCATTTTGACCTTCCTGGATACTGAACCTGCTCAGACCATCGATTATTCCAACTCTGTATATAAGAGCGCTGTTGGGGCAGGGGTATTGCCGGGCAGGGCCGATTTCGTCATCAGTCCCAGCGGCATAAGCAGAATTACATTCCCCGGGCTTTGGAAGCTGGGCCCTTACCGTACTGATAACGGCACGGGTCTGGGAAATCCGAATGCGGCAAGCACACGTCCATATAATATCACTAAATTTTCGGAGCTGTTCTTTATTGCGGCAGAAGCTGCGGTGGAAGGGGCTGCTACGTCAGCCGTATCCGGCACTTATGCCAATGACGGTACCGCCAGAGGTTTGATCAATGTTATTCGTGCACGTGCCGGCAAATGGCGTTTTAATAATAATGGCAATGTTGTCAAAACGGAAGATCACAGTACGGACATGACTGCCGCCACACCTGCAGCCATAGATTTAGATTATGTACTGGCGGAACGTTCCCGTGAATATTATGGTGAAGGTTACCGCTGGTATGATCTGATCCGTACACAGGAATGGACAAAGCTCTCTTCCACTTACCAGATCGGAGGCAGCGCCTATGGAAATCATACTCCTCAAACCATAGCCCGTACTATTCAGCCCTATCTTTATCTGCGTCCTATTCCGCAGGGACAGCTGGACGCGATGCAGGTGAGTGCGGCGATAAAAGCGGCCTATCAGAACCCGGGGTATAACTAAATAATTTTATTAACTTAAGCACCTGTGCGCGAAAGAAGCGTTGCAGGTGCTTTTGCTTTGGAAACGTTGTATAAAGGAACAAATAAGATGAAACAGAAGATTTTCCTGGTTTTCTTGTGTCTGGCGGCGAACCTCTCGATGTTTGCGCAAATAAGGCTGCCACGCCTTGTAAGAGACAGTATGGTTTTGCAGCGGGACAGGAAAATGAATATCTGGGGTTGGGCGTCGAAAGGGGAGAGTGTAAGCGTAAAATTCAACGGGAAGTCTTATAGGTCCGATGCCGGAAGCGACGGTAAATGGAAACTGGAGCTGCCGCCTATGAAGGCAGGCGGGCCGTATACAATGGAAATCAGCGGAAAGAATAAAATTGTATTACACGACGTGCTGATCGGGGACGTCTGGCTTTGTTCAGGCCAGTCGAATATGGTACATCAAATGAAATTGCATCGCGTGCGTTATCCGGATGAGATCGCGGGTGCACATTATCCTGAAATAAGACAATTCTGGATACCAACCGGGACCAATTTGCAGGGCCCGCAGGATGATCTGCCGGCAGGTTATTGGAAATCCGCCAATCCGGAGGACGTCCTGGAGTTTTCAGCAGTAGCTTATTTTTTTGCAAAAGATCTGTATGAGAAATACAAGGTGCCTGTCGGTATAATCAATTCGAGTGTCGGCGGCACACCTATCGAGGCATGGACCAGTGAAGAGGGTCTCAACCATTTTCCGTCCCAGTTGACAATGATCGAAAAGAATAAGGATACCGCTTATATCAATGATCTTAGCCGGAAAAAGGCGGCAACTATGCCGGATAAGCCGAGAAAGATAGATAGCGGGGGCAAATGGCGGCCAATCGGTATTCCCGGTTATTGGGAAGATCAGGGGCTGAGAAATCTTGACGGGGTGGTTTGGTACAGGAAAGAGATCATTGTACCGGAATCGATGACCGGCAAGCCTGCAACCGTTTTTTTGGGAAGGATTGTCAACGCCGATGTTTTGTACATCAATGGGAAGGAGGTGGGCAATACAACCTACGAATATCCGCAAAGGAGGTATACCATTTCTGCGGATGTGCTGAAGCCAGGAAAGAATTTATTTGAAGTCCGTGTTACCAACATATCAGGGAAAGGTGGTTTTGTCCCTGATAAGCCTTATTGTCTGATCGTGGGCAATGACACCATTGATCTAAAGGGTTACTGGTCATATAAAGTGGGTCAAGTATTCGTTCCCCGTCAAAGATCTGGCGGGGGCTTCGGTTTTTCCGCACAAAATGCACCGGCGGCTTTGTATAATGCTATGATCGCACCACTGATCAATTATACTATAAAAGGAATTGTCTGGTACCAGGGAGAAGCCAACACCAGCGATGCTGCCGGATATGCCAAACTTCAACCGGCGATGATTGCGGACTGGCGCAGCAAGTGGAAAGAAGGAGATATTCCTTTTTTATATGTGCAGCTTCCGGGCTTTGGTGATTATAATTACCTGCCTTCGGAAAGCAATTGGGCCGGATTAAGGCAAGCGCAGCTGCAGTCGTTGTCCGTCGCGGGTACTGGCATGGCGGTGGCTATCGACCTGGGGGAATGGAATGACATTCATCCGGACAGGAAAAAGCCGGTAGGAGACCGCCTGGCGCTGGCGGCAGAGGGTATCGCTTATGGAGAGAACATCGTCTATTCGGGACCTGTTTATCAGTCATCGGCCATCTCCGCCGGTAAAATGACTATTTCGTTCACTCATACGGGTGGCGGCCTGGTCACTGCGGATGGTGGAGAACCGCAGGAATTCGCTATTGCCGGGGCGGACAAGAACTTTGTTTGGGCAAACGCAAAGATCGAAGGCGACAAGGTTGTTGTGTGGAGTGATGAGGTCAGGGACCCGAAGTATGTGAGATATGCATGGGCGGATAATCCTGTCAATCCCAATTTATATAACAAGGAGGGGTTGCCGGCATCGCCTTTTGCGTCAAACCCGTTCTGATAAAATTAAATTTGTTTATGAAAAAGACGTTCTCCTTTATATTTTTCTTTTTTGCGGTTGTGAGCCTTCGTGCTCAGACCGGGCATCAGCTGTGGCTGGGTGATAAAAAGGCAATGCCGGTAAAGGTAATTTGTTTTAAAAACTCTTCTACGCTGACTATTGCCCGGCAGGAATTGCAGGATGGCTGGGAGGGCGAATCCGGCGCTTCGGTCAGATTGATCATAAAAAAAGATAAGGCGCTGAAGGAAGATGGCTTCCGGTTTGGTGAAAACACGATCGAGGCCAATACGGATGCCGGGATACTGTATGGCGTGTATGATCTTTTGCGACGTCAGCAGACCGGGGAGAGCATTGGCGGGGAAGTCTGCAATCCTTCCTATAATGTGCGCCTGCTGAACCACTGGGATAATCTCAATGGGACAGTGGAACGCGGTTATGCGGGCAACTCTATTTTCTGGCGTAAAACGGATTCATTCGAAGTGACGGAGGCTGATAAGAAATTATGGAAGGAATATGCGCGGGCCAATGCATCCATCGGCATCAACGGGACAGTGATCAATAATGTAAATGCATCGCCTCATATCCTGACCGCCGGGTATCTCGCCCGGGCGGGAGCAATCGCCGATGTGCTGCGACCTTACGGTGTAAAAACCTACCTCTCTGTAAATTTTGCTTCTCCCGTATCGACCGGAGGGTTGAAGACGGCTGATCCTCTTGATCCGTCTGTCATTGCCTGGTGGAAGGATAAAATAAAGGAAATCTATAAGGTAATACCAGACTTCGGCGGTTTTCTTGTTAAAGCAAGCAGCGAAGGGCAGCCCGGTCCCCAGCAGTATGGGCGTAGTCATGCAGACGGGGCCAATATGCTGGCAGATGGTTTGAAGCCTTATGGGGGTATTGTTATGTGGCGTGCCTTTGTATACGCGGCAAATGATAATGATCGGGCAAAGCAGGCTTATTCGGAGTTTATACCACTGGACGGGAAGTTCAGGGATAATGTGATCGTCCAGGTAAAGAATGGTCCGGTGGATTTTCAGCCGAGGGAGCCTTTCAGCCCATTGTTTGGGGCCATGAAAAAGACCCCTGTGATGCCTGAGTTCCAGGTTACCCAGGAGTATCTGGGTCATTCGGTTTATCTCGTCTTTTTGTCAACAATGTGGGAAGAATGTCTCAAAAGTGATACTTATCAGCAGGGGACAGGCAGTACAGTTGCGCGTTGTACAGATGGGGCCGTTTACCCTCAAAGATATACGGCCATTGCGGGCGTTTCCAATATTGGCCTGGATACCAACTGGTGCGGTAATTTGTTTGCGCAGGCGAATTGGTATGCCTTCGGCAGACTGGCGTGGAACGACACACTGAGCAGTTCGAAAATAGCGGATGAATGGCTAAAGCTGACTTTTTATAATGATAGTTCGCGTAAACCGGAAAAGACGGCTGATTGGACAAGTAATTTTCTTGTGCCGGTCAGGCAAATGATGCTGGACAGCCGGGAGGCCGCCGTCAATTTTATGATGCCCTTCGGGTTGCATCACATCATGTCTGCCAATGGACATTATGGGCCGGGACCCTGGTGGTCTCCCAAAAAAGTAAGGCCCGACTGGACTCCGGGCTATTATCATCAGGCAGGTACAAATGGTATCGGGTTTGACCGTACAGCAAAAGGCAGTGATGCTGTAAGCCAGTATCACGAGCCGTTGGCTTCGAAATTCAGTGATCTGGCTACATGTCCCGAAGAATATTTACTGTGGTTTCATCACTTGCCCTGGGACTATAAAATGAAAAGCGGTGAAACGCTGTGGGATGCGCTTTGCTATCGTTATGATGGAGGAGTCCGGCAGGTTCGCGAGTTTCAAAAAATATGGGATAGGGCGCAGCCTTTTGTGGACAGTGCCCGCTTTACGGAAGTACAGCGTAAGCTGAGAGAGCAATGTGCTAATGCTATATTATGGAAAGATGCCTGTCTGCTCTATTTTCAACAGTTCAGTCGTATGCCAATCCCTTATAATATAGACAGGCCGGTTCATAATCTCGATGAGATTATCAGGATAGAATTCGCCACACATGTAAATTAGGGAGTAAAAAAATGCCGGCTCCGGCCGGCATTTTTTTTTGTGGTAAACCGGTATATTTACAGTCTATGAAGAAAAGCAAGCTATTCATTGGGGCTCTGGCTGCCCTGCTGACCGGCGGGGCCGGTTATGGCCAGGTGAAAGTTCCCCGGCTCATCAGCGATGGTATGGTATTACAGCGGGAGATCCCCATCCGTATCTGGGGATGGGCTTCACCGGGAGAGAAGATCACGGTCAAGTTCGGTGGGGAGACGGTCAGTGGTGAGACGGACGATCGCGGGAAATGGCAGGTGGTGCTGTCGCCAAAGAAGGCGGGCGGGCCTTATGTAATGGATATCAATGGCATCAATCATATCTGGCTGAAGAATATCATGGTGGGTGAGGTATGGGTTTGTTCGGGGCAGTCGAATATGGAATTGCCGATGGAGAGGGTAAAGGAAAAATATCCGGAGATCATAGCTCATAGCGAGAATACGGCGATCAGGCAATTCAGGGTGCCGCAAAAGTATGATTTTAATACTCCGCATGACAATCTTCCCGGAGCCAAATGGGAGTCGGCCAGCCCGGAGACGATTGGCAGTTTCTCTGCCGTGGCTTATTTTTTTGCGCGGGAGCTGAATGAACATTATCATGTACCGGTAGGGCTGATCACCGCTGCGGTGGGCGGCACGCCGGACGAGGCGTGGCTGAGTGCGGATGCGCTGAGGTCTTTTCCCGGATATGCCGCTGAGGCTGGCCGGTATGCAGACAGCAATTATGTGAACAGTGTGCTTGCGGGGGGGATGACGGACGAGCATGTTTCGCCCCAAACAGTTGTCCGATCAAAGCCGATGGGGCTTTACAACGGGATGATCGCTCCGTTGACCAACTATACGATAAGAGGCGTCATCTGGTACCAGGGAGAGGCGAATGTGTCGCGGGCTAAGGAATACCAGATCTCATTTCCTGCATTGATCAACGATTGGCGCCGTCACTGGAACGAGGGGATCTTTCCCTTTCTCTTTGTGCAGCTGGCGGGTTATGGTCCTGTAAAAGATAAGCCGGAAGAAAGCCAGATAGCCCTATTAAGGGAAGCGCAGCGGATGGCGTTGGTACTGCCAAAAACAGGGATGGCGGTGGCGATGGACCTTGGGGATTCGAACGATATTCATCCCCTGAATAAAGAAGATGTGGGCAAGCGGCTGGCCTTGTCGGCCGAGCATGTTGCTTATGACGCCGGAGACATGATCTGGACGGGACCGCTTTATCATTCCATGAAAATAAAAGGGGAGAGGGTTCATATAATTTTTAAGGAAGCCGATCGCGGGCTTATTGTCAAAGGCGGCGGCGAGCTGCATGGCTTCGAGATTGCCGGGGCCGACAATCATTTTGTGCCGGCGAAGGCGGTGATCGACGGGAAGAATGTGGTTATTGTCTCGAGCGACGCTGTGCCGCATCCTACAGTTGTGCGTTATGCCTGGGCTGATAATCCCGTGGGCGCCAATCTGTATAACAGGGATATCCTTTTTCATGATGGATTACCTGCCCCTTCGTTTGAAGCCAGGCCAAAGGAACCAAAAGGAAAATAAGGGTACGGATTTTTATTTTACCTTGCAGCTTCCATTAACAATCCTCTTATATGCAACAACTCTTTTTGATGGAAGAAACGATGCGATGGTATGGTCCGAATGATCCGGTAAGTCTTTGGGATATCCGGCAGGCCGGCTGTACCGGTGTCGTGACGGCCCTCCATCATATTCCTGTAGGCGAGATCTGGACTTACCAGGAGATCCTGAAAAGAAAGACCGAGGTCGAAGCCGCAGGCATGCGCTGGACAGTGATAGAGAGCCTGCCCGTACACGAGGATATCAAAAAACAAACCGGGAATTACCGGATCTATATCTCAAATTACCAGGAAAGCCTTCGCAATGTGGCAAAGGCCGGGCTGGAAGTGGTGACGTATAACTTTATGCCTATCCTCGACTGGATGCGGACGGATATTTCATATGAGATGCCCGACCGGAGCAGGGCGCTGCGATTTGAAAAATCGGCTTTTATTGCCTTTGATGTCTTTCTGCTGAAGCGGCCGGGTGCGGAGAAGGATTATACGCAGCAGGAGATCGAAAAGGCGAGACTGCGGCTCAGCACGATGACGGAGGCGGAGAAGGAAACGCTTTATCGCAATACTTTACTGGGGCTGCCGGGAAGTGAGGAACGGTTTACCGAAGAGCAGATCCTGAAAGCATTGAAGACCTATGACGGTATCGATGCGGCCAGGCTGAAACAGCACCTGTTCTATTTCCTGCAGCAGGTGGTGCCTGTTGCGGAGGCGGAGGGGTTGAAGATGGCGATACATCCGGATGATCCGCCTTTTCCGATCCTGGGACTTCCGCGGATTGTCAGTACGGAGAAGGATGCCCGTGAATTGCTCGACTGCGCGCCATCACCTGCCAATGGGCTTTGTTTTTGTACGGGCTCGTATGGTGTGAGGGCGGATAATGATCTTCCGGGAATGGTCCGCCGCCTGGGAGACCACATCCATTTTATTCATCTGCGCAGTACAAAGCGGGATGCGGAAGAGAATTTCTTTGAAGCGGATCATCTTGGCGGAGATGTGGATATGGTAGCGGTGATAAGAGAACTACTGACTGTTCAGAAGAACCGGGGTATCTCTATTCCCATGCGTCCCGACCATGGGCACCAGATGTTGGATGATCTGAAAAAGACTACATACCCGGGGTATAGCGCCATTGGGCGGCTGCGGGGACTGGCGGAGCTGAGGGGGATGCAATGGGGGCTGGCGTCTACGATATAGCCGGAGTTTGGGCATTGGTGCGGGCCAAAGGATGGCTATTGGCGGCTAATTAATGGGTAGGCGGTCAATATAGAAGTGTTTATATTGCAGCCATGAGAAAATATTTGATTGGCGGGCTGCTGGTGCTGGCTGTCAGCAGTGTTTCCGCACAACGTCCATCCTACGGCGGCAAGCTAAAGCCCGAACAGGCGAATATGGATGTCCGGCATTATACGATAGACCTCTCGCTGGATATACCGGGCCAGCGTGTCTCGGGATATACTATCATCGACGTTCGGCTTAAGGAGGCGGCCCAGGCCTTGCTTTTTGATCTGATGGACTCTTTTGCCGTCTCCAAAGTGACGGTCAATGATAAGCCCGCTGAATTCACACATAACAATCACCAATTGCATATTACCGGTTCATGGCCGGCAGGTCCCGCTGCCGTAAAGGTCGTATATGGAGGAAGACCAATGATCGCCAAACGTCCGCCATGGGATGACGGATTCACGTTCACAAAAGATTCTACGGGTCATCCCTGGGTGGCTGTGACAGCTGAAGGAACGGGCGGGAAGATCTACTTCCCAGCCAAGGACCATCCTTCCGATGAACCGGATGAAGGGGTCGATATGACCATCACCGTCCCTAAAGGGCTGGTGGTGGCCGGTCCGGGGTTGCTGAAGGGTGTGAAGACAAAGGGTGATCGCAGTAGTTTTCACTGGAAGACGGAGTATCCGATCAACAATTACAGCATCGTATTTAATGTGGGGGATTATGTCGTGGTGACCCGGGAGTATACGACGATCGATGGGCATAAAGTCCCCATGCAGTTCTATGTCCTGAAGGAGCATGCGGACAAGGCTCCGCATCAGCTGGAAATGATGGCGCATATGGCGCAGATCAAAGAGAAATATTTTGGCGAATATCCCTGGGCCAAAGAAAAGATAGGCCTGGTGGAGACCCCGCACCTTGGCATGGAGCACCAGAGCATGAATGCCTATGGCAATAAGTTCCGTTATACGAAGATCGGCGGACAGGATTTTGACGGGCTGATGAATCATGAGTTTGGTCATGAGTGGTGGGGCAATAAGGTGACTGCCGGAGACTGGGCCGATTATTGGATACATGAAGGCATCGGCACTTTCGGGGATGCGCTGTACACCCGGGATATGGAGGGTGAGGCGGCTTATGAGAAAGTGTTCCAGAAAAGTGCGCCACGGATCCGGAATGACAAGGCTATTGTGCTTGGGAAAGACATTACAGAAGATGAGGCATATCACCCCGATATATATCCAAAGGGGGCCTTTTTCATGCACACGCTGCGATATATCATTGGCGACAGCATTTTCTTCCCTACGATAAAACATTTGTCTACCGACAGCAATACGACGTATACGCATACGACCAATACATCGGATGTAGAAAAGCTGTTCAGCCATGCTTCGGGGATCGATCTTTCGCCGTTGTTCCATCTCTATCTTTATACGACCGATAAGCTGGAGGTGGATGTAAAGCAGCAGGATGCGACGCATTATCTCGTGAAGCTGCTCAACATCGATATGCCGTTGCCGCTGGACATTACGACGGATGCGGGGACGACCAGGACGACAATCGATAAAAAGGGAATAATTGTTGTCAGCAACTCCATGCCCCTCGTGGACACGCGGGTTTTCTATCTGAAGAAAGTTATTTATGAATAAATTTACAGCCATGTTTAATAAGGACGTTTATATAGCACGCAGAAAAAAGTTAAAGGAGCAGCTGGGCAAGGGGCTGATCCTGTTATTGGGCAATGAGGAAAGCAGCATGAACTACCGGGATAATCTTTATCCTTTCCGGCAGGACAGCAGTTTCCTTTATTTTTTTGGCATGGACAAGCCGGGACTGGCCGGGCTTATAGACATAGACAATGATAAGGAGATCGTGTTTGGGCATGATCTGACGATGGATGAGATCGTCTGGACCGGTCCGCAGCCGTCACTGGCCGAGCAGGCTGCACCGGTGGGTATTACCGACACAAGGCCATTCACGGGATTGCCTTCTGAGCTGGCATCGGCAACAATTGGCGTGGGCGGAATGGCGGCGGGCCGGACTTTACACTTTTTGCCTCCTTACCGGCCGGAAAATATTTTGAAATTGAGCGGGTGGCTGGGGATAGCACCTGCGGCGCTGAAGGAGCATGCCTCGGTGCCTTTGATTAAGGCGGTGGTAGCCCAGCGTAGTATCAAGTCGGATCTCGAGATAGAGCAGATAGAAGAAGCGGTGAATACGACTGCTGCCATGCACCTGGCTGCGATCACCGGCGCAAGGGATGGGATGACGGAGGCGCAATTGGCGGGCGGTCTGCAGGGGATTGCCATCAGCGGGGGCGGGAACCTGGCTTTTCCGACGATACTTACGGTCAATGGACAGGTGCTGCACAATCATTATGGGGCTACTGTAATGAAGGAGGGGCGGCTGGCTATCTGTGACAGCGGTGCGGAGAATGCAATGCACTATGCGGGTGATATGACGCGAACCTTTCCTGTAGCTAAGAAATTTACGACGCAACAGCGGGAGATGTATGATATTGTATTGAGTTCTCAGCAGGCGGCGGTGGATGCTTTGCGGCCGGGTATACTTTTCCGGGATGTACATGCATTGGCTGCTGAGAAGCTGATGGAAGGATTAAAAGCAGCCGGGGTGATGAAGGGCGATCCCAAAGAAGCGGTGGCTGTGGGCGCACATACCGTCATTTTCCAGTGCGGACTCGGGCATATGATGGGTTTGGATGTTCATGATATGGAAGACCTCGGCGAAGAATATGTCGGGTATACGGATACGTTAAGAAAGAGCAAGGAATTCGGCTGGAAGTCCCTGAGGCTGGCACGCGAGCTGGAGCCGGGTTTTGTAGTGACGATCGAGCCGGGGCTTTACTTTATTCCGGAGCTGATGGATCAGTACAGGGCGGAGAAGAAGTATATGGACTTTATCAATTACGATAAATTGAATGCGCTGCGTGCATTCGGAGGGATCCGGATAGAGGAAGACCTGGTCATTACTGCTGGCGGCAGCAGGCTGCTGGGTAAGCCGCTGGCGAAGACGGCGGATGCCATCGAGGCGCTGCGGGGTTAGGGTTGCGGCGCGCGGGCGGGCGCTGTGGCGCGGGAGTGTGTTGCGGTGCCGTGCCGATCATTTGGCGTTGTGCCCGATATTTTTATCAGCCCAGCTAATGAAGTATTTTATATTGGGGGCATCGGTATGGCCGCCGTCATGCTGGCGCCATGCAAGCTGTCCGTCCAGCAAGCCTGTGTTGACAGGCGGCATTTTTTCGGTGTGATAATCAGCGGAGACACCAAGATCCTTTGCGCCAAGCAACCGGAAGACAGGTCCTGCGGCGACTGCTGCCATATAGCTGCCCTGGTGGTCGAGCCATTTAGCATCACCCTGCTCAGGGACTCCATAACTGATAAAGGTCAGCCGCGGTGCGCATAAGGCGATGAGCTCGTGGGAATCGACCGGAAGGTCGCCCGCCGTCTTTGCTCCAAATACGGCTTCTGAGGCGCCATATTTCATAAAATTACCTGCCATCCAATAATATCCTCCCCCGGTGAGGCTTTCGACGGCCTCGCCCCAGTTGCGCCTGTTCAATTTTGCGCCGCCTTCCCCGGAGGAGCCGATAAGTCCCATCGCAAAACGGGGCTCGAAGGCCAGGGTGACCAGTGCGGCTTTCCCAAACCGTGAGACTCCTTCTATGCCGACATGTCTGGCATCGACCATGGGCTCGCTGGCTTCGAGATAGTCCAGGGCTCTGGCTGCTCCCCAGGACCAGGCGCGCAGCGCTCCCCAGTCTTCGGGTTTTCGGGGCTGTCCTTTGTTGACCAGGCCGATCACGCCCCTGGTAAGACCAGCTCCATTGTCCGCCTGTATGCTATTGGGGTCGATGAGTATATAACCCCAGCCGTCGGCGATGAGCTGTTGGGCGGTGGGAGGGTCACCCGGGACACGCGGGCCGCCAAAGCCGGGAGGCTGCAGCGCATTTACGGGGTCATAGGCTGGATATTTGTCGAAGATCTGCTGCAGTTCGGGATGGTCTTTGACCAGGAGCTGCCGGATCGCGGCGTTGATCTTTTCCATGTCCTCTGCAGGCGGCTGAGCGGGGGCAGGCAGCGCGCTGCGTGCGAACATCATTAAGACTGGTACCGGCGTCCTGGCGTTGGCCGGCACAACAAGGGTCATCCTGATATTGACGTCTATAAGGGGGTAGGCTGAATTATCGAGGCGGCCGGTCAGCTGTTTGGCAATGACGGGAGTAAAACCTATGAACTCGTGGTCAACGACCTTTACCGACCAGGTTACGCGGGGGATGTTTGCAGGGATCCGCCCGTATACTTCCCGTTCGAGATCTTCGATGATCTCGGGCCGGCGCTGTTTCCACCAGCTGTCGGCGGTAGTGACTTTTTTGCCATTCTTTAAAGTAAGGACTTCGGGAAGGTTTGGATAGGGGTTGGCGAGCGCTTCGTCATAATTGGCATGGTTGGGAGCTTTTTCGTCTCCGCTGGGACCTGGCCTCAGCGCTTTGATCCCAAGCTGTTTCATCATGTTCTCATGATCCTGTTCGGCCGTGAATGTTACGGGGGCAGGCCAGGAGCCGGAGCTTGTATGGGGGGAATCGGATCGGGTTTGCTGAGCGGAAGCGGATCGGGTTTGCTGAGCGGAATCCGACCGGGTTTGCTGAGCGGAAGCGCTGAGTGTGATGGTGGTAATTAAACTAATGACGGCGAAAAGCGCCGGGATAAGGAGGGTATGCTGTTTCATATATTTATTTAGCATGATGGAGATACATTTGCAATCGGTTGCATAATTTACGATGATTTTGGAGATTGCCAAAAGGCGGAGCTTTATTTTTTATAAATTCTGCGGGGTGACGGGTGGTAGCGGATGCCAGGAGGCGGGGTCATGGGTGGTAGCGGATGCTAGGAAGCGGGGCGGGGGCGGGCTCCGGGGAAATGTCTGAACCTGTAAATAAAACTTAGTAAAAGAATACGGCCCGGAAGATTGGCTTGCCGGGTCTCTACATAATTGAGGCCGAGGGTTTGGGTAAAATTGTTGACGGTGTTTAGGATCCCGAAGGCGGAAAAACGGATCTGGGCGCTACGGTTGCGCAGGAAATCTTTATAGATACTGGCATTCCAGAGGGATATCGATTTAGAAGGAAGGGCGCCCTGGCTGCCTGTGACCTGGATATTGAAGTTCGAGGCGAGGGTGACGGCTCCGGGGAGCTCCCAGGATGCGTCTATAGAATAGTTCTGGACCCAGGTTTTTGTGTTTTGGGTGGAGTAGATCGAATAAAGCGAACCGGTATAATCCACGCTGCCTGTTCCTTCGATAAACAGCTTGTCCACCGGGTGGAAGTTGAGCTTCAGATTCGAGCCCCAGCCAAGACCGGTAGTAACGTTCTGTTCTCCGTTGACCTCGCTTACATCCCGTCCATAACGGAGGTGCATGCCAAAGCTGCCATTACCCTTACGCTGATCGCCCAGTGGAAAACCATAGGTGATGTTGGAGCTTACGTGCCATACTCCATCTACATTGATATACTGGATCTGCTGAATGCCTCCGGACAGGACTGTCGTAGCCGGCGTGATCTGGTGCTGTGCATAATCGCCCTGAATGGCGACCTGCAGGTTGCGGAAATTGCGACCGTTGAAGGCGGTATAGTTGGCGTTGAGGTTATGGGTCAGCTGCTGCAACAGGTCGGGGTTGCCGATATGGACCAGGAAGGGATTGGTAAGATCGGGCAGGGGCTGCAGCTGTTGTATCGTGGGGCTGGTGGTATTGGCTGAGTATTGCAGATTGATCGTCTTTCCTTTTTCCGGGGTATAGATCAGGGACGCGCGGGGATACCAGTTGAGCTGATGCTGGTTTATCGACGTATGTGCTGAAATGTTGCGGTCGTCCAGGTCACTGATCTGAAAGGTCAGGCCCAGCTGATACCTGTATTTGCCCTCTGTGGCATTATATCCTGTACTTAAACGGTGAATAGTGTTATGATTGATGAAATGATTGGTCGTGAGGCTGTCCGGGATATCGTATTTACCGGAGGCGCTATCATAGTCGAAGGACTGTTTGTCCGACTTGCTGTTGGTCCGGTTCAACCGGTAGGTGAAGTCCAGGATATGCCCGGGCTTCAGCGGTTCGGTATAGGAGACGGAAGCACCATAACCGTCGTTGTTTGACAATTGCCCCGAGGTTTGATTGGTTTGTGTCCGCTGCAGCAGGGCGCCGGTACTGTCAAAATAATTTACCAGGGAATAGACGGACGCGGGCTGGTCCTGATGGTCATAGGATTGGGTAAGGCTAAGAAATAGCGTTCGGCCCGGGCGTCGCCAGCGGCGGCGGAAGTTGAGGGTATTGCTAAGCGAATAGCTATCGGAGTGGCTATTGTTGTCGGTGTGGCCGAGGTTGCTGAGCCAGGCGGGTCCGGCCTTTTGCGTGGAGATGCCTACTGTATCCTGCGAACTGCTGCGGGATGTCTGCGGACTGTAGATGGAACGCAGGTTGAGGGCAGTGAAGGAATCAACATTATATTCGAGGAAAGCATTTGCGTGATAACTCTGGTTATTGGACAGCGAACGGCTGAGGCGGTTCTCAAAAAGGGAGGAATCGGTCAGCAACGTTTTGCGCTGCGTGGAGGTGATCAGTGCCGTATGGGTGCCATTGGTCCCGGCGTTGAGGGTAATGCCGAGCTTTTTGCTTTTGTCGGTCTTAAAATTCACCTGGGCATCGTTGAAGTTCTGCAGCCCGCCGCTTCCGGGACCGTTCTTATTGTCTTTCCCGGTGAACTGATTGTTCATGTTGTTGATGTTCCCTGTTCCGAAGATCCAGTTGGAGCCAAGACTGGTTGCGGTACCGCCGGCGGAATAGCTGCTGGTGACCCCGCCCTTGCCGTCTCCGCCGCCAGAACCTGTTCCGGCATAGGCTTTTCCGAAATATCCTTTTTTCCGGTTTTTCTTCAGCTTGATGTTGAGTGTTTTGGACCCGGTGGCCTCCCTGATACCGGTGAGTTTTGCACGATCGCTCTGCGAGTCGAATGCTTCGATCTGGTCGACGATGTCGGCCGGCAGGTTTTGGGTCGCCGTGCGCGGGTCATTGAGGAAGAACTCTTTTCCGTCGAGATAGATCTTGTCTACTTTCTGTCCCTGCATCGTGACATTTCCGTTCTTATCGATGTCGATGCCCGGAAGTTTTCGCAGGAGGTCTTCCACCGTCGCGTTGGGCCGGGTGGGATAGGCGCCGGCATTGAATGCGATGGTATCGTTTTTGACGATCGCGGGTGGAATGGCTGCGTGTACGACCACCTGCATCAGGGCGCTGGCCGAGTGCTGCAGGTAGATGTGGACTCTTTTGACGGTGGTATCAGCATTATTGAGCGTGAGGGCAAGCGTATCGGGGGAATAGCCGAGATAAGTGGTAATGAGGCGATAGGAGCCGGAGGGGAGATTGCTGAAAACAAAATCTCTTTTGCTGCTGCGCAGGCGGCGTATGGCGGTGTTATCCGGTAAGCGTATGAGAGACACAGTTGCGTCTTCCAGGAGTTGTCTGCTCAGGCTGTCTTGTACAGTTCCCCGGACGGATTGAGCGTGGCTGCTGACGCATGCTGCGATAAGCGTAAAAAACAGGGCAAATTTTTTAAACATAGGAGCTGCTCAAAGATAAGAAGCCGGTATAAGCAACCAAATAAATGTGCCGAACGGGTCAGTTTGACAGTTATTAGCGGTTGTAACCGCTGATGAGCCGTTGGTATTCTTCGGGAAGATCGAGGTCGCGGAGGATATGATCCGTGGGCATGCTGATCCTTAGCTGGTGTTGGGAATTGTTGCGGACGATCTCTTTACAGCCTTCTTTTTCTTCATGTGACAGGATCTCGCTGCGAAGGGCACCTGGGAGGATGACGGGATTGCCTTTTTCTCCCCGGTATTCGGGAATGCCGATACAGTATTCATCGAGGAAGAATTCCTGTTCCCAGGCTTTTTTCAGCAGGATATATTCGGCCGGTGTAATGAGAAACATGTCGGCAAGGCAGATCATATACCCCTTACCCCGGGCCTGGCTTATACCTGTTTGGATGGAGCTGGTCATTCCTTCTTCGAAGCGGGGGTTGTGGACAAGACGTAAGGGAAGGTGGTTGAGGGCGGCGGTGACTTCGACAGCCTGGTGGCCGGTGACGACGATGACCTCTTCGAAACCGGCGGCAAGCAGGTTTGCCGCGGTGGCGGCAACGATGGGTTTGCCCAGCCAGGGTAGTAATAGCTTGTTTATCGACCCCATCCGCCGGGAGGAGCCGGCGGCCAGGAGAATGGCGCTGAGCATGGGCAAGATTTTTACCGGTTGTTCCGGTCTTCTAAGTTACACTAATTTATTTACCGTAGATTTGACAAAACCACGAGAACCGCATATGAAATTAAGTGTCCTGCTCCCTCTTACTTTGTTGTGCACTTTATTGCTGGCTGGATCTTACCTCTCTGCCCAGCAGCCTTCACAGCCTTCGACGTCCCCAGTGCAACAAGCCTTGCCGCAAACACCGCAACCTCCATTCTGGAATGAGATAGCCGAATTCAAGAAGAAAGATAGTGTTCAGCATCCGCCGGCTGGCGCCATACTTTTTGTCGGCAGTTCGTCCGTCCGAAAGTGGACGAATGTTCAATCGGACTTCCCGGGGTACACGATCATCAACCGTGGGTTCGGTGGTTCCACCTTTAGTGACGTGATCCATTATGCGAAGGATGTCATTTACCCTTATCACCCTAAACAGATAGTGATCTACTGCGGCGACAATGACCTGGCATCTTCCGAAAAGGTGACGGCAAAAAAGGTCTATAAACGATTTGTAAAATTGTATGATCTGATCCGTAAGCATCTGCAGAATGTGGACATCGTTTATGTGTCGATAAAGCCAAGTCCCAGCAGGGAGAAGCTGATGCCGCGTATGGAAGAGGCCAACGACCTGATCAGGGACTTTACAGCCAAACACAGCCATGTCCGTTTTGTGGATGTTTATCACCTGATGCTGACCCCTCAGGGCCATCCGATGGAGGACTTATTTATCGGGGATAAGCTGCATATGAATGAGAAGGGATATAAGATATGGCAGAAGGCAATATTACCCTACCTGGAGAAATAGTTTTTGCGCTGTGGCCCGGTTGCGGCCTTCGGCCGGAAATATTAAGGAATTGTGATCTCTAGTTAAAGGAATTGTGATTTCTGGTTAACGCAGTAGCATGGTAACAAAATACTTCGAGATTTGTAGTCGAAGAATGCCATGTCTCTACGAAAAAAGATACTCTTTACAATAGGATCTCCTAACCAGGCTAGCCAGATGCACCAGATCGCATCACAGCTACCGGAATATGACTGCTACTTCAGCCAGTTATACAGCAACCATCCCCTAATGCGTATGATAAAACGCACCGGTTTGCTGGACCACACCATTCTTGCGGGAGAGTTTAAAAGAAAGGGCGATGCCTATCTTGAGAAACATCGTTTGCGTAACGATTATGCCAGAAGCGTTTACCACAACACTTATGACCTGGTATTGCTGTGCAGCGATCTGATGGTCACCAAAGATCTGAGGCAGATGAAGACTATCTGGGTGCAGGAAGGGATGACCGATCCGCTTACCTCCTGGGGGAAGTGGACCCGTCGTATGGGGCTGCCTGCCTGGTTTGCCAAGAACACCGCCTTTAACGGGAGCAGTAATATTTGTGACATCTATTGCGCTGCTTCGGAAGGGTATAAGGAACAGTTCAGTCGTCTGGGTACCGATGTCCCGAAGATTGTCGTCACGGGTATCCCCAATTATGATAATGCCGCTGCTTTTCTCCATAACGACTTTCCGCACAGGGACTATGTGCTGGCAGCTACTTCAGACGTCCGGGAGACGTTTAATACCGATGACCGGCAGGCCTTTATTCGTCGCTGCGTCGGGATTGCGGGGAACAGGCAATTGATCTTCAAGCTGCATCCGAACGAAAAAAGGGACCGTGCTGTCCAGGAGATCAGGGACAACGCGCCTTCCGCTCTTATCTATACCGAAGGCAACACGGAGCATATGATCGCCAATTGCGCAGAGCTGATCACACAGTATTCTACCGTTGTATATATCGGCATCGCCCTTGGAAAAAAAGTACACTCTTATTTTGATGTCGAGCAATTGAAGCGACTGGCTCCTGTTCAGAACGGAGGCGCCTCGGCTTCTCATATTGCGGACGTATGCCGACAATATATAGAATTCAAGGGTGCTCCCAGTGAATTCCAGTACCGGTACAGACTGCCAAAACTTCAATTTGCTTAAATGAATACAACAGAAAGAAAGATCGTTACGGTCATCCAGGTTAGAAGGGGCTCTTCCCGTTTGCCGGATAAAGTGTTCAGACCTCTATCGGGGAAGTCTCTTTTTGTAAGGCAGGTGGAGCGCGTGCTTGCATCTAAACTAAGTGGGACGGTGGTTGTAGCCACGACAATGAATCCTGCTGATGACCTGGTATGGGAAGTTTGCCAGCAGGAAGGGCTGGAGTGTTTTCGCGGACATAATGAAGACCTCCTCGACAGACATTACCAGGCGGCTCTGAAATACGGTGCGGATACGGTCATTAAGATACCGGGCGACTGTCCCCTGATCGACCCGGCTGTTATCGATGCCGTCATCGGCTGGTATTTGGAAAATGCCGATAAGTACGATTATGTAAGCAATCTTCATCCGGCTACTTATCCGGATGGTAATGATGTGGAAATAATGTCTTTGTCCGTAATAGAAGATGCGTGGAAGAATGCCAGTCGTCCTTTTGAACGGGAGCATACTACTCCGTACATCTGGGAAAGACCGGAGCAGTTCCGGATCGGCAATGTGGTCATGGAGGGGGGCGCAGACTATTCAATGACCCACCGGTTGACGATAGACTATGAAGAAGACTACCAGTTCATCAAAGCCGTTTGGGAGGAGCTGTATCCTGCTGGTCCACTCTTTGGCACTGCTGATATCCTTGCCTTGATAGAAAGACGCCCTGATATCTATACGATCAACAGGAGTCTGGCCGGTGTGAACTGGTATCGCAATCATCTTGGGGAATTGAAGACCGTTGCGGCGGAGCAGACAAAATTTGCCGCCGGGGACATAAAAGATACCGGAGCCCTGACTGCCATTGCGCTGAAGGTCAGAGAGCATATAATACGGATGTCGGCCGGGGGCGGGTGTTTTATCGGCGCCTCTTTGTCCTGTGTCGAACTAATGGTATATCTCTATGCCTGTCATCTCCGGCGGAGAAAACAGGAAGAGGAGGGGGTACAGACGGATGATCCGCTTCGGGACTTTTTGTTCCTTTCGAAAGGACACGATGTGCCTGCCTTGTACGGGACCTTTGTAGAGATGGGTATGCTGGATGCCGGCCGGCTTGGCAATCATCTGTCTACATCTGACAACATTTACTGGCATCCGAACAGGAATATTCCCGGAGTAGAATTTCACTCCGGTTCACTGGGCCATCTGCCGGCTGTTGCGGCAGGTGTGGCATTGGATTGTAAGCTGCGTGGCGGCGACAACCGGGTCGTTGTGATCACCGGTGACGGGGAGCTGAACGAAGGCAGCGTATGGGAAACGATATTGGTCGCTAATACCTATAAGCTGGACAATTTGACGATAGTGGTCGACCGCAATCAATTCCAGGCGAATATCCGGACCGAAGACCTCATTCCTCTCGAGCCACTGGAAGATAAATTCACGGCCTTCGGATGTAATGTACAGCGGATAGACGGTCATGATTTTATACAGCTGCAGGAGGCCTTTAGTAACAGCGGCGGGGACAAAGTGAATGTGATCATTGCCGATACGGTCAGGGGGAAAGGGCTTCCCAGCATTGAGGCAAGGGCCGACCGCTGGTTCTGTGCATTCACCGCCGAAGAGGTGACACAACTGCTGGAGGAACTTCATGGGAATCAAAAAGCATTGATCGAATCAGAAACTTTAGTAGTACGGTAATATACCCTCTATGACTTACGAAGAATTATTGACAGAGACTGCTTTGAAAGACGAGCGATTTGTTGTGATGACGGCGGAGAACCGCGCGCTGGTGAGGAATATGCCCAAAGCTTTGGGCTCCCGCTTTATCGATACAGGCATTACCGAACAGACCATGGTCGGCATGGCCGCGGGACTGGCATTGCGGGGCAGGATCCCTGTTATCCATGCGCTGGCTCCATTCCTTACCATGCGGGCTTTTGAATTTATACGTACGGATGTCGGCATTGCACATCTTCCGGTAAAGCTCAGCGGCTACATACCCGGATTTCTTTCGGATGGCAATGGCCCTACTCATCAGGCCATCGAGGATGTGTCCATATTGCGGGGTATCCCCGGCATGGAAGTGTATTGTCCCGCTGACGAGGACGACCTGGTAAAAATGTTGCCGGAGATCTGGTCTTCCCCGTCGCCGGCCTATGTGCGGATCAATCATAAAAAGGGAAGCTACGAACACACGAGGTATCAGCCCGGCAAGGCAGAGGTGGTTGGTGATTGCCGCAGCTGTGACGTGACCCTGCTGGTGTATGGTTTTTTATTTGAGAATGCTTTACAGACAAAAGCGCTGCTGGAGGAAAAAGGGCTGTCGGTCAGCCTGGTGAATATGAGAAGCCTGAAGCCGGTGGATGAGGAGGTGATCGTCAAAGCGGCCGCCCATTCCCGCAGGATGGTAACGATAGAAGATCATTTCAGGACCGGAGGACTTTATTCGATCGTGGCGGAAGTGCTGCTTCAACGGCGCATGACGGCGGACGTATTGTCGCTGTCCCTTGGAGAACACTGGTTCCGGCCCGGCTTGCTGAGCCAGGTGCTGGAGACAGAAGGATTTACCCCGGAAAAAATGGCTGCTAAAATAATGACAAATGCCTAATAAAGTAAGATTCAACGGAGACTATCCCGTTATTGCGGAGTCCAATAAACTATATGAAAGGGCCCGTCCCATTATGACACCGGTGACGCAGACCCTGGCAAAAGGGCCGGGTCAGTATATAAATGGGGTTGCACCGAAATATCTTAAGAAGGGAAAGGGTTCCCATGTATGGGATGTGGATGGCAATGAATACCTGGACTATAATATGGCGATAGGACCCTTATCCCTTGGATATGGCTATCCCCGTGTCGACGAGGCTATCATCGAACAGCTGAAGGACGGGATCACTTTTTCCATGATGCATGAACTGGAGGTGATACTGGCGGAACTGATCCATAGAATTATTCCCAATGCGGAATCGATCCGTATCAGTAAGACGGGTGCCGATGTGACCAGCGCTGCTGTCAGGGTAGCCCGGGCCTATACCGGCAGGAATAAGGTGTTGTGCTGTGGTTATCATGGGTGGCATGACTGGTACATATCCGTCACCAGCCGTGACAGCGGGATCCCGGCAGCGGTGAAGGACCTCAGCGCTACTTTCGGCTATAATGATATTCAATCGGTGAAGGATGCGCTGGATGCCGATACGGCCTGCGTGATCCTGGAGCCTTTTGTATTTGAAGCGCCGGCGGATGGGTTCCTGCAGGAACTGAAAGACGTTTGCACGGCTAATGGAACGCTTTTGATCTTCGACGAGATGTGGACGGGGTTTCGTATCGCGGTGGGCGGCGCGCAGGAATATTTTGGAGTGACGCCGGACCTGGCCTGTTATTCGAAAGCTTTTGCGAACGGGATGCCCATCTCTTTGCTGACAGGCAGAAGGGATGTGATGTCGCTGTTCGAGGAAGAGGTATTCTTCTTTACGACGTTTGGCGGCGAAGCGCTGTCATTGGCTGCTGCTGTGGCTACCATCCGGGAGATGATCGACAAGAATGTGCCTGATTATCTCGCGGCGAACGGGAAAAAATTGAAGGATGGATATAATGCCCTGGCGCTGGAATCGGGTATTGACGGATATACGCGATGCACGGGATATGATTGCCGGTCGCTGGTGAGCTTTGATGCTTCTGCAGGTAATCCACTGGAGGTCAAATCGTATGTCCAGCAGGAGCTGATCAAGCGGGGGATCCTTTGGTCCGGCTTTCACAACATGAGCTACAGTCATACGGATGAAGACGTGACCTATACATTGACCGCTTACCGGGAGGTGCTGGGGCTGCTGAAGGAAGCGGTAGAAGCGGGGGATCTTACGTCCCGGCTGAAAGGTAAACCTGTGGAAGCGGTATTCCGTAAGGTCAGTAATTTCAATATGAAACCAGCAACAAAGGCATAATGGATATTTTTTCTTTGGAAGGCAGGGTCGCGATCGTCACAGGGGCTTGCGGATTATTAGGGACTCAGCACTGCGAGGCTCTGGCGGCTGCGGGCGCAAGGGTAGTAGTTGCAGATCTGGATGAAGAAGCGGGTCGCGGGGTAGTGGAAAAGCTGCCGGCGCCATCGGGTGGATCTGCCGGCTCTGACGGGCATCTGGCGATTGGACTGGATGTGACAAGTACTGCATCGCTGCAAGCGGCGAAGGCACGGATACTGGATAAATACGGACGAATCGACGTGCTTGTGAACAATGCGGCGATCAATGACATGTTTGAAAACCCTTTACTGGCTGGCCAGCAGTCCATGTTCGAAAACTATCCGCTGGAAATGTGGGACCGGTCATGGAAGGTAAACGTGAGCGGGGTTTTTCTTTGTTCGCAGGTTTTGGGCGGTGTGATGGTGAAGCAGGGTGGAGGAAGCATCATCAATATCGCTTCCACTTATGGTATTGTGGCGCCTGACCAAAGCATATACCGGGATCAGGCGGGAGAGCAAACTTTTTACAAGTCTCCGTCCTATCCTGTCACCAAGTCGGCAGTCATTGGCTTTACAAAATTTCTGGCTTCCTATTGGGGCGGCAGGAATGTAAGGGTCAATACGCTTTCACCGGGTGGCGTAGAGAATCAGCAGGATACTTTTTTTAAAGAAAATTATTCGAAGAAGACATTGTTGGGCCGGATGGCTGCTCCTTCGGATTATAAAGGGGCGATCGTGTTTTTAGCCAGCGATGCCTCAAGGTATATGACCGGAGCCAACCTGGTTGTGGATGGAGGGTGGACGGCGATCTGAACTGGTACCGCGAAGTGGCGGCGAGGTGACGGCGAGGTGACGGCGATGTTGCAGCGAGGTGACGGCGAGGTGCCGACGATGTTGCAGCGAGGTTGCAGCGATGTAAATCATTACTATGAGAGAAGAACATAAAGACAAGGCTGGTAGTATAAAATTGCTCCTGACGGATGTGGATGGCGTGCTGACGGACAATGGAGTGTTTTATGGAGAAGGCGGAGAGGTTTTGAAACGTTTTTCCATCCGGGATGGAATGGGTGTGGAGCGACTCCGGAAGCTGGCTGGTATTGAAACGGGAATTGTCACAGGGGAGATGTCGCCTTCCGTGGCAAGGCGTGCGGAGAAATTGCAAATCACCGAGCTGCACCTGGGAGTAAAGGATAAGCAGGGGCGTCTGAATGAGATAATGGAAAGACTGGGGATCGGATGGGATGCCATCGCTTATATCGGAGATGATGTCAATGACCTGGAGGTAATGGAAAAAGCCGGGCTTAGCGCCTGCCCTGCGGATGCGATGGAACAGGTGAGCGGTATCGTGCACTATCACTGTGTGGAGAAAGGCGGATATGGCGCCTTCCGGGAATTCGCAGAATGGCTTATAACACTTAAAAGATAAAAATATGAATATGTTCCGTGTCAGCCCAACCAGGAATATAGGTACGGGGCACCCCGTCTATATTATCGCTGAAATAGGGATCAATCACAATGGCTCTCTTGACATCGCTAAGAAGCTGATCGATGAAGCTGTACTGGCGGGATGTGATGCTGTGAAGTTCCAGAAACGTACGCCGGAGCTTTGTACACCGAAGGATCAATGGCATCTTGAGAGGGATACGCCCTGGGGCCGGATGTCCTATATCAATTACCGGCATATGGTAGAGCTGGGATTTGATGAGTATTCCGAGATCGATGAGTATTGTAAGGAGAAGGGCATCGACTGGTTTGTATCCTGCTGGGATGAAGTTGCTGTCGATTTCATGGAGCAATTCAATCCCGGGGTATATAAATTTGCTTCTGCTTCGCTGACCGATCATGCGCTGATCGAAAAAGTAAAGCAGACGGGCAAGCCTTATATCCTTTCTACAGGGATGTCCACGATGGATGAGATAAGGCAGGCCGTGGATAAGTTTGGTAATGATAACCTGCTGATCGCGCATTCCACCTCTGCCTATCCCTGTCCGCCACAGGAGCTGAACCTGCGGATGATAGAAACTTTGGCTGAGCTGTATCCCGAAACGCCGGTAGGCTATTCCGGTCATGAAACGGGTCTTGCCACTACGGTAGCGGCGGTATCCATGGGCGCCTGTTTTGTAGAAAGGCATTTCACGCTGGATCGTGCCATGTGGGGGTCTGATCATGCGGCTTCGGTAGAACCGCAGGGGATGCAGAAGCTGGTGCGGGATATCCGGGATGTGGAATTGTCGATGGGGGATGGTGTCAAACGGGTATATGAAAGCGAGCTGGGTGCTATGAAAAGGCTGAGAAGGGCAAAGTCTGCGACACCGGCAGTATAACGGGATATCTTATTTAATGCAAGCGATCGTATATTATACAACCAGCGTACTGGTATTCAGCGTTTTTATCTTTGTCTGGCTCGAGCGGAAGTATCCTTATACCAAAGGCATACCTATTTTCCGGGATGGCTTTTGGGTGGACCTGATATGGTATACTTTTATCCAGAGCTATTTTCTGAAGATCTTCATTTTTGATTATATCATTATTCCCCTGGACAGGACCTGGCATCTGTCATCCCTCCACCTGGTAGGCTCCTGGCCGGTGGTTCTGCAGGTCTTGTTCTTCCTGGTGATCCACGATTTTTATATCTATTGGTTTCACCGGGCGCAGCACCACTCCAAATTGCTGTGGCGTACACATGAAGCGCATCATTCCAATAAGGAGGTCGACTGGCTGGCGGGAACCCGGTCGCATTCGCTGGAGATCCTAATCAATCAAACGATAGAGTTTGCTCCGATCGTCCTGCTGGGCGCCAATCCTATAGTAGTGCCTATCAAGGCCCTCACCGATGCCGTATGGGGGATGTATATCCATTCCAACATCGATGTGCGGTCCGGAAAGCTACAGTATTTTATCAATGGCCCGGAGATGCATCAGTGGCATCATGCCAATGACCGCGCGGTATTCTATGCCAATTATTCGACTAAGTTCGCTGTCTGGGACTGGCTATTCGGGACTGCCTATTTGCCGGGGCAGAAAAAGCCATCGGAATATGGGCTATACTATGATTATCCCAAAGATTATTTTTTACAGCATTTGTTTGCCGTAAAAAAAGTCGATGAGCAGAAGCTGGCGGGTAGATATACCTGGTTCAGAATTTATCATTCTTCCCGGCAGCGGGTGATGAGCTGGTTGTCTGCTAAGCTGCCGGCGCGGCGGGATGAGCCGATCGAAAACTAAACCATGTTATTATGGCCTGGGTCTATTTATTGATCGCGTCGCTGTTTGAGATCGTATGGACTTTTTCGCTCAAACTGATGAGCGTTAAAAAATTGAAGGCTATCCAATGGCGGAGCTTTTTTACCCAGGCATCGAACTGGGCTGTGCTGGCGCCTTTTGCCGGTTATGTCCTGTTCGGGATAGGGAATATCGTATTCTTTTCGATGGCGATGAAGGAGATACCGGCTTCTACGGCCCTGGCTGTATGGATGGGGACGGCGCTGATCGGGGTGAAACTGGTGGAGCTGTGCTTATTCAAGGGGACGTTGGATATCTACCAGTTTGTTTATATGAGTTTGATATTGATTGGGATAGTTGGACTGAAACGAAATCCCTGAATGATTAGAACATTTTTTCAATGGATTATAAAGACCTCACGCCATTCAGAAACTATTTGAATACACTTGCTGTCCTTAGTGAGCAGGAATGGGG
>DASYEB010000028.1:0-259063 GCA_036499285.1 Puia sp. | reverse complement strand
CGTTTCGATAGACAGCGGAATATTGAATTAGCAGCAACAAATGCATTAAATCTGTTGAGAAAATTCATCCTGTCCGTAGACTGATCTATCCATGCCGTCCCAACTAACTCACCCGTTTGGCGCCGATTCAGGTGAATTAATTACCTTTGGCGCGGTGCTAAACGACTTCCCCGGATTTGGGGCCGTATTGTCCATCTAAAATTCAACTAACGTTATGTCTCTTGTCGACCTGGTAATGCCAAAAATGGGTGAGAGTATCATGGAAGCAACTATCCTGAAGTGGAACAAGTTACCCGGTGATGCGGTCAAGCAGGATGAGACCGTGCTGGAGATCGCAACCGACAAGGTGGATAGTGAGGTGCCCTCTATTACGGCAGGCACCCTTGAAGAAATTTTGTATCAGGTGAATGATGTAGTCCCCATTGGCACTGTCGTTGCTCGGATCCGCACCGCCGCTAAGGAGGCCGCTTCGGCCGACGGCGGCCAATCATTGGCCCCGGCAGACGCCAAGGGCGTCGTCCCCAACAGCCAGCCCCCAACCGTCAACCATCCCGAACCCGGCCAGTCCGCCCCCGCTTACACACAACCCACCCATACCCAGCCAGCCTACACCCCATCCACCAACGGATCAGCCGCAGGAACCGGAGCACCCCGCTTCTATTCCCCCCTCGTCCTCAACATCGCCGCAAACGAAGGCGTACCCCTCGGCGAGTTGGAATCCATACCCGGCTCCGGCAACGAAGGCCGCGTCACAAAAAAAGACATTCTTCAATATATAGAGAATAAGAGATCCGGCGCCTATACTCCAACAAGTATCATAGCCCCTTCGGGCATCGGTACCACCAGACCCGAAGCCACCGCCGTCTCTTACCCGGCCCAGACAGCGGCTTCGACTGCTCCTGCACGTGTCATAGCCGAAACCGCCGCTTCCCAGCCGACCATCAGCTCATATGGCAGCAACGTGGAGATCATCGAAATGGACCGTATGCGCCGCCTTATCGCCGACCACATGGTCCGCAGCGTTCATACCAGCCCCCACGTCACCAGCATCTCGGAAGCCGACGTTACACACCTGGTGCACTGGCGCGACAAAGTGAAAAAGGAATTCGAAAAAAGAGAAAATACAAAGCTCACCTTTACCCCTCTGTTCATCGAAGCAGTTATCCGGTGTATCAAAAAATACCCGCTTATCAACAGCTCCCTCGATGGTGACAAGATCATTGTAAAAAAAGACATCAATATCGGCATGGCCACGGCGCTGCCCTCCGGTAACCTTATCGTACCGGTCATTCGTAATGCCGACCAGCTCAACCTCACCGGCCTCGCCCGGCAGGTCAACAACCTGGCCGACAATGCCCGTCAGAACAAACTGCGGCCCGAAGACACCCAGGGAGGCACCTTTACCCTGACCAATGTCGGCACCTTCGGCAGCCTCATGGGCACCCCCATTATCAACCAGCCACAGGTAGCCATCCTTGCCGTGGGCGCCATCAAGAAACGACCCATGGTACTGGAAACCCCCGAAGGCGACGCCATCGTCATCCGTCACATGATGTATCTGTCGTTATCCTACGACCACCGCATCGTAGACGGTAGCCTCGGCGCAACCTTCTGCTCCGCCGTAGCCCGCGAGCTGGAGAATTTCTCTCCGGATAGAGAATATTGAGCCCCGGTTAGGCTTCGCGAAGCGGAGCCGTAGCCGGGAAGGTGAGTCACGGTACTTGCATTTCTAAATGGATCTTCGTAAATTCAGCTATTAGCAAAGACGATCCACATGAAAGCACTATCCGAAACCTGGTTCGCCGACGGTTACATTGACTTCGAATTGAAAAAATATACCCTTCTCGCCTATCTGCAGGAGATAAGCCGGTATTTCAACGAAAACAAACTGTACCCCCAACTGGCAGATATCATCTTCCACTACAATAACCTGGTCGCCTTCCGGGAAAACAAAAAATACCTTCAGGAACAGTTCCCCAAGAAACTCACCGGCATACAAATAGAAAGATTACAGGTACTCTACGAACAGCTCATCGAAGATGACGAACTGATGCAGGAACTCGAAGAGATCATCAACTATGCAACACAGGAGATCCGCCAGACCATCAGCAGCGGCACAGAAATTTATGAATTTGTAGAAGAAAAACTGGTCATTTTCCCCGTAGGGCTCGTCCCCCTGGACAGCCATGAAGGATATTTCTTCCTCAGCTCGGGCCATTACTCCGATACCCGTGTCTATCAATACAGGCTCTCTATTTTTGAAAAACACGATGAAAAATACCGCAGCATTCGCACGGAATACATCGACAGCTGGTCCCGAAACATCGTCAATACCTATGAGAACATCAAGTCAGAGCTTATTCGCATAAAGAGCAGCCTGCCCAACCCCGCCGTCTATTCCATCGAAACCGAATTAAAATTCCCCATGGAAGAGACCCTGCTGCCCATCGCCAAGAGAAGCCTTGTAAGGTACATTAGCAATAAAGCTGCCTGACCGGACATCCCTGCGCCCTTCGAAATAATAGGACGCAGCGATAAACTTTTTTACATGCAGCCTGCTTTCAGCAGGAAGAAAAGACTGCAGAGCCCAAAAATTACGGCTCCCCGATAAACGGATGGCATGATATACCGATCCCGGCCCGCCATTATATGCCGCCAGCACCAGCAGCCAATCCCCGAATTCAGCGTACAGGTCTTTCAAATAGATTGCTGCAGCCCTCGTACTCTTATCATATTGCGTACGTTCATCATAGTCCACTCCGACTTTCAACCCCAGCAGACGGGCAGTCGCCGGCATCAGCTGCCACGGACCTACAGCCCCAACCCGGGAAGTAGCATTTGAGTTCAGCTCGGATTCTATCACCGCCAGGTACTTTAATTGGCGCGGCAAACGATATTGATTAAATACCGAATCCGTAATAGCGAAAGGCGCCTGACTCTTTTGTTTTATGGAATATAATTTAGAGCTGTTGTTCTGGATATAATTCTTTACAAACTGTCTCGCATGTTTGTCCAGGTACATTCTATTCGTAGAGCCGGCCTCTCCGGTCCTGGACCCGGAGCCTATCGCAAAAGGCATAATAAATAGAAACGAAAAGCCTATAAAAAGCCCTCTAAGTAGTTCTACTCTTACCATAGTGTTTAGTTTATAGGGTCGATTTCCAACTTTCACCATCCCTCTCGTCACGCCGTCAGTTTCCCAATCGGATGCCAGCTTATAACCAACTGGAAATGCGAATGTTCGGGAAAACCGAAAAAAATAATTTTTCCCAATTCCGGACACCACCTTCCCATCCTGGTCAATTGCCAGTCCAGCCTGACAACAACCCCAATAAAATAAAAAGAGTAAAACGCATCAAGCAGTTTTATTGCCCGCCGTTATGTCTTCGTCTCAACCTTACCGTCTGCAGCACAATAGAAAGTAAAATTAAAAAGAACCCAACATAAAAACCCCGGCCAAGATATTTGTCTTCCCGGAACAACAAAAAAGCCAGTAAAATTCCATAAACAGGCTCCAGGTTATAGCTGAGATTCACTGTAAATGCCGAAATCTTCTGCAGGGCGCTCATGGAAAGATTAAAGGCCAGCACCGTACAAGCCCAGGCCAGAATCAGTAGCCAGCCCAGGTCCTGCCAGCTCGGTAATAAGGAAGGGGCAGGAAAAAGCCAGAGATACAAAGGCATCAATGCCGAAAGGACTAAAAACCCTCCGCTCAGTTCGTACAACGTAACGTTCTCCGGAGACACCCGCCGCAAAATGCGTTTGTTCAACACCGGGAAAAGACTGCCCAGCAAAGCGGATACCAATCCGATGATGATACCTGTCTTAAAATGAGGATCAACCTGGAAAATAAAGAATATGCCTACAATGACCAGCATTCCCAATAACAGCTCCACCACATCCAGGCGGTGACGCAGGATCAGGGGTTCGATGATGGCCGTAAAAAAACCTATCGCCGAAAAACACAACAAGCTCACGGATACATTGGAATACTTGATGCTGCCATAAAAGGCGACCCAATGCAGGGCAGCGATGCCCCCTATTCCAAAAATTCGCCAGACATCCCGTTTATCGATCCGCACATCCTGTTTACGCAACAGGGCGAGCAGCCACAGCGAAGGCGCCGTCAGCAATAATCTGTACCAAACCAATAAACCTTCGTTGAGGGAGATCAGCTTACCTAATACACCGGTAAGTCCAGCTAAAAGGACAGCAATATGCAGCTGGATAAATGCTTTCTTCAATTTATTTGTTACTTACTCTCTACTATAGCCTTATTTGAAAAATCGCCTACAGCTACTATGTCATTCTTTACGCGGTTGCGGTAATTCTTGAACAACGATTGCCAGCGCAAATTCAGGACACCGAGAATTCCTTCTTTTACAATGCCTTTATTCATCTTGGAAACCCCAAATTTGCGGTCTTCAAAAATGATCGGCACCTCTTTTATCTTAAAACCCAGTTTCCACGCGGCAAACTTCATTTCGATCTGGAAAGCATACCCGACAAAACGGATCTGGTCAAGATTTATCGTCTCCAGCACCTCTTTCCGGTAGCAGACAAACCCTGCAGTAGGGTCCTGCACAGGCATCCAGGTGATCAGCCGGGTATAGAACGAGCCGCCACGGGAAAGCAAAATGCGGTTCTTTGGCCAGTTCACATTACCGCCGCCTTTCACATAACGAGACCCGACAGCCACATCCCCTCCCTGGTACTTACAGGCATTATAGAGCCTGTCCAGGTCCCTGGGGTTATGGGAAAAATCCGCGTCCATTTCGAAAATAAACTGGTAATTATTAAGAACTGCCCACTTAAACCCGTGAATATAGGCAGTCCCAAGGCCTAATTTGCCATGTCGTTCTTCCAGGAACAATTGCCCCGGGTACCTTGTCTGAAAGCCCCGGACAATATTCGCCGTTCCGTCCGGTGAGCTATCGTCAATGACCAGCACGTGGTAGCCCTGGCCTAATTGAAAAATGGCTTCGAGGATATTCCCGACGTTTTCCTTCTCGTTGTAAGTAGGTATGATGACTATCTTTTCCAACTGCCTGATTATAGTTTAAATTGGACGCAAAAAAAAGAACAAATATATTTTTTCCGTCCAATATATCTGATCATTGTGCTTTCGGCTCTGCCTCAATCACGACTGGACTCCGTCCAGTCAGGTACAAAATTACAATTTTTAACACCCTCTCCCGCCCGTTATCACTTTTTTAACATCGTCCTGTTAAAGATCTCCGTCAGCTTCTGTTTCGTATGAAGCGGGAAATCTCCTTTCATCATCCAATCATAGTACTGAGGCTCCGCTTTTAGTATCTCGGCCACGCTACGACCCTTATGCTTGCCAAAGTTAAACACTTCTACGCCGTTCTCCAACGTAAAACGACGCGCGAAATCCACAACCGGCTCTTCCCCTATACATTTAAGGATAGTCTCAATATTTGTACCCAGCTGCGGATATTTCACGACCTGGGCCTCCAGCACTTCCCAGGTGGCGGAAGCATCCGCCTCGGCACCATGGGCGCCTTCCAGCTCCTTATTACAATAGAACCGGTAGGCAGCGCTCAGCGTCCGCTGTTCCATCATATGAAAGATCTTTTGAACATCCAGCAGTTTCCGTCCCTTCCCTTCGAACTCCATTCCAATCCGTAGAAATTCTTCCACTAACATAGGTATATCAAACCGATTGGAATTATATCCCGCCAGGTCACAATTATCCAGGAACTGTTTTAATTCATTCGCCACCTGCCGGAAGGTAGGGGCATCCCTGATCATTTCGTTGGTGATCCCATGTATATCCGTAGATCCCTGGGGGATCGGCATTTCAGGGTTTATCAGCTTCCGCTTTACTGTCTTTTTACCATCCTGCATGATCTTTACGATGGCGATCTCCACTATGCGGTCAGACCCGAGGTTGATACCGGTCGTTTCAAGGTCAATAATAGCTAAGGGGCGTATTAGTTGTAACATTCTCTGATATTATAAGGACTTCTGGTGTATTAGCCGGGCCGACAGCGCTGTTAGATCCAGCCCATCATAATTTCCCGAACTCATCAAAAGCAAATTAACATTTTTGTAAGACTGTATCATCAACCAGGCCAGTAATTCTTCCTTATCCTGAATAACCCTTAACCCCGGCTTTCCAAACCCCGCCTTAACGGTCGACTCCGGCAGGGGAGGCAGCCGTTTCAGCTCCAGCGCGTGTTTGGAATAGAAGACCACCGCTTTATCCGCCGGATCCAGCGATCCATTATATTCTGACAGAAACTGCTCATTCAGACTACTATAGGTGTGTAATTCCAGCACCGCAAGCAATTGTCTTTCCGGGAATTGCATTTTCACCGCCTGTATCGTCGCCTTTACCTTCGAAGGCGCATGAGCAAAATCCCGGTAAATATTCACTTTTTCACTCGCCGCTAATAACTCAAGCCGTTTTGCAGCCCCCGAAAAAGAAGCCATCCCGGCAAGAAAATCGGCTACCCCGACACCTAACTCCTTGGAAACCAGGAATGCTGCATTAAGATTCAACAAGTTATGATCGCCAAACACCTTCAAAGTCCCGGTTTGCCCTTCCAGCGCAACAACTGTTATGCCGTTTTCGATCCGGTGAACAGGAATCCCGTAACCGATCACCCGAAGCCGCGCTTCCGCCTGGTGCTCTTCGACCAGCCGGGCCAGAACCGGGTCCGTCTGATTATAAATAAGGACGCCCCCCGGCTCGATCTTCCTTAAAAAGATGCGAAACTGCTCCAGGTAAATGTCGAAGGTGGGGAAAACATTGATATGGTCCCAGGCAATCCCGGTAAGAACCGCAATATGCGGAAAAAGAAAATGGAACTTAGGCCTTTTTTCAAGGGCGCTGGCCGGATATTCATCTCCCTCGCAGACGATCAGCGGCGCCTGCGTAATGTTCACCGACTGCGAAAACCCCTCCAGCCTCGCGCCGACCAAATAATCAAAGTCCAGCCCCGCCGACTTCAATACATTCATGATCATAGCCGTAGTCGTTGTTTTTCCGTGACTTCCGCCGACAACCACCCTTGTTTTATCCTTGCTTTCCTGGTAAATATATTCGGGAAAGGAATAAATAGGTAAAGACAGCTCACCCGCCCGCAGCAGCTCCGGGTTATCCGCCTTGGCATGCATACCCAAAATGACGGCATCCAGACCCGCATTTATCTTTTCCGGGTACCATCCGACAGCATCGGGTAATAATCCTTCCTTTTCCAGGTTAGTCTTCGCCGGCTCGAAGATCTCATCATCGCTGCCTGTCACTGCATACCCTTTGCGCCGCAATGCTATGGCCAGCTGGTGCATCACGCTGCCGCCTATCGCTATAAAATGTATTTTCATGGATTTCCTTCCTTTAAGAATTAAAAGTATTCAAGATCAGCTTATTATACAAAAGTTTCTATTTTCGGCACGCCGGGGCTTGCCAATTCCAAAATTTTGTATTTACTTTGTGTCAGTTCAACGGTTATTCTTTCTCTATCCTTTAGAACAGCCTTCCCCCAATCTCTTATTGATTCTCGTTCCACGGTAAGTGGTCCCTTTAATCCTCCCTTCCTTTGAATTATCTGGTTCCAATTCTCCTTTTCAACCAGGCAATTTATCGTTTCAATCTTAAATACCACAAAAATGAGAAAGACAATTGTAATCTTAACCTTCGCTTTAGCTATCGCTGCAACCTTTACCTCCTGCGCTTCTTCACGCGGCGTTGGTACTCACGGCGGTTGCAAAATGAGCCAGGGTTTTGTAGGATACGGCGGCCGCTAAGCCAATCCCCAGGTCCGGTACCCTGAATCCCCGGAACCAGTAGAATAATTTATTATAAGAAGGTTATCACCCCGTGGTAACCTTTTTGCATTGTGTTATGTTATTATAGCACATTATCTTTGCACCTATTATGAATTGGATCAAATTACAGTCTGAGAATCAACTCGATGAGATCAGAGAAAAGTCAACAACCCGTCCCCAGCTGATCTTTAAGCACAGTACCCGCTGCTCTACCAGCGCCCTCGTTAAAAGCAGGCTCGAAAGAAATCAGCCACCCGATTCCATCGACTTTTATTACCTCGACCTGATAGGCTTCCGGCCCGTGTCCAATAAAGTGTCCGATACGTTCATGATCCATCACGAATCTCCCCAGGTATTACTTATCCGCGACGGGAAATGTGTCTATGACGAAAGTCATATGGGGATTAATATGGACGAGATTGTCGACGCTTCGGGGGCTTTCTAAATTTACCCCTCAGCGCGACAACAATAATGATGGCCTTCGGCAACGGACCCGTGGTCCGTTCTGGTCGACGCTTCGGGGGCTTTCTAAATTTACCTTAATAAGGCTTCTGCCCCATCACATTCCCGGCCGGTGAATATCGGCAGACCAGGTAGTCCGTCTTCCCATTGGAGGCCAACGCACACCCAACGGTCTGCGTATTCTTCCACACCATCTGCGTATAGTGCCCGATCATTCCCTTACCACAATCGGGAAACACACCATAATGAAAGGCAGCTTTTTCATTGCCCCAGGCACTCACCATATCGGTATAGGAAAAAGCACCCGCCGTTCCCCACCACAGATTCTCTCCTTCTTTCCCAACGATAGCCCTGTCATGTTGACCATTGTCAATCTTTGCCAGATGCCGGGCCCAGGCTAATGCGTCCTGCGCAAGCGCGGATGACCATGTCAATGCAGGCAACTCTAATGCGTTTCTATACGTATTATTTTGTTTCAACACATCGGAGATAAAAAGGGAATCGTTGTAAAGAGTTTTTGTCGTTTGGCAACGTCCTGTATAGGTTAAGATTGACAGAAATGAGGATAGTAAAAAATAGTTGAAGCGCATGACTCGTCGTTTATAAATAATAACACTTGCTGCCCGGTGAAATTTTCCTAACGACAGAGTACAGGAATTGTTGCAAAGGATTTTATAAAAAATGAGAGGTTCGGCCAATCCTGCGTAGATGTTATCTTCTAGCACGATTTTTTTCGGATTGATCTTTGTAGTTTTATAAAATTTGCCGATATTTAAATTCTAATTCATAACCTGTTCCTTTTTATCCCTCTTAGTATCCGACCCGACAATGTTCGTTTTCCTATCCGCTCTAGATTACCTTAACAACCTTGGCTTAGCCACAAGTTTGCGTTCGACGCGTTTAAACCTTTTCAACCATGTTTAAAAGACAGGTACTCCAAGAGTGTATCTCTGCCTTGCTGATAATGCTTTTCCTGTACGCCAGTCTAAGTAAATTTCTGGACTTTCACACCTTTATTGGTGAGATGAATAACCAGCCCCTACCCAACTCCTGGACACCCTTCCTGGTCTGGTTCATCCCCTGCAGCGAGATGCTAATGTGTATAGCCCTTCTCTTCGAACGCACACGCCTCATCGGGCTTTACGCGTCTCTCTTCTTCATGTCTCTTTTTACTATCTATAGTCTGTTTATCGTTTTCAATTTCTTCGGTCGTATACCTTGTTCGTGTGGTGGTGTCATCAAAAGACTGACGTGGAATCAGCACATCGTTCTCAATCTCTTTTTTGTAGCGCTTTCGATTAGTGGTATCGTCCTTCAACGTAGGAAATTTTTTAAATCCATATTAATCACTAAAAACAGTTTCGTATGAAAAGAATCAAATGGACGATCATGACCCTTATTATCTCTTTAAGCGTAGGCGGTGCTCTTGCAACAGCTCCTCAGCATGACTGCAGGACAGACACCCAGTATTATCTGACAGGCGGCGCCTATATGCCCGCCGGCACCTGGGGAGTTAACTATCTCTGTGATGCAGGCTCTGATATTTGCAGCTACACAACCGATGGTTTTGGTAATTATTATGCTTGCAGGCAGGGAGAATACAGACTCATCCTGGGCGGCATCACTAATACTCCAAAAACAAAACCAGGCAAAAAATAAAATAGCCCATTCTACCCTTCACTGAATTTTTATCGGGGGTTATTCGTAATTCCACTTAGCAGCAATACATCGGGTGGAATGGGTAAGACATAACGTTTGTCACCAGGCGGCAGCGTAACTACTGTTCCGTTAATTTTACGGGTTAGTGTTATGTTGTCGCCTTCTTTATTCAGCCGTCGCAGATCAGACCATCGGACTCCACGAAAAGACAATTCCTTTCTCCTTTCGGACAAGACCGTATCCAATGCTTCCTGCCGCGAAGTAAATGTATGACCGCTAAAAGAACCAACCCTCCATCGCCGCACTAATAAGGTATCCAGATCTCCCGCAGCTCCGGTTAAATCCCCCGTTCTTGCCCTGCATTCGGCACTGATCAGGTAAACCTCATCCGTTGCGAGGCCGCCAAACGGAAATAAGTTACCCGTATAACTTCCCTTCAGACCAAAAGAATCGGTAACACCAAGCAGATAATAATAAAAAGAAGGCCGGAGATCATTGGGGTTATAGCTGCGGATCAATGTCGAATCAATAAAACAATCAAAATAACTATAGCCGGTTAATACCTGGCTGTAGCCCTCATAATTAACAAAGCTGCTCTGGTATAGGATCTCGGCATTTTGCCTTGAAAAAGGTATCGGTAAACTTGAATTGTTGAGCGTTCTATAATCAAGCAGGGGCAAATGAGAGGACAACGCACTATCCGCATAAATTCCTGCCGAATCATACTTCCGCATACTAAGATATATCCGGGCAAGTAAAGCCTGCGCAGCCGGCCGCGAGGCCCTATTGACAAAGGTCATGGAGACTGACGCAGGCAATAATCCTACGGCAATCCGCAGATCCCCCGTTATCTGATCATAGGTTTGTTTCACCGTGCTGCGTACAGTTGGAGCTTTTATATCCTGGCTTAATCGCAGAGGGATGCTGGAGTCTGTTGCAGCCGTTACGGCGTCATAAACAGGAGCGAACAACTGCGCGATATTGTAAAGCCCAAAAGCACGGGTAAACAAGGCTTGTCCTTTGACACTATTATACGTAACAACAGTACTGTTGTCTGCTTTCAACTTACCAAGTCCATCAAGTACTACATTGGCATAATATACCTGTTGATAAGGAAAATTCCAATCCTCGTCGCTCCCTTCTCCATCAAAGACATCCGCTTGCCATGTATAGGCATTCTGTACCCTCGTTCCTGCGCTTTGCCACAACGTTTGGTCAATGAAATAATTATCCGCCGATATCTCCCCCAGCGCCGGTACCAAATTCATGATCTGATCATTATCCAACAGGTTCTGAAAATCTGTTAGCGTGGTAGGCACCACAAGGCTGGAATTTGGATTCTTCCCCAGGAAATCCTGTTTATGACAACCTTCCATCAACAGGCCGGTCATCACCAGCAGAAGCAGGCTTGTAAAAGAAGACCAGGATGGTTTATTCATGTCGATAGTTTTAAAAGTCTGTTTTCATCCCAATAGCCAGCGTCCGGGGATTAGGTACACCCGTCACATGATCCGGATCGACTCCGGCATGATTAGCCTTCCATAAAATACCGAGATTATTTGCATAGAGATAGAATCGAACCGATGATACCGGCAAACGGGGATAAGCTGATCGCTTTAAATCATAGCTTAACTGCACATCCTGCAACCGGATATGATCTCCCTTCTCAACCAGCACCGTCGAATTCTCGTAAAAATTATCCCGGTATCTGTCGATAGGATAAACCATCGAAGGTACATTCGTTATCTTCTCATCACCCGGGTACTGCCAGCGCCGCCGATAGTCTGAATTTCCGGTCGACGTCCCATTGTATACCTGTAAGTAAAGGATCGAGTTACGTCGGAAAACATAACCTAGTTTATACACGATATTCCAGGAAATCCCCCATTGGCGCCAGACCAGGCTATTACGCCAGCCACCAAAGGCCCGTGGGGTAGAAGGCCCCATATAAACCAGATCATCCAGGTCGCCCGAATTGACTATAGACCCATAATCTTTACTGACCTTTCCATTCAGCAAACCCTGCGGGTCTCCGGTTTGGGGGTCGAGGCCCTTCCATTGCACAGCGTACAACGCATAAAGAGGCCGGCCCACATACGGATTGATAAGGTTTGTAGCAAAATAGGTCGATACCGGACCTATCTTTTCCTTATATGCTGTCACTTTATCCTGTACATAACTAAACAAAAACACGCTGTTCCATTGGACAGAGCCTATCATATTTTTACTATGAAGGGTGATATCTATCCCATGATCTACCATATTTGCCGTATTGGACCGGAAAGTAGAAATACCAACCGTCGGGTCAAGCGGACTGAGACCGATCAGATCCTGACCAGACTTGATATAATAGTCCAGGCTGCCACCCAGCCTATCCTGCCTGATAGAAAAATCAAGCCCCATATTGAAAATATTGATCCTTTCCCATCGTAGCGATGGATTGGCCGGATTGACAATTGAAGCACTCCCCGCGCCATAGCTATTACCCGCCGGGTTAATATAGGCCGTTGTAAAAGAGGAAGTGCTTCTGTCAACGTTACCGTTATACCCATCCGTAATACGCAGTTTAAGAAAAGGCAGCCAGTTTACATGATAAAAAGCCTCTTTTGATAATAACCAGCCGACACCCGCCGACCACAACGGTACTCCCCGGTTATTGGCCTCCACGCCAAAAAGATTGGATTCATCCCTGCGGGCGCTGGCCGAAAAAATATAACGCCCAAGATAGGTATAGTCAGCATTGATATAATAGGAAAGGTACCGCTCGCTTATAGCCCCATTTACATCATAATAGGGTATCCTTAGCTTGTTATTATTGGCATACTGTGGCCACTGTGTAGCATAGTCTACTGCAATGCTGCTTGCAACTCCTTTTTCATATCCATACAATCGGGTATGACGTCCCTCCCCTTCCAGATCACGCACCTCCGCCCCACCTATAACATTCAGTAATCCCTGTCGGAACAGCGTATCCTGATAGTTGATCTGAAGCCTCGCGTTATTGGCAGTATAAGTATTGCGTTGTTCATCTAATATTCCGCCCATTGGTACTGGAAAAGCAAACACTCCATTGCTATACTGCGCATAACTATTGATCAGGTTTCGGGTATAGTAGGTCTGCAGGTTTTGATAAATGCTACCGATGGAATCCCCCCAGCCATACTGATAAAAAATATGAGCATCCAACCCCTTGCTAATAATGTATCGCAAACCTATATTGATCCGGTAATCCGCCAGTCGGACAGTATTATCAGAATTCTTTAGTTCATTCAAAGGCATATAATGCCAATCGAGCAATTGTCCGCCACCAGCCGTATCGATATAAGAATTCTTAAATCCGAAATTTAGAGGTAGGGAATTACCATTCGCGTCAGTAAATTGGGCATAGGGATAGTTGACGACTGGTGCTCCGTTATTATTAAGATAAGATTTGCTCGAAGAAAAGCTCAACCCGGTGGTCAACTCCAGCCTGTCCGGAACAAGCAGATAAGTATTATTCCCATACAATGTAACCCGCTTATACAGATCCCTGACCAGGTTACTTTTGTTTTCATCATACCCCGCTGATAAGAAAAATTGATTCCTCGGCCCTCCGCCGCTCACATTCAAAGAATATTGACTGTTCAGGCTACTTTGATAAAAATATTTATTCAGATCACGGCGAACATCCTGCCCCTTCAATGTATTGATCCGGGTTGCCGAATCAACTGGTGAAATCAATCCTTTACTCGTTGCATCGAATATCTCCAGGGCCGGACTTATAGCAGCATGTTGAAAGTTGCTAAGCACCCCATTATATCCTCCTCTCCTATAAACGAACTGCTGTATATCGATATAATCCGAGGACGAAAGTATTGGCTGATAATAAAGATCCGGTTTCTTCCCGACCGTCTGACTCGTCGTAAAACTCCACTTCGGTTTCTGATTCACCTTCCCTTTCTTCGTCGTAATGACAATTACTCCATTACCCGAGAAAGCCCCCCAGATAGCCGCCGCAGCCGCATCCTTCAGCACCGTTATATTATCGACATCCTCCGGGTTGATATTGCTGATATCCCCGTAATATGGGAAGTTATCAATGACGATCAATGGATTGGGATTGGCGAAGATGGTGCTCCGGCCCCGGATCGTAATTGCTGATTGATTAGTAGTCGGTACAATATTCTTATTGAACAGCACACTATTCGTCACCCCATCGATCCTGTCCAGCAGATTGGTCGATACCCTTCGGTCTATCAGTTCGGTGTTTACCACATCAAACGCCCCCGTAGTGCCCTTCCTGCTTTTCTCCTGGTAACCATTATTCACTATGACCACATCACTCAGCTCCCCTACCCGCTCCTTTAAATAGATCATCATGGCTTTACTGTCGTCAGGCTTCAGTTCCTGCGACTCATAATTCACACTGCTGATCAGCAGCTTGTCATCGGCAAAACGCGTCCGGATACTAAACTCCCCATTCTCCTTAGTGACCGCCGCAGCAGAGAGTTCCCCCCTGACCAGGATCGTCACTCCTTCCAACGGCTCCTTTTTCTCATTAAAGATCCAGCCATGCACCACCACCTCCTTCGCAGGACGGGGCTGTATAGAAATAGCCTTCCCAACTATCTCATATGTAAATGGCTGATCTTTGAAACAACTGTCCAATACCTGCCTCAATGGAGCCTTCCTGACCGAAAAGCTCACCCGATGGCTGTATTGCACCCAGGTCGCCTCACCGGCATAGGTATAACCGGTCAGCAGACGAATATCTTCCAGTGCTTTTTGTAAGGGAACATTTATTTCTTTGAGCGTAATAAGGGGACTAGGCTGGCAAACAGCCGGCAGGCTTTGAAATAAGCAGGCAACCGATAAAAGGGGAACAGCCAGTCTTAGTACACCCATTAAACCGAACGTTTTGAATAAATAAAGTTACAGCCTACAAATCATGAATAGATATAAAATAAATACTTATTTATTCTTATCTGCCCATGACCGCGGCTGTAACTGGCGGAAAGGTTCAATGGTTATGGAAAATAATATATCAAAGTGTGACCCTTACTGATTTTCCATCGTCGTTCTTAAAGTGTATACCTAGTTTTAAATGTTCCAAAAAATTTAAAGTCGTTGCCAAACTCTGCTGCCGGGGAAAAACACCTGTTATACGCGTATTCTTTATCTGTGTCTCCGGCAGATTCGGATCAAATTGTACTTCAACGTTATATACCCTGCGAAGCGCCCTCATCACCGTATTCAGATCGTCATTGTCGAACTGCAAAAAACCATTCTTCCAGGCCAGTACTCCATTCGTGTTCGCAACCCGCACCACCTTTATCGTAGGGACAACTCCCGGCGAAGGATAAGGTATCTCCGCCTGCTCCCCCGGTTTCAGCACTACAGGCTCCGCCCCACTCTCCATCCGTACCGAACCTTCTATCAGCGTAGTCCTGCTAATCGATTCATCTTCATATGCCATGACGTTGAAATGCGTACCCAGTACTTCCACCTCAGCATCTTTTATCTTTACCCTGAAAGGCTTATGGGAATTGTTGGTTACCTCAAAAAAAGCTTCTCCGGACAACTCCACCACCCTCTCAGGACCATCAAACTGATTTGGGAATTTCAACGAAGACGCAGCATTCAACCAAACCTTGCTGCCGTCTGCCAGGATCAATTCCTTTTGATCGCCCCCCCTGGGATTCATATAAGTATTCAAAGAAACTTTCAGTGCTTCTGTTCCCGATGGAGGAGCTTTTCTTTCCTCCCGGACAAACATATAAACTCCCGCCGACAACAACGCTATCACGGAAGCCGCCGCAATCCAGGTCCTGCGACGGACCCAACGCTCAGGGCTGAACTTCCGGACCAGCGCTCCATTCCCCTCTCCCACACCGTCGAGCTTTTGCTCCAGCCGGTTGACCCAATCAGCAGGAGGCGTGGCGGCCATTGCTACCCATTTATCATGATTCGACTCATGTTCATCTGCTATTTCATTCAACTCATCTAAAGTCGCACCTTTCAGCCATCGCAGGAAGGCCGCATATTCTTCAGGAGTGTAATCTCCTTTGATGAACTGGGCGACAAACTGCTTAGCTTCCTGTAAACTCATAAAAATAAGGTGTTACTATAAAGACACCTGGCAATTGAAAGAGGATACCTCACCGGAAAAAAAATTTGATCTTTTTTTTCGGACCCGGTCATCCATCCTTAAAATTCGAAAAGAGAAAGAAAAACAAATAAAAGAAGGGTGATCTCCCCATGCTCCCGCAAATACTGGCGTACAAATGCAGTGGCGGCATACAATTGCTTTTTTACCCCCGCACGGGTTATATTCAGCTGTACGGCTATCTCATCTAGTGTAAGACCGTCATCAATGCTCATTTTCAATACTTTACGCCTGCCAGGCGGGAGCTTATCCATCGCTTCAATGGCTATCCGGTAATATTGCCTGAACAGCAGCTCGTGCTCTAATTCATTGGAAGTCACGTCAGTGGATTCATTCAGCTCCTGAACTTTCTGCCGTACTTTTAACGCCCTGATAAAATTGAATACCACATTTCGGGTCACCAAAAACAAATAGCTTTTAAAAGTCTCTACGTCACTCAAACGAACTCTTTTCTCCCATATCCGCACAAATACGTCCTGGGTCAGCTCGTCCAAACTCCCTCCCGAAGGCTCAAATAATGACACATACTGTTGAACATCAGGGAAATAGGTCGTATACAAGACCCTAAATGCCTCTCTATCCCCCTGGGCTATCTGCAACAGCAGCTCTTTTTCGTTATGAACACCCTCAGAAGACACAAGATGAGATCGTGGATTGGATAAAAAGTGGAGAAGCGGTCGGATACAAGTGAGGCCAGGACCGGGCAAGGGCGCCTGTCGCAAGTCTCAAAAGGGTTTTGGTCAGTAGCATCATTACGATCAAAGTTCTTATACTTAAAAATAGCGAGATATTCCCGTTTGGCACTGATTTTCCGCTTATTTCAAACATTTATTTTTTTTATACGGGTACTATAAAAAAATACCCCGGCGGGCCACAAAAAGTACGCCGGGGTATTTTCCATAATGTCTTCAGGTCAAAAGGAGGGAGATCCAAAAATCGCTGTTTTAATCCAACGGCTCAGCATCCAGCAATACGACTTTCGCAAGCAGATCCTTCGTCGGCGCCGTTACCGTACCCGTATTGTCAGCAGGACTCAGATCAATACCAACCACGTTTAAATAATGATACGACCCATAAGCCACGTTCTCAAACGTCTCTGGCAATGCCTCATAAGAATCGCCGCCATCCAACGATAGATACACCATTACCCCGCCGTGATCAAGCATGAACTGATCCAGTTCCGGAACGTTCAACTCGTAACTGATGTAAGTATTGGTGGAATTAACCTTCCAGCCACTGGCCTTGAGCGTGTAAAAAGCGGAAAAACCCTGGTTCACCACCTGGGTCACCTTTTTTGTACAAGACCCCATCCCAATACCCGAAATACATAAGAATAAAAGGACACTGTTTCTGATCAACGTGTGTTTTAGCATAGTGTTTATGTTTTAAATAGGTATGATAACAAGACCCCAATCGCAATGACACTGCAATAACTATGCTATTTCCAAATAAGCACCAGCATGCCGCCAAAGATCATCGCAGCAGCGATCAGCACTCTCGCCGTCAGTGGCTCCCGCAAAAAGAGAAAAGAAAGGAATATGGTGAATACGATACTTCCCTTGTCGATCACGCTCACCTCCGACACCTTTCCCAATTGCAAAGCCCGGTAATAAAAAAGCCACGATAGTCCGGTCGCTATCGCCGACAAGATCAGGAATAGCCAGTTGAAACGTGTCAGGCTCCGCCATCCGCTCCCACTGCCCCGCCACAAAACGATTCCCCAGGTAATAAGCAGGACCACAGCCGTCCGTATCGCCGTCGCCAGATCCGAATTTACATCCCGGAGACCGGCTTTCGCAAATACAGCCGTCAGGGCTGCAAACACCGCCGACAACAAAGCATATAACAGCCAATATGGAAGACCATTCATGACCAAAGTTTAATCATTAATAAGTTTTTAATTATGGATGCCTCTCCGCCCCGCAGACCAACAGGTTTTTTCATCCGCCAAAGGTAGCGGAATTCTCAACGTGCCCGCGCCCCTGCATTCCTCAGCACCATGAAGGACGCCTCCTTCTTAAAATCGATCCCCGCCTTAGTCACGGGAGCAAAAAAAGAAAAATTCCCCAATACGATATCCAGCCTCCCATCCCCATCTATATCCCCTGCATCCATCGTCAACCACTTACCCCGCTGGGTCTGCGGCAGACTATATGGCTTGAAATCCCCGCCGCCAATATTTTCCAGGTACACAAACCCTTCCTCCGGCTGATGATTAAAGTCAGGAAAAAAAGCGATCGTCGCCAGATCCAGATCCCCATCTCCGTCGAAGTCACGCGCCATGGCTTTGTAACAACCGTTAATAGGAAAAAAATAATCCTGCCTGAACTGGTTATGCCCATCGTTGAGAAAGATATATACGCCATGATAAGGCTTCAGCACAGGAGAGAAATCCGCATTATCCCCGCAGGTATATACGATGTCCGGCTTCCCATCTTTGTTGAAATCAGCCAGCTCGAAATAAGAAGATCCATAGGAAGGCGGAAAACGCAATACCGACTGCTCGCTGAATCGCCCCTTCCCCTGGTTCGTAAAAAGAAAGATCCCTTCATCTCCCTGCGCAAACAAAGCCCAGACATCCGGCAGCCCATCGTGATTATAGTCGTTCACATAAGCCCTTATCGCTCCCGGCGTTGCCCGGATCACATGCCGCTCATACTGGCCGCCACCCTTATTCTCCAGCCAGGACAAGACCCCTGCCAGGTTCCCAAACTCACAGACAAGGTAATCAACCCGGCCATCCCCGTTGAGATCAGCCGCCTGCACTTGCACCGGCCTCTCCAACCCCGTCGCCAAAGGCACCGAATCCAATGCCCATCGCGCACCACCCGCGGCAAAAGCCGCTGCCCCACTACCCGCCGCAGAAGCCGCTATTCCATTATCCGCCGCAAAAGCCGTTACCCCATTATCCGCCGCACCACCGGCCGCCCTTTCCCGCAAAACCTGCAGCTTCCCAAACTTCCCATTCGTAGGATTCAACACCCCTATATTGCTCACGACCCATTCACTATCCTGCTTCACCATATCCACAATTCCCCCCTCGTCCCTTATACTATCCAACACTTCCAATCCCGCCGAGAACCGGTATAGCTTCTGATAATGGATATCAAAGACAAACAATCCCCGCTTATCCACTCTCACCAGCGAAGTCGCAGGCATGTCATATCTCAAAGCAGGCGTCTGCACTTCAAATAACGGCACACCCGCCGCCATCGGCACCCCCTTCTCGATCGGCCGAGGCCTCGATTGCCCCGGCAGACTATCCGGCGAGGTCGCCGTATAATAATCCAGTATATGCTCCCATTCCTCCGGCTTTAATAAAGGCTCCGCCGGATAATAACCCTTGCTCAGGTTAGGGTCATTCCGGTTGGAAGGATAATGCTCAAAACCATGATTGAAGATCCCCAGCCGCGGCCCCATCTGCGGCAGTACCCCCTTCTCCCAGCTCTTGGAATTCAACAGCGAAGGATCCGGTAAAAGATGGCAGGACCCGCAATACACCGCCGCCAGCCGCTCCCCTTCCCGGATAGACTCCAACGAGACCTGCGCATGCGATAAATTACGCCGATACTGTTTACACGAATAAATTCCGGAAACTAACAGCAACATCCAACCGCCAATACAAATCCTTTTTATCATAGCTTATAATGATATCTTTCTTACCTTTCCTGATCCATCCTTTATTTCTACGGAAACGACCGGACCAGCCACATTGATAAATCTTCCCGACTGCGACAGGAACGAAGACCCATAGGTGCACTCCTCCCTCCGGACCGATCCGTCTTTATAGGTTATAACAGCACTGACATCCGCAGCCCCCAAAGGTATCATCTTCACCTCCTTCTTCAGCTTCAATACCTGCAGCGGGCCCCTGTTCTGTCCTGCAGCCAGGAGACAGCTGCCGCCTGCCCCCCGCAGCTTTACCAGCGACTTCTGATTCCCCGGCAGATACAAGCCGCTCTGCAAAATAGATAAAGGCTGAAATCCACCCTTCCCATCCCCCTTCAGCACAAGCCCGTTAAATGCGTCATACCGTCCGACCGAAGGTTCCGTCCCATAGTCATTCCCGCTCATTACGACATCCAGCTGCCCGTCTCCATCGACATCCTCCGCCAGCATCCCATTGATGGAAGACAGCTGCGCCTGCATAGGCAAAGGCTCCAGGCTAAACCTGCCATTACCCTCATTCCTCAGCAGACAGCTCCGGAAGTCGGTAGCGGCAACAATCAATGCTCCCTTCCGGTCTTCCGGTCCCAGCACCACATCCATCGTAGCCACCGCATAAGATTTATAGTCCGGGAACTTCTTTCGCAATACCGTCATCTGGCGCAACATATCATCCCTCGATTCAGCAGGGAATTCCTTCAGATGCCCTTCCCTGTCCGGCAGATACAAAGAAGGGATCATATCGTAAATGCCATTCTTGTCAAAGTCACCGCCATAGACCCTGACCGGGTAAGCAGGGCTCGCCTTGTAATAAGAGTTCTGCCCCATATTCCCCACGATATAATCCATGTCTCCATCCTTGTCGAAATCTCCCGCCACAATACTATTCCACCAGCCGGTGTGATCACTGATACCAGTAGTCGAAGTAATATTCTTAAAAACACCCTTATCGTTATGCAGAAAAGTCACCGGCATCCATTCCCCCGCCAGCACCAGGTCCGGCCAGCCATCATTATCCATGTCCGTCCAGAGCCCATCGCATACCAATCCTATATTCACCAGGTCCTTCGCCACAGCCGCTGTTACATCGGTAAATTTTATCCTGCCGCCATGACTGTCATTGCGCAACAGATAGCTCGTCACCGGCTTCGGATAATGCCCCGGCTCTACCCGGCCGGATACAAAAAGATCCAGGTCGCCGTCATGATCAAAGTCCGCCGCCCGGACACAACACTTGCTGTTTAAGTTCTCCGGCAAGGCGCCGGTATCCAGTCGAAAATTCCCCTTCCCGTCATTGCTATAAATTCGATCCTGGTAAGCTGCCGTCAGGGGACTGCTGCCATAACCACCGCTGGCGATATACAGATCCAGATCCCCATCCCCATCCGCATCAAACAGCAACATCCCCATATCCTCCGCCCGCTTGGCCCCGGCACTGTCACCCGGCAGCAAGGCCCGCTGTACAAATCGTCCATTCGCCTGTTGCAGGAACAGCTGCGTCGCCTGCCCCCGCGCCCCACCCATGACAAGATCATCCAGCCCATTCCCGTCTACGTCCCCCACCGCCAACGCAGGCCCATATTCTGAGAACTTATGCGGCAACATCTTCTGGATAGTAAAGTCTATAAAATCCTGCTGCGATTGACTATAGTGAATACCCACCGAATCAGTCACCTCCCGGAACAAGCTCGCCAACGCAACGCCACGATTCGCCGCAACGCCACGACCCGCCGCAACGCCGTTACCCGCCGCCGCACCATTCACCGCAGCCCCGGCGTCCCGTATATTTACCTTCAACACCTGGTCCGCCGCCACCTGCCGCAGCACCTGCTGGCGGCCATCCGGCCACCTTACCAGCACCGTATCCACCATCCGCGTCGTATCCAATCCAAAATGCGCTCCTGCCTCGATCGTCGACAAATAGCCCCTATACGGCGTATTCTCATATACCTGCTGCCTCCCTCCCCCATAACGCAATTCCACCCTCGCCCCCAGCCCATCCTTATTAAGACTATCTCCCAAAAACTTCACCCCCAGGTAATGATGCCGTGTCGCCCCCTCATTCCGATAAACCAATGCCTCGTCATTGATATTGTTGATGATCATATCCAGATCACCATCATTGTCCAGGTCGGCATATGCCGCCCCATTGGAATACGCCGTTGTCGTAAATCCCCACGCCTCCGAAACATCCGAGAACCGGCAGCCCCCCTCATTGCGGAACGCATACTTATGCAGCTTCACCTCGGGGATTTGTTTTATTAGTTCCGACTTGGACATCAAATTATTCGCCTTGGCCCTGAAAGCAGTAAAGTCATGATCCGTCACATCCTTGGGATACCCGTTGGTGATCACCATATCCCGATACCCGTCATTGTCGAAATCCGCCACCATCGGCGCCCAGCTCCAGTCCGTTTCCGAAACACCCGCATAATAGCTGATCTCACTGAATGCCGGCACCCCGATACTATCATTCTGCCCCACTCTCGGCCCCTGATTCAGCTGCAGCGTATTGCGCACATACTGGTATTGATATCCGAAATAATCCGAGTTCTGGTAGGTCAGATAATTGTTCCCCCCCATCATCGTCTTCTTCCGGTAATTGTCCTCAGGATTCATATCCAGCACCATAATGTCTGACAAGCCGTCATTGTTGATGTCCTCCACATCCTGCCCCATGGCCGTCGCAGACGTATGTTTGAAATACTGCCGCGTCCGGTCCGTAAACGTTCCATCCCCATTGTTGATATAAAGGATATCATTCGACAAAAAATCATTCGATACATAAATATCCGGCCGGCCATCCCGGTTGATATCCGTAATGGTCGCCGCATGCCCATATCCCTCTACAAGAATACCCGCCTGACGGGAAACGTCCGTAAAAACAGGATGCCCAAGCGAATCGTTCCGGTCATTCCGGTATAACCTGCCCGTACTCGGATTCGAGCCGTCTGTTCGGATAGGCCGGAAAAAGTTTGGATTGTCCGACCGTACATTCTCGTTCACCACCAGGTACATGTCCAGATCTCCGTCCCCGTCATAATCAAAAAAATCAGCCATGGTAGAATGACAATGGGCATCCAGCCCATAGGCCGCAGCCATCTCTTTAAAATGCGGAACACCGGAAGCATCATTCCCCTGGTTGATATACAAAAGATTCTTTCTCCTTTCCGGGTCACTGTATATCGATGCACAGACATAGATATCCGGCCATCCATCATTGTTGATGTCCACTACCGCCACTCCTTTACACCACTTTCCGGCGCCGTCCACACCCGCAGCAGCCGTCACATCCTCAAACTTAAAACTCCCCTTGTTCAGGTAAAGCTTATTCGCCACCAGGTTACCGGTAAAATAGACATCCTGCAAACCATCCCTGTTGAAATCCCCGATACCTACCCCGCCTCCATTGTACACGTTGATCATATCCGAAGGATTGATCGAATCATTCTCTACGATAGTATTGTTAAAATGAATGCCCGTCTCGCCTGAAGACACCTGCACAAACAAAGGCTTTTTATTTTTACAGGAGGCCAGTAGCAGTAGTAGGATAAAACAAGCTATCGCAGCGCGCAATGACATGTTCAAAGAATTTAAGGTTCAATGTATACAAAAAAGAGACCGGCTCCAACTTTTGCTGTTGTGAGCCGGTCCATTTAACAAATATCAGGTGAAACCCTTTTTCGATTAATTATACCCGGTGTTCTGGTTCAGCACTTTGGCTCCCTTCGCATTCTCCAGGTCGATCTGGGTCTGCGGGATGGGGAACACTTCGTTAACACCTTTGTGGAAAGTAGCCTCCTGATGCTGAGCGTAAATAGATGGCCTTGTTTTTTCGGTAGCAACATAGGTATTCAGCACCTGCGACATATCCTGAGGATAGGTCGGGTCGGAATTCCAGCGCGCCAGGTCAAAGAAGCGGTGTCCCTCTTCAGCCAGTTCCAGCCTTCTCTCCCAGCGGATGGCCTGCATGGCATAGTTCTTATCCGCAAAAGAGCCGGCAGGATAAGGGCTGATCTTGTAATTATCAGCAGGGGTTGTAGTGGTATTATAAGTGTAGGTCGCAGCATTGAACGTAGAGCTCTTGTATGTCCAGGTCTCCGGATGCGTCGCTATACGGTTACGGACCATGTTGACATAGTTCAGCGCGTTGGCAGGATCTCCGACCTCTACTTCGCATTCTGCCGCCCACAGCAGCAGATCGGAATAACGGATGAGGTTGACGTTATTGGCTACGATCTGGGTAGGTCCCCAGAAGCTGGTTTCGTTGGAAGAAAGTAGCCCCTTCTGGCTTAGAGCATACACGTTTTTCTTGGGACTGAAATATCCATCAGAACCGTCACGAACCCACAGCGCACCTGGATGAGGACCAAAGTCCAGGTAAGGAATACCCGGGCGGCCCATCACGAAGTCGATCCGGGGATCGAGTGGCTGAGCGCCTGTTGCTCCTGCACTGATCGGCGAAGGATCGTTGTTATAGGTATTGAAAAGAGGCAGACCGGTAGCCGCATCTGTCTTATAGGCATTGGCCAGGTTGATAGAAGGATTGTTGAAACCGCAGCAACCACCGGGTCCGCTGCCGTCATTGGGAAAGTTCAGCACATCTCCGTAATTACCATTCGTGCCGCTACCGTCATTGACAGACATCTGTACAGAGAAGACGGACTCGATACTGTTCTTGGCCTTCGGGTCGGGGTTGAAATTGTTAAAGTAACCACCGGGATTGAAACCATATTTGGCGCCTGCGGAGTTCACTCCTGTAGTCAGCAGATCATTCAGCAGAGGCAGCGCATCGCTGTATTTATGCTCGTACATATAAGCTTTTGCAAGAAAGGCTTCAGCCGCATATTTATTGGCCCGCCCGATATCCGTCTGGGTAGCAGGCAGGCTGTCCATCGCGAATTTGAAATCGGCCTCTATCTGAGGCCAGATAAAGTCCGTATTCGTAGCCTTATCCAGGTTTGCGGCTGTTACAGTTATCGTCTCATCGATATAAGGAACCTTCCCCCATATCTTGGTCGCTTCGAAATGATAGAACCCTCTGAGAAAACGCGATTCAGCCATGATCTGCCCATGTTCAGCGGCCGGTATTCCGCTCGCCATCGCAAGAGTCCGGATCACATCATTGCTGCGGGCCACCCCGTCATAAAGAGCTATCCAGCGCTGATTAGGATAAGGATTGGCAGCCGTTGCCGTAGCCCATATTTCCAGGTTGACAATATCGCCCTGGTCGGAAGGAGTAGACCCCTTGTAGGAATTGTCCGCACATACCTCGCCATAGACCCAGTTGGAAGCGCCGGATCCATACTGCGCGCCCTGGTTCTGATCACCTTCGCCGTCCAGCAGCGAATAAGCCCCGATCAGCAAGGCTTTTACACCGGGCTCATTAGCTATCTGGGGTTGCTGCAATTGCCCCAGTGGCGGCTTGGTCAGGAATTTGTTGCCGCAAGAGTAACCGATGACCATCAGGGCTAATCCGGGAACTATAAATTTATAATTTGTTTTAAGCAAGCTCATATTTCTAAAATTTTTGGTGGTCGAATTAAAGATGGGTTAGAAAGAAAGTTGAACACCTATATTGTAGCTCCTCTGGTTCGCAGGATAGTTACCGAAGTCAATACCGAAATTGGTATTGTCGTTCAGGTTGGAAGCCTGCAGCTCCGGATCCAAACCATCATACTTTGTGATAGTAAAGAGATTGGCAGCCTGTACATAGATCCTGAACTTATCAACTCCAACTTTTTTGACGAGCGATGTGGGCAGAGTATACCCGATCTGCATCTGCTTGCACCGCAGGTACGAACCGCTCTCCTGGTAATAGGAGTTGAATACAAGAGCATTGTCGTTGGTAGACGACCGCTCCAGTATCGGAGTCTTGCCGTTGGCGCCCGGAAGCCCGAAGGAGTGCAGCGCCGCCCGATTGCTCATCGCAGCGTCCCATACCTGCGGGAAATCTGTCCAGTATTTCACATAGTTGATAACCTTGTTGCCAACCGAAGCATAGAAGAAGGCGGAGAAATCAAAGCTCTTATACGAGGCGGTCAGGTTCAACCCTGCAATAAACTTGGGGTTGGGATTGCCAAAGAAGGTCCTGTCCGAATCGGAGATCTTTCCATCATGGTTGACATCCGCATATTTAAACCTGCCCACACCAGCAGCCGCATCAGTCGGCGATTTATCGATATCAGCCTGGTTCTGGTAAAGACCGATTACCTGGTAGCCAAAGAACTCGCCCACCGGCTGTCCGGGCTGGAGGCGGGAGAACGCGCCAAACCGGTTGGAACCCTGGCTGAAACGATCCTGGTATTTGACCCCATCGGCCAGCGCCACCACTTTATTTTTATACGTACTAAAGTTGACGGCAATGTCGAATTTCAGTTCTCTTCCAACAGCCGTGCCATGATAAGTGACGTTGGCGTCGACTCCCTTGTTGGTCACGTCCCCGGTATTGCCAAAGGCATTGACGGGATCCCCGTAACCGGCTGCCTGTACAGGAGCCTGGTACAACAGCCCGGTAACTGATTTGTTATACCATTCCACGGAAAAGTCGATCTTGTTACGGATGATCGTCGCATCCAAACCAATGTTGATCACCTTATCTCTTTCCCAGTTGGCAATTTTATTGCCGGCCTGGTAAGCATAGAATCCCAGTTGAGAGGAGGTGCTGCTGCCGGTGATATCGTAAGAGGAGTTGGCCGCACTCTGACCGAACAACGTGAACTGGTTGGTCACGCTGGTATTGGAAAGAGAACCCAGCTTACCCCAGCCGCCACGCAGCTTCAGGTCATTGATCCAGGAGACATCCTTCATGAAGTCCTCATTGGAAAGACGCCAGCCCGCTGTCACGGAAGGGAAGGTTCCATACCGGACGTCCTGTGAAAATACCGACGAACCATCACGCCGCAGGGTGGCGCTCAGCAGGTACTTGTCCTTGAAGGAATAGTCCAGGCGGCCGAACAACGAGAACAGCGTGCTGGCAAAGGGAAAGGTGGTTCCGTTGACTGTCGAACTGTTGGTCATACCGGCTGCAGGACCCGCATTCAATGTCCACAACGCCGGATCCACCGTCAGGTTCGCAGGATTGGTCAGGAAGTAGCCGCTACGCGTCGACTGGCTTGCCCGGGTACTGTTTGAGATAGCCTCGGTACCCCCAATAACGCTCAGGGTGTGATCGCCCCAGGTATTGTTGTACTTTATCGTATTGGTCCAGGTCCGGCTGGTGTTGAATCCCGATGCTTCCAGAAAGGTATTCGGATTTGTGTTGTTCTCCGTATTCTCATACTGTGTATAAGAGAAGGACGTGTTGTAGAAGTTATCGACAATTCCGCCAAAGCTGCTCCGAACCGTGAAATGCTTTAAGAAATCTACTTCAGCGAAGACATTGCCATTGATCGTCCAGTCATTAGCCTTGTTATTTTTTGACCGGTCCAGGATAGCGTAGGGATTCGACGGATTCCCAAGGCCTTTCACCTGTGTACCCGCATAGTTCCCCATGATGTCGAATACAGGAAGCAGCGGGCTCTGGCGGTAGGTATAGGAGATCGCATTCCCCTCGTTCTGGTTCGAGCTCGCCGGGATGCCAGGCGATTGACGATAGAATATATAGGCATTCTCACCGATCCGGATATGATCTTTTACATTGAAAGTAGTATTGATCCTGGCACTGTACCTCTTCAGGTAAGTATTCATCAAAGTACCCTGTTGATCATAGTACCCGACTGAATAATAATATACAGACTTTTCATTGCCGCCGGAACCTGAGACCGTATGGCTCTGCTGCATAGCAGGCTTGAAGACCTCGTGGAACCAGTCGGTACCCGCCTTATTCGTCTTGGTGATCTGATTGGTATACAAAGCATACGTCGAAGGATCCGTATTAGGCCCGCCGTTATTGGTATTTATCGGCGTCAGATAATCATACAGCGTGGGAGTAGGACCATATCCATACTGGCTGTTCTTGTAGTTCGTTGCGTTTAAGGGCACACCAGGCGTATTCGCAAATTCCTTGTATACCGCATTACCCGTATTTGTCGGATTGGCGATGTCCCAAACGTTTCCACTCAACGGCCGCTGTGTGCCGATGTAGCCGTCATAGCTGATGGTAGATTTGCCGGCCTTACCCCTCCTGGTCGTCACGATCACCACACCGTTCGAGCCACGTACACCATAAATGGCGGCAGAGCCCGCATCCTTCAGTATCTGGATGGATTCGATATCCGCGGCGTTGATGTCATGCAGACCATTGGGTACCTGTACCCCGTCGATGATGTACAACGGATCGGAATTACCAAAGGAAGTGATACCACGGATCCGCACCGAACTTCCGCCGCCCGGCACCCCGTTGTTGGTAACTGTTATACCGGAAGCCTGCCCCTGCAGCAAGGCGTCAGGATTACCACCCGGCACCGACTTCATGTTCCTTACATCGACCACGGCTACCGAACCCGTGATGTCTTTTTTCTTCTGTGCCGAATAACCGGTCACTACGATCTCGTTCAACGCGGTGTTGGACGTGGCCAGCGAAATGTCCCCGAGCATACTGCGGCCCGCAACCGGAATTTCCAGTCTTTCAAAGCCCACCGACGATATCACAAGGGTGCTGTTGTCCCCGGCGTCGATGGTAAAAGCTCCGTCAGCACCCGTCTGAACAGCCGACTTGCCGCCCTTGACCTGGACAGTGGCGCCAACAACTGGCTGCTTGTCCGCAGTGCCGATAACTTTACCCGAAATTCGTTTTTGTGCAAATAGATTAAAGCCGGAGAGGACCAGGCATGCGAGCAGGCATACCCGTAGAAGGAAGTTAGTTTTGAATGGCATAAGCAAAAAATTATTTACTTTTTTTTACATTGCTGAATGAAGCTGTGACGATTATAAAACGTGAAACTACATCCTTTATGGTAACTAAAGCTAATATTATTTTAACATTTTCTTGCACTTTTTTTAACATCCTTTGTTTCTCCTTACCCCTCTTTCAAAAAATATTTATCGGTAATAGTTATCTTTCAGCCCCAATTATCTAAATTTCATTTGCCATGAAAATGCTCTGCATACTGCTGTCCGTCTGCATTATAGTAAGCACCTCCTGCCAGCGTAAACTATCCCCCCGGGAAGTAAAGGAAAACCTGGAGAAAACAATGACAGACTTCCTGCAAAAAGAACAGGGACCGGATACCCCACCCCTCAGCTTCAAAATGGTGGACGTCATTTATTACGAAGAAGCCAGCTATTATACCTGCGAATTCACGGTCAGGCTCACGCGGCCGGACGGTTCAGACACCACCGGCATTATCAAAAGCCGCATCACAAAGGACTTCAGTACTGTTACCAAACGGCCCTAAATAGAAAAAGGCACCGGTGGCGCCTTTTTCTATTATCATAATTTATTGATCACGCATGCTGTCGTCTATGAAGTCGCCCAGGCCTTATCGCCCTTCTTGTAATCGACACAACCCTCCCATTTTCCCGGCACGGCAATATACCGCAATGCCTTCGTAGCACCGGGTTCCGAAGTAAAATACCCCCAGAGCGTCAGCTCTTTCATCATCCGGAAATAATGGGCCGGTTCGTCTTTCTGCTTCTTATCCGTATACGCCTTCTGCTCCTTATCCAGGTCCACCAGCAGATCGTGTCTTTGCTCCGGCGTACTCTCCATATAAGATTTACCGTTCTTCTTTTTGCTCGCTTCATTCAAAGCCTGCATGCCATCTAAAAAGATCCGCTGATCCTTCTCCGTATAACAGTCCTTCACAATGCGGGCCATAAACTCTCCCACCTTCGCCTCTTTGGCGCCCGGCGTACTGGTCGCAGGCAGGATCGTCTCCGATATCTCATCCAGGTAAGCTATATCGTCATTGGCGAAGTTGACACCGCCACCGCCAATAGTTTTTTCCGGTGCATTGTGACAGCCGGATAAAAAAACTTCAGCTCCCAAAATAGTCCCGCCAAGCAAAAGACTTACCCGGGCGATCGCATCTCTTCTATTCATAGCTAAATCGTTTAAATGGTTTTAATTATTCCAATTGCTACAATTATTCCAATAGCTTAAAGATTGCCTTTTTTTAATTCATTCACCGCATGATCCACAGCCCGGGCCGTCATCGCCATATAGGTCAGTGAAGGATTGACGCAATTGGCAGAGGCCATGAACGAACCATCCGTCACGAACACATTCTTCGCATCCCATACCTGGTTAAAAGAATTCAGCACCGACGTCTTCGCATCCTTCCCCATCCGCGCCGTTCCCATCTCATGGATCCCCCTTCCCGGGAAAGGATTGTCACTACGGCTCTTCACATTCTTTACCCCGGTCGCCTCCAGCATCTCTACCGCATCAGCTTCCATATCCTTTCTCATCTTAAGCTCATTGTCCTTCAGCTCACAGTCGATCGACAACACATTCATCCCCCACTTATCCTTCTTCGTCTTATCGAGGGTAACCTTGTTCTCATGATATGGCAATATCTCGCCAAAGCCCCCGATATTCATCTGCCATGGACCAGGCTCCGTCAAAGCCTCTTTATACTCCTTCCCAATATTGTACTCGGCTACAGGCATATGATCATATCCCGCTCTCAGCCCCCCGCCCTGGTAGCCAAAGCCACGCAGGTAATCCCGCTTATCGCCATTTATATTCCGGAACTGGGGAATATAAATGCCATTCGCCCTGCGGCCAAAAACATATTTATCTTCATATCCCTCGACAGTACCGCTCGCCCCAACCCCAAGGTGATGGTCCATCAGGTTATGCCCAAGCTCTCCGCTGCTGCTGCCCAGTCCGTCCGGCCAGACCTCGGTAGCCGAGTTCATTAATATCCAGGCACTGTTCAGCGTGGATGCATTCAAAAAAACGATCTTCGACTTGTATACATAGGTCTGGTTCGTCTCCGCATCCAGCACCTCCACTCCCGTTGCCTTTTTCGTATCCTTGTCATACAATATCTTGGTGACTATCGACCAGGGCCTCAAAGTAAGGTTCCCGGTCTTCATCGCCGCAGGCAAGGTAGAAGACTGCGTACTGAAATATCCGCCAAAGGGACAGCCCAGCCAGCACTTATTCCGGAACTGGCAGCCGATCCTTCCCTCATGCGGAACAGTAATATTCGCTACCCGGCCAATGATCATATGCCGCATTCCCTTATAATGCTCTTTCAACCTGGCCGAAACATCCTTCTCCACACAGGTCATATCATAAGGCGGAAGGAAATGACTGTTGGGAAGATGAGGTATGTTCTCGTTCGATCCGCTGATCCCCGCAAACTTCTCTACATAGGTATACCAGGACTCAATGTCCTTATACCGGATAGGCCAGTCTGTACCGATCCCCTCTTTTGCATTCGCCTCGAACTGAAAGTCGCTCCAGCGATAGGTTTGACGACCCCACATCAGCGAACGCCCACCGACATGATAACCCCTGAACCAGTCAAAACGTTTGACCTCCGTATATGGACTCTCGCTGTCCTTACACCAAAAATCCAGGTTGGTCTCATTCAGCGGATAATCCCTTTTCAGCACAGGATAATCCTTTTTCATTTGCTCGGTAGCATGTCCCCGGTGAGGATAATCCCAGGCCTCCTTATTCGCATTCACATAGTCCTTTACATGCTCTATATTACGCCCGCGTTCCAGCATTATTACCTTAAGTCCTTTCTCTGTAAGTTCCTTTGCAGCCCAGCCGCCACTGATACCCGAACCGATCACGATCGCATCATACGTGTTGTCAGCCATAATCGTTAACTATTTTTTGTTTAGTGTTAAATTTCCCCCTCATTCGTCTCTACACGTCACAGATCAGAACCCCTTCCTCCAGCGACTTCAGTTTATCTGCCTTAGCCGGAATGAACTCCTGTGCAACATATCCCTTATAACCCGTCGCCAGGATCCCCCGCATAATCGCCGGGTAATGCAGTTCCTGCGTGTCGTCGATCTCATGTCTTCCCGGCACCCCGCCGGTATGATAATGCCCGATATATTGATGCCCATCCGTTATCGTCCGTATCACATCTCCCTCATCTATCTGCATATGATAAATGTCATACAGTAATTTAAAATTCTCCGACCCGACCCTTCTCACCAGCTCGAAACCCCACTTCGTATTGTCACACATCTGATCATGGTGATTGACCTTGCTGTTCAACAGCTCCATCTGGATCATCACTCCTCTTTGCTCGGCCTGCTTCATGATCTGCTTGAGCCCGTCCACACAATTCTTCCATCCCGTCTCCTCATCCATGCCTTCCCTGTTCCCGCTAAAACAGATCAGGTTCTTATACCCCGCCTTTGCGACCAGGTCGATATGCTCAGTATAGCTCTTGATCAGCGTTGGGTGATACTCTGTATGATTCCATCCTTTGGTCAGACTGATCTCTGCCCCATTACACATGGAAGAAAAAATGTCGTGACTTTTTAATATCGGCCAGTCCTTTGGCCCCACCAGGTCAATAGCCCCGAAACCAATCTTCTTTACCGCCACACACAGGTCGTCCAATGGTATATCCCCATAACACCACCGGCATACCGAATGATTGATATTACCTTTTAGTTTCAATTTCTTATTGTTTTTGATAGTCTCCGCCGAAGTGTTCAGGGAAGATAACATCCCTGCTGTTCCAAGGGCCGCCGTGCCCGCAACGATGTTTTTTATAGCGATACGTCTCGAAGGGTGATTTGACATAATATAGTTCAGGTCGACATTAAAAAAGTAATTTACGAAAAGTTAGCTCATCAGACCGCAAGTGCTTCCAATTTATCTGCCTTTTTTCTTTTACGCATAAAAAGTACCAGTCCGGCAAATGCAAGGATCAGCACCACCGGTATCACCATGGTCGTACCAAGCACTTCGGGCCCCGCTGCAGATTTTGCATCATTGAACGCCCTGGCCATTTCCGTCCCCGGCGCCGCCGAACGATAGACATCCAGGCTGGCCCCCGGAGGCAGCTTCTGGATCATAACCTGGTCATAATAACCTCCCATGAATATCATATAAATGGAAACACCGAACATCCCGGCCCCACCCATCAGGTTTAAACCAACCGCACCCGTTCTGGGCAGATTCTCCGCAACAAAACCGATCATACAGGGCCAGAAAAAAGCCACCCCCAGTCCAAACACTATGGCCGCCCCAAAAATAGCAGACCCATGGAGGTGGATCAGCAGATAAATACCCAGCGCAGACAAAATGGCCGAGATCAACAGTACCCCCTGGGGAGCAAGCCGGTGAACAATAGGCCCTGCAAACGCCCGCCCCAGCACCTGTACCGAAGCGACAAAGGTCAGGATGAGAATAGCGTTATCCGTCACCGTCCTGAACAACACGTCTATCCATTGGTTGGTGAACAGCTCCGTTATCGCCGTTCCGAACATACAGACGATCATAAAAATGAACAGCGGACTGGCAAGCGCAGTATACATATCCGTCGTACTTACACCGGCAGCCACTCTTTCCGTTACCGGGAACTTCAGCTTCGAGAACAAAAAGCCGTAAATGACCGTAGGGATCAGCATGACAGCTATCTCTATCTGGGGTATCCAGTAAGGCAGCTCGGCCTGTCCGCCTCCCAACACCTTATTCAACCCGAAAACGGTCAGCGTTCCAATGACAATACCCGCAGGGAACCAAAGATGAAAGTGATTCAGCTTCGTGGTTTTGTTATTCGTGAACAGCGAGGCAACCAGCGGATTACAAGCCGCTTCCACCGTGCCGTTGGCAATACCGATCAATAAGGTAGACAGGAAAAGCCCCCAGTACCCTCCGGCCCAGATGGTCAGCAATATTCCCGCCAGGTGAAAGACAAAAGCCGACACCAGCAGCTTCTTCATACCGATAATATCCACTATGAATCCGCCAATGATAATGGCCAGCGGAAAACCCCAGAAAGCCGTAGCGGCAATAGTGCCCAACTGGGAAGCATTCAGATGGAATTGCCTTCCCTGTACATCGAGAAGCCCCGCACGGATACCAAAAGAAAGAGAAGTAACAAGAAGAGCAAGACAGCTCGCCGTAAAAAGTTTGTTGCGGTCAATAACTAAATTTGGACCAGGAGTTGAGGTTGAAGCCATAGCAAGAATCGTTTTACCTTTGATTGGATAAATGTAATCGATTTATTTAATAATTTCCATTGCTAAAACGGATGGGAGCACTAATTTTTTTCAATCGGGTGCATTAAATTTTAAATAATGTCTAATTTCCGTAAAGATGTACTAAAATTGCTACTCATATGAATAGAAAACTACGAATGGGAATGATAGGCGGCGGCCGCAATGCCTTCATCGGCGCAGTCCACCGCATCGCAGCCAACATGGACGGCCTTATCGAGCTCGTCTGCGGTGCCTTCAGCAGCAACCCGGAAAATGCCCGCCAATCGGGGAAAGACCTCTTCCTCCCCGAAAGCAGGGTGTACTCTTCCTACGAAGAAATGATCGAAAAGGAAAGCAAACTGCCCGATACGCAACGAATGGATTTTGTAGTGATCGTAACTCCCAATCACGCCCATTTCGCTCCGGCTATGCTGGCCCTCGAAAAAGGCTTCCATGTGGTCATCGAAAAACCCATGACCTTTTCGCTCAAGGAAGCCCTCCAGCTAAAAAAGAAGGTACAGGAGACCGGACTGCTCCTCTGCCTCACCCACACCTACGCCGGTTACCCCATGGTCAAACAGGCCCGGCAAATGGTAAAAGAAGGGGTGTTTGGAAAAATTCGTAAGATCTATGTAGAATATCCCCAGGGCTGGCTTAGCCGCCTCTCGGAAAAGGATGGCAGCAAACAGGCCGAATGGCGAACCGACCCCACCCGCTCCGGGAAAGCCGGCGCCATGGGCGACATCGGCACACATGCCGCTCACCTGGCTGAATATATCTCCGGCCTCCAGATCAAACAGCTTTGCGCCGACCTCAGCATCATGGTAGAAGGCCGCGCCCTTGATGACGACGGCAACGTCCTGCTGAGATTCGACAACGGCGCCACCGGTACCCTCGTCGCCTCACAGGTGGCAGCAGGGGAAGAGAATGCCCTTAAGATCCGCGTCTACGGTGAAAAAGGAGGCCTCGAATGGGCACAGCAGGAACCCAATACCCTGCTCGTGAAATGGCTGGACCAGCCCACCCAGATCTACCGCGCCGGACAAGGATATCTTTCCTCTTTCGCCAAACACAATACCCGGACACCCGGCGGCCACCCGGAAGGTTATCTCGAAGCCTTCGGCAACCTTTATCGCAACTTTGCGCTGACCCTTTCCGCAAGACTCGAAGGCAGAAAACCCTCTCCCGAAGAGCTTGACTTTCCCTCCGTCGAAGAGGGAGTCCGTGGCATGGCCTTCATCGAGAACGTCATCCGAAGCAACGAAAGCCTCGAAAAATGGACCTTCTTCGAGATCGAAGGGGAAGGTAATTGCTAAACAAAAAATAGTTGTCATATGACTACCATCAAAGGACCAGGCATTTTCTTAGCCCAATTCCTCGGCGATCAGCCGCCCTTCAATTCATTATCATCAATTTGTAAATGGGCCGCAAACCTGGGTTACATCGGCGTGCAGATCCCCAGCTGGGATTCCCGCGTCATCGACCTGCAAAAGGCCGCGGAAAGCAAGACCTATGCAGATGAGATCAAAGGCATAGTAAACGAAGCCGGCCTTCAGATCACCGAGCTCTCCACCCACCTGCAGGGCCAGCTGATAGCCGTACATCCGGCCTATGACGCCCTGTTCGATAGCTTTGCACCAAAAGCCGTCCACAACAACCCAAAAGCCCGCCAGGAATGGGCCGTACAACAGCTGAAATACGCGGCCAAAGCTTCGGCCAACCTGGGTCTCAACGCCCACGCTACCTTCAGCGGCGCCCTCCTCTGGCCAACGTTCTATCCATGGCCCCAACGCCCGGCAGGTCTCGTAGAGACAGGATTTAAAGAGCTGGCCGCCCGGTGGATGCCCCTGCTCAACGAATTTGATAAACACGGCGTCGACCTCTGTTATGAGATCCACCCCGGGGAAGATTTACACGACGGCATCACCTACGAAATGTTCCTCGAACATACCAACAACCATCCCCGCGCCTGTCTGCTCTACGACCCCTCGCATCTTGTGCTGCAGTGCCTCAATTACCTGGAATACATCGACAATTATCACGAAAGGATCCGTATGTTCCATGTAAAGGACGCCGAGTTTAACCCCACAGGCAAACAGGGCGTCTATGGCGGCTATCAAAGCTGGGTCAACCGCGCCGGCCGCTTCCGCTCCCTTGGCGATGGCCAGGTCGACTTCAAAGGCATTTTCAGCAAACTCACGGCTTACGATTATAAAGGCTGGGCCGTACTCGAATGGGAATGCGCCCTCAAACATCCCGAAGACGGAGCCCGCGAAGGCGCTCCATTTATAAAAGACCATATCATCCGCGTCACCGAAAGAGCCTTTGACGACTTTGCAGGCACCGGTAGCAATGAAAAATTTAACCGCACCGTACTGGGTTTAGAATAAAAAAGCGAACTTGTACTTTATTATAAATTAGATCATTATGAGCAAGAAATTAGTAGTTGTTCTTTCCTCCGCCATATTTATGGCAGCCTGCGGAAATTCAGGAGAATCAAAACCAGCAGAAACAAAAGACACCACCGCTGCCGCCACTCCTGCTGCCGCAGCACCTTCAACAGCCGCCAGCGACAAAGGCCTCGAACTCATCGGCGCCAGTGATTGCACAACCTGCCATCGCCTGAACAAGGAAAGCAGCGGAGCAGCCATCGGACCGGCATACAGCGAAGTCGCAGCAAAATACGCACCCGCGGCTGACACCACGATCGATCGTCTCGTAAAGAAGGTCATCAGCGGAGGCAGCGGCGTCTGGGGTACCATACCAATGACACCACATCCCGCTCTGAAAGCCGAAGACGTCAAGACCATGGTTACCTACATCATGACCCTGAAAAAATAAGTCCAGACCTTCATCCATAAAAAAATAATCATGAGATCAGTACTAAGGAAATTAACGATTGCCTTTTTATGCCTTGCATTTTTCCTGCCGCTCGTCAGCGCCAGCGGCCCCCATACAGGATCAACAGCCTTTGCCAAACCCAAAGTGCTGATCTTCTCAAAAACTAACGGTTACCACCATGCCAGCATTGCAACCGGCATCGAAGCCATCAAAAAGCTCGGAGCAGAGAACGGTTTCGAGGTGGATACCACCACTGACTCTTTGATGTTCCGTAAAAAAGTGCTGAAAAAATACGCCGCGCTCATCTTCCTCAGCCCTACCGGTAAAGTATTCGGCCCCGAAGAAGAAAAAGCCCTGCAGGAATACATCCACAACGGTGGAGGCTTTGTTGGCATACATGCCGCAACAGACTGCGAATACAACTGGCAATGGTATGGCGACCTGGTAGGCGGTTTTTTCAAATCGCATCCTAAACAACAGGAAGCAAAAGTCATCGTAGTCGATAAGAACAATCCGGCTACTCAGGGCATCCCTGACCCATGGACACACTTCGACGAATTATACAATTACAAATACTATAATCCCGATATTAAAGTCCTGCTGAAACTGGACGAAACTTCCTATACCGGTGGAGCCAACGGTGACAACCACCCTATCGCATGGTACCACGACTTCGAAGGCGGCAGATCCTTTTATACCGGGTTTGGCCATACAGACGCAACATGGGCCGACCCAATCTTCCTGCACCACCTTCTGGCCGGCATTCGGTATGCAATGAAGTCGGGCCACTGACCCGACTTCACCAGGATTTTTCCTATTAATGATTTTCACGGCCGGTCTAACCCGGCCTTTTTTATTTAAAAGGTCTTTATATACGAAAAACCGATCGACCCGTTATTATAAGTCGGCATCACCATCGTCACAGGAGCGTTATCCCCCGCATCCTTCTTGCCAAACCAATGCTGCATCTTTGGATATAACCAGTAAGCTAACCTCGTAGAAGCGATCCCCACACCGGCGCCCGCAACCACATCACTCATCCAGTGCTTGTTATTGTACATCCTCAGCATACCCGTCGCTGTAGCCAGCGCGTAACCCGCAACCCCATACCACGGAGACACATCCTTATACTCCAGCCGCATAAATTCCGCCGAAGCAAACGCCTCAGCCGTATGCCCCGAAGGAAATGACAACCGGTCCGATCCATCCGGCCGCGTCTCGTGAGACCAGCCCTTGACGGAAAAGACAGTCCCCTGCGCAAATACATTCGCCATCAGGTATATCATCGTTCTGTCCTTGAAATTATGCGCACCGTGTATCCCCAGTGCATTCAACCCATATACGGCCACCGCCGGGCTGAACATCAGAAAATTGTCGATCTTGGTCTTGCTGTGCGGATTGTCCTCCCAGATCTGCTCCTTCACCTCTCCATTGAAATGCTGCAGCGTGCCGTTATGTACAGCCGTCGCACCATATGCGATCATCGCCGCCGGAAGAACAAAAGACTGTAAGGGAAAGGGCTGCTTGTAAGCAGGAAGCTTTTGATGCCAGTCAAACCGGGGGACAGTATCCGCCTTTGATCCCCAGCCCGTGGTAATGCTGATCTCCCTGAGCGTGTCCCCTGTTGCCTTCACGATCCCTGCCTCATTTACCTTTCCTCCAATAGCTAAACGGGCAGTTGTATCCATGTCCTGGCATTTGGCCACTTTGCATCCAATTAAGATGACAACTACAGCTGCGAGTCTCTTCATAGTGGGGTTCCTTAGTTTATTGTTGAACGGCAAAAATGCAAACAAATTTTGATGCAATTCTGGATAAACGGTCTTTCCTACCGTTTTAACAGGATATTAAGAAAATATATAATAAACCCTAAAGAGTTGTTAACAAAATGCCTCGGCTACACCATCGGCAGCTTATACCCATTGTGATACTCTTTCATCAGGAATTTCTTATTGACAGCTTCATCCGTAAACTTACCGGCTCCCTTATCCCACGAAAGCCGCTGGCCGCTGCGCAGGCTGATATTCCCCATCTGCGCAACCGTCGCCACATGCGAAGCGGCCGTAACCGGACATCGCAGATCATCCATCTTACGGCTCCGGACAACGCTGATAAAATTAGCCATATGATTGTCCAGCCCGTTATCCGAAACAGCCGCAAACGGCTTGGCGACCTTATTCTTGCTTTGCCTCTCCTCGATTACCTCCCAGCCCCCGCGGGCAAGCACCAGCGTGGCATTATTTCCGATATACGCGATGCCATGATCCCTGCCATAAGATCCATTGTCAATCCCCATTGCATGATCCCATACCAGATTGAAAGTATCAAACTCATAAAGGGCCGTCAGCGTATCAGGAGTCTCTTCATACAGATCCGGGTAAGCAAAATTCCCACCCAGTGCCGCAATCGTCTTTGGCACTTCCGCCTTCATCCCCAACAACCCATAGTCCAGCAGGTGTACCCCCCAATCCGTCATCAATCCTCCCGCATAATCCCAGAACCAGCGGAAATTAAAATGAAAACGGCTGGAATTGAAAGGACGCGTGGGAGCAGGCCCCAGCCACATGGCATAATCCACTCCCGGCGGAGGCGCCGTATTTGGCACTACCGGCCCCGGTTTCATCCACCCCTGGTAACACCATACCTTTACCGTTCGAATATTCCCAAGCTGACCGGAATACACGAAGTCCACAGCATCCTTGAAGTGTTGCTGACTCCTCTGCCACTGCCCCACCTGCACAACCCGGTTATATTTTTTCTGCGCTGATATCATGGCCCGGCATTCTCCGATGGAATTGCCCATCGGCTTTTCGCAATACACATCCTTGCCCGCCTGGCAAGCCTCGATCATGATCATTGCATGCCAGTGATCCGGCGTGCCTATTATCACCGCGTCAATATCTTTCCGTTCCAGGAGTTTCCGGTAGTCGCCATACGTTTTGATCTTGCTGGTATCCACTTTCATATCCGCCAGTTCCTTCATCCGCTTGTCCAGTACATTTTTGTCCACATCACAGAGGGCAACGACATTGACACCTGGCTGTTTCAGGGCGGCCATCAAATCAGCCCAACCCATGCCATTGATCCCCACAGCGCCGATATTGATCTGGTCGGCTGCACCTACAGGCCGCGAAAAAGAAAAAGGTTGAATGCCGAATGACGGAAGCAGAAAAGCCCCTCCGGCCAGGGCCGAGCTTTGTTGTAAAAAATTGCGACGTGTATTTTTCATATTGAAACAGCGTAGAGATCATCTACGCTGTTTCAATATACGAAAATTAGATTAATAATCTGCCTGACAGTTATTGCGGCTACGCCTACTGCTTCAGCAGCTTGATCGTCGCATTTATATTCGCATTTGCTGTCGTAGGTATGCCATTGATATTATCCGGATACGTCTGATTGATCTTTGTCGTAATGATCAGCGTATCACCCTGGATCGTAAAATGTCCTCCCGTCGGCGGAGCTATCGCAGCAGGCGCCCCTGTGATCCCACCGGCGCCAAGTACCCCGCCAGGGAAATAGACCGAGTCCGTACCGATGATCTGGTATTTTGAAGACGAAGTAGTCGCAGGTACCGACCCCGTAAACGCCTGCACCGTTGTGTCCGGCGCTGCACCCGGATCATTCTCGATCACGGTAGCAGTGGTATCATAAGAATAACCGATACCATTTCCCATCGCCGAATCGGCGGTGAATATTACCGTACCCGTATTCTCCTGTGTTTTATAACCGGAGAGAATAACCACTGAAGCGGTCTGCCCGGCAAAGCTTACCGACTCCGTCACGTTGATATTGGTGGTCATGTAAAGGAACTGATAGTTTCCGACCAGCTGCGTCGAATTAGAGCCGCCATTTGGCCTGGAAGTATTTTTACTACATGCAGCCAGCAGGAGCAAAAAGCCCGTAACCAAAAAATACACATTTTTTCTCCGCATAACAGTAGGTTTTGCCTCTAAAACGCAAAAATCGTGCTTTTATTACGCTACTCTTTACTAATTGATTGATAATCAACCTATGACATATCAACTACTTTTCGAAAATTAATTCAACGCCTTATTTGTCAGCGTCTGCGAGTAGTCCTCATACAGCTTATTGCCGTTTGTCGAATCGGAAACATAATCCTCTACCCGCACTACCCCGACTCCCGGGCTAAGATAGGAGATCACCTCCTCCCGGATCACGTTGCTGCAATCGGTGATCACTTCCGCATTCTTCAGACAGGAATAGCCTGCGACTGTCACCGGTGCTGCATAGCCATACTGGATGGATTGAATGGGACAGCCGGGATTGGAATAGTCGGCGCCCGTACCTATGATCGCGTCCTGATCAACCGCCTGGAAAAAAACATAGGGAGAATAGGCGGGACTGTCCACCTCATACACAGTGGTATTACCGGGATCGACCAATATGTAGCTCCCATCGAACCAGCCACGCGGATTAGTAACACCTACATACACATTACCGGCATTATCCGTCAGCCGCTGACCGTTTACCCTCACCGTATCCGGCGTAAAGCCCGTAAGCAGGGTATCACTAAAAGTAGAATCATTGTAGTACCAGGTATCTCCGGCCGTCAAAGGAAAAAGAGCATTTGGACCATGACCCGCATTTGGACCGGAAGAATTTTTGTTGCAGGAAACAATTGCACCAACACTGGCTGCGATCAGAAAAAAAACAATAAGTCTTTTCATAACATGGGGATTTCCGCTCCGTTTGACGACCAGGATACCCCTGAGTTTATTTTGTAATTGTTAACGACTTACTAATACGAAAAAGGCCCCCCGGCAAATGCCGGGGGGCCTTGTGGATCGTACAGGATTCGAACCGGTGACCCCTTCCATGTCAAGGAAGTACTCTAACCAACTGAGCTAACGATCCTTTAAATAAGATGCCCTTACTTATCGGGACTGCAAATTTTAATTAAATTTCCGTATTTACCAAATCATCCGTCAAATTACCTGAATCAAAACGCTAGATCCCTCTTCTCTTCATTTCTTTCCGTATCAAACCCAATTCCCGTCCGGTTTGACCGGACATCGAACTATTCTCCTGTGCACGGCGCATAAGATAGGGAATGACATCCCGGATGGGGCCGAAAGGAAGATATTTACTCACCGCGCAACCGGCCTTTGCCAGGTTGAACGTAATATTGTCACTCATTCCATATAGCTGGGAAAAATGAATATGCGGATGATCCAGCGACAGACCTTTCCGCCGCAGCAGCTCTACCGCATACAAATTGCTGTACTCATTGTGGGAAGCTACTATCACCGCGATCCTGTCCAGATGCTCTATACAAAAAAGCACCCCCTCATTGTAATCCCGGTCTGTTGTCTCCTTATCGGGCTGGATCGGCGAAACATACCCCATCTCCTGCGCCCGCTTACGTTCCTTCTCCATATATGCACCCCGCACCAGCTTCGCCCCCAGGATAAAATTGCGCTGTGCCGCTGCGGCATAGGAATCCTTCAAAAAGCTCAGCCGGTCTGACCGGTAATGTTGTATCGTATTATAAACTACCGCCCGGTCTTTGTTGAACTGCTCCATCATCAGGATGGTCAGCACATCCACCGGGTCCTGTATCCAGGTCTCCTCAGCATCAACCAACACCCCAACCTTTCTCTCGGCCGCAGTCCGGCATATCTGCTGCATCCGCTGGCTGACCCGCTGCCATTCCTCCCTTTCGGCCTGCGTCAGCACTTCCAAAGCCTGTGTATAACGTTTCATCAGGCTGCCGGAATGATCCTCCATGACGCCATCCAGCTTCTCCAACAGCCCAAAACGCGCAAAGCCCGTCACTTTTATACTCATAAAGGGTATATTGGGCTGCGTCGCGGCATAATCGATCACCCGGATAAACTCCGCCCGGGCATGGTCAAACCCGGCTTCCCCTTCATCTCCCCCCTCTACTCCATAATCGAGTATCACCTTCACATGGTACTCACCAAGCTTCCTGGCTACAGCAGCAGTCTCTGCCAGCGTTTCTCCGCCTACAAACTGCGCGAATATCGTATCCCGGATCAGCCCTTTCACCGGCATCCCGGACCGGATCATCCACGGCGTCAGCCGGGTCCCCAGCCTGACCAGCGAAGAATAACCCATACTGGAGAAGAGAAAGGCGGCTTTCTTTAATTCCTTGTCGGACTTGTGCTCAAACGCATTTGCGGTATTCTCAAAAGAGACAGGGGCCGGCTCTGTATTCATATCTGTGAGACCTTGATTTTGGCGGCAAATTTAAGGAGTAAATCTCACTCAGGGCTCCCTATTTCCAACCGGGTTAATATCCAATTACTATCTGCCAAATCCGGGCCACTATCCAATCATCTTTTCCTCCTAAGCCCTATCTTTGCCCACCCGCAAACCATCACCCGCCAACCGGCAACAAATGAGTACCATGACGATCCTTCACACCGACATCTACAAGTTCAGCATCCCGATGTTCCCCTTTACCATCGCCACCGGCACCATGCACTATGCCCAGAATATCCTGATCCGCGTGCATACCGGCGCCGGGTATTATGGGGTTGGCGAATGCTCAGCTTTTCCCATGATAGTCGGTGAGACGCAGGCTACCTGTTTCGAAATGGCAAAGGATTTTGCAGCCCTCTGGAAAGGTAAGGACGCCCTGGCCACGGAAGCCCGTATGCAGGAGCTCCATGACTTCACGGCCTTCAACGCTACCATCAAAAGCGCCTTCGACATAGCCCTCCATGATCTTGCAGCCAAAGCCGCCAACCAGCCTTTATATAAATTCCTGGGAGGAAAGAAAAAAGACATCGAAACCGATCTGACCATTGGCATTGACAGCCCGGAGAACATGGCCCAAAAGGCGATCCGCTTCAAAGCCGATGGGGTCAGGATGATCAAGATCAAGCTGGGCAGAACAGCCGAAGAGGACGTACAGCGTGTTCGCCAGATCCGCGCCGCCGTCGGAGAAGAGATGATCCTGCGCATAGACGCCAACCAGGGCTGGGACTTTGACACCGCCCGCGAAGCCCTGCAGCAAATGGCAGCTCTCAATGTCCAGTTCTGCGAGCAACCCATGCGCACATACAATGATCCCCGCTTGCCTGAGCTACGGCAAAGCGTCCCGATAAAACTAATGGCCGACGAAAGCGTCTTCAACCATCACGACGCCCTCCGCCTCGTCACCGCAGAAGCCTGCGATTATGTCAACATCAAATTCGCCAAATCCGGCGGTTTCCTCGAAGCGCTGCGCATCAATAGCGTTTGCGAACAGCACAACATCCCCTGTATGATGGGCGGGATGCTGGAAAGCCGCGTCGCACTTACCGCCTTTGCCCACTTCGCGCTCGCACACGACAACGTCATCTTCCACGACATGGACACCTGTATGTTAGGTCACAAAACAGACCCCGTCACCGGCGGCGTACGCTACAAAGGCTATTTCCTCGGGATACCCGACACCCCCGGCCTCGGCGCCGACGCAGATGAAACGTTTCTGCAACAGTGTGAAAGGGTCAGGATCTAAGTGACAACAGTAATACCATTATTGGGGTGAGAAGTCCCTTCTTGTGTTATATATTTGCGGTATGCAAATTAAAGCCAAGACCGCGAAAGAATCCCTCATTGTTATGACAGAGCTGGTCCTGCCCAATGATACCAATGTCTTTGGGAACCTGATGGGGGGCCGGCTGATGTACTGGATGGACATCGCAGCCGCTCTCGCCGCAGGCAAACACTGTAATGCTCCCGTAGTCACCGCCTCTGTAGACAATATATCTTTCGAAAACCCCATCAAGCTCGGCAATGTCGTACACATCGAAGCCAAGGTCAGCCGGGCCTTCAACAGCTCCATGGAAGTCCACATGAAAGTCTGGGGAGAAGACCATACACAGCAATATAAATATAAAAGCAACGAAGCCTATTATACTTTTGTAGCCCTGGACCCCAATCGTCGCCCCCGGCTCGTCCCCGAGCTCGTCGCTGAGACGGAAGAAGAAAAAAGAATGTTTGATGGAGCCCTTCGCAGAAGACAGCTGCGCCTGATCCTTGGTGGAAAAATGAAACCCGAAGACGCTGGCGAACTAAAGGCCTTCTTTTTGAAACCCTAGACCGGTTCCTTTATCCAATGATGTGCCCCGCGCATCATAAAGCTCTTACTCTGCTCGATCGCATCCATCACCTGCTCCAATATCCGTTCCGCAGGCGCATCATAGTCGATATCAAGCGGCTCTTTAAAGGTCACGGTCAATTGCACCCCCTTCTTTTTGAACTTCAGTCCCTTTTTATCAAAAGCACGCCAAAATCCGCCGATGACCACCGGTACGACAATTGGCCTGTTCTGTTTGATGATATGGGCCGTTCCCTTCCTGCCCGGAGCAAAAGCCTTGGTCGTCCCCTGGGGGAATGTTATCACCCAGCTGCCTTCCAGCGCCCGGAATATTTTTCGCGTATCCGAAGGGTCCAGGCCCCGCCGTACCTCGGCGCTCCCGTTATTCCAGGTCCGCTTCACCGTCAGAGCACCGGCCATCGTGAAAAGCCTGCTCACCCATGAAGCCTTCATCGTCTCCTCCGCAGCCACATAATAAACGTTGGTGAACGGGTTCAGCAGATAAAACGGAATTCCAAGACGGTTCTTCCTCCTCCACTTGACCGCGCAGAAAATATGGAGAAAGGTTATGACGTCTGCAAAATAAGTCTGGTGATTGCTCACAAAAAGAACATTGCCTTTGGGCAGTTTACGCAGATGTTCCGTACCGCTGATCTTCAAGCGGTTTACAATCGTCAGTCCGGGGTATGAAACCATCCCCACGATGGCATAGACCAGCTTCCGCACAAGGCGAAAGCGCTTCAATCGCTCTCTCAGTGAACTCATCACATACTCTTTTTTTTGGTGTCGCAGACGGTTGACCTGCTTCGTCGCTTCGAATGTACGGAAAATCAACACATCTCCCTAACTTTGCTCCCCTATGCAACTCAATACAGTCATTTTCGACATGGACGGCCTGCTCATCGACTCCGAACCCTGCTGGCAGGAAGCCGGCATGGAAACGCTCCTCGAATTCAATGTCACGCTGACGCCGGTCCAGTATCACCACACCACAGGTCTTCGCACCCGCGAATGGCTGGATTACTGGTTCACTCACTTCGGCATCGGTAAAGAAACGATCCCCGCAGCCGAAGCTGCCCTGCACAACACGGTCATCGAAAAGATAAAAACAAAAGCCGCCCCTCTTCCCGGCGTTCATGAAGTACTCGAATATTTCAAAGCCAAAAAATTCCACATCGGACTCGCAACCTCATCTCCGCTGTCCCTGGTAAAGGTTGTCGTCGACAAGCTGGATCTAGGCTCCTGCTTCGAAACCGTAGCCTCAGCCGAACACCTGCCCTACGGCAAGCCCCATCCCCAGGTCTACATGGATTGCATCCGTCAGCTCAACGCCAATCCCCTGGAATGCCTGGCCTTCGAAGATTCCTTCAACGGCCTCATCGCCGCCAAGGCCGCTCGCATGAAATGCGTGTCCATCCCCGTTCAGGACCAGGCCCATTTGCCCAAATGGGGCGCCGCCGACCTCAAACTGATCTCGCTGCTCGAATTTGGCGACGAACAGCTCAATGCGTTAAATAAGTAACCGGCTTTAAGGTCGCAAATTGCGACCTTAAAGCCGTCGCATGAACTGGGGGAACCAAAATGGCGCCTCCAATCCCGATCCCGCGTCTCATTCCTTCTTTGCCGTGCAAAAGTTTCCAAAATTTTACCCCCTCAAATAGATAAATTTATTGCCCTAAAACAAATTTTATGGCAAAAGTGAATAGAACAGTAATGGCCGCGACAGATGAAGCCATCATGAACAGAATTTATATTATCAGGGAACAAAAAGTGATGCTGGATGAAGACTTGGCAGACCTATACCAGGTACCGACAAAACGACTAAACGAGCAGGTTAAGCGGAATACAGGTCGGTTTCCGGCAGACTTTATGTTCCAGCTAACAGAACAAGAGTTCGAAAACTTGAAGTCGCAAAATGCGACTTCAAGTTGGGGAGGTCGCAGAAAGCTTCCTTCCGCTTTCACGGAACACGGTGTACTAATGTTATCCAGCGTATTGAATAGCAGTATAGCCATTAATGTCAATATCCAGATCATGCGTATCTACACGAAGATGCGGGAAATGGTGCTGACACACAAGGATATCCTGCAAAAAATGGAACAGCTGGAAAATCAGGTAGTCCAAAACAGCGAAGACATCCGGATGATCTTCACGACCTTAAAGCAATTCCTCATCCCACCCGAACAAGCCAATCGCCGACGCATCGGCTTCCAGCAAAAAGACGATCAAAGCAACAACTAAATAAAAAAAGGTCCCGGTGCAAACCGGGACCTTATATTTTTAGCATTAGCTTCAAACCTTACTGCGCAGCACCTTCACCACCAGTATTCTGGTCCTTCTCTTCCTGCTTCAGCTTTTCCTTGATAGAGGCTAAAGCGCCCAGATCACCAAGAGTTGGTTTCTCAACCTTCTGCTGGATAGTCTTGACAGCCTTGCGTGTCTTGTCAGCATCAGCCCTTGCTTCCTTCTGGGCGGCTTGTTTCTCTTCAGTCTTCACCTGCTCCCAAAGACGGGTATGTGACAACACGATACGCTTTTCATTGCGATCGAACTCGATCACCATGAACTGTGCCGTTTCATCAGCCTGTACCTGCTTGCCGTCTTCCTTGTTGAGGTGACGGTTGGGGGCAAAGCCTTCCAGCCCATAAGGCAGCTGCACAATAGCACCCTTGTCGTCCTTGCGGATAACGAGGCCTTCATGCACGGAACCAACAGAGAAGGTTTCCTCCAGAGCATTCCAGGGATCTTCTTCCAGTTGTTTGTGTCCGAGCTGCAGCTTACGGTTGTCTTTGTCGATACCAAGGATCATCACGTCGATGTGCTGACCAACCTTCGTATACTCGGACGGGTGATTAAAGCGTTTCAGCCAGCTCAGGTCGCTGATATGGATCATACCACCGATGCCAGGAGCCAGTTCCACGAATACACCATAGGGAGTGATGTTCTTCACCAGGCCATTGTGACGGCTGCCCTGCGGGAATTTCGTTTCGATCGTGTTCCAGGGATCTTCGCTCAGCTGCTTGATCGACAGGCTCATCTTGCGGGCATCCTTATCAAGGGTGACCACCTTAGCCTGGTGCTCGTCACCCAGCTTGAAGAATTCCTTGGCATTTATCGGTGTATTAGCCCAGGTGATCTCACTGACGTGAACCAGACCCTCTACGCCCGGCATGATCTCCAGGAATGCACCATAATCTTCGATATTAACCACCTTACCCTTGACGATCTCGCCTTCCTTGATCGTTTCAGGCAGCACATCCCATGGATGCGGGGTCAGCTGTTTCAAACCCAGGCTGATACGCTTCTTTCCATCGTCGAAATCCAACACCACCACCTGCAGCTTCTGATCCAGCTTCAGCACCTCGCTCGGATGGCTGATACGTCCCCAGCTGATATCGGTGATATACAGCAGACCGTCCAGACCACCCAGGTCCATAAAGGCACCGAAATCGGTAATATTCTTGATCGTACCTTCCAATACCTGTCCTTTCTCCAGCTTGCTGATGATCTCTGCACGCTGTGCTTCGATATCGCTTTCGATAAGGGCCTTGTGAGATACGACGGCATTCTTGATCGCTTCGTTGATCTTCACGACCTTGAACTCCATAGTCTTTCCTACAAACTGATCGTAGTCGGTAACAGGCTTCACGTCGATCTGGCTTCCCGGTAAGAATGTTTCCATACCGAAAACGTCGACGATCAGGCCGCCTTTGGTCTTGCTGGTAACCGTACCGGTAACCACTTCGCCAGTCTTGTGGACTTCCACGATCTTTTCCCATGCGCGGGTGATACGGGCCTGTTTGCGGCTGAGGTGCAGGTGACCTTCCCGGTCTTCCTTCTCAACAACCATTACTTCCACTTCGTCACCCGTTCTCAGGTTGACCAGGTCGCGGAATTCATTCAGGGATACCAGACCATCGCTCTTGAAACCAATGTTCACTACCACGTCGGTCTTGGTAAGACCTACTACCAGGCCCCTTACCAGTTCACCATCGGTAATAGCTACAAACGTGTTCTCATACACCTTGTCATACTTTTCCTTTTCGTCCTTGGTGTAGACGGCCACATTGCGCTTGTCAATGCTCCAATCGAAATCATCATGTGCAGTCTGCACATACACAGGTGCTTTTTTTGTCGCTGTAGCCTCGGCAGTAGCAGTCGCCACTTCCGGAGTCTCCTGTGATTCAGCGTTTGAGTTAACAATATTATTTTCAGACATAATAAAACCCCGAAGTTTTTTATTCGGGGCTGCAAATATACGAAAAAATCGCCTAATTCCCATTCCAATGGCCGCCCGGCCCGGGCCATCCTATATCTTCTTCTGCAGCATCCACTGATGCCCGAACGGATCGATAACCACCCCCTGGCGATATCCGTAGAAGTGGTCCTGCATCGGGTTCAGTTCCCGGGCTCCCGCGGCTAAAGCGCTGGCCATCAATGCATCCGGATCGTCCACGAAGATCGTCAGAACAACTGTCGTCCCTTTCAGGCTTTCAGGGGCTTTTTCGCTGTCAGGTTTCGACATTTCTTCATGCATAAAAAACACCGCATCCCCAAACAACAGCTCCGCCACATGAATGCTGCCGTCATCGTTTTTAAAGATGCGCGACTCGGTAACCCCAAACGCTTTCTTATAAAATTCCACCGCCGGGGCCACCACCCGCAGCGACAAAGAAGGAGCAAAACTATTCATATTATAGGTTTTTAAAATTACCTCTGCACAGACCCCGTTACCATCCCCGCAACCGTATCCGCCGCTACCCATCCACTCGTCCAGGCATGCTGAAAATTAAATCCGCCCGTCACCCCGTCCACATCCAGCGTCTCCCCCGCGAAGAACAGCCTCGGCACCTTCCGGCTCTGAAAGCTGGCCGGATCAACCTCTGACAACTTTACCCCGCCCGCCGTTACAAATTCTTCCTTAAAGGTAGTTTTTCCCTGGATACCGTAACTCCCCGCGCAAAGCAGGCTGATCAGTTTATTTTGTTCCCTTCCCAGCAGATCGGCCCAACGGACCCCATCCCCCACTCCGGCCATGGATAAAAAGTACTCCCACAAACGCTGCGGAAGACCAAGGCTATTCCTCGAGCTCACCGCCTGCCCCGCCCTTTCATATCTCAATGCCTGGAAATGCTCCCTCACCTTCTGCTCCGTAAATTCCGGTATCCAGTTGACCTGGATGCCAAACCGGTATCCGCTGGCCGCCAGTTCCCTCGCCCCCCAGGCCGAAAGCCTCAATACCACCGGCCCACTCAATCCCCAGTGCGTTATCAGCAAGGGCCCCTTTTCCACCAGTTTGCTCCCCACTATCTTTACCTGTACCTCCGGCACAGTTACCCCCATCAGCTTTGTTATCGGGTCCCCCGGCATGTTGAACGTAAACAAAGAAGGCACCGGCTCCTCGACCGAATGCCCCAGCCCCCTTATCCAGTCGAATGACCCGGACTTCGGATATCCCCCGCACGCCACACACACAAAGTCGGCCTCCAGCATACGGCCATCCGCCAGCCGCACCGCAAACCGCGAAGACGCCTGATCGGGACCCTCCGGACCATCACCAGCCGCCACACCCGCCGACGCCGTCACTTCCACCTCTTTTACCTCCGCATGAACCCGGATCTCGACCCCATAACTATTCACCTCCTTCATCAAACAATCAATTATCGTCTGCGAATCATCACTCACCGGGAACATCCTCCCATCCTCCTCCGTCTTCAATTCCACCCCCCGTTCCCGAAACCAGCCGATCGTGTCGGAAGTAAACCACCGGTGAAAAGCCTTCCGCACAAAATGCCCGCCCCGGGGATACCTTTTGGCCATCTCCGCGATCTCAAAACAGGCATGTGTGACATTACAACGACCGCCTCCGCTAACCTTCACCTTGCTCAATAGTTTGCCTGTCTTCTCCAGCACTACTACCTCCAGGTCACGGGCCTTCCTTGCCGCATTCACAGCACAAAAGATCCCTGCCGCACCACCGCCGATAACAATTAATCTCTTTCCCATAATCCAAATAAAAAAGCCCCTCGAAGAGGGGCCTCAAATATATTAAATCTTATGAAGGCAGCGCCGCCGCCTGTCCGGTAAACAAATGAGGATTCGCCAGTTCCGCAGCCTCGATAATACTATAATCCGACAATATATCGGCCTTCCCCTTCTTCACACACACATCATGCTCAAAATGCACCGACGGCTGATGATCATTCGTACGCACCGTCCAGCCATCGCTCTCCGTATACACATCCCTCTTGCCAAGGTTGATCATCGGTTCAATAGCCAGCACAAGACCTTCTTTCAGCTTTGCGCCGGTCCCGCGACGGCCATAATTGGGCACCTGGGGTTCCTCATGGAGCTGTTTCCCCAGCCCATGTCCAACGAGCTCACGGACCACTCCATACCCGTGTTTCTTTTCTGTATGCTCCTGGATAGCATAGGCGATGTCTCCCACCCTGCCGCCGGCTACTGCTTTCTCGATCCCCTTGTATAAAGACTCCTTCGTCACCCGGATCAATTGCGCAACCTCCGGTCCCGGGTCGCCAATGGCAAATGTATACGCATGATCGCCATGCCAGCCCTTCTTTATCACCCCAATGTCGACCGAGATGATATCCCCTTCACGAAGCGGCTGGCCGCCCGGAAATCCGTGTACCACCACGTCATTGACGGAGATACAGGAAGAAAAAGGATATCCCCGGTAATTCAGGAACGAAGGCACAGCATCATTATCCCGGATAAATTCGGCTATCAGCTTGTCCAGCTCCAGTGTCGTTACGCCAGGCTTTAAGATCCTGGCCACCTCCGTTAGTGTTCTGCTGACGAGTCTCGCGCTATCGCGCATCAGCTCGACCTCGGCAGGAGTCTTGTAGTGAATCATAAATTATTATTCAAAAGCAATGCCCGCCCTTATACTAAAAATGGGGCGGGCCTAGCTTTAATTCTATGTCTGGGAACCGCTACCGCGTTTCCGGACCTGTTAGGCTCTATTACCTAACAGGTTAGTATATAAAAAGTTCAAAAAACCTATATCACTGCGTTGGTCACAGAAGACGCGCGTCCCTGGATCCTTCCGGTCTTCATCAGACCATCATACTGACGCATGAGCAATTGAGTTTCAACCTGTTGCAATGTATCAAGGATAACCTGCACCATGATCAGCAGGGATGTGCCGCCAAAGAAGGAGGCAAAACCCTGGGTAACGTCCAGCCGCTGCGCAAAGCCGGGGAAGATACCAACTATAGCCAGCAGGAAGGCGCCCGGTAATGTTATCTTATCCATGACGGAACCGATATAGTCTGCAGTTGGCTGACCAGGTTTCACGCCGGGGATAAAACCGTTATTCCGCTTCAGATCGTCGGCGATCTGTTTGGGATTAAATATCAGGGCCGTATAAAGGAAGGTAAACCCGACCACGATCACTCCATAGATCAGCATATGCGTATAGTCGCGGGGATCGGAGAAGAGCCTCGCAATACCTTTTGTAGAATCAAAGCTGGCAAAAATGGTTGGCAGGAACATGATAGCCTGTGCGAAGATGATCGGCATTACACCAGCGCTGTTAACTTTCAGCGGCAGGAACTGGCGTGCACCACCGAACTGGCGATTGCCAACGATCTGTTTTGCATAGTTCACCGGCACCTTGCGTACACCCTGGCTCAAAACGATCAGACCCATAATGATGGCGATCAGGATCGAAACCTCGATCACAAAGATCAGGATACCACCCGTACCCCTGGCCAGCTTGGCGTTCCATTCCTGGACGATGCTGCGGGGCAGACGGGCAAGAATGCCGATCATGATAATGAGAGAAGTACCGTTTCCAAGACCTTTATCGGTGATCTTCTCACCCAGCCACATCACAAACAGCGTACCCGCTGTAAGGAGTATCGGGGTGGTCAGCCAGAAATAGGCGCTGAAAGAATCCACAATGGCTTCTTTACCCAATCCCTTCAGATAGGTGACATACGCATAAGCCTGGACAAAAGTGACGATCACCGTCAGGTAACGCGTCCACTGGTTGATCTTCTTCTGACCGCTCGCCCCTTCCTTCTGTACCTTCTGCATTTGCGGGATGAGGATGGTCATCAGCTGCATAAAGATAGAGGCAGAGATATAAGGCATGATGCCCAACGCCAGAATAGAAGCCTGGGAGAACGCGCCTCCGGAGAAGGCATCGATCAGACCGAGGGCTCCGCTCTGCGCACCGCTAAGGGCGCTCAGCTTGTTGGGATCGATACCCGGCAAAACAATAAAAGTACCAAAACGGTAGACCAATAACATCCCTAGAGTCACGAGGATCTTACTCTTAAGATCTTCGATGCTCCATATATTTCTTAGTGTTTGTAAGAGTTTCTTCACGGGAACAATGTAATGTTTTAAAAAAGCACACAGACGCACCTGGATCGGTGCGTCTGTAAAGCTACGTAAAAATTATTTGAGAATTTCTACTGTTCCGCCGGCCCCTTCAATAGCAGTCTTGGCTTTTTCGCTCACTGCATTCACCTTGAAGGTAAGCTTAGTCTTCAGCTCCCCGTTACCCAATATCTTCACGCGGTCAGTTTGGCTAATTAATCCGTTGATATACAGATTCTCAGGAGTAATTTCGGAGAACCCGTACTTTTCTACCAGCTGTTCAAGCTGGCCCAGGTTGAAAACTTTGTATTCCACCCGGTGAATATTGTTGAAACCGCGTTTGGGTATCCTTCTCTGGATAGGCATCTGACCACCTTCATGCGCCATTTTACGCTGATAACCGGCACGGCTCTGTCCACCCTTGTTACCTTTTGTAGAAGTGCCACCCTTACCGGAGGCCTCACCGCGGCCAAGACGTTTTTCCTTATGCGTTGCGCCTTTTGCAGGCCTGATAGTGTGTAAGTTCATTTTTTTTTGATTTTTACTTAACGGGGAATCTCCCCTCGCTTACTGCAGCGGCACCGCCGCCGCAAAAATTAGTTTACTTTACTTCTTCCACTTTCACCAGGTGTTCCACTGTACGGACCATACCCAGGATCTGCGGAGTAGCTTCCACTTCTTTGGTAGCATGCATCTTTTTCAGACCGAGAGCCCTTAAGGTCAATTTCTGACGTTCAGGACGGTCGATACCGCTCTTTACTTGTGTGATCTTGATCTTTGCCATAATTATCCGTTGAAAACTTTCTTTAATGAAATGTGACGAGTCCGGGAAACACTGATCGGCTCACGCAGCATGGCCAAAGCCTTGAAAGTAGCCTTTACCACGTTGTGCGGGTTTGCAGAACCCAGCGACTTAGCCAATACGTCCGTTACACCGGCGCTTTCCAGAACAGCACGCATGCTGCCTCCGGCAATTACACCGGTACCATGTGCAGCAGGGCGGAGCAGTACCTTAGCAGCACCTTCCTTAGCCAGCTGGTCGTGAGGGATAGTACCATGCATCACCGGAACCTTGATCAGGTTCTTCTTAGCATCTTCGATCCCTTTTGTTATCGCTTCCTGGACTTCCTTAGCCTTGCCCAGACCGTGACCGACAACACCGCTTTCGTTACCGACTACGACCAGTGCAGAGAAGCTGAACGCCCGGCCGCCTTTTGTCGTCTTAACCACGCGATTGATAGCAACCACCTTCTCTTTCAGTTCCAGATCACCGGCTTTAACTCTGTTTAAGATTACTTTTGACATTGTAATTATTTGCGAAGCTTAAAAAAAATCTTTAATGCTCTAAATACTTGATTGATTAAAATAGCAGACCACCTTCACGGGCGCCATCAGCCACAGCCTTTACACGGCCATGATACAGATAACCGCCGCGATCAAAAGTTACGTCCTTCAGACCCAGCTCAGCGGCCTTGCGGGCGATAGCGGCGCCGACCAGTTTGCTCTTTTCTGATTTCGTACCCTTCTGCGCAACAATGTCCTTGTCCTTGGAAGAGGCAGAAGCCAGTGTCTTTGCGCCATCGTCGTCGATCAGCTGCACATAGATGTCTGCATTACTACGAAACACGGACAGCCTTGGCTTTGCAGCCGTACCGCTGATCTTCTTGCGAACACGATACTTGATCTTTTGTCTTCTGATTGCTTTCGTAACCATATTATTTCTTTTATAGCCCTGATTCCAGCCAGGACCCCATTTTTAAAATTATTTACCTGCAGCCTTACCAGCTTTCTTACGAACCACTTCACCCACATAACGCACACCTTTACCTTTGTAAGGCTCAGGCTTACGCAGGCTGCGGATCTTGGCAGCTACCGCGCCGATCAGCTGCTTGTCAGTACCTTCCAGCGTGATCTTGGGATTTTCCCCTTTATTCTGTTCTGTTGCCAGCTTCAGTTCCTTGGGGATCTCAAAAATGATATTGTGAGAGTAACCCAGCGCCAGGTCCAGGATATTACCCTGGTTGGAAGCCTTGAAACCTACCCCGATCAGTTCGAGCTGTCTTTTGTATCCATCCGTAACCCCTTTTACCATGTTGGCGATCAGGGAACGGTACAGACCATGCAGAGCCCTGTGACGGATCTGGTCGGTAGGACGCTTGATCTCGACATGACCGTCGACCACTTCAACAGTAATATCACGGTCGATATCCTGTTTCAGTTCACCCTTGGGTCCTTTTATGGTCAGGAGATTGTTGGCTCCGACTGACACTGTCACACCCGCCGGAAGGACTACTGGTTGTTTACCTATACGAGACATAATTAATTCAATTTGTAGTGATAACTTTTTGTTTCCTCATTGCCGGCCGGTCAGCCTGTATAGGACTGGCTTAATGTACCGGCAACTTATATTTCGAAGGCCCGCTGCCAAAAGCAGCAGGCCGCTGGACTAATAGATATAGCAAAGTACTTCGCCACCGACATTCTGTACCTTGGCTTCCTTGTCCGTCATCACACCCTTGGAGGTAGAGATGATCGATACACCCAGACCATTCTTCACACGCTTGAACTCGGCAGGGCTGGCGTATGTACGCAGACCCGGACGGCTGACCCTTTCGAGGGACTTGATCGCTGGCTCTTTGGTGGCCGGGTCATATTTCAACGCGATCTTGATGACGCCTTGTTTGTTGTTATCCTCGAATTTGTACTTCAGGATATACCCCTTGTCATACAGGATCTCGGTCATACGCTTCTTCAGATTGGAAGCAGGGATCTCAACGATCCGGTGATTCGCCATCTGCGCGTTACGAATTCTTGTCAGAAAATCTGCTATTGGATCAGTAACCATTGTCAATACTCAGTTAAAAGATTTCAAAAAATTTTTACAATGCGATATCCAATGATATCATGCTCATCGGCCATGTGCCCCTTTTCCATCATTGGATCCAGCGCCCATGGTCCCCTTCCTCTTACCAGCTCGCCTTCCTGACACCCGGGATCTTGCCTGCAAGGGCCATATCACGGAAGATAACCCTGGAGATGCCGAAGTAACGGATATATCCCCTGGGACGGCCAGTCAGCTGGCAACGATTGTGAAGTCTCACGGGAGATGCGTTCCGGGGCAACTGGTCAAGTGCCTTATAATCACCGGCGGCTTTTAAAGCGGCGCGTTTTTCAGCATATTTCGCTGACATCGCTTCCCTTTTCCTTTGTCTAGCCTTAACGGACTCTTTAGCCATGTTATATAACGTTTATAAATTTAATAGGTGTCGGACCCTTGGTCCATTTACGCTTGATCCTTACGCATGTCGCGGAAAGGCATACCCAGCTCTCTCAGCAATTCATACGCTTCTTCATTGGTATTGGCAGTAGTCACAAAAGTGATATCCATACCAGTGATCTTGTTTACCTTGTCGATATCTACCTCAGGGAAGATGATCTGCTCGGTAATGCCCAGCGTGTAGTTGCCGCGACCATCGAATGATTTCTCATTGATGCCCTTGAAGTCACGTACACGGGGTAAAGCCGTAGATACCAGGCGATCCAGGAATTCAAACATCTTCTCACCACGCAGCGTCACACGCGCACCGATCGGCATGTTCTTACGCAGCTTGAAGTTGGAGATATCCTTCTTGGACTGTGTGGTCACAGCCTTCTGACCAGTGATCATCGTCAGCTCATCAACAGCTACTTCCACCAGCTTCTTGTCGGTGACAGCGCCGTTGACGCCACGGTTGATACAGATCTTTTCGAGTTTCGGCGCCTGCATGATAGTAGCATAGCCGAACTTCTTCATAAGGGCAGGTACAACCTCTTTCTTGTACTTATCTGCCAGACGCGGAGTGTGTTTTGCAGTACTCATTTGATAACCTCCCCTGATTTTTTAGCGATGCGAACTAATTTCCCGTTCTCCCTGCTGCGCTTAACCTTGGTAGCGCCGCCTGTCTTTGCATCAAACAACATAATGTTGGAGATGGCAATGGGAGCTTCCTTCTTCACGATGCCACCCTTGGTGTTCTGTGCGGAAGGCTTGGTGTGCTTGGTCACAATGTTTACGCCCTCTACCAGCACCTTTGCCGCATCGGGATAAACTTCCAGGACTTTCCGGGACTTTTTAGGGTCCTTATCGTCTCCGGTGATCACTACCACGTTATCACCTTTTTTAATATTGAACTTGGGTTTAAATCTGTTGCTCATTTTTTTATGTTTTTTCCCCCCAAACAGACATTAGAGTCGCAGCGGAGAATTAAGTCCTTTGTTTGTTCAGCCTCCGGCCAAAACCACCCTCGCGGGCGTCTCCCCTACAATACTTCGGGAGCGAGAGAGATAATTTTCATATATCCCTTGTCACGCAGCTCTCTGGCGACAGGCCCGAAGATACGCGTACCACGAGGCTCGTCAGAAGCATTCAGCAATACCACCGCATTGTCATCGAAGCTGATATAGCTGCCATCCTTACGACGTAATTTCTTCCTGGTCCGAACGATCACCGCCTTTGCAACGGTACCCTTCTTGATCCCGCCAGAAGGCAATGCATCCTTAACGGTGACAACGATCTTGTCTCCGATGCCGGCATAATCCTGGCCGCTGTTACCCAATACCCGGATGCACAACACTTCCTTGGCACCGCTGTTATCAGCCACATTTAATCTGCTTTCTTGCTGAATCATTTTATTAGCTTTTAGATCCCCCATCCTGCGACGGGTGAAAAATATAATTAATTCTACTTTATTATTTCGCTTTCTCCACGACTTCCACCATACGCCAGCGCTTGGTCTTGCTCATCGGGCGACTTTCCATGATCCTCACCACGTCACCGACAGTGCACTCATTCTTTTCATCATGAGCGTGGAAACTGGTAGTCTTCTTTACGAACTTACCATAGATAGGGTGCTTCACTTTCCTTTCAACAGCTACAGTGACGGTTTTATCCATCTTATTGCTCTTTACCACCCCGATCCTTGTTTTGCGCAAATTTCTTTCAACCATTGTTTTAGCTTTTTGCTTTTATTAACGGCCGCTTTAAACCCGGTCAGGTTAAGACGGGGACAGCACGGCTATTCTAATTCTATATTATGCTTTTACAGCTTGTTTCTGAGTCAGCGCCGTCTTCAGACGGGCGACATCCTTTCTCAAAGAGCGAATGCTCATCGGGTTTTCCAGCGGTGAAATGGCATGCGCAAACTCCAACTTCTTCAGGCGCAATTCATCTTCCTGGATACGTGCCTTCAGATCCGCTTCATTCAGGTCTTTCAGGCTGTTTACAAAATCGATTCTCTTTGACATCGTATGATCTTTTAACAATTTTAAATTACTTTCCACCCGGCTCCTAAGCCACTACATCCCGACGAACGATAAACTTCGTCTTGATCGGCAGCTTCTGCGCAGCCAGCTCCAGCGCTTCCTTCGCCACTTCCATGGATACACCATCAGCTTCGAAAAGGATACGGCCTGGTTCTACTACTGCAGCCCAGTACTCAGGGTTACCTTTACCTTTACCCATACGTACTTCCTGGGGCTTCTTGGTAATAGGCTTGTCAGGGAAAACGCGGATCCATACATTCCCTTCACGTTTCATGGCACGGGTCAGGGCCTGACGGGCAGCTTCCAGTTGGCGATTAGTCAGCCAGATCGCTTCCAGCGATTTCAAAGCATACGAACCAAAGGAAATGGTATCACCTCTCTTAGCCGTCTCACGGATGCGACCTTTTTGTCCTTTCCTATGCTTTGTTCTTTTCGGTTGTAACATCTTGAATTATTTTCGAGATTCTAATTTTACTTTTTGTTTTCGTCTGGCCTAAGCGACGCATAATGATGTGAAGCATAATACTATCTGCGACCACCACCACCGCCGGGCCTGCGATCTCCACCGCCGCCACCAGGTCTGCGATCTCCGCCGCCGCCACCGCCTCTGCGGTCACCGCCACGGTCTCCACCACCTCTGCGATCGCCACGATCATGATGTCCACCACCGTGATCTCCTTCCCTTCTCTCCCTTCTGTCACTCAGACCACCTTCCTTGCCGCCGACGAAGTTCGGGTTCAGATCTCTCTTAGCCAGCACTTCACCCTTACAGATCCATACCTTGATACCGATCTTACCATATACGGTCAAAGCAAATACATTCGCATAATCGATATCCATACGCAGCGTATGCAAAGGAGTACGACCCTGCTTGATCTCTTCCGTACGGGCAATTTCAGAACCGCCGAGACGGCCGCCGACCTTGATCTTGATCCCTTCAGCACCCATGCGCAGCGCAGAAGCTATCGCCATCTTGATGGCACGTTTATAGTTGATACGATTTTCGATCTGGCGGGCAATGGTATCCCCAACGATGTTGGCATCCAGCTCCGGGCGACGGATCTCCAGGATATTGATCTGCACATCGTCCTTGCCTGTCAGCTTCTTCAACTCTTCCTTGATCCGGTCAACTTCACCACCACCTTTACCGATGATGATACCAGGCTTGGAAGTATGGATCGTTACGATGAGCTTGTTGAGCGTACGCTCGATAACGATCTTTGCGATCCCACCCTTATTGATACGGGCATTCAGGTAAGTTCTGATCTTGTTATCCTCGATCAACTTGAAGGCATAATCTTTTTTGCTGCCATACCAGTTGGACTCCCAACCGCGGATGATCCCTAACCTGGCCCCAATAGGATTCGTTTTCTGACCCATGTTTATAATTAAATAAGTTTTATATAATTAGTTTACCAACCGCAAATTTTTAACCTGCGGTCGAGCCGTCTACGCCGGCTCCGCGACTTTTTGATCAACGATAATGGTTACGTGGTTGCTTCTTTTGCGAACACGATAACCCCTACCCTGAGGAGCCGGGCGCATACGCTTCAAAGTCCTTCCACCATCCACGAAAACCGTTTTCACCACCAGGGCAGAATCAGCCGCACTCTGGCCTTCATTTTTGGACTCCCAGTTCTTTACGGCAGACCACAACAGCTTGTACAGCGGAGTGGATGAATGCTGCGGATGAAACTCGAGTAAAGCCAGGGCTTTCTCAACATGCATACCGCGGATCTCATCAGCCAGGAGACGCATTTTGCGCGGCGATGTCGGGTAATTTCTCAATTTAGCTACTGCTTCCATTATAATAAGTGTTTATTCGCGCTTCGGGCTTCAGACTAAATGTAGCCCTCCGCGCTCATACTTTGTTTTATTGGCCTTCGGCCGCCGGACCCGTGGTCCGTCTAGGCTATCTTTTTACTAGAATGTCCTTTAAAGTTGCGGGTAGGTGCAAATTCACCCAGCTTGTGACCCACCATGAACTCCGTTACATACACAGGGATGAACTTGTTGCCATTGTGCACTGCCAGCGTATGACCCACGAAATCGGGGGTAATAGTGGAACGGCGGCTCCAGGTTTTGATCACCCCTTTCTTGGCTGTACCTTCATTGATAGCCAATACTTTCTCTTCCAGGTTGGAGTCTACGTAAGGACCTTTTTTAATTGAACGACCCATGATTGATTGTTAAATTATTTCGCTAATTTTTTACCGTTCTTCCTTTGAATGATCAGCTTATCGCTGCCCTTGCCCCTCTGACGGGTCTTCAGACCACGGCTGTACTGACCGTTCCTGCTGCGAGGCTGACCACCGGAGGCCTTACCTTCACCACCACCCATGGGGTGATCTACAGGGTTCATCGCTACACCACGAACTCTCGGACGGATACCTCTCCAGACATTACGACCGGCCTTACCCATGCTCTGCAGAGAGTGATCGCTGTTCGATACCACACCTACGGTAGCATAACAATTGATCAGCACTTTCCGTAATTCGCCGGAAGGCATCTTCAACACGGCATATTTTTCTTCCTTATTCGTCAGCTGAGCGGAAGTACCGGCGCTGCGCACCAGCTTGCCACCCTGACCAGGCTGCATTTCAATATTGTGAACGTTGGTACCCAGCGGCATGCTCTTCAGCTGCAGCGCATTTCCAACCTCAGGAGCAACACTGTCACCGGACTGGACCGAGCCGCCTACCTGCAGACCCTGGGGAGCCAGGATATATCTCTTCTCACCATCTATATAATGCAACAGCGCGATAAAAGCCGTACGATAGGGATCATACTCGATAGAAGCAACAGTCGCAACGATATTCTTCTTGTTACGCTTGAAATCGATGATACGGTACATTTTCTTGTGCCCGCCACCCATGTAGCGCATCGCTCTCCTACCCTGCACATTACGACCAGCAGTAGACTTGACTTTTTCCAGCAACGACTTCTCAGGCGTGTCGGTAGTAATCTCGGCATAGGCGTTTCCAACTCTCCAGCGTGTCCCGGCAGTAATCGGTTTGTATTTTTTCAGTGCCATGTCTGTTTATCTTTTGTTGCGAACTTATCAGCTTCGCGGGCTTTAATTAATTTATTTTTCTTCCCGACCCAAAGGTCAATGTGCAAAGATCTTTAGATTGCAGCGTACAGATCGATACTCTCTCCGTCCGCTACAGTGATCAAAGCCTTTTTATAGGCAGGCTTGCGACCCTGAACGTAACCTGCTTTTGTAAAACGGGTCTTGTTCTTTCCCGGTACAACAGAAGTATTCACGTTTACCACGTTAACACCATAAAAATCTTCCACAGCCTTCTTGATCTCCAGCTTATTGGCCTTACGGTTGACACGGAAAGCATATCTCCGCAGCTTGTCCTGCTGGCTGTTTGCCTTTTCTGTCAGTATCGGTTTTACTAAAACTTCAGAGAGCTTCATCTCTTTATAATTTAAAAATTATACAATTAAGCATTTACTTCGGCTGTCTCGTCAACGAAGATCTTCGCAGCGGACTCGGACAACACCAGCACCTGGGCATTCACGATATCATATGTGTTGATATCAGCCAGCAGCGTGCCTTCTACCCGGGGAACATTCCGCAGGCTCAGGAACAGGTTGTCACTTTCTTCGCCAGGCAGTACGAACAATACCTTCTTGTCGGCAATGTTCAGGCTCTTCAGCGCAGTAGTCAACTGCTTTGTCTTCGGAGCTTCCATCTTGATGTCTTCAACAATCACGATGGCATTTTCCTTGGCTTTATGCGCCAGAGCAGACATCTTGGCCAGATCCTTCACCTTGCGGTTCAGCTTGAAATCATAACCGTGGGGTTTTGGTCCGAAGATGGTACCACCACCCTTGTACAAAGGGTTACGCAGGTTACCTTTACGGCTTCCGCCTGTACCCTTCTGACGATGAAGCTTCTTGCTGGAACCTTTTACTTCCATACGGGTCTTCACTTTGTGCGTACCCTGACGCTGTGCAGCAAGGTGTTGCTTAACAGCCAGGTAGATTACGTGGTCGTTCGGCTCGATCCCGAAGATCTCTTCCGGCAGTTCCACCGTTCTGCCTGTCTTCTTTCCTTCTATATTTAAAACGTCTGCTTGCATTGTAATTCTTTTAAAAGATTCTTACTTCTGAATTGTAACAATAGAACCGATATGGCCGGGAACGCAACCGCTGACCAGGATGTAGTTCTTCTCAGGGAAGATCTTTACGATCTTCAGGCTCTTCACCTTCACCCGATCTCCACCCATACGGCCTGCCATACGGACACCTTTCATTACACGGCTGGCATCGGACGAGTTACCCAATGAACCTGGAGCACGCTGACGATCATGCTGACCGTGAGACTGCTCACCTACACCATGGAATCCATGACGCTTAACGACACCCTGGAAACCTTTACCTTTTGAAGTACCGACAACTTCGACCTTGTCGCCTTCGGCAAAGATGTCCACGGTGATCGATTCACCAAGACTCTTTTCTATTGAATAATTGCGGAATTCTTTTACGAACTGTTTGGGAGATGTGTTCGACTTGGCGAAGTGATTCTTTTCTGCGGAAGTAGTATGCTTTTCTTTCTTTTCGCCAAACGCTAACTGAAGGGAAGTGTAACCGTCCGATTCTTTTGTCTTAACCTGTGTGACAACACAGGGACCTGCTTCAATGATCGTGACGGCTGTTTGTTTGCCATCAGGACTGAAGATGCTGGTCATCCCGATTTTTTTACCAATAATACCTTTCATTTCTTTTTAAAGATTTATGCCATCGGGTATGAGATCAGCAGCAGACATACTGTATTGGTATTACAGCATCGATCTACAACTTCAATCCCTCGTTTGCAGCCGACCTTTTCTTTGCGTTTCCCCTTCTTCCGCCTTGCGCGGGTCAGGAGTAAACAGAAGTACCGGCAGTAAACAAACCCTGAATGGCTTGTTCATATGTTCACCTCTGGTAGGTTATACCCGAAGTAAGTTTACTCAATTTTTTGCCCTCAGTCTCAATCATAAGACTCATTCCTCTCTCATCTGCACTCGGGCCAAATCCAGCGCTATTTTATCCCGGTGTTAAACCGGAAGTTTATAGATGGACAGAAAAAGAACTTGAACCATTTTTGTACCTTCTCAAAAGACACAGCGCCGGTCAGACGCAATCCCGGCTGCCAGTTACTGGCGGACGAGATAGTAGACTCCCGTCATGCCTTGATCTCAACATCCACACCAGAAGGCAGATCCAGTTTAGACAACGCATCCACAGTCCTCGAAGAGGAAGTATAAATATCCAACAGACGCTTGTGCGTATGCAGCTGAAACTGCTCACGAGCCTTCTTATTGACGTGCGGGCTGCGCAATACGGTGAAGATCTTCTTACGTGTAGGTAAAGGAATAGGACCTGTTACCACTGCACCGGTACTACGAACGGTTTTGACGATCTTCTCGGCAGATTTATCTACCAGATTGTGATCGTACGACTGTAATTTGATTCTGATTCGTTGAGACATAAGCCAAATCCCATTTTTCGAACGGGGATGCAAAAGTACGGATTAGTTATATTATTGCCCAAAGATTCAGGACTTTTTTTTAAAAAACTCTTATCCGGCGCCAATACCTCCAATTTCCGACCTCTTCCGCCTACGGCCTCGGACCGCCCGGACAGTTCTTCCGCAGGAAATCCGTATATAAGTGCGCCAGATGCCGCTGCGTCCCCTCCCCCTCATAGATCCCATGACTCCTGTTCGGATAAGCCATGAACTGAAAGATCTTATTGTACTTGATCAGCGCATTCAGCAATCGCTCCGCATTCTGGTAATGTACATTGTCATCTCCAGTCCCGTGAATATATAATAGATTGCCTTTCAAGTTTTTAGCATAAGTTATCGGGGATCCGTTCACAAAATCCTCCCGGTTTTCCTGCGGCAGACCCATATACCGCTCCTGGTACAAATTATCATAGCTAAGCTCATTGCCCACAGCAGCAATAGCAATCCCCGTTTTATAGATCTCAGGATACTGGAAAAGCAGGTTCAGGGTACTCGAACCACCCCCACTCCATCCCCATACCGCTACCCGGTCCTTGTCCACAAAAGGCCATTTTAATATCTCCTGCGCCGCCATCGCCTGATCCCGGATGTTCAGCCGGCCGATCTTCCGGTATATTGATTTACGCCAGGCTCGGCCCCGCGGCGCCGGCGTCCCCCGGTTCTCCACACTCATATAGATGTACCCGTCCGCAGCCATATCCCCGGTATAAAGAAAATTAGTGCCTGTGCCAAATTCATCGGTGACAGTCTGTGCAGCAGGCTCACCATAGACATAAAACACAACCGGGTATTTTTTTGTACTATCAAAACCAGCAGGCTTTACCATCCAGCCATCCATCTGTACTCCATCCACCGTCGTCACCTTGAAGAACTCCACTTTATTCCTTGCCGTCTCCTTGCCGCCATTCCCGCTCGCCGCCAGTATCTGGTGCCCCGGAAGGCTTACCCAGTCCTGCTTTTCCCCCATGTTGGCATTACTGTAGGTATGCAGGGCGTACTGGCCGTTCGGGGAGAGATCATATTCATGTGTTCCAGGCTCATTCACAGGCGTCAGCCTTTCCAGCTTGCCTTTACCATCCAGCCTGGTCTTAAAAAGATATTTTTGCGTGGCATTTTCCGGACTCGCTATAAAATAGAGGGCATTGTTCTTTTCATCTATCAGGCTGACCCGGATAATATCATAATCCCCCCTGGTGACCAGCGTTTCTTTCTTTCCATCCCGGCTGACCCGGTAAATATGACGCCAGCCATCCTTTTCCGTCACCCACAGGAATTCCTTCCCATTATTGATCCAATCCCAGCCGGCTATGACTCCGTCCTGCCAGGCGCCTTTGCATTCGATATAGGCACTGTCCTTCTCGTCATACACCGGAACGGTCTTTCCTGTAGCGATATCGCTCAGCAACAGCCAGCTTTCGTTTTGCTTACGGTTCAGCTGCTGCAGGACGAGTTCCGAAGAATTTGCGGCCCATTCCATCCTCGGCAGATAGGTCTGATGCGCATCACCCGGGATATCCATCCACCGGTTGACCCCGGAGCTTACATCCACTACCCCGATCTTATAGGGCGAAGGTGCTTCGCCGGCCACCGGGTATTCCACCGGTATCACAAAAGGATAAGTAGAATCGGTGGTATTCAGCATCAGATAATCCTTTACCTGGTTGGCATCTATCTGCCAGTAAGCGATATGCCTGCCATCGGGACTCCACCGGAACCCATCCCTGCATTCCAGCTCTTCCTCATATACCCAGTCAAAAGTTCCGTTGATCAGCTTACGGGTCCCGTTGGTTGAAGTAAGACATTTCTCCACCCCCGTAGCCGCGTCTTCCACATACACATTGTGTTCGCTGGAATAAGCCACTTTTGTAGCATCGGGAGAGAATTTAGCAAACAATAGCGATGAGGCTGCCCTGGCTTTCCCCACCTGGCTCAGCACATGAGTGCCAAGATCCAGCACCCAGTAGTCGCCACGGGTGTTGTATCGCCATACCCGCCTGGTATTCGTATAGATCAGAACTTTCCTGCCGTCTTCCGAAAAAGCAAAATTGCGGACTTCCAAAGGTTTGACCTGCCCTGCCGGTTTCAACAGTTCGTGATCCACCATTACTGTTTCCTTGCGGCTGGGGAGGTCTATCCGGACAATATCACCGGTGCCCGCATTGGTTTGGTAATAGGAATTCCCCTCCCTGGTCCATTTTAAAAGAGAAGAACCCGGTTGCGCATCCGCGCTGCCACAAACACAAAGACAAACACTAACGACAAAAACCAGTATGGTCAAACGCATGATCGATATTTTTTGGTGCCGGAAATTAGGACAATTCAGGCAAAGGTTCTTTACCCTATATAAAAAAAGCCCGGCAGATGCCGGGCCCGGATAATAACTAAGTTTAAATGCACTACTAGCGCCTTCTCCAGGTGCCGGGGATCCAGTTATACCCCCTGCGTTCATGCACCCAGCGGCCGGGAACCCATGCCCAACCGGGATGTGGAGGAGTAGCCCAGTGACCGCCGACGGATACATACCTGCCACCACGGTTCTCCCAGTCTTCTTCGATCCAGACAGCGCCGCGGGGGCCGGCAGGCCTTTTCGCAACGCGATGCCAGGCAGGCCGCGCCGTTACATACACCTGGGCAGAAGCCGCAAAGGAACCTGCGCCTATCAGGACCATAACTAAAAATGCCAGTTTTACTACATACTTTTTCATATGTTGGTTTTAAGTTTAAACGCACATATGCCATCAAATATTGAGCCCCGCCAAAAGGCGGGGCTCAATTAATTTAACTATTCACCGATAAAAATTAGGCATTCACCTTTTTACCTTTCACCTTGGCAATCACTTCCTCGGCGATATTGTTCGGCGCCGGAGAATAATGAGAGAATTCCATGGTGGAAGTCGCACGGCCAGAGCTCATGGAGCGAAGTTCGGTCACATAACCAAACATCTCTTTCAGAGGCACCTTGGCCTTAATGACCTGCAGGTTGTTACGGCTGTCCATACCTTCCAGGATGCCGCGACGACGGTTGAGGTCACCGGTTACATCACCCATGTACTGGTCTGGAGTTAATACTTCCACTTTCATGACAGGCTCCAGCAGAATAGGCTTGGCTTTCTTGCCCGCTTCCCGGAAACCGGATTTGGCGCACAACTCAAAGCTCATACCATCGGAGTCCACATCATGGTAGCTGCCGTCAAATATCCGCACCTTCATGCTGGTCAGCGGGAAGCCGGCCAGGACACCCGTACCCATACAGCTTTCAAAGCCTTTCTGGATCGGTTGGATAAATTCCTTGGGGATGCTGCCACCAAAGATATCATTGATGAACTGGAAGGACTTGCCTTCGTTCTCTTTCAGCCATTCTTCATCGGCAGGCCCGATCTCAAACTGGATATCAGCGAATTTACCGCGGCCGCCCGTTTGTTTTTTCAGCACTTCCCGATGCAGCACCGAAGCATTAAATGCCTCCTTATAAGCAACCTGGGGAGCACCCTGGTTTACTTCTACCTTGAACTCACGACGCATACGGTCGATGATGATCTCCAGGTGCAGCTCGCCCATACCACGAAGGATGGTCTGACCGGTATCTTCATCTGTGTTTACACGCAGAGTAGGATCTTCTTCCACCAGCTTGGAGATAGCAAAACCCATCTTATCGACGTCAGCCTGCGTCTTTGGCTCGACGGCAATGGCAATCACCGGCTCAGGGATAAACATATTTTCCAGTGAGATCGGATGATCTTCATCACAAAGGGTATCCCCGGTCTTGATCTCTTTAAAACCTACCGCAGCAGCGATATCACCTGCTTCGATAAAGTCGATCGGGTTCTGCTTGTTGGCAAACATCTTCATGATACGGCTGATACGCTCTTTCTTACCGCTTCTTACGTTCAGCACATACGAACCGGCATCGAGGTGACCGCTATAACACCGGAAGAAGGCCAGACGACCTACGAACGGATCGGTCATGATCTTGAAAGCCAGTGCCGCAAACGGTTCTTTTGCATTAGCCTTACGGATGAGGATCTCACCTGTGTTGGGGTCCGTACCCTGCGTATCCTCGATGTCGAGAGGAGAAGGCAGGTAACGGCAAACTGCATCCAGCGCCGTCTGTACACCCTTATTCTTGAAAGAAGAACCGCACATCATCGGAACGATGCTCAGGTCTACTGTCGCCTTACGGATAGCTTCATGCATCTCGTCTTCTGTAATGCTGTTGGGATCTTCGAAGAATTTCTCCATCAGGGTGTCGTCGTATTCCGCAACGGCTTCTACCAGCTTGCCCCTCCACTCATTCGCTTCTTCCAGCATATCAGCAGGTACAGGAATTTCGTCGAAGGTCATGCCTTCTGTTTCCATATGCCAGATGATACCTTTCATCTTGATCAGATCGACTACACCTTTGAAGTCGTCTTCAGCACCGATAGGCAGCTGTAATGGAACAGCTTTCGCACCCAGCATCTCACGCACCTGGTTGACGACCATCAGGAAGTCAGCACCGCTGCGGTCCATCTTATTGACGAAACCGATACGGGGCACCTTGTAACGGTTAGCCTGACGCCATACAGTCTCAGACTGAGGCTCAACGCCGTCAACAGCCGAGAACAGCGCGATCAGACCATCCAGTACACGCATGCTGCGTTCCACTTCAATGGTGAAATCCACGTGACCCGGAGTATCGATAATGTTGAAATAGTATTTTTTTGTGTTGGCATCTACCTTACCCTTATCGGTAGGGAAATTCCATTGGCAGCTTACAGCAGCAGAGGTAATAGTGATACCCCTCTCCTTTTCCTGCTCCATCCAGTCGGTCGTAGCCGCACCATCATGCACCTCACCGATTTTGTGAATCATCCCCGTGTAGCGTAAGATCCGCTCCGTGGTTGTGGTCTTGCCGGCATCGATGTGAGCCGCAATCCCGAAGTTTCTTTGAAATTTTAAGTCTGCCATTGTTGTTTATTAAAAAGTTTGAATCTGTCTTAAATTGGTGCGCAAAGGTAATCAAAATTATTCATGCAACCCGCAGCCAAAGCCGCCGATCCCAACAAAATTTACCCAATCCTTCATACCAGCCCAACTACACCTTCCGCAAACTCCCCCCGCAAGTTTCCCATAATCCCCCAAAAAAAAGAACCCCACGGTAAACCGCAGGGCTCTGGAAGTATATATAATATCTTAATTTATACTTTAAAGTGAGCAAAAGCCTTATTCGCTTCAGCCATACGGTGCGTATCTTCCTTCTTCTTGAACGCCCCGCCTTCACCCTTGCTTGCCGCAACGATCTCATTAGCCAGCTTTTCAGCCATGCTGCGACCGTTTCTTTCCCGGCTGTAGCGGATCAGCCACTTCATGCTCAAAGAGATCTTCCGGTCAGGACGAACTTCAGACGGGATCTGGAAAGTCGCACCACCGATACGACGGCTGCGTACTTCTACGGCCGGAGTAACATTGGAAAGCGCCCTTTTCCAAATATCATAACCATCTTCGTTGGTCGTCTTAGCCACTCTGTCCAGGGCATCGTAAAAAATTACGTAAGCCGTGTTCTTTTTACCCTCCCACATGATGTTGTTCACAAAGCGGGTCACCAGTATATCATTATACCTTGCGTCTGGAGCCAGCGGTAATTTTTTGGCTTGTGTTTTCCTCATTTGATGGAATTGCTAGTTATTATCAATTATTTTTTGGCTGCTGGTTTAGCACCGGCTTTTTCTTTCTTGGTACCATACTTCGAACGGCTCTTCTTACGATCCTTCACACCAGCCGTATCCAGGCTGCCGCGAACGATATGGTAACGAACACCCGGAAGGTCCTTTACACGACCACCGCGGATCAGCACGATGGAGTGCTCCTGGAGATTGTGCCCTTCACCCGGGATATACGCGATCACCTCTACTTTATTTGTCAGGCGAACCTTGGCTACCTTACGGAGCGCAGAGTTTGGCTTTTTAGGTGTGGTCGTGTAAACACGAGTACAAACACCACGACGCTGCGGACATGCGTCCAGTGCGCGGGACTTGCTCTTCGCACGTATGATCTCTCTTCCTTTTCTAACTAATTGTTGTATAGTAGGCATTCTGAAACCTATTTTATTTTGGGACTGCAAAAGTAACACCGCCCTGGGAAATAAACAAATATTTTCGGAAAAACAGGAAAAATGGGCTGAAATCGACCACTAGATCTTAAACATCCATCCCCTTGTATCGGCTTTCCGGCCCTCCCGGATGTCCGTCAACACCCTCTTTACCGTCGGAGCCACCTTCCAGCTATCCGTATCGAACTTCATCGTATAATCTTCATAACGCAGCTCCCGGATCATGGAAATGGTAGCCGCCGTCCCCGTCCCAAACACCTCCTTCAGCTCCCCGGCCTGGTAGGCACGGACAACATCGTCAATGTTGATAGAAGTCTCTTCCACCGTATACCCTTCTTCCCTCAATACAGCTATCGCGCTGTCCCGGGTAACCCCTTCCAGGATGGTCCCCGCTTCCAGGTCCGGGGTCAGCACCTTATCCCCGATGACAAAAAAGACATTCATCGTCCCTATCTCCTGTACATACTTATGCTCGAACGCATCCGTCCACAATACCTGGTCATAGCCTTGCTTTTTGGCAACGGCAGTTGCCAGCATGCTGCTCCCATAATTGCCTGCAGCCTTGGCAAACCCAATACCCCCACGGGCAGCGCGGGTATATTTTTCTTCCACATAGATCTTCATCGGCGCCGAATAATAGGGGCCCGTCGGACTCAGCAGGATCATGAATTTATAGGTATCGCTGGCCTTCACCCCGATCACTTCATCGGTAGAGAACATAAAAGGACGGATATACAGGGAATAGTCACTCTTCATAGGGATCCATTCCTTGTCCAGCTCGATCAGCCTGCGCATTCCTTCGATAAAAATATCCTCCGGAACAGCCGGCATCATCATCCTTTCCGCCGAAATATTAAACCGTTTGTAGTTGTCAAAAGGCCGGAAAATAAAAGGATTACCCTCCCGGTCCTTATAGGCCTTGACCCCTTCGAAAATAGACTGGCCATAATGAATAGCTGCCAATGCAGGGGAAAGAGACAGGTTCTGAAAGGGCTTTATAGTCACCTGCTTCCACTCTCCATCCGCATAGTCCACTTCCAGCATGTGATCTGTAAAATATTTACCAAAAGGAAGATGATTAAAATCGATCTCAGGCAATTTACTCTTCCCCGTTTTCGTAACTTGGATGTCCAAGGTGGCAATCATATGCTTCTTAAATTTTGTTGACACAAAGAAACAAACAATCTTTGTGTCGGCAAAATCGAAAACTAACAATTGTTAGTTTTTAATTTGTCCAGGACCGGTCAGATATTATAAAAAAAGTCGGGAGCGTTTATATGAGTCTCAATACTATTCAATTGCAGGATTTCATCGTGGGAGAGCTGTATAAGGAAGCTTTACAGGTTTCCCCCGACGCACCCGTCACCCGGCGTCCCGTTTCCCCGTCGGCGCCGACACCCCCACAGTCGGCGCCGACACCCCCACAGTCAGCGCCGCCGCCCCCACAGTCGGCGCCGCCGCCCCCACAGTCAGCGCCCTCGCTGGGGTCCATCGCCGCAGCCATGTCGCAGGCCCCCTCCCCCTCCTATAAAACACTCGGCAATCACCGCCGCAAAATAACGATCCTGGTCAATGCACCCGGCTCCCCCTTTCTCCCGGACAACCAGCTGAGCTTCCTCACAAAGATCCTGGAAGCCTGCCGTTTAAACATGGGAGACGTCGCCATCGTCAACCACGCCTCAGCCCCCGTCAACATCACGGCCCTGCGGGCGCAATTGCAACCATCGGTCATCCTCCTTTTTGGACTGGAACCCACCACTATCCGCCTGCCCATCAACTTCCCGGTCTTCAAGCTGCAGCCCTACGATCAATGTACCTACCTTTCCGCGCCCGCATTGGACCTGCTTGTTCAGACCTCGGAAGAAAGCAAACTGCTGAAAAGCAAATTGTGGCTCTGTCTGAAATCCTTATTTGACGTATGAACAACCCGGAACATATTAAACAACACGGCAACGACACCCGCATTCGCATTATTTTCGCTACTAACAATGACAATAAAGTAGCCGAGATCCAGGCAGCCATCGGCAGTTCCCTCGAAGTCATCCCTCTCCGCGCTGCCGGCATCGACATCGATATACCCGAACCCCATGATACGCTCGAAGCCAATGCCACAGAAAAATCTTCCACCATCCACCGCCTCACCGGAGCCAGCTGCTTTAGCGAAGACACCGGTCTTGAGGTCGCCGCCCTCAACGGCGAACCCGGGGTAAAGAGCGCCCGCTATGCAGGCGATGGCCGCAGCACCGAAGACAACATCGAAAAGCTGCTGAACAAGCTCGCCGCAGCAACCACAGCAAACAGCGCAACCCCTGCAAACAGCGCAACCACAGCAAACAGCGCAACCGCACCAGACGCCGCCGCATCGCCCCATCGCCAGGCGCGTTTCCGGACCGTCATCTCCCTCATCTGGGAAGGCGCCGAACACCACTTCGAAGGCGTCTGCAATGGCCATATCCTGTCCGCACCAACCGGCAAAGGCGGTTTTGGCTACGACCCCATCTTCGTTCCCGAAGGCGATACCCGAAGCTTTGCCCAAATGTCACTGGAAGAAAAAAATCAATATAGCCATCGACGGAAAGCAGCCGATCAACTGGTAACTTTCCTAAAGAATATCGCACCAGGCCCCTCACGCTAAAAACAATTGCACATGCCAAGAACAAAACTCACCCTGCCCCCCCATTTCTCCTTTACCACGGAGATCCCCGTACGTATTACCGACCTCAACTATGGCGGCCACGTCGGCAATGACTCCATCCTTTCCCTCATTCACGAAATAAGGGTCCAGTTCCTGAAACATCATGATTATGCCGAGTTGAACCTCGCCGGCGTAGGTCTCATCATGTCAGACGTCACCATCGAATTCCGGCACGAGCTGTTTTACGGCGAAACCCTGCGCGCCTCCGTAGCCGCTGCAGAATTTTCCAAAGTAGGTTTCGATCTCTATTATAAACTGGAAAAACAGACCGGCGAAAAATGGGTCTCTGTCACGCATGCCCGCACAGGCATGGTCTGTTATGACTATAAACTGAAGAAAATAGCGGCTGTGCCAAAAGAAGTGTGCAGTAAGTTGTTGTCCTGATTATCTGGCTCGTTGACATCCGGCATCTGGCAGGGCCGTCCATATCCTCCAGCTCTCCTCCGCCTGAAGGATCAGCATGTCATACCCATTCTCCACCACCGCACCCCTCTCCTCCCCTCTCTGCAAAAACAAGGTCCGTGAAGGATTATAGATCAGGTCAAACAAATAATGTCTCGGGGTCAGCGCAGCATAAGGCAGCGGCGGACAATCCGAAACTTTCGGATGCATCCCTAGCGGCGTCGTATTCACAATCAGCGTATAGGTTTCAAGCAGCCGGGCATCAACCTCCTCATAACCCATATCACCCGTATCAGGCCTTGGCTTCCGCGTCACCAGCCGGTACCCGATCCCCAGCTTTCGAAGCACATATTCCACTGCCTTTGCAGCCCCGCCCGTCCCGAGTATCAAAGCCTCCCGGTGATGATCCCCCAGCTTCCTTGCCAGCGACTGCTCAAACCCGACGACATCAGTATTATATCCCGTCAACCGGCTACCCTCGATCTTAATACAATTACAGGCCCCTATCTCGGCGACGACAGGACTGCGATCGGTTAAAAAGGGGATCACCTTCTCCTTATACGGGATCGTGACATTTAACCCGCACAACGAATCATCCGCCAGAACATCAGACAGCTCGCCGATATCCGGCAACGAGAAATTGGAATAGGAACAATCCGTTATCCCCTCACGCTCCCACTTCTCCGTGAAATATTTCTGCGAAAAGGAATGCGTCAGCGGATAACCCAGCAGGCCATAACGTCTCATTACGATTGAGCTTTGTCGAGGAACATATGGAAAGTATCCCCCCGAAGACCCACACGCATGGCCTCCATGGCGATAACCTCCGTAGGAGCTATATTACCCAGGTTGACATTACAACCGATCAGTTCGATAAAATACAATTGCTGCGCTTTCTGCGGAGCTTCCCACAAGATCTTTTCCGCCGGGATCTGTGTCAGTATTTCCTGTACCAGCCCTTCCCTCACCTCACCGCTGCCACGATAGATCCCCACATTCCCCGCTTCCCTGGCTTCGGCGATCACATAAGCAGCACCCGCACTCAGCTCAGCGCTCATCAGCTCGATCCACTTATAAGGCGGGATAATATGCGCGGCATCTTTACTGCCCACTTCGCTCAGCACAGTAAAATGTTTTGTCAGCTTCTCGATATAACCACATTTCTCCGCGTGCGGGATGGTGATCGAGCCGTCACTCACCTCCACATGGGTAATGCCATAGTCTTTACAAACTGCGACATAATCGTCAAATTGGCCCCGGATCAGAAAAGCTTCAAAAAGAGTCCCTCCAAAATACACCGGAAGACCATAGGACTGGTATACTTCTATCTTTTCCCGAAGATTGGGGGTTACAAAAGAAGTCCCAAAACCCAGTTTGACAATATCCACATGAGGGTGCGCTACACTCAAAAAATTCTTTGCCTCCTCGATACTCAACCCTTTATCCATGACCATTGTAATTCCATTCTGCCGTGGCTTCTCCAGCCTCTCCGGCATCTGCGTAAGTTTAAAGTTCATCTCTAGAATTTTGACTCCGTAAATTATTAGTAACTCTTTATTGGTAACCCGCGCAAAAATAGGAAACAATCGCATACGAAAACCGCAGGCATCAAATGAAGGAATATTATAATGTAATTAAAACCGGCAATCAGCGCATGACCGGTTAGATCGATTTATTCTTCTTATAGCGCGCAATAATATCCACCACAGGCTGGTATTGAAGTATAACAGGGTTCAGCTCTAACAGCTTTTTAAGCAGCTTCGGCGCCTTCGCCATCGCATTCTCCAGCTGCAGCAAACCTTCCCGGCTTCTGCCGAGTGCAAAAAAGACAGCCGACAGGTAAAACACAAATAAGGGTTTTCCCCCGGTGATCCGGATAGCCGTCTCCACCTGCTCCAGGGCCTCTTCAAAATATTCGGCATTATACAAACAACGGATCAGGGCCTCCCAGCTGGAAATATTCCGTGGCCTTATCCGCACCACATTCGAAAAGAATTGAATGGCTTCTTTGAATTCCCCGAGCTGCATCTTACACTCCCCCATGGCCAGGTTATACTCCGGCTGCATCGTGTGGATCCGCATGGCGGCTTCCAGTTGCTTGACAGCCTGTCCCCATTGCTCCTCATTGATATAAGTACAGGCCAGCTTATAATACAGCTTGCTGTCATCCGGGTTCAGGTGTGATGCCTTCCGGTAATAAAAACGGGCCTGCCCATAATTGTCCAGCTTGTCATAACAATGACCTATCGCCTCATAGATCACGTCCTCGGGTCTCGACAATTCCAGCACCTTCTCCAGCGATTCGATGGCATCCCGATACTTTCGGAGCCGGATATACGCATCTCCCATATTCCGATAAGCGTAGTCGAACTTCTCGTCGATAGCCAATGCATATTTATAGGCATCCACTGCCTTTTCATAAAGCTTGAGTCCCTGGAAGGCAGCAGCCAGGTTAAACCAGGCCAGCTCGTTGTAAGGCTTCTCATCGATGATCTGCTGGTGCAGCCGGATACTCTCTTCATTCCTTCCCGTAAAATCAGTCCAGAAACAGATCTTGTACAAGGCCTCCTCATTAGTCGGCTCCTGCTCCAGGATCAGCTTCAGACAATCGAAGATCTTATCGAACTCCTCATAATCATCATACACGTCAGCCAGCTCGAACAACAGCTCTATCCGCTCGTCCCCTTCGAAATGCATCAGCGCGCTCTCCAGTAAAGACGCCGCTCTCTGAGGCTGATCCAGCGCCAGGTAAGCATCTGTTTTCAATATGTATAGGTTGATATCCGAACTATCCAGCACCTCTACCTGCTCGAGGATGTCGAGTGCATCTTGGTAGCGCCGCGTTGCTATCATCAGGTCTGCTTTCTTTACCATTAAGGCAGAAGAATATGGATACTGCTCAATCCCCAGCTCAACTGCCTCGATCGCCTGTATCAGGTCCTCCGTATCGTCAAAATAGTCGATTATCCTTTCGAAGGCCTCTTCTTCCATAAAGGAATGTCGCCTGCCACTCTTCAAATCCTGATACTGCTTCAACAATTCCTTCATTTCTTCTCTATCCTGGTGGTATGGATTTTCTTGCATGTGTTAAAGGTTATTGTAAGTTACGGGATAAAAATATCTCTTCCGAAAATATTTCCACCCCAAAAAGCCTCGTTTCACCAGCCCGCAAAACAGGTCCGTCAATCCTTGCCCTGATTTCGTCCATTCCCCATTCACTCCCCAAAATACCATTCCAACCCCCAAAGGTAAAATTCACCCGGCCCGGCAACCTTCGGCAGCCAATTCCCGTATATATCATTAGAAACCACCGGCAAATAACCGGTAAAAAGGGCGCAGTAACCGACAATAATCTGTAACTTTTTATAGGTCAAAGCGTTAAAGATTTACTAAAATTTGTGATAGGCGGTTAAAAAATACCCAATTTTTTTTACTATCTTTGTTTGACAATGTTTAAACCAGCTACTATAAAATGGAGGAAATTGATGCGCAGAACGCTCGTCAGTTCTCTGCTGATCGCAGTGGTTGGGTTTACTTTCGCCAGTAAAGGCGGAGGCGGCGAAAAAAACAAGGCGGCCAGCATTCCCCTTAAAACGAATTTTACCCCCATCAGGACGACGAATGGCTTTACCCTGAAAGCAGGGCCCACCTACACCGGGAGTTATCTCCTTGGAACAGAAAAGACATCTAATTATGTCTCTTTCAATACGCTTATAACCTATCAGAAAGGTAATAGCACCTATATTCTGCCATACCAGTACAAAATGAACTCTACTGTCTATCTGCATAATAGCGGCAGTAATCTTCGTTTGCTCGACCTTCGTGTCAACCTGCACAAATAGGTTGGTATTTACTTCGATCAAACTTCATCTAAGTCAGAACTCACCGTTATTTCTTTTATCCCCCGACATTCATTTTCTTGCTTTCCTCATAATTCATTTCCCGGTATCCGGAACCGGGCAGATCAAACTTAGAAGCCGGAACAGGATTTAAATTGATCCTCGACACCCGGTAATTGATCTTCACATTCCCATTGGTCAGCTCGTATTCCAATGGCAGCCCGTCCAGGGTCCTGAACGCCGGATCATATTGCCTGTTCTCAGGAATAATATCACGGGTATAATAAACAGAAATGACCATCCCCGAATGCGTCTGCCCCGTCGCCTTTATACACTTATAGCCCGCAATCTCCTTCGTCTCACCCGTATTCTTGTAAACGATCCCATCATACATCTGGTTCTTTTCTGTCCAGTTGTTTGGATTCAGCCGTATCAGCAGCTTCTGGCCGCTTACCTCCTTGAGGATAACGGCAAAACCCGTGTTGGCATCAAAAATGGTGGTGGAAGAAAATAGCGAATTGGTCATCTCAGACCGGCTCTTATTGCCTTTGATGTAGACGGTATGAGTGGCGACCCCGATACCATCCGACTCGACATTACCGATAGTGACGGAATAATCGTATGTAAGGGTAAGCTCTGAGATCTTTTTCTGGGCCTGGACAGACGACAGCATCAAAAGACAGCTGAACACCAGCATTGATAATTTCTGGCGGGGGCTTCCCGCGGCTTTTGACGGATTTTTCATATCAATTTGTTGAGCCAATCCTATAAAAGTAACAAAGACCCATCAAACTTGCAAGTAATCCGCACATCCTCTCCCAGAACCATTCAACAAGCTATCCACCATCATAAAGCTGCAGCAACGCGAACCCAATCTATTTCTTCGGCTGTGTCCTCTTCTTGATATCCTTCTGCTGCTCCTGCATTTGCTCCAGCCTCTCCTGCCACTTGGTCTTGGTCTTAGGCTTGGTCCTGTTCTCCTGCAATTTGGCAAGGATCTTTGCGTGATCGATAATATAATGCTGGATCACAAACTGCAGCGCCAGCGTGATGACGTTCGAGACCGTATAATACCAGGTCAGCGCAGAAGCCAACCGGTTGAAGACAAGTAATAAAATTACCGGCATGAAATAAGGCATATACTTCATGGCCGGATTGCTCTGATCAGGCGTCATGCTCATCCCATACAGGGAGATCAAAAAGCTGGTCAGAACAGCACACAATGCAAAAAGACTGATATGATCCCCGTATCCCGGTATGGAAAATCCAAAATGAACTATCACATCATAGGTCGACAGGTCATGGGACCACAGGAAAGACTCACCCCGCAACCCAATATTCGAGTTAAAGAAACTATACAACGCAAAGAATATCGGGATCTGCAGCACTGCCGGTATACATCCCCCCAATGGATTTACACCCGCCTCCCGGAAAAGCTTCATCTGCTCCATCCCCATCTGCTGCTGGTCGCCCCCGACCCTCTTACGCATTGCTTCTATCTCGGGACGCAGCGCTTTCATTTTGGCGCCGCTGAGATAGCTGCTGTATACAAGAGGGGAAGTGATCAAACGGATAAATAAGGTCAGCAACAAAATAGCAATACCATAGCTGGCAATATGCGATTTGAAGAAGTTAAACACCGGGCGGATGATATATACATTCACCGGCCGCACAAAAGAATACATGCCCCTGCCAAGATCGATGATATGCGTCATACCCGGAGCCTGCTTGTCAAGGATCTCAAAATCATTGGGGCCATAATACAGCTGGAAAGGCAGAGTAGCCGCTGCCGCTGCCGGTACCTTCGCCTGCATGCTCACATCCACACGGGATATCGTATTGGACGAATCGGACATCTCTTTCACGACATGAATAGAACCCGAACTAAAATTATTCTTAGCGATCAATGTCGTATTGAAGAACTGCTGCGACAAAGACAACCATTGCACCGGCTTTTCAAACGTTTTTTCCGTTCCCCGGAACATGTAATCGAACTGGTTATCCTCATAATAACCGATGCTCGCAATGCTTCTTTCTATACTCACATTATCCTGCGTCTTCTCCAGGTTGGCATGCCAGGCCAGGTTAAAATTATTCAGCGTAAACAGCTTGCCGGGATTTCCAACATTGACATTCCAGGCAAGGGAATAATCATTCGCAGCAAGCACCCACTCATGTTCGAGTGACTCGCCCTCCGGCGTCGGCAAACGGAAACGAACCGTCTGGCTGCCATCCGCATTCTTCGTCACCTGCCCGGCATCAAAATACAGGTCGGATATCTGCGCAGCCTGATTCGGTGCAGTATTCACAGAATAGCTGATCTTGTCGTCAGAACCGGGCTTTACCAGCCTCACCTGCGTACTGTCAAAGGATTTAAACTTCTTCAGCTGTACATCTACCGGCTGTCCGCCCTTATTGCTGAATACGATCTTTACAAGATCATTCTCTACGGTAACAAATTTCTCGGTACCCTTAATGGCCCTGTTGAACCCGGTTGTGTCGGTCGGAGTCGCATCCGCAGTAGTAGTTGTAGTGGTAGTAGTGGCGGTATCCTTTGGTTTTGCCAACAACGCCTTACGGGCGTTTACAAGATTGATCGAATCCTGGGCCCGCTTCTGCTGGGCCGCAAGCTCGTGGCTATTTTTCGTGGAAGTAAAAATGTAAAGGAAAAGTAAGACACCCAACAGCACAAAACCAATTACCGTATTGCGATCCATTCCCATGATACTTTTTTTTTAGGAAATGCAAATATAGCCTCCCCTCAGCACGCTGCCAAACAAATAGACTCCAACGGACAGGCCAATCCCGCCAACCGCCCAAACAGCCGGTAAATGGCCTAATCTATTATATCATCTCCCGGCCGCGAGGCCTAAATCATCTCACTCTGCAGCAGCGGATTCTTCACCGCATTCTTCGCATCCGCAAATTCCTTCGCCGCCTTCACAAAATGAACAAAAATAGGCTGCGGGTTCTCCACCGTGCTCTTCAGTTCAGGATGATACTGTACCCCAATAAAAAATGGATGATTTGGCAATTCGATTATCTCAACCAGCCCGCTTTCGGGGTTGGAACCGCTGGGAACCATCCCCGCCTGCTCAAACTGCTGGAGATACGCATTATTAAACTCCCAACGATGACGATGCCTTTCTGTTATCTCCGGCTTGCCATCATATACGGTAGACGCCAGCGACCCTTCCTTCAAAGCACAGGGATAAGATCCCAGACGCATCGTACCACCTTTCGCCGTCACCTTCTTCTGCTCCTCCATCAGGTCTATCACCGGATGAGGCGTATGTACGTCCATTTCCGTGGAATGCGCATCCTTCAGCCCCAACACATTACGGGCATATTCGATCACCGCCATCTGCATTCCCAGACATATCCCGAAAAACGGTAATTTATTCTCCCGGGCATACTTCACAGCAATGATCTTTCCTTCCACTCCACGATGACCAAAACCAGGCGCGACCAGCAACCCATCCAGGTTTCCCAGTTTCTCAGACACATTCTCATCCGTGATGAACTCGCTGTGTACATTAACCACCTGGATCTTGCATTCATTTATCGCTCCGGCATGAACAAAAGACTCCAGGATCGATTTATACGCATCCTGCAGCTCGATATATTTCCCGATAAGCCCTATCGTGACCCTGCTCTTCGGATATTTCAGCTTGTCCAGGAATTCCTTCCATTTTCCCAGCTCCGGCTCATGATAATGCGTGATATTCATCTTCTTCAGACAGATCACATCCAGCTTCTCCCGCATCATCGTCAGCGGCACCTCATAAATAGTAGGCATATCGGCAGCCTCTATCACCGCCTCAAGTTTTACGTTACAGAACAAAGCTATCTTCTTACGGATATCCGGCGATAAAGGCTCTTCCGTACGGCAAACAATGATATCCGGATGAACACCCTCCTGGCTTAATAATCTGACACTATGCTGAGTAGGCTTCGTTTTTAATTCTTTGGCTGCCTTCAGATAAGGGATCAGCGTAAGATGTATCACCAGGCAATCCTCCTCCGGCATTTCCCATTGCAGCTGACGCACTGCCTCTATAAAAGGCAATGACTCGATGTCACCAACCGTACCACCCAGCTCTGTAATGATGATATCGTATTTATTACCCGCTCCCAGCAACAACATCCTCCTCTTGATCTCATCCGTGATATGCGGGACGACCTGCACTGTTTTCCCAAGGTATGCACCCTCTCTTTCCTTATTGATCACCGTCTGATAGATCTTTCCCGTCGTCACATTATTGGCCTGGGAAGTAAATATATTTAAGAACCGCTCGTAGTGACCAAGGTCCAGGTCGGTCTCTGCCCCATCCTCCGTTACAAAACATTCTCCATGCTCATACGGGTTTAATGTCCCCGGATCTACATTGATATACGGATCAAACTTCTGAATGGTTACCCTTAGTCCCCTGGCCTGCAACAACTTGGCTAATGAAGCCGCTATAATTCCCTTCCCCAGCGAAGAAGTTACACCACCTGTAACAAAAATATACTTAGCCATATAATGGTCAATTAATTTATTATTAAATGCGTTGTTGTGTTGTTGGCGACAGGCGAAAAACAATAACTTGGCATCATCGATCCCGCTCTTCAAGTCTCAATGAGACCCTTAGCCTCGGCTCATTAACTTGGAGCCAGGGCCGCTGGTTTGACCTGCCGAAAAGTGATAGATAAAAAAATTCCCAGGAGGTCATGCAAAGTTACATCAAAATATAGTCCCGGAAAAATACGTGTGGATAAAAAACAAGGCCAGCAAAAGCTGGCCTCATTATCATTTCTATTACGTAGTTCGATTTTCTACTTAAACACTGCCAAAGAAGAATAGGTCGACTTCGACCGGGAGTCCGGCTGCTCCGAATTCATATTCCTGGAAAGCTCTTTACTGGCGGATTTGTGATTAATCTTTACAGCATGCAGGATAGTGATTGATGCGATCTCAAGAACTAACACGAGGGCTGTAAGGGTTTTTCCTTTCTTCATGATATAATTGGATTGGATTTACGGTTTTTCTTTGATACAGGATTCTAAACGCAAGATAATGCCTCTTTATTTTACCCGCAAGGTAGAATCCGGTCACTTTTCTTAGGAGCTTTACGAGGTTTTTTACCTTTAGACCTTACCCTTAACCTATTAACAATCACTTACATATATAATTTATAACAATTTATTTCCCGAAATTTTTTTGTTATTTTTACTGATATCCAGTTCATCTATGAAAACAAGCATTCTTGTCGCCTGTTGTCTTTTCTGTTGTCTATTCGCCCCGGCCCAGGTTAAACCACCCTCTCTTTCTGCCTTGCCCGCCGTAACCATCCGGCTGGATCAGGACGCCTCCTCCCAAAATACCAGCCTTTTTAGCCATTTTGAGGTCATCGACCAACGTCCGGACACCGGCAGGATAGGCCTTCATATTAATAAAGGCGCCGCCGGTCATACCCGCGACCGCCAACTGGTCTTTGCCCGACCCGCAGCCACAGAAATTGCAGACTGGCTAAACCAGCATTTTACCCGGCCCGACGCCCCTTATACCGGGCTCATCGTCCTGCGGACCCTCTGGCTGTCAGACGCCAATTATCCGATCGAAGACCTGATGCGGGATCCCCATAAACAACAGGAAAGGACCCACATCCGCCTCAAAGCCGAAGTTTATGCAGCTAAGGACAGCAACTATATGCCCATTTTCCGCTTCGATACCCTGTTCTATACTATAAAGGCAGTCTATTCCATCCATAGCCCCTACTCCAATTGGGAAAGAGACCTGGCGAACATCCTTAGCGGCCTGGCAGACAGCGCCTCTTACCTGGCCGATCAAAAACGCGGCCATGGCCGGCAGATCCCCCTCACCGCGATCCACCAGTTCAACCAATCCCGTTTTGTGTCACCCATCGACGACAATCCCCCTCTCGCCCGCGGGGTCTATGCCAGCTTTGAAGACTTTAGGAATAATACGCCCTCAGTCCAGAACTTTGAGATAAAAATGGAAGGCTCCAACATGCTGCTTTATATCAGAGAATCCAACGACAGATCATATTACTCCCATGATGCCTGGGGATACTGCGATGGGAAAAATGTATTCGTGATGAAAGATGGAGTACTGCGCATCGCATGGAAAGAAGGGAAAGCCTTTTATTTTTCTTCATCCGCCACTACCAGGTCAGACGGTAAGCCGATGGACCTGCCAGGCGCCGGCGCCATTCCATTGGGAATTGCTGCTCCCGGTGCCATCATTACCTCCAATATGAACTTTACTAATCGCAATCGTTATATCTATACGATCGATATGGACACGGGATCGATCTATTAGTCCTTCGCGATCTTATCATAGCTTGCTACCAGCCCCTTTATCAGGGAAGAGCTGAAACCCCGGTGTTCCATCTCATTCAGTCCGGCAATGGTACATCCCTTGGGGGTAGTCACCTTGTCGATCTCCTGCTCCGGGTGCGAACCCTTTTTCAGCAGTAGCTCCGCCGCTCCCTTCACCGTCTGGGCCGCGATCAGGTTGGCAGTGGCTGCGTCAAAACCGATCTCGATCCCCCCCTGTATGTTCGCCCGGATATACCGCATGGCAAACGCCGTCCCGCAGGCCCCCAACACCGTCGCCGCATCCATCAGCTTCTCATCGATCCTGACCACACTACCCAGCTGATCAAAAAGTTCCATGACATACTGAAGCTGCTCCTCCGGCGTATTCCGGGATGCCGCAACACAGGTCATACTTTCCTGGATGGCTATTGCCGTATTCGGCATCGCACGAACGACAGCAACGGTATTGCCAAGGTAACCCGCTATCTGGTCTATGACAACCCCGGTCACCACGGAGACCAATAGCTGCCCATCCTTGAACTCGCCCTTTAAAGACGATAATATATCATTCACCTGGAATGGCTTTACAGCCAGAATTACAAGATCGGCGTATTTAACTGCATCCTCGTTCTTATCGCTTACCAGCACGCCCTTTCTCTCCAGGTGATTCAGGGTCTGTATATTTCTCTTGGTAATGAGAATGTGTTTGGGCGAAACAAAACCGCTTTGTATCAGTCCCTCAGCAATGGCTGTCCCCAAATTGCCGCCCCCAATGATGCCGATCTTCTTATTCATATTAATAAAACTTTCCTTTAGACAAATAATTCCGGACATAATCCCCCACGCCCTCTTCGAGAGAATAAAAGGTATCCGGATATCCTGCCTTCCTCAGCTTCTCCATCTTAGCCTCAGTGAAATACTGGTATTTATCGCGGATGTCCTCCGGCATATCAATATAGTGAATATTGGCCGGCTGATCCAGCCCCGCATACGTCGCCTTTACCAGGTCTTCAAAAGAACGCGCCTTTCCGGTTCCCAGGTTATAGATGCCTGACTCCGGACGGGCTTCCATCAACCAGTAACAGACCTTGATCACATCCTTCACATATACAAAATCCCGCAGCTGCTGGCCATCCTTAAAGTCCGGCCGATGCGACTTGAACAGTTTTACTGCCCCATCTTTTTTTATCTGGTGAAAAGAATGAAAGATCACGCTCGCCATCCTCGCCTTATGATATTCGTTCGGGCCATACACATTAAAGAACTTCAATCCCGCCCAAAAAGGAGGGGCCGCGGCCGTCGTCTGCGAAGCCGCATCCGCCTCAGCCTCTTTCAAAGCCCATTTATCAAATTCATTCTTGGAAACCCCATACGGGTTCAGGGGCTTCAGTTCCTTTTCCAGTCCGTGCCGGTCATCATACCCCTTCTCCCCCGCACCATAGGTCGCAGCCGAAGAGGCATAGACGAGACCAATGCCCTTGGTTACACAATAGGTCCATATCTTTTTGGAATACTCGACATTGAGGTGCTCGTGGATGGAGTAATCGAATTCCGTCGTATCCGTCCTGGCGCCGATGTGAAACACAAATCCGATCCGGGGTTGCTTTTCCTCCAGCCAGTCAAAAAAAGTCTCCCTTTCCACCTGGAATGCAAATTCCTTCCCTTCCAGGTTTGGGACCTTCTCCGCTTCTCCAAACTCATCCACCAGGATCAGGTCACGATACCCCTGCTGATTGAGATAACCAGTAAGACAGCTGCCGATAAACCCTGCCGCGCCGGTAACTACGATATATTCTTTTTGCGCCATATTTAGTCCATTTCTACCAGCTTAGCCATATAATTTTCCAGGCTGTGATCGTATTTGTCCTTCCATTCAGCGACCATACCCCATTCCATACCATCCACCTCGAAACTCCCTCCTGTAACAAAACCCAGTTCCGTAGCCGGGAAATCCCCCAATGCTTTTTTAAAGGCGTCCACAGATACAGTTGCGGCAGCAACACTCACCACTATCCTGCTCTGCGACTCTCCGAACCAATACGCGTCCTTGCGGATCTTAGCATCGGAAGCGACTACATCGAATCCAAGCCCCCGCGGGAACGCAGACTCCGCCAGCGTGACAAAAAGCCCGCCTTCGCTGACATCATGAGCACTGCGGACCAGCTTCTTCCGGATCAGCTCCGCTACCTTCTGCTGCAGCCGGGCTTCCTCTTCGATGTCGAAATGAGGCGCCGGACTGAACTCAACCTTCTTTATCTTATGCAAATACTCCGAAGAGTTAATATCATCATTGCTGGTTCCCAACAAAAAGATCAGATCGCCTTCCTCTTTAAAATCCAGCGTCATCTTATCGGTCACGCTTTCCAGCAATCCTACCATTCCAATTGTCGGCGTCGGATAGACGGCGCCATCAGGATTCTGATTGTAAAAACTCACATTCCCACCGGTAACAGGAGTGTCGAAACGACGGCAGGCCTCGCCCATCCCCTTGATCGCATTTACAAACTGGAAATAGACACCCGGATCATAAGGATTACCAAAATTCAGACAGTTGGTCACACCCAGCGGCTGACCGCCACTGCATACTATATTACGCGCAGCTTCCGCTACAGCGATCATTGCACCTTTATACGGGTCGGCATAGACATAACGGCTATTGCAGTCCGTAGTTACCGCCAAAGCCTTCCCCCCTGTTCCCTTGGCAAGCACAACAGCCGCATCACTGGGCTCATTCGTGGAAGAGTTAGCCGCACCAACCGTGCTGTCATATTGTACAGCCACCCATTTCTTGGAAGCGATGTTCGGCAGCGAGATCAGCTGTTCCGCTACTTCCCGCAGATCATCCGGCACCTCTATTCCGGCAGGATCAAACGCCTTTATCTTCGCCAGGTAAGCCGGCTCGCTGTAAGGCCGGTCATACTGCGGAGCGCCGCCGCCCAGCACCAGCTCGTACGCGGGGATCTCGGCTTCCGGTTCTCCATGCATATAAAACTTCAGCAGCCCGTCGCCCGTGACTTCACCAATCGTAGCAGCAGGGAGATCCCATTTTTCAAATATCGCGATGACTTCCGCTTCCTTTCCTTTTTCTACTACCATCAGCATCCGCTCCTGGCTTTCGCTGAGAAGCAGTTCCCAGGCCTTCATGTCCTTTTGGCGGACAGGCACCTTATCCAGGTCGATCCGCATTCCGGATTCTCCCTTCGCACTCATCTCCGCAGTAGAACAAATGATCCCCGCCGCCCCCATATCCTGCATGCCGACGACGGCACCCGTCTTTATCACTTCCAAACAGGCCTCCAGCAGCTTCTTTTCCTGGAAAGGGTCACCCACCTGCACAGCCGGTAATTCCTTCGTGCTTTCCCCCGTGATATTGGCGGACGCAAAAGAGGCTCCGCCGATACCGTCCTTGCCGGTAGCGCTGCCCACGAATATTACAGGGTTGCCGACACCGGTAGCCGTTGCCGATATAGTTTCCCCATTCTTCAATATGCCTACGCTCATGGCATTCACAAGAGGATTGGTATGATAACAATCTTCAAAATAGATCTCCCCGCCCACCGTCGGTACCCCGAAACAATTTCCATAATGCCCGATGCCATGGACAACGCCGGAAAGAAGATGTTGTGTTCTGGCAGCCGCAAGGTTGCCAAAACGCAAAGAGTTCAGGGATGCAATAGGCCTCGCACCCATCGTAAAAATATCCCGGTGGATCCCGCCTACCCCTGTAGCTGCCCCCTGAAAAGGTTCGAGTGCAGAAGGGTGATTATGTGATTCTATCTTAAATACGACTCCATGTCCATTGCCGATATCCATCAGACCGGCATTCTCCTCACCAGCCTTGACAAGCATTTTCTTGCCGTCCCGGGGTAGCGTTTTGAGCCACTTAATCGAATTCTTATAGCTGCAATGCTCGCTCCACATGGCGCTAAAAGCACATAGTTCTGTGAAATTAGGAGTACGCCCGAGTTTTTGTTGGATCGATTCAAATTCCTCTGCTGTAAGACGGAGTTGTTCGGCTGTTTTTACGCTTATTTCCATATAATTTTCTCAAAGCGCAAAAGTACGAACCCCATCCCAATCTTTCTGCTTTAAACATCTCAATCTTTCCGGATACTCATTATTTTAAGATTTTCAGTAGGTTTGCTGCCCATGGCCTCCAAACAAAAGATTGCTTTTGTAGCGAATACCAGCTGGAGTATCTACAAATTCAGGCTATATCTTATTGAGAAATTGACCGAAAAAGGGTTTGCTATCTTTGTGCTGGCGCCTCGTGACTCCTATACGGCCAAATTTGAATCCCTTCCCGGACTGACCTACATCGAATTGCAGCATTTTAAGGGGAAAAGCATCTCCCCTTTCCGGGATACTCTTCTTTACAGGGAACTGCTCCGCCACTACCGTACCATCCGGCCGGACCTGATCTTTCATTACACGATAAAAGCCAATCTTTTCGGCACCCGCGCAGCAGCCCGCGCCGGGATTCCTTCCGTCAGCGTTATTACCGGCCTGGGATATGCCTTTAGCGGCAATGGATGGCTGCAATCAATCGCCAAATTCCTGTACAAAAAAGAGCTGCATAACAGCACCGAAGTCTGGTTCCTCAATGAGGACGACCGCCATATCTTCACCAGCCAGCAGCTTATCCAACCCGAAAAAACCTTCCTGCTGCCCGGGGAAGGAGTAGATACAAAAACCTTCTACCCCGCTCCGTATACCCCTAAAGAGGAGGTCACCTTCCTGCTGATCGGCCGGATCATCCGGCATAAAGGTATTTACGAGTTTATAGAAGCGACCCGGCTCTTAAAACAGCAGGGACTGGCCATCCGCTGCCAGCTCCTGGGATTTTTTGACGATAATAACCCGGTGGCTATTCCCCGCCACGAAATTGACGAATGGACCAGGACCGGCCTGCTCAACTACCTCGGGCATACCGACAAGGTGGCTCCCTTTATCGAACAGGCTGATTGCATCGTCTTACCCTCCTGGCGGGAAGGCCTGCCGCTCAGCCTCCTGGAAGGCGCAAGCATGTGCAAGGCCCTCGTCGCAACAGACACGCCCGGTTGCCGCGCCCTCGTCGATGACGCCGCCAACGGCTATCTTTGCCGGGAGAAGGACGCCGCCAGCCTGGCCGAAAAAATGACCCTTTATTACCATCTGCCGGCAGAGGCTAAGACAAGGATGGGCCTGGCAGGCAGGGAAAAGGTACTATCGGCCTTTACCCGGGAAAAGATAGCGGCCATTTATCTGGAAAAGATCAGCTCATTCCGGCTCGCCGGTAACGAATATTAAGACATGCATCTACTGTTGTTTGTCATTTATAGCCTTTTATGCATCTATGGGATCCTAAAAATTCCATTCATCCGGAACAGCGGTATCCGGCCAGTATTTCTCCTGCTTTTTTTTGGCCTGCACGTGTTGACGGGCCTGCTGCATAATATAATAGCTTACCGGTATTATCCTGAACACGGCGATATCTGGAACTTCTACCAGTGGAGCCTCTTAGCCCGCCACCGGCTGTTATATGATCATGCACTCTTCTTGTCGGACAATGACACCTGGGCCCATATCACGCACAACGGCATCGTATGGGTCTACCTGATCCTGAACACTGTCACCTTTGATAGTATGATCGTCAATACCCTGCTCTTTTCCTTTCCGGTGTTCCTGGGCAACATTGCCCTGTTCAGGCTCTTCCGCCGTCGTTTTCCCAGTGCTACCCTGGCCGCACTCACCGTCTTTCTCCTGCCCTCCGCCCTGTTCTGGACAGCCTGCATCCATCGCGAAGCAGTGATTTATATGTTGCTGGGTTTTCTTTTATATTCGTTCGACCGCCTGCTAACCCATTCCCCCGCCGCCCTTACATCACCCGCTCCGGCCATCGCATCGGCGGCTCCCTCTATCCGCAAATATTTAATGATCTTTTTCATTTGCTTCCTCCTCATCCTGTATTTCCGCTTCTCCATCCTCCTGTCCCTGCTCCCCGCTCTCGCCGCCTGGCTGCCGGCCAAACGGGGCTGGCCCCTCCGCCGCCTCCTGGTGATTACCGGTGCCGCCCTCGTTCTATTGTTTATCTCAATTGCTATTTTCCCTGACTTTTATACATCGGTCGCCCGGGCCATCACGGCACGGCAGCAGGAGTTTGTTTCCCTTGAAGGACGCTCCCGTCTCTTCCTTCCGGTAATGGACGGCACCTGGACCAGCATGATCAAAACAATTCCTTATGCCATCCGCAACGGACTTTTCGAACCCCTCCCCGGCTCCGGCGGCCAGACCATCTACCTCGCCTTCTCCTTCGAGCTGCTGGCGATCTGGCTCCTTTTAATCGCGGCCATTCTCCTCCAACTCGCACCCCCACGACGAATAGATCTAAACCCATTCATTCTTTTCTGCATAATATTCACCGGGACAGGCCTCATTTTCATCGGAGCCATGGTCCCCTTCGCCGGTACCATCGTCCGTTACCGCAGCATTTTCCTCCCCTTTCTACTGGCACCCGCCCTCTGCAAGCTACACCCCACACCCCTGTTCCGCCGCCTCGATGACTGGCTTTCCCTGCACCTGTGTCACATCCCCAAACCGGGTAAAAGCCCTCATTCATATTAAAAATCACGGCATATCATTTCCCGCTTAGATTACAAATATTTAATATAGTCGAAAACATTGCAAGAATTACAACCAAAACCGGGAAAATCTCGTTTTTTTGAGTTTTTTTATTGTGAATTTTCCATTTTTACCCACGAAAGACCAAAAATTTGTTTTATATCCCCAGTTTCATTTAGTTTCGCTAAAATTTTGAAGTATGTCCTCATTAAGATTTAAAGCCATTGATCATCTGGCTACAACTACTGACGGCCAAATTCCTGGCGCGGCCAAAATAACCGCCATCTTCGGCGAGAACGTTTTCACAATGAAAACTGCGCGGGAATTTTTAAGTGATGAAGCGTATAAAAGCCTTGTAGCCTCTATAAAGGGCGGCAAGAAAATTGATCGTGCCGTAGCCAACCAGATAGGTTCCGGTCTTCGTCAATGGGCTGAGGCAAAAGGTGTCACCCACTTCACACACTGGTTCCAGCCATTGACTGGTACTACCGCTGAAAAGCATGATTCTTTTTTTACGATAAAAAGCGATGGCACCCCCATCGAAGAGTTTGATGGTGCAGCCCTGATCCAACAGGAGCCTGATGCCTCTTCCTTCCCAAGCGGCGGACTTCGCGCGACTTTTGAAGCCCGTGGTTATACAGCCTGGGACCCCTCTTCTCCTGCTTTTGTCATGGAGATCGGAGCCGGCAAAACACTTTGTATCCCGACTATCTTCGTTTCTTATACCGGTGAATCCCTGGACTATAAAGCTCCTTTGCTAAAGGCGCTGGTTGCCCTGGATAAGGCTGCCGTCGACGTTTGCCACTACTTCGATAAGAATGTAAGCAAGGTCACCGCGACTCTCGGATGGGAACAGGAATATTTTGTAGTTGACGAAGGTCTGTTCAATGCACGCCCTGACCTCGTGATGAGCGGACGGACAGTATTTGGTCATGCTCCTGCAAAAGGCCAGCAGCTGGAAGACCACTACTTCGGCAGCATCCCCGAAAGAGTTTATGCCTTCATGCGCGATTACGAAAATGAATCTTATAAGCTGGGTATTCCCCTTCGTACCCGTCACAATGAAGTGGCTCCCGCACAGTTCGAATGTGCCCCTATCTTCGAAGAAGTCAGCGTTGCCGTCGACCACAACATCCTGCTGATGGACATCATGGACCGCGTTGCCCGCCGCCACAAGCTGCGTGTACTTCTCCATGAGAAACCTTTCGCCGGCATCAATGGCAGCGGTAAGCACAACAACTGGAGCATGGCCACCGACACCGGTGTCAACCTGCTGGCTCCCGGCAAAACGCCGAAGACCAACCTCATGTTCCTGACCTTCTTTGTCAATACCATCAAGGCAGTTCATGACTACGCTGACATCATGCGTTCTGCCATCGCTGGTGCAGGAAATGATTTCCGCCTGGGCGCCAACGAAGCTCCTCCCGCCATTATCTCTGTCTTCATCGGCGAATACCTGAGCAAGGTTCTTGCCGACGTAAAAGAAAGAGTTGGTGACAAATTCGACGAACAGGACGAAGCCATCCTGAAACTTGACCTGCACAGAAGCATTCCCGAACTGCTGCTCGACAATACCGACCGTAACAGAACTTCACCGTTTGCCTTCACTGGTAATAAGTTCGAGTTCCGCGCCGTAGGTTCCAGTGCAAACTGCGCCAATGCGATGATCGCCGTCAACACCATCATGGCCGAAACGCTGAAGAAGTTTAAAAAAGACGTAGACGGCTTTATCGAAAAGGGTGATAAGAAAGAAATAGCTATCATGCACGTCATCCGCGAATATGTCGTCAACAGCGAAAAAGTACTGTTCGAAGGCGACGGTTACAGCGAAGAATGGCACCATGAAGCCGAAAGACGCGGCCTGCCTAATGTCCGGACAACTCCGCTGGCTCTCGATGCAATGGTTACCGAAAAGGCCAAACACCTCTTCGAAAGCAATGGCGTTTATACTCATATCGAACTGGAAGCCCGCCATGAGATCGAGCTGGAAAAATACATCAAACACGTCCAGATCGAAGCCCGTATCATGGGTGAGCTGGCTACCAGCCATGTCCTGCCCCCGGCTATCAAATACCAGAATACCCTGATCCAGAACATCAAGGGTCTGAAAGAGCTGGGTCTGAAAGAAAGCGCTTATTCCAACCAGCAGCTGATCCTCGAACAGATCTCCGAGCACATCGGTAAAGTAAGCGAGCTCGTAGCAAAGATGATCGAGGCCCGGAAAATAGTCAACGCTATGACCGACACCCGCACCAAGGCTATCGCCTACAACAGCCAGGTGAAGGAACCTTTCTTCGACAAGATCCGCTACCACGTTGACAAGCTCGAGCTGCTTGTCGATGACCAGGAATGGGTCCTTTCAAAATACCGCGAGATCCTCTTCCTGCGCTAATCACACGATCGCAAGTAAATACAAGCTCCAATAAAAAAAGGCCCGTCAAAAACGGGCCTTTTTTATTTCCATCCGGTCCGAAGGCCGCTCTATTTGTCCATTCTTTCATGTACCCACTTCTTCGCGATCTCCAACTGCTGGGGCATCGTCAAATGCGAATTATCCAGTACAATTGCATCATCCGCCTTCCTCAACGGGCTTACTTCCCTATGCGAATCGATATAATCCCGCATCGACAGGTTGTGCTTTACCTCATCCAGTGTAACATTTGGATTCTTTTCATACAGCTCCCTGAATCGCCGTTTGACCCTTATCTCTTCGTCGGCAGTCATAAAGATCTTAAGCTCGGCCTGCGGAAACACCACCGTACCGATATCCCTGCCATCCATCACGATTCCCTTATGCTGCCCCATCTCCTGCTGTTTGGCCACCGCAAAGGCCCTTACGGCCTTTATAGCCGCTACCTCGCTCACCTTCTCCGCAATAACCAGGTCCCGGATCACATACTCCACGTTCTCGCCGTTAAGATACATCTCCGTCTGCCCGTTCTTGTGATTGGTCATAAACTCCAGCCTAATGGCGTCCAGCGCCTGGTCCACCACAGCAGCATTTGTCCAGTCGACGTGATTTCGGAGAAAATACAGGGTGATCGCCCGGTACATCGCGCCGCTATCGATATACACATAATGTAGCTCCCGGGCCAGCTGTTTTGCCAGCGTACTCTTTCCACAGGACGACCAGCCATCAATGGTTATTATTATTTTTTCCATCAGTCACAAAAGTGAGAAAAAAACTTTACCGCCAAAAGAAAAAGCCATCCAAATGGACGGCTTTTTCTCTTTTTTGTATAATGAACAAATGTTCTCTACTATTTCTGCGGGAGGATCATAAGACTTACGCTTCTGACTTTTCCTTCGCCTTCTCCTTCAGGGTAAACCTGATCTTCGAATTTTCCTTATCCAGGTCAGCGATCAATACATCTCCATTCTTGATGTTCATGTTCAGGATCTCCTCAGCCAAAGGATCTTCCAGGTATTTCTGGATGGCCCTGTGCAGGGGACGCGCCCCGAACTGTGCATCGTATCCCTTATCCGCAATGAAGTTCTTTGCCTCATCCGTCAGCTCGAGCGTAAAGCCCAGGTTGTTGAGACGTTTCAAAACACCCTTCATCAGGATATCGATGATCTGCCAGATATGTGTTTTATCCAGTGAATTGAAGATCACGATATCGTCGATCCTGTTCAGGAACTCAGGGCTGAAAGTACGTTTCAGCGCTTTTTCAATAACGGCCTTATTGTTCTCATCAGCATTCTGGGTGCGGGCCGCGGTAGCAAATCCTACCCCGTCTCCGAAATCCTTCAGCTGACGTACACCAATATTGGAGGTCATGATGATCAGCGTATTCTTGAAATCCACTTTACGACCCAATCCGTCCGTCAGTTGTCCATCGTCCAGCACCTGCAGCAGGATATTGTAGATATCCGGGTGGGCTTTTTCAATTTCATCCAGCAGGATCACAGAATAGGGTTTGCGACGAACTCGTTCCGTCAGCTGACCGCCTTCTTCGTAACCCACATATCCGGGAGGTGCGCCGATCAGACGGCTTACCGTAAACTTCTCCATGTATTCGCTCATATCGATCCGGATCAGCGAGTCTTCCGAGTCGAACATATAACGTGCCAGGGCCCTGGCCAGCTCCGTCTTACCGACACCGGTAGGACCAAGGAAGATAAAGGTGCCTATCGGCTTCTTGGGATCTTTCAACCCTACCCGGTTACGCTGGATAGCTTTTACAACCTTGGTGATCGCATCGTCCTGTCCGACAACCATGCCGCGCATGTCGATGGCCATATTCCTCAACTTTTCCGTTTCAGCCTGTACCATCCGCTTTACCGGGATACCGGTCATCATGCTGACCACCTCAGCGATATTTTCTTCGTCGATGGGATAACGTTTGTGCTTGCTTTCTTCTTCCCATTCAGCCTTCGCTTTTTCAAGCTCTTCCTGCAGACGTTTTTCCGTATCCCGGAGCGAAGCCGCTTCTTCGAACTTCTGGCTCTTCACCACCTTGTTCTTCTCGTTCTTCACGTCTTCGATCTTCTTCTCGAGCTCGACAATGTTCTGAGGAACATTGATATTTTTAAGATGCACCCTTGCGCCTACTTCATCCAGCACGTCGATGGCCTTATCCGGTAAAAGCCGGTCCGTCATGTAACGGTCGCTCAGCTTCACACAGGCGTCGATGGCATCGTCAGAATAAGTGACGTTATGGTAATCTTCGTATTTGGACTTGATATTGTTCAGTATCTGGATGGTTTCGTCCACGCTTGGCGGATCTACCATGACCTTCTGAAAACGTCTGTCAAGAGCACCGTCCTTCTCGATATACATACGATACTCATCCAGCGTAGAGGCGCCAATGCACTGCAGCTCGCCGCGAGCCAGGGCCGGCTTGAAGATGTTCGACGCATCGAGCGAACCGCTGGCGCCGCCTGCACCGACGATCGTGTGTATCTCATCGATGAAAAGGATCACGTCCCTGTTCTTTTCCAGCTCGTTCATGATGGCCTTCATCCTTTCCTCGAACTGACCGCGATATTTGGTACCGGCGACAAGGGCTGCAAGGTCCAGGGAGATAACACGCTTGTCAAACAGCACACGCGATACCTTCCTTTGAACGATCCGGAGGGCCAGGCCTTCCACGATCGCCGTCTTACCCACACCAGGCTCACCGATGAGAATAGGATTGTTCTTCTTACGGCGGGACAGGATCTGCGATACTCTTTCGATCTCTTCTTCCCGGCCTACGATGGGATCAAGTGCCCCCATTTCCGCCAGCCGCGTGATGTCCCTGCCAAAATTGTCCAATACCGGTGTTTTACTTTTCGCGTTCCCGGCAGAACGCGCTTTCTGTTGAGAGTATTTCTTTTCCTCATCAAAATCATCATCATTCTCCTCTGCATACTCACTGCGAACGTCATTGCTTTTCACAACGCCAAGTTCGTTTCTAAATAAGTCGTAGTCCACGTCAAATTGATTTAAGATTTGAGTAGCAATGTTTTCTTTGTTCTTCAGGATGGAGAGCATCAGGTGTTCAGTCTCTACCGTAGGGCTTTTCAGGGCTTTGGCTTCCAGAACGGTCACTCGTATCACTTTCTCCGCCTGTTTTGTCAGGGGGAGACTATTGATATTAGCTATATTTTTACCGGTCTTATCCTTTACCGCCATTTCCACTTCCTTCCGTAATTCATACAGGTCCACGTTGAAACTCTTCAAAATGCGGACAGCTGTATTATCACCCTCCCGGATCAACCCCAGCAATAAGTGCTCCGTACCGATAAAATCGTTCCCCAGTCGCAAAGCTTCCTCCCTGCTGAACGATATAATCTCCTTTACCTGGGCTGAAAAATTATTATCCATTTTTAAGTTATTGAGCGTTATACAATAATAACGAATATTTTTGACTTCTGTTTCCGCCTCTTTATTAACGGCCGTTAATATCTTTAAGTGTATATGCAAGTCAAAATTGATACCAGAGAAAAATTTCATGCCATTACTATCCGGGAATCGGCTCTTGCTGCTAATATGACAGAAGAACTGGAGCTATGTCTGTTACCTTTTCTCGAAAAAGACGTTAAAAACGTGGTTCTCATACTAAAAGACATCTCCGATGTGGATGATGCTGCTGCGGAGTGCCTGGTAAAGATCCAGCAGGCTTTCTACGATAACAGCGCCTCCTTTGTCATTTGCGAGCTGACCCTGGCCGTCGAAAAAAGCCTGGAAGACAATGGCCTTCTCGAGATGATGAACGTAACTCCCACAGAAAGTGAGGCTTGGGACATTATTCACCTGGAAGAGGTGGAGAGGGAAATGTTGAATGACTAAGCCAGCAAGGCTGGCCGCCTCGGCCGGCTTTGCGGCAAAATCATTAGCCCCTGCAGGCGCCAAAGGCGCCGTCCCTAACAGCCCGTCCCCAAACCGCCAACCACTCCGCACTCCGCTGCGGCCAATCCCCGCCCCCACACCACCAGCTGCCGCTACCGTGATCACCCTCACCGCACCATGCCCCACCACTCATCCCCGCCCCCACACCACCAGCCGCTACCACCGTGATCACCCCACCACTCAACCCCCGCCCCCTTCCATCCCCGCATCCGCGCTCACACCACCAGCCGCCGCTACCGCACCCACCCTCACCTCCACGCACCGGCATTTTGGCAAGTTCCAAAACCTACCCCTGCACGGTTGACGTACCCTAACAGAGACAACAAGACAGAAAGTCAGAAAAACAAAAAATCAGGTCTGAAAACAGAAAGATCCCGGTAATGTCAGCGGATATCGAACGAATCTCCCTAAACTGCTTCCCGGCGTGGAGCGCCAATACTCCCGGCGCCAGCCCGCATCCTTGCGGCACAATTACCCAGTTCCCCCGGCGCCGGCGCCCCTTCCGCAGGCTTTTGACATGCCTGCCATCAACGGAGGGCTTATTAATGGTACATAAATACCTACGAATTCTAACAAACGATGGTTCTGTAAGTTTAATGTTACCTGACAATTTTCTTTGCCCGGTCATCCGCGGAAATATTTTGCGCACAATTCAATGCTTTTAATAAACGTTAACCCTATATTCGCTATCACCGTCATTTTTCAGGAGTTATGCAGCGTATGACCCCTGTCAATCGTCTAAACACGGAATCAAGGGAATTGAGACAAAAAATAATCGAAAAAATAGAGAACTTCGTCTTTGCCACCGGCAAAGACTTGTTCGCAACCTTTCGGTTGTGCCTCAACACCGTAATATATTGCACACTTCGTATACTAACTGGACTCCGTCCAGTTTGGTCGTAACCTTAAAATCGAGTAATGCTGGCCGTCACAATTTTAGGCAATAACTCCGCTCTACCTGCTTTTGATCGTCATCCTACCGCACAGGTGATCACGATGGAAGACCAGATCTTTCTCGTCGACTGTGGCGAAGGAACCCAAATGCAGATGGCCAAATACAAGATCCGCCGCAGCAAGATCAACCACGTTTTTATTTCTCACCTTCATGGTGACCACTATTTCGGCTTGATCGGCCTGCTTACCAGCATGGGGCTGCTCGGACGTACCCAGGAATTACACCTCTATGCCCCCTCGGCGCTAAAAGACATCATCGACCTTCAGCTAAAGGTTGCCGACATCCATCTTCCTTATAATCTGCATTTCCATCCGCTTCTGGAAGAAGGTGTCATCCTCAGGGAATCAAAATTCGAGGTCAGCTGTTTCCCCGTATTCCACCGCATCGCCTGCTGGGGCTTCCGCTTCCGCGAAATACGGCCCTTCCGCCGCGTCAATCCCGAAAAAGCACGCCAGTACGAGGTCCCCTCCTCCTTCTTCGACCGGCTCAAATGGGGAGAAAGCTATCTTACAAAGGATGGCAACATCGTCGAGAACCAATGGGTCACCGAACCAGCCTCAAAAGCAAGATCCTATGCCTATGCCGCCGACACCCTCTTTGACGAACGCATCGCCGAAAAGGTCAGCGGCGTAGACCTCCTCTATCACGAGACCACCTACCTCAAAGACCTCGAAGATCAAGCCGGGCGGCGCTTTCACAGCACTACCACCCAGGCAGCCACCATCGCCCGCCTGGCAGGCGTCCACCGGCTCCTCATCGGTCATTTCAGCTCCAAATATGAAAAGCTCCAGGCCTTCGAGCTGGAAGCCCGCGAGATCTTCCCCAATACAGACCTGGCACTGGAAGGAGTAACCTATAAGGTCTAACCCGGCAACAAAAACCCCAGCGAAAAGCTTGATTTGACCCCCACCAGCAGCGAGTGAAGGAGATAATAAGAGAAATACCGGTCAGGGTCATGTTTATAGTCCACCTTCCCCGTTCGTTTGGACTCTTTCAATGAATGATCCTTGTCCCTGGGGATAATAAACTTCTTCAGAAAGAACGACTTCACTTTATCCACCTTTTTCCCGTCATTATTCTCCCTCAGCTTATCCACCACCAGGTCATGATATTCCCCCACGATCTTCCCCGTCGCCTTTTCATCATTCATCGTAAACCAGAAAGCCAGGCTGTTAAGCATCCCCGATTCCAGATGTATCCTCCCCAGATTCTCCGCCGGATCATTCAACGTAGTCACATCCAGCTCATGAAACGCCCCTTCCACCTCATAGGCCGCACCATCATGCAAAGGTACCTTTGTCGTTGCAGCAACCGTCCCCGAACCCATCAGCGATCCCTCCATTTTCATGGTTATATAGGCCGGGTCACCTGCCTCCGGGTGATTGATCAGGGGAGAAATGGTCCCTTTTAACCTTACGATCTTCAATGTCCCCGTTTTGGTCCCTTTCTTTGGATATTCTTCATAGGAAAAACTTGTCGGCCCCATCTTCATCAGGCGCACTCTTACCGAAACCGGCAAACGTCTCAATGATTCCGCCGGCATCGGCTTTTTTCCCGGCTCCAGTGGAAGCCGCCGGTCCCTGAAAACATACGCCTTACTCCCCCGAATGCTTATTTCATCTGCCACCAGGCTGTGTTTCAACAAGGCTGTCACATCCAACCCGCTGACCCGTATACCTTCACTCGTCGCCTCTATACAATCCACCTGGTGCCCCTTGATCCTTCCCATCTCCAGTTTATCCACCAAAGGCAATATCCTCAACGTATCTACGCTAAGCATCCTCTTCTTACTGTCCAGTTCCAGGCCGGACACACGCACCACTTCCTCCGCGCGGGGAATAGTGTAGCGTATCTGCTCTGCCAACAGCCGCATCGCACCCCAGTGCCCGCTTTCATTTTCAAAAGCAGCCGAGTCTATCTCGCCCCCTCCCTTAAAAGAGGCAACCTTTCTTTCTCCCTTATGCGATTCCACCCGGACCTCCTTCCATTCCACCTGGTCAACAAAAGCAGTCGTAAAAGGCAATTCCACCCTGGGAAACGGAAGATCTTTCTCCAGCAGTTCCTGGTCCAGGTCAGCAGAACATCCCTCCACCAGCACCTTCCCTGCCGCAAACCTCTTCGAAAACATCAGCTTCCAGAATCGGATCCCGCTCACCGCAACCCGGTCGATGGTAACCCGGTGAAAGTGCGTCGTATCGGCTGCTGCAGCCTTCGCCGGATCCGCTGCGCCAATCCTCATGGCACCCGCCTCCGGCGCATACTTCACCACCAATCCACGAATGACCACCGAACCGGTCAATATCCCCACATGTATTGTAGAATAGGAAACCCGCAGCGAAGGAGGTAGCTGCCGCAAGCCGGCATCCACTTTCCTGCGGACCAACGGACCGGCAATAAAATAACCCGCGGCCAGCAGCACCGCCACTGTCCCGGCAATGTATAGTAGTAGCTTTCTAATCCTGGAGTTCATAAGTAATACCCTCAGGATATACAAACGGGCTGCCGGCAACACAAGTTGCCAGTCAGCCCGTCCTTATAGGTCATTGAAAAGTATCCGTTCTACAATCCCTTCACATACTCCCTCATCTTCACATGCAACCCCTCGCTCAGCGGCACCAGGGGTAGCCGGACATAGTTCCCGATCAGCTTCAGCTCGCTCATAGCGGCCTTTACGCCGGCCGGGTTATTCTCGGCAAAAAGCAGCTCATAACCCGCGATCAGCTTATCATTAAGGGTTTTAGCCGTTTTAAGATCGCCCTTCAGGGATGCCTTTACCATTTCGCTAAAGCCCCTGGGGAAACTATTGGCGGCAACGCTGATCACCCCTTCCATTCCACAGGCGATCTGTGGCAGCGCCAGCGCATCATCTCCGCTTACCACTAAAAAATCGGCAGGCTTGTCCCGAAGTATCTCCATACACTGGGCCATATCACCGCTGGCCTCTTTGATACCGGCAATATTCTTCACCTCCCGGGCCAGCCGGATAGTAGTCGCCGCGCTCAGGTTACGACCTGTCCGTCCCGGAACATTGTACAACAGGATACGCTTGGGCGAGGCCGCCGCCAGCGCTTTATAATGCTGGAAAAGCCCTTCCTGCGAAGGTTTGCTGTAATAGGGGCTGGCGCTCAGCACAGCCACGGCCTTGTCCAGGGGAAACCAGGCCAGCTCTTTTATCAATTCATCCGTATTGTTACCGCCAATCCCTACTACGACAGGTACCCTTCCGGCCACCTTATCATACGTGAACAGTATGATTTCCTTCTTCTCTTCCTTCGACAAGGTCGGAGTCTCCCCGGTCGTCCCGAGGGTAACAACATAGTCGACGCCCCCTTCTATGACAAAGTCAATGACTTTGCCCAGGGCAGCATAATCTACGCTAAAATCTTTTTGAAAAGGTGTAACCAGGGCTACTCCGGTTCCACGGAGCTGTTCACGAAGGCTCATTACAATTGAATATTTAAAATGAAAAGTTGTTTTTTTAGGCCGGCACCTCATTCCAAAAGCCCATCTGGCCAAATTTCTCGATCCGCTTCTCCACCCGCTCTTTCGGCGTCATCTGGCTAAGCTCGCTCAACGTCGAGATCAGCTTGGGCTTCAACAGCTCCGCGGCTTCCGCGTAATCCCAATGGGCCCCGCCCAACGGCTCCGGAACAATGCTGTCGATCAGACCGAATTTATACATATTATCGGGGGTCAGGCGAAGCTCTTCCGCAGCCTTCTCCTTCTGATCCCAGCTGCGCCAAAGAATAGAGCTGCAATTCTCCGGGGAGATCACAGTATACCAGGAGTTTTCCAGCATATAGACCCTGTCCCCTACTCCAATTCCCAACGCCCCGCCGGAAGCTCCTTCACCAATTACCACACAAATGACCGGCACCTGCAGCCGCATCATTTCATATATGTTACGGGCAATAGCTTCCCCCTGCCCCCTTTCTTCTGCTTCCATACCGGGATAAGCCCCGGGCGTATCGATGAGGGTAATGACAGGTTTATCGAATTTCTCGGCCAACTTCATCAGGCGCAAGGCCTTACGATACCCCTCCGGGTTGGCCATCCCAAAATTGCGCAGCTGACGCATCTTGGTATTGGTCCCCTTCTGCTGCCCGATCATCATCACCGTCTGACCGTCCAGCTGGGCAAAACCACCCACCATGGCCTTGTCATCCTTAACATTCCGGTCCCCGTATAATTCCACAAAATTAGTGCACATCTTATCGATATACTTCAATGTATAGGGCCGGTCAGGATGCCGGCTCAGCTGCACCTTTTGCCAGGCCGTCAGATGCTGCGTGATCTCCCGCCGCCTCTCAATGACCTGATCCTCCAGCTTTTTAATGGAGTCGCTCAGATCAACCTTGGTCTTCTCAGCAGTCTGCTTAAGTTTCTCAATCTCATCAAATAATTCCTTGATCGGTTTCTCAAAATCCAGGAACTGTCGATTTTTTGCTTGGGGCATAAGTAATGTACGATAGTTATATAAGTGTGTAAAATTAAGGGAAGCAGATTTTCTATGAAAGTTTTGTTGCAGTTTGTTGGATAAAATCAAAATTCTCCTATCTTTGCAATCCCGAAAAAAGAAAGGCTGCACCACGTAGCCCCTCAAAAAGGGAGCTGGATCGGTAGTTCAGTTGGTTAGAATGCCGCCCTGTCACGGCGGAGGTCGCGGGTTCGAGTCCCGTCCGGTCCGCTAGCCACGTACAGAGTTGTTAATCTGTATGATATGCATAAGTTAATTTCTTAAAATGGGTAATTTAAACAATTACCCATTTTTATTTTAGCCTTATCCTGGTTAAAACAAAATCGCTAAAACCCTTGATGGCAAAAGGTTTCAGCGATTTACAATTCATCTTCTTTATCTTTTTAAGTCGCGAAAAAGCCTCACTTCTTCGAGTCCAGTACGCACCGCAACTCTACCGGAAGCGCGCTCCAAATCGATGGAATATTTTTCTATTTCGCTCCCGACTTAAGCAACAGTTGAACATCTTGATATAGAAAATATACCCGGGATTGAATTTTCATTGGTTTGAGAATTCCATTTTTTATCCAGTCATAAACAGTCGGTTTAGAAATCTCAAAGAAATCACATATCTCATTCATATTGTAAAGAGGTTTATAGGTAAGTCCAGGAACTTCCGATTCCGAAGTGGCAGATGGTCTGGATAAATCCAATTTTGCAAGTTCATTGTGAACTATTTTTCTGATCTCTTCCCAAAATGCATCAGGTTCATAAGGGATGAGAATCGGAAGTGGGTTGTTCAGCATTGCTAGACTATTTTTATTAAGGTGAAAAATAACTTTGAAAGTATAAGTTCAAAATCGTCTAACAAATATATTCTTGATCACCTTCTAAAGGCACTTAGCTATAGCTGATTGTACCAAACATACAAATAGCTCAACTTAGCTATACTAAGTAATAGGTTTGAAGGAGCTTTCTAAATTGGACAAATATGTGATCAAAAAAGTCAAAGAGAAAAGGCTATCCCTCGGCCTTTCTCAAGCTGATCTTTCCTTTGAACTCAACGTATCGACAGGCTTCATCGGACAAGTTGAAAGCGCTAACTATCCAGCACATTACAATCTTAAGCATCTTAATGAACTTGCGAAGATTTTAGATTGCTCGTTATATGATCTGCTTCCTAAAAATCCGCTGTAGAAGGAGAGGAAGCGACATATTAACAAATCTACGCTTTTTACCACAATCTGCTATTCTTAACTAAGTTGCTTTAAACTTTTAGATGATTCTCAAAATATACCCCCGAAATTTGACGACATTAATTTTTTGGAGGGTCGCAGACTCGGCACTATACTCCCAAGAGAAGAATTTCATCATTAGATTGACTAATTTAAGAAAGGAGCGGACAAAGACCAGGGATAAGAATGGAGCCTCTTGTACCCGCTTTAATTGGTATCTTTATTCATGGCTTTAGCGCTCTCGAGTGAAAAAATGACAGTAGCGCCGACCGGCTGAATTAATTGCTTTTTTCTATGAGTGGACATGATGCTATCCGGGGATTTATGTTTCAAACAATCACCAGCGTGCTCTCTTCGCTGAGCGACTCGGACTGGACGTACATGACAGTTGAGCCGAACACGCCTAACGATAAAGTTGATATTTTATGGGAGTATGCGGATAATAGCCGGAAGTGCCAACAGGTCAAATCCTCGGTCCATAATTTTAGTAAGCCGGATATCCTGCGTTGGCTGGGGGCGATGGTGACCGACGGTCCTGCCGCCAAACGATATGAGCTGACGCTAATCGGTGACAGGAACAACGATCTCGGCGAGTTCATCCAAAAACTAAACAAAGGTGAGCTCGCGGATCTGGGTTTGGTCTTGCAGCCCTATGCTGATCGGTTACATGTGGAAACACTGACTTTTAGCGTGGAAATGTTCCGACGAACCGTTCAGGACCATGTCAACCAATTCTTATCGCAAAGTGAACTGACGGTTAAACACGATACCCTCGTCCTTATCACTAGCGGGCTGATCAGCCAGTTCTTTGAATTTGCTGCCTTCCAGATAAAATGGACCCGGGAACAGTGGCGCAGGGACCTGCTAGACTGGGTTACCCGCAATTATAAGCGGAGTCTCGGCCTTGACAAGCGGATCGACGGGCTCTCCGTGGGTATTTATATTGCGACTACTCGCACCGTCATCGAGTCGTCTTCTGCGCTTCAATATAATATTCCAGTAGCAGATTGGGTATCGCAATATCATGACCGTGCGATGGGACATTTCCAAGACGCAGCTGCGATCCGGTTGTCACCTCCACCCAATTCTCCAGGCAGTCATCTGTATTCGCAGGGGTTTGTCACCAAGGCGTTTACCTTCCCTAGTCAGCTCAAAGTAACGCTCAGTGGGCCGGAGGAAAATTATCTTTCCAGCAAGGTCCGGCAATACTTCGGACGGTCCGCTCCCGAAGGTTTTTTCCATTTAGGCAATCTCCAGCAAAGTGTGAGTCGGGCGCCGTTTGAAGCTACCCGTGGTATTGAAGGTACTGGAGACGAAAGAAAGAAGCATACTGCTATCCGATCGCTGCAAAAGACGTTCATTCTCATGGATGAGTTTGCGGCTACGTTGAACTATCTCAACAGCCTGTATTATTTGCCGCTGATCTTGGTCAATAACGGTAGCAAGCACGATGAAGAACTAGTAGTGACCTTGACGCTACCCGACCGGATTGACATCATGACAGCCCGGGATTTCTATCAACCAAGAGACCTCGAGCTGTTGGAAGCTTGCCTTAAAGACGAGTTTGTTTTAAGCCTGCTCTATCTAAATGGTGATAGTGTTGTAAATCCTTTTCCGCATACTTCCGTTCCGCGGTTTGAGTTCAAGTCCGACCCATTGTGGAGCATGTTGAACCCGCGATCGTTGGAAGAACAGATACAAGAGCAGCAAAACAAGCTGGTGACCAAGATTGGAGACCTTCTTGAGCGGGAACTATTTGAAGAGGATAGTTACAAAAAAGTTCGCTACCACTTCCCAAAGATCAATCCCAACCGAAAGATCGCCATGCCTACGTATCTGTTTTTCCACGCGGAGACCTCCTTCGACATAGACTACGAGATCCTTTCCAAAAATACGTCCGCTGTACAACGGGGAAAAATGCATTGCGAGATAACACCGCGTTCGCACTAGATAAGCTGGGCACATGTTAATCGACTGACGCTTAGCCGTATCTTGACGGCGCCGCGGACGACTCTTCGTCGGCGCCGGGAAACGGGGAATATTGCACATCCTAGTGCAAAACTTTCTTCAAAAATACCCCTCAATTCTGTAAATTACAGATAGCCTATTTCTTAAACAACAAAACAAACGTATGACACTCGTCGTCAGACAACGGAATTATTCGTCGCCAACGCTGGTCGGCGATCTGTTGCTCACCGCAAAAACAAACGAGCAAAGCTACATTCTCCCGGCCATCGGTCAGGATATCACGCGCTTCATCCCAGCCGGTAAAGCACGCCCTGTCGATCTGGCGCAAAAACTATATATCTTCGGCGACAATGTGGGGATCGTCGTTACCGGCGACGTTGGCGAGATCATTAAGCTGTTGGAAGATTTACAGCCCTTCTGCTCGGCTGGATGGCCACCCGAAAAGATTATCGAGGAGGCTAGAGCCTATGACTATAGTAATTTTAAGGAGTCGTCCTATATGCTGATGATCTTTGACAATAGCCAGGTAGCTGTCGATGGCATGATTCGGGTAACGGAAGCGACATACGGTGGTGGGTTCGATTCGGAAGATAACCCCTTTTTCAAGGAGTGGCGGCTGGGCGGCAGTGGCTCACTTGCCTTTGAAGAACTGGTCAATGAGGAGCGTCAATTCTACTCCAGCTTTTCCGAGGACGATCCGCGGTCCCCTATTGTGAAAAATGGAGCTCTGTTCTCCCGGCTGCTAAGCGAGGAGCGCTATTTTCTGAAACCCCTGGACGCGCGATACGGCGGAGGCTATGAAATGGCTTTCTACGACGGTACCCGGCTACAAAAACTAAATAATATTGCTTATATTCTTCAAACGGGTAAATATGATCCCGAAGGTAAGGTAGCTATTGAATTGCCGCTAATGATCAACTATTACCGGTATGAAGGCAATGACCTCTACATTACCGCCATTGAACTGCATGACCTACATATTAGTCACGAAGGCGATATCCAGGTGATGACGGCTACCCAGCTCAAAGCCGGCTGCTTACGTATCCCACAACTGGTACGCGGAGAAAGGGCGGAGTCAGCCGAAGTCAAGTCTTTCGAGACCTGTTCCGTTGGCTTGGGGTTCGTGATCCATGCGCCAAACGAGAACTGGTTCAAGCCCTCGTGCTATTCCGGAACACAGGCGCTGGCCGTTTCTTTCTCTTTTGAAAAGAAAGAAGTCGAAATCCGGCTTCACCGGGAGTTTCAAGAATACATCGCCACGAAATTTTCGGAAGCTTATCCCAACTTTACGTCGGCTCCCTTGACCTAACATCCACGCTATCGGCAACCAAGGCATCCGCAGCTGGCAAGGATTCCATCAGTAGTATGCCCAAATCACTTATTTCCAGTATTGAAAGGGGAAGACTAAGCTGGATTATTAATATACATACTATCAAACATTCTCCAAGGACATGCGGCGCGCAACGACCTTGACCTTTTAACGACCTTGATCTTTTGATGTCGACAATGTACTGTGGGCACTCGGTCAGTTCCTTAAGATACGTTATGCTAATGCTGCTCTCTAAGCGTAGTCCTGAGGCCGAAAAGAGACAGCCACCTGCCAGCTGATACGCCAGAGAAATTTACCGAAGACTAGCATACAAATCGCTATTAGTTACCCATTTACGACGAATAAGATCCCACGATCGTTTCGGTGTGAAATAGTTCTGGAGAATAAATCCAGAGATGCTCCCTCAATCGTATCGGCGATGTCTATCTTTGCAGGCGTGGAAACACTTACTATTGCTGATGAATACTTTGAGACCCGACCAACGTTACGGACTGAAATCCAGTCGCTGGAACGCAAACGGGGTTTATCGTTGTTGTCGAAGCTTCGCGCTGAACACGACGCGATCAATTTCTTCTCCGCCCTGGCCGAGATTCGCACCGGACTGTTCTTCGATCCGTTGTGCAGCGAACTTCGTCCCAATGCACCTGTCGACCGAAAGCGACCTGACTGGTCTTTCACAATGAACGGCCAGCGTGTGATTTGTGAAGTATTGCGTCTAAACACGCCGGAAGAAGAAGCCAGGGCCAGCATTGAGCACAGCCGCGAGATGCGAAAGTGGCAGTTAGAAAATCCCGGTGTTCCTATCCTTGAATATCATCAACCAGTAACAATCGATACTGCCTATTTTTGTGGAGGACAATCCAAGTTGCAATTCAAAGAGGAGAAATACCGGAGCATCATCGAGAATCACCAGCTACCCTTTATCATTTGCGTTAATCCGTCTATCGAGACGTTCATTAACGAAATTGACGTGAACGATTTCTTGATGGGGAGATATGGTTTTTACTCGACTGACCCCAACTTCGGGCGGAATGTCGCCGGGATTTTGTTGCACGGATATTATAACGGGCATTGGGTTTATTTTCCCAACGAAAAGGCGCAGTTTCCGCTGGACGAGGGGAATAAACAACTCATCCGCCAGCGTTGCATGGGCTAAAACCGATGTGGCTTCGGGTGTATCTTATCATTTTTCCGATAGAAATAGTTAAACGTTTGTCCGGTTAGTATTAATTAACGATAATACATCTGTCCCTTTTAGTTCATTTGACCCTAAAGTGTTTTACCGTAACTTCGATATTTGAGATCAGTGCTAGATTTAGAGTTAGCTCTTTCAATAACCTATAATTACAGTTTGCAAGTCAATATAAAGAAGGTAACTTTGCTATTCCAAACCTCCCTCTACATGAAATTAGCAGCTGCGACTATTCATGCATTAGCTCCATTTGTCACCGGAGACAGCTTCGGCCCTAAGAGAAAAGGGGCCGAGATAATTGCCTTAGTCAATAAATATAAAACGGGGCCAAAGGACATCTACGATCAATATGGCATGCCGGACATCGGTAAGATAAACGGCCATAGACCTTCGAGAACAGAATATGTAAAACACCGATTAGGTGAAATATCCAATACACCACAAATGCGTGATCTACTTAATGAAGTTTTCAGTAGTCTTCTGGAAAAACAGCTCGCCATTCCAGAAATAAATAAAATTCTTGGGGATGAGGGGTTATCGGTAACAGATGATGGAACCTATTTAGCAATACAGGGTGGGGTGTTTGATAATACTCCATTGGTTGCAAATGAAGCTCATTTCAAACAAATTGAGAATCAACTTTTAGAACAACTCAATAGCGCTGAGGTTTCTATCAACGTTGCGATGGCTTGGTTTACAAATAAACGACTCGCAGAAAAATTGGTAGAAAAAAAAGACCAAGGGCTTGATGTTGAAGTCGTCATTTATGACGATTCAACAAATGCTAAGTATGCTGTAGATTTGCCTGGGATAAGAGTAAAAAAGGTGAAAGGGAGTAAGGGCGGCAAAATGCATGACAAGTTTTGCGTCATCGATAACCAAGTCGTTTTAAACGGCTCTTATAATTGGAGTGAAAGCGCAGAACATCGCAATGATGAGAATGTATCTGTTCATAAAGACCCAAAACTAGCTACCCAATATACCAAAGAATTTAGGCGCCTAAAAAATGAGGATTGAATCGAATTTGAAAGTAACCAATTGCCAAATTCCGGAATCAATACGCATTTTGAATAGTAGTTTTAGATGGATTTGTTAAACCGAGAACGACCTGGAGCGTAAATGTGTCAGCTATCATTAGCAATACGATCACCTTCAAAACACACGTCGCATATTCCTTCTCTATTAACCGTCTCAACTATTTCTCCGCATCTGTGACATCGGTATTCTCTAACGATTTCCAACCCAATCGAATGGATGAATCCTTTGCGGTCCCTTTCCTCAAGAAAAATAAAACAGTAGTTACATCCTGAGCAGTGGAATTTCCGATTCTTCACTTCGACGTGCACTAGTTCGTTGCAATTGGGGCACTGAATAAACTCTGCAGGACAATGATTGCACTCCCCAACTTTGACGTCAACATAGGTTTGACTCAAAGGGTTCCTCGGTGCAGTAGGTGAGTTCGGGTCTATAATTTCGAAAACTTCCCGAAAAAAAACTTCAGCCCGTTTATCTTGACAAACTGAACATCCGATAAAATCATTCACCAATGCGGTTTCTTCATCAGAAAGGAGGTCTTCATCCATTGACTTCAGAAAAGGTATCACATTGTAGTGGAAGCTCAAACAACAACGCTCTAAAATCGGGTTTAAGTCCGGGTGGGGTTTTTCTTTAGATTCGGGATCTGAGAACTCTTTAGAATTGCCGGATACAAACCAAGATTCTGGAAAATGGTCCAACATATCTGGCTCACCGACCAGTCCAATATCAATCGTTTCCTTGTGATTTTTGTTCATGTATTCCACAACGCTCAGAAGATGCAAAGCGTCAGCCATCCCGTTCTTGTTGTTTGTAAAAAAAGGGGGGCGTTTCTCGACAGAGAACTGACAAGCTTCCAACCTAACTTCCACTGAAATCGGAATCTGGACTGTCCTATCATTCAAGAATGCCTCAACCTGCAAGATATGTTTGCGCTGGCTAGCAATACTAGCATTCCTCCACTCCATGGTTAACTTATCTAATTCCTCTATCGTATCGTTCTTACCAGGAAAAATGGCTCTTAACTCCTTAAGTGTCTGCCCAAAAGCACGTGCCTTATTTTCGATTTTTCTGATGTAATTCTCCGAATTTTTTTTATTGCGTTCATACTCCGCCAAAATGATCTCATTCACCAAAAAAACCAACTTTCTCGCCTTCGTCCAATCCTCAATCCGCCTGAATATTTTCATATGGAGGTCAAAATGACCTTTTGATTCGACATCAAATCCATTCGCTAGGTAAATCCAGCTATTGGTGTCTAAAAATATATAAGTGGGCATTTACAAAAGTTGTAAAAATTAGTGAAATATTAGCGAATCTAAAATGTACATCCTTTTTTTGCAGCCAGATTATGCCATGCTTCATTCACGTCTACGGCAATTTAATGGGCAATTGGCTGGGGCTGCCGGAATCATATTTATCTAACAAGGTATTTTGCAGCATCGCCAGATCTACGTCAACAATACGATCTCTACCAACGATAGACAGGTCTGATTGAACCCTATTAACCCAAACCGCCATTTTATCTTGGCTATTTGCACTCCTGTGGGCAATTGCTCGCCTTCTTTCTATCCCCCCAAAATCTTACTCTACTATGTCCACCGATACCATTCTTCCGTTTGTGATTACTTCAATTTCGGAGTGTGGGAATTGGGCTTATTTTCCGGCAGCGTAAACTTCATGATGATCGGCATCGGAAAGTCAACCCCAGTCACCACCGCCTCACCTTCTCCCAATATCGGCAAGAACTCCAACGTATTCCTGTTGGCAGAGCTACAAGCATTGTTTATCGCCTCCTTGTCCTGATAATTGATCAGCCTATGGACCACAAAAGCCCCCATCTGGCTTAGCGTGCCGTGGGGAATGTCACGGGGCATTTGGGTAGCGATGCACAGGAAGAGGCCATGCTTCCTACACTCCTTGGCAATCGAGTCGCAGGCGTCCAGCGGCTTGACGTCAAAATATTCGTCTTTTACCGTCTTGTTCAAGAACTGGTGGGCCTCATCGATAAATAGCACCAGCGGGTTTGTCTTAAACTGCCTAGCCCGGGCACGGTTCAATAGGTTATTAGCAATCGCATTTGCCAAGATCTCCCTTACCTGGAATTCAAACGGTAAGTTTCCAAAGTCCAAGCGTAACAGCCGATCGTCGCCTTTAATAAATTCGTCCAACACGGTAATGATATCATCTTCGTTCTTTTCCCTCTTGAAACCGAAAATGTTCTGGTAAACTTTTCCATTGATGATATTGTTGATGCGGGATATCAAACTGACGCAATACGATACATCCCCATCATTCTTGTTGCCCCATTTATTGCCATTATCGTACACACACTCCTGGGTCACCTGCGCCGGTAGTTTACTGATATCAAAATCCGCGAATCCACTCTCTATTTCCTGAATATTTTTGTAATAAAAAACTTCGTATGGCTTTTTATCGGATCCTTGTTTAACTAAGAGCCCACCGTCTATTTTCGTCGTCAACACATGCACTCCGTCGTCCGCATTATGGGTAAGACTTTGCCCCTTGTTCAGCGAAACAATCTTCAACGACCGCATCGCCTCCATCAACTTTGGGACCTGCGATTTGGAAGAAGGCCGAAAGAGGTAAAAAAGGTCGTCATTCGTTAATTGTGAATAGTGAAAAACATGTTTTCCGTCGCCTATCTCTATGGATTTCACCTTTTGGTATTGTCCATCATACTCTCCCGTCGCATCGACCAAGATCGCCTTGTTACCTGCCTCGGTCAACGCCTCGATTAATTTACTGACCGTAAAGCTCTTCCCGCCACCGGTAGTCCCCACCACAGCGCAATGGCGACCAAAAAGAGACTGCAGGTTTACCTTGACTTCGGTATCGAGACTTGATACCAGGTGCCCCAGCGTAGCTGTCTCAAACGTCTCTTCCCCCCGAATGCCGAACCGCGCCATATATTCCTGCACCAGTTGACCAGAACTGACAAATACTTTCGCGCCGATGCTCGGATAGGTATTGAGACCCCTTTTCACGGAAAAAGGTGTATACAGATCAAAGGAAAGAAGAATCTCAATTTTACCCGTTGGATGGAAATCCCTGGTTTGAAATGCTTTTTCATTCAACGAGAGCCTTTCCGACTCGGGAAGGGTCAACTCGGTTATTCGACCCAGAAATCCATATTTGTCTCCTTCAATGACCACAAAATTCCCGACCAACCCACCGTTAAATTCCTTTCCAAGATGGGTAAACCCGTTTAACAGCACCGAAGACGGAAAGTGAATTTTGACGTATTGCGGATAGACCTGGCTTATGTAGCCGAGAAAATACTCATGCCGGAACGGATCAATTTTTTGGCTGGTCATTTTTGAGGTTTATCGTCACATAATTGTCCGTGTCGTAGGTCATGATCTCCGGAAAATGCCTGGCAAAGTCCTGAAATCTTTCGGAGATCAAGAGAATTCTCTCGGAGTCTTCTGCCGCGCGCTTTATTGCCTGCAGGGAAGTCGAGGTCCAGGCGCTGTCAAACTGAGGGTTGATGATCGCTAACCGGAAGCTTGGATTTTGATTGAGCGCCTCTTCGATCGCCGCATTGATGTGCTTGTCGTTAAAGCTATACCCTATACAAATCAGTACGGTATCATTATTGATCCGTAAGCTACGCTGAAACCTTGCCATCATCTCAAAGAAAGGCTGCTCGTAGGAATCTTCGTATTTTGCCTCCCGAGGGTAGACCATCAACGGCTTCACGGGTGATTCACTGATCACTACCTGGTCTCCCCGACGTTCCCAGTTTAGCGAACCATGCAGCTTGTGATAGTGAAATACTCGGTGAATAAAGTTATCTTCCTCCTGAAGCTTACTACCCTCCCGTTGGACAATGTCATAATCAAACAGACGGCCACTGAACGTTCTGGGATAGGTGAACGAGAACCCGTCGATGACGATCGCGTTGACGTCGGTCGCCGCAAACTCGAACATCAGGTCATAGTTCAGAGTGAATACCTTGACCCGGGGGCTGGTTTGCTTGCGTTGCAACAGCTTTTCTAAAAGCACTTTATGGGGATAAAAGCCTTGCGGCTTTCGAAGGGTGCAAGCTGTCTTGATAATTTCGAAGATTCGGTTTTTGATGGCGGACAGCAGGATTTTTTCCCCCTCAATTTCTATTTCCCGGTCCTCGACAAACTTACTAACCCCGTCCATCTGGGAAAGGAGTGCTTCCAGATCCTTATTGGTACTGGTGAAATTGACTTTTTCCCGAATGATCGCGAAGCCATCCACTTCTCCTCGCTTGTATTCCGCTTCCACCTTGTTCCAAAGCTGAAACATCAAGGGGCCTCCGACATCGATGGAAGATCCGGCGCCACTAAGGATCAGCAGGTTCTTAAAGGGCTTTTTAAAGAATTCCACATAAATATTACGCATCGCCTGGTAGGCGTCAGCGACTGTTGGAGCCAAGAAGGTTCCCTGCTCATCTTTTCTTTCAAATGGAGTTAATCCTTCGATCGATTTTAGTTCACCTTTGTCAAATTGAGCATTTTTGACCTGAACCTGTTTGCCTTGTCCGTTTAACAGAATATACCGCCAATCGTCTGGTTGCTTCTCATTTTCCATAGCTTAAGGTTTACGTTGATAGATAATGTTTAGTATTACCTAGAGCTTTTAACTAAAGGGGGTTAGTTATAAAATTACATCAAATATCGGGAATGACTATAGACTACGGAGAAACGACTGATGATCTTATCATTTTTGTAATCGGCTCCATACCTTTAGCCACGCATCAAACTGGGCCGGTCGAATCCGGTACCGGGCAATATTGCCCGGGTGGAGGCTCTGAAGTTCCGTGCCTACCACCTCCGAGAACCTGGCTCGATCGGCCTCGGGCAATTGGCCCGCCCGGGCATCGATCTGTTGCTGCGCCGCCTGGTGATCCACGGCTTCTGACACGATCGCGGTCACCAGTCCCCGGATTTCCTCCCGGTATTTCATCCGGAAGGCATCGGGATCGCCGAGTGTCTGGCGCATCGCGGCGTACCGCTCGCAGGATTTTTCATACGCCCATAAGAAGACGTCCCGCAATAAGGTGACGTTCTGCTGTTCGTAGACCCCGAGTAATCCCTTGATGTAAAGGTCTTGCGGAACCTCCACAAAGGAAAGCGGGGCGAGATTCGCCTTGTTGAGGGGGATATTCGCCGCCAGCCGGGAGACTCGTTTGTTGACATCGTCGAAGGGTTGGAGATAGGGCAGGTGAACCATGGCAAAGAAGGCCTGCTCGAACGGATCTGTAATGGCGTCTGCCTTTTGCAAAAACACCTGAAAATATTCTTCGATCCGCTGCGGCATATCCAACGGCGTATACACCGACCCGTGGATACCGATCGCATGCGTCCGCAACCGCCCGGAAGCAGCCGGGTTGGGTAGCAAGTTATTGGACAGCAGGGCATGCAGATTGGTAATTGTGTACCGGTTGAACCCGATCTCGCCTGCAGAATCCACGAGGAATTCTATGGCCTCTTTGTGGTTGAGTATCATCTGCGCCTCCTTCGCTGATTTATCCGAAGCCGCCTGACCCTGGTCCAGCAAGCGCTCTGTATCAAGGAGGCTATAGGTATTGCCCTCCAGTCGGCTCGAGTTATATGACAAGTCGATTAACAGCCGCTGCATGATCTGCCGGGCATAAGTTCCCGCGGGCTGGTCGCCCTGGGCGGTCTGGCCGAGGGTCAGCAGCCTGATTCGCTGCTTTACGATGAGGTAGTAATCGATATTCGGCCGGTAGTCCTGGAGAAATTCCGCATGGTAGCCGACCGGTGTTCGGCTGGTCATGGGCTGCTCCAAAGAATGGCAGATAGCCTCACTTTCGGGAGATAGCGGAATGCCTGACACTAAAGGGACCACCGTTTTTGTCGGGGTAGCCGAGGTGCCGGAAATATAATGGTACAACCGCGAGCGAGTGGCGCCGCTGATGCGAACCTGGCCGCGGCTTTCGAGAATCTTCAGGTAGCGCAGTAGGGTCCGGTTGATAATGGGTTCACCCCAAGCGTCCTGTAACGTTTTCATCGTTGCTCCATCCGGGAATTGTAGAAACAATTTTTCCAAATGGTGCAAAGCCTTTTCGACCTCTGCTCTAAGCTTTTCCGCCATTACCGTCCTTTTTTAGACAAATTTAGGTATTTTTAGACAGTTTTGGTTTTCTTTGGACAGTTTTGGCAATTTCCGGACAGTAAATAGCTATTTTTGGACAATTTTGTGCTTTCTAGACAGTTTTTGAAAGACTTTCACCGACTGTACTGCCGATCTGAGCGCGGCCAGACAACCAACTGAGACTGAGATAGACCGCTCAAAAAGGTCCCGGATATCGCGTTGGTACTGATTGGTTTTCAACGCCTTCCGGACCAAATCACTGTAGTGGCACCGCGGTAGTGCTCAGATCGGCAGCGTTGATCAGACGCCGTTGCATCAACGCTGGTGCGCCTGCGATGTCCAAAACCAGTATCACCGAATCAGCCATAGCCCGAATCCGCAGGTGCGGATCCCACTGCCAGGCAACAACCGGATCTTTTTCTGTCGACAGCGGCATGGCACCGTGGACATAGACTTTCCCGCCGCCCGCACCGGGCGGGCAGCATTATCGTAGATCGCTAAGCCATACCCGGATGCCGGGTCCATTTCATCGTAGCTGATCGCAATCTGCGGCGGCATGGCGTAATTCATCCCCCCGCGACCAGTGAAGATGTTACTAAAAAACCGATTGTCTACATTGAGAATCGACGTATATTCTGCAAGCACAGTTGTGTGAGGTTTAAAATAAGGCGTAACCCGTTCCTGGGTCCGCCGCTCGATCAAGCCACCAAAAAAGTTATGTGTGAAGGCGCCGCCTTTCGACCAGTCGCGGACATTGTACCCGAGAAAAAGACATTGTTATCCACGAGATACGGCCCATGGTCTACCTCCGGATACAGATCGACCAGGTCGTTCCCATAAAGCAGGTTGTCCGTCACCCGAATGCCTTGAGCCATCCAATCGAGCCAGATACCGATCTTGCAATTGAGGATGCGGTTGCCGCGGATTTGCGCATCGATTCCCGCATGGAGTTTGATCCCGACCATCGCCGCGCCCCAGAACGGCCTGTAGGTGCAGATGTCGGTAATATCATATCCTCAATTGTGCTGAAGGCAGCGCCGAAACTACCGCAAATGCCGGCGGCGCCGCACCGGTATAATAGGTTAACGGCGGCCTCCGATGGGCTTCGTTTTATATTGACTATAACAAAATTTAAAATTCGATTCCCTACGAGATACAACATCAACTTTTTATTGCTAAGCAGATTGAGAAAGCGGAGACCGTCCCGCCCACAGTTTCCGAATCATCTGTGCCTTTTCCAGATTATCAGCTTTAATGTACTTCCTGAATGCTTTTTCCGTTTTATGACCACTAACCGCCATTATCAGAGTGATCGGAGTACCATCCAGAAACTCATTCGTACAAAAAGATCGACGACAAGTATGAGACATGACCCAATCGTACTTAGGCCGTATATCGTCTACTAGTTTATTTGCCCGTTTGAACGAGATTTTTACTTTTTCATTCAATTGTGCCAGTCGGGCTACATCTTTAATGTAAATATTGAACTCCGCATTATTAAGTTGGGGCATTCCCATGTTGTATTTCTCCAAAATGGCTTTCGCTTCCGGCCGAAGCGGAACCACTACCCTACCTCCCGTCTTTGCCTGGGTGACGAATAACATGCCGTCCCGGAATTCTTCCGGTTTAACCGTAGAGTAGTCGCTAAATCGGAAACCGGTCAGACACCCTAGAACAAAGTTATCCCTAACCTTCTCAAGCATCGAGTCGTAAGCCAGGTCAAGATTGTACATGGCCGAAATCTCCCGCCAATTCAAATAGATAGCATCCACATCTTCCTCCATTCCACGAAACAATGACAAATCCCGATAGGGAATAATATTTTTGGCCATCCGGTTCTTCAGAAAGGTTTTCAGCCATTTAATCGTTTTGCCAATACTATTGATTCGCAAACCCTTTACGATGACTTTCTTTCGGGTGAGGGTATACTCATGTGTGAGGAAACTTACAAAACCCTGGTAAAAATTAAAGTCAAAACTATCAAAGGTGATCTTTGTAGCCGTATATTTTTCATATATTTTTAGGTGTTCCTTCATCATCCGAATCACGTTGAGAGTAACTTTGGAAACTTCTTTCTTCTTTTCTTCGATGTAGTCGTCGATATTGCTATAAACATCAAGATCCTGCTTTTTCTGCTTCATATGTTCAATTTTCCAGTTATCGGCCAACGGAAAATTTACCTTTAAAAAGTTCATCGGGTCCATCCCTTTACTCTTGGCAGCAGTTACCATGTCTTCGGCTTTGCGCAACTTTTCGCTCAGAAATACTTCCATCTCTTCTATATTGCCAAACTGAGAAGGTAGATTTGGAGAAATCCTGCGTGTCTTTCTATTCCAGTATTGGGGAGGAATGGCTAGACCGGTGCTGCAAACGACACGTTTGCTGACACTGTGGCAGTACTGAACAGAGATTGGGCGCGTTCCGTCTTGGCGGAGCTTGCCTTTTTTGACGATTAATTTGACGGGCTCTCTCATTTAATTTAGTGTTGATGGTCTTAAAAATGTTCTATAATATGCCGATCAACAAGAGCGAAGTTAAGAATTTAAAACCCCGGACAGAGTTACAAAATACTTAAATTCAACCACTTACAGTAAAGATGGGTAAAGAGAAGCATAGTTAGGTTTTGGACGAAATTAACCGTCCGGTCCGCATCAAAGTTTTAAAGCCTTCAAGTCATTGAATTTGAAGGCTTTTTTGGTTCGAACATTTTTTCATCAAGTTAGGAAGATTCACATAACCATCTTATTTCCATTTATTAAGAAGGTTCGAATCCCCATTGGACGTTGGGTCGAAACCTGGGGGAGCCTACATTTATCCGGCAGCCAAGATGCTATCCATCAATTTTGTTTTCTAATCTTTTCTTGGAAAGTTCTACACGTTTTCGTAATGTCAACCATCGTTATTTTTTCAGCTTTTATCTCGTTGGCTTCCATGTATGTCAGGTATGCTATAAATGTATCTCTATACGAACAGATTGTGTTTGCACTCGCTCCCCGTTCATGCGGCAAGTATCTGGTCAGGAAGTCAGTCAAGTATTTAGAAAAATTGGTGGGTTTCATGATTGTAATAATTTAGGAAAAACGTCAAAACAAATGAGGTCTATCTTTCTTATCAGTCCCGGGTACATGTCCGCGGTTAACCGGACATAACTATTAGTAGCTTTCAGAGATTGATGACCGAGGTAAGTGGAAAAGACAGGAAGGGAGCAATATAGATCCATACCACCTTCCGCCATGTGCCTAAGGAATGAACGGCAAAGGTGTGACGTAAATCATGCACTCGAACTCGGTTTTTAGGGATATTTGCCAAAATCAACACTTTGCAGGACCAGTCTATCCGTGCCGTTCTTGGTGTCTCTCAAAGTAAAGTAATTGTCTCGCAGGTTTACATTCCGGTTAACTAAGGCAAGAGCTTCGCTTACACGTATACCGGTTCCGTAAAGTGTTCGGATCAATGCAGGCATGATAAAAACCGTAGATCTCAAATCATTATTTCCGCTTTCCATGCTGTCACATGCAGAAAAGACTTCCTCTATCTCCTTCCTTGAGAATATATATGGAATGAAAGTGCTCCGGACAGGCGGCAACTGTGGTATGTAGGAGCGGAATCCCTTCTTGCAAAGAAAGGATGACAGGGACTGCAGGATGACGCATCTTTTATAATGATAGCTATTGGATTCGTTATCCCGTTTTCTACACCACGCGTCAGCCAACTCTTTGGTTATACCAGCTGTCGTTTCGTTTCGTTCCATAGTAAATCTGTCCAACATGGAGAGAATAAATTTTCCACCAGTATACTTAAAACCTAAGCTTCGCTTGAGTTCAACTAACTCCTTCATGTGCGGAGCATAGATGCCGTAAAAGATCTTATTCATAAAAGTATCCTCCTTTTTGATTGTAGAAATCTTGCCTGGTAAGGGGAACATCGAGGGCGCATTTTCTTAATGTTTGAAAGTCAACCCTGATATAATACCTGGTCGATTCGGTATTCTCGTGTCCAAGTACTTCGCTTATGACCGGAAGCGTAACATTATCTTCCAATAGTAACGTAGCCAACGTATGCCTCAAGGCATGTGCTCCGCAATGTTTCTTCGAAGTATCTATTTTTGCCTGTGCAAAGGCTTTTTTCGCAATTTGAGTTACGGCGGATTGATTAATTCCAGTAAAAGGACTCCTGGCGATAAGGAAAACATATTTCAAATCGGATTCTGGCCGTCCATAGCGGATATATTCGATAATGGCATTGCCTATTTCCGGTAGAAGCGGAAGTTCCAATTCCTTGCCTGTTTTATACTGGGTTAAATTTAAAACACTATTTTCCCATGATATGTTTTCAAACTTCAAGGCTGCAATATCGGAAGCCCTTAAACCAAGCATTGCCGCTAACAAAAGGATGGAATAGTCTCGTTTTCCTGCGGGGGTACTCCTGTCTACCGAGGAGAGGATTTTCTTTATTTCTTCTCCACGATAAACTGATGGAAGCGGTCCCTGTTTTTTGTAATTATATCGGGGAATAAACGCAGCCAGATCGGTGTTAATAAATTTATGCTGATATAAATGACGGAAAAACTGTCGGAGGATATACGTAGATATACTTGCGACTGATTTATATTTAATTCCGATAACGCTTAGATATTTGATGATGTGTGATTCATTGACTGCTTTAATAGAAATTATTTTGTTCGAGTCCAGAAAACTCAAAAAGCGGCAAAGAAGTAGTTCCTGATTATATATGGTATGATGGGAAAGCCGTTCCGATTTTCTATACGATACATATTGTGTCATCAGCTGTCCAATTTCACCGCCGAAGATAACCGGTGCTTTTCTAGGAATAATTTCACCGGTAAGCAGGAAGTGCTTCAACAGCCTTATGGAAGATATCAGCTTCTTGTCACCGGTACCCAGTAAGCTCAAATCTTTGGCGTCATAAATACTAAGTAAAAAATTGTCGCAGACATCTGGAGTAAGGAGCCGCGAATTGTGGGTTTCCATGAATCGCTTTAAGCGATTCCATTTCCAAGAGTAGCTTTCCAATGTTCCATCGGTTCGAAGAAGGTCTTCTTTCAAAACCTTCAATATCGAAGTTGTCACAGATTCAAATGTTCGAGAATTGTCTCTCATAAAATGGCTATTTGGGTTATGGCAACATTACCATAACCCAAATAAAAAATTATACAGGGAAATAGAGACAACTTTATTACAAAAGTGTAAATTTATTTTTACATGGCATTCTATTCCGACATCAGGACTGATCTCCAGGACACGCCTCGCCGAGAACAATATGTAATATTGTTGTAGACGGCAGAATGATCAAATTTTCGCATGCAGATTTTAGACCGGCTTGGGCATTTTTGCGAGCAATGCCGGACCCCGGAGCAAAGGAAAATAGATATGTCCGAGGAGAAAAAGGACGGTATACTGGCATGCCGATACCCGGTAACTAAGAGTATTGGCAACTATTCTGTCGTAGCAATTGTTGGCGGTTGCCGGCTTTTCAGTTTAAATGGTGATTGCCGCGATGCCGGTGCTGGACACTTTGGTGGTCGATCCCAAGATAAGTTAACCTATTTTAAGGGATCAATTTGTGGTGCCCTTTGCTATCGGTCTTCTGTGGTAGAAAGTGCGTTTTTAACGTTTTTGAGAAAGTTGGAATATTTCATGCCGCTCATTCTGACGACGATTTGCTGCGCAAGCATGAGACCTCCAAAAACGTAGAGAAAGGAAAATAGCCAGTCTATTGGGCGGAGGAGATGATGTTGGGCTGCATAAACGATGGTGTATATAGAAATGGGTAGAAGAAGGATAATGGCGGTCAGTAGGCCGGGCGAGTAAAATCGCTTCATGCTGAACATTTTGATCGCGGCCAGATGAGCCACAACCTCCAAAATACCGATTATCATGGGCGCCAGCTCTAAAAAGAGGACGTGGGGAAAAAACAGGGGCACAAATACGATAACCAGGATATAAGCCCCTGTGATGAATTCCCCGAAATGCGGGTTTGCCTGGGTGAAATTCAGTTTTTTTGTGATCATGTCCGTGAACCCCCCGGGAAACCGGCTTTCTTCCCAGACGTGCAAGACGATAGCCGGAAAGAAAAGTCCTACCATCCGCTGAAGTACAGGCATGGATGACCAGCTGACGAGCGTGTAGATCCCGGTGGCAATTCCTAAAACCGTGATGAGGTAGAAGGTATTCTTAAGGATGAAATTTTTCATAGTAAATGTTTATTTCCCACCCGCGGCTTTTGTCGCTTCCATTTGCTTTTGGAATTTTTCCAGGAAATGCACTTTTCTTTCTCCTGCAAGGTAAGGGCCGGGCGCAAAGAAACCACCGTCTACCAGGATCTCAGAGCCGGTCGTATAAGATGATTCGTCGCTGGCGAGGAATAGCGCGGCCTGGGCGATCTCGTCAGCTTCACCCGCGCGACGCATAAGTACCAAATCGCCCAACGAATCCAGCGGCATCGCCTGTGTCATATTCGTCTTGATAAAACCGGGTTCAATGACATTGCTCCGAATGCCCCAATCGGCTAAGCAAAAGGCGGTTGACCCGGACAGCCCCCTAAGTGCCCATTTGGAGGACCCATAGGCCGTGGAGAAATTGCCGGTGAGGCCACCGATCGAGCCGATGTTGACGATGGAGCCTCCGCCTGATTCTTTCATAAGCGGCGCACAGGCTTGTATGCCCAAAAGTGGGCCGGTTACATTGGTGGCAAAGACGTCGTTCCATACTTTCAGATCGACAAATGGAATAACGGACGGGGTATTGACCCCGGCGTTATTGACGAGGATATGGAGAGCTCCGAATGCTTCTTTTACTTTTTTAACGGCTTCGGTCCAATTTTCGGGGTTGGTGACGTCCAATTCGACAAATAGTGCTTTTCCGCCTGCGGCTGTAATTTCCTGTACCAGGGCATTGGCGAGTTCCGCCTTCCTTGCCGCAAGAACAACCGTCGCGCCTTCTTTGGCAAATAGTCTTGCTTCGGCCGAGCCCATCCCGCCGGTGGCACCGGTGATCAGGGCAACTTTGTTTTTAAGTCTCATGATAAAACCTCCTTTGTATTTTAAAATTGTTCAAGGACTACGCTGCGATCATGGAATCGATCCAGATCGGGATTAACCTTTTCCTCTCTTCCATCATTTGCCTAAATCCGTCTTTCGATTGTACGGTCTTGTCGAACAGGGTTTTTCCTAAAAAGGGGAAGACGATCAAGCTAATCAGATTCAGCAGGATTTGAAACGGATGATAGTCGATTTTCCCTTCGGCCTTTATCGCTAAAACCTGTTTTGCGAAATGTGACTTGCGAATAAAGTCCTGCTTCGCCGCGATCGCGGGAATTTTGTTAGTTCCGGAAAGCACTTCGTTTACGATAAACCTGGGGAAAGCCGGGTTCTCCAGGAGCATGTCGATATAAAGACCAGCTGCGAGTTTTATTTTATCGTTTAGTGTGGTGTGTTCATCCATCAATACAGGGCTTATTTTGTCAAATAGGTTATCGATATTGTCGGTCATAATGACTTCAAAGAGCTTTTCTTTGCTACGAAAATAATAGTTTACCTGGGAGACGTGAATATCTGCTTCAGCAGCAATGTCCCTGACTTTCGCACCTTCGTATCCTTTTTGCGTAAATATCTTTTTCGCGGCCGAGATTATTTTTTCTTCCGTGGACGCATCTATTTGCTTCTTCCCTTCCGCCATAGATAATTTTATATTTTGTTCAAATGGATCTGGGCGATGCTGCGCGTCAACAGCTTATGTTCAACGATCTCGAACTTCATATGCAGATCATTCGTTCCGATGATGCCGCCGTCGCCAATGATCATAGGAATGGTGTTGAAATAGACCTCAGTGATTAGCCCATCTTCTAAAAAGGCATTGAAGGTTCCGGCTCCGCCGCCGACGATAACGTCGGTAAAGCCTTTCTCGTGCAGGTAATCGAGTGCTTTTGCCGGGCTGTCAACTACCTTATGGTCACTCTTCGCACCAGTAGTCGACAGTAGGACAATTTCTACTCCTGGTAAGACTTGGCTGGCTCCGCCGGGGAATTGCTGAAGCACATCGAAGGTTTTTCGACCAATAACGATATTGCCTTTCTCTATGGCCTTTTGGATGAAGAAACCCAATGCCTCAGGCGGGGCTGCGTGGGCAGGGTTTCCTGCTAGTAATACCTGACCGTTTGCGGAAAGGTTTGCGATTAAGATTACGCCCATTCTTTAATTATTTAGTAATGCAAATTAGAAAATAATTTTAATTTGAACAAATGTTTTGAACAGATGTTCAAAACATGGCCAGTATTAAGATAATGTCATAGAAGCGATTGATAATCATATAAATCTTCAAGAATGTTATCCTAGCAAATTCATCAATCGGCTCGGGAAATCAACTTGATCGACAGTAATTGCTGGTGAACGTTAACGCTCCTTAGGAAGAATCCAGTCGCAACAATAGTGCACCCTTCACGAGTAAATTACCGTTAAACAACACCTATATATTCGATGTGTATTCACGACATTGCTGATTTTACCTATATATATGACAGGTAAAGAGTAAAGGACGGTCTAATACGCTCCCCGGAGCAAACTCTCCCAGTCGCAACGATTGTGCACCATCCCTTATACCGCTAAACTAACGGCTGCAATGAGTAGCTGTTTCATGAGACTTGCAAAAGGAGCAAGGCTAACGTCCGAGGTATAATAATCAAGTTAGCTCTAATTTTTATGTCAAGCGAAAGCGTAATAATTATCTTACAATCAATGATTTGCCGTTTTCCCTTAACATAATCGATTGCTAAACATAAAAAATGTTACGCAAAGGTTCACATAACAGTTCAAGAATGAAATTTTCCAGCTCACGTAAAATGGCATCTTCCAAGTTTTTCTCGCTGAATGTATCTTTTAATCCCAGAAAGTTCAGAAAATATGGGTCCCGGAAAATCAGATCGGGAGTTACTTTATTGTCCTCTCTAAGCTCTTTTAATTCTTGTTTTATCAGTCTTTCAGGTTTTTTACTAATTGCGGTACGTTCATAAAGCATACCGTCAATTTTCTCTCGCAAGGCTTTTACACTCCATCCTTCTATTTTGCACAGTTCCAGGTAAAATTCTCGTTGCAATGAATCTCTCAATGGAATCAATGCTATAAAATGCGTCCAGCTTAATTGTCGTATCGCCGATACGACAATCTGTTCATCAGGAAAGACTTCAGCAAATTGTATCATTCTCCTGATATTTTTTTCTGAAAATCCATTTCCGTATTCCTCAATAAGCTTTCCGGCCAGAGTGGAAATAATCTGTTTGCCATAATCTGCTCGCTTGTTGCCCAGCACTTCCTATTGACTCGTCGCCCTATCTGCCAATAAAGGAGGGTAAGTGCACTGTTCACTGTTTGAGCAATAAGGGATTTGCTTTCCTCAATAAGAAAGACTATATCCGATACTAATTTTTTATTACTCCTTATATTAACTGACCTAACCATATTTTTTTAAATTCTGGTAAAGATAAATACTTTATTTTTCTAGAAGTTTGTTCCTTCATCCAATAGTAATGGCCGTTATGAAATCGCTAAATAACCTCTCAAAGAGACAGCGACTACCTTCGTCGAAAACCTATTAAATGGGGCCGACTTTGTTGCTGAGAAAATTGTCTCTCTTGTCAACGTCTCCGTGGAGTTCGTAAATAAGGTCAAAGACCAACTAAACGGAACTAGATGCCCCCTCTCCCTTATCTTATTCGACCGCCAAAAACCTCGGCTGCTTTTGTGCCCGGAAGGCGGCCGTTCTTAAATAAAATATTTCCTGATCTTCAAAAACGATTCAAGGTCCGCCTTTAATTCATTGATCGTCGGTGTCGTATGCACAACTGGAGAGCTCGAATGCCCGTCAATGGACTTGCAGCATTTCTCATATATATCATTCAACGAGCCTTTATGCTCGTTGAGTTTTTCGCCCTGAATGCGCATCAGCCCCGGAAAGGCAACCCCACTCCCATGCCGTACAATAGTCTTGGCCAGAATATCCTGTTCCACCATCACCTCGATAGCAGCCCGCAAATGCCCGTAGCCTTCCCGCGCCAACTTTTCCTCATCGGCGCCCGGCTTTCTTCCATTAACTGCCGCCTCCGCCTTCTTTTTGTAATAGGTAAACGAATTAACTTCCGCATATTCCTCCAGGATACCGGTTTCATCAAAGTTGTTCCTTAGAATCATATACCCAAACCTCATTTGTCCAGGGGTCTTTGCTGGCTGGACGGCCGTCAAAGAAAAGCACATTGGCTTTGACGCCTTGCGCATAAAATACGCCAGTCGGAAGCCGCAGGATCGTATGAGGGTCCATTTTATGAAGCAGGAACTGTCTTACTTTTTCTCCCACCCCTCCCTCGAACAGGACATTGTCCGGCAATACGACGGCCACTTTACCTGTGGTATTGAGCATGGTTATGATATGCTGAAGGAAGTTCAGTTGTTTGTTGCTTGTGGTAACTACGAAATCTTGCCGGTTGTATACGAGATTTTCTTTTTCCTCATCTCCTTCCTCATTGGTAATGGTCATGCTGCTTTTTTTACCAAAGGGAGGATTCGCTAATATATAGTCGTACGTCATCTTTGGTGGAGCTAACAAGGCATCTTCCGACGAAATAAAGCTTTGTGCGTTGATATCACCTATGCCATGTAAAAAAAGATTCATCAGACAAAGCCTTTTAGTGTTGGCTACGATCTCGTTACCAGAAAAGGTCCGGGACTTTAAAAACTCCCTTTGCTTTTTGTCGAGATTATAATTTTGTGGATCTGCCAGGAAATCATATGCACTCAGGAAGAATCCTCCCGTACCACAGGCAGGGTCTGCGATAGTTTTGCCAGGTTCCGGTCGCACACAAGCCACCATGGCAGCAATCAGTTCCCTAGGGGTAAAATATTGTCCTGCTCTTATTTTTCAACGGAGTACCTGCAATCAAGATTAAATTCAAAAAAATAGCTTTATACATTATGAGCGGAGCGATTGTTCAACCCCCAGTTTTCTGGGTTCCACGAAATTCCACTAACTTTTTCAATTTCCGCATATCTCTTTTTACGGTGATTTCGGATACCTTTAAGGTGTCGACCAGCTCCCGCATTCGGATTCCCGGTTTGTTTTCGACAGCCTGAATGATATGAACCCACCGATGCTTTAAAGTATCATTTACAGTATCATCCAGCTCGTTTAAAGTATCATTTACAGTATCATTCACTAGAACAGTTGGTCCTCCGCTCTCCTCCGGTAGCGGCACTACAGTTTTAAACGTACTGCCTTCAATAAAGGCTGCTTACCCGGCTCCGGCATATGTCTTTACCAGTCTGGTTATATTCAAAACACCTGAACCTAGTTCTTCGACCCTACCGAGTTGCATAAAAAACTTAGCGATTAGGGGATTCTTTGGAAATGGAGCGAAATTATATGGATCGATAGGTCCTTCCGCATGCGGGTTATTGGCGTTTTCGGTTTCCAGGCGGTTGGGATGAATAATAAAGGTACAAGAGGCTGCATTGGTGTATTCGCGGTGAACGATTAAGTTCGCCACTACCTCCCGGAATATTCTGGTACGAAGATTTACGCGTTGATCACCTTCCATATAGAACTTGTCGGGCAAATGCCTGGCAACAAAAGTCATTAGCCGCTCGTAGGCTTCAACCAGGTTGGTCTGAATATATTCCCGATCGTCATAACGCAATTTGTTTTCTATTCTCACCAGTGCATCGATTTTATAGTGAGGTATGATCTGTTGAATGACTTCATCCTTGGAGCTGTATGCCCAGGGGTTAATGGGGGTCTATGAACTAAAAAAGATCGAATTATTCAGGGACGTTTTCGTTTGGGCCTATGATCGGTCTGCGCAACGATATGCAGCGATACGTCAATCGATAGGCGAGCCAGATGTATTCCGGCTTAAATACCGGGAAGAGATCCGGGCGCTCGTACGCCAGGTGATCGCGGAAGGCATGTATGTGGCAGCAGCGAATAAATTGATTAAAACCCACGAGGAGAATATACCGCAGACTGACCGTACACGGTTTACGGAAGTAGTAGAGACGGAACTGTTAAGCCTGCACGATGGGAATTTTGCACGGTATGGGGTAAGACCTTCTGAATTCAACAACTGGAAACAGTTGTGGGATAAAAAATGACCTGCTAGCCGATTTAACATGAATTAACGAGAAAAGGCAGTTTTATGAAAAAGGGCTGTTTCACAACCCTTCAGCAAAAGAAATCCCATTTCATCGTATCAGCTCCACAAAACCCTTCCTCATCACAACCTGTTTGATAAAAGGATCAAAATATTCGATCTCCCACACATAAGTACCCGTTGGCTGAGGCTTCCCCTTGAAACGCCCATCCCATCCTGCATCTCCATTCGCGCTGAACACGACACCGCCCCAACGGTTGAAAACAACCATATTGCGGATCATCACCGGATTCACAGGAGGCACACGAAAAATATCGTTAGTCCCATCTCCATTGGGCGTAAACGCATTCGGCATGTTCAGGTCATAAAATACCTCGACAAGTTCCTTTGTTGATGATTCACATCCGCTTGAGGAGGTTACTACTAAATTATAGGTGGTGGTATTCAACGGTGAGACATATGGATTGGGGAAGTTACGCTCCTCGAAAGAAATATTGTCACTCCATTGATAGGACAAAGTCGCATCGCTCACCACTGGCAGCATCTGGATAGTGCTATGCGCATGGATGATAGTGTCAGGCGGTAAGGAAACTACCGGTTTTGGATAAACGGTCATGGAAATAATATTCGAAGAGGCGGGATTGGAGCATTGTTGCCTGTTCGTCATAATCGCGCTTATAACATCGCCATCCTTCACCCCCCCGGTATAATATGTTGCCGTACTGTCTCCGACTACTGCGCCGTTGACCATCCACCTAAAGGACGGATCATAATCATTGGTAGAGGGCTGAGCGGAAAAGCTCACCGGACTGCCGCTGCAGACGGGATTGGTGGATGCCGTAATATCGAGGGAAGGGTAAACGTTGGGTATCACGCTCATCTGAACAGTATTGGACGTTACAATGGGATCCGTCACGCACACCGCATCGCTGGTCAGGACACAACTGATCTGATCCCCGTCGAAAACATTGTTATAATTAAATACATCGCTGGTTGATCCTGCCGGCGCGCCATTGACCATCCATTGGAATAGCGGGTTTGCGCCTCCGCCGGCGGACACGGCCGTATAGGTCGCAGGACTGTTGCTGCAGACAGGATTGGCAGTCGCCGATATCGTCAGTGAAGCAATAACCGCATTGGTGACGGTAAGGGTAGCTGAAGTAGCGTTGACATTCACCGGACAGGTTGCATTGCTCGTCATTATGCAGCTGACCTCATCGCCGCCGGCCGGATTGTTATTCGTATAGGCGGCATCAGTTGTGCCGGTAGTCGTGCCATTGACAAGCCACTGAAAGACGGGTGCAGTTCCTCCATTGGTCGGTATGGCGGTAAAGGTCACCGGCTTATCCCCGCAGATCGGATCAGACGATGCAACGATATCCACGGCGGTAGTGACATTTGGAATAACAGCCATCAGGATGGTGTTGGATGACGCCGTTGTATTTATCGGGCAGGCTGCATCGCTTTCCATAATACAGCTTACCTCGTCACCGTCTGCAGGCGTGTTATCCGTGAACGCAGCAGTAGTAGATCCGTAAGTCGTACCATTGATTATCCATTGATAAGAAGGGGCCGCACCTCCGTTCATCGGCATGGCTGTGAATGTCACAGGCTTATTAGCGCAGATATTATTATCCGAAGCGCTTATGGATACCGAAGAGGCAATGGGAAGCGAGACGACAATGGGTAAGGTATTGGAGGTCACGACAGGAACGGGAACACAAGCAGCATCACTGGTCAGAACACAACTGATCTGATCGCCGTCGGAAACAGTGTTGTCATTGAATACCGCCGTCGTTACTCCCGCCGGCGCCCCATTGACCATCCATTGATATTGAGGGTCGGCGCCCCCATTAACCGGTGTAGCATTAAAACTGGCGGGTGATCCGCTGCAGACTCCCGAAGGCCCGGTGATCGATACGGCGGAGACCTGCGGATCAAGGACCAGGATACTATCCGGCGAAGACACCACCTGGCAGGAAGGGTTGCCGATGTTGCCGGTGGCAGCAGCCACCATCCGGTATAAATAGGCCCCGGCTGTCGTAAACGAACTCGAGTAAGACGAACCGGATTCGCCGGATAAGGTTGTCCAGTTGGCGCCATTATCCGTACTTTCCTGCCATTGGTAAGCCGTGGAGGCATAGCAGCTATTGGAAACGACAGACGTAAAATTCAGGTCGTCGTTATTGCATATAGTTACCGTGTCGCTGGAATGACCATCGACAGATATATTGACAGCAGGTCCCAGTGTTCGAAAAGTGATGTCATCCAGGCAAAGATCATTGCCATACCCTCCCGGTGCATTATTGGTCATTTGCAGGACCACTGAATTCACACCCGGAGGAGTGGTAAAAGCAAAGGTGTATTGATCCCACTGTGCCGGATTATGCCAGGGCACATCCCCGGTAGTAAAGGATTGAATAGGTGTTCCGCTGGTGGATTGAATGCTAAAGGTAAAATTTGGAAGCCCCTCGCCGCCATGAGAAGCCATGTTCAGAACCCAAACGGAGAATTGATATTGGGTAGAACCGCACAAGCCGGAGACAGTCTGGGTATAAAAGGTGCTTGGCTGAAAGGAAGCTCCGATAAGCATGAAATATCCATTTGGGTCGCCGGTGTGATCCTGCGTAAGAGTATGCCATTCACCCACATAACAGTTACGGACCTCGTTGGTGATCGTGTAAACATTATCCCCGACACATTCCGATGTAACATATTGCATGTTAGTGACACCGGGCGCCAGTTCCGGACCAATCCCGGTACCGGCGCCAAACGTAATGTTCACGATAGCATCGCCATGGCCGCTGGAACATATCTGGGACCAGGAACTAAACGTCATCAACAGGAATAAGACAATCGGGATTAAGGGTTTCATATTATGTCGACCCTAATTTAGCACATTTATTTATAAGTTGATAAATATCCAGAATCTACCGGATACTTGCACCCGATCCTTGGAAATCAAACAGAAATGGTTCGGGAATTATCCCCATCTCCACTAATAAGCTATTATCAATTCACCTTGGCTTTTATATTAATTTACTATTACCAGGCTTATATAGAACAATGTGATAATTTATAAAACACATACCTCAATAATGACCAGTCGGTCACCGTCTCCCGGCAATGGTATCAAAAAGAGCCATGAATCCAAAATCCATGTGCAGCTGCATATGACAATGAAACAAGGATAACCCTGGCTTATCCGCCGTAAAATCCACGTCCATCTCCTGGAAACCACCCAGCATAACCACATCCTTGATAATACCCGAAGTTGATTTATCCGCGATCTTCGTTAGTTCAAAGCTATGCCGGTGCAGATGTATCGGGTGAATATCGTCCGAAGCATTCCGCATGTGCAGCCGGTACCTCCTGCCCTGCTTTAGATGGAACATCGGCTGCATTGCCATCATATCAAAAGCAACCCCATTGATCGTCCAGCGGTTAAACCCCTTGTCCGCCGCCTGGTCCTTCGCAAAGATCATATCGATCACTTCGTCGGGTTCTTTCACCTTCACTTCCCGGTCCCCAAACAGCCGGTAGTTCCATTTAAAGGATTGGGGTGTCACCCACTGTGGCTTTCCCTTATGACCCGCATATTCCACCACGATCCCCATCCCATTATGCCGGTCATCATCCGCCAGGTCGCCCATTGTCCAGACACCCGGATGTTTCATTTCCACGATCGCGCAAATGCGCTCCGCCGTCCCGATCCACAGTACCGGCACCTCCGCCGGGTGCGGCACCGGATTGCCATCCAGCGCGATCACTTTGAACGTATGACCCGGCAAAGCAAGACTGCGGATCTCCGACGCACTCCCGTTCAGGATATGGAACAACACCCGTTCCCCGTATTTTACCCGGATCGGATCGCCATGCCCCAGTTGCTTCCCGTTTATCGTAAAGATCTTATATCCTACCTCGAAACCCTTTGGCCTTTCCGGATGCGCCTTCTCTCTTTGCTCCTGCATCTTCGCCAATTCCGGTACCATGCCGCCCGACAGGAAATCCATCGCCATATCCCCTCCCCGCATGAAGAACGGATCAAACTCCTTTAGCACGATCACCTCCTCCCTGTCATACCCGCCGTAACCATCGGGTCTATGAGCAGGCTCGATATAGATCGGTCCTACCTCACCGTTATATTGTCCCAGGTTCAGGTTACTCCCCGCCACCAGGTGCGTATGGTAAAAACGGAACCCCGACGGCCCCGGTGTCAGGACCTGACGCCGCATCCCGTGCGCAGGGATAAAGGGCGTCCCTTCCTCCGCCGATCCATCCACCTCCACCGGTAAAAACTGCCCGTGCCAGTGAAATTGCTCCGGCGTATCCGTGTCGTTGTAAATATCGACTACTGTCCGCTGTCCCTCCCTGAAACGCAGCAGCGGTCCCGGGAACTGGCCGTTATAGGTAGTCGTCGAAAGGATATGCTGCGGCCCCACCTCCAACAACCCCGTACCGATCCTGATCGTATAGTCCGCCGGTTCGTCCGGCAAAACCAAACCATCCCTCACCTGTCGGCCCGATCCCTCCTCCGCCAATAGCCCCGCCGCCCCTGCCGGAAGCGCCGCCACAAGGGGCAGCACGGCGCCCCCGATTCGTATAAATTTTCTTCTGTCCATAGTCATTATTCCTCTAAATTACCAAATTCGTTCACTTCACCGACCCTGTATTAAAAGCAAACTAATTATTCATTTCATCAATTTTTCTATACTTTTAATTCATAAATAGGTTAAGGCTCCGCTTGCTACATGATACTCTACATAATGAATCCGCACTGGTCCAGGCAATGCGATCCGGCAGCGAAGAGGCGTTTACAACCCTCTATAAATACCATAGCCCAAGACTTTATCTGAATATTCTCGGCATGATCCGGGATCCCGCTCTGGCGGAAGAACTGGTACAGGAACTATTTACCCGTATCTGGCAAAAAAGAGACAACCAGGGTCTTAGCGAAGACTTTACCGGTTATATGTACCGGATCGCCCTGAATCTCGTCTACGACCTTTTCCGCCGTATAAAAAGAGACCGGCGACTACGCCAGCAGTTCAGCTCCCTCGCCAGCGAATTCTACGAGGACGTCGAACAGCGCATGCACAACGAACAACTATCCTCCTTCCTTCAACGGGCTATCGAACAGTTACCCAAACAACAAAAAAGAGCCTACCAGTTAGTAAAGCTGGAAGGCCAGACCTATAAAAAGGCCGCCGAAGAAATGGGCATCTCCCCCCTCACCGTCAAAGAATACCTGGTTGCAGCCACCAGGACCATCCGGACCAATCTCTCCGAACATTCCGGCTCTTTATTCCTCCTCGCTTTGATAGCACGGCATCTGCGACCCTAAAAAAAATTTCTCCCACCCACCCCCCCATTCTTTCCGCACGCCCGTTACTTATCAAATCAAACGAATTAGCGTGCCAAAACCCCATCCCTACGCCGACCTCTTCCAAAGACTCCTGGAAGGTAAGATCTCACCCGAAGAGGCCGAACGCCTCATCGAATGGCTGGCCCGGGATGACCAGGATCAGGCAGCCAGCTCCATGATCCTCGAACAGCTGAAACAAGTCGTTGCCGACGAACAGGTCAGCGACGAGCTTCGGATGAAGATGGAAGCTAAGCTGCCGGCCATCCTGAAAAAAGCAGATCCCATACGACCGGCAAAACTCACCTGGATCCGCTATTCCTCCGTAGCAGCAGCCATTCTGCTCCTCATCGGAGCCGGCATTTACTTCTTCGCACCTCACCATCCCCCCGCAATGATCCCGCAGCCAGCGACAGCCACCCGAGATGTTGCGCCGGGAAAACAAGGTGCCATTCTCACGCTTGCCGACGGGCGCACCGTCGTACTCGATAGCCTTGGCAATGGTGTTGTGGCCACACAAAGCGGATCAAAAGTAGTCCTCAACGACGGTCAGCTGGCCTATACCAGCGAAGACAAAAACACAACCACCAGCGAAACAAGCTATAATACCATTACAACACCACGGGGACGCCAGTTCCAGGTTACCTTGCCCGACGGCACCAGGGTATGGCTCAACGCAGCCTCCTCCTTACGCTATCCCACCGCCTTCACCGAAAAAGAAAGAAAAGTGGAAATGACAGGCGAAGCCTATTTCGAAGTGGCGCGGGTGCAGTCGAAGGACGGGAACAATACCCCCTTCCTCGTCAATATCAACGCGACGACACAGGTCCAGGTCCTCGGCACACATTTCAATGTCAACGCTTATGCAGACGAAGTCACGTGCAATACGACCCTGCTGGAAGGGTCTGTACGCGTCGTGAACGGGAACGAAAAAGTCATGCTGAGACCCGGCCAGCAGGCACGAACAGGCAGGACCACAACCACAAACATCATCCCCAACGCCAACGTGGAAAAGATAATGTCCTGGAAGAACGGAAAGTTTGACTTCCAGGACGCCACACTCGAAGAAGTGATGCGGCAATTGCAGCGCTGGTATGATATAGACATCGTTTACGAAAAAGGTGTTCCAAAAATCGAATTTATCGGTAAGATGGGCAGAGATCTTTCTCTATCTGAAGTACTCAGCGGCCTTCAAATGTCCAAAGTGCATTTCAGACTGGAAGAAGGCAGAAAACTGGTCGTCCTACCCTGAATAGAGCGTATATGATTGACAGAAAATAGCCGCCACGGACGGCAATCCGGGCGGCCGATGGCTAGTGTCAATTCAAAATTTCGAGTGACTGAAACTTTATTTTTTTAACTAAACCAAAACGAATTTATGCAAAATTCTGCTTTTTGTAGCGGGAATGTCGTGCAGTCCTTCACCAAAATACTGTTAGTCATGAAGCTAACTTTTATGCTGCTTATCGTGGGTCTAATGAATGCCAATGCCAAAAGCTTTTCCCAGACCATTACCTTCTCCGGCAAACAGGTAACCCTGAATAAGATCTTCAATATCATCGAAACCCAGACAGGATATACCATCTTTGCCAACAAAGAGATGCTGCAGGGTATCAGGCCGGTAACTGTTTCTGCAAACAACATGCCGGTAAAAGATTTTTTAACCGTCATTCTGAAAGATCAGCCCATTGATTTTGTCATTCAGAACAAGACCATCTTCATCAAAGAAAAAGTACCGGAGACGCCGCCAAAAACCGATCTCCTTTCACCACCAGCCGATCCCCCTCCTATCACCATCACGGGGACCGTCTTTAATTCCGACGGCCAGCCGCTCGCAGGCGCCACCGTAATAATCAAGGGAACACATATCTCTACCGCTACGGATGAGAAAGGACAGTACTCCATCAAGGCCGAGGCGGCCCGGACGCTGATCGTTTCATTTGTCGGTTATCAATCCCAGCAGGTCCCGGTCAACGGCCGGACCAGTATTGACATTGTGATGCAGAAAGTGCAGGCCGAGATGAACGAGGTTGTGGTCACAGCCCTGGGCATCCGGCGTCAGACCAAAGCACTTACCTATAATGTACAGGAGGTCAGCGGCGAGGAAGTTAACAAGGTCAAAGATGCCAACTTCATCAACAGCCTCACGGGCAAAGTAGCCGGTGCCACCATCAACAGCACGTCCGCCGGCATCGGCGGATCGGTCAGGGTCGTAATGCGCGGGGCAAAATCCCTTACCGGCAACAACAATGCCCTCTATGTCGTAGATGGCATTCCCCTTCCAAACCTGACTACCAGCCAGGCAGCCGATATCTTCTCCGGCGCCGGCGCCACCGGAGACGGTATCTCCAATATCAATCCCGATGATATCGCCTCCATTTCCGTGCTGACCGGACCCGCGGCCGCAGCCCTTTATGGGAACCAGGCCGCCAATGGCGTCATCCTCGTAACGACAAAAAAAGGCATCGCCGGGAAGACAAGCGTCAACGTCACTAACAATACCAACTTCTTCAGCCCCTTTGTGCTGCCGCAGTTTCAAAATACCTATGGCTCCGCACCACAGGATTTTTCCAGCTGGGGCGATAAGCTCAAGACGCCATCCAGCTACGATCCAAAAGACTTTTTTAATACAGGGTACAATGCTACCGAAGCCATCAACGTCTCGACAGGCACGGATAAGAACCAGACCTATCTTTCCGCCGCCCGGGTGGATGCAGCCGGCATCATCCCCAACAATACCCTGAAGAGAAATAATTTTTCGGTTCGCAACACCTCTTCCTTTTTGGATGGCAGGATGAGCCTCGATCTCGGAGCCTCCTACATCAATGTCACTGAACAGAACATGCTGTCCCAGGGACAATATTTCAACCCCCTGATCCCTGTCTATCTTTTCCCCCGCGGAGACGATATCGAAAAGTACAAGGTCTACGAACGTTATGATGCCACCCGTAACCTCAAAACCCAGTTCTGGCCCTATGGCGATGAAGGTTTTCAGATGCAAAATCCCTACTGGGAGATCAACCGCGATTTCTTCATCAACCACAAGGACAGATACGTCGTCAACGCCGCCGCCAAATACAATATCAATAGCTGGATGAATGTAACAGCCCGGGTCAAGCTGGATGACAATACGAGCATAGGAGAGAAAAAATACTATGCGTCCACTTCAGGTCTGTTTGCTTCCCCTGCCGGCGCCTACTACCGGGCTACGGGTATTACAAAGCAGCTCTATGCCGATGTGCTCCTCAATATCAACAAGGCCCTGACCCATACCATTACCCTTAACGCCAATGTCGGCAGCAGCTACCTCGACACGAAATACAATACGGACACCTATGGCGGCAATCTGCTGAGCGTACCCAATTTGTTCACCTTTACCAATGTGAACCAGACGCTGGCGACAGTTAGTCAGGATGGGTATCACGATCAGCTGCAGGCCGTCTTCGGCAGCGCCGAATTATCCTGGAAGAACATGGCCTTCCTCGATCTGACCGGAAGAAATGACTGGTCCTCTGCCCTCGTCAACACAACGGCAACCTCCATCTTCTACCCTTCTGTCGGTGGTTCCGCTATCCTGAGCGACCTGCTTAAGATGCATTCCCCGATAGTTTCCTTTTTAAAAATAAGAGGCTCCTATAGCGAAGTGGGTAATCCACCTCAACGGTTTATTACGATCGAAACATACCCGATCCAGGGCGGATTCCCGGTAACCAGTTCCTATCTGCCGGCAACAAGCCTGCAGCCGGAAAGGACGAAGTCCACAGAAGCCGGCTTAAATGTAAAATTCCTCCGCAACACCATCAGCCTGGATGTGACAGCCTACCAGTCGAATACCTATAACCAGCTCTTCAATCCAACCCTTGCTCCCAGTACGGGATATAGCAGCTTCTATATCAATGCGGGACAGGTTACCAACAAAGGGATCGAGGCGGCTCTGAGTTATAATGGCAAACTGGCGCGCGGACTGAACTGGTCTTCCACTGCCACTTTCTCGCTGAACCGGAATAAGATTGTCAAGCTGCTCACCAATTATACCAATGCTCAAACGGGGCAGACGGTTAGCGAAGACAGCCTTAGCGTAGGCGGCACCGGTAGCTATATGATGTCCCTGGTAAAAGGCGGTTCCATCGGCGATATTTATGTTACTACCCTGGAAGCGGATGAGCATGGATATGTTTTCGTAGATGCAACTTCTAAAACGGTAAGACCCGATCCGAACAACACCTATGTCAAGGCTGGTAATGCAAGCCCCCGCTATAATATCGGCTTCAGGAACAGCTTTACTTACAAAAATTTCAATTTCAGCTTTCTCGTTACAGCTCGTATAGGCGGTGTCGGAGTATCTGTCACACAAGCTATCATGGACAGGTTCGGCGTCTCGGAAGCCTCTGCTAAAGCACGCGATGCCGGTGGTGTAAAAGTCAATGGATACCAGATACCAGCCCAGCCTTACTACCAGGTGGCCGGCGGCGGCGTGGCAGGCATCGGCTCGATGTACGTCTACAGCGCCACTAATGTGCGTCTGGGTGAAGCTTCGCTCGGATATGATATCCCTGGCTCCTTTTTACATAATAAGATCCGGGGCATCACGCTGGCCGTGACCGGGAGAAATCTTTTCATGTTCTATAACAAGGCCCCCTTCGATCCGGAGTCCACAGCAAGCACGGACACTTATTGGCAGGGCATCGATTATTTTATGCAGCCCAGCCTTCGAAGTCTCGGGTTCAGCGTAAAAGTTCAATTATAAAAAATAAAAGCATTAAGAATATATGGAGACTTATAAAGACTTTTTATTCCCGCAACGGCTGCTGCCCCTCCTGGCACTTGTATTGTGTTTCGGTTGCACGAAAAATTTCAGGCAGTACAATACCAATCCCAACAACGCCACCGATCAGATGCTGCAGGCCGACAATCTGTCGACAGGAGTATTCTTTTCCCAGATGGAACAAAACGTCTTCCCCACGGCACAGGAACCGGCATTCGGTGATGAAGTATACCAGGAAGTACAAAACCTCTGCGGAGATATTTATTCAGGTTATATGGGCGCCAGCAACAACTGGTTCGGAGGTGTCAACAGTACCAATTACTCCATGACACCCAGCTGGTACGGACAGGCTTTCAACCGGGCCTTTCTCAGTGTCATGCCCGCGTGGTTATCCATAAAAAAGAAGACCCAGGATAATCCCTCCAGTCAGCACATTTATGCACTGGCACAGATCATAAAGGTCGAGTCCATCTCCCGCACCACGGATATATATGGACCACTGCCTTATACAAAATTCGGCTCCGGCAACCTGACCACAGCCTACGATGCGCAGAACACGATCTATGCCTCCTTCTTTGCCGATCTGGACTCAGCCATCAGCACCCTTAGCACCTATGTCCAGAATTTCCCGGGTTCACTGCCCCTCGCCAACTATGACCTGATCTATGCCGGCGATTATACAAAATGGATAAAGTTTGCCAACTCCCTGAAATTGCGGCTCGCCATGCGGATGGTTTATTCAGATCCGGCCAACGCACAGAAATATGCAGAAGCAGCCGTCAGCAATCCATACGGCGTGTTTACCAGCGATGCCGACGACGCGGTGCTGCAAAGTGCCGACGGGATCAACATTCATAGCCCGTTACAGATCATCTGTTTCAATTTCAATGATATCCGGATGGGTGCCAATATGGAGTCCTTTCTGACAGGTTACAAAGACCCACGGCTGCCCTTTATGTTCAATAAGGCTGTAAAGGATAACAACTATCATGGCATCCGCACCGGCATCAACATCACCGACAAATCACTTTATACCGATCCCTTTTCGACTTTAAACGTAGCCACGAATACCCCCATCCGCTGGATGTCCGCCGCCGAGATCTATTTCCTCAGAGCAGAAGGCGCATTAAGAGGCTGGAATATGGGCGGAACGGCCCAGGCCTTGTATGAGACAGGGATTACGACATCTTTCAGCCAATGGGGCGCCGGTTCTCCCGCCACCTACATCGCAGATGCCGTAGATAAAGCCCTTGCCTATTCCGATCCGTCCAACGGCGGCAATAGCATCAGCTCCGGGCTCAGCACCATTACCATCCAGTGGAATGCATCGGATCCCATGGAGACACAGCTGGAAAGGATCATCACCCAAAAATGGATCGCCGCCTATCCTGACGGACAGGAAGCATGGAGCGAGTTCAGACGTACCCGCTATCCCAGGATCTTCCCCGTGGTCGTCAACAACAGTGCAGGTCTCATCAATACATCCACACAGATCCGTCGACTGCCCTTCCCCCAGTCGGAATATCAAAGCAATGCATCGGGTGTAGCTACAGGTGTAGCGGAATTAGGCGGCGGCGACAACGGCGGTACCCGACTTTGGTGGGATAAGAAACCTTAAAAAAAATTATTATGACAAAGAAATTTATATCATCCTTTCTATCTCTCACTATCATTAGCATAGTGTTGGTACACTGCAAAAAGCAGACTACGGCTGAAGCCTTAACTATTCAAAAACCGATACAGCAAAGCAACGAGTACTATGAGAACCTGCGGGCTTATAAAAAGTCGCCCCACCAGGTCTTCTATGGCTGGTATGCCGCCTATGGCAATGCTGAAGGCGTCGTTGCAGACTACAAGCAGTCCGCCTCCTGGGGCGAACATATTGCCGGTCTTCCCGATAGCCTGGACTTTTGTAGCCTTTGGTCGGGGATCCCTTCGCTTAAAAAAGGCGACTCTACCACTACATACAACCCGATCGCCTACAACGAGATGCGTAGCGCAATGTCTGTTCGGGGCATCAAATTCGTCATCCCCGAGATCTGCCGCATACAGAAATACAACGGGAAGTTCGCCTTATCAGTTGATGGTATGCGGGCCTACGCCAGCTATCTGCTGGGCATGGTATTTACCAATCAATTGGATGGTCTTGACCTGGATTATGAGCCCAACAACGGAACCAGCACGGACTGGCTTTCCGGTAGCAATTTTGCCCAGTTCGTCCAGATCCTCGGCGATTCCATCGGCCCAAAGTCGGCGCATCCCGATAAATACCTGATCGTCGATTATTATACCGACGCCATCCCTGCCAGCGTTGAGCCCTATATCAATTACCTGGTCAACCAGTCCTATACACAGGGAACCACTACAACTTCGGCGTCCTTCCTTCAGGGAAGATACAACGCCGTTAGCTTCTGCCCTCCCGGCAAATTCATCGTAACCGAAAACCTGGGTGACTGGTGGCAAACAGGAGGCGCGCCTTTCACTGAAGCCAGTGGAAACAACCTCACCGCGGAAGGCACCCAAATGTACTCTGTCGAAGGTTTTGCCCGATGGAATCCTACACAAGGCCGGAAAGGCGGCTGGGGTGGTTATTATTTCGATCGCGACTACGACAATTCCCCCGCTTATCATTATGTACGGCGAAGCATCCAGATCGTCAACCCCTCAGTACATTAAGCTCATTTAAAAACTATAATTATGAACCGTAAACATATTTTCCAGCTTCTTTCACTCACCGTGATCGCCGCTGTCACCATTGCCTTTGCTGCATGCAGGAAATACAAGGAATTCAAGGACGTCATTCTCATCACCGGTACGGAAACCGATAACCAGATCAAATTCACCGTTGAGAACCTGCCTTCGAGCATCAATGTGACCGCCAGCGCTACCGGCCTCGTTACACAGGACATCACCGTTAATTTTGCCGTGGATACCAGCCTGGTCTCGACATATAATGCACAGGTGAGCGGTAATTATTTCGCCGCCCCCGTAGCCAGCTATACGGTGTCCACAACCAGCGGCGTGATCAAAAAGGGAACCAATGTCTCCGAGCCGGTCACCATCAACATCGTGTCTACCGATAGTCTGAAAGACGGCAGGAATTACCTGATCCCGATCACCATCAAAGGAGTGTCCGGTCCGCTCGCCGTACTCGAGACATCGCGTACGGTTTTTCTGAAGATCGCCAGAGTCACCAAATTCAATTCTGTCGACCTGACCAATTACAATTTCTATGACTCGGATACCTTCCCCACGCCGATCAACAACATGACCCAGTTCACTTATGAGATCAAGTGTTTTATCAATTCCTGGCACACCGGCAATCCTCCGATCAGCCGCCTCTGCAACTGGGGACCTCAGGATCAAAGCACTTTCAATCTCCTGCGCTTTGGCGAGGCGGGCAGCGATACCAATCAATTACAATGGATCAATTCTGCGGGAGGCATGTTCTCTAACACCCGCTTCGCTCTCCATACCTGGTACTCCATCTCTTGCGTTTGCGACGGCAGCACCTACAAGCTCTATATCAACGGAGTTTTAGACAATAGCTTCGCCGCCTCCGGTCAGGCTTACACCTGGGGAGCGCTCGAGCTCGGGATGTCCTATGCTGGCTATCAGCAGTCCCAACGCTTCCTCGGCCGTACGGCGGAGATCCGGTTCTGGAACCGCCCATTGTCGCAGACAGAGATCCAGCAGAATTTATGCGCCGCCGATCCGACGGCCGCCGGACTCGTGTCCTACTGGAAACTCAATGAAGGCTCCGGCCAGACCTTTTATGACCTCACCGGCAACGGACGAAATATGGTCTGGAAAAAGGCCGCTGTAGTATGGAATTCGGACAGCACCAATAAATGCGCACAATAGGCTCATTCACTTTAAAAACAAGCTATGACAAAATATATTCGGTTATTCCCTCTGCTCCTTCTGCTGGCCCAGGGCGCCTGCAAAAAAGACCAGGGACTCGATTCCAAAGACCTGCTGGTATATATGCAGGGCGATCTTGGTGATGCCAACAATAAGATCACCGCAGTATTAACGCAGACACCCCTGTCCGTGTGGGGCAATAAGACCTTTCAGCTGCAGGCATATTCTACCCGCCAGATGACTGCCGCAGCCGAGGTGTATGTTTATCCCGACTCCACGGCCGTGACGACCTTTAATCAGTCTGCCGGCAAACATTGCATTCTGATGCCGGCCGGCGCCTATAGTATCGATGCCAATCAACATCGGATCGGCGCAGATTCAATGTTATCCGACCCGCTGACCGTCACCATCACCGATCCTTCATTGCTTACCGATACCAACGGTTACGTACTGCCGATGAGCATCGAAAAGATAAGCAGCCAGGATAAAGGAGTTGCCATCAGCGCCAACAGGGCGACGGCCTATCTTTATGTACCCTATGCCTTCACCAATATAGATACCGTTCAGACACTGCCTGCTGGCGCCTTGATGACCCGAACCGGCTGGAGCGTAACAGTCAGCAACACCACCTCCGGCTCCCTCGGCCCCGCCATGCTCGACGGCAGCAACAGCACAGCCTGGCGCTCAAGCAACAGCAGCACCGCCGCCAAATGGGTAGTCCTTAATATGAAAAGCGTCCAGGCCATAAAGGGCTTCCAGCTGACGCCTGACTATGTCAGCACCGGAGACAACGCAACACAGATCAGGGTGTCAACCAGCACGGATAGCCTTACCTGGACCGTCCAGGGAATATGGAAAGGAACTGGCCCGGTAACCGGGTCCAACGCCACAAGCCCCGACCTCAAAGGGATCGGCTTCCTGGCCCCCGTGCAGGCCCAATATTTCAGGTTCGACATTCTCACCTGGACCAGCGGCAGCAGGACAGGCATCGGCGAACTCAACGCACTCCAGTAAACCCTATAATATTCCAATACCAAACGAAAGGGGACCTCTGGTCCCCTTTCGTTCTTACAAGATCCCACCGGGAAAAAGAATATCTTCATGAAATAACCGCAGGCTGCTGACGGGTCATTTCCCGAAAACTAAAAGTCATCAATACATGAAATCCCTTGCAATTTTCTCCTGTGCACTGCTATTTTGGCAACACGGCATGGCCCAGTCCGGCACAAACGATCTCTTGCTAAAAGACTACCATCCCGTATCGATCTACCACGTCCCGGCGACCACAGTGCCGAAGGCCGCCTGGCCTGTGACGGATCCGCACAGCCATGATTATGCGAATTCGGACGCGGGCTGATCAATGCAAGTAAGTGGCACGTGAACATGAACGTGGCAGGAAAGCTGGGACATGACGAACTCATTGCAGGCCTGTCAAAGGCCGTGGGCGAGAATCCCGGGGTTATCTTTGTCGCCTGCCACTTCGCCAACTGCTGTACCGACTTGAGCAAACTGGGGGCTATGCTCGATCAGCATCCCAACCTCTATGCCGACATCGCCGCGCGGTATGCGGAAATAACACCGGTGCCGCAGGCCGCCGCCGCCTTTATAACGAAATACCAGGACCGGCTGGTTTATGGTACGGACATGGGGATGCAAGTGGCGATGTACCGGTCGACTTTCCGCATACTCGAGACCGCTGATGAACATTTCTATGATCCCTCGCTGGCAGGCTATCACTGGGCCTTGTACGGACTGCACCTGTCGAAGAAGGTGTTGCACAAATTGTATCAGACCAATGCCGCAAACATCCTGAACATAAAATAATCCGTCATACCCCGCTATCCTTTCTCCGCCTTCCCCAAAATAGGTTTCCTTGGATCGGGATTCTTCTTAACCGCCGTCTCATCGACACTGTTGAGAAACGAAATGGAAATAGCATCCCCGTCAAACATACAGGTGATCCTATCCCCAAAGATGGCCTCTACAAACCGTACATTTAATTGCAAGGTGTGATCATCGGTCCAGGTCGCCGTACCTGCTATACGCGAAGGCATGGGCATCATTTGCCCGGTCCTGAACACATAGTCTTCCCGCGGTGAATTCAATACCCAGTTTTCCGAGCCAAACTCCATTTTTGTAGTTTTTCCCCCGGCGTAAGTAGACAACACACAACCCTTATCCGAAAAGGCCAGCTCCAGGGTCTTAACACCAAAATCATTATCGGCTAGTATCCATTTTTTCTTATTGTACTTCGATGCCTCCGAAGACCTCACTGAACCCTTGACTACCGGCAAACCCAATCCCGCCAATTCTTTCTTCAATTCGCCTTGCTCCCCCGGATTCTCCGGCAGCGCTGCCGCCTGTATACCCGGCAGTATATTGTCCCAGACAATGTTCAGCGATTTCTGCATATCAGGGCTCTGACTCGTCACCGCAAGTACCGCATCCAGCTCCGGCATGACGATACAGAACTGACCATAAGCACCATCCCCCCTGTAACAACCATGTGTACAACGCCAGAATTGATACCCATATCCCTCTGACCAGTCTCCATTGTTGACCTGCGAAGTAGTTTGAGCACTTGTCGCCTCCTCCACCCACGCAGAAGGCAGGATCGCCGAGCCCTTCCAACTTCCCTTTTGCAGATACAGCTGACCCAGGCTCGCAATATCCTCGGTCTTCACCCGCAAACCATACCCCGCCGTATTCAAACCTTGTGGCGAAACCTCCCAATCGTATCCGGTTATACCCAATGGCTGGAACAGCCTTGGGCCCAGGTAATTTTCCAGTGTCTCACCGGTTATCTGATGTACGATGGCGCCCAGCATATAAGTGTTACCCGTATTATATAAAAAGTGTGTCCCCGGAGTGAACTCTACCGGCTGAGCCAGGTAAGTCCGGACCCAGGAGTCATGAGAAGCCCGCATTTTAGGCATCGTGTCCTCGCCATGACCGGTATTCATGGTCAGCAGACGCCTCACCGTCATCTGCTGAAGATTATCACTAACGCTAGCAGGCAGATCATTGGGGAAAAAAGAGATCACCTTCGCATGAATATCCAGCTTCCCCTCCTTGACCAGCAGACCTATCGCCGTACTGGTAAAACTCTTCGACAACGAATACAACGAATGCACGAATTGCGGCTCATAAGGCTTCCACCAACCTTCCGCCACCACCTTCCCATGACGAAGCAGCATAAAACTATGCCAGCTGATACCCGACGCACCCGCAGCCGCAACGAATTTTCGTATCGCGGGTGATGACACCCCCTGCGACTCCGGTGTCGCCCTTGGGAAACGCCCGCCCGCCTTCCTTACTCCATCCCGATCCTCAAAGCCCTCCATACCCGCCGGACCATCCACACCCCCCAAAGCCCGGATACCACCGAATCCCCAAAAGCCCACACCCGCACCGGCCATCCCCGCTATCTTTATAAATTGCCTCCTGTTATTACTCATAGAAGACAAGATAATAATTTTATTTCCCATACCCAATATTCGCCGCCTTCTTATGTTAAACCTGCCTTAACCACAAAAAAATTATCTTTACAATATCATGCAGATCCCCGCATCCATCGAACTTTCGCACCTCATCAGGCACTACCTGTTCCTGAACAAGGAAACCCAAACTCCTTGCAACCTCCGGCTCTTCTCCGATGGCAATACCGGCATCGTATTCTCCACCGGCGGCAGCCTTACGCTAAACGACCAATCCCTCCCCGACGCATTCCTGTACGGGCAGGTTAGCGACTATAAAGACATCGGCTGTCATGCCCCGGCCGGCCTTTTCATCATCGTTTTCCGCCCCGACGCCTTCCACCGGCTTTTCAATATTCCCGCCGGCAAACTAAAAGACAAGATCATCCCCCTGACCGACATCTCGAATAGTTTGTACGAGTCCATCTTCAGCGCCCCCGCAATAAATAAAAAGATAGCCCTCGCAGAGGCCTTCTTTAACAAGCTATCCCCTACTGCTGATCCCCTTATCACTGCATCCCTCGATTACATCATCAAACAGCAGGGACAAGTCACCATCGACCAGCTGATTAGCTTCACCGGTCTCCATCCCCGCCAGCTCGAACGAAAATTCACCACCTCCATCGGCCTGAGCCCAAAAAAATTCAGCGGTATCACCCGTATGCATCTATTCCTCAAACAGCTCCGCCAGGAAAAACTTTCGCTCACTCAATGTGCCTATGAATGCGGTTACTACGACCAGGCTCACCTGATCCGGGAATTCAGACAGATCACCGGCCTTACCCCCTCCCAGTACCAAAAAAGCACAACACCTCTCGCGAGCAATTTCCTACAGCTTCCGGCCTAAGATCCGCTTGTCGTTTTTATACAATTTCATACCCCCGATATTTCCCACCTTTACTTTATGGAAAAGCTGATCATTGCCACTGCCCAGTTCGAACACAAGAACAACGACAAAACTTACAACCTCGACACCATCCAGCGGCTCACCGCCGCAGCATCCGCAAAAGGTGCAGCCGTCATAGCCTTCCACGAATGCTCCGTCACCGGTTATACCTTCGCCCGCAACCTCTCGAGAGAACAGATGCTCGACCTCGCCGAACCCATCCCAAACGGCCCGTCCATTCAAAGACTTATTGCCATCGCAAAAGCACATAAAATGGTCATCCTCGCCGGTCTCTTTGAAAAGGACGAGCAGGACCATCTCTATAAAGCATATGTCTGCGTTGACGGCAACGGCCTGGTCGCTAAATATAGAAAACTACATCCCTTCATCAACCCTCATCTGATACCAGGCAACGAATATTGCGTCTTTGATCTCTTCGGCTGGAAATGCGGAATACTCATTTGTTACGACAACAACATCATCGAAAACGTAAGAGCCACCCGCCTGCTGGGCGCAGACATAATCTTCATGCCGCACGTGACCATGTGTACCCCTTCAACCCGGCCGGGTGCGGGCTTTGTCGACCCACAGCTCTGGCAGAACAAAGACAATGACCCTACCTCCCTGCGACTCGAATTTGAAGGCCTGAAAGGCCGCGAATGGCTGATGAAATGGCTCCCCGCAAGGGCTTATGACAATGGTATCTATTGCATTTTTTCCAATGCTATCGGAATGGACGACGACCAGCTGAAAAACGGCCGGTCAATGATCATCGACCCATTTGGCGACATCCTCTCAGAATGTACGGAGCTCAACGATCAGGTCGCCACCGCTACCCTGGTCCCGGAAAAATTACAGCAGGCAGGCGGATCCCGTTATATCCGGGCCCGTCGCCCCGATCTCTATCGGGAGATCATCGGTCAGCCTCATCAACCCGAACAAAAAGTCATCTGGTTAAATACCAATCCAAAGCCATAGCACGGCGCAATCCCCCATCTACATTCGCCTGCGGTCAGCATGAGTATACAGAAAAACTCTTATAACAAAACCACGATCTTCGCCTTTCCCGGCAAGCCACTGAAAAAGCCATCTCCGCCTGGCAAAGAACAAAAAAGATCGTAACCGGAACTAATCCGGCTCCGGCCCTTCCTGTCGTCCTCCCCGTTGTCGTCCATATCATCCATAACAACGGCCCCGAAAACATCAGTGACCTGCAGGTCCTCACAGCCATCCAACACCTCAACGAAGCCTATGCCAACACCGGTTACTACGACCCGTCAGGCGGCGTCGATACCCATATCCAGTTTTGTATGGCGCAACGCGACCCCGATAACAACCCCACCAACGGCATCACCCGCGACGTCTCGGTCCATACGATCATGGATCAATGAAGTACAGCTTCAGCCTGCCGGTCAATGGATAGCCTATAAATGGTTTGATAATTCTACGTCGCCAACCAACCCGCAAAAGATCATCGCTCAGCCTCACCACTCGAATTGCACAACCCTTTCATTCAATTTCCATTTCGACGGCCTTGGATTACTCATCCAGTCCAGCGGCTCGCCGGTAGGTTGTACCCGCGCCGCCATGGCAAAACATTTCTTAATATATTCCTTCTGTTCCGGCCCCGTCGCCTCCGGCTGGGCCGAAATGAACAAAGGCGCCCCGCTTTCCGCCAGCAGCTGCATCCATTGCCTGTTATTCTTCCACGGGATCTGCGTGGTCAGCCCTACACAATCCCCATCCACCGCATAGAACGTATTATGCTGCGGAAGCCGGAAACCCATGGTATTGACCCCATATTTCAATGTCCTCTCCCATTCTCTTCCGCTGGTATCATCCCCGATGCGGTTCAGCTCGAATACACCCGCCGATAAATGACTCACCGTATTACAGCCTATCAGGTACATATTCCCCGCAGCCTTCCGGATGGTATGATACAGCGCCGATATGATCTCCGCATTTGTCTTTGACCGGTCATTGAATTGCCATCCCGGCACGGTCATTTCGTCCTTCATTTGAACACCCCACCGGCCAAAAATATCATAAGTGCTATAGTCATGTTTGACCAGCTCATAACCCCATTCCCGGTATAAGCTGATGGTATCCGAGATCCGCTTCAGGTTTTCAGGGAGAGTCGGATCGAAATACCGTTCCTTCGATCCATTCTGCCCCTTGCTAAGTGGCCTTAGCAAGCTTTCTTTATCGTTATTTGCCAGCAAGGGACGCGTCCATAACCCCGGCCGCATACCGATCCTTTTTATCTCTGCCGCCACAGCAGACATATCCCCGAACTTCGCATTTGACTTTTTAAAATCAGCCCCAAGCTCCCATCCGTCATCGATCACTGAAAAAGGGCGGTTGTCCGTATCTGTTGCCAGCTCCGCCATCGATCGGGTAGCGTTCAGGATCATATTCTTTGAGCTATTGCCATAAGCAAAATACCAGTCATTGATCCCATATACCGGCTTTTGCGGCAGCCTCGGCTTCTCACACATCATCTTACAGAAACGCGTGTCGGTCTGAAAAGGATTCTCTCCCGCCCTGCTCTGCGTCGTAACGATCTCCGCAGCATGCAGTACTCTGTCACCCAGTTCTACCCCTACTCCGCCGGAATACGTATCTAAAACGAGTTCCAGCTGTCCCGCCGCGGTCTGCCAGTAACAAAAACTCTTCGCGCCGGTCTTTACCCCAAATGCATGCGTCAGACTGCCGTCATTCACCAGCAGATACCATGGCGCCTTACGACCAGGCTCTCCGTTCTCCCACGATAAGTCTCCGTAAGACCGTTCCCAGGCATCTCCCAGGTATTTTGCCGTTCCTGAAAAGGAGCGGTCCCAGCCAAGCTTTATCTTTTCCAGTGCGATCCCCGGCGCACGCAGCTCGATACCCATCGAAGACCCGCCATATCCCGTATGCTTCAGATCAACCGTCAGCCGGTCCAGCGTCCAATGCTCTTTCGATCCGGCCAGCGCCAGCCATTTACCCTCACGTAACAGGGCGATCTTTGATGGAAATTGAAGGACAGTATCATAAACACCGGATTCAGCGTTCAGCCTGCTAAAAAATAAGGCTGCAGCCGAAAACCCGGATAGCTGTAAAAATTGTCTTCTTTGCATGAGACGAATATAGAAAAAAACTACCGCACCGTCCTTAATCTGACTCCAACAAATATCGCAACGATCAGTATGCCCGCCCCACATATCATCGCCGTAAGATTCAGCGACTCTACAAAAGCCGTTCGTGCGGTATTCACCAGTACGGATCCCAATGGCTCTCCCAGTTGTGTTCCCGCCGCCAGGGCTCCCCCCAATGTATTCCTGGCGACCTCCCGCATCTGCGCCGACACACCCGCCGGCACGCCAAAATCCATCTTTGCCCGATACCCCGCCGTCCAGATACTGCCCAGCAACGCAATACCCAATGCCGAGCCCAGCGTCGTGCTGGTCTCCGATATTCCTGCCGCCGCACCGGCTCTTTCCGGCGGCGCAGCCGCCACTACCATGTCGATACCCAGCGTAACTACCGCACCACAGCCCATGGTCAGCACGACAGTCCCGATCACCAGGGTCGGGAGATCATTCAGGCCGATCACAGCAAGCAATCCCACGCCTGCCGCCATTATAGCCAGTCCTATGGCCATTAAATAACCTCTGCGAACATATCGCACAAGGACAGGCGCCAGCAAACACGACACAATGCTTCCGGCTGCGCCCGGCATAGTCAGCAACCCTGCTTTCACAGGGTCCAGCCCCAATACCAATTGCAAATACTGGCTCACAAAAAAATATATTCCTGCCCAGGTAAACAATGCAAACAACAGGGCCAGCAATGCAGTGTTGAAATGCGGGCTTCGAAAAAGCCCGATATCGATCAGCGGATGCTCAGATGCCTTCTGCCATACCCAAAACACACCTCCCAATACCAGACCTGCTGAGATAAAAGCAGCCGGCAATAAAGCCATCCCGCTTTCCGAGATCTGTTTAATGCCATATATAGCTGACAGCAGGGAGACAACCAGCAATACGGTGCTGATCAGGTTCATCGGAGCCGGCTTTTCCTCCCGGAATTCCGGCAACAATCCTGGAGCAACGAGCAACAATATCCCCATCACCGGTACCGGGATCAGAAACACGGCGCCCCACCAAAACCTCTCCAGCAAAAGCCCCCCTATCAATGGTCCCAACATTGTGCCGGCAGAAAAGCAGGTCGTCCAGATCCCGATAGCCGTCGTCCGCTGGCGCTCGTCATGAAACATATTGCGTATGATGGAAAGCGTGGAAGGAAGCAAGGTGGCCCCGGCAATACCCAGCAGACCCCTGGCAAATATCAGCAGCAACGTGCTGGGCGCAAAAGCGGCAATGACAGATGCCGCCGCAAAAGCTACCCCGCCCAGCAACAGCAGCCGGCGACGCCCGATCCTGTCTCCAAGCGTACCCATCGTGATCAGAAAACCCGCTTCCAGGAACATATAACTATCCGATATCCAGAGCAGCTCGACACTATTGGGTTTTAAAGCCGTGCTCAGGGCCGGAACCGCAAGGTACATCACCGTCGTATCCATCGACACCAGCAGGGCCGGCAATGCCAGCACCGCAAGGCCGATCCATTCCCTGCGCCCGGCCTGCATTCCCTGCCTGGCCTGTCCAACTTCTGTATTCATGAAGTCTTTTAGTCAAACTTACAGCAATTGCCAAAATCTTGATATTTATCATTTTCTTTTCCCCGGCCTATTCCTAATTTCCTCCCGTAAACCTTATCGTTATGGATCTTCATTTATTCCATCCCAAAGACAATCCAAATCGTAGTTTCAAAACGATGGACCGGTTCAACAGCTGGACCGGACTAAATTCCTGTGGTTTCCTGGAAAAGAGAGGCTGGTACTATACATCTCTCCCCACGCTGCTCCTGGGCCACTATCGGTTCTTCCACCTGCATCAAAAATACCTCGCCGATGCGGAAAACGATACAGCACTTCTTAATAGCTATATATTGAAATGCCAGGCAGAGTTTGAAATTAAGAACAGTCTCAATACATTTATAATACTTTTCTATAACATTTGGCATTACCCTCTGCCGAAAAGGGAAATATATATTATTAACCGAAGGCTGCTCAATGAACAGGCTCCGATCTTGCACGAATTCCTCACTAAGATGGACTCCGGATTTGAAGAAGCCTTACATCGGGCAATAGGGCAGATCAATTCCCCTGCATTCCTCGGCGTTCCAGGCATCTTCAATACTCCATCTTCCCATTTCTTCGTCCAGTTCAAAAACGATCACCATACCAACAACTACAATACTTATTCTCACAACGAACTCAACATTCACCCCGTCGTCAAAGAAGATGTCCCGGCAAAAGAACCATCCGTCCCCAACGACATTATCCGTCAAAAACAAAAAGGCGTCTTCTCCAAAAGACAGGTCATTATCTTCCTTGAACTCCTTTCCCAATGTCCTAAGTTCGAATATCCCGACCTTCAAAACCCCAACAAACATGAATCCTTCGCTCAATTCCTCCATGCCCTCACTGGCAAAAGTAAAGAGACCTGGCTGGAAGCGCTGCAAAATTACCGCGCCAAAGATCTCTACGCCTTCCATGACTCACATGAACTCGGGAACCTGCTCAACGCCTTAACCAACCTATCGGACACTCTCCGGACGGCAGGCCTCCGAACCCTCTCCAACCAGGCCATCAAAAAGATCAAAGAGCTCGAAGCAAAAAAATAGCTACCCTACCTTTTCTTCTGCCTCTGCTGCAGCTGGTCTATCCGCGCTCGGTTTGCCTGCTCCTGCAACATCCGCTCTTGCAATTCCCATCGCCGCTCTTCTTCCAGGATCACATCCTTCCTGAATTGCTCCGGGTCCTCCTGAAAATATTTCTCCGCCGAATCCAACACATGAGTTACAAGCGGCTCCATCGACATTCTCGCATACCTCCATTTGATATCGCTGTTCTCATATCGCCTTGCCTTCCCCCATGCTCCCATACATAGATACCCTAAACCACCCAACACAAATCCCATTGCAATTAAAGATATCAGCGGCCAGCCAAGGAAATGCCTGTAATACACCTCCTTTCTCCGGGGCTGCTCAAAATACTCGGTATGTGTCATCAGATCATTCTGCAATCGCTGCATCTTTCCCTCCAATCTGTCCGGGTCCATCTTTTTTTCGTATGAATCCAATCTTGACCCCAAAGCTTCCATACCTTTCACCATCAGTTTTTCAATCGCATTAAAATTCTGCTCCACCCGCTCCATTTGCACCAACAATCCATCCTTTGCCTCACCCTGTACCGCCACCTTCCTGATCTGCTCCCGGGCTTCCTTTATAGCCGTCCCGTTATCGATCACCTTATCCACGATCACTTTCAGTAATTCATCATTTGGCATACCCATTGTGCCTGATAAAACTTCATTATCTTCCATAAAATATAGTTTAAACATTTAGAAATGAGGTCTTTGTCCTCTTCGTAACCTTTGCCCCTCTTCTAATTCGTCCTCCTGCTTCAACCTTAATTCCTGTTCCTGTTGCAATGGTAGCGGCACATTACCCGGCAGCGCTTCTTTTTTCTGAGGGACTTCCGGCTTCATCGACTGTTTTAACCGTAGCATCATTTCCTGTTGCTCTTTCTCCCGCAACAACATCGTCTGCTGCAAAACCAGCCTCTTCTCCAATCCCCTCAGCGAGTATGTTCTATCTACCCTGCTCCCCTTAAAGCTCCTGTTCTCCAGCCGGAAACTGATCCCCTGCCGCTCACCCGTCTCCTTATTCCGCCGGTATCGCATCGTGATGCCCTTTCTCAGGAGATTCTTTTCAAGATCATCCATTCCCCGGCATCTGGGCAGCAACTCCTGGATAGCCTGATAGATCCGGTACCGCTTGACATCCGGTTCGTGTAAGGCATCCAGCCTTGTGGCGCTCAGCCGTTTTCCCCGGTCCTGCCTGAGTTCATACTCCCGGGTAAGCTCCTCCGCCGCTTTTATCGATCGCTCGATAACCAACCCCTTCCCGGTAGGCTTTCCGTCATAATTAACTCTATTGGCAATAATATGCATGTGCAAATGCCCTTTATCCAAATGTTTGACAAACGCATACTGAGTATTGACCACATCGATCTTCTGCATATACTTTCGTCCGATCTCTACCAATTTCTCATCAGACACTTCTTCTCCGGGAGGGAAAGTCAACGCTGCATGAAATACAGGTTTCTCTTTCTCCGGCATAAGTAGATGATGCTGCTCCTCGAAATCCGCCGCCATCAACTCCTGATTATACCGACGCACTCCTTCAACATCCAGTACAACTGCCATGGATTGACGCTCACATACGTAGGCGCAGGTTTCCCCAAAAGTTTTTCCTGTAAGAAATACTCTACCGTGCATGACGTAATATTTCAATGGCTTCGTCAAGTATGTCACGGTATTTCTGAAACATCTGCTCTAACTCGTCAGCTGTCATCTCCTTCGAATTCAGCATCAGTTGATGAATGTCCGCCGCAACACCGATCACTCTTCTGGCACCTTCCTGCTGCTTCGGGGTCCACCTCTCTATTACTTTAGCATTCAATGCAACTTGTCGCATGTAATCCGAAATAGTGAGTTTTGCCTCTTTTGCCTTCTTTTGAACAATAGCATACTGCTTCCATGTTAAATAGAAGCCGATATTTTTTTCCTGGATGATAGCCTTCCTGGGCCGTCCTTTAATGTCTGCCATGTTTTTTTTTGGAACAAAAGAAATGAAAAACTCAACCCAAAACGAGGCCGGGCGCCCGGGAAAATTAAGAGGTTATAACTCAAATGTATCGGAGACCAATCAGTGCATTTTTTTCAGACAGTCACGCAAAATTCCTAATTGCCTTAGCCTGTTCTTCCAGATCCGCTGAAGCAAAACCAAACCGTAGAACAAAATAATTCCGCCCGCCGGATTATATCATGGAAAGCATCTGGACCATCTGCTTTATCAAAACTGGATTACCCTACTAGTCCAGTAAATTCAGATATTTGTCTCGGAATAATTCTAACTAACATGCTAAAACATATCGCTCAGCTTTATCTCCGCCTCGCTCTTGGAATAGGTTTTACTCTTCCGGGCCTCGACCGGTTCGGATTCTGGGGACCTAACGGCAGACCCTGGGTCAGCTGGGGCGACTGGGCACACTTTTCGGCCTACGCCCGTGAAGTAATGGGATTCCTGCCCGGCCAGTTCGCCAATTCCCTCGCAGTCATAGCCACCGTCGCAGAGATTGCTATTGGTATCCTGCTCCTCCTCGGCTGGTTCACCCGCGGCGCCGCTATCGGAAGTGCGATCCTGACCCTTTGTTTCGCCATCGCTATGGCTATAAGTTATGGGATCAATTCCCCGATCAATTATTCCGTCTTTACCGTCAGCGCAGCCAGCCTCCTGCTCAGCACACAGCCGACACACCGCTGGAGCCTGGACGCACTGTTCGACAAGAAAAGATCAACTCATCAATAGCAGCTTTATGTAATTATGCCGGTCTTCGCATCTTATTTCAAAACCCCTTGGTATGAGCAAACCATTCCAACTACAGATCCCCACCCCCTGCCATGAGAACTGGGCAAACATGCAGCCTTCAGACAAAGGCCGCCACTGTGCAGCCTGTCAAAAGACAGTCGTGGACTTCACCGCAATGAGCGACACGGGGATCATCGGTTATATGTCAAAGGCCGGACCCCACGTCTGCGGCCGCCTGGCTGCCGATCAGCTAAACAGACCTCTCTTACCTCTTGCTCCACCCCAAAAGAACAAACTCCCCGGCTGGCCCTTATTGCTGACAGGTATCTTTCTTACACACGACAAGCCCATGTCACATCACCCCGTAGCCCAGACTACCCACGAGCAATCGCCTTCGCCAAAGCAGGTTCCCCACACAACAATATTGGGTTTTACTATCCCCAAAATCGTCGATACTATCCCCAAAGACAGCATCACTTTCAAACCGGTAATAGTGGGGGCCATGTCGCTGATAAAGCCCGACACCACCGAAGAAATAAAACTCGATTCCACAAAAATGGCAGATACAACAATCTCAATAAAAACAGATACCATGCTATTACCCCCGACACAGGATGTCGTCGCAGGAATGATAGTCTGCTCGCGTCCCCGAACAATGGACACCATAAAACAATTCCTCGCCGACACCCTCTCCGCCCTTCATCTCCTTCCACAAAAACAACCCCTTGCCCCCATCAATAACGAGCTGACCATCTATCCCAATCCCGTCCGGCGCGGCATCCCATTCCGTCTTGCCTGGCAGACCAATCCCGGCAAATACCAGATAAGCCTGTTCAGTTCATCCGGCGCATTGATACAACAACGCATGATAGACATCAGCAGCACCGATCACGTCAGCGACTGGCAGGTCCCAACCAATGCACCCGCGGGTATCTATATCATCCGGGCTCTTCAACCGGGACAAACCCGTGTTTACGCGCGGGAATTGATAGTTCAGTAAAGCCGGGCATAATTAATTGTCTTTTAATTCCTATCGAATGTAGCCTGTCACCGAATATTGTACCTTACCATCGGATCACACCTTTCGTATGAAATCGTATGAAACCCGCGATCGTTTGCCTCGCCTTTTTGACCCTGTTTGGCAGCTGTGTATCCAACTTCAACGTCCTGGATAAAAAACCAGCTGCCAAACCCCTTTCCCGTCAGGTATAACTTTGACCTTAAAAGCTGTTCGGCTGCAACAAATATTTGTTATTTTGCAGCTCTTAATCGAGAAATATGCGACGGGAGCGGTTGATCTTACTTTTTTTGCTGATAACATGCGGGTGCCGCAACAGTCTAAAGCGGCATGACAATACCGCTGCCCAACCCGATTCACCTATCCAGGCCAAATTGGCCGATACAAAACAAAAGGCCATATCCTGTGAATCAGGTATTCCGGCCCGGTTCGCGTCAACCGGACCCCCATCAACCGCCGCCTCTTCATCTTCCGGCTTATCCTCCGCTCTCAGCGCTCCTGCAAACGCGGCCCATCCAAACATGATCTGGGTTCCGGGTGGCACTTTCAGCATGGGCGGTGACAACAAGGAAGCCCAGCCCGACGAATACCCCAAACACAGGGTTACGGTCGACGGCTTCTGGATGGACAGGACCGAAGTCACCAACGCACAATTTGCTGCATTTGTCAAAGCAACGAACTATATCACTACCGCCGAGAAAAAACCCGACTGGGACCAGCTGAAAAAACAGCTTCCTCCCGGCACGGAAAAACCCGACGAAAGTCTCCTCGTAGCAGCCTCTCTTGTCTTTTCTCCTCCCAGCCATCCTGTTGACCTCAACGATTACGGCCAATGGTGGGCCTGGAAAAAAGGAGCGAACTGGCGGCATCCGCAAGGGGCCGGCAGCGACATAAAAGGAAAAGAGAACTATCCCGTCGTACACGTCTCCTGGTATGACGCAGTGGCGTATTGCAAATGGGCCGGCAAAAGCCTGCCTACGGAAGCGGAATGGGAGTTTGCCGCTCGTGGCGGACTAAAAAACAATGTCTATCCCTGGGGTAATGAAGGCGTCAGCACCGGTAAGACCAAAGGCAATTTCTGGGATGGTCACTTCCCGGACAAGAATACCGAAACCGATCACTATTACCATACAGCGCCCGTAGCCTCCTTTGTCCCGAATGGTTATGGTCTCTATGATATGGCTGGTAACGTCTGGGAATGGTGTGCAGATTATTATAACAACACCTACTATAGCCAGTCCAATGGCTCAATCAACCCGAAAGGGCCCGTCAAAAGTTACGACCCTGACGAGCCCTACGCTATCAAACGCGTTATCCGTGGCGGCTCTTTTCTTTGTAATGACTCCTATTGTTCCGGCTATCGTGTTTCCCGCCGTATGAAAAGTACTGAAGACAGCGGTATGGAACATGTCGGATTCCGTTGTATAGCCCGTCGTTAACAACGCTATTCCAACTTTGCCGCCTGCCTCCGGTTCTTTCCCTCATGCCCCGTCAGATCATCTCCCAGGTCCTCTCTCGCTTCATCGGCGATCTTCAACAGCTGCTGAAGCATCTCCGGATACAGCTGCTGCACGTCATAAACTTCCCCCGGATCATGCGCCAGATCATACAAACCCATCGGCACATCCCTCTTCAAAATACTTCCGCCATTCCCATCCTTCCCATGGAGCGCACTATATGTCGAGGCGTTATGTGGCAATACCAGCTTCCAATTCTTGTATCGTACTCCCTCCAGGCTATTCTTGTTAAAGTAATAATAAAACGTTTCTCTGGGCCCTGTTCCATTCCCCGCCTTCAGCGAAGGCAAAAAGTTCAATCCGTCGATCCTGTTTACCGGCAAGCCCGTCCCCGCGGCAGCAGCCAATGTCGGCAACAGATCCATATTCGTCATCAAATGACTATTCACTCCTCCTGCTTCGATCTTCCCCGGCCAGCGCATGATCAGCGGCACTCTTGTCCCGCCTTCGAACGTTGTAGCCTTACCCTCCCTGAATCCCCCTGAGCTACCCGCATGATTCCCAAAATTAAGCCAGGGGCCATTGTCACTAGCCACAACCAGAATAGTATTCTTAGTCAGTCCTGTTTCATCCAGTGCTTTCATGATCTGTCCCAGGCTCCAGTCCAGTTCCATGATCACATCTCCAAACAATCCCAGTTCACTTTTTCCCTTAAACTTATCCGACACGGCCAGCGGCACATGCGGCATTGGTTGTGCGAGGTAAAGAAAGAATGGCTTGTTCTTATTATTTTTAATATAAGCCACTGCTTTCTCCGTAAACAGGGTCGTGAACTGCTCCTGCTGAGCATGTGTCTTAATGGTATCGACAACCTTGTCGCCTTCTATCATCGTCAACTCCGGCCAACCAAAGCGTATATTCTTCGTGTCTGTTATCAAATTCCCGTCTTTATCTCTCGGCCATATATCATGAGAATAAGGTAAACCATAAAAGGAATCAAATCCGTAATGTATCGGCCAGTAGGGCGGTTTATTCCCCAGGTGCCATTTACCCAGCATCGCGGTCCGATAGCCCGCCTTCTTCAACAACAATGGCAGCGTCTCTTCCTTCGGGTCCAGCGCGATCTTCGAACCTGGTAACAAGGCTCCCGACATGCCCACCCTGTTCGGATAACAACCTGTCAGCAATGCAGCCCTCGAAGCCGTACATATCGGCTGCCCGGCGTTATAATGCGTAAATCGAGTCCCTTCCCTGCAAAGCCGGTTAAAATTCGGCGTCGCAATTCCCGTCATCCCGTATGGCTCAGTGTCCCCATAACCCATGTCATCCATTAAGATAATGATCACATTAGGCTTCGAGCCTGGCTCACCCGCTCCACTCGCACCCGCCGGTGTCCTGGCCGCCTTCTGTCCATAAGCCACACCTCCAAACAAAACAAGCGATAACAGTAGTCTTTTCATATAACTGATTAAAGATCGTTTGCAAACCTAACAAGTTCTTCCCAGTTCCCCGGTTCGTCCTTCCTTCCCATCATTTTCGCGATCATCGTATACACATCCTTCTTTTTCAATCCCTGCTTCCTCAAATACTGCACAGAAGTATCCCCGGCCGACTTCGAAAGCTTTCTCTCCCCATCCATCAATAACGGGTGCTGATAAAATCCGATCGACCTGAACTCTTCTCCTTTCCCCAGCTTTTCAGCTAAAAAATGTTGAGCCACTGTACTGGCCCAAAGGTCTTCGCCCCTCACTACCAGATCCACCCCAAAATACAGGTCATCCACCACTGAGGTCAGCTGATAAGCCGGAATTCCATCCCTCTTTCGCACCACAAAGTCTTTAATCGATCCAGGCAACCTGGCCTTCATTACTTTCCCATCCCCAATTACTCCACCTCCCAACACCTTCAACCCTATTTCTTTCTCATCCGTCCTCAACCTCCAGCTCACATTGTCTGTATCTAACGATATCCCCTTCTCCCTGCAAGTCCCGGGATAGACCCCATCGATGCTATCCCTCAGCACCTGCGCCCTCGAACAATTACACGCAAACAGATCTCCCTTTTCTCTCAAAACATCCAACACCTTTCTATACAGCCCTATCCGATGGACCTGCGACCATTCTTTTTCAAACTCTGCCACATTCTTCGGCCCCTCATCCCAGGGTAATTCCAAAAACTCCAACGTATCAAAAATATCCTGCACATATTCCTTTTCCACCCTTTCTCTATCCATATCGTCAATCCTCAACAAAACCTTCGTCCCACTTCTCTCCCCCAATCCAACCGTCCTCACAAACGCCATCACATTCCCCAAATGCAAAAACCCACTCGGCGTGGGTGCAATCCTCGTCCTCCTATATTTGATCGGTCCCTCCATCCCTACAAACTTCCCACTTTTCCCTTAACAATCATCAACTCCAACCCCTTCTTCTCTACTGCATACCACTAAAATTCTTCCCCCGATAATAATTTGTTTATTCCCCCCTCTTCCCCCTATATTTGCACCCCCAACAACACAGAATGCCTGGATCGGTAGTTCAGTTGGTTAGAATGCCGCCCTGTCACGGCGGAGGTCGCGGGTTCGAGTCCCGTCCGGTCCGCTCAACGGAAGCAGCCAGCACTGGCTGCTTTTTTTTGCCTATAACCCGCTCCTGCACCAACTTTCGAGCGGCCCAGTAGTCCTCAAATTTTCAATTTTAGCCTCTTTTTTTGCTAAAAAAATTCAAACGAGTCGCATTCTGTAACTATTCTGAATAAGAACATTAGAGATTTTCTTCTCGAAATACATAAAACAACCGTACGATACTTGAACCACGGATAATAACTCATGACAGTATTACATATACTCTAATGGGTGGGAGTACCAATGGCCAACTAATTTTCGCGGCTCGCTAAATCAATTATACGATAGAAGTTATTCCGGGATTTCCCGCCGCCTATTCTCAAGTCATATCGTCGCGAATAATAAGACAATCCTTTCCACTCTACTGCATTTAATACTTTGACGATCTTACTTACGTATTTTGTGTTAAAAAGATAGAAAAGCTCGTGGTAAATTTCCTTCTTGTCTTCCAACCAACAGAAAGCAATTGTATTGGAAACTTTCACAAACAGCAAATCATCATCTATTTTAGTTACTGATAATGCTCTTCCCGCTTATTAATCCCATTCCTGAATTATCATATCCCCAGGTGTAACCACCTAATATCTTATCGGGACCGCTATTTTGGTAATTTACTGCCACCAAATATACTTCGAATCTGGTGGTACTTATGCCTTTTGTAGCTGTCGCCATGTCCGAAATAGTTATACCGCCGGAATTACTCTTAGGATCCCAGACTATAGATCCATTGCTGTCATCGGTAGGGGAACACCGCCATCTACAAAACCATTGTAAACTTCGCTATTATCTGTATATTGATTTCCCGGTGCATCAGTTCCATTATTTTGCTTTTGCGACCCATAATAGACCTGTATCGCTTGCAAGGAAGAAGCGTTAGCCGATATATTGTGGGGAACACCCGATTTTGTCGCGAAAGCCGAGTTATGTCGAGGAACCCGAAAATATCCGATATTTCTGTCGGGATAAACTCTATTTTGTCGGGAATTATCTACATTCTGTCGGGAAAGAAGTATTTTTGTCGGGAAACCCGGCGCTCATGGCAAAACAACAAGCGATAGAGAAGGAATTAGCGGACCTGCAAACTCTGCTGGCGCGCCACTCTGGTGGTGCCTCCCTTGATACGATTCAATCTCAATACGGTAAGCCCATTAATGAACGCACACTGCAACGCCGGCTGGCAACCCTACAGCAACAAGGAATTGTAAGAACGTCGGGGCAGGGGCGCTCCCTTATTTACCATCTTATTTCGCCGGCCGAAAATCCTGCCGACACTGTTGCCGAAGAAAAGATCGAAACGGTCTTGCCGTTATCGGCCGATAGCCACGCCATCCAACGCATCCTACAGCAGCCCGTCGCCAATCGTCCCTCGGCCAGCTACGATCCCTCATTTCTGAGTAGCTATCGGCCGAATATTGATTTCTACCTAACGACCACCGAGCGGACACGGCTTCTGGCCCTTGGTCAAACCGCCCAGCTCGATCAGCCCGCCGGTACCTATGCCCGGCAGATCCTGCAGCGACTGCTCATCGATCTGTCCTTCAATTCAAGTCGGCTGGAAGGAAATACCTATAGCCTGCTGGATACCCGGCGACTGCTATCACAGGGGTTGGAGGCCGAGAACAAATCCGCCGCAGATGCACAAATGATCCTGAACCACAAAGAGGCTATTGAATTCCTCGTCGAATCGGCCGACGAGATCGGTTTCAACCGGTATACAATTACCAACCTGCATGCCCTGCTGTCGAATAACCTGCTACCCGACCCCGGTGCTTCCGGACGGCTCCGCACATTTGCGGCGGGAATCGGCAAATCAGCCTATACGCCACTGGCTATCCCTCAGCAGATCGAGGAGTATTTCGATATGCTGCTACAAAAGACCAGCCAAATCGAAGATCCATTTGAGCAAGCTTTCTTCGTGATGGTACATCTCCCCTATTTGCAGCCCTTTGACGATGTCAATAAACGGGTATCGCGATTGGCGGCGAATATTCCGCTCAACAGGCGGAACCTGGCGCCGCTATCCTTTGTCGACGTCCCGCAAGATTTGTATATTCAGGGGCTGCTGGGAGTCTACGAACTCCGGCGCACAGCCCTGCTCAAAGACGTATTTGTTTGGGCCTATGAACGTTCTTCCTTCCGTTATGCCGAGCTACGTCAAACCTTGGGAGAGCCCGATACCTTTCGTCTCCGTTACCGCGACGATATCCGTATGCTGGTGGCCGAGATCATCAAACATGCCCTATTGCAACAAGCAGCACAGAAACGAATCCTTGCCTATGCCGACCAGGTACCCGAGTCAGACCGGGCAAAATTCATTGAAGTGGTCGAAACGGAACTACTCAGCTTGCATGAAGGTAATTTTGCTCGTTACCGGATACGGCCTTCGGAGTTTGCGGCATGGAAGGCCGTATGGGAGGGAGAGGGAAGTTAGGGTCGGGAAAAAACGGCTGTCACAAATTTTTGAATATTTGTTACTGTAAGCTCCCCCGAACTCCGGCCACAAGATTCTGTGCTATAAACCAATCTCAGAAGGGATCGCAATAACTAAAAAAAATAGCTCAGCGGACAGGGCAATAAGTTTCCCAAACTTTACGTGTTCCTAATGGCTGCGGAAAATAATCGGAAAATGTCAGAATTTAAAGGAAGACTTAAAAAGAATAAGCACAGCCCGCGAAACAAAAGCAATCTTCATAGATTGCTTTTTCATTTAAAACCCTTTGTGGACCCGGATTTCAAGCCAGCCCCAATATTAGACATAATTGAGCACCTTCAATTTTCCAAATAATGGCAAAATCGACAAAACGCCTACTGGCTGTAGGTTCGCTTGATTCAGACAAAAAATGGCTCGAAAAAAAGGACGGCCAACCGTAAGGAACTCGAACCGCCTACTGCTTAACTATCTTAGTAAAACACCTCGGTTGAAACATGTGCAACATTTAAGGCGTTCCCGAGTCCTGTTGCCATTCCACCGCCCCCCACCTTACCCCCATTATTTTTGGCGGTGGAGTCGGAAAAGGAGGTACCGGCACGATTTATATTGATGACAAAGTAGCTGGAACCGGAAAGGTCGATCGTACTACTCCGGCCAGATTTACGTTGGATGAAACGATGGATATTGGCGTAGATTTCGGCACGCCATTGCTCGATAACTACGATGTTCCATTCAGATTTACCGGCAAAATAAATTTTGTTGATGTCGACCTGGCCACGGGAGAAAAAGTTACTCCTGAACCGATTGATCAATAATCGTTCAAAATTAGATTCTGGATACAGTCTGGATACAGATGATTTTCATTATATGTCCATTACCCCGCCAAACCCGCCTTACTAAAAATAAACTTAGCAGATGGGCGTATACCTATTTAGTCTGATCGAAATTATGAAATTGTTATCCCCGATAAGCCAAATGATAAAAGATCGATCTTAACAGCATGAAGTCATTATTAGTAGCATTAATACTCCTCGGGTGCTGTTATGCGCAAGCCCAAACCACCACACCCACACCGGGTAAGATCGAACAAACCGGCCAGGTCTTATTGCCTAACGGCTGGAAGCTCAGTCCCGCAGGACGGACTTTAGCGCTTGGTTCGATGAGCGATCTGCCCCTCAATCTGCAGATCAGTAGGTCAGGTCGCCTGATGGCCGTCACCAATAATGGACAAAGCACCCAGTCGGTACAGCTGATCGATCCAAAAAACGAGAAGGTCCTCGATGAAAAGGAAGTAAAAAGATCCTGGTATGGCATCGCTTTTAGCCGGAACGAGAAACATTTGTATGCCTCAGGAGGATATGACAACTACGTACTGGATTTCCCCATTCAAAATAACAAATTAGGAATACCCGATACGATCCGGCTGGGCGCGCCCTATCCAAAAGAGCGTACCTGTCCGACCGGGATGGTGGCCGACAAATCGGGGAAACGGCTTTTTGTGGTGACAAAAGGAGACAGCTCCCTGTTCGAGATCAACACACAGACACGCAGCATCACGAAGAGAGTCGCATTGCCAGGAATGGGATACAGCTGTCTGTTGTCTCCCGATGAAAAAAAACTATACATTTCCTTGTGGACCTCGGCCGTAGTGGCCGTTTATGATGTCGCCGGCGGCACCATAGCATCGACAATAGAAACCGGTCAGCATCCCAACGAATTGCTCCTGAATAAAAAAGGGACCAGGCTTTTTGTAGCCGATGCCAATGACAATGCCGTTTCCATTATCGACACGAAGTCGGGAAAAGCGACGGAGATGATTGCGGCTACCCTCTATCCAACACGGCTGGCAGGATCCACCACGAATGGGCTGGCGTTGTCGGCCGACGAAAAAACGTTATACATAGCCAATGCCGACAACAACTATCTCGCCGTATTCGACGTATCGTCCGATGGTAATAGTAAAAGCATGGGATTTATCCCGGTAGGCTGGTATCCCACGAATGTAAAGACCCTGAACGATAAGATCATCGTCGCCAACGGAAAGGGCATCAGCTCTTTTGCCAATCCCCGCGGCCCGCAGCCTTTTCAAAAGGAGAACGCAGTCGGGGAGCATGTAGGACCAAAGCCTGACCGGAAACAGTATATCGGAGGGATGTTGAAAGGATCGCTTTGTTTTATCGACAAACCGGATGAGGCACAGCTCAAAACCTATACCCGGCAGGTCTATGCAAATACTCCTTTTACGGACAAGAAGCTGCAGCTGGCCGACGGAGAAGATGGGAATCCCATCCCGAGAAAGGTGGGCGCGCCATCCCCGATCAAACATGTCTTTTATATCATCAAGGAGAACCGGACCTACGACCAGGTGTTAGGTGATATGACAGAAGGCAACGGAGACACGTCCCTTTGTCTTTTTCCCGAGAAAATAACCCCCAACCAGCATTTCATTGCCAGAAACTTTGTGTTGCTGGATAATTTCTATGTCGATGCCGAAGTCAGCGAAGACGGGCACAACTGGAGCATGGGCGCCTATGCGACCGATGTGATCGAAAAGACCTGGCCGACCAACTACAGTTCCCGGGGGCCGGGCTATGGGGATTATGCAGGCGCTCCAAATGATGGCTATATCTGGGACAATGCAAAAAGAACCGGCATCAGCTACCGCACCTATGGAGAAGCCGGCGCTTATGGAAAGGCGCTCATTGAGTCGCTGAACGGGCATACGGCTCCTTATTCTCCCGGCTTTGATATGAAGATCAAGGACCAGGTACGCGCTGATGCCTGGATCAGGGATTTCGATTCGCTGGCGGCTATTAATGCCATTCCCGCATTGAATACGATCCGGGTGTCCGATGACCATACCAGCGGACTCCAGAAAGGACAATACTCGCCCCTCGCGGCTGTCGCGGATAATGACCTGGCGGTAGGACGGATTATCGAACACCTGTCGCAAAGCCCCGTGTGGAAAGAGTCGGTCGTCTTTATCCTGGAAGACGATGCCCAGGCGGGACCCGATCATATCGATGCGCACCGGAGCCCTGCTTATGTCGCGGGTCCGTTTGTAAAAAGGAATACGGTTGTCCATACTATGTATTCAACTTCGGGTATCCTGCGGACGATCGAACTGATCCTGGGTATGCCGCCAATGAGCCAGTATGATGCGGCGGCGACCCCACTCTACGAATGTTTTACCTCCACTCCGGATAACACGGCCTATGCGTCGATTCCCGCCAACGTAGATATCAACCAACGGAACGTCGCCGATAATGAAAGCTCCCGCCGGTCGGCAAAGTTCGACCTCACAAAGGAAGATGCAGTGCCGGATAAGGAAATGAACGAAGTCATCTGGAAGGCGGTAAAAGGAGAGAACGCTCCAATGCCTGCGCCAAAACGCAGCGCATTTGTACTATTGGAAAAGAAGAAGGATAAGGATGGCGATTAGGCGTCTTGAAGCCCTCATCATGAAACACCAGGAATCCAGCCATGGACCCCTCCCGAGGGTACCTCTATTTCACAATTTGTTTACTCATAATAAACTTTATTGCAATAAGTAGACTTTTTGTTTACTATTAGTTAACACTTAGACAATTATAGGGTAATATAAGTAGGATAGGTTTGTCGAAAATTACTCCTCTCATGCGACCCAAATTCAGAATTTTAATTAGAGTTCTTACTCTTACAATCTCACTCGGCTTTCTGCCATTTCTTTCCCAGGCGCAGGAAGCCCTTGTAAAAGGCCGTGTCATTGACGCGGGCACTCAAAAAGCCATCCAGGGCGTCAACATTTTGGTTCAAAACACAAACAACGGTGTTAGCACAGACGCAGATGGTAATTTCACGATTCAATCCACGAAGGGAACCATTCTTGTTGTAAGCTCCGTTGGTTATAAGCCGCTGCTGGTTATTGTCAAGGGCAATTTTTTGAATATTACCCTGAATGCATCTTCCCGCGAGATGGAAGACGTAGTAGTTACCGCGCTTGGCATCAAAAAAGAAAAGCGGGCAGTGGGCTACTCGGTTCAGGAAGTAAAGGGCGAGGCCATGACACAAGCCCGGGAAACCAATTTGGTCAACGCACTTGCCGGCAAAGTGGCCGGTGTAAACATCGTCAACGGCTCTAACAGCCTGGGCGGGTCTTCCAGGATTGTCATAAGGGGAGAGACTTCGCTGGCAGGAACCAATCAACCTTTATTTGTTGTAGATGGTATTCCCATAAACAACAATGTGTCAACGAGCAGGAGTGTTGATTACGGTAATGCCGCCGGAGAGATCAACCCCGACGACATTGAAACCATCTCAGTCCTGAAAGGGCCTACCGCAGCTGCGTTATACGGTTCAAGAGCCGGCAACGGCGTGGTGCTGATCACAACCAAAAAAGGAAAGTCGGGTCAGGGTATAGGCGTTTCCGTCAACTCTACAGCCAGCCTGGAAGTAGTGGACATAATGCAGAAGTATCAAAATGCTTATGGCGCGGGTACCGGTGGGGCCTACCATATCGGAGATGGAGGAAGAAGTTGGGGCCCCCCACTCGATGGAAGAGACATGCAGGTGCCCGTGAATACAGAATACCCGCCTACAGTCGGAGAGACCGTTAAATGGGTACCCTATCCCAATAACGTAAAGGAGTTTTATCAAAACGGCCATACACTCACCAACAACGTAGCCGTAGCCGGCGGTAACGATAAAGGAAATTTCAGGCTGTCCTATACTAACCTGGACCAAACCGGCCTTGTTCCCAATACAAAACAGAAGAGGGACAATATAGCTCTGAACGCCGGTTACAAAATGACCGATAAGCTCACCGTAAACACAGCCGTTGAATATATCGAGACCAACAGCCCAAACAGAACGGTCATCGGTTACGGAAACCAAAGCCCCGTATATACCTGGATCTGGGAAGGCCGGCAGGTGCGTACGGACAAGATGCGTGATTATTGGTTCAAAGGATACGAGGGCACAAAACCTTTTACCTATAATTATAAGTTTAACGATAATCCTTATTTCGGCGCATACGAAAACCTCAACGGTTTGAAGAAAAACAGGTGGGTTGGTAACGTTTCGCTCAACTATCAGTTCACACCGGAGCTGAGCCTGATGCTCAGAACAGGCATGGATCAGAGCAATGAAAGACACGATACCCGTCGTTCCGTCGGTACCAACTCTTTTCAGCAGGGTATGTACAGCCTCGAACAACTCACGTATCAGGAAAGAAACTCCGACTTCCTGCTGACATATGCGAAAGAGCTCAACAGCGATTGGAACTTTAAAATATCAGCCGGAGGTAACCAGATGCGCCAGGATCAGGGAAGTCTTTCGACTACCGCAGGTCAGCTGAATATACCTGGCCTGTATAATCTGGGTAATTCCGCCATACCGCTTGTTTCTTCGCAGGTAGACTCGAAATACGCGATCAACAGCTTGTACGGTTATGGTCAGGTAGCCTATAAAAATGCAATATTTTTGGATCTGACTTCGAGAAATGACTGGTCCAGCTCCTTGCCAAAGGCTCACAACTCCTTTTTCTATCCCTCGGTTTCGCTGAGCGGTGTGTTTACCGATTTCCTGCATCTTCCCTCCAACTCCCCGTTGAGCTACGGTAAGGTAAGGGCGAGTTGGGCGCAGGTAGGTAATGACACCCGTCCATATAGTTTAAGGAACGTCTTTGGCTACGGTACGGCCTGGTCTTCTTATCAGACCGTCTCCGAACCTTCAACTATTGCCAATGCAAACCTGCTGCCGGAAAAGCTGAACACCTATGAGCTGGGTACTGAACTAAGATTCTTTAAGAACAGGGTAGGCATCGATTTTACCTATTACAATACGACCAGTAAGAACCAGATCATCAACCTGGCGATCGACCCGACTACCGGGTACAGCAGCCACTCCGTGAATGCCGGTGAGATCCAGAGCCATGGCTATGAAGTGATGCTCAACATTTCGCCGATAAGAACCAAGTCGTTCCTGTGGGACATCACCGTGAACTGGGCTGCCAACAGGGCCTATGTGAAGGCATTGGCGGATGGTCTCGACACGTATTCCCTACCCAGCACCGAACTATCAGTCCAGGCAAGAGTTGGCGGCAGAATGGGTGACATGTACGGCTCTACTTATATGAGAGACCCAAGCGGCAATATTGTATACCTGAATGGTGTGCCGAGGAACGATCCTACCCTGAAAAATCTGGGCAACTACAACCCGGACTGGACGGCAGGTATATCCAACAGCTTCAACTATAAAGGCGTTATTGCAAGCTTCCTGCTCGACTGGCATTATGGTGGTTCATTTTACCCTTATATGTATACACGCGGCAATCAGGCCGGCCAGCTCGTTGAATCGCTGGAGGGCCGCAAGCCCGGCCAGGATGGCATTGTGGGCAAGGGCGTTAAGCTTGATGCGGGTGGTAAATATGTTCCCAATGATGTAAAGGTTAACGCAGAGACCTATTGGGGAGGTTATTTTAATGGTGAATCAGGCACATTTAAAGGGACCTGGCTGAAGCTGAGAGAAGTAAAGGTCGGCTATGCCATCCCCAAAAAATGGCTGAAACGTTTCCCCTTTAAAGATATCTCCGCCCTGTTAGTGGGCAGAAACCTGGCACTTTGGACCAAGATCCCTCAGGTGGATCCCGATGCCTCTGCAATGTCCGGCGATAGAGTAGTCCCCGGTGCAGAAAATATGTCGCTGCCATCATCCAGGAGCTTTGGTTTTAATCTCAATTTTAAATTCTGATAGATATATACGCTATTTATGAAAAAGATATTCTTTCCGTTAATCGTTCTTATCACTGTGGCCACGACCGGCTGTGATAAGAATTTTCAAGCGATCAACACCAATCCGAATAACCCCGAGGTGGTTAGCCCGAACCTGCTGATGGTAAATATCATCAGGGGCACAATAAACGATCTGGTCAACGATGGGTTTTCCAGCGGCAATGTTCTGATGCAGTATTGTACCCAGCTTCGTGACCCGGGAATAGACCGGTACAGCCTGGGCTCTACCAGTACATGGGATAATGGCTATGCTGATCTTAGGAATGTGCAGGTACTGTATAATTTAGCAGATCAAGGCAAACTGGACAACTATAAGGCTATTGCCAAGATCATGCGCGTCGTTCTTTTTGCCCGTATGACGGATTGCTACGGCGACCTGCCCTACAGCGAGGCTTTGCAGGGTAAAACAGGGGCCGATGGCGGCTCGCCTGTCTATCTCCCCAAGTTCGATTCTCAACAGGATATTTATGCGGGCATGATACAGGAGCTGAAGGATGCCAACGGGCTTTTAGGCGCAGGCAAAGAGCTGATTCAAAGCGATATCCTGTTTAATGGAGACGTAATGAAATGGAAAAGATTTGCGAACAGTCTGCGTATGCGATTACTCCTCAGAAGGTCCAATAAAGTGAATCCTTCGGCCGAGATGACTGCCATGCTCGCCGATCCGGCTACCTATCCGCTGATGGACGCTGTTACAGACAATGCGGCTTTGAAATATGATATAGCGCCCAATCTTTACCCTTTGTCGGGCTCCCGTTCCGGAGACGTCCAGTATGTTTGCCTTTCCAAAGCATTTGCAGACACATTGAACGTTTTTCAGGATCCCCGTCTGCCCCTCTTCTTTCAGCCCACTTCGGCGTCCGTTACTGCCGGCAGTCCCATATATGCCGGCGTACTCAACGGTCAACCCGACGCCAGCCTCAGCGGCGCCCTCATTCCACTTTCCTCTCAGATAGGTCTCATGTTCTATAAGGATATACAGGTTCCGGTGCCTGCCCAGGGTGTCGTTATGCTGGTATCCGAACTGAAATTTATTCTGGCGGAAAGCGTAGTGAAAGGATATATCACCGGGGATGCAAAGACATATTATGAGGCCGGGATCAAAGCTTCTATGGACTATTACAAGTCAGTATCCGGGGTAAATATTTCCGCTACTCCGGCTTACCTGGGTCAGCCCGGTGTCGCCTACGATGCCAGCAAGGCGATGTCGCAGATAGGCACCCAACGCTGGATCGCTATGTTTTACAACGACTGGCAGGCATGGCATGAATGGAAACGTACGGGTCTTCCTGTACTCACGCCTTCTAAAACCAACTTCAACGGAGATAAGATCCCGGTAAGGTTTCTTTACCCTTCCGATGTACAGGTTACGGACAGAGATAATTATACGAATGCCGTGAAAGCGCAGGGACCGGATGATATTAACACGAAGCTGTGGTGGATGAATTAAATACAAAATAATATGTACGCATTTAAAAAATATACTCCTGTCAGGATACCGGTCGCCGGTATCCTGATGAGCTTACTGATGACGGTGGCAGGCAGTCCTTTATGCGCCCAGGTAAGATACAATAACGGACGCTACTTTTCCAGCCGTTCAGAAGCATTGGGCGAGCACGGTATGGTTTGCACCAGCCAGCCCTTTGCCACGCAGGTTGGTCTCGAAATATTAAAAAAAGGCGGCACGGCCATTGATGCTGCAATCGCGGCCAACGCCATGTTAGGGTTGATGGAACCCACCGGAAGCGGTATGGGTGGAGATATCTTCGCCATTGTTTGGGATGCAAAATCCCAAAAGCTTATCGGCTTCAACGGCAGTGGAAGATCACCCCAGTCATTAAAGCTTTCCTGGTTCAAAGAACATGGAATAAAAATGATCCCATCCTATGGGGCGCTCTCTGTTTCAGTACCCGGATGCGTGGACGGCTGGTATATGCTGCATGACCGCTTTGGCAAATTGCCAATGGAACAATTATTACAACCGACTATCGATTATGCACGCAACGGATTTCCCGTCACGGAAGTCATCGCAAATTCCTGGAATAGATATGCCAAAATCCTCAACGTTTACCCAGGCTATCGAAGAGTTTATATGCCTGGTGGCAGGACACCCGCGATGGGACAAATTTTCAAAAACCCTGAACTGGCCCATACCCTGCAGTTATTGGTCAAGGGTGGAAGAGACGCTTTTTATAACGGACCCGTTGCGGACTCCATCGAAAAGACGGTACACGCCGAGGGCGGTTTTTTATCCCGCTCCGACCTCGCCGCTCATCACGGGCAATGGGTGGATCCTGTCTCCGTCAATTACAGAGGTTACGATATATGGGAATTACCTCCGAATACACATGGGATCGCAGTTCTCGAAATGATGAATATTCTTGAGCAATTCAATATTGCCTCCATGGGATTCGGCAGCGTAGATTACATGCATCGTTTTATCGAGGCTAAAAAGCTGGTATACGAAGATCGTGCCCGTTATTATGCAGATCCGGATTTTTACAAGGCTCCCATGCGCGGACTGCTCAGCAAGGAATATGCAGCTCAGCGAAGCCGGCTCATCGACCCCAACAAGGCATTGGACAGCCTTTACCCCGGCGACCCCGAAAGATTCGGCAACACCATCTATTTAACGGTGGCCGACCAATACGGCAATATGGTTTCATTCATCCAGAGCAATTTTGCAGGAATGGGCTCAGGCATTATCCCGGATGGATGCGGCTTCAGTCTGCAAAACAGGGGCTGCGCCTTCAATCTCACCGAGGGGTTGCCAAATTCTTATGCGCCGGGAAAGCGCCCTTTTCACACCTTAATCCCGGCTTTCGTTACAAAAAACAACAAGCCGCTGATGAGTTTTGGGGTAATGGGCGCCGATATGCAGCCTTTGGGACAGGTACAGGTGCTGGTTAATCTTATCGACTTTAAAATGGGACTCCAGGAGGCCGGAGATGCTGCCCGGATCAACCACGTAGGCTCCTCTACTCCCGAAGGCGCAGGCGCTAAAGGAAAGGGTACTGTCTATCTGGAAGAAGGCGGGTTTTCTCCACTGGTTGTTGCCCAGCTGCAGCGGATGGGCCATGTGATCGGCCACGACCTCCTTGGTTACGGAGGTTACCAGGCTATCTTATTGGATTCTGTTAACCATGTTTATCATGGCGCATCGGAATTCCGGAAAGATGGTTATGCAGCCGGCTACTAATTAAAACTAAAACAACATGAAATTTTATTTTATCATAGCTCCACTTCTGGTGCTGGCTACCGCTTTGACAGCCCAGACTATCATCACTCCGCCGGCAGGAAACCTGCCAACGGCCATTCATAAAGAAGGGAAGACCGTTATTCCCAACGGACGTATCCTTACACCGATGGGTAAGTCTATAATGGTGGCGCCCCATCCTTACGGCATGGTACTCAGTCCCGATGGCAATACCCTGGTAACAGCCAATTCAGGCACCAGCCCATTGTCTATTACTATTATACGTAATGTTCGCTCTGAAACGCCCGAACTACAGCAAATTCCCCCGGGCGCCAGTACGAATAAAGGCATCCTTGCTTCCGTATTTATGGGCCTGGCCATAAGCCCTGATAACAAAACCGTATACGTTGCCGGCGGCCAGGAAAACAAGATCTACCTGTTCAACCTGGCTACAGGAGCTTCCCTGGGTGCTATCGATTGTGCCGGCAAGTCCGATTCAGCCGATAATACGAATGGCTATATTGGAGACCTGGTATTAAATAAGGCTGGCGACCGGCTGTTTGCTGTTGATCAGCTCGGCTTTCGCATGGTTGTAATTGATGTAGCTGCCGGAAAGCCTGTACGAAGTGTCCGTACAGGCCGCTATCCCTTTGGCATTACCCTTTCGCCCGACGAAAAAACAGTTTATGTAGCCAATGTGGGCATGTATGAATACAAACTGCTGGAAAATATTGATCCTAAAGATCCGCATGCAAAGGGTATGACTTTTCCTCCCTTCTCTTATTTATCTCCTGAATCGGAAAAGGGTATCCATAACGATAGCATCCAGTTGCCCGGACTCGGCGACCCTTTGTCTGATGAAGCATTTTCTGTATGGAGTTATGATGTAAGCAAATCATCGGCTCCTGTCATTACATCAAAAGTAAAGACCGGGTTCCAGATCGGCGAATTAATAGAAGGTATCCCGGCAGTTGGTGGAGCCAGCCCCAATTCCATCGTAGCGACAGAAAAATATGTCTTCATCAGCAACGGAACCAATGACTGTGTTTCCGTATTAGACGCACGAACACACAAGCTGATTAAAAACATACACCTCAGACCCGACAGCCGATTGAAAAATTTCAGAGGTGTTATACCGTTTGGACTTACCTTGTCTCCCGATCGTAAGACCTTGTATATAGCAGAATCCGGTATCAATGCTGTGGCGGTAGTCTCCGCTGACGATTTTACGGTAAAAGGACATTTCCCTGTGGGTTGGTTTCCTTCCAAATTGGCTGTCAGCGCCGACGGCAAAACGATATATGTTGCCAATGCAAAAGGTTTTGGTTCTGGTCCTAATGGAGGCAGGGATTTCAATCCGGGGCCCGAAGGCAGCAACATCGGTCGCCTGATGAAGGGGTTCGTTTCCATCTGTCCGGCGCCCAATGCTGCTAACCTGCCAGCCCTTACAAAGAAAGTGATTGACAACAATTTCCTTTTCCAATCAGCCAGCGATGCTGCATTCAAAGCAAGGGCCAATAACCCCATTCCTTTGTATCCTGGTGCTTCGACATCACCCATCCGTTATTGGGTATTTATTCAGAAAGAAAACCGCACTTATGACGAAGTCCTTGGTCAGCTGGACTTTGCGAATGGTGATTCAACAATTGCCCGGTTTGGCACACATGTCCGGCGCGTGAATAACCCTGGCAGAACCATATCCGTTACGGATGCGACGGTGATGCCCAATCACCTGGCGCTTGCCAGACAGTTTGCCTTTGGCGACAATTTTTATTGCGATGCCGATCATTCTTCGGATGGTCACAGGTGGCTGGTAGATACTTACCCCAACGAATGGACAGAATCTACTACCAGCGCCGGTTATGGAGGCAACCGTGAAATGAAGCGCGGTGTGAAGCTGCCCGGATCGCTTTCCCTCACATCGGGTTCCAGCGCTATCTATCCCGAGGACTATAATGAAGCAGGGTCTATCTGGGATCTCTTCGAAAGAAACAAGGTCAACTATTTCAATTTCGGACTGGGTCTCGGTTTTGGCAGTCGTTTCGACGATACGGCCTTTCAGCTATTGACGGTAAAATACCAGGGCAACTATCCTGTGCCCGGTAAATTGGAAGATCATTCCTCACGCATCTATCCCGTTTTTAATACGACCGTTCCTGATCAGTTCCGTGTAGATGTGTTTATTAAAGAAGTCGAAGCGCGCTGGCTAAAACCCGGACTCCCTCTTCCTTCAGTAATTACGCTTCGTATCGCCAATGACCATGGGGGAGACGTAAGAGCTGATTACGGGTATCCGTTCCGGGAAAGCTTTATGGCGGATAATGACCTGGCTATTGGCAGAACTATTGAATATCTTTCGCATACACCCTATTGGAAAAACATGGCTGTCGTTATTACGGAAGACGATTCACAGGGTGGAGTAGATCACGTCGACGCACACCGTAGCATATTAATGGTGGCATCCCCTTATGCCAAAAAGCATTATGGAGGCCATGTTCACTATAGCTTTGGCAGCATCTTCAAAACGATGTGGAATAGCCTGCGTATTCCTTATCTCAACCAGTACGATGCCGGCGCCGCTGATCTCAGTGATTTATTTGCCAGTGTGCCGGACTATACGCCCTATAATGCGCTGCCTTCCGATCTGCGGATCTTTGACCCGCAGAAGGCGCTGACGCCATTGGATAAAAAATTTGACTGGAAGGCTTTTGAGGCTGGTGGAGAGTATGACCATCCCAGCCAGATGCTGAAAGATAGCAAGGAGCTCGATCAGCAGTTGAAAGAACAAAAGAAAGAAAAACAATAATTTAAAGGGCGATAATTCATAGGCAATGTACCGCTGCAGCGGCCTGCAATCCGACAAGCAGGTCGCTGTTTTTTTTGCAAATACCATGGACCCGGATCGCATCTCGATATATCTGGAAAGTCCGTATATATGGGAGGAAAAGCTATCTTTGGTCAAATTATTATGAAAGAAGATATTTTGATCCGGATAGCCGCCCAGATAAAAGAGCGGAGGAAAAATAAAGGCATGACTGTCCAGGAACTTGCAGAAAAGGCTTCAGTAAGTAAAGGCATGATCTCCCGGATTGAGAATAACAGGGTTGTACCTTCGTTGATCGTTTTAATTGATATCATCAGATCTCTGGAAATTGACTTGAATGATTTTTTCAAAGAAATCGACCGGAACAACACTACAAAGACCATTTTGGTAAAACGCAAAGAGGAATATACCTCTTTTGAAAAGGAGCAGGCTGTTGGATTTCACTATCACCGGGTATTTACCAGGAACATCGAAAAATCGACCGTTGATATTATATTGCTTGAATTAGAGCCCAATTCCCAAAGACCGATGGTTGAAACAGAAGCCTTCGAATATAAATATGTGTTATCAGGAGAGATTGAATATCAGTTTGAGCACGAAACCCTCTTTCTGAGTGCAGGAGACTCACTATTATTTGATGGCCGCATTCCCCATACCCCCAGAAATATTGGCGCCAGCAATGCGGTAATTATTGTGATTTATTTTTTTGAAGAGCTCGCTGTTTAAAGATGCAGGTTGCCGCCTTTCATTTGTGCCGTTTTTATTTTTTTGTAATTCTCTAAATACCACCCGACACAACCGAAAAGAAATCATAAATGAGGATCTATTGCACCATTTTGCTTTTGGCCGTTAGTGCTTTCTCCGTAAACGGGCAGATCAACGACGGACGAATCCGAAAGCAAGTACTAAAATGGAACAATATTGATTCTATTTATAAATTTGTCGATCCGAAAGATTCCACAGAAACCTACCTCCACTATCTGGGAGTTATAAGCTCAGGGAATGGTCGATCATATAAATTAATGACCTCGATCCGGATTTGGGGTTTGTCACATAGAGCCACCACCAGGGTGCTTATCTTCAACAGGAAGAACCAATACATTGGAAATTATTATCTGGGTAGCGTATATGATCTACCATCTAAGATCTTGAAGGATGAGCTCATATTTTTAAATAGTAAAGAAAACCCCGATTGTGATCCGAAAATGGTCACGACCGTCTCTTTTACAAAAGGCATTCCAAAACAATTTTTCAGGATATGTAAGGGCTTATATGGAGATATTTACAGTTTTTCAAGCAACGAATAGGACCCCGCCCCAGTTAGATAGCTTTCCTCTGAATATCGTTAAAGTTATCGTTAACTCACTAAATAAAGTGAAAAACACAAGCCGGGTAATTACCTAAATGCCCTATGATCAAATGTTTAGGCAATTGGCACAACCGTTGCACCTCCATATCCGAATCGACAGCCTCCCCTATCGTTATTAACCTTTAAAAAATATAAAAATGATGATGTTCAATGTGGAAGTCAAAGACACCAGTTCAATATTATCGGATCTGTTAACAACAATACGCAATTTTCAGTTCGGAGAAAACGTGTACGTAAGTCGTTTACAGGGCGACGATCGATTAAATCCCGCTACAACCGGTTTATCGTTAAGTTCATTGGGTATCAGCGAATCGCAGCTGCCTGAAATATTAAACATTTTGGGGATCCGCAGCCTGACACTAAGCGCGCCCCATGACCTTACGGCGCTGTCAGGATTTAGTATCACCCTTCCTGCCGGGCAAATTGAAGAACACGTACTGGCTTTTTTTAATAACGAGGCTGTTATCGAACAACTCCGTTCTCTGTTCCGCAACTGCCACACTGTTGCGTTTGACGACTGGGCAACCCTCCACGGTGCCTCCGCCTTGTGGGATGCCTTGCTTATTAATGTTATCAAGCCGCTTAATAAAAACGATCTGGAATTCATTTTTTATCTCGGCGACCCGGCAAAAAAACGCTCTTTTGAAGTGGACGAGGTCCTTGATATTATCGCCGATTTTTCGAAGTATGGAAAAGTTACACTTGCGTTGGATGAAAACGAAGCGGTAAAATTATGGATGGTGTTGAATGGTGTGGATAACAATACACCTATCACGGAACAGGCCCTCGCAGATCGGAAAAGGAATTATTTCTCCATATTCAGAACCATGAACGTAGACCGCCTCCTGATATGGTCAGCAAGTGATGTAATATTTTTTTCTAACGAGCAGCAATTTATGCTTTCGAGAAAGCACGTCGATCTTAGCATAGAAATGGCTCCCGATGCCAGGCAGAATTTTATTGCCGGCTATAGCCTGGGCCTGCTAATGCAGCTTGACATTGCACATTGTATCCTGCTGGGCCTTGTTGTGTATGCCTCATTTGGCGAATTGAAACAATATCCTGAACAAAAAGACCTTTCTAAATATATTCAATTGTGGATCGAAGATCTGCAAAAAACAGAATCCATCCACCTGTATCAATGACGTCCTTCTTCACCTTTATAAAAAAATTTACGGCTCTATCCCCCGATAGCGAAACCGCCCTCGCGTCCGTTCTTCAACAAATGGACCTTCCCAAAGGCCATAACCTCCTTCGCCCCGGAGCTATCTGCCAGCATCTTTACTATATCGAAAAGGGCCTTACAAGAACATACTACCTGAAAGACGCCAGGGAAGTGACCGACTGGTTCAGCACAGAAGACTCTATTGCCGTCTCGATCATCAGTTTCCTCACTCACCAGCCGGACAAACGTGGAATCGAATTATTGGAGGACGCTGTCCTCTGGGCAATTTCTTACTCCGATCTCGAAAAGCTTTACCAGCAATACCACGATATCGAACGGCTCGGACGTCTGCTTTTAAGCCATGGCATCATCCAGCTGCAACAACGATTTGACGACCTTCACTTTGCCACAGCCCGCCATCGGTATCAGCAGCTGATCACTGCTAACCCCTCCCTGATAAACAGGGCGCCCCTTGGAATGATCGCTTCCTACATTGGCGTCACGCAGGAAACCCTGAGCCGTATTCGCTCCCAACACTGAGTTTTTGACAAATGTCAAAGGAAAGATATTGCACACAAGCGAGCTTTGTGGTGTTAAAACTTACAACCATGAACAGTTTACTTTGGACAGGCCAGATTATCCTGGCAGCCGCTTTTCTGTATTCCGGGATCAACAAGTCTATCTATTCGGAGAAACAATTGATCGGCCGGGGACAAACAGGAGTCGTCGGCCACAGTCCGGCAACCATTCGTTTCATCGGCATCAGTGAAATAGCAGGCGCAGTCGGTATCATTCTTCCCTGGTGGATAGGTATATGGCCTTTTCTGACACCCGTTTCTGCCGCATGTTTCGCCGTGATTATGCTGCTGGCAGCGCCCATTCATTATAGGCTTAAAGAAAACAGGAATGTAGCAGTCAATTTGCTGTTCCTGGCTATTTCCCTCTTTGTAGTCTGGGGACGTTGGAAATTTGCGGGTCGTACGGAGGGATAAAGCTTTTACCCCATAGTCGCCCGTCAATTGGGACTAGTCATATATATTTGACAAAATATTCCCAATGAGCAAAGTTGAAAATTGCAGGATCCTGGTAGTCGGTTGTGGCAATATGGGCGCTTCTCACGCAAAAGCCTATCATGACCTGGACGGATTTACTATAGTGGGGCTGGTCTCTACCGGCGCGAGCAAAGTTGCCCTGAACCAGCAGCTGGGCGGCGGCTATCCGCTGTTCGACGACTATGAGCAGGCTTTGGAGGCCACCCGCCCCGACGCAGTCTGCATTTCCACCTACCCCGATACTCATGAAGAATATGCGCTGAAAGCTTTTGAAAAAGGATGCCATGTCTTCATCGAAAAGCCGTTGGCAGATACTATTGAAGGCGCTGAGAGAGTGGCGCTCGCCGCTGCTAAAGCAGGCCGAAAGCTGGTGGTAGGCTATATCCTGCGCCATCACCCATCCTGGCAGCGTTTTATCGAAATGACCGGCCAACTGGGCAAACCCCTGGTAATGCGGATGAACCTCAACCAGCAGAGTCATGGGAGAATGTGGACCGTTCATCGCAACCTGATGAAAAGCCTCAGCCCTATCGTAGACTGCGGGGTTCATTATATCGACGTTATGTGCCAGATGACCCGCTCCCGGCCTGTACAGGTCAGCGCAATCGGAGCCAGGCTCACCGGGGAGATTCCCGCCGGCAATTACAACTACGGTCAGCTGCAGATCCGCTTTGAAGATGGGTCGGTAGGATGGTATGAAGCAGGATGGGGGCCTATGATCAGCGAGACGGCGTTCTTCGTGAAGGACGTTATCGGACCTAAGGGATCTGTCTCGATCCTGGCAAAAGAGGCCGCCGGCTCCGGGAAATCCGATTCCGTCGAAGCGCATACGAAGACAGAGTCCCTCCGTTACCACCGGGCCGATCTGGATCCGCAGGATGAATTCCTGCAGCCTGATACCTGGATCAACCTCGAAGATGAGCCAGACCACAATGAGCTCTGCCGCCGCGAACAACAATTCTTCTTACGGGCCATACGGGAAAATATCGATCTCACCGATGCTACGGAGGATGCTGTTGCCAGTCTCCGGATCGCCCTGGCCTGCGACGAGTCCGTTCGCACCGGACAGGTCATAGTCCTACACTAAGATCCCGGGACTTCCGGCGGCAACGGTTTCTTCTGTACGCGTTGACGACAGGTCTTCCATACGAATGGCGTCGTCGAGAAATTCGCCTCCTTCGCTTGAATTGTCAGGAACCTCATGAAGGGGGACCAGCGCTTGCTCGTCGCGCTGTTTACGTTTGAAGGGATGTACAAAAAAGAACGACATGTTGTTTGCAGTTTAGATAGTGAAAAAAATGGGTCTGCCGGCAATAACCAACAGCCGGCAGACCATTGGACCTTATGCGTGCTGCAGTTGACTGCTCAGCCATTTTTCATAGTTGATAGATCCCAGCCTTGCCTGTCCGGCCGGTACCAACGACGCATAACCGATCTGCGCTCCATAATATTTGCCATGATCATTGGGGATAACCTTGCGGGAGTCATTAGTGTCTTTTAGGTACCGGGCAATAATTTCAGGCATGGTAAAACGCTCAGGACCCGCTATCTCTGTTATTCCATTGACGGGGGCCTTCAATGCAGCTTCGGCAACGAAGGAAGCAACGTCCTCAGCAGCTATGGGCTGGAATTGTACATTCGAAATATGCACCACATCCCCGTCCGTAGCCTCCTTGGCAATGCCTGCCAGGAATTCCAGGAACTGAGTGCTCCGGATGATGGTATAAGGTACGCCGGATTGAGTGATCAGGTCTTCCTGCACCTTTTTAGCCCGCATATAGCCGCTGTCCTGCATAAGGTCGACACCTACAATGGACACTGCTACATGATGTTTTACTCCGGCATTGATCTCTGCCGACAGTAAATTGTGGCCGGCTGTCTGAAAAAATTCCATGACGGCCTTGTCTTCCCAGGATGGAGAGTTGGCAAGATCAACTACCACATCCGTACCGCTCAGGGCTTCGGCCAAACCTTCCCCTGTAATGGTATTGATGCCCCCGGAAGGAGAGGCGGCAATAACTTGGTGACCCAACGCGCGAAGTTTTGCTACTACCTTGGTTCCTATGAGGCCGGTGCCTCCGATGATTACGATTTTCATACTGTGATTTTTTAATTTCTTTATAGAGGCCCAACCAAATGCCAAAAACTCAGATCATTGATGATCAATAATCTAAGCAGATAAGGCCCTGTTGTTTTTCACTGTATTTAGTGAAAGCACGGCCAGTTTCATCATATAAAGGGAGCCATCAGATCATTTCACGAAAAATAGTCGGCCTTGGTGATGCCTAACTTTTTCATCTTGGAGTGCAAAGTATTCCCTGGAATTTGTAGTATTTCGGCAGCGCCGCCCGCACCGGAGATCTTGCCGGCACAACGTTTCAATACGTCAATAATATAGCTGCGTTCGACTTCCTCCAGCGTACGGTTGGCAAGATGGGCCAGTCCCTGTTTTTCAGTGGCGGTGCTTCGGGGGATGTATACCTCCTGCAATATGTCCTCGGACGCCAGCAGTACGCTGCGCTCTATCAGGTGTTCCAGTTCCCGTACATTGCCCGGCCAGGTATAGCTGCTCAATTGCTGCAGGACTTTCGGCGCGATCTTTCTTATCTTCTTGCCGTTATTCCGGCTGTATTTTTCAACAAAGAACTTCATAAGCGATTCGATATCCTCGGGTCGCTCCCGGAGTGGAGGAAGATGGATGGGGAATACATTCAGCCGGTAATACAGATCTTCCCGAAAATGTCCGGCCCTTACCTGCTCCTCCAGGTTCCGGTTGGTCGCCGCAATCAACCGGACATCGATTTTGATCGTTTGCTTCCCTCCCAGCCGTTCCAGCTCGCGCTCCTGTATTACCCGCAACAACTTCACCTGGGCTTCCGGCGGCATCTCCCCGATCTCGTCCAGGAATATCGTACTATGATCGGCCAGCTCAAACTTCCCGATACGCCGGTCGAAAGCCCCTGTAAAAGCGCCCCTTTCATGGCCAAACAACTCGCTTTCTATGAGACTGGCAGGCAGCGCAGCGCAGTTAACCTTTACCATCAGTTTGTCCTTTCGCGGCGACGCGTTATGAATCGCCCTTGCGATCAGTTCCTTGCCTGTCCCTGTTTCCCCCAGCACCAACACCGTGGTATTGGACCCCGCTACCAGGGACATCAGACGGTACACTTCCTTCATTGCCGCACCGTTACCAATGATCTCGGAAAAATTGTAAATGGTCCTGATCTGCTCTTTCAGATAGGCGTTCTCTACTTCCAGCTGCTTTTTATACGCCAGCAGTTTTTCATTAGCCTGTATATTGGCGATGGCTATAGATATCTGGGAACAAATGCCTTTCAGCATCAGCCTGCTCAGTCGGTCGGCCAGCAGCCAGATGGTTCCGATGTTTTTGTCACCTGCCCGCAATGGCAGACTGTACATATTCTTTAAACCGGTGGTCTTCCAAAGCCTGGCATACGCATTGCCGCTCTTTATTTCTTCTTCGATGTTGAACACCAATCCATCCTTACTGGCCAGCACGCGGGACGTATAGGGTTCCTCGATAGTGATCCGGTCAGCCGACATTTTATCGAAGTTTATTCCTGCGTTCTTAAACAGGGTCTTGTCAAACATAAAGGGAGACAGGTGGATGCCGTCGTCATCGATCACCCGGATCATGGCCAGCTGCGTATGCAAGGTTTTATCCAGTACCTTGAAAATAGCCTCCTGCAGTTCAGGCTTGGTTCTCACCTGTGTGACATCGTTGCTGAAGTCCAGCAGAAAGGCCTGTTCCTCCTGCTTCTTGCTGATCTGTTCATTGGCTATGATATTCGCCATTGCAATGGATATCTGGCTGCAAATACCCTGCAGCAGCTGAATATTTATCTGCTCGATGCCCAGCCACAAAATACCCAGGTTCGTTTCTCCATTACGAAGCCGGACGCCTACCATGTTTTTATATCCCATCCGCTTCCAATACTGGAGATAGCTGGATGTAATGCCACGTTGTATTTCCCTGTCTACACTGAACAGCAAAGGGATATAACTATTCAGCACCCGGTTCTGAAGGCCGTCATGGATAGGGAAGCTGGTCCTGGCCAGCTCCTCCAGTTCTTTGGTGTCCAGCTTGATAATGCCGGGGTCATAAATATAGGCACTCAGGGTAGCGCCGTCTTCATTGATCTTACGAATGACATATCCCCGTAGATGGTTGAGCTTGCTCAGGGAGGCGCGCACGGCAATGGCAAGTTCCTCCTTTGTTCTTACAGCTGCTATATCACTGCTGAAATCGAGCAGGAAGGACTTTTCCTTTTCCTTTTTAAGCAGCTCTTCATTTTTGATGATATTGGAGATGGCGCTCGACAGCTGGGGGGCGATACCTGTGATGACGCTCCTGAATTCATCGGAGAAGCTGCCGACCCTGTCAGAATAAATGTGAATAAAACCCATCGGTTTCCCCTCCTTCATAAGAAGGGTCATCAATATTTCCTTCACGCCTTCTTCATGATTGACCCGGAGAAAGGATGGGCTTTGCGGCTGGTCCATGATGTCCGCCAGTAAAAAAGATATGGGCTTACCCGCATGTAATACCGACTGGATAAAAGGTTCGTTCAGCGAAAACCGGGAATACACCAATTGCTGATACAGGGTGTGCCCCCTGATGGGAGAGTTTTCGTTATCCAGCAGGAATGGGGTATAAGTCTCGTCTTTATAGTCGATGAGGGTGACGATCGTATGCGTAAAGTAAAAGAGGCTTTTGATCCGCTTTGAGAAAAGTACCAGAAGGTCATTCTTATCCCGGACGCTTGTGATATCGTTCCCCAGGTCTAACAGCATCCTTCGTTCCTGTTCAAGTATCGCTTTGGAGAGAACAGGCAATTCAGATTCCGGATATTTTGTCCTTTTCATTTTTTTAGCTCATTCTTTACAATAAAAAGCGGGTATCCATTTTCTATCTGCTCTTCTCAAACAACCATAGTGGCAAATTACAATTTTTTGTACCTCATACTCCACTAAACACCAAAAACCATGAAAAAGCAACTCCTCACCCTCCTGACACTTGCCCTCTCCGCATTCCTACTCTCTTTCACCGTTATCCAATACACCCATACCAACGCTGCCTGCACCGGCGCCAAAAACTGCCGCGCCTGTAATAATTATTCCCCCGCCATCGCCTCCTTTAAGATCGTATACGACCTCAGCTTGGCCACCAGATCATAGATCGGGCTCGTAGCCATTAATTCATTTATCCCCGTCTCCGCCACAAACAGCATTAGCTTCTCTCTAAGTGTCTCCATCGAGCCCGTAAACGTACACGCCGTCATATTATGGACCATCTGGTATACCTCCGGAACCTTGTAGCTCGCCGGCAAAGGGCCCGGCGGCTGTAAAGGCCCGCGCTGGTTAAGAACCAATCCCAGGAACATACGATACAAACTCGTAGCAAGAAACTCCGCCTCCGCATCCGTCTCTCCCCCCATCACATTCACACAAGCCACAACATATGGCTGAGCCAGCTGAGGCGATGGCAAAAAATTCTGCCGGTAGATGCCGATAGCCGCCTTGAACTGCGCCGGTGCAAAATGCGCCGCAAACGCATAAGGCAGCCCCATCTGCGCCGCGAGATAAGCGCTATCCGTGCTGGAACCCAGTATCCAGATAGGCAGGCTAAGCCCCTCGCCCGGAAAAGCCCTGACCTTCGACTCGCGGTTCGCAGCATTAAAATAAGTCTGCAATGCCACGACATCATTAGGAAAATTATTCGCCGTCGACATATTATTCCGGCGCAAAGCCATAGCCGTAAGCTGATCCGTACCAGGCGCCCTTCCCAGGCCCAGGTCGATACGCCCCGGATATAAGGTTTCAAGCGTCCCAAACTGTTCCGCGATAACCAGCGGCGAATGATTGGGCAGCATAATTCCCCCCGAGCCCACCCGGATATTCCGGGTCTTTTCAGCAACATGCCCAAGCAGGACCGAAGTAGCAGAGCTGGCAATATGCTCCATATTATGATGCTCCGCCATCCAGATCCGCGTATAACCAAGCGATTCCGCATGCTGCGCCACGGCGACCGTTCCTTCAATGGCAGTGCGGGCATTTCCTCCTTCTCTAACGATTGCCAGTTCCAATACCGACAACGGTATTTTCGATGTCTTCATCTTTTAGTATAATTTATATCTCCTGATATTTCAAGATTCTCCATTCTATAAATGTATATCGTAAATTCCCACCTCCATACCCGGCACCCTCACCAGCCCTACAGGACAGCGTCTGGTTCACCTTCACTTTTTCGAAAAAGGAGCGGCCAATATAAAAAGACATCTTGCTTTCCGCGATTACCTGCTGGCCCATCCGCAGATCGCAATAGCATATGAGCAGGAAAAAAAACGCGCCGCAGCGCTGCATCCCAAAGACTCGCTGGCCTACAACGATTAAAAAGCGGCCTGGGTCCAAAAATCTTATTTCCCCACCCAAACATTATCCTTCATAAAACTATCCGGTGTATAGGTACTCCCCAAACTGATATTTTTCATCGCCTTCCCCGATCCCAACGACACCGACACTTCCGTATTCCCTTTCTCCCACACCCCTACCGACCGATGGATCTTCTTCACCGTCCCATCCGCAAACTCCACTTTCAGATCTACCGGCAAAGGTTTCCCGCCTTTATTGACGATGACCACCTGGCCGCCTCCAACTTCCTTTATCCCAAGATCGGTATATCCATCCTCATAGAACCATCTCTTCCAAAACCAGTTCAGATTTTGTCCCGACCCCGCATTCATGCTGCCAAAGAAATCCAGTGGGAGAGGATGTTTCCCATGCCAGTCAGTAATATATTTACGCAGCCCTTTAAAGAATAAGTTGTCACCAAGCAGGTCCTTAGCATAGTAATAGCCCATCGCCGGCTTGGCATAGGAGTTGAGAAAATAACTCTCCCCGGTTTCCTGGGTAGACAAGGTGATGATCGGCTGGTCAATCTCCTTCCCTGAAGAAGAAGCATAAGGCCCCACCCCATATTCGTCGACAATAGAAGAGTCTATCATAGGTGAGATGATCCACTCCCCGATACTCGCCCATCCCTCATCCATCCAGGCATACTTGGTTTCATTGATGCCCATATAGAACGGGAACATCGTATGAAATATCTCATGATCGGTCAGTTCTATCGCATCCTCCCGTTTATCCAGCGGATTGTCGTTCACCATCATCGGATATTCCATCTGGTCCAATCCGTCAAACACCGTTTCGTGTGCATATGGATAAGGCCATGCCGGAAATTTATAGCTCATACCTTCTACCGTCTTACGCGCAAAATCCACCACTTCATAAAAGTCTTTATGCACCGGATTAAAAACGGCATCCACCCTGGTCCGCCGGCGCGTCACAGGATCCACTACAAGGCTCGAGGACTTCCAGAGATAGTGGTTGCTGACCGCAAATACAAAGTCCGTTACATCGGTAGCCTGAAACTTCCATGTATTGCTATCCGCATGATGAATAAAATCGCGGCGGGCGAGATCGACCGAATCAATGACGGAAACCACTCCATCGCCATTCTCCGCAGCATCAATTCGCTGGTTACAGACAGCCGATAATACTTCATGCCGGTTGACCAGGTCTCCCGTACCCCAAACCGCATAGTCACCCGGCACCGTTACCTCGACATTGAAATTGCAAAAATCATTATAAAACTCCTGCGAGCCCAGGTAAGGATTCCGGTTCCATCCATCAATATCGTCATACACCGCTATCCGCGGAAAAAAATAAGCCACAAAAAAGGACCCGCTATCTACCTGTCCCGTCCTTACATGGGAAGTCTTATTAAGGGTATAAGAGAAATCCAGCGAAATAGGCACACTCTTTCCCGGAGCCACTGCAGGTACCCTGACACCCATATCTGTACCTCTCGCAGCTCCCGCATTTATCGCGGCCCCTTCTATCGACAGGTTGCTAACCGCAACTCCGTCCGTGATATCCTCCGCCTTTAGTGGCATCATCCGTATGGCGCCTTTTTTATACAGGTTGGGATACAATTTAAAAAGCAGCTGCCTCAAAGTATCCGGGCTGTTATTGCTATACACAATGGTTTCCCGGCCGCTGACCAGCCGCGTTAGGGGATCAAACCTCACCTGGATGGAATAGTCAGCCCCATTCTGCCAGTATCGGGCCCCTGGCTGACCGCTCGCCGTACGCGTTCCCTTCACCATGGCCGCCCGGATATTCACCGGAACCGGCAAAGGAGCCTGTGCCATGCTCGCACTAAACCACAAAATACAAAGGACGAAAAAATGATACCTGGTTGCCATAAATACTGCCTTTATGAGATGAAACATGTTGTCATCGCCCGACAATATAATACCTAATTCCATACCGGCTGCCGGTGGCACAATTTTTTATGACAAATGGTATAAACATCACCATATGACACCAAATAAAGCAGATAAGTCGGATCAAAACAAAGCAGACCAGCATCCGCCAACCAAAGGAAATGAAAATGCAAGACAACCCGATCCGGAAACACTCGGCACCACCGATCCCGAAGAACATATGAAGGGCCCGGTCTCGTCCCTGGTGCAAAAGGTCAAAAAAAGAGTGGAAGAAAATGAAAATGAAGATACTGACAAGGAGGAAAAAGATTAGCCTTCCAGGCCCATCCATGCAATCTAATACAGGCCCCGGTCAACTCCCGGGGCTTTGGCTTTCGGATCAGCCTGGTAAAATTGCTCCATACTTTCCCAAACTTTTGTCGAACTTTACTCGGAACCTATAATGTGGACCTCACTTCTCTGACTCACCATATACAGACGGGCAAACAATCTAAATAATTAACATTCAACAATACAAAGAATATTGCAATATTCTCGAAGCCCTTTTCCGATGCAAATCCCGTTGAACTACTTAGCTATCTAATGAAGGAAAATAAGATAAAAGCAACAGATCTCGCAACTGAATTGGGAGTTGGTAAAAGCCTCATATCGGATATTCTTCACTATCGGCGGGGATTATCCAGAGACATTATTCGCAAACTCGCATCCAGGTTTAAAGTCTCCCAGGAACTTTTCAACAAACCATATAAACTTGTCTCTCCTATAAAAGCTCATATAACAACTACAAAGAAAAAGCTTACCAAAGTCGCCTGATTCCAACAAAAAATAAGGTGCGCAGCTTTCCCTAAAACAACCTTCCGCTAAAATGCTCCTTCACCGGCAGCACCCTCACCAGCTCCGAAAAATACCGATGCCTGCCCCATACCCCCCTGTTCCCGATCACATACAACCGGGCCTTCGCCCTGGTGACCGCCACATTCAACATATTCGGAGCCCCCGCCACCCAATCCCTCGCCCGGACATTCTCCGGCAATGTCCCCAAAACGAGAAAAACGACCTCCGCCTCCTTCCCCTGGAAAGTATGTATGGTCCCGCACTCTACACGCCCCTTCACATTGAACTCTTCATAACAAATATCCGCCACCGACCGGAACGGCGAGATCACAAACGTCTTTTCCGAAACCAAAGAATCACCCAACCGTCCGATCATCTCTTCCAGCACCATCAGCTCCTCCCGGATCAGATGCCCATCCGCCGTCACCCCCTGCACATCTATCCAACCGCTTTCCCCGGTAGGCAGATCCATCCGTCTATCGGCCCCGACACGCACCATCTGATTGTCATATGCGATCACATTGGCAATGGAGAACATCGGCTCACTACACCGTCTGTGCGCACGCAACGGCAGACCCGTCCAGGCCGCCCCTACATAAGTACCGGCAGCCGTAACCCTGTCCGCCAAGGTCTGTACCGAGGAGTACACCGGTGACCAGCAATCATCTTTAATAGTATAATAGTCCTGCAATAACTTGCCAAGCCCCCTTGGAATGGTCACAACAGGGGGAATCTGAAGCGTGTCTCCGAGGACAATACATTGCTTCGACCGCCAGATAGCGCCACAGGCCGAAGCCGGCGTAGCCTGCCCCGCCTCATCCAATAATAACCAGCCAAGCGACCCCTGCCCCAATTTTGCAAACTGCCGCTGAAAGGAAGCCAGGGTAAGAGACACCACCGGTACACAGAAAAAGAAAGTATTCCACAAAATAGCCGCGGTCCCTTCGTCGATAAGCCCGGCATGTTTATTCATGAGCATGTCCACAAAAGCATTCAAATTGCTGTTGAACTGCCTCGCATTCGTACGTATCGCCCACTCATGCAGCTCCAGGCTACATAAAAATATTTTGCTCCGAAGAAGATTTATCTTCCGCGACGAATAAGGCCTCATCCGATGTATCTCAGCCAAAGACAAGTCCAAAAATCCGGCCCCCGGCAAGTCAGCATGGGCTATCCCATACTCACCTTTAAGGACATCCGCAAGCTCTCCCAATCGCCCCCCGGCTGCTCCAACAACCAACTCATGATACTCCCCCGCCACATCCTTAAATCGATCATACTCCTCCAATAATCCCCGCAACTCTTCCGCCGTCTCCTCATAATGCCGCTCATTCGCGATCCCCTCCCCATACTCCCCCTTCAAATACCGCCCAAAACCCCGACCGCTGTTAAACCAGAATTTGTCGATAAACGCACTGCGGTTCTCCGATTTCCCTAATACCGCACTCATCATCCCCCAACAAGCCTCCCCCTGTATATTCGTAGCGATCGAAGAAAAATACTCCGGCCCTTCAAAAGCCTCGGCGTCAACGCTCCTCGCAAGCGGTAGCTCCCTGGAGATATTCTCAACCGCCGTATTGTTATTGCTGGCTACAACAATCCCATCATTCCCAAAAACCGCCGCGTCAGGGGTATAGTAGCTGACCATGTCCGTTAGCTTATGAGGCCTGCCCGCAAAGAGATCTCCGACCTTCACCCCCAATAGCCGCCTGGCCCTCCTCACAACAACCTCCGCAACAACATCCCTCAGCAAGGTCGTTTTCCCCGTTCCGGGCGGTCCATTGATACCGATCAATCCAGAACCGGCTCCCAATAAAGCCAAACCCCGGTTCAACGCAGCCTGCTGAGCGCTATACAGACCCTGTTCCGGATTGGCAGGCCACCGGCCGGCACAAAGTTCCTTCGGGTTCAGGCTCTTCAACAACGCTCCCGCCTCCAACAGATCACTCCTCGTCCCCACCTCCGCATTCAAAAAAGTCTCCAAAGGCCGACCCGGAGAAGACAAACCGATCAGCATGTTCAGATCCTGTAGGTAATAACTATTCAAAAAAGGAGCTTCCACAGCCGCCTTAACATTCACAGCTTCCGAAACGCATAAAACAGACACCTTCATCGGTAAATCCCTCCCCGCCAACTCTTTCAGATAGCTTAGCTCCTTTTGCAGCAACCTCCAATCAACACGAACCACCTCCTCCGCAATCAGTTCCCAACGTTTCACATAATCCTCATGCGCCTTCTTCAACAACTCCGGTAAAAGCTCCGGGTCCTTCTTCTCCCTCAAGATCTTTATCCCGAAAATAAAGGCCGCCGAAGAATAGCTGCGCTCATTAGGCCGCCCCAGTTGATCCACAACCATCGCCGAAAGACAAGTACGACCACCAACCGGCTCCCTGTACTCTTCCGAGCCGCTCAGCCGGGCAAGCGAGTCTACAACAGCTTCCTTATCAATGACATGAAAATAGATCGTATGCCGCCACTGTTTACCCTCCCTTGCCTCCGGCAATGCACCCGGCTCCCAGGGAAGTCTTTTCCCGGCCTCCAGTTCCTGGTAAACATTAGGTCTGTTCCGCTTCGCAGCAATATCAGGCAGGGTAAACGTCTCTACAGATCGCCAAAATTTTAAAACATTCGTAAAATGAGCCATAGAATAAGGTAACTCCTTCTCTCTCAATTTACAAAAAAATCATCCCTGGTTTCTTATTTTCATTGACTATCCAAACTCCTGATAAACGCAATGATCTCATTGCGTTCATTTTCACTAAGGTCCAGCTTATCAAACGGCAGCGTCTGATTCGGTATCTTTATCCCCAGCCCGGCACCACCCCCCTTACTATAAAAGTCCATCACCTCTTCCAGCGTTCGAAATACTCCGTTATGCATATACGGCCCCGTACGGGCAGCATTTCTTACTGTTGGTGTCTTAAAGGCATGCAGAAATGACTTAGCCGGTACTATCGCAAATCTTCCAGGGTCCGCATCGATCACCGCGCCCTTCGCAGCACCGTTCGCAGCAACCTGCGCAGCACCATTCGCGCCACCATTCGCGGCAACCTGCGCAGCACCATTCGCAGCAACCTGCGCAGCACCATTCGCGCCACCATTCGCAGCACCATTCGCGCCACCCCGCACAAGCGCCTGCGCCGTAGCCGGCACGCCGATGACCTCCGCGTCCGTCTTTACAAACCTGGGAGGAAAATTACCATTGAATAAAGGCATATAATGACAGGTCCCGCATTTTGCCTTGCCCATGAAAAGGTTGAACCCGTTTACCTCTTCAGCAGTCAAAGCCGCCTTATTGCCCCGCATATATTGATCAAAACGACTGTTCAAAAACACAAGGCTTCTGACATACGATCCCAGCGCATTCATCACTTCCAGCGTATCGATCCCCACTCTGCCCGCGACAGGGAAAGCCGCCGCAAACAGCCGCCGATAAGTCGTATCCTGCCACAATCGCTGCACAGACAGCCGCATCGAACCATGCATCTCCACCACATTCTGTACTACCGTCAATGCCTGATCTTCCAGCGTCTTTGCCCGCAGGTCATAGAACTGTGACGGCTGAAGCGCGGCATTCAGCAAGGTCGGCGTATTCCTTGCCAGCAAATCTTTAGTTCCTATATTCGTATTTTTTACTAATCCATCGGTAAAGGCCTTACTGGGCTGATGACAGGACTGACAGCTCCTTGTACCATCACCTGAAAGAGACACATCCGCAAACAATATCTTCCCCAGCGCCACTTTTTCCGGTGATATAAAGGAAGCCGGGTCAGGAGCATATGCATTGACATTAAAAGCGGATGTATCGAACAGCGTCTTCGCCTCCTGGTTCAGCAGACGGTTGTACAGCGTGACCTTTATTTTCAGCCTTGCCTCCAGGTCAGTAACACCCGAGGTAATAGCATCACAATATCCGGTAATGAACGTCGCCCTGTCAAATGTATTAAAATCAACATTCCGCCTCAGATAATGAACCGCCGAATCAAAACCATCCGGTTCGCCATAATAAGAAAGGGCATTCTTCACGCTCTCCAAACTCATCGCCGACTCCTCCATACTCCTCAGCGAAAGAGGATTGTCAAAACCCGTAATACCCAACGTCTCTATCCGAAATACTTCCAGCTTGGCAGCATCAAAAACCTGCCAGTCCAAAATGTCAATATTCCCGAAATGTGTTTTATACTTAGCACACCCTCTTTGCAACAGCCCGATCTGTCGTATCAGCTCAGCCTTGTTAGCCGTATCATAACGCGGGAACAACAATCCTTCGATAACCTGTAGCCCCCCGGGTTCTATGACCACTCCCGACAGCTCTACCTCCTGCACCGGCGGACCATTGACGCTCCGCGACGCTGTGGGCTCAAAATACTCGGCCGCCCACTCTATTTTCTTAAACGCCAGACGCGCCCGAAGAAACGATTCCCGCAGCTGCTTCTCATTAACAGAACTGCTCTCCGCCCCGGCCTGCAGACCGCGACAGAGAGCAGAAAAACTATCTACCTGTGCAACTAAAGTTTGTGCAATAATATGCTCAACAGCGGCTTTTGGTTTCCCTTCCGTACAGGAAAAGAAGACATACCCCGCCATCACGATCAGCAATATCGTCCAACACCATTTATTTATGGTCATATACTATTTACCGTGCCCCCCTTGTGGTAAATTGAAATCAAACGCATTCTGCAAAGGGCTCGCATTCATTGATCAGTTCTACGGTATGGCTTTCCCCGTTTTCCACATCGGAATAACCGGGATGCTCATTATTGATCCCCAATGGCTTTACAAAAGAAACGCTCGGCAGCTTACCCGCCTTAGCCGAAGCAATAAACTCCTTTTCATCCTTCAGATGATCCCTCTTCCCCTGCGTTCCATCTTGCATCCGATAAGCCATTGGCGCCAGGGTACGATCCGTAAAGATTATCAAAGCTGTGATTCTCCAGGTAGATCACCACCACATGTTTGGCAAAGGACTGGTATAAACGTTAAGGAAATGTTACACCCACGTAAACTTTGCATTAAACCAATGGTAAAATCCACACCGCGATATAGTGGATCCCCATCATTTCATGCCTGCACCTACCCATTAACCATGAAACTGGCATAAAACACCCCAGCATACATACCAGAACAAACCCAAAGCCCGTTTTAAGGCCGAATTATAAAAATTCATATGACACGGGCCCTGCGACTGCATAGCTCCATTGTCAAAATCAATCAATTCGCTATGAAAACAATTACTTTTTCCCTCGTGCTCATTCTTAGCATTAGCGGAATTTCCCAGGTTCGCGCCGAAAACGCTCCTGCCGTTCGTAACATCCTTTCTACCCAGCTACCTTCCAGGCTGCTAACTCCGATCAAAAAGAATTACAGCAACTACTGGATCACCGACCTTCACAAACAGGTAACCAACGGAAAAGTAGCCTATTACATCACGTTAGAAAGTGCAGATCAGAAGGTTAAGCTCAGCGCCACTCACTCCACAAATTGGACGAGAACAAGCGTAATGCCCAAAGACATAGCCAGCCGCTAATCTCAACGCCGGTCGCAGACCCCGCGTCTGCGACCGGTCTCTATTTCCCCACAAATCGTATATGATATTCCTGTATCAACGCCGGAGACTCCGGCGTCAGCGTAAACCTGACCTCTATATTCCCCTTCTCTCCCTCCATAATAAAACTCCCTCTCAAATCATTCTCGGCCCGCATCTCCCCTACCCGCACGATCTTCCCCGCCTTCTCATAAATGATCGCAGCATCCTTCTTCAGCGATTCGACAAAATAATCCTGGAAAAAATTCACCGCAAAGATCCCAGAAGACGCGGCCTTGTCCCAACCCGGTAACAACGCGATCAGCTCAGCCTTCCGCTGCTCAAGTATCGGCGTCACAGCTACGCTCCTCGGCTTCAAATGCGCCAGCCTGATCAGCGTATCCAGCACCTGCATATTGATCGCACCGGCATTCGCATATGTAAGATTGCTGAAGCTGACGACACCTATCCCATAATCGGTCAGCATCATCCAGTTGCTGCCAAAACCCGGCAGTCCTCCCGTATGCCCCACCATCGTCCGGCCCTTGCAATCCTTGCTCCAGCGCAGACCGTAACAATAGGCAGAACTCAGCGCACAAGCCGGACCGCCGGCATAGTAACTAAAGGAAGCATTCAGACTATTAAACATCCACGGCTGCTGCATCTCCCGGCATGAGCTCCGCTTCAACGGCCCCTCTTCAGCACCGCTCCGCGAAGGCCAGGCAGCCAGCTGAAAACTTAGGTATTTGGAAAAGTCTTCTATCGTGGTGATCATTCCCCCCATCGCTCCATATGCTCCGTCATGCAACATCGGCTGTTCTGCCAGGCCGCCGTTCAGCCAGCGATAGCCATGCGCCAGTAAAGCCTCCGGTACTTTTGTATATTCCCAATAGGTATGCGTCATCCCCAACGGCTGTAAAATATGTTCGGTGATATAGGCCTCATACGTTTGCCCCGACACCTTCTGCACAATATACCCCAGCAACGTAAACCCCAGGTTGCTGTATTCGTAGGAAATTCCGGGACTGTTTGAAAAGCTGATCCCGCGGCGAACCATCGCAAGCAGGTCCGCATCCGTGGCAGCCAGCTGACGATCCCCCCATGGATTATCCTCCGGGAATCCCGCGGAATGAGTCAGCAAATGACGGATCGTGATCACAGGCGCATCCGAAGCAGGCCCCTCCTGCCCTTTCAATTCCGGTATATACCTAGAAGCCGGATCATCCAGCCGCAGCTTCCCCGCATCCCGCAGCTGCAAAATGGCGACCGAAACGAAACTCTTTGTCATGGAAGCGATACGAAAATCCGACAAGGTCGTAGCCGGCGCCTTCTTCTCCGTATTGATATAACCAACACTACCGGTGAATACAAGCTTTCCATCGGCAACAATGCCATACACAAAACCGGGATAATGATTCTTTGCAGCATAGTCCCTATATAGCTGATTGATCACGGGGAACGCTGCGCTCATATCAGGGCTGCCCGAAGACTGGGCCGGCACTGACACCGGCCGCAATAACAACAAAAAACAAATGGAAAAAAGGAGTGATTTCATCCGGAAATAGTCATTTCCACAAAAGATAGGCATTTTGCCGGAAACCTACCGCACCAGCACCATCGTGCCCCTGTGATAAATGACCTTCCCCGTATACGTCGTCCCCTGCACTACCCAAACATAGCCTCCGCCCTGGGCCTGCCTGCCATTGACCTGGCCATCCCAACCCTGCCCCAGCTGTGAGGTCCTGTACATCAGCTGCCCCCAGCGGTTATATACCATAAAGTATTGCAGCGAAGCGATCCCAGGGGCAATAGGCCGGAAAATAGTATTGGCAGGTCCTCCCGGAGTAAACGCGTTCGGCACAAATATATCCGGGTCCGTCTTAAAGACCCTCACCTGCACCTTCGCATACCCGGTACAGCCATAACCCGAAGTGGCTTTCACCAGGTAAGTGACCGAGTCTGTCTCGTTGGAATACATGCCGATCGGATCGGCAATGGTAGGATCATTCAGCCCGATCGCCGGCGTCCACAGAAATGCATCGCCCGCAGGCGTAGTCGTATCGTTGGAACTGGCATGCAGCTGCAAAGGCTGGTTGATCACGACAGCCGTATCATTCCCTGCATCGACAAGGATAGGCGGAAGCACCTGTACAAGAAAAGTATCTTTCAGCAGGTTGGGACAACCCGCATTCTCAATACTCAGGACATATTGCGTCGTCGCCGGCGGAGTCGCCGTCGCCTCTATCGAATAAGGAAGCATGGCAATCACGCCATTCCCCGCATTTAGCAGGTTGTCGGTTGAGGACCACGCATAATCCGTGCCGACAGTGATAGTACTGTTCAGTGTAGCCGAAGTATTATAACAGATTAGTGTATCCGCAGGTGAGTAGGTGGATTGAGGAAAAGGCACATTCACAAAATCAATATTGGAGATGTCGCTGTACGCCGCAGGGCATACCCCGCTTTGAACCAGGACACGATACCGCGTAGGCCCGGTAAGCCCTACCACCGAATATATACTATCCGTATACACCGGCGTAAAATCCGTCCAGTTTATCGCATCCGTGGAAGACTGCCAGTTGACAGGTTTTCCAATCTCACCCGTCAATGTCAGCAACGCATCCTTATTCTGCCCCAGGCAGAATTCCATTGTGGGCGGCGTCAGCTTCCCGCCAACGGTCAGTGGATCTACCAGCATCGTCGTTCCCCCGCTGGTATCGATGTCACAGGACTCCCCATTTTGTACCAACGCCTTAAATATGGTAGTGCTCGTCAGGTTCTGAGCAGTATATACAGGTGTCTGGGCATTCACTATCGTATAGTTGACCCCATCCGTCGAAGACAGCCAGTTCAGGACAGACCCCAGGTTGCCGCTCAACGTCAGCACGCTGGAATTTGTTCCGGTACAAACTTCCACCCCGCCGCTGACAGCACCCGCTATCGTAGGCGGCGAAGTAGTTACAGCCATGCTGGACTTCAGATCGGCACAGCTGTTCGCCTCATGCACCGCGACTGTACCAACATCATTGCCGATCTTTACTTTTAATACACTGGTATCGGTACCCGATACGATCGACCAGTCACCCGGTACCGACCATTGATACGTTGCGCCTGTCAACCCCGGGACCGAATAGGTCAGTGTACTACCGATACAGGCTACCTGCGGCCCGCTGATGACAAGCCCGGCACAGGTATTACGCAGCGCAATATATGAATAGGCAAAATGCCCACCCGGTACGCAATTGTCGGTTTCAAAGGTCAGTACTACCTGTTGGCCACGCCAGGGCGAAAGATCAAAGGTCACTTCCGTCCAGCCTTTGGCCCAGACATCCCGCAGATGCTCACTGCCACCCACACCCTGGCCATTCGGATTGGCATTCGGTGAGCTCAGATCGCTCAGGTAAAAGCCCTCACCCTTCGCCCGTACCGAATCCAGGATGGCGCCGCTGCCCCGGCTATCCGCATTGTCCAGCGTAGGAAGAAAATATTGAGGCGATGCACACGAGATCACACTGTCATTCGTCGTCAGCTTGGCCAGGAATAAAGGCTGCTGTGCAGAGTTATGCGTACCATTTTCCAGGATCATAGCATACGCATAGGTCATCGTATAAGGTTCGTCAGCTGGTCCCGGCGGTACACTGATCCGGTAACTTACACCACGCACATACCCGCCGCCTAACCCCACTCCATTGTTCCGTGTGATAGAGGTCGACCCCAATAAAATAGAATTGGTGTATTTATATCCGTTGATCGTCGGAATGGTGGGAAATTTGCCATAAGGATCGGTGCCGGGGGTAGAAAGGATCTGGATAGCAGGTACACCAGGTAAGTTGTATTCATAAATGGTACTGTTCCCCAAAGTGCCCGACGGGGTGGCAGTCGAGGAATCATAAGTCAGAATGGTTGTTGCCGGATTACCATTGATATTATTACCCGTATATGCCTGCCAGTGCGTAAGATTTCCAAATGAAAAATTGTTATTCAGCGGACAGGTCTGTGTCTGCGCAAAACTGGACTGGACAATAAACAGCCAAACAACAGGTAAAAAATACTTCATCAGACATTCAATAAAAGGAAAACGAATTAGTTTAGGCCCGACCGCACGTGGCGCGGCGTTCTAGCGGTCTTTCAGGATAAAAAATTTAGGGGAGAGACAGTAAGATACAATAATTTCCTGCGTCCCCCTATTGGATACGAAGGAAATGCTCTTACAGTTGACTGGTCCCTGTGTTATTTTTTCAGCAATTCACAAAGGATTGATTATCATCCGGAATTTTATTAATATACGCCTTCAATCTCTTTCTTTATCTTCTCCAAAAACTCCCGCAAATAGTCCGCATTCGCTTCCGCCAACCTCCGCCCGGCTTTCGTATTCATCAAAGCCGGCAACTTCAGCAGTTTCACCTGGAAATGATCCAATGCATATTTCTTATCATCCGGCTCCCGCCCCTCTGCCATCGGATCATCACCATCGAACAACCGCTGACCCAGCTGCCCCGCCGTATAAAACACCCTGGCAAGCCCAATGGCTCCTACAGCTTCCATCCGGTCAGCATCCTGTAAGATCCTGGCCTCGGCCGTCAACGGTTTGATCCCGGCCGAAAAACTATGCGCATGGATGGCATGCCTCACGCCTTCTATCTTTTCATGCGGAAAATCCGGGAAATCGGTTGAAAGCAACGACACCGTCCTCTCGGCACTCAGCCGCGAAGAACCAGCCCGCTCCGGATGATTCTTGGGCAGCGATACCAGGTCATGAAAATAGGCGGCAGCCAGTAAGGTCAACGGGTCGGCTGCCTCCCCCTCCTGCTGATTGATATACCGGGCTGCCTTCCATACCCTCTGGAAATGCCCCAGGTCATGAGAGCCATCCGAATCATCGCCGTTCAATTCCAGCCAGCCTAAAAACCGCTTCTCCCAATCCATCAGTCCTTGATTTTGCATTCGTTAAATTTTATTAGTTTCGATAATGAGCCCACAGGAGACATCCATCGCATTCAACGACTCCTCCTACAGATATTATTACCTCTGTAAATACCTGCCGCTGTCAGCCGGTGTCGACGCCCCCTCCCGAAGCCTGTTGAAATTCAAACGCTGCATCCGGCCCGACCTCGACGCCTGGATCGAATCCACGCTCGAAGTATTTCACAATATCCCGCTTTCTTCAGGCACTATCATTATAAGAGCCCTCCGTCATGACGAGACCCGGGTCAACACATCACCCCCTTCCGCCCTCGACCTTCTCGGGCAAGCCCTCGCGGCCGGCTTCCAATGCCAATATCTGCCCTCCCTGCTCCAGAAGTCCCGCCCCACCCTCAGCAACAAAGGCCTCACCCGGGAACAACGCGAGACCGAATTAAATGAAGTTTATTCGATACCACCCGGGATCCTGCCCACTAATTTATCCAATCCCTCCTTCCTCCTGATCGACGACATCCTCACCACCGGCGCGACCATCCGCGCCATCATCCATACCTTTCACCAAACTTTCCCCCTCAGCCCCCTGCAGATCTTCACCCTCGCTAAGGTAGACCACCCCAGCCCCCCCGAATAGTTACCCTCCCGCGCCAACACCTCCGCCCCGTGCCGGTTATCTACCATACTCCCCAAAGCTACCCCCTCTACTCCATCGGGGTTGCCATTCTCCGTCTTCAGCTAATTCGTTTTAGCTAATATTCTGTGCTTTATTTGCAGCATCCCATTCAACAATTATGTCCATACCAATAAGTGACAATAGATTATGGGGGCAAAAATAAATTTGTTAAGTAATCTATAATTTTTACTTTTGATCATTAATTGCTAAACTTTTTGCTTTATGACCATTCAACGATTGCTTTCCCGATGGGTAAGCTTCACCTTACTTTGTGTACTTTTCACACAAAATGCATTCTCCCAAAACAAGACAATCACTGGTAAAGTTACTGACGACAAAAGTGTTCCCGTCGCCGGCGCAAGCGTGACGGTAAAAGGCACAAAAAACGGCGTTAATACCAACGCAGACGGCGCTTTTACTATTTCAGTTTCCCCTACCGCGACAACCCTCATTGTCAGCTCAGTAGGATTTACGCAACAGGAGATCACCATTGGCAGCCAAACGGACATCACCGTGTCCCTGGCAACCAGCACCTCCAACCTCAATGAAGTAGTCGTCATCGGTTATGGTACAGCCAGAAGAAAAGACCTCACCGGCGCCGTTGCAACAGTCAACGCAAAAGATTTCAACCAGGGACAGATCGCTGCCCCCGATCAGCTTCTCACCAACAAGACACCCGGTGTGGAGATCACCACCGGTAGCGGTCAGCCAGGCGTTGCGCCCACGATCAGGATCAGGGGTACCAACTCCATCCTCAATACCGGTAACCCGCTGGTTGTCGTTGACGGGGTTGAGCTCGACGGCAGAGATGCCACTCCCGCTCTTACATTGGGCGGATCGATAGGCTTCGGTACAGTTGTACCCAGCAACCCGTTGTTGTACATCAATCCCAACGACATCACATCTATTGAAGTATTAAAGGATGCATCCGCCTCCGCTATCTATGGATCACGCGGCGCCAGCGGTGTTATCGTTATCACCACGAAAAAGGCTTCCGCAGGAGCGTTAAAGCTTGACATCAATGCAAGCTGGGGCGATAATATCGGCTACATGAAAAAACCTGACCTCATGTCTGCCAGCCAGTTCAGAGGTAAACTACAGGAATTTGCAGCACAGGATACAGCCTTACACAGCTATGATTATGGCTCCTCAGTGGATGCCCTGAAAGAAATTACGCAGCACACCATTTCCCAGAACTACAACATGTCCGTCAGCAGCGGTAACGAGAATGGCAAATGGCGCGCCTCTTTCCTCGGTTCTAACCTCAATGGTCTCATCAAAACCACGAACCTCGCCAAATATATCGCTACCCTTAGCGGTAGCTATAAATTCTTCGACAAACACCTCACCATCGACTTCGGTCTGATCGTAGGCCATACCGACCAGCAACAACCCCTGATCACTAACACCGCTGGCTCGCAGGGCCAGCTTATGCAGTGGGTGCTCAGCTGGAATCCAACACAGCCCTTTTTTAATCAGGACGGCTCGTTCAATAGCCCCGTCAGCAAACAGGCCAATCCCCTTGCCGCTCTTGCTGCCTACAGCGATAAGTCGCATGCCACCACTGTCTTGGGTAATATCTCGGCCACAGTCGACATCTTCAAGGGTCTCTCTTATAAATTTACCTACGCGCTTAATGACGGAACCGGTACCCGCTACACCAATGCCAACGGATGGCTGGATAATGTACAGGGTATCTCTGGTGTCGGCGTCGGCGTTATCGGTTCTGCCAACCTCAATTCTCAAACTGTTACCAATGTCGTTAATTATCACACCGATCTCACTGACAAGCTGAGGTTCGAAGCATTGGTTGGTCAGGAAAGCTGGACTACGCATTACCGCACACAGTCTCTCCAGGGTCTTGGTTTTGACATCAACAATTCACAGTCTAGCATCGTAAATATCCTGAACACAAGTCACATGACTGATGCGGCGACCTTGTCGACGTCACCTGCAAACCCTGTCGATCCCGCAGTGTCCATTAATTCCTATTTTGCTCGTGTCGGATTCAACTGGGATGATAAGTATTACGTCAACGGAACATTCCGTGCCGATGGATCCAGCAAATTCGGGTCTAATAACAGGTATGGCTATTTCCCCTCCGTTGCAGCAAGATGGGTTATCAGTAACGAAGACTTCCTGAAGAACTCTGCTGTAGTCACCCAGCTGGCCATCCGCGGCTCATGGGGTACAACAGGTGATCAGGGCTTTCCTGCAGGTGCCGCCCAGTCTCAGTTCGCGTTTTCACAGAACGGGAGCATTGGCCAGACCAACGTCCCCAACCCCAACCTGAAATGGCAGGAGACAAAGACGACGGATATCGGCCTTGACTACGCCTTCCTCGGTGGCCGCCTGTACGGTGCACTCGATTTCTATCGTAAGAATACCAACCAGATCATCGACCAGGAAACCTCCATTGCACCCGCGCCATTTGGTTCCGTATTCGTTAATATCCCCGCCAATCTCTATAACACAGGGGTCGAATTCAACATTGGAGCCTCTATCGTCCGCGATAAGGCCTTCACCTGGGATGCCGCCTTCAATATCTCGTACAACAAGAACGAGTTGAAGAACTTTAAACAGACCGACATCATTACCGGTGTTATCAGCGGACCAGGCTTGTCCAGCACCTACGCTCAAAGGATTTCCAACAATCACCCATTGGACGTATTCTACCTGCCTCACTACTACGGCGAACAGAAAGGTGGCGGTGACAGCGCCAGCACAGCTTCCTTCTTTGGCGGAGATCCAAACCCGCACGTACAGCTGGGCTTTAGCTCTACCTTCACATACGGCCACTTCTCGCTGAATTTCAACCTCGGTGGTACCCTCGGTTACAAAGTATACAACAACAGCGCGCTGGGCATCACCAATCTGTACAACTTCGCAAGAGGAGCCAACACTACGCTGAGTGCCTTCACACCTGGTGCAAGCGTCGTCAATTCGAATATAGTTTTGTCTGACAGATATGTGGAAAATGGAAATTTCCTCAAGCTCAGGAACGCAACACTTACCTATAAGATCGGCGACATTGGTCAGTATGTTAAGAACGTGAGTGTCTACTTCACCGGATCAAATCTCTTCGTTATCACCAAGTTCAAAGGATTCGATCCCGAAGTCAACGTAGACAAGAACTACAACAACATTCCATCGCGTAGTATCGAGTATCTGCCATACCCCACTCCGCGGATCCTTTCTGCAGGTGTAAACGTATCGTTATAAAATATTAATTCTAAGGTTATGAAACTATATAAGATCATAAAAAACTCTTCCCTCGCCCTGGCGGCTTCCCTTGCCGTCGCGGGCTGTACAAAATTGCATGAAACGCTCAAAAGCGGTGTCACAACCGCCGAATCCAAAGAGTTCAGCAATCTCTTCCTTAAACAGGCCTATACCGATATCGGTCTGGTTTATGATGATCCCAGCAATGTGGATCAGATGGAAGAAGTCACCGGCGACCAGGTGATCATCCCCGTCCGCGGCGGAGACTGGTCCGATGGTGGTCAGCACGTCCTCCTCCACCAGCATACCTGGGGAAGACAGGATGGCGCCACATCCATCTTCGAGTCCTTGTTCACCTCGCTGAACAAACAGAACTATGATGCTACCAGCGTTCTCGGTACCAGCGGTACGCCCGACCAGTTGGCCCAGGCAAGATTCATCCGGGCGCTGTCCCTTTACCAACTGCTCGATTTCTTCGGCCAGTTCCCTCTGCGGCAGCCAGGTGATGACCTTCTCACCACACCTCCGGTTTACGCCGGTGACTCTGCCGTACAATTCATCGTATCAGAGCTGAACAGCGCCATTAAGGATCTCGATCCCTCTAATGGTACAACCATTGCCAATCAGGATGCCGCCAGAATGCTGCTCATGAAGGTTCTGCTCAACCGCGGTGCCTTTAACAACAGAGCGAATCCCACATTCGATCCGGCAGACATGGCGCAGGTCATCTCCCTCGGTAATACCATTATGGGGAATGGACACAGTCTGGAACCCGACTTCTTTAACATGTTCAATGCGAACAACAGCAGCAATAGCGAGACCATCTTCTCTCTGCCAAATACGGCTGTCAATAAAACTAACGGTACCACCAACTACACTAACATGCAGAACCGCTGGTTCGCAACGGTGCACTACAACAGTTATGACGCGGTTGCTCCAAATGCCGGCTGGAACGGGTACTCTACTATTGGAGAGTTCTACAATACTTTTGGCGTAAATGGCGACGTACTGACCAGAACACCAAAAGACACCAGCTATGATTCACGCCTTGGTGGCAGATACATGCGGGGAGTTACCGACGTGTCCGGCATGAGACCCGGTATCCTTATTGGACAGCAATACGATGAAAAGGGAAATTTGGTCCAGGACCGCCAGAAACACAACCTGGTTTATACCGATGGGTCTGAAATTCCTGCGAATCTCACCGTCTCCGGCGCAACTATCGAGACTTCCGGTTACCGCCTCCTCAAATACGCACCAGACTTCTCTCAAACGAAGAATTCTTATGTGAATCCCGGTAATTATCTCATTCTTTTCCGCCTGGCAGACGTTATGCTGATGGTAGCCGAAGCGCAGATGCGCACCGGTGGAGACGGGCTTACCCTCGTCAACAAGCTGAGAACAGCAAGAAAGGCTCCAGCCTTAGCCAGCATGACGCTTGCCAATACGGCCAATGTATACGATCCCAATACCCTGTTGGCAGAAAGAGGTCGTGAATTCTGGTGGGAAAACCAGCGCAGGACCGATCTTATCCGCTTTGGTGTCTGGAACATAGCCTGGAGATTTAAGGCCGCCGACAACGGTGTTCGTTATATCTTCCCCATACCCCTTCAGGATCTCGCGCAGAATCCCAATCTGCAGCCGAACATGCAGGGTACAACGTATTAAATCGTCAATCGACTCATAGTAAAAAAGAAAGGTCATCAAAAATGACCTTTCTTTTTTTTAACTTACACCGATGAACGTATTTAGAGCATCTGCCCTGCTCCTGTTTGCCGGTATCAGCCTGACTTCCTGCCATAGCAAGTCCACCCCCGCCGCTCCGCCATTATTCGAATTGCAGAAAAATACCGGCATCAACTTCATCAACACTGTAACCGACGATCAAAAGGAAAATATCTTCCTGAACCGCAATTTTTACAACGGCGGCGGCGTAGCCATCGGCGACATCAATAACGACGGACTGCCCGACATCCTCCTCACCTCCAATATGGGTGACAATAAACTTTATCTCAATAAAGGCCACTTCCATTTTGAAGATATTACCACAATATCCGGCCTCCACCAGGACAGTATGTGGAGCACCGGCGCCACCTTCGTCGATATTAATGGCGACGGCTGGCTGGATCTCTATATCTGCAATTCCGGCCACATGACCACAGGCCATCGGAAAAATCAGCTCTATATCAACCACCACGATAATACTTTCACAGAAGAAGCCGCCCAATACGGCCTCGATATCTCCGCCTATTCCACACAGGCCTCCTTCTTCGATTATGACGGCGACGGCGACCTCGACTGCTTCATATCAAATAATAGCCCCCTTCCCATCAATACCCTCAATAATGGCGATCGACGTGACCTTCCCGACGCCCAATGGCCCGTAGCCGCCAACCTCAAAGGCGGCGGCGACCACCTCTACCGTAATGACAACGGCCATTTCACCGAAGTCACCCGGCAGGCGGGCATCCACGGCAGCCTCCTCAGCTTCGGCCTCGGCGTATCCGTCGGCGATATCAATGGCGACGGCTATCCCGATATCTATGTATCCAACGACTCCTACGAACGTGACTATCTTTATATCAATCAGCGCAACGGCACCTTTAAAGACCAGATCGAAGACTGCATGGGCCATATAAGCTTCTCCTCCATGGGCGCCGACATGGCAGATATCAATAATGACGGCTATATGGACATCTTTACCACCGATATGCTCCCGGAAGACGATTCCAGGCTAAAAACCCTTGGTGAGTTCGACAACATCAGCCTCTACAACGCTAAGCTCAAAGCCGGCTTTTTTCACCAATACACAAAGAATTGCCTGCAGCTTAATGATCGCAACGGACATTTCTTCGATATTGCCAACTACGGCGGTGTATCGGCAAGCGACTGGTCCTGGGGCGAATTGTTGTTCGATATGGACAACGACGGCTACAACGATATCTTTATCTGCAACGGTGTCAATAAAGACGTGACCAATCTCGATTTCAGAGAGTTCTTCGCCAATGATGTCATCGGGAAAATGATTCAGACAGGCCAAAAGGATGATATCGGGTCCGTCCTGAAAAATATCCCCGTCAATCGTCTACTGCATAAGGCCTACAAAAACGGGGGCGACCTGCATTTCGCCGATATGAGTTCATCCTGGGGATTCACACAACCCTCCTCCGCCAATGGCGCAGCCTACGGAGATCTCGACAATGACGGCGATCTCGACCTCGTGATCAATAACATAAACGGACCTGCCTTCGTATATAAAAATGACGCCCGGGAACTTAACCACAACCACTACATCGGCATTTTACTAAAAGACCGGTCGCCCAATACCTTTGCCATCGGAAGCAAGATCATCGCCTATAAGGACAGCCAGACTCTTTGCCGCGAAGTCATTCCCAGCCGCGGCTTCCAGTCTTCCGTAGACTACCGGCAAATCATCGGCCTGGGCCGGTTCACCGCCGTAGACTCCATGGTCATCATCTGGCCCGACAGATCCCATACCACTTTCATCCACCCGGCATTGGATACCGTTCACATCATCACCCGCCCATCCCTTACTACACAGCCCGATATCGCACCTTCTTCAACCACATCGACGGCAGACCGGCACCCCAGCGCCGCAGCCTCCGGTACCACACCCCCCGGCGCCCCAACCTTGCTGCAACCCGTCAACACCACTTTCGACAAACACCAGGAAACAGATAACATCGATTTTTATTATGAACATAACCTCCCTAAATTACTTTCCCGCGAAGGTCCGAAAGTTGCCACCGGCGATATCGATGGCGATAGCCTCGAAGACATATACATCGGCGGCACCGTTGGACATCCCGGCCAGATCTATCGCCAGTCCCGTCCCGGCGTCTTTACCAAAATGGCCGAACCAGCCTTCGATCCATTCGCAGACTTTGAAGACGAAGCCGTACTTTTCTTCGACGCCGACAACGACGGCGACCTCGATCTCCTCATCACCCCCGGCGGCAACGCACACATACCCTTTAGCCGCCAGATGCAGAACCGGCTGTTCATCAACGACGGCAAAGGAAATTTCACCCTGGATTCCAAAGCCTTTCCGACAAATAAGGACGGCATGAACACCGGCGTAGCCATAGCATACGACTTCAATCACGACGGCTACCCCGATCTCTTCATCGGCGGCAGAAGCCAGCCAAGAGAATACGGCACCACTCCCCGCAGCTTCCTGTTCGTCAATGACGGCAAGGGACACTTTACCGACATCGCCGAAACAAAAAACCCCGACATCGCCCATATCGGCATGGTCACCGGCGCCGCCTGGGCTAACATAACCGGTGGGAAAGACAAACAGCTTATCATCACCGGCGAATGGATGGCCCCCCAGATCTTCTCCTGGGAAAACGACCACTTCGAAAAGGTCCCGACCAACCTCGCAGATAAATTCGGCTGGTGGGAATCCCTGGCCGTCGCAGACGTCAACGGAGATGGCCAGCCGGACCTCATCATGGGTAATGTGGGCGAAAATTTTTACCTTCGCCCCGACTCATTGCGTCCCGTGAAACTATGGGTCAACGATTTCGACCAAAATGGCCTGGCAGATAATATTATGACGCGAACCATCGACGGAAAGGATATGCCTGTGTTCCTGAAGCACGATATGGAACAGGAGCTTCCCTCCCTAAAAAAGAAAAACCTCCGGCACGGCGACTATGCCAAACAATCCATTCAGGATCTTTTCCCGCCGAATGTCCTCAGCCATACCGTTGTAAAATCATTCAATTACCCGAGCTCTATCATCGCCATCAATAAAGGCAACGGACATTTCGACATCCAAAGGCTGCCGGCCATGGTACAGCTGTCTTCCGTCAATGCGATCAAATGCACTGATCTTAATAACGATGGCTACCCTGACCTCGTCCTTGGTGGGAATGATTTCGGCTTCCTGCCCCAGTTCGGCCGGCTCGACGCCAGCTTCGGTCATGTATTGCTCAATAACGGAAAAGGCGGATTCACCTGGGTCGACCCCAGGCACTCAGGATTACATTTACCCGGCCAGATCAGGGATATCGGCGAGATAACCGCCCGGGATAACACGTTCCTGCTGTTTGTCCGCAACGACGAATACCCGCAATTGTACCTCATCAATCGCCAAAAAAACGTGAAGAAAGAAAGCGAAAATAAAAAGCGAAAATAAAAGTGAAGAAGCTTATCCGGATTTTAATACTCGGTCATATTCTCTGCACGGCTGGCTGCAACTCAAACAAGCCGGAACAACAGCCTCCTGCCTTCGAGATCCTGGACAACGCCCGGACGGGCATCACTTTCGCGAACAAGCTCACGCCCACCCCCGAATTCAACGTGTTCAAATACATGTATTATTTCAACGGCGCCGGCGTCGGAGCAGGAGATTTTAATAATGACGGCCGTACCGACCTCTTCTTCGCCGCCAACCAGGGCGACGACAAGCTCTATCTCAACCAGGGCAATCTCCGGTTCAAAGACGTCACGACGGAAGCAAAAATTCCCGAAGATGGCGGATGGTCCACCGGCGTTTCCGTGGTGGACATTAACAACGACGGCCTGCTGGACATTTATATCTGCCGCGTCGGTAATTACGAAACCCTCCACAGCCATAACCAGTTGCTGATCTGCCTGGGCATCGACAGCCAGGGCGTGCCTTTCTATAAAGACGAAGCAAAAGAATATGGCCTCGACTTCTCCGGCTTCTCCACCCAGGCGGCCTTCTTCGATTACGACGGCGATGGCGACCTGGACATGTACCTGCTCAATCACCTTCCCCATCAAAATGGTACATACGGCCGGCGCGATCAATTGCTGAACACCACCGTCCCCCTCTCCGGCGATCACCTGTATCGCAACGACGGCAACAATAAATTCACGGACGTGACAAAAATATCCGGCATCAACAGCTCCGCCCTGGGGTACGGTCTGGGCATCGTCGCATCGGATATAGATCTCGACGGCCACCCCGATTTGTATATCGGCAACGACTTTCACGAGAACGACTATCTCTATATCAACAAAAAGGACGGCACCTTTAAAGAAGAGCTCAACGATCATATCATGCACACCAGCAAATTCTCCATGGGTGCCGACGTAGCCGATGTCAACAATGACGCCTTCCCGGATATCATGACCGTCGATATGCTGCCATACGATCCCTTCATGCTAAAAAGTTCGGAAGGCGAAAATAATTATGATTTGTTTAATATAAAGGTTGGCCTGGGATACAACTATCAGTACGGAAGGAATAACCTGCAGTTGAACCGTCGCAACGGCATGTTCAGCGAAGTAGCCCTCTATGCCGGCATAGCCGCGACGGATTGGTCCTGGTCCCCCCTGTGGTTCGACTTCGACAACGACGGACTCAAAGACCTGTTTGTCTCCAACGGCATCCCGAGAAGATTGAACGATATCGACTACATCAACTTTATTTCCAACAACGAGCTGCAGGAAAAAATGCAGAACGACCCCGCCGGCCAGCATGATCTTGACCTGATAGAAAAGTCACCACAGATAAAAATACCCAGCAAATTCTTCAGGAACAACGGCGACCTCCATTTCACCGATTGGAAGGACCGGATCGGCAACGCCAAACCTGCCTATTCCAACGGCGCCATATTTTCAGACCTTGATAACGATGGCGACCTGGACATAGTCGTTAATAATATCGACCAGCCCGCCCTTCTCTACGAAAACAAAAGCAACAATAAAAAGGACAAACCGTTCGCCGAAGTAAAATTGAAGGGATCACCCAAAAATAGCAACGCCCTGGGCGCAAAGGTCATCGTCTTCACGGGAAAAGACATCCGGACCTATGAGAAATATCCCGTCCGGGGATTCCTCTCCAGCGCAGAGATCCCCCTTCACATCGGGCTCGATAAAACCATCGTGGATTCCGCCTTTCTCATCTGGCCTGACAATACCTTCCAACGCATCGCTCTCGACACCGCCCACCCCTGGCTGACCTTCACCTGGCAGCCGAATTTGCCGGTATTCGATTACAGCCTCATCACCGGTCACTGGAAGAACCCGTCGAAACCGATGACGGACATCACCGCAAAAACCAACCTGCTCTATAAGCACGAAGAGAACGACTTTTCCGAATTCGACCGCGAACCGCTCATCCCTCATATGCTCTCCACCGAAGGACCCGGCCTGGCCATCGGCGATCTTAATCATGATGGCCTCGAAGACGCTTTCATCGGCTCCTCGAAATGGAAGAAGAGTGTCATCTTCCTCCAGGACAGATCCGGCAAATTTCGCAAAACCAGCCAGCCCGACCTCGAAAAAGACAGCGTCTGCGAAGACGTAGATGCCTGTTTCGCAGACGTCAACCATGACGGCACACCTGATCTCATCGTAGCCAGCGGCGGCAACGAATTCTATGGCCCTGACTACCATTTGACACCCCGGGTTTACCTCAACGATGGCAACGGCAGCTTCACCAAACGAAACAATGCTTTCGATACCCTTTTCGTTAACGCATCCTGCGTCGTAGCCAACGATTTCAACGGAGATGGATATCCCGATCTGTTCATCGGCGGAAGATCCGTGCCTTACAACTACGGGCAGATCCCCCATTCCTACCTGTTACAAAATGATGGTACAGGCCATTTTATAGACATGACCTCCGCCGTCGCCCCCGATCTGGCAAATATCGGCTTTGTCACCCGCGCCCTCTGGTTCGACATCGACAAAGATGGTCAAAAAGACCTGCTGCTCTGCCTCGAATGGGGCGGCATTGTCGCCTTCATCGGTCACAACGGCCATTTTACAAAAAAGATCCTCACGGATAAAAAAGGCTGGTGGAATTTTATCCTGCCCGTAGACCTGGACGGCGATGGCAATATCGACCTCGTCGCCGGCAACCTCGGCCTCAATACCAAACTGAAAGCCTCGGAAACCGAACCGGTAAAGATGTATTATTATGATTTCGACGGCAATGGGAAAAAAGAACAAGTGCTGACCTATTACCTCGCAGGCCACGAGATGCCCTTCGCCACCATGTTGGAGCTCGAAAAACAAGTACCCGAGATCAAAAAGAAATACCTCTACGCAGGCGACTTTGCCAAAGCATCGCTGACCGATCTGTTCTCCCCCTCCAAACTCGCGGCAGCCGACGTATTCACCGCCAATTACTTTTCCAATGCCGTACTCATGAACAAAGGGAACCTCAACTTTACCGTTCAGGCCCTGCCCTGGCAGGCCCAATTGTCACCCTTCCGCGATGCAGTCGTCGTCGACGCCAACAATGATAGCCTGCCCGATCTCTTACTCGTCGGAAATTATTTTGAGAACAATGTCCAGATGGGCAGATCCGACGCCGACTTCGGGACAATCCTGCTGAACCGGGGAAAAGGCGCCTTCAGCGCGGAAGCCATCAACGGCCTTGCCGTCAAAGGCCAGGTAAGACATATCGGTAAGATCCACATCGCAGACAGGGATGCCTTCATCCTCGCCAGAAACAACGATAGCACCATGATCATCCGGTTCAACGATCAGCACCCCCCTAAAAAATAGGCTGCCCCAAAAAATAAGCCCCCCTAAGAAACAGGCGCCGCAACTATCGTCACCCATTTGGTCGTATCCTGTTCTTTTCTGCGATCGGTGATCAACATTTGAAAAGGTATAGCCACTATCGTCATTGGATGATCATGCCTGAATACCTCCATCTGCCCGAAAGCTTTTTCCACCGTATATACCCCCCCGCGTACATCACCCTGTATCATCTTCCATGGCACGAAACGTTTGTTGGAGATCCTTCCGTTTTCCGGCACCTGCTTATCCGCCGGAATCGCCACCGTGGTTTTGAACGACCCGGCGGCCATTTTAGTTACATTCAACCAGGGAGAGTCGACCGCCGCCGCCCCATGGTCGGTCATATATGCCCGCAGACTGTCGATCTTTTGGTATACCTCATCCGTCGTCGGATAAGTTGTCGAGATATTTGTAATACTTACCACCGTAGTGATCCTGGACATTGCGCGATAGAAATGTACCCCATAAATATTCTTATCGTCATCGATAAATGCTTTAAAGTCCCGGAGAACAGCCTCCATGGCCTGCCGGACTTTTTCCTTGTGCACGAACAGCAACGGGCCTTTGGCTTCCCAGCTGATCATGGTGGTATCCATGTTCAAAGGCACCAGCCGGATCACGCCTTTCACCACGGCGCCGTCCGGACACCTCATCGCCACGCGCAGCTCATTATAAAATATCCCCGTGATCTGGTATGCGCAGCCATCATTTTTGGGCCATCGGACCGCCCATTGAGCCGTGTCCGGAAAGCAACGGGAAGCGGCCGCGATGTTGGAGGTGCTATAGAGCTTGACGACAATCGTGCGTCGGGAAAGAAGGAAAAGATAAACAACCACTAGCAAGACAATTCCGCCTGAGATCAGCAATCCTTTTTTCATATCTGTCATTATCGAAGAAGGGTAAAAGGTACAAATTAAGGTGAATTTTCGTACATTCATCACATGCTTTCCATACATACTTTAAGAGTCAGACACATTCTCCCTCTCTTCTCTTTTATTGTCGTCCTCACGACCTCCGCCCAAACCCCCAAAGGCTCCGCCGCTACACCATCCGATCCCTCCACCTGGCTCGTCCGCGCCGACTCCATCGATCCATCCAACTACTACGGTGTCACTGTAGCCAATGGCATGATCGGCCTGGTATCCTCCGCCGACCCCTTCAAGGCAAAAGACGTCGTCCTCAACGGCGCCTTCGACCTCTATGGCCGGGGCCGCGTCAGCAATATCCTCAAAACATTCAACTTCGTCAACCTCTACCTCGATATAGATGGCCAACGTATAGAAAGCTTCAAACAGGTCTCCCATCTCCGGCAAACGCTGGACATGAAACGCGCCTGTCTCACCACCACCTTCGAATACCCCGGCAAAGCCACCGTCAGCTATACCTGGTATTCGCTCCGCCAGCTTCCCTATACAGCCCTGGTAGACGTGAGCATCACCGCTCAAAAAGATATCGAGATCGTTCCGGCAAGCGTTATGGAAGCTCCCGATATGCTAAAGGACGTAGAAAACTATTACAACGAGATCGACCGCCCCCACGTCACCATATCTTTACTTACCTCCACAGCAAAAAGTCCAACCGGCAAGCTGCTGATGGCCGCCTCCAACAGCTTCCTCTTCGACGAGCCCCACGGCTCCGAACCAAATGTCATTCATGAGATGTGGGACAATAACATGCATCTGCTGAAATTCAAAAAAAAGCTCATCGCAGGTCAAACCTATCACTTCGCCGTAGCAGGCTCCGCGCTTACCTCAGCTCACAATGAAGATCCACTCAACGAGGCGGAAAGATTGACCCTCTTCGCCACCCTGCAGGGTACCCGTCAATTGATAAAAGATCACGAAAAAGCCTGGGACCAGTTATGGCAAAGCGATATCCTCATCGAAGGGGACGACCGCACCCAGCGCGAGGTCCGGCTCATGCTTTATCACCTTTATTCCTTTGCCCGCGAAGGGACATCGTATAGCCTTTCCCCCATGGGACTCAGCGGCCTCGGCTACAACGGCCATACCTTCTGGGATACGGAAATATGGATGTATCCGGCCCTTCTCCTGCTACAACCCAAAATAGCCGCATCGTTGATGGAATACCGTTATCAACGCCTCCCCGCAGCATTGCGGAATGCCGCAAGCCATGGTTATAAAGGCGCCATGTTCCCGTGGGAAAGCGCCGCCAGCGGTAACGAAGAGACCCCCATCTGGGCACTTAGCGGCCCCTTCGAGCACCATATCACCGCCGACGTCGGCCTGGCCGCCTGGAATTACTACTGCGTCACCCGTGACAAAACCTGGCTCAAAGAAAAGGGATACCCCCTTTTACAGGCCACAGCCGATTTCTGGGCCAGCCGTGTACAACGCAACGGCCCCGGTCACTATGACATCAACAACGTAGTAGCCGCCGACGAATGGGCAGAGAACGTGGATAACAATGCCTATACCAATGCCGCGGCCCGCGCCAACCTCCAATGCGCTGCAGATGCTGCCCGTATCCTCGGACTGACACCCGACCCCGACTGGATCAACGTAAAAAATAATATCCCCATTCTGCGCTTCCCCGATGGCGTCGTACGCGAACACGCCACCTATAATGGCGAATCGATCAAACAGGCAGACGTCAACCTCCTTGCCTACCCGCTGAAGGAAGTGACCAGCCCCGCTGCTATCCGTAAGGATCTCGAATATTATGAACCCCGCGTGGGAGAAGGACCCGCAATGACCCACGCCATTTTCTCTATCCTCTACGAACGGCTTGGAATGCCAGACAAGGCCTTCGCCGACTTTACCAATGGCTATAGACCCAACCTGCGCCCTCCCTTCGGTGTCATGGCCGAAACGGCTTCGGGAAATAACCCTTATTTCGCCACCGGCGCAGGCGGTATGCTCCAGGCTATGCTAAATGGCTTCGCGGGCCTAGAAATTACCCCCAATGGCATCATACAGCTTCCCTGCAAACTCCCCGCAGCCTGGAAATCGCTAAAGATCACCGGCGTGGGCCCCGAAAAACAAAGTTATATTGTAAAATAGAACCATAAGTGTGGTTATTAGCAAAAAATTGCATAAGAAACACTGCAACTTTCCACTTATTTTGAAGAAACGTAAATGATAGGACATTTTATAGATCAAAACCTAGGGGAAAACAATAAAAGATTCATTAGGCGTTATTTAAAAGTAGATTCGTAATTTTGGACGGAGCCCAAATCCACCTGTCCATTTTACAAACCTCGAGATTAACCACCTTACAAGAAAAATTATGGGCCTCAGGTATTCCATCCTCCTATTAAAAAAAACCTTCAGGAATCTCTATTTCCTGATGTTCTTTAATGGCTTCATCCTCGCATCCCTGTTCTATTTTAAAATGGAATCCTCTTACGAGAATGCACTTTTTGCAACGATCAAGTCGAACATAGATTCCAAAATAGACGCCAACGATACCCCCGATTCAATTCTCGTAAAGTCAATGAATGTCTGCTACCAGCTCATGAGTAGCCGGGCTTCGACATTTGTCGACAACAACACGATAGACCTCGGGCTGGAGTCTACCCTGTTTCATTCGACCACATTCGATCTCATGACGACCCAGGGCGCCTGCGGCAGCTACTCCCAGGTGCTTGCCCGTATCATCGGCACCTATCATTACCCCGTACGCATCGCACAGATGAAGGCAAACGGGATCTATGGCGCCCACAACATCGTAGAAGCATACAACGGTAGCTACTGGATAGTCATGGACCCGACATATAACGTTTGTTTCACCCGCCCGGACTCCCGGCTCGCCAGTTTCGCGGATGTCCAGCACAACTGGCCCTACTATGCCAAACAGGTTCCCAGGGAATATAATCTTGCCTATCATTACGAAGACGTGAGGTACGCCAACTGGACAAAAGTTCCTATCCTCTTCCCTGCCATAAAAGGCTTGCTCAATTTGACAATGGGTACCGATCGGGCAAATACACTATGTATCCGAACCCTTTTCCTGAACACTTATTCCACCTACTTTTACGTCATATTACTATTGTATATTCCTATATTCCTGGTAACATTCAGACGGCTCATCAAAACCAAAATATTCCCGAACCAGGATATACCCGTTACTTTCAGGAATATAATAAAGTACATCGGGCCCCGTATCATAGGGACCTCTTATATACATTAAACTAAATAGTCTCACCTTTTGCAAACCACTCCGGGTGGTTTTTACCATATAGCCCTCCCTCACATCATTGTCCATTCACCATTTTTGACGTAGGTTTAAGCGCAAAATCAATAATTTTTCAATGGCGCGCCTGAACCTAACACGGCAAAAAAACTCTGATGAGCACAATAATATGGTCCACAATCTGTTGATTGACTTTTGATCATTTTAATGTAGGTTTGAGGCGGAATAAAATTTAATAAATGCTTAAAGTAGGCGTTTTTGGAGTTGGTCACCTCGGAAAATTTCACCTTAATAACTGGAAGGAGATAAAGACAGCTGAACTGGTGGGCTTTTATGACCCGGATGACTCCATCGCCAGGGAAGTTTCAGAAAAATATCAGCTCCCCCGATTCCCGGATCCCGAAAGCCTCATCGAAGCCTGCGACCTGATAGACGTCGTCGCCCCTACCCCTCTTCATTTTAATTTATGCGAAAAAGCCATACGTAAGGGTAAACATGTATTTGTTGAAAAGCCGCTTGCCGGCACCATGGAAGAAGCCCGCGAACTTGTTCAGCTTGTCAGGGAATCCAACGTAAAACTACAGGTCGGTCATGTCGAACGCTTTAATCCCGCCTACCTGGCCCTGCAATCCGTACCCCTGAATCCCCTCTTTATCGAGGTCCATCGCCTGGCACAATTTAATCCCAGAGGTACCGAAGTCAGCGTCATCCTCGATCTGATGATCCATGACATCGACATCATCCTCAGCCTTGTCAAAAGCGAAGTAAAAAGTATATCCGCCAGCGGTGTTGCCGTCATGACCGACACCCCGGACATCGCCAGCGTCCGCATCGAATTCAACAACGGCTGCGTAGCAAATCTTACCTCCAGCCGCATATCGATGAAAAAGATGAGGAAAATGCGACTATTCCAGAAAGATGCCTATATTGGTATCGATTTTCTGAATAAGAAAACCGAGATCATAAAGTTGAAGACGCCGCAGGACATGGATGTCTTTTCTTTTGATATCGAGACCCCGAACGGTAAAAAAACCATCGCACTTTCCAACCCTTCTGTACCAGAAGTCAACGCCATAAAGCTGGAATTGGAGAAGTTCTGTGAAGCAATTCTTTCCAACACTCCTACGCGCGTATCCGAAGTAGATGGGTTCCGGGCTATGGATATTGCACATCAAATCCTGCAAAAGATAAAACACAATACGATCAATACCTGATTCTGGCATGCCAGCATCCAAAAAGCTCCATACCGTCTCTATCCTCTGGTATACTCTTAGCGACTATGCAACTGCATTGTTGTCTTCAATGATCTTTCATTTCAGCCGGCGGATCCTGCTTTCTGAGACCATATTTTACAATCACAGGCTATTGCTTACCCAACGCTTCTGGCTGGGCATCTCCACCATTCCCATCGGCTGGCTTATCCTGTATTCCCTGACGGGCTCTTATCGATCGCTTTATCAGAAATCCCGGTTGAATGAGGCGACCAACACCTTTATCTATTCCATCATCGGCTGTACCACCGTATTCTTTGCGATCGTCATCAACGACCCGGTAAAAGATTATCACTATTTCTATCAAACCTATTTTATCTTTCTTTTCTCCCACTTCCTGCTGACCCTGACAGGAAGGCTTGCCATCCTTACTCTTGTCCGCGCTCAGATCGCAAAAGGAAAAGTTATCTTCAATGCGCTGCTCGTGGGCAGCGACGCCATCGCCACCCGTGTCTATAAAGACTCCCGCGAAGGCCTTCGTTCATCCGGTTACCATTATGCCGGCTATGTCAGCAACCCCCACCAGCAAAACAATGGCATCGCCCGCTATCTTCCACAGCTGGGAGACTCTGATCAGATAGAAAAAGCCATCGACCAGCACAATATCCATCTGGTCGTCGTAGCCCTCGAACGATCTTCCAGGGAAGACGTCGAGACCATTATCGAAAAGCTTAGCAACAAAGACGTCCGGATCAAGACGCTCCCCAGCACACTCGACATCATCTCCGGCTCGGTAAGGACAAGTAATGTCCTGGGAGCCGTCCTTTCCGATATCCATACCGGGCTGATGCCGGAATGGCAACAAAATTGCAAACGGCTCCTCGACGTACTCATCGCCGGTATAAGCCTGGCGCTCCTGTCCCCCCTGATGTTATATGTAGCCATCCGCGTACGAATATCCTCCGCCGGCTCCATCTTCTATCAACAGGAAAGGATTGGCTACAAAGGGAAAAAATTCTGGATCTACAAATTCCGCTCTATGTACCCCGATGCAGAAAAAGAAGGCCCCGCCCTCTCTTCCCTGCAAGACCCCCGGATCACACCCTGGGGCAGGACCATGCGCAAATGGCGCATAGACGAATTGCCCCAGCTATGGAATATCCTGAAAGGAGAAATGAGCCTCGTAGGCCCCCGCCCCGAACGTGAATATTATGTAACCCAATTATATCTCCGTACTCCGTATTTTCGTTACTTGTTAAAAGTAAAACCAGGCCTCACCTCCTGGGGAATGATCCAGTTTGGGTATGCAGAGAACATCGAGGAAATGCTCGAACGCATGAGATACGATCTGATGTATATAGAGAATATTTCTCTTGGCCTCGATCTGAAGATCCTGCTGCATACCTTGCGGATAATCTTTACGGGCCAGGGCCGCTAGGGCCGGCAGGCCCAATATATAGGCCGGGACAACGACCTGCGCCTAACAGCGCCGAAGGCGCAACAACCAATGAAAAAACTAATCATTCTCATACTAATTTCAACTTGCACCGCCCTCACCGGCGCCGCCCAATCCTATTGGCAGCAACAGATCAACTATACCATCGACGTCACCCTCAACGACGCAGAACGCTCCCTCGACGGCTTCATAAAGATCCAATACAGCAACCACAGCCCCGACACCCTGAAATTCATCTGGATCCATTGCTGGCCAAACGCCTACAAGAACGATATGACGGCTTTCAGCGAACAGCTGCTCGGCAACGGACGAACCGACTTCTATTTCTCCGACCGCGAGCAAAGAGGTTATATCAACCGCCTCGACTTCCGCGTCGACGACCAGGTAGCCCGGATGGAAGACCATCCCCAATACATAGACATCATAAAGGTCATCCTTCCCGATCCCCTTCCACCCGGAGGCCAGATCACCCTATCCACCCCCTTCCACGTAAAGCTGCCCTACGACTTTTCCCGCAGCGGCTACAATGCCAACCCCAATAACACCCCCAATAGCACCCCCAATAATACCCCCAATAGCACCCTCAATAAAAATCCCAATAACAACCCCAAAAACAACAGCTACAACATAACCCAATGGTACCCCAAGCCCGCCGTCTACGACAGCAAAGGCTGGCACCCCATCCCCTACCTCGACCAGGGAGAATTCTACAGCGAATTCGCCTCCTTCGACGTCCGCATCACCGTCCCCCAATCCTTCACCATAGCCGCCACCGGCGAACTCCAAAACTCCCCAACCCTCCAGGAACTCGCCCCCACACCACCCAGCCCCGCACCAACCCCACCAACCCCACAAAACCCACAAAACTCACAAAACTCACAAAACCAGCAAAATCTACCCCAACCCCAACCCCAGCCTCCACACCCTCCCCATAAAACCAACCCCCACACCCACTCCACAAAACCCGCCCCCACGCGGGCTAAGCCATCGGGTGTATCGCATAAGCCGCCTTTCAAGCCCCAACACCCTCCAGCCCATCAACAACAACCGGGCTTGAACAGCGGTGTTGCGAGTACACCCGTGGCAACAAGCAACACCACAACAACCAACACCGCAACAAGCAACACCACAACAACCAACACCGCAACAACCAACACCGCAACAAGCACCACCACAAAAACCCTGATCTACCACCAAAACCACATCCACGACTTCGCCTTCTTCGCCAACAAAAACTTCAAAACAGACCACGACACCCTCCAACTCCCCTCCGGCCACATCATACAAGTCTACTCCTACTACGCCCAAACCTCAAACCCTGCCTGGCAAAACAGTATAAAATTCATCAAAGACGCGATAAGATTCCGCAGCAGCCTCATCGGCGAATACCCCTACAACGTTGTAACAGCCGTCGAATCCAAAATGGGACCCGGCATCGGCGGCATGGAATATCCCACCATCACCGCGATCAACAACGACGTTTCCGACCCTAAAGCGCTCGATCTGACGATAGAGCACGAAATCGGTCACAACTGGTTCTATGGCATCCTCGGCAGCAACGAGAGACGATATGCCTGGATGGACGAAGGCATCAATACCTACTACGACAATCGCTATAAAGCATCCAAATACCCCACCACAACTCCCAATAACTGGTTGGAAAAAAAGTTCCCCGCCGACCAGTCGCAATGGAACCTCGACATCCTCGAGGCTACAAGGCATGACCAACCCATCTCCACCACTTCCGAAGACTTCACCCAAACCGGCTATTACCTTTCCGTCTACACCAAAACCGGCGCCTGGCTGAAAAACCTCGAAGACACCCTGGGCACAGCAACTTTCGACAGCTGTATGCACGAATATTACCGGCGCTGGTCATTCAAACACCCTTACCCCGATGACGTCCAAAACGTATTCGACGAGACCAGTCACCGCAACACCGCTCCCTTCTTCGCCCAGCTCGATCAAAAGGGACCGCTTCAGCCTCCTGCGCACAAACAAATAAGACCGACTTTCTTATTCAATTTCCGGAATACAGACAAGTTTGATTATATAAATATATTGCCGGCCATCGCTTACAACAAGTACGACCAGTTCATGGTCGGCGCGGTGATCCATAACTATGACCTTCCACCCAATCCCTTCCAGTTCGTCCTCGTGCCCCTATACGCAACCGGTAGCCATCAGCTCAATGGTACCGGCGGCCTTAATTATACCTGGCGCCCGGACCGGACCTTCCGGAAGATAGACCTTGGTATCACCGGCGAACGTTTTTCTACCGTCACCGGCGTAGACAGCAACGGACAAAAGCTCACCGGCGGATATTACAAGCTCGTCCCGACGTTGCGCCTGACTTTCCCTGACAGGGAGGCCCGCAGCACCCGGGAAAAATTCATCGAATGGAAGACATATCTCATTGGGGAAAAACAGCTGGACCATTACGTACAAAAGTCCACCGACTCCTTTTACTATCCCGCTGCGGGGAAATATAATTTTCGCTACCTCAACCAGCTGAGCCTGGGACTTAGCGATGACAGGGTGCTCTATCCTTATCACGCCCTGCTGCAATTCCAGCAGGCCGCGTCCTTTTACCGGGTCAATTTTACGGGTAACTACTTCTTCAATTACGAGAAAGGCGGAGGCCTCGACCTGCGCCTCTTTGGCGCCAAATTCGGCTACATCGGCGGACAATCGGCGACAGAAGATCTCAGCAGGTTCGAACCCAAGCTCACCGCCGTCCGGGGTGACGAAGACTACACCTACGAAAACTATTTTTTAGGACGCAGCGAGTTTACGGGTTTTGCCAGCCAGCAGATCATGATGCGCGATGGCAGCCTCAAGCTGCGGACAGACCTCTTCCAGGGCCTCCAGGGACGTTCAGACAACTGGGTGGCAGCCGTCAACCTCAGCAGCACCCTGCCCCGCGGGATCATCCCGGAATGGGTTCCTCTGAAGGTCTTCTTTGATTTCGGCACCTACTCCGGAGCCTGGCAAACCGACCCGCCTACCAGCCACTTCCTCTATGTCGGCGGTATGCAGCTGTCTCTGCTGAAACAGGTGATTAATATCTATATTCCGCTTGTCTATAGCAAAGACTTCAGCAACCAGCTAAAGACAGTGCCCGACCAGAACACTTTCGGGAAAAAGATCTCCTTCAGTATAGACCTGCAAAATATAAAGTTCCGCAAACTCTTTCCAAATATCCCGCTCTGACATGACCGCCGGAAACCATATCCGTTATCTGAAAAGACAGGAGCTTGATCTCGGAGCCTGGGATGAATGCATCCGGCAATCCCCCGCCGGTCTCCTCTATGCCCGGTCTTTCTTCCTCGACGCGGCGACGGACGGACAATGGGATGCGCTTATCATGGGGGATTATGAGGCCGTCATGCCCCTTACCTGGAACAAAAAATATGGGTTTACTTACCTTTATCAGCCACACTTCGTTCCTGTTCTGGGTGTCTTTGCCAACAATCATACCCCCCTCCCGGCCCTGACAGACTTTTTATCGGTCATCCCACCCCATTTCCGGTTCTGGGACTTCGACTGTAACGAGACCAATACCCTTCCGGCGTCTGCCTCGCTTCCGATAAAGAACATCCGCCGAAAAAACTATTTTCTCCCGTTGGCTCACTCCGGCCAGCAGCTTCGCCAGGGCTATAAAAGACTGGCCCGGCGCATGCTGCAAAAAGCGGAAGGACTCGACATAGACATCGTACGCGGAGTGGAACCCGGGGAGGTGATCGACCACTTTCAGCTGGAATACGGCCGCCGCCTCGTACATACCCCCGAAGAAGAATACCGGCGTATCACGGCGGCCGCCCGGATAGCATCTGCCAAAGGTCATCTGGCTACCTATCTGGCCAAAAAGCCCGATGGAGAAGTACTGGCTTTTTACCTCGTTTTCCAGGATGACAAATTCGTTTACTCGGTACTGGGAGGTAGTACCGGAACAGGGAAGGAAAATGGGGCTTTCTATCTGCTGACCGACGCCGTCATACAGGATCATTGCAATAGCGATCGTATTTTCCGGTTCGAAGGTTCGGACCTTCCCGGCATTGCCTTCTTCAACAGCCAGTTCGGGTCCCATCCCGTAACTTATTCTCATTTGGTGCTGAACAAGTTACCCTTTCCCCTCAATCTGCTGAAGAAAAAATGAATAGCAGCAAAACCATATTGAACAAAACGACCTCGCCCCTTTTTATACTCATAGCCTCCTTTCTGCTCAGCCTGCTCTACTGTCCACCGGTCGACATCTTATTCGATGACAAACAGATCTTTGGTTATATCGGCAGGCTCATTGCAAAAGGCGGCGTTCCCTACAGGGACGTCTTTGATCACAAACCCCCGCTGATCTATTTCTTCAATTATTTCGGGCCCTGGGGGCTTTGGCTGATCGATACTTTTTTGGTCGGACTGGCCAGCCTGCTCTTCTTCCGCCTTTGCCAGAAACATCGCCTCGCCTGGCCCTGGTTGTTACCCCTTTTATTCAACCTGCTCATCAGGAATTATCTGGTCTGCATCAGCATTGGCATGACCCGCGCATATACCGCCGTCTTCGCGCTGCTCTTTATCTGCATCCTCCTCAACGGATCAAAATACCGGTATTTCTGGCTGGGGCTTCTGACCGCCGCAACCTTCTTTATGCAACAGGAGCAGGTGATCGTCCTCTTTCCCTTCTGGCTCTATGCCCTGCCAACTGACTTCCTGCCGGGCCGCCGCACGCTGCCTGCCGGCACATCCCCCGCCTCAAGCTTACCAGGCCGCATGCACCATACCCTGCTCACGCTCGCCGGCGTCATCACCGCCTCCGCCCCGATCATATTGTATTTCAGCCTCAACCACTCCCTCTCCTGGTTCTGGCAATGCGCGTTCCAATTCAATTTTTTATGGTATGATGAAAAGGTCCCCTTCATGGTACACTTCCGGGCCGCAAAAGATGCACTGGAATATTCGGGCCTTATGGTAACCTTTCTCATGGCCGTGGTAGCTGGTTTCTGCGCCCTGGTGCTCAAATCGGATAACCGGCGGCTGATAGCCATCTCTCTGCTCGCCGTCTTTTTATCCTTTACGTCGGAATACCTCTCCGGCAAACTGCATGCTGGTTATCCGTTCTATTATTATCTCCTTCCACTCACATCCACTCTGCCCATCCTCGTCTTTGCCGTTTGGGCGGCCACAAGGGAAGAGTTTCTGCTCGGCAAAAAAAGTCAGGGTTTCTATGGTCTGCTGCTCTGCTGCTTACCCTTATACAGCGCCTTTCAGCGGGGCACACACCTGTCCACGCATAATGAAGACCTCGTAAAGTCCACGCCGGAATACATCTGGCTCCGGCAGCAGCAGCTAAAAGATTATGAATTGTTTTCCTTTGGAAGCAACGACTGGATCTATGTCTACAACCAGTTTGACATCCTGGCGCCTTCCCGCTGGATCTACCAGCATTTCTGGGAACACTACCCCCGCTGGGACGCCGGTCACCGGCAAATGGAGTCGATCATGAACGACCTGCTCCGGCATCATACAAAATATATCATTAACGATCTGCAGCACTTCGGCTGGCAGGACCCTTCGGCCCGTGCGCTCTGGCTGGACTTTTTGCAAAAGAACTATCAGCCCGTAACCCCGCTCCTCTGGCAAATAAAATAAGTTATTTCATCAACCCTTCAGCAATCAGCAGGTCTATTGGTGTCGTGATCTTTATATTGTTGGTCTCCCCTTCCACAAGCTGTACTTTATGACCCGCAGCCTCTGCAACCGTAGCCTCATCCGTAAACTCTTCACGATATCCGACACTAAAGGATGGTAAAAGCAGGGTGCTGAGAAATGTCTGCGGTGTTTGCACCAGCTTGACCCTGCTGCGATCTACCGCCTCATTGTCTCCTTCCGTCACCAGTCTTACGCTGTCGGTTGAATCCACCACAGGTATAGCCGATCCCAATGACACCGCCTGCTCATAACACCGGTATATCAGCTCCTTGCTCACCAGGCAGCGCACCCCGTCATGAACAAAGATGACACAATCTTCGTTTATCAGCTTTAACCCATTTTGCACCGAATGGAAACGGGTAATCCCCCCCGGCGTCAGTTGAACCCTCTCCGGAGCCCGCGTGGCATCGACCACGGCCAAAGCCGCCTCCATATGTTCGGAAGGAACCACCAGCACTACCGTCACATCATCATACGCCCCCAAAAAAGCTTCCAGTGTATGCCACAAAACTGGTTTACCCCGTAACAAAAGAAATTGCTTCGGCACCGTGCTCCCCATCCGGGAACCGGAACCACTAGCCACAATAACGGCGTATTTTTTCATAACTATTTGTATATAGCTACCACCTCACTCCCATCACTGCTCTTATATCCCCGGTACATCCCCTGGCTGTTGAATATCAGGGCGGCATTCCCCTGACCGTCTACCCCGATCATCCCTCCTTCCCCGCCAATAGCCATCAGCTTTTCATGTACCACTACATCCATAGCCTGCTGCAGGCTCAGGCCCTTATATTCCATCAGACAGCTGACATCATGCGCTGCCACAGCCCGGATAAACATCTCGCCATGACCGGTACAGGATATCCCGCAGGTACTGTTATTCGCATAGGTCCCCGCACCAATGATCGGGCTATCCCCGATACGGCCATATTTCTTGTTGGTCATACCGCCAGTGCTGGTTGCCGCAGCTATATTGCCATTCTGATCACAGGCTACTGCTCCCACCGTACCAAACTTCTTATCCCGCATCAGCTCTTCCAGCCGCTGATGGGTATGGTCGAGCGAATACGTGTCACTGTCCCTGATCGCCTTCCACTGATCATAACGGAACTGCGAGAAGAAATATTCATCCGGCTCCAGCTTGATCCCCTGTTTGATCGCAAAATCGCTGGCGCCTTTCCCACTCAGAAATACATGATTGCTGTTGATCATCACTTCGGTCGCCAGCTCTATTGGATTGCGGACATTACGGACTCCCGTAACCGCACCCGCCTCCAGCGTCTTGCCGTCCATGATGGCCGCATCCATCTCCTGCACACCTTTTTTTGTAAAGACCGCCCCCCTCCCGGCATTGAACAACATATTGTCTTCCAGGATTACGATGGTAGCCTTGATGGCATTGACAGCCGAACCACCCTGCTCCAGGACTGCAAAGCCGGCATCCATAGCCTGTTGCAAACCCTCCAGGTAAGCCAGTTCTAATTCAGGGGTCATATCTGCTTTAAGGATCGTACCGGCTCCGCCGTGAATCGCGAGAGTAAACCTCGACATAGCTTTATAGTTAAGCCCGTAAAGCTATAAAAATATGTGCCTGAGATTTTTGAAGAATTGACGCAGATGGTTGAACAGCCACTAACATCATGACAAAATCATTCGAAACTAATCAACTCGCCCCGCCTGGCGTCACTCACCTCAACTCAACAACCTCAACTCAACAACCTCAACTCAACAGCTTCCCGCACTCCTGCAGCAACATCTCCCTGCCAATAGCCGCCGTCCCAACCTCCTCGCAAACCAGCCCCCCGGCAATATTAGCCACCTCCGCCATCAGATTGACATCCCCGGTAGCCGCATATACCAGCGAAGCCACCGCGATCACCGTATCCCCCGCCCCCGATACGTCAGCAATATTGCGTATGTGCGAGCTGATCTGCGCGTACTGCTCCCCTTTCTGATAAAACACCCCCTTCTCAGACAAAGTAATAAAGGAGATCTCGTGCTGCATTTTTTCTGCCAGCTGTTTGTGAATATCCCGCAGCATCGGCAGCTTTACATCCTCCAGCAGGATATTCAGCCCTTCCCGGACCTCTTTCAGATTGGGCTTGAATATCGTTACACCCGTATAGGAAAAGAAATTCTTGCGCTTGGGATCCACCGCCGTAATGACCCCGTAACGATGACACAAAACCACCGCCTCCCGTATCACCCGCTGTGTCAGCACCCCCTTGTTATAATCTTCGAAGATAATGACCTGTGGCTTCTCCACTTCCAGGTAAGCCCGCAGCTGCGTCAGCAAGTCGTCCTCTTCTGTGATAGTAAGATCCGTAGTAGTCTCCGAATCCAACCGCAGCATTTGTTGATTCCGGCCCATTACCCGGGCCTTATTGGTCGTTATCCGCGCGGTACTCCGCGTCAGGTATTCCGTGCAGATCCCGCTGGACTCCAGCATTTTTTCCAGTTCCCCGCCGTCCCCATCCTGTCCAATAACCGAAAAAGCAGTCACCTGGGCTCCAAGGGAAGCCAGATTCAGCGCCACATTCCCGGCACCCCCGATCCGGTTCTCCCGCTTGTCCAGCGTCACAACAGGTACCGGCGCCTCCGGCGATATCCGCTCCACATGCCCCCACAAATAGGTGTCCAGCATCATATCCCCGATAACGCCGGCCTTGATATGCTCAAATGCAGTAAATAACTTCTTGAAATCCGTCATACAAACTGTTTAAAACGATCCGGCTCATTAGCCCCGCACTGCGCGCCTAAGCCGCATCCCTCCTCGACACCGCAATATAATACAAAGGGATGCCCAACAATACAATGACCCCTCCCCATATGGCGTAAGTCGGCTTTTGAATGACCAGCGCCACGCAAAATACCAACGCCAGTATAATATAGATAACGGGCAGCACCGGGTATCCCCAGGCCTTATAGGGCCGTTCGATCGATGGCTGTTTCCTCCGCAGGATAAAGATGCCCAATACCGTCAGCGCATAAAAGAAGACGGCTACAAAGGAGATCATATCCAGCAGGTCCCCATATTTTCCGCTTACACAAAGCAGACAGGACACTACACACTGCGCCCAAAGCGACCAGCCCGGCACCGCGCTCTTATTCAACCTTCCGGCCTTTTTGAAAAATAATCCATCCCCGGCCATCGTATAATATACTCTCGCACCGGCAAGGATCAATCCATTATTACATCCAAAAGTCGAGATCATGATCATCACCGCGATCACATAGGTGCCCGCCGTCCCGAAAATGCCATTCGCGGCAACCACCGCCACCCGGTCATTCGGCGCCGTGGCGATCTGGTTCAACGTAAGGACACTGGCATACATGAGGTTGGCTGATATATAGATGATCGTAACGATCAGCGTTCCTAAGAAAAGGCTTAGCCCGATATTCCGCTTGGGGTTTTTCATTTCCCCCGCAATAAATGTAACATTGTTCCAGGCATCGCTCGAGAAGATCGATCCGGTCATGGCCGCCGCAATAGCACCGACGACCCCAAGACCAGCCACTGGCAGTATCGACGTTATCAACCCGCTGTCCTTATCCTGGACCATTCGCTGCATATGCCAGCTATGAAGCCAGTTTTGATCCCATATTCCCTTATGCGCACCCAGGATAAAACCAAAAACGATCAGGCCGAACAGGGACAATAGTTTGGTAACCGTAAAGATCGTCTGTATCCACTTCCCCGACTCGATGCCCCGTGTATTGACATAAGTGAGAAAAACGATCAGCGCCATTGATACGACCTGCGCATTTTGCACGCTGAATGCGCCGATATGGAACAGGACATTTGTCTTTTCATTCCATTCCAGCGCCGGCAAAAAATAACCCGCAAACTTGGAAAAGGCCACCCCCACCGCTGCAATTGTCCCGGTCTGTATCACAGCAAAAAAGCTCCAGCCGTATAAAAAACCCGTCAGCGGATTGTAGGCTTCTTTCAGATATACATACTGCCCCCCCGCCTTTGGATACATGCCACTCAGTTCACCATAGCTGACAGCCGCCGACAAAGTCATAAACCCCGTTATGGCCCATACAAAGATGAGCCAGCCGGTGCTTCCGACATTACGCGTAATATCCGCGCAGACGATAAAAATCCCGGAGCCGATCATCGACCCTGCGACGATCATTGTGCCGTCCAGTAGCCCCAGCGTAGGTTTGAAAGTTGTTTTGGTTGGTTCTGCCATAAACCCTAAGATAAGAAAATCAATCAATTCCGTAGCAGAATCTATCCACACCCCGCAGCCGCACCCGCCTACTTCTTTTTCTGAGCCGCATAGGCTGCATTCAGCCCGGTCACGAGATCATTGGTGACATTGTAGACACTATCCTTATTGTAGATAAAGGAATTGGGATCGTAAGCAAAAATATAGGAGTAATTCTTTTCCTTATTGTATGACTTCAAATAGTCTTCTATGTTCTTCCGGATACCGGTTTTCAGGTCTTCCGTTCTTTTATACAGATCCTGCTCGAGATCCTGTTTATGGCTTGCAAACTGCTGCTGCATCTGCGCATATTCCTGTTGCGCCTGCTCGCCCTCTGTCTGTGTCATCTGGTTACCTTTCTGCCTCCAGACCTGTATCTTCTTCTGGTTGTCACGATCAAGCCGCTGCAGATCCATATTCATTTCATTCTCTTTGGCCTTTATCGTGGTCTGCGCCTCTTTAAATTCGTCGTAATGAGCCTGCAAAGAATCCAGGTCAAAATAGGCGATCCTGAAATCTCTGTTTGACACCGGCTTCTGCTCAGTTGGGGCATGTTTCTTCAGTTCCTGGATCTCTTTGGACTGAACGAAATATAAGGTTGCAGCCAAAACAATGGCAATGACGGCTAGAATGGTAGATATCTGCTTCATTTGGAGTATTACGTCTTTTCAATGGCCAAATGCAATTCGCCTTTGGCTCGTGTCATATATAACCGCGAATATAGGCTTCACAACCGTCATATAAAAAAAGTAGGAGGCTTTTTACCCCCTACTTTTATTTATTTTAACAATCTGTTATTCGCACGGCCAAAGCCGCCAACAAACTATTCCTCATCGTCGAACTGCATAGCCTCACGAGTCGTTTGCAGCAGCTCATACTCTTCCTTGCTGCCTACGATCATGTTCTCGAAGTCACGAAGTCCCGTACCAGCCGGTATCGGATGGCCCGTGATCACATTCTCCTTCAGACCAAGCATGTCGTCGCTCTTACCCTGGATAGCAGCAGAAGACAATACCTTCGTCGTTTCCTGGAAGGACGCAGCAGAGATCCAGCTTTGCGTACCAAGAGAAGCCTTCGTAATACCCAGGAGCAGCGGCGCCGAAGTAGCGGCATTGGCATCCCGGAATTCAGCCAGCTTCTTATCGTTCCGGCGCAGGATGGAATTTTCTTCCCTTACTTCCCGCAGACTTACGATCTGTCCGGCTTTCAGCTTGCCAGATTCGCCCGGATCGGTAACGACCTTCTTGTCAAAGATCCAGTCATTCTCCTCGAGGAACTCGAACTTGTCGACCGTATCCTCTTCCAGGAATCTTGTATCACCCGGATCGACGATGGTCAGCTTACGCATCATCTGGCGAACGATCACCTCGATATGCTTGTCATTGATCTTCACACCCTGCAGACGATAAACTTCCTGGATCTCATTGACCACATACTCCTGAACCGCAAAAGGTCCCTTGATCGAAAGAATATCCGCAGGAGCTACCTGACCATCGGACAGCTGTGCGCCGGCCTTGATAAAGTCACCATCCTGTGCAAGGATCTGCCTTGTCAGCGGAACAAGATACTTCTTGACCACACCATCCTTGGCTTCCACGATGATCTCGCGGTTACCACGTTTAATATTACCAAAAGCTACCACACCGTCGATCTCACTGACAATAGCTGGGTTGCCCGGATTACGCGCTTCGAACAGTTCCGTTACGCGGGGCAGACCACCCGTGATATCCCGCAGCTTACCCAGCACGCGGGGGATCTTCACGATTACCTGGCCAGCTCTCACCGGATCACCTTCTTCGATGATGATATGAGAACCTACCGGCAGGTTATAGTTCTTTATTTCCTTGTTCCCTTCGATGTTGATAGAAGGGATCTTGGTCTTATCTTTTGTTTCGATAACCACCTTCTCGCGGTGACCTGTCTGTTCGTCCGCTTCTTCCCGGTAAGTGATACCTTCGATTACAGCGTCGAATTTCACGTTCCCGGCGATCTCGGAGATCACAACGTTGTTGAACGGATCCCATGTGCAGATCACATCGCCCTTCGCCAGCTTCTGACCGTCTTTCACGTTCAGTGTAGCACCATAAGGCACGTTGTTGGTTGCCAGCAGACGATCGTTCTTCACATCCATGAGTCTCACCTCACCGGTACGGCCGATGACGACCTGTACTGTCTGGCCTTCATTGTTCACTGTACCGACAGTCCTCAGACCATCGAACTGAACAGTTCCGTCGAACTTCGCGACCATCGTAGACTCTACCGAAGCACTACCCGCAACACCACCCACGTGGAAGGTACGCAGGGTCAGCTGTGTTCCTGGTTCACCGATGCTCTGCGCAGCAATGATCCCGACAGCATCACCCTTCTGCGTGGTATAACCCGTTGCCAGGTTCTTACCATAACACTTCACACACACGCCGCGCTTGCTTTCGCAGGTCAGCACCGACCGGATCTCAACCGTTTCAATGCCCGCATCTTCGATAGCCTTACCGATCTCTTCCGTTATCTGTTCACCCGCAGTAACCAGCAGTTTATCGGTCTGCAGGTCATACACGTCATGAAGTGACGTACGACCCAGGATCCGATCATACAATGGTTCTACGACGTCTTCATTGTCTTTCAGCGCGGAGGTCGCAATACCTCTTAATGTACCGCAATCTTCTTCTGTGATAACCACGTCCTGCGCAACGTCCACCAGACGACGGGTAAGGTAACCGGCATCGGCCGTTTTCAGGGCCGTATCCGCCAGACCCTTACGGGCACCGTGGGTAGAGATAAAGTAGTCCAATACGTTCAGACCACCCTTGAAATTGGAAAGGATCGGGTTCTCGATGATCTCACTGCCGGTAGAGCCAGACTTCCTTGGCTTGGCCATCAGCCCTCTGATACCAGCCAGCTGCTTGATCTGCTGCTTGCTGCCACGGGCACCGGAATCCAGCATCATATACACAGAGTTGAAACCCTGCTTGTCATTAGCCAGCTCGACGATCAGCGACTCGGTGATACGCGTATCGACGCGGGACCAGATATCCACGATCTGGTTATATCGCTCGTTATTCGTGATCAAACCCATATTATAGTTTTCCCATACCTCGTCGACTTCCACTTTCGCGTTCTCGAGCTGCTTTTCTTTAGTATCGGGAATGATCAGGTCATTGATGTTAAAGGACAATCCACCCCGGAAGGCCATCCGGAAACCAAGCAGTTTGATATCATCCAGGAACTTCACCGTCTTGGGGATATTTGTCCATTTGATGATATTACCGATGATCTCACGAAGCGACTTCTTTGTCAGCAATGCATTGACAAAACCTACTTCCACAGGAACGTGCTGGTTGAAGAGCACCCGGCCGACCGTAGTCTCAAGCAGCTTGTGCTCGATCGTATCCTGCGCCGTCCGCACATTCGTCTTTACCTTGATAAAAGCATGCAGATCGATCCTGCCTTCATTGTATGCGATGATCACTTCTTCGGCGCTGTAGAACGCCTTTCCTTCTCCCTTCACCTTCAAGGCAGGAGTAGATTTCCTTCCCTTGGTGATGTAATAAAGACCAAGGACCATGTCCTGTGAAGGCAGCGTGATCGGTGTCCCGTTCTGCGGGTTGAGGATGTTGTGCGAAGACAGCATCAGCAGCTGCGCTTCCAATACGGCAGCACTGCTCAGCGGAACGTGAACGGCCATCTGGTCACCGTCAAAGTCGGCATTGAACGCCGTACACACCAGCGGGTGCAGCTGTATAGCCTTACCTTCGATCAGCTTGGGCTGGAAGGCCTGGATAGACAGACGGTGCAGCGTCGGGGCACGGTTCAGCATGACCGGGTGACCCTTTAATATGTTCTCGAGGATATCCCAAACGATGGCCTCTTTCTTATCAACAAGTTTACGGGCGCTTTTCACCGTCTTCACGATACCCCTCTCGATCAGCTTGCGGATGATAAAAGGTTTGAAAAGCTCGGCAGCCATATCCTTAGGCAGACCACACTCATGCAGCTTCAGCTCCGGGCCTACCACGATAACCGAACGGCCGGAGTAGTCGACACGTTTACCAAGCAGATTCTGACGGAACCGGCCCTGCTTACCCTTCAGCACGTCGCTGAGAGACTTCAGAGCACGACCACCTTCAGCCTTGACGGCATTTGATTTACGGCTGTTATCGAACAGGGAGTCAATAGCTTCCTGTAACATACGCTTTTCGTTACGAAGGATGACCTCAGGAGCCTTGATCTCCAAAAGACGCTTCAGACGATTGTTACGGATGATAACCCGGCGATACAGATCGTTCAGATCCGAGGAGGCGAAACGACCCCCATCCAATGGAACCAACGGACGTAATTCCGGGGGAATTACAGGAATATATTGCATAACCATCCACTCAGGACGGTTCGTAATACGCGAATTCGCATCGCGGAATGCTTCCACAACACTCAGCCTCTTCAGGGCATCCGCCTTACGCTGCTGGCTTGTCTCATTCGCAGCGGCATTCCGCAGATCGAAGGACAGCTGATCAAGCTCGATACGCTCCAGCAGGTCATGAACCGCTTCCGCACCCATCTTCGCGATGAACTTGGCAGGATCCTCATCAGGCAGATACTGGTTGTCCTTCGGCAATGTCTCCAGGATCTCCAGGTATTCTTCTTCCGTCAGCAGATCACCATAATTCTGCCCCTTATCCGTACGGATACCAGGCTGAATTACTACATATCTTTCGTAATAAATAATGCTTTCCAGTTTCTTGGAACTCATCCCCAACAAATAACCGATCTTGTTGGGAAGCGATTTGAAATACCAAATGTGAACGACCGGTACCACCAGCTTAATGTGGCCCATCCGCTCACGCCTCACCTTCTTCTCGGTGACTTCCACCCCGCAACGATCACACACGATCCCCTTATAGCGTATCCGCTTGTACTTGCCGCAGGCACACTCATAATCCTTTACGGGACCAAAAATACGCTCGCAGAACAAACCGTCTCTTTCTGGCTTGTACGTGCGGTAATTGATGGTCTCTGGCTTCAGAACCTCTCCATACGATCTCTCGAGAATGGAATCGGGCGAAGCTAATCCGATAGTGATTTTTGAAAAAGTGGCTCTGGGACGATTTTCTTTTTTAATAGCCATATTGCAATATGCGGTTTTTATCTTTGTTCCAACCCTGCTCAAATGCCGGTTTCTCCTTTTCGAGCTCCCAATGCATTTATGTGAATACCAATAATTTAGGCCCTCGAAAACAGAGAATTTGACACCCAAACGATGCCAATAAACCTAAATTAAGGAGGGCAAAGGTACGAATTTACTTTAGAAAAATGTTTTTTCCAAAATACTACGTTCCTAAGCCCGCCCGGCTTAATCGTATTAAAATAAATTGTAATTGATTATTGACCAACCCACTCCTATACAACAACAGTTGATCTATTTAGTTCAAACCACCGGACCACTTCCTTCAGTTTACACGTAGTCTTTTCATTTTCCCCACGTGCAAGTTCCAGTTTTCACCTTACCTTTACACACACACTCACATACACATACACATAAACACACTCACATACGAACAACAACCCTCAAATACATCCCATGGATAGTAAAGTCACACTCAGCTTCGATGAGGACGTCATCCGTCAGGCAAAGGAATACGCCGCGTCCCAAAATATCAGCCTCTCCCGGCTGGTAGAATTCCTTTTACGAAAAACAACAACAGGCCAGTTTAGCTCCCTGGAAGACTTCCCCATCGCAGACTGGGTCAGGCAGGTTTCAGAAGGTCCGGCAGAATATCATACCCGGAAAAAAGACCCCAAGGACCGTAACGACGAATTCTATTCTTCAAGAAAATGAAGATCTTCGCCGACGCCAATATCCTGGTCACCGTAATTAATAAAGAATATCCTCACTTTACCATTGCATCCCGCATCCTAAGCCTGGCGGGTAAATCCCATTTTCATATCTATACATCACCTGTCTGCATCGCAATAGCCTTCTATTTTGCAGAGAAAAAATACCGGAGCTCTGCCGCCAAAGAGAAAATTTGCTTGCTCTGCGAACACCTTGAGATAGCCGAGGTCTCTACGGCAGCGGTAAGATCAGCCCTCTCGGACCGGGCAGTCAACGACCTGGAAGATGGCCTGCAATATTATGCTGCACTGGCTGCCAACTGCGACTGCATCCTCACAGAAAACAAAAAAGATTTCTACTTTTCACAACTGGAAGTACTCTCCTGCCTGGACTTTTACGAACGCTACATGGCGCGAAAGACATAGGTATCCGCGCACCAATGCCTTCGGCATTTAGCAGGCCAATGATGCGCCGGCGGCTCATCCTCCCTAAACTTCAAGTAGCGCCGCTGAACGCTCCGCTCGGTTACGTCCCTCGCTTTATCTTTCCCCCTCCAAATACTTCTTCCTTATCACATCCTGCACCGGCACATGCCGTATCTTACTCTCCATCCACGAGATAATATCCAAATACATAAACGCCCTCGTCTCAAACCTGTTCCCCTCAAACTTTTTCAACCGCTCCACCAGCTTCTCAAAAGCCGGCCCCAGCTTCCCCGGCGAGAGATCAAACGACTTCCGCAGGAACCGGAAGATCTCCTCCTCCACCCCGCTGAGATTCCCCATCTTCGCCATGAACCGGTAAACAGACTTGATAAGGTACTCCAACAGATCAAAATTCCCCAGCTCATAATGCGCGATCAGATGCAATAGCCGCGAATAACACTGCAGATCCGTCCGCAGATCAACCTTCCAGTTAATGATCTTATTCAGATAGTCTATCGTCTTCTCATAATCCCCGCTCCCAAAATACAAACAGGCGATCTTATAGTAGAACACCAATATCCGGTGCCGGTCGAGGTATATCCAGTATTCCTTAAGCTTTTCCTCGATATAGGGTACCAGCGTTATCCCCTCCGTAAAAGTACCATCGATAAAATGCTGATTGAGCTTGGAAATATAGAGATACACAAAGGTTTGTATCCTGTTATTGATATTGTTCTTCACAATATCCGACTCCGAGAACGTCTCAAACCGGGTCAGCGTCTCCCGGAACTTCTCGTCATTCAGCAGATCGAAATGCGCGCTCAGCAAATTGTGCATCCCCTTGATGTAATGCGAGGTCTCTATCGCTAGCATAAAAGGCTCCCGCTCAAAAAGATCTACCCATTTCTGCGTATACCGGTAATACATCAGGAAATCCTGACGGATAAATGCATACCAGGAAAAACTCTGGTACAGGTACAGCTTCTCGTAAAAACCCTGGCAGTCATTGATATCCGCAGGCAGCTGCTTCTCAAAAAATTCCTGCACCGCCTCCTCATCCTTCTCATTCCTCGCCACCCCATTGCGGATATACCAGCTGTACAGCTCCAGCGACAGATTCGATAACTGGCTGATCAGCCGAAGCTGATCATTCACGACATCTACCTCACTGGCCAGCTGATCGGCCCGGTCCTGCATGCTTCGGGTTATGTGAAGCGCCTCGATCGTCTTTTCAAAGAACAGCACCTGTAACAAAAAAGTCACCTGGTTATGCGCCTTCGCATTCTCCTTGATCCGGTCAAGAGTCTTCAAACTTTGCAGATACAACCCCTTATTATAAAGTATCCGGGCATAATCCAGCTGCTCATGTAGTTGAATATCAATATTTTCCTCCTGTCGAATAAGCCGCAGACTCGTCAGTATCTCCCGGTAAAGATGCGCCTTGGCGTTTGATAGCTGAGCCTTGCGTAAATTTTTGTTTTTACTTAACAATTGAGCCTCATCATATTCCTCCATTTTGTCCAAAGCATCAAATAATTGGATGCTTTTCAGGTCCTCACTGGCGGAATTACGCGTAATGTAGAGCTTAAAGTTCCGTTTTTCGGACTTTTCGAGGGATTTGATCAGCTGGAATAGCGTGTCTGACGAACGGTTGGGCATCGTAATTTATAACTTTAAAATCCTTGTCAGCAGTACGTTTCGGCTCATTTACCCCCCCTGTAAGGGGTGTAAAACCACTTGAATTATGATTTCCTTTCCAAAGTAAACAAAGGTATTTTCGAAAACTGTGTTAACCACAATAATTTTTATCCTTTTTAAATTATAGCAATGTCCGACAAGAAAATCTACATCTTTGATACCACCCTCCGCGACGGAGAACAAGTACCCGGCTGCAAGCTCAATACCCGGGAAAAGATCGAGCTGGCCCTTCAGTTGGAAGCCCTCGGCGTTGATATCATCGAAGCCGGTTTCCCCATCTCCAGTCCCGGTGACTTCAATTCCGTACAGGAAGTCTCAAAGATCATTAAGAACGCAACAGTCTGCGGCCTCACCCGCGCAGTGGAAAAAGATATCGAAACTGCCGCCGCCGCTCTCAAACACGCCGTAAGACCCCGCATTCACACCGGCATCGGTTCTTCAGACAACCATATCAAATATAAGTTCAATACCACACGCGAAGACATCCTGGAACGCGCCGCAAAAGCCACCCGCTTTGCAAAGAAGTTCGTGGACGACGTCGAGTTCTTCGCAGAAGACGCCGGCCGCGCCGACAACGAATTCCTCGCCCGCCTGGTAGAAACCGTCATCGCCGCCGGCGCCACGGTCGTCAATATCCCCGATACCACCGGCTATTGTCTGCCCCAGCAATACGGCGATAAAATAGCTTATCTGTTCAATAACGTTCCCAATATCGACAAGGCGATCATCTCCTGCCACTGCCACAATGACCTCGGGCTGGCCACCGCCAACTCCATTGCCGGTGCCGTTAGCGGAGCCCGCCAAATCGAATGTACTATCAATGGCATCGGTGAAAGAGCCGGCAACACCTCACTCGAAGAAGTGGTCATGGTCATCAGGCAGCACTCCGCTACCCTCGGTCTTTATACCGACGTTCGTACCGAAATGCTCAACCCCATCAGCCTGCTGGTTTCCGAGACCATGCGCGTCCCGGTCCAGCCAAATAAAGCAGTCGTAGGCAGCAACGCCTTTTCTCACTCCTCCGGCATCCACCAGGACGGATTCCTGAAAGAGTCTACTACCTATGAGATCATGACCCCCGAAGAAGTTGGCGCCGCCGGCTCAAAGATCGTACTCACCGCTCGCAGCGGCCGTTCTGCCCTGGCACACCGCCTTCGCAACCTCGGCTATGATTTCGATCGCGACGGCGTCGACATCCTCTACCAACAGTTCCTGCAGATAGCTGACAGTAAGAAAGAAGTGGAAGACAACGATCTGCATCAGATGGCAAAAGCATATAATACAACAACAGTAACAGCATAATCCAATATGGCAAAAACATTATTTGAAAAGATCTGGGACCGCCACGTCGTCAAAACGATCCAAGGCGGACCTTCCGTGCTCTACATCGACACGCATTTCATCCACGAGGTCACCAGCCCCCAGGCCTTCAAAGGCATCGAGAACAGAGGCCTCGAAGTCTTCCGGCCCAAACAGATCGTGGCCACCGCCGATCACAACGTACCCACCCTGCACCAGGAGCTTCCTATAAAAGAAGAACTCTCCCGTATGCAGGTACAAAGACTCATCGAGAATTGCGCACGGCATCATGTTGAGTTGTACGGCCTCGGTCACCCCTACCAGGGCATTGTTCATGTTATAGGGCCCGAACTCGGCATTACACAGCCCGGCATGACCATGGTCTGCGGTGACAGCCATACCTCCACACACGGAGCCTTTGGCGCCATCGCCTTTGGCATCGGCACCTCTGAGGTGGAAATGGTCATGGCCACCCAATGCGTGATGCAAAGCAAACCAAAACTGATGCGCATCAGCGTCGAAGGTCAGCTGGGCAATGGCGTCGTCTCCAAAGACATCATCCTCTATATCATTGCGAAGATCTCCGCCAGCGGCGCTACCGGTTATTTCGTCGAATATGCCGGCTCAGCCATCCGCAACCTTTCCATGGAGGCTCGCATGACCATCTGTAACATGAGCATCGAAATGGGCGCCCGCGGCGGCCTGATCGCCCCCGACCAAACCACTTTCGACTACATAAAAGGCCGCGAATTTGCTCCCAAAGGCGCAGACTGGGATAAAAAACTCACGCAGTGGAAAGAGCTCTATTCCGATAAAGACGCCAAATTCGATGTCGAGATCAACATCAACGCCGCAGACATCGAACCCATGATCACCTACGGAACCAACCCGGGCATGGGCGTCAGCGTCGCCGGACATATCCCCGCAGAAAGTGAAATAGAAATAAAGGAACAGCCAGCCTACATAAAAGCCCTGACCTATATGGGCCTCCAGGCCGGCGCCCCCATCAAAGGCAAAAAAGTAGACTATGTCTTCATCGGCAGCTGCACCAACTCCCGCATCGAAGACCTCCGGCTCGTAGCCTCCTTTGTAAAAGGCAAAAAGAAAGCCGACAATGTCGAAGTATGGGTCGTACCCGGTAGCAAACAAGTTGAACAGCAGGCCATCAAAGAAGGCATCGACAAGGTCTTCGAAGCAGCCGGCTTCAACCTCCGCCAACCTGGCTGCTCCGCCTGCCTCGGCATGAACGAAGACAAGATCCCCGCAGGGAAATATTGCATCTCAACATCCAACCGCAACTTCGAAGGCCGCCAGGGCCCCAACGCCCGCACCCTGCTGGCCAGCCCCCTGACCGCAGCCGTCGCAGCCATCACCGGCGAAGTCGCCGATATCAGGGAGTTCATCTAAATCAGCAGCAGCCCGCCGCAAGGCCGGGTCGCCGAAACAAATTATATCTATGAGCAAATCGATCAATAAAATAAATTCCACTACCGTTCCCCTCAACCAGGAGAACGTCGATACCGATCAGATCATCCCCGCCCGCTTCCTCAAGGCCACCAGCCGCGACGGATTCGGCGAGAACCTGTTCCGCGATTGGCGCTACAACAGTGACGGTACCCCGAAAAAAGATTTTATTCTCAACAACCCTACCTATAGCGGGAAGATCCTGGTAGCCGGAAAGAATTTCGGCTGTGGCTCCAGCCGCGAACACGCCGCCTGGGCCATCAAAGACGCCGGCTTTGACGTCGTCGTCAGCAGCTTCTTTGCGGATATCTTTAAAAATAACGCCCTGAACAATTTCCTGCTGCCCGTCACCGTCACCGAAGAGTTCCTGCAAAAGGCATTCGCAGCAATTCAAAAAGACCCAAAGACAACCATCGCCGTCGACCTCGAAGCTCAAACCATTACCGTAGCAGGCACAACCGAAAAATTCGACATCAACAATTATAAAAAAACCTGCCTGCTCAATGGGTACGATGACATCGATTACCTGTTAAGCATGAAAGGCGAGATCGAAACCTTCGAAAAAACTCGCGAAATAGCAAACGTATAAAAACCCATACCCAAATAATCATTGTATGCAAAAAAACATCGTAGTTATTGAAGGTGACGGCATCGGCCCCGAAGTAACCCGACAGGCAATCAAGGTTCTCAACGCAGTAGCCGAACAAGGCGGACATGAATTCAATTACAGCTATCATCTGATGGGTGCAGACGCCATCGACAAAACAGGCAGCCCGCTCCCGGACGAGACCATCGAAGCCGCCCTCAACAGCGACGCCATCCTGTTCGGCGCCATCGGTCATCCCAAATACGACAATGACCCCACCGCAAAGGTCCGGCCCGAACAAGGTCTGCTCAAACTGCGGAAGTCACTGCAGTTGTTTGCCAATATACGCCCGGTCACTACCTATCCGGCCCTCCAGCACCTTTCCCCGCTGAAGGCAAAAATTCTCGAAGATGTGGACTTCGTCATCTATCGTGAACTCACCGGCGGCATCTATTTCGGAAAAAAGGAGCTCAACGCAGAAGGCACACAGGCCTCTGACGAGTGCACCTACACCCGCGACGAGATCGGGCGTATCGCGCATCTTGCCTTCCAGAAAGCCCAGCAGCGCCGTAAGAAGCTGACCCTCGTCGACAAAGCCAATGTACTCGAGACTTCCCGCCTCTGGCGCAAAGTAGTACAGGACATCGCCGGACAATATCCCGATGTCAAGGTCGACTTCCTCTTCGTTGACAACGCAGCTATGCAGATCATCCTCAATCCCAAACAATTTGACGTAGTCCTTACCGAGAATATGTTCGGAGACATCATCAGCGACGAAGCCAGCGTCATCAGCGGCTCCCTCGGCCTGCTGCCCTCAGCCTCCATCGGCAAAGGCGCAGCTCTGTTCGAACCTATCCATGGTTCCTACCCGCAGGCAGCCGGAAAAGACATCGCCAACCCCCTCGGCAGCATCCTGTCCGCAGCCATGCTGCTCGACCACTTCGGCCTCACCGCAGAAGCAAATAAGATCCGCGAAGCAGCCAACTGGACACTGCAGAACGGCTTCGTAACAAAAGATATCGATCCCATAAATTTCTATTTCACTACCACCATCGGTGAGCTGATCAGCGATTACGTAGGCGGAAAAATTCCCGGCGACATCCACAAAGGGAATATCGAGTTGAGAAAGTCGACAATTATATAACGGTCGGCGCAAAAAAAATGCGCCCCCGAAAAAAGTTCTTTGTTTGTTCAACAGGCGGACGTATATTCGTTGTACGAATACATCCTTCTTTGCAAAAGCACAGCCTAAATATCACTCAGATTCTAACCGCGATAATTATTGTGGTGGTGATTATTATTCCTGTGCAACAGGGAGGAGGGTGGTAATTTAAATACAACAAATAAAAATACCAGAGACCCGCCTCCCAGAGGCGGGTCTCTTTTTTTGGCGAACTACTGTTCGCCAAAGCCTTGGCAAATTATTAGATTAATAACATCTATATGGCATACTATAACGAGAACACTGTTCTCTGGCTGGACGGCAACATCGTCAAAGCATCGGAAGCAAAGACCGACCTCTATGGTCAGTCCCTTCACTATGGCTATGCCGTATTCGAAGGCATCCGCTCCTACCAGACCGCCTCCGGCGAAACAAAGATCTTCAAACCCGTCGAACACTACGACAGGCTGCAGCGATCCGCCGAGGCGCTCAACATGCCCTATGCTTACAGCACGGACGAGCTCATCCGTGCCACCTACGAGATCCTGCAGCGCAACAACCTCCGGGACGCCTATATTCGCCCGGTCGTTTATGGCCCGGCCAACATGAGCTTCAACCCCAATACCGAATCCTACACTGTCATCCAGGCCTGGGAGATGGCGCCCTTCCTCGGCGAGAAACTGCTGAAGGTCATGACATCCTCCTTCCAGCGCCCAAACCCAAAAGGTTTCAAAATAGAAGCAAAAGCATCCGGTCATTATGTCAATTCCATCCTGGCCAGCCAGGAAGCAAAAGGCAAAGGCTTTGACGAAGCCCTGCTTACCGACATGAATGGCTTTATAGCAGAAGGCCCCGGCGCCAATATGTTCTTCGAAAAAGACGGGAAGCTTTTCACACCCGCTCCCGGTAATATCCTGCCCGGTATCACCCGCGCCACCGTGCTGGAGATCTGCCGCGACCTGGACATAGCCGTAGAAGAAGGACAGTTCACCATTAGTCAATTGAAGTCCGCTGATACAGCCTTCTTCTGCGGCACCGCAGCAGAAGTGATAGGCTGGGCCTCTATCGACGACACCACATTCCCAAAAACCTGGACAAATACCCTCGGAAGAAAAGTACAACTCGCGTATAAAGACAGAGTAATAGAAAAAATACATCAACTGGAAACTATCTAATAAAATGGAATTAAATAAGTACAGTAAGACGCTCACTCAGGATACGACACAACCCGCTGCACAGGCAATGTTATATGGCATTGGACTGACAGACGAAGACCTCGCAAAAGCACAGGTAGGCATCGCCAGCATGGGCTACGACGGCAACACCTGTAACATGCACCTCAACGACCTCGCTCAACTGGTAAAAAAAGGAGTCTGGGATACTGATCTCGTCGGCCTGGTCTTCAATACCATCGGCGTCAGCGATGGCATGGCCAACGGCACCGACGGCATGCGCTATTCCCTGGTTAGCCGCGACATCATCGCCGATTCCATCGAAGCCATCTGCGGCGGCCAATACTATGACGGCGTCATCGCCATTCCCGGCTGTGACAAAAATATGCCCGGCTCCATCATCGCCATGGGCCGTCTGAATCGCCCCTCGATCATGGTCTACGGCGGCACCATCGCCACCGGCCATTATAAAGGACAGGACCTCAACATCATCTCCTCCTTCGAAGCTCTTGGACAAAAAATTGCCGGTAAACTCGACGAAGCAGATTTCCGGGGTATCGTCCGCAACTCCTGCCCCGGCGCAGGCGCCTGCGGCGGCATGTACACCGCCAACACCATGGCCTCCGCCATCGAAGCCCTCGGCATGAGCCTGCCCTTCTCCTCTTCCAATCCGGCCCTCAGCGAAGAAAAAAAGAAGGAATGCCTCGCAGCAGGCGCCGCCATCCGCAACCTGCTCGAAAAAGATATCAAACCTCGCGACATCATGACGAGGAAAGCATTCGAGAATGCCATCGTCACCATCATGGTCCTCGGCGGCAGCACCAATGCCGTTCTGCACCTCATCGCCATGGCCCGCAGCGTGGACGTTCCGCTTACCCAGGACGACTTCCAGGCTGTCAGCGACCGCATCCCCGTCCTGGCTGACTTTAAACCCAGCGGCAAGTACCTCATGACTGACCTTCACCAGCACGGTGGTATCCCCTCCGTGATGAAATACCTCCTTGAAAAAGGGCTGCTGCACGGAGACTGCCTCACCGTAACCGGCAAGACACTGGCCGAGAACCTGAAAGACATTCCCAGCCTCGACTTTGAAAAACAGGATATCATCCTGCCGCTGGAAAAACCCATCAAAGCCACCGGCCACCTCCAGATCCTTTATGGCAACCTGGCCGAAGGCGGCAGCGTAGCCAAGATCAGCGGCAAAGAAGGCGAACGCTTCGAAGGCACAGCCCGCGTCTTCGACGGCGAATTTCAACTCATCGCCGGTATCAATTCCGGAAAAATAAAGGCAGGTGACGTAGTCGTCATCCGTTATGTAGGCCCGGTCGGCGCACCCGGCATGCCAGAAATGCTCAAGCCTACCTCCGCCATCATTGGCGCCGGCCTCGGCAAAAGCATCGCCCTCATCACCGATGGCCGCTTCAGCGGCGGCACCCACGGCTTTGTCGTTGGTCATATCACCCCCGAAGCACACAAGGGCGGTACCATTGCTCTCGTACAGGATGATGACATCATCGAGCTCGACGCAATAAACAACACTATAACGCTGAAGGTTAGCCCGGAAGAGCTTGCAAAAAGAAAAGCGGCCTGGAAACAACCGGCCCTGAAAGCAACCCGCGGCGTCCTTTTCAAATACGCGCAGTCAGTCAAAAATGCAGCCGAAGGTTGTGTAACCGACGAAGCACAATAATAAATCTCACTTTAAAAAAAAGTATATGAGCAACATCACAACAACACCCAAACCCACCCAATCGAAGTCCAAGGCCGCCGCACCCGCAAAGGCAGCCCCGGTGGTGCGGGAGTTGACTGGCTCCGCCGCCGTACTCGAAGCCTTTCTCGAAGAAGGCGTCGATACTATCTTCGGTTATCCCGGCGGCGCTATCATGCCGATCTATGACGCCCTCTATGATTACAAGGACAAGCTGAAACACATCCTCGTTCGCCACGAACAGGGCGCCACCCACGCTGCCCAGGGATATGCCCGCTCCTCCGGCAAGACAGGCATCGTATTCGCAACCAGCGGCCCCGGCGCTACCAACCTGGTTACCGGCCTCGCCGACGCCATGATAGACAGTACACCCCTGGTCTGCATCACCGGCCAGGTCTTCGCCCACCTGCTCGGGACCGACGCCTTCCAGGAAACAGACGTGATCAATATCACCACGCCTGTGACCAAATGGAATTACCAGGTCACCGACGCCACCGAGATACCCGCCGTACTGGCAAAGGCCTTTTATATTGCCGCCAGCGGCCGGCCCGGCCCGGTGCTCATCGACATTACAAAGAACGCCCAGATCCAGAAATTCAACTACGAAGGTTATACACCTTGCCAGCACATCCGCAGCTATCGGCCCAAACCCATCGTCCGTAAAGAATACATCGCCGAAGCAGCGAAATTGATCAATGAAGCAAAAAAACCCTTCATCGTCTTCGGCCAGGGTGTCATTCTCGGTAAGGCAGAAAAAGAATTTCAGGCCTTCGTGGAAAAAAGCGGCATCCCGGCAGCCTGGACCGTCCTCGGCCTCAGCGCCCTTCCTACTGAACATCCCCTCAACGTCGGTATGCTTGGCATGCACGGCAACTACGGCCCCAACCTGCTCACCAACGAATGCGACGTAATGATCGCCATCGGCATGCGCTTTGACGACCGCGTCACCGGCCGCCTCGACAAATACGCCAAACAGGCAAAGGTCATCCACCTTGACATCGACCCGGCCGAAATAGACAAAAATGTAAAAGCAACCGTTCCCGTCTGGGGCGATTGCAAAGAGACCCTTCCCCTGCTCACCGAAGCAGTACAAAAAAAGTCTCACACCGAATGGCACCAAAAATTCAAGGACGCCTATAAAAAGGAAGAAGAAGCTGTCATCAAAGACGAATTGAACCCTACCAGCGACGAATTGACCATGGGCGAAGTAATAAAGGTCCTCAACGAACTCACCGGCGGGAATGCCATCATCGTCACGGACGTAGGCCAGCACCAGATGGTAGCTTGCCGTTATGCCCGCTTCAACGAATCAAAAAGCAATATCACCTCCGGCGGCCTCGGCACCATGGGCTTCGGATTGCCCGCAGCCATCGGAGCAAAATTCGGCGCACCAGACCGCACCGTAGTAGCCATCGTCGGTGACGGCGGCTTCCAGATGACCCTGCAGGAACTAGGTACCATCATGCAGTTCGGCGCCGCAGTAAAAATACTCGTCCTGAACAACCGGTTCCTCGGCATGGTAAGACAATGGCAGGAGCTCTTCAATGACAAACGCTACAGCTTCGTCGACATCACCAGCCCTGACTTCGTCGCCCTGGCAAAAGCATATTACATCGAAGGCCAAAGCATCTCAGATCGTAAAGACCTGAAAGCAGCCGTGAAAACCATGCTCGACCACGACGGCGCCTACCTGCTGGAAGTATTCACCGGAAAAGAGAACAACGTGTTCCCAATGGTACCCCAGGGTTGCAGCGTAAGCGAGATCAGACTTAAATAGCGGTCCGCGAGCTATGCAGTCATAAAACAAAAGATCAATGACAACAGTTACAAATACCAAATGGAATGCCCGCCTCTACGATGACAAACATAACTTTGTCTTCAAATACGGCGAAGACGTGGTCCATCAGCTCGCCCCCCAGCAGGGCGAACGGATCCTGGACCTCGGCTGCGGCACCGGTTACCTCACAAACCTCATCGCGCAGGCCGGAGCCCGGGTTGTCGGCATCGACAAATCCGCCTCCATGATCGAAAGGGCAAAGGCCGCTTACCCCGACCTCGACTTCCAGGTACGCTCGGCGACCGACTTTCACTTCGATCCCCCCTTCGATGCCATCTTCTCCAACGCTGCCCTGCATTGGGTACTGGAAAAAGAACACGCCGTCGACAACATATATAGTAACCTGCGCGCCGGCGGACGCCTCATCCTCGAAATGGGTGGTAAAGGGAATGTAGAAGAGATAGTCGTAGCCACCCGCAAAGCCCTTACCCGCCACGGCTACTATAGCAACGCCGCCACCCAGGTCTGGTATTTTCCCTCCGTCGGCGAATACACCTCCCTGCTGGAAAAGAGGGGCTTCCGCATCCGGTTTGCATCGCATTTCGACAGACCTACCGAACTGCAGGACACGGAGAATGGCATCAAGAACTGGATCAAAATGTTCGGCAACGCCTTCTTTAGCAATATCCCCGACTCCGCTATCGAACCGGTGCTCGACGAGATCCAGGAAGCCGTTCGCCCCACAAACTATAGAAACCAAACCTGGTACGGCAACTACAAAAGATTACGCATAGAAGCTATAAAACAATAATGTCATGAACCCAAATAAACAGGAATATACGATCACAGTCTACACGGAAAACCAGATCGGTCTCATCAACCGCATCGCGATCATGTTCTCCCGTCGGAAGATCAATATCGAAAGCCTCAACACCTCCCCGTCGGAAGTAGAAGGCATCCACCGCTTCACCATCGTCATCAACGAAGCGGAAGAGGTCGTCCGCAAACTCTGTCGCCAGTTGGAAAAACAGGTCGAGATCCTGAAAGCCTACTTCAATACCAATGAAGAGATAATCTGGCAGGAAATGGCCCTTTATAAAGTATCCACCGATGAGATTGCCGAAAAAGTAAAGGTCGAACGCCTTTTAAGAGAATATGGCGCCCGCGCCGTAGTGATCCGTAAAGATTATACCGTCTTCGAAACCACCGGCCAGCGCGAAGAGACCGACCGGCTCGTAGAAGTCCTCGAACCCCTTGGCCTCATCGAATTCGTTCGCAGCGCCCGCGTAGCCATCATAAAAGATAGCTCTGGCTTCCACGAAAAGCTCAAAGAATTTGAGCTGACCGAACCCGGTGAAGAGGTCGTCGAGAACGAATTCCTCGACCAGCAGGACAAAGTTTTCAGCATGTAAACGATCCCGCAGACGATCAAAAAGTCTGTAACAACAATAAAAAACAAATCGAAAACAAACCAAAAAAATAGGAAAACATGGCAAAACTCAATTTCGGCGGTGTGGAAGAAAATGTAGTAACCCGCGAAGAATTCCCTCTCGCCAAAGCCCAGCAGGTTCTCAAGAACGAGACAGTTGCCGTCATCGGCTATGGCGTACAGGGCCCGGGCCAGGCGCTGAATCAGAAAGATAATGGCATCAATGTCATAGTCGGTCAACGTAAGAATTCCAAATCCTGGGACAAAGCCGTACGTGACGGTTTCGTACCCGGCGAGACCCTCTTCGACATCGAAGAAGCACTGCAGCGCGGTACCATCATCTGCTACCTGCTTAGCGATGCAGCCCAGATAGCCCTTTGGCCTACAGTAAAGAAAAACCTCACAGCAGGCAAAGCCCTTTACTTCTCCCACGGCTTTGGCATCACCTTCAACGAACAAACCGGCATCATTCCTCCAAAAGACGTCGACGTATTCCTCGTTGCCCCCAAAGGTTCCGGCACATCGCTTCGCCGCATGTTCCTCCAGGGCCGCGGACTCAATAGCTCCTACGCTATCTTCCAGGACGCTACCGGTAAGGCTAAAGATCGCGTAGTTGCCCTCGGCATCGCCGTTGGCTCCGGTTACCTGTTCGAGACAGACTTCCGCAAAGAAGTTTACTCCGACCTCACAGGCGAACGCGGTACCCTCATGGGAGCCATCCAGGGTATCTTCGCCGCACAATATGAAGTGCTCCGCAAAAAAGGACATACCCCCTCCGAAGCTTTCAATGAAACAGTAGAAGAACTGACCCAGTCCCTCATGCCCCTCGTCGCAGAGAACGGCATGGACTGGATGTACGCCAACTGCTCCACCACTGCACAGCGCGGCGCACTCGACTGGTGGAAGAAATTTCGTGACGCTACCCTGCCCGTCTTCACCGAGCTTTATGAAAGCGTAGCAGCCGGTAAGGAGTCTCAGCGCTCCATCGACTCCAACAGCCAGGCCGATTACCGCGAAAAGCTGGACGCCGAGCTGAAAGAGCTGCGCGAAAGCGAACTCTGGCAGGCCGGAAAAACAGTCAGAAGCCTCCGTCCCGAAAATCAGCCCGCACCCGGCACATCAACAAAAGCCACAGCGGTCGCAAACTAAGTATCAACAATGTCAGACCTTACAACAATACCAGGATCATCCACCTCCGGCTCTCTCTTAGGAAAGAGCTGGGGGCTGGATTTCCAGGCCGCAGCCAAACGACTCAACAAAGTCGTCAACCGTACCCCCCTTACCTTCAGTCATTCCCTCTCCAGGAAATTTGATTGCAAAGTATACCTGAAACGGGAAGACCTCCAGGTAGTCCGCTCCTATAAGCTGAGAGGCGCCTTCAACATGATGGTCAGCCTGCCGGCCGAACAACTGAAAAAAGGCGTCGTCTGCGCCAGCGCCGGCAACCACGCCCAGGGCTTCGCCTACTCCTGTCATAAGCTGGGTGTAAAAGGCGTTGTCTTTATGCCCATCATCACCCCCCGCCAAAAGGTCAACCAGACCCGGATGTTCGGGGAGAACAATATCGAGATCGTCCTTGTCGGCGACACCTTCGACGACTGCGCCGTAGCCGCAAAAGAGTTTACCGAAGAGCACGATATGACCTTCATCCCACCCTTCGAAGACCTTCGTATCATCGAAGGCCAAAGCACGGTGGCCGTGGAGATCCTCGAAGACCTCCAGGGTATCGACTTTTTGTTCGTACCCGTCGGCGGAGGCGGACTGGCATCCGGATCAGGCGCTTATTTCAAGACCTTTTCACCAGCTACAAAAGTTATCGGGCTCGAACCCGAAGGCGCCCCTTCCATGCGCGCAGCCTTCGACGCCGGCCACCCCGTTACCCTCGATAATATCGAACGCTTCGTCGACGGCGCAGCAGTCAAACGAGTCGGTGACCTCACCTATAGCATCTGCCGCGAAGTGCTCGACGATATGCACCTCGTCAACGAAGGAAAAGTATGCTCCACCATCCTGCAGCTCTATAACGAGAACGCCATCGTGGTCGAACCCGCCGGCGCCCTCAGCATAGCAGCCCTCGATGACTATGCCGCCGGGATAAAAGGAAAAACCGTCGTCTGCGTCGTCAGTGGCAGCAACAACGATATCGATCGCATGCAGGAGATAAAAGAAAGATCCCTGCAATATGAAGGCCTGAAACACTATTTCCTCGTCCGCTTCGCCCAACGCCCCGGCGCCCTGAAAGAGTTCGTTAACCACGTACTCGGGCCCAACGACGACATCACCCGCTTCGAATATATCCAGAAGCACAACAAAGAATCCGGCCCCGCCCTCGTAGGCATCGAGCTGACCTCAAGAGAAGACTATAAGGCCCTGCTAAAGAACATGACCCTGTATAATGTGACCTATACCGAACTGAACAAGGACGATACCCTGTTCGGCTACCTGGTCTAGCCCGATCCGCCCCCGCATGCACCGGGCACTGTGCACAATCTATTGACCCTGTGGACAAACTATTTTAAACAATATCACTAAAAACAACGATTATTTCGTATTTTTATTCGCTTGATCACTGCTAACGCCATAAGAAAACTAAGTTTTCACGTAAAAAATTGAATAACGTCTAATCTTGCTAGCAAAACATGATCAAAAACGGACTTTACTCCCCTGAGTTTGAACGCGATGCGTGTGGTATCGGGTTCGTTGCCAACATTAAGAGCAACAAATCGCATCAGATCGTCTCCGACGCGCTGACGATCCTTGAGAACATGGAGCACCGCGGGGCCTGCGGCTGCGAAGCTAATACCGGAGATGGCGCCGGTATCATGATCCAGACGCCTCACGAGTTCTTCTTCGACGAATGCGTTCGTCTCGGCATCCACCTTCCCCCATATGGCAAATATGGCGTCGGTATGCTTTTCTTCCCCCGTGACATCCGGTTGAAAGAAGAGTGCCGCGACATCTTCGCCCGCTCCGCAGAGAAGCTGGGTCTCGAAATACTCGGCTATCGCAAAGTGCCCGTCAACCCCGACGGCATCGGCCCCACCGCCCTGTCCGTCGAACCCGAAATGGAACAGGTCTTCATCGCCTGCCCCGACCACATCAAACAGTCCGATGATTTCGAACGCAAATTGTTCCTGCTGCGCAACTACGCCAGCAACACCATCAACAACACGATAAAAAAGGACGCCATCGGATTTTACGTGGCTTCCCTCTCTTATAAAACAGTCGTTTATAAAGGCCAGCTCACCAGCGGCCAGGTAAGGAATTACTTTCCGGACCTGTCCAACAAACGCGTGGTCTCTGCATTCGGCCTCGCGCACTCCCGTTTTGCGACCAATACTTTCCCTTCGTGGAAATTGGCTCAGCCCTTCCGCTATATCGCCCACAACGGCGAGATCAATACGCTGCAGGGTAACCTCAACTGGCTAAAGACCAGCGAAAAAGGTTTTACCACTCCTTACTTTTCCAAGGAAGAGATGGACATGCTCCTGCCCATCATCGCCGAAGGCTCCTCCGACTCGGCCTGCCTCGATAATGTCATCGAGCTGTTGACACTCTGCGGCCGCAGCCTTCCCCATGTCATGATGATGCTGATCCCCGAAGCCTGGGATGGCAACGACCATATGGACCCCGTGAAAAAAGCGTTCTACGAATTTCACGCCTCCATCATGGAACCCTGGGACGGCCCGGCCTCCATCTCCTTCACGGATGGGAAGATCATTGGCGCAACCCTCGACCGCAACGGCCTCAGACCTTCCCGTTACTGCGTCACCACCGACGATCGCGTGATCATGGCCTCCGAAACCGGCGTTCTTCCAGTCGACCCGAAACTCATCAAGGAGAAAGGCAGACTACAGCCAGGCAAAATGTTCGTGGTCGATCTCGAACAGGAACGCATCATCAGCGACGACGAATTGAAAAGCTCCATCTGCTCGCAGAAACCGTATGCAGAATGGCTTAACAAATACAAGATCCGGCTCGAAGAACTGCCCGAACCAAGGGTCCTCTTCACACACCTCGAAAGCGACCAGATCTTCAAATACCAGAAAGCATTCGGATATTCCACCGAAGACCTCGATACCATCATCGCAACCATGGCCCTCGACGGGAAAGAACCTCTCGGCTCCATGGGCACCGATGTGCCGCTGGCCGTCCTTAGCGATCAACCCCAGCACCTCAGCAGCTATTTCAAACAATTATTTGCGCAGGTGACCAACCCGCCCATCGATCCAATTCGCGAACGTCTGGTCATGTCACTTGCGACCTTCGCAGGTGGCAACAGCAATCTCCTGGAAGAAGATCCCCTGGCTTGTCATAGTGTTGCGCTCAAACATCCTGTTCTCAGCAACCACGAGCTGGAAAAGATCCGAAGCATCGACACCGGCATCTTCCAGGCTAAAACCCTGCAAACCTATTTTCGCGCAGACGGTAAGCCCGGTTCCCTGAAAGCAGGCATCGACCGCCTCTGCCGTTATGCCGTAGACGCAGTAGAAGACGGCTTCGAAGTACTCATCCTCACAGACAGAGCCATCGACTCCGACCACGCACCTATCCCATCCCTGCTCGCCACCGCCGCCGTTCACCATCATCTCATCCGTAAGGGCTATAGAGGACAGGTAGGCATCATCGTGGAAGCAGGTGACGTGTGGGAAGTACACCACTTCGCCTGCCTCATCGGCTTCGGCGCCACTGCCATCAACCCCTACCTGGCACTGTCCAGCATAAGGGATATGAAGATGAACGACAAGCTGCAGACCCCGCTCGATCACGAACAGTTAAAAAAGAACTATATCAAAGCCGTCAACGACGGTCTGCTAAAGGTCTTCTCAAAAATGGGCATCTCTACCCTCCAGTCCTACCAGGGCGCCCAGATCTTTGAGATCATTGGATTAAACAGATCCGTAGTAGACAAATACTTTACCGGCGCGACCTCCCGCATCGAAGGAATGGGCCTCGACGAAATAGCCCGGGAAACCCTGGCCAAACACTATTTCGCCTTCAGCCGGAAAGATATCCCCGTGGAAAGACTTCCCGTAGGCGGCATCTACCAATGGAAAAGAAAAGGGGAATTCCACCTTTTCAATCCCAACACGATCCACCTCCTGCAGCATTCCACCAGGATGAACGACTACGGCACGTTCAAAAAATATTCGAAACTCGTCAATGACCAGAGCGACAAAGCGGCCACTCTGCGCAGCATGATCACCTTCAAGCGTAACCGCCCCTCCATTTCACTGGACGAAGTCGAGCCCGCTGAAAGCATCTATCGCCGTTTTGCTACAGGCGCGATGTCCTTTGGTTCCATTTCGCACGAAGCCCACTCTACCCTCGCCATCGCCATGAATCGCCTCGGCGGTAAAAGCAATACCGGTGAAGGAGGGGAAGACGAACTTCGCTATGAACCCCTGCCCAACGGCGACAGCATGCGCTCCGCCATCAAGCAGGTCGCCTCTGCCCGCTTCGGGGTCACCAGCTACTACCTGACTATGGCCGACGAGCTGCAGATCAAAATGGCCCAGGGTGCAAAACCCGGGGAAGGCGGCCAGCTGCCGGGACATAAGGTCGACGAGTGGATCGGGAAAGTAAGACACTCCACACCCGGAGTAGGTCTCATCTCCCCGCCGCCACACCATGATATCTATTCTATCGAAGATCTGGCTCAGCTCATCTTCGACCTGAAAAATTCCAACCGCGCCGCCCGCATCAGCGTCAAGCTGGTATCAAAAGCCGGAGTAGGCACCATCGCAGCAGGAGTCGCTAAGGCTAAATCCGACGTGATCCTCATAGCCGGTCACGACGGCGGCACCGGCGCAAGCCCGCTCAGCTCCATCCGTCATGCAGGCCTGCCCTGGGAACTCGGCCTCGCCGAATCCCACCAAACCCTCGTAAAGAACAAGCTGCGCAGCCGCGTAGTACTACAGGCAGACGGTCAGATGAAGACCGGCCGGGACATCGCCATCGCCACTTTACTGGGTGCCGAAGAATGGGGCCTCGCCACGACAGCCCTCGTCGTAGAGGGTTGCATCATGATGCGCAAATGTCATCTCAATACCTGCCCCGTCGGCGTCGCAACACAGGATCCCGAACTGCGCAAACGCTTCACCGGAGATGCCGATCACGTAGTCAATTTCTTTAAATTTATTACCCAGGAATTAAGAGAGATCATGGCAGAGCTCGGCTTCCATACCATCGATGAAATGGTAGGCCAGGTCGACAGCCTCCAGATCAGGGAAGATATAACCCACTGGAAATACAGCAAACTGGATCTCTCTCCCATTCTGTACAAGGAACCCGCTTCCCTGTCTACCGGCCTGTACAAGCTGGAAGAACAGGAACATGGCCTGGCAGACGTTCTCGACTGGAAATTGCTGGAAGCAGCAAAGCCGGCCCTCGATCACCAGGAAAAGGTATTCGCCGAATTTAAGATCCGCAATACCGACCGCACCCTGGGAACGATCCTCTCCAACGAGATCTCAAAAAAATACAAGGGCGCAGGTCTTCCCGAAGATACCATTCACTTTAAACTGACCGGTACAGCCGGCCAGAGCTTTGGCGCCTTCAATACCCACGGGGTCAACCTCGAGCTCGAAGGCGACGCCAATGACTATTTCGGGAAAGGACTCTCCGGCGCAAGACTCGTCGTCTATCCTTCACAGAACGCAGGCTTCATCCCCGAAGAGAACAGCATCATCGGCAATGTGGCCTTCTATGGTGCAACCTCGGGTGAAGCATTCATCCGCGGTAAAGCCGGCGAACGCTTTGCCGTCCGCAACTCCGGCGTGAAAGCTGTTGTCGAAGGCGTCGGCGACCATGGCTGCGAATACATGACAGGCGGAAGGATTGTCATCCTTGGGGATACAGGCCGCAACTTTGCAGCGGGAATGAGCGGTGGCATCGCATACGTATACGATGTCCGCAGCAAGTTCGCCCACAACTGCAACCGCGAAATGGTAGAGCTGGACCCCGTCGGAGAAGGCGACATCAACGAACTAAAAGACATGATCGGACGCCATTATGCCTATACCGGCAGCACCGTAGCGAAATTTGTACTGGACGATTTCGAAAACCAGATCCAGCATTTCGTAAAAGTGTTCCCGACAGACTATAAGAAAGCATTGGAAAAAACTGCCCGGGATGCCGCCGGAGGCGGCCCCGCGCACACAGTGCGAAAACATTAGATAAATAATTGAGAACGCGGGGTCGGCTCTCATGTGTGACTCAGCCACCCCGTGCTTCTCATTCTGTAAAAACTTTAAACGCGACATACCGATATGGGCAAACCAACCGGATTCCTGGAGTTCACCCGCGAACTCCCCTCCAAACGCCCCGTGCAGGAGAGAAAACAAGACTATAAAGAATTCGTCAACACCTGGTCCGGCCAGGAATTAAACAAACAGTCCGCAAGATGCATGGACTGCGGCATCCCTTTTTGCCACAGCGGCTGCCCCCTGGGCAACGTCATCCCCGAATTCAATGACGCCGTATACCGCCAGCAATGGCAGGAAGCATATGACATCCTTACCTCTACCAATAATTTCCCCGAATTCACCGGACGCATCTGCCCCGCTCCCTGCGAAAGCAGCTGCGTACTGGGCATCAACCAGCCCCCGGTAACCATCGAGGAGATCGAGAAACATATCATCGAAATAGCCTTCGACAAAGGCTTCGTAAAAGCCAACCATCCAACCCTGCGCACCGGCAAAAAAGTAGCTATCGTAGGCTCCGGCCCGGCAGGACTCGCAGCCGCAGACCAGCTCAACGCAGCCGGCCATACCGTCACCGTCTTTGAAAGAGACGACGAACCCGGTGGCTTGCTCCGCTACGGCATCCCCGACTTCAAACTCGAAAAATGGGTCATCACCCGCCGCGTTCGCCTGATGGAAGAAGCCGGCATCACCTTTAAATGCAATGCTGAAGTAGGTGTCAACGTAAGCATCAACGACCTCCTGCGCGAATACCACGCCATCGTGCTGGCAGGCGGTTCCACCATCCCCCGCGACCTGCCTGTCCCCGGTCGCGGCCTGAAAGGCGTCCACTTCGCAATGGACTTCCTCAAACAACAAAACAAACGCGTCAGTTCCTTACCCGTTCAGGGAGAAGATATATGGGCCACCAGCAAGAACGTCGTCGTCATCGGCGGCGGTGATACCGGCAGCGACTGCGTAGGCACGTCGAATCGCCACGGAGCCATATCCGTCACCCAGTTTGAGCTCATGCCCAAACCACCCCACGCCCGTACCACCTTTATGCCCTGGCCCACTTACCCCATGGTCCTGAAAACCTCTTCCTCACACGAAGAAGGAGCCGACAGACACTGGGCCATCGCAACAAAGGAATTCATCGGTGACAGCAAAGGCAGCCTCAAAGCACTAAAAACCGTCAAGCTGGAATGGAAAATGACCGAAGACGGCCGCGCCGCCCAATTCATAGAAGTACCCGGCAGCGAAGTAGATCTCCCCTGTGAGCTCGCCCTCCTCGCCATGGGCTTCGCCCACCCCCAGCACCACGGCCTGCTCAAAGAACTCGACGTCGAGCTCGACGAAAGAGGCAACGTAAAAGCCAGCGAAAAAAACTACGTGACCAACATCGCCAAGGTCTTCACAGCCGGCGATATGCGCCGCGGCCAGTCCCTCGTCGTCTGGGCCATCAGCGAAGGCCGCGAATGCGCCCGCAAAGTAGACGAATACCTCGTCGGCGCCTCCCTGCTCGAAAGAAAAGACCAAAGCATCATCGCGTTATAATAATTCACCCAAGATCCTTCCAGGCCGCCTGCTACCCGCAGGCGGCTTTTTCTTGTCTTTTCCCCATACATCCAGATCACTTTCTCCATTCATTTTGATAAGATCCATCTTTTCTACACATTTGCTTTTTTTTACAATTAAATAAAGTCGGCCTTTTTTTGATTTTTTTTTAATAAAATCAATATTTATAAAACAGTAATAAAACACTAATTTTTTATACTTAATTATATATTAACTACTTGCAAGTGGTTAACGGTGTTAGTTCTATTATATAACTATTTATTCTATATAATTATTATTGACGTTTCTGATAAATACTTATTTATATTAGCGACGTATACGTCAATTAGTGTTTATTTATTATATGACCAAAACCAACACCATGCTTAGGAATGTAACTTTTTCACTTATTGCCGCTGTCCTCTCCCTCTCCTCCCGGGCGCAAACAGCCGCCGATACCACCAGGGCAGCCGCACCTGCCCCTCCCGCCTTGTCGATCACCGGCTCAGCCGATATATACTATCGGTATGACTTCCATCGCCCAACCGGTGCCCCCTATAATGCCTATACCAGCTTCACCCAGACCCATGACCAGGTCCAGCTTGGCATGGCAACCCTCAAGCTGGAACACAAAACTTCCAAACTGGATATGGTGGCTGACCTCGGCTTCGGCCAGCGCGCAAAGGACTTCGATTATGCCGATGACACCAAAAACGGCGGCAGCGGCGGCGTCCTCCAGGCCATCAAGCAATTGTATATCAGCTATTCCCCCACAGCCTGGATCAAATTCACCGGCGGTACCTGGGCTACACACGTCGGCTACGAAGTCATGGACGCCTATGCCAACCGCAACTATAGCATGTCCTATATGTTCACCAACGGCCCCTTCTCTCACACAGGACTCCGCGCCGACCTCAGCTTTGGAAAAAGTGGCGTGATGATCGGCGTATCCAACCCCACCGACTACAGGGTCATTCCCCAGGGCCTGCAGAACAACAAGAACCTGATCGCACAATACAGCTACGCGGCCAGCGATAACTTCAAGCTCTTCCTCAACTACGTCGGCGGTAGGGACGTCCAGGATAATAAGGTCCATCAATATGACCTCGTCATCAATTCCAAACTGTCAGGCATCTTCGGCATCGGCGTCAACGGCACCTTCAACAGAACATCCATCAAAGCCGATCCTGCAGACGACGTCTATGACGGCCACAACTGGTATGGCGGCGCCGTCTACCTCATCCTCGATCCCAAACCCTGGTTCGGCCTGACGCTCCGCGAAGAATACTTCAACGACAAGGATGGTCTCAAATTACCTTCTCCCGGAGGCAATGTCTTCGCATCAACACTGACCGCCAGCTTTAAGGTGGATGGCTTCACCTTCATGCCTGAATTAAGGCTGGACAACGGCAGCAAGGAGTTTTTCTCCAAACATGACGGCACAACTTCCAAAACAGACGGCAGCTTCCTGATCGCAGCTGTCTATTCATTCTGACCCCTAAACAAAATTTTTAACCAAAAACAACTATACAATGGGATTAAAACAAAAGAGCAAGTTCAAGATTCATTCATTCTTCTTTGCGATTGTCGCACTGGGCCTGCTGCTCATCACGTTGGCCCCTCTCGCCTCCATGGCGCAGGATCCTACGGGCGCACAGACAGGCACGATCAAAGACCTGGGCACCGACACCCTGGCCGCCACCAAAGACAGTGCCCTCAATAAGGTCATCACCGCCGTCAATACCATTGGCAATGCAGACGGCCATAACAAGATCGCGACCAACATTATGTGGACCCTGATCGCCGGCTTCCTCGTAATGTTCATGCAGGCGGGCTTTGCCCTCGTTGAAACAGGCTTTACGCAGAAAAAAAATGTAGCCCATACAATGGGCATGAACTTCATGGTCTACGGACTCGGCATGTTCGGCTTCTGGGTCTGCGGCTTCGCCTTCATGTTCGGAGGTGGATTGAACGCGGCTACCCTGGGCGGTGCTCCCGGCGTCATACCGCATGAATACGCCGTACATATGTTCGGCCATGATTTCAATATCATCGGCACCGTGGGTTTTTTCCTCAACAGTAAAGTCTACGACGTCGGCGTCTTCACACTCTTCCTCTTCCAGATGGTCTTCATGGATACTACCGCCACCATTCCGACAGGCTCTATGGCAGAAAGATGGTCTTTCAAATCTTTCATGATCTTCGGACTCTTTATCTCCATGTTCGTTTACCCCATCTATGGCAACTGGGTATGGGGCGGCGGCTGGCTCGCCACCCTTGGCACCCAGTTCCACCTCGGACACGGCCATGTCGACTTCGCCGGCTCCTCCGTTGTTCACATGGTCGGCGGCGTAGCCGCCCTGGCTGGCGCCATAGTCATTGGCCCCCGCATCGGTAAATATGGAAAGGATGGTACGGTCAATACCATCCCGGGCCATAATATCCCCATGGCCATCCTCGGTACCTTTATCCTGGCTTTCGGCTGGTTCGGCTTCAACCCCGGCTCTACCCTGGCAGGACAGGACTATCGCATCAGCGTCATAGCAGTAAATACGATGATGGCAGGCACAGCAGGCACCCTCGCAGCCCTGCTCTATATGTATGCCAAAGGTCAGAAACCCGATCCGGGCATGCTTTGTAACGGACTCCTCGCCGGCCTGGTAGCCATCACCGCACCCTGCGCCTTCGTGAACTCCATCAGCTCCGTTATCATCGGTGCAGTGGCCGGCCTCCTGGTCGTCCTCGTCTATAATTTCGTGGACCGCAAACTTAAGATCGACGACCCCGTAGGCGCCTTTGCCGTTCACGGCGCCAACGGCGCATGGGGCGTCCTTTCCCTGGGCCTCTTCGCGGACGGTTCCTACGGTGACGGATGGAATGGCGTTCCCGGTACGGTTAAAGGCCTTTTCTACGGCGACGGCGGCCAGTTCGTAGCCCAGCTCATCGGTACCCTGACCTGCGCCCTCTTCGTATTCCCGGTCATGTACATCTTCTTCAAACTTTCCAACAGGATCACCCCGATCCGCGTGAAAGCAGAAGATGAGATCGCCGGCCTCGATATCCCGGAAATGGGCGTACATGGCTATGTAGACTAGAACTGAACGAACATTGCAAAAAACTAAAATGGGGACCCAAAATGTCCCCATTTTAATTACCTATTCAAATGGGATGAATAACAAGACATTACCATTCTTATACTTTCATATAATAAATAACAATATGTACATTATTTCAACAAAACAATCATAATCATCTGTTTTTACACATAATTATTCTTAAATTTATCTTACCAATAAAAAATAAATCATATTTAATTTTTATTTATTTAAAAAATCCAGCATGGCAACTGCAACTGCATCCCACTCCATCCGGCCGCTTCGCCACCGGATCTTGACTCCCCTCCGGGATTTCATCAACGATAGCCGCTCCACAGGCGTACTGCTGATCGGATGCACGATCGTTTCCCTGCTGATCGCCAATACCGGCGGCTCCTGGTATACCAACGGCTGGAAGACCAGCTTCCCCGGTACCGCCGCCTATCATCTACCGGCAAGCCCCCTCGAATGGATCAATAACTTTCTGATGGCCTTCTTCTTCCTCCTCGCAGGCATGGAGATTAAAAGAGAACTGACGAACGGAGAGCTCTCCACCTTTAAAAAGGCAATTCTCCCCTTCGGAGCCGCCCTCGGCGGCATGCTGATCCCCGCACTCATCTATTGCCTCTTTAACCTCCATACACCCCATGCGCATGGCTGGGGCATCCCCACCGCCACGGACATCGCCTTCTCACTTGGCATAGCCTCCCTGCTGGGCAAAAGATTCCCTGTCGGCCTTAAGATACTCCTCATGGCCCTGGCGATCATCGATGACCTGGGCGCCATCGTGATAGTAACACTTTTCTATGGGGGACACGTCAATGGATGGTGGCTTATGACGGCCGGAATTCTGTACAGCCTCCTCCTGTTGTCCAACTTCACCAGGCTTAAATTCAACTACCTGCAGGTCTTCCTGGGCCTGGGCCTCTGGTATGCAATGCTCCAGTCCGGCATCGAAGCCAGCATCACTGGCGTCCTGTTTGCTCTGGCCACACCAGTGAAAAATCTCGCAGTCATTGAAAAGTTCATCCACAAGCCTGTTAACTTCTTCATCCTGCCGCTTTTTGCACTGGCCAATACCGCCATCATACTCCCCGATAATATATTCGGCGCACTCGGCACCTCAGTAAGCATGGGAGTGTTATTCGGACTCGTCATAGGTAAACCCGTCGGTATCTTCCTGGTTAGCCGCATCATGGTAGCCTGCAACATCGCCCAACTACCCTCCAATACAAAATGGGAACAGTTGTTGGGCATGGGCACCCTGGCAGGCATTGGCTTCACAATGTCCATCTTTACCACAATGCTCGCCTTCAAAGAGGAGCAGTTCCGCGATATCGCAAGAATATCGGTCCTTCTCGCCGTGGTCGCATCCGTAGTGGTCAGCCTCATTTATTTCAGACTCATCGGCGGAAGGTTCCCCGCGCAGAGTGTGCTGCATTCCCAGTCACAACCACAACAACAGCCAGACCTCGGGCTCAATGCGGCATAGCGGATAGCCACTGGAATGCGCAGACCTACACGCTTTATACGTAAAACAGATACTAAATCAAAATGTTGAGCTACGCCGAATTCCTCGCCGCATTGATAATCCCAAAACTGCTCCGCATGATCAATCGCTCATAAACCTCCTTCATAGGTTTATTATCCCCGCTCTTCTCCAGCTCCTGGAACTTCGTCAGCGCATACTGTTGTATCGTACTCAACGGCAACACTATCCGCTCCCGCATCTGTATCGACAGCTGCTCTACCGGGTAATCAGCCATCAGCTCATTCCTTCCCGACAGCTTGAAAATATATTTCTGCGTCAGCTCAAACTCATTATAGATCAGCGCCCACAATTCTCCATACACCGGGTGACGCGAAAAATGCTCCGTCAGCGGGAAAAAACATTTCTTCATCGCCATCTCACAATTGTCCAGCAAAGTCCTGAAAAAAGGAGCGTTGTCATAAAGATGTTTCACAGCCTTCCACTTCCCTTGTTTATCCAAAACCTGCAAGGCCTTTCCCACTCCGTAATAACCCGGCACATTCTGCTTCAGCTGACTCCAGGCGCCTACGTATGGAATGGCCCGCAGATCTTTCAGCTCCAGCCTGCCCGAGCTCTTTCTTTTCGTCGGCCGGCTTGCTATATTCGTCTCATTGTAGAACCGCAGCGGACTCACCTCATTCAGATATTGCAAAAAATGAGGATGATCTTTCAATTTCATATACGCAGCATAGCTCTCCTCCGCCAGGGCCTGCAGCAATGCTTCCTCATCCGTCTGCAGCGTCACCTCCCTGGATGATAAAAGATCATTCGAGATCCCCGCATGCAACAGCTGCTCAATATTGAACTGCGCCGTATCGATCGTCCCGAAATTCGAGCTCACCGTCTGGCCCTGTATCGTCAGCTGGATCTGCTTGTTGGCAATGTTCTTCCCCATAGAAGCATAAAACCGGTGCGTCTTACCCCCACCCCGCGCAGGCGGACCTCCACGACCATCAAAAAAGACAACATCAATTTCATATTCCCTCGAGACCTTTGTCAGCTGTTCCTTTGCTTTATAAATAGCCCAG
>DASYEB010000027.1:0-63567 GCA_036499285.1 Puia sp. | reverse complement strand
GGTCATCAATACCACCTCGCAATTTGCTTTCCTGGTGTTCATGCCTGTATATATGTCGTCACACGGTATCGATACCAACCGGTGGCTGCAAATGTGGGGTACCATATTTACCGCAAATATTGTATTCAACCTCATTTTTGGCATCGTCGGAGATAGTATAGGCTGGCGGCGTACAGTACTATGGTTCGGGTGTGTCGGCTGCGCATTGAGCTCCTTGTTATTCTATTATTCTCCGGTAATCTTTGCTGATAACTTTTGGGCCGTTATGCTTTCGGGTTGTCTTTGGGGAGCGCTGCTGGCCGGCTTCGTACCGCTGTCGGCATTGACCCCCTCCCTTGTGAAAACAGACAAGGGTGCGGCAATGGCGGTGTTAAACCTGGGCGCCGGTCTGGCTGTATTTGTAGGGCCGGCCATTGTGGGCATCTTCATTGGATCCGTGGGCAGCACCGGTGTTATCTGGATATTGTCGGGTCTGTATGTCGCCGGCGCCATACTTACTTGTTTTATATCCTCCCCTACTCCGGCTGCAACTGCGCCGGGCAACCTAAAAGCCGTAGCTACAGCACAATAAAATAGAAACCATCACATATATCGTTCAACATGAAGATCCTGATCACTGCACCGTATAATGAACAAGGAAGTGAAGAGCTCGCCAGCCAGGCAGGCGAAGTAATTTATAAAGAATGGAAACAACAGGGCCGGGCTTACAGCGAGAAAGAGCTCAATGAACTGCTCGACCAATCCGGAGCGGACGCGCTGATCACGGAACATGACCAGGTGACGGCCGGAGTGATCGATGCGCATCCGCATTTGCGTTTCATCGGCGTATGCCGGGGAACGCCTTCCAATGTAGACCTGAAGGCGGCGCAGCAACATGGCATCCCCGTTTTCCATACTCCCGCCCGCAATGCCCAGGCTGTCGCAGAAAGCTTCCTGGCCAACGTAATTAACCTGATGCGGAAAACGATCCCAAGCTGGCAATGGCTCACCGGTCACAACTGGGACGAGGGCGCCCACACTTCTTATCTTCAGTTCAAGGGCAATGAGCTGGCCGGTAAAACCATCGGTATGGTGGGCTTTGGCGCAGTCGCGCAGCGAATTGCCGAAATGGTAAAGGGCTTCCCGTGTTTTATTCAGTTCTATGATCCCTATACTTCCTCCACCGATCCCGGATTTAAAAAAACCAGCCTGGAGGACGTATTCGAGAGCAGCGATATTGTGTCCATTCATTTACCGGTGACCGAAGAGACCGAAGGAATGATAGACCGGCGCCTCATCGGAAGAATGAAACCGAATGCCATTTTTGTAAATACGGCAAGGGCCAGCGTCGTAAACCGTGACGATCTGCTGGATGCCATCGAGAATCACCGGATAGGCGGAGCCGTTTTGGATGTTTTTAATTTTGAACCGCCGGACGAAAAAGATTATAAGCTCATCAATAATCCCCTTGTGCTCGCAACACCTCATACCGCCGGTGCAACGCACGAGGTGGAAGATCATCACGTAAACATCCTGAACAAAAAGATATTGGATTGGGTAAATTTGGGGTTATGAAAGAGGCTTATCTGATCATCGATATCGGAACCGGCAATGCCCGGGCGGCAGTAGTGTCGCCCGGCGGCGAGCTATTGGGGATCCACCGCGAGAACATCATCTATCACAAGGATGAGCACTATCCCGAGGCGCTGTATTTTGATCCGGCACAGCTATGGGAGCAGATATGCAGCATCGCCTCCCAGGCAGTGAAAAAAGCCGGCGACGTAACCGTAGTGGCCGTGACGTCGACCAGCCAGCGGGAAGGCATCGTCCTTCTCGATAAAATGGGAAATTCATTGATCGGCCTGCCGAATATCGATCATCGCGGCAGGGAATGGGAAAGCATCATCACCGATAAGTCCCGCGTTTATCATTTGGCCGGCAGGTATCCTACCTCACTGTTTTCGGTAATGAAATTGCATGGCATCCACCGGCGTCGTGAAAATATTTGGGGAAAGCTCGGCAGCTTCACCAGTATCAGCGACTGGATCGGATATAAGCTTAGCGGCATCGTGGCCTACGAACATTCGCAGGCATCCGAAACGCTTTTATATGACGTCGCCCGAAAATGCTGGAGCGACGAATTGTGCAGCCTTTACCAGATACAGCCGGCTTTATTACCCCGGCTGGTGGATTCGGGTACGGTGCTGGGCGTTATACAACCCGCTGCCCTGCCCGGGCTGTCGCCCGCAGCGAAGGTAGTGGTCGGCGGCGGCGATACCCAGCTGGCTATTATGGGCGCGGATCCGGACATCGATGACGTGGTGATCGTCTCCGGCACCACCACACCCGTGATCAAGCTCACGGATCATTATATCACCGACCCGCACGAGCGTACATGGACCGGCAGGCATATTGATGACGACAGTTATATGTTCGAAGCGAATGCCGGCGTCACGGGTTTGAACTATCAGCGCCTCAAAGAGATCTTTTATCCCAATGAAGGCTATGATGTAATTGAAAAAGAATTAAGTGAGCTTCGGGATTTTCAATGCATCGCTTCGCTGGGTTCGTTGCTGGCCGACGAAAAGACGCCGTTGACAAAAGGAGGCTTTATCTTCAACGTCCCTGTCTCTCATCAGCTGACCCGCGCGGGATTTGTATGGGCAACGCTGTGGGACATTGCCTGCAGCATTTATGAAAACTACAACACCCTCCACCATGTAAGTCCGCATGACAAGGATTATGTGTGGGCTTGCGGCGGTGGAATGGAGAGTCCTACGCTGAGACTTTTTATTGCTGGGCTGACCGGCAAGAAGGTACTGATACGCAGTAATTATCGTCAGTCGTCCGCCGCGGGCGGCGCTTTCCTCTGCAATAAAGCTCTTGGACATCATGCCGTTGCTTTGGAATTGCCCGATGTTGTAGCTCCGTCTTTGGATAACAACTACCGTGAATTTTATAATGAATGGAAAAAGACCCGTTCATCGTTACGACAGATCTTTACAACATGAAACCGTATTTTTTAGGAATCGATATAGGCACACAGGGCGCCAGGGTGGCGTTAGTTGACGCCGCCGGCGAGATCCTGGGCTCGGCCGGCCAGGTTTTTGAATTGAACGAACAATCGCGGGAAGAGCAATCGCCTGAAGGCTGGTGGAATGCCTGCGTAAATTCGATCCATCTGCTGCTGCAGCAGGAAAAGGCGAGAGCGGCAGCGCCCGGTATAAAAGCGGTGGCGGTGACGTCTACTTCCGGAACGGTCATCCCGGTGGATGACTGCTATCGCCCGCTGCACGATGCCTTGATGTATAGTGACAAACGCTCCGCCTTGCAAGCTCAAAAATGTACCGCTGCCGCGTTGAAGTATCACAACAAGGGTTACATCGCCTTTAATTCTTCCAGCGGTCTGGCCAAGATGGTTTGGTTCGTGGAAACCTATCCCCGGAAGGCGGTGAGGCTGCACCGGTGGCTGCATGCGGCCGACTATATAACCGGCCGGTTAAGCGGGATCTGGGGGATCACCGACTACACCAATGCCTTCAAGTCAGGCTATGATATCAGCGACTATTGCTGGCCGGAATACCTTTACAACCATTTACCCCTGCGGAAAGAATGGTTGCCGGAGGTTTTGCCTTCCGGCGCCGTCATCGGTACGCTTAGACCCGGACTGGCGTCAATGCTTGGTTTACCGGCATCCGCTGCGGTAACCACCGGTATAACAGACGGCTGTGCATCGCAGGTCGCTTCCGGGGCTATCAATCCCGGCGAGTGGAATACGACCATAGGGACGACGATGGTAATAAAGGGGGTCACCCGCAATGAAGTTCCCGACCCGTCGGGACGACTTTACAGTCATCGTCACCCGGCGGGATACTGGATGCCCGGCGGCGCGAGCAATACCGGAGCCGACTGGGTCACCGGCGAGTTTGGCGATGAGCTCGATTCGCTGAACCGGGATGCCGCCACGATGATCCCGACGGGGCTAATAGCCTGGCCGCTACGCCAGGAAGGGGAACGTTTTCCGTTTATGGCGCCCCAGGCGCGTGGCTTTGAACCCGCCGGCTTAAGTAAGGTCCTGCGTTATACGGCCAATATGGAGGGCGTAGCCTATATTGAACGATATGCTTATGAGCTGATAGAGCATCTTTCCGGTGAGAAGGTGAAGGCGATATTTACCGCCGGCGGAGCCAGCAACAGCAATGCCTGGCTTATGATCCGCAGTAATGTCCTGAACAAACCCATCTTTAAGATGCAGCATGTCTCCGGTGCGATGGGCGCCGCAATACTGGCAGCCTCAACAGCTTATTTTAATTCGGTGATCGAAGCGGTGAAGGAAATGGTAAAGATTGACAAAACAGTCGAACCGGGCGGGCAGCTGGTCAGCGCATATGAACAAGGTTATCACCAATTCGTCTCTACATTGCGTAACAAAGGCTATATAAAAGAAGAAAATTATGCTTAGCGTATACTTATTAAGACATGGGCAGACGCCTTACAATGCCGATGGCAACCGCTATTGTGGCCGTACAGATCTCGCCCTGACGGACAAAGGCATCCAGCAGGCGGAGGCAGTTTATCAGCGGCTGAAAGGGATACGGCTGGATGCCGTATATTCCTCTCCGTTACAGCGCGCCAGGCGGACGGCCGAGTTGGTGACGGGTTGGGAAACCGTGCAAACCGACCAGCGGCTGATCGAGGTCGATTTTGGCGGCTGGGAGCATAAGACAAAGGAAGAATTTGTTGTCGAAGACCCGGGCTCCTGGGCGAAGTGGATCGACGACCCGGAACATAACCAGGCGGGCGGTACCGGTGAAAGCGGCGGAGCTATCATAAAAAGGCTGGATGGGTTCTATAGCGAAATGCTGATGCGGCATGCCGGACAGACGATCCTTGTCGCCGGGCACAATGGCACCAACAGGCTGTACATGGCGCATAAGCTGGGCATGCCTTTACGAAACTATCGCCGTCTTTTCCAGGAAAACTCGGCTATCACCCTTTTTGAACTGGATGATAAGGAGGAGTTTACTCTAATGAAACTGAATGCCTGATTATTGATTATGAAAAAAGCAATATTTTTTTGTCTATCCCTTGCGGCGGCATCAGCCAATGCGCAAACCGGGATCAATACCCTGTCGTTTAAAAATGTAAAAGACTTTCAATCGTACTTTCACTACACTCCCGGACACAGGCCGATCATCAGCGGCCACCGGGGTGGAACGACCACCGGTTACCCGGAAAACTGCATAGCTACTTTTGAAAATACGCTGAAGCATACACCCGCCTTTTTCGAGATAGACCCGCGCCTGACCAAAGACAGTGTGATCGTGGTTATGCATGACGCGACGCTTGACCGGACCACCACCGGCAAGGGAAAGATCTCAGACTATACCTATGCCCAATTACAGCAGTTGAGGCTAAAGGACCCGCAGGGCAATGTAACCGGCTATAAGATCCCTACCCTAAAGGAAATGCTTCTTTGGAGCAAGGGCAGGACCGTGTTGAACCTGGATCATAAAGACGTGCCGCTGGAAATGACTGCGCGGCTATTAAAGGAATGCGGGAATGATATGGTCATGCTTACGGTTCACGATGCCCGGCAGGCTAAGTTTTATGTCGATGACAACCCCAATCATATGCTTTCCGCTTTTGTGCTGAATAAGACGGCTTTCGACGAGTTGGAGAAAATGGGTGTTCCGTGGAAAAATATGATTGCCTATGTAGGGCCGACCAACAAACCCGAAAACAAAGAATTATTCGATATGCTGCACGAAAAGAGGGTCATGTGTATGATATCGGCGGCCTCTTCCTACGATAAATTGAAAGACGCCAGTGAGAGGGACCAACATTACCGGGAGACCTTTGCGCAGGGCGCCGATATACTCGAATCGGATCTGCCCATCGAGGTAGCGGAAGCTATCAAAGGTTTGCTCCCGTCACCAGGAAAGCGTCAATAGTATTTTGATTCCGCTAAAAATTGCACAATGGCCGGCTGATCGGAATAATTCAGGCGAATGATCTCTTTTATCGCCGCAGGCTTATTCTTTGCATGCCGGTAATAGGCCTTGCAGATACTATAGCCCATAAAATAGCCCAGGTCACCCATGATGGTCTTTGTCGTTGCGCCGTTGTAGATCCAGTTGGAATAGTCTTCGGAAAGCATTTCTTTTTTGAATTGTTCCTTCAGAACCTTTTCATTCTTTCTTCCATAGATCAGATAAGAATTCATCAATCGCCTGTTGAGAACGAGTTCGGTTATAAAATCGCAGGCGCCTTCATAGATCGACTGGCCCAGGAGTGTCTTGCCTTCTGTCGTTTGCTGCGTATGTACATATTCATGGATAGCGATGGGAACGATATCGACTGAACTTTTTGGCTTAAAGAAGTTGGCCAGCCTTTTGTCGGGAAACTCCGAGACATCCGTATTTCTATCCCCCATTGCTATTTCCGAACCGATTAAAGTTATCGAATCCTGGGCCACTCCGGCAGCCTTGATAGCGGTGATGGTGAAATACATCTTTGCCTTCCGAAGATCAGGGTACAGGAGTCCGAATTTTTGGATATTGGTTTCGATAGCGGGCAGCGCCTGTTTTACGGTCAGGGTGTTGGCTCGTACCGACCTCCAGAACTTAGGGTATTTATTTATGGCTTCGACCAGTTTGGCGGCATCGAACTTCCTCAGCTCCATGAACATTTTTAATCCATCCGTCGCCTTGTCAATATACATCGATTGCATTAGGGCGATCTGCGAATCCTTCTCCTTTATCATTTGAAGGCTGTCAAAAGCCATCCAGAAATTGTCGATATCGGATATAAAAACGTTGGGAGCGTTTTGTCCGCAGACAACTACAGAGCTTATAAGAGAAAATACTAATACAATAAGGCGCCTGGATAAGCTGTTCATGTAAACTAAGATAAGAAGCCGCCTCGGACCTGCCAATTAGTCATCGTCTTTTTTCTTCTTTAATAGGACAAACGCGCTTCGTTTCGGTGCAGGCATGATCGCGTTCTCTCCTTTCACCGCAAAAGACGACCGACTCTTTCCTTGGGCAATTAAGTTCGAACTTTTATCATTTAGCACTTCATGAGTAACAATTTTTTAATCGTATTCATCTGCTAAGTTTAATATTAGTAAGCCGTGTTGGGCGAGGTAACAATCATTTAATGAAAGCCGTTTATATGCAGGGCCTAATTTCGAATAATCAATATCCCGGGATAAAATGGATACTGCTCTGATCATTAGTTTGCAAAATGGCTCTGAAGAGAGTTTTAAAGAGATCTATCATAGCTTTCACAAGAAGCTGTATTTCTATTTTCTTAAGAAGACCGGGTCTGCCAGCCTCAGCCAGGACCTTATACAGGAAACGTTCATAAAGCTTTGGCGGTACCGGCTTACCCTGAAGACGAACCTTCCCGTTTCCGTCCAGCTTTTCCGGATAGCCAGGACGGTCGCTATCGATCTGCTTAGAAGAAATGCGCGCAACCGGGTGGATTCCGTACCCGCTGCACATATCATTGAGCTTTCCGACGGGATGCACGAGCCGCCTGCTCCTGAAGTGTCACCGGTCATCACAAAGCTCAGGAGCAGCCTGCCCCTTCTGCCGCCCGTACGCAGAAAGATCATCGAGCAAAAGCTGGCAGGGTTCTCGAACCCCGAGATCGCCTCCAATCTTTCCATCTCTCAAAAAACAGTAGAGAACCACCTCAACAAGGCGTTTCACCAGTTAAAAAAACACCTGGGGGTACCCCTTTTCCTGATCGTCCTGTTTTTTTCCCAGCATTAACTCATTGTTAAGGGTAGGTGCAAGCGTCCACCTCCATCGTATCCTTTATTGAACCCACAGGAATGATCATAACAAGAGAGAGAATCGTAAAATTTTTAGAGGATCGCTGTTCTGCTGAAGAGGCGGATGAAATATACCGGTATCTGCAGGAAAACCCGGAATGGATCATCAGATGGTTTAATGAGGACGAGTGGGAGTCATTCCGGCATACGGAAGACCTGCCTCAAAACTGGTCACAGGAGATGCTGGAAAAGATAGATACTGCGAGAACCCCGCGGAAAGACCGGGTTCGATGGATGACGGGTTTAAAGGTGGCAGCTACCATCACCGGCATTCTGCTGGGCTCTGTCTTCGTCTGGCAGCGCTACGCAAAAAAGGGCGAACTACCGCGCGAGACCATGGCTCTTTCTGCCGATGCCGGCAGGGACACTACTTTGATCAACGGGAAGGGTACGTTGCAGCGGGTGATCCTGGAAGATGGGTCGGTGGTTGTACTTTCTCCGGCCAGCCGGCTTAGTTTTCACCGGGGTTTTCAACAGAATAAACGGACGGTTTTTTTGTCGGGTGAAGCCGTCTTCAGGGTCGCAGAAGAAAAGGCCCGTCCCTTTACGGTATTCACCAGGGGCTTTTCTACGACTGTCCTGGGCACGGAATTCCGGATCAGGGCCTATGCCGACAGCAGTACCTCCAGTATACAGCTGCTGAGCGGGAAAGTGATGGTCAGGAACCTGGAACATCCTGACAGAACGGCCTGCCTGTCGGCCGGGCAGCAATGTGAGTTCGATAACAAAAAGAATAGTCTCAGCAGGGCGTTTGCCATCCGTCCGGCGGATCCTTCTTACAGGAATGAAGCAATGTCGAATTCGCAGATAAATGTTAGCCCGGATGAAAATGACCGTGAAATACTATTCAAAAATGAGTCCCTGGCCAGGGTATTGTCCAGGCTCAGCGAGTTTTATCGTACTCCTGTACATTTCAACAGGGCCGAAATGAATAAAAGAAAATTCACCGGCAGCGTACAAAAGGATCAATCATTGGAAGAGGCTTTAAAAATAATCACGCTCCTGAATGACCTTCATATCGACAGAAAGGACAGTATCTACCAGGTAATTCCCGGACGATAATCCATGATCCATTTCATTTCAGTAAAAAAAGTCTTCTCAAGAAGACACGACCATGTATTGCTTATAATCAAACAATAAAAATGACAAAAAAACTAATCTGCCGACGTCTATGGGGATGCCTCTGTCTCCTCCTGCTAGCAACAGGAACAGCTTTTGCGCAAAAAAAAATGCCTGCGGTCAAAGGGATCGTGCAGAGCGAACAGGGTGAGCTGCTTTCCGGTGTTACCGTAGTCGTGGAAAATAAGGACAAAAACTTTATCAGGACCGCCCAGTCCGACGACAAGGGTATCTTCGTCTTCGGGACCCTTGGAAAAGAAGGCCCCTTCACCTTTACCTTCTCGGTTGTAGGTTATGAGAAAAAAGTGCTCACCGGCTATACCTATGAGCATGGCGAGGTGATAACTCTCTCCGTCAAGCTGCATCAGCTGGATAAATCGCTGAGTGATGTCGTCGTCGTAGGTTATGGAACCGAAAAGAAAGCGAACCTTACCGGCGCCGTAGACCAGGTCGGGACGGAGTATTTCGACAACCGGCCTATGCCCAGCATCACAAGGGGGCTGGAAGGCGCGATCCCCAATCTCAACATCGTGGTGACGGACGGCAAACCAACGGCTACCGCGCTTTACAATGTCCGTGGGATCACTTCTATCGGTACGGGTTCCACACAGGGTGCGCTGGTCCTCATCGACGGCGTTCCGGGCGACCCTACCACCCTGAATCCAAGTGACGTTGCAACGGTGACGGTGTTGAAAGACGCGGCATCAGCTGCCATTTATGGTTCCAGGGGCGCCTTTGGTGTGGTATTGATCACGACAAAGAGCCCGTTAAAAGATAAGATCACGGTCACCTACGATGCAAGCTATTCGATCAATGCCCGTACAGTGAAGCCCGATCTTGTCACCAATGGGTATGAATTTGTAAATTACTTCGATTCTGCTTACTATGCCTCCCGTGATTACCTGTTACAGCCACCGACCATCAATTCCATTCTGCCTTTCTCCCTACCCTACCTCGACTCGCTGAAGGTGCACAATGACAATCCCAGTCTTCCCCAGGTGACTGTCAATCCCCAGACAGGAACTTACAATTATTATGGCAATACGGATTGGTTCAAGCTGCTGTATGCCGACTATATTCCGCAAACCCAGCACTCGCTCAATGTATCCGGCGGAAGTGAAAAGATAAATTTTTCCGTATCGGGGAGATATTTCAACCAGGGTGGGCTTTTCCGCTACAACTCCGATAATTTTAACCGGTATAACCTGCGGTTCAAGGGTTTTGTAAAGGTGAACAAATGGCTAAGCATCAATACCAACACCGATTTCTCTACTTACGACTACAAATATCCGCTGACGGCCAATTCGGGAAGTAATATCTGGGATATCATATCCAGCGCCGCCCAGCCAGTGGCGGTGATGAAAAACCCGGACGGTACGCTTACTCAAAACGCAGCCGTCTCTGTAGGTGACCTATACCTGGGAAAAAGCTTCTCCAAAAGCAAGCAGGTCTTTATCCGTAATACTCTTGCCTTCACGGCAACGGTGATCCCGAATAAACTTGTGCTGAATGGCGATTTTTCTTATCTGAATACTAATACGGTTGACAACCGGCAAAACTTCCCGGTGCCTTTTAGCAATTCTCCCGGGGTCATCACCGTATCGGGGAACAATTCACTGTCGTACAACGACAGTATCGAAACCTATTTAGCGGGCAATCTATATGCAGAATATCACCAGAGCTTCGGGGCTCATCGTCTGAAATTTACCGTAGGCGGCAACCTGGAGTCAGATCTTCTGAAGAAGCTGATGGTCAGCAAGACCGGGCTCATCACCGATAACCTCCAGGACTTCAACCTCGCTACCGGCGCTAATACCATCGTCAGTGGCGGAGGATCGCAATGGTCTACGGCCGGTGTGTTTTACCGGGCTAATTATTCCTATTCGGACAAATACCTGCTTGAGCTGGATGGGCGGTATGACGGGTCTTCCAAATTCCCGACAAGACAGCAGTTTGGTTTCTTCCCGTCGGCTTCCGCCGGCTGGAGGATCTCAAGGGAAAATTTTATGCAGGGTACCGCCAACTGGCTGGACAACTGGAAGGTGCGGGCATCTTACGGCGCACTGGGCAACGGCCAGATCAGTCCTTATCTTTATCTTCCAAACATTGTTTCAGGCGTCAATTCCACTCTTGTCAATGGCGTTCAGCCCAACTATCTTTCCCAGCCAAATGTGATCCCGAATGGATTGACATGGGAAAAATCCACCACCCTGGATTATGGTACGGATATCGAACTGCTGCACAGAAGGCTTAGCATCAGCGGGGATTGGTATGAGCGTAAAACGACGGGAATGATCACCCCCGGCCAGCCGCAGCCTGGCGTATTCGGCGCCGCTGTGCCGGCCGGCAATAATGCCAATCTGAAGACGGATGGCTGGGAAATATCCGTGAGCTGGAACGACCAGATCAGGATGAGAAAGCCCATTACTTATGGCATCCGCGTTACGCTGTCTGACAATGTATCAAAGATCACCAGCTTCAACAATCCGACCGGAACGCTGACGGCTCATTACAAAGGAGAAAAGCTGGGTGATGTCTGGGGATTCGTCGATCAGGGATTTTATCAGTCTCAGCAGGATATTACCAGCTCTGCCAATGCTTCGTTCGTCAATTACTCCCAGCTGAACATCCCTCTGCCGGGTGATATCAAGTTCAAAGATCTCAACAAGGATGGCGTCATCAACAACGGTACGAATACGACCGTCAATCCTGGCGACCAGAAGATCATCGGAAACCAATCTCCGCGGTATGCCTTTGGCATCACTCCTTTTGTCAGCTGGAATAATTTCTCGTTGTCCGCCTTCTTCCAGGGTCTTGGCCACAGGGACTGGTCGCCAATGCAAGAGGCTAATTTCTTCTGGGGACAGTATAACCGGCCTTATGCGATCCTACCGAAATCCACGCTGGACCACTGGACTCCTTCGAATCCCAATGGCTATTTCCCACGATACAGGGGTTATGAGGCGCTGAGCTTCCCGAGGGAGCTGAACCTTCCGCAGACCCGTTATTTGCAGAATGCCGCCTATATCCGTCTGAAAAATATAACTGCTGGCTACAATCTGCCCGCATCTGCCCTTCAGCGGCTGCACCTGGTCAACGTACGATTCTATTTTACCGGTCAGAATCTCTGGACCTATTCGCCACTGCATAAACACGCCCCTGCTTATGACCCTGAAGTACTGGGCTCGGATCCGCAGACCAGTCCCGGGGGAGCGGGTAGCGACTATCCCATGTTGAAAACCTATACGTTTGGTATGAACTTAACTTTTTAATATCTGCTATATGCGACCAAAAAAAATATTCCTCTTTTTTCTGCTGCTGGGTACGCTGTCTTCCTGTAAAAAATTCCTGGATAAAGGACCGACTTCCAGCATTACGCCTGACGTAGCCTTTAGCAGTTCGTCCGATCTCCAATTGTTCATCAATGGTTTCTACAATACGATGCTGCCGGCAGCGGCTGATATTTACGGATCGGATAATTCTACCGGTCTGGCATTGCCCGGTCTGTATGGCGGTCTTGCCGACAACACCACCGGCCCGGCGCCAACTTACTATCTGAACGGACAATACACCGCCCAGCTGGAGTCTTCCGTAGGCAATCAATGGAACTGGAGCAGGCTGCGGAACGTGAACTACTTCCTGCAGAACTATAACAACCCCGCAATCGACAGCGCCAGCAGGGCCAATTTTTCAGGGATCGCCCACTTTTTCAGGGCTTATTTCTATTACAATATGCTGAAATTGTATGGTGATATTCCCTGGTACAGCAAGGCCCTTCAACCTGGCGATTCGGCTTTATATAAGCCGCGGGATCCCAGGACCCTGGTGGCGGATTCTATCCTGGCTGACATCAATTACGCCTGTAAATACTGCCCTGCTGCCACGGACCCTTCCTGTACGCAGGTAACTAAATGGGTTGCTTATGCTCTGAAATCGAGGATCTGTCTTTTTGAAGGAACATTCAGGAAATATCATACTGAGCTGGGACTGGTTTCAGATGCGACACAGTGGCTGCAACAGGCGGCAGGTGCGGCTGATACTCTGATCGCAAGCGGGAAGTATCACCTTCATACCACGGGCAATTCGCGCAGCGACTACCGCGCGCTTTTTATCAATACGACGCCTTCCAATGACGAGATCATGCTGGCTGCGGTATACAGTGACGCGTTGTCCAAATGGCATAGCGCCAATTCCTATTTTACCAGCTCGACGGCGGGTGTGCGGCTGAGCTTTAACCATAACTTTATCAACACTTATCTGAAGGCGGATGGTACCCGGTTCACAGACATCCCCAGTCATGATACCATCGAATTCCAATATGAAGTACAGAACAGGGATCCCCGTCTTTCCCAGACTATCCGGATGGCTCCCTATACACAGAACGGCACGCCGGCTCCTCCCAGTTTTGCCTATACGAATACCGGTTATCACCCCCTGAAATTCTGCCAGGATGATCCGGCTCTCAATACCAATTCAAAAAACAACAACGCAATCTCCATCTTCCGTTATGCGGAAGTGCTGCTGAATGATGCGGAGGCAAAGGCAGAGCTGGGTACGATGACTACGACCGTCTGGAACAATACGATAGGTCTGATCAGAACAAGAGCAGGAATTACGAACACGGCTATGCCGACGGTAGCGGACACTTTTCTCATCAATAACTATTACCCGGATATTACCGATCCGGTGTTGCTGGAGATCAGGAGAGAAAGAGGTGTAGAGCTGTCCCTGGAAGGTTTCCGTTATGATGATATCCGCCGCTGGAAGGAAGGTCCTGATATGGCCAGAACTTTTACCGGCTTGTATGTCCCCGCCATGAACCAGCTGCTTGATCTCAACCAGGATGGCAAACCCGATGTCTGTTTTGTTTCGAAAGTACCTGCCAGCCCGGTCGTCGGCGTGTTCTATTTTACCATCGACAACGTGTCGGCCAAACTGAGCAATGGCACCTTCGGTACTTTACTCCTGCAGCAGAATACGCCGAGGATCTGGGCCGATTACAAATATTATTTCCCGATCCCATTGAGCGAAATACAGCTGAACCCAAAACTCAAACAGAATCAAGGCTGGTAAATTATGTCACCTGATCAAAAATCATAGCTATGTATATCCCGAAAAAAGCGTTTTATCTCGCCATCTTTTTTGCATCGACCCTGGCAGGGCGTGCCCAGGTTGACTCGACCCAGCATATCATCGATGGTCGTCGCAACAGCGCGGAGCAGACCAAAAAGCCTTACCTGATCCTGATCTGCGGGGATGGCTTCCGCTATGACTATGCCGAAAAATATCATGCCACCAACCTGCTGAGACTATCGGCCCAAGGCGTTCGGGCTGAGTCGATGATCCCGTCCTACCCTTCCGTAACACATCCCAACCATTTTGCGATCGTGAGCGGCCTCTACCCGGCACACTCCGGGATCGTCGGCAACAATTTTTATGACCCGGCCCTGAAGAAGTATTTCAGGCAGACCGAGAGTGTCTGGTTTGGTGAAGAGCCAATTTGGGTGACTGCCGAAAAACAGCACATGCTGACGGCCAGTTTTTTCTGGATAGACGCCTCCACGCCGATGCAGGGGATGCTGCCTACTTATTATTACAAGGTGAATGAGAATAAGAACGTGCTGATCGCAGATCGGCTCCGGGTTTTAAAAAACTGGCTTAGTCTTCCGGAGGACCAGCGCCCCCATTTCCTGGCGTTGTATTTCCCTGACACGGACCACCAGGGACATACCTTTGGGCCGGATGCGCCCGAGACAGGTGTGGCGGTCCGCTTTATCGACAGTGCGGTGGGAAAGATCAACGAAGCGGTACGGGCATCGGGGTTGCCGGTGAATTTTATCTTTGTTTCGGATCATGGCATGACAAAAGTCGACCAGGAGCATCCGGCAGTGATACCAAAGGCGTTTGCCGATAGCCAGTTCGTCATCAATTATCAAACAGCTGTAGCTAATCTTTACGCCAAAGACCCTTCGTACATTCAGCCCGCCTATGAGAAGCTGAAAGCTGGTGAGGCCGCCGGCGGCTATGATGTGTACCTGAGCAGTGATGTACCCGCAGAATTGCATTATGGGGCAAAAGACGATAAGTACAAGCGCGTCGGGGATATCATTGTGATCGCAAAATGGCCAAAGACCTTTAATCCGAAGTCCAGCATCGGGATCCATGGATTCAACCCCTACGTTGTGAAGGATGTGAGGGCTAGTTTTTATGCGTGGGGGCCGGCCTTTAAGCAGCACCTGCATATAAAGCCTTTTCAGAATGTCGAGGTGTATGATGTGATGACAAAGATCCTGGGGATCCAGCCGCTGCCCAATGATGGTACGGGAACCCTGGCCAAAGAGATCCTGAAATAACAATAAAGCCGTTAAAGCAAAGAGGCTGCCTCAAATGAGACAGCCTCTTTTTTATTGGCGTTTGTTTCTCTCCTTAGAGGACCAACAGCTTGGCCGTCGCCGTTGAACTGGCGGTGGTGACCTTTACGGTATAGATACCGCGCAGGCTGCCAAGGAAGATCGTATTGACAGAGTTGCTGGGCAGGCCGCTCACCTGTTTGACGATGTTACCCGTTGAGCTCAGGATCTGAATGAGATACGGTCCGTCCGCGTGAGTGACTATCACCTCTGTAAATCCAATAGCCGGATTGGGAAGAAGCGTCACATTCAGCGGCGGGGTGAAATTCAGGCTGACGGTGCTGGACAACGTGGATTTACCTATCGATTCAATTTGCTTGAGCCGGTAGTAATTGGTACCGGGCAGCGGCAGCTGATCTACAAAGCTATAAACCGTAGTGGGGTCCGTGCTGTTGCTGCTCTTTGCGGCAACCAGGCCGATGGGCAGAAACAGTCTTCCGTCAAGGCTTTTTTGTACCTCGAACCATTTCGCCATGTTATCCGGCGTAGTCGTCCATTGCAGCAGGCCTTTGTTCCCTTGTTTTACCGCGGTGAAGACCAGCGGCGGCAGTGGTGGCTGTGAGCCCGGAGGTGTGAACGAATATTGGGTAAACACCGGGTAGTGATCCGTCGTGGTGCTGCCATAGCTGGGGACCAGGGCTGCGACGTCCGAGCGCACCGTAGCCGAGTTGGGCAGATAGAATTGGCTCATCGTATCGCTGACGATGACATTGTCGATGACACTGGTGAAATTGACATCCGAGTGCTGACCGGCCGGGCTCAGCGGCTGGGTCGGGAACTTATACAGGGCGGAGTCGGTGATCGTAAAAGCGCTCCACGAGGTGACTGGAGGGTTGATACCTGCGGTTATAGTCGTATTGAGATCGTCGTTGAAATCACCTAAGATCACCAAATTGTCATTGGGGTATTGTGCTTTCAGCAGCGAATCCAGCGCACGGGCGCCATCCGCACGACGATTGTAGGCCGTCAGTACTGGCGAAGTATTGGCTTTCCCGTGGACGTTGATAAACCGGACGAGCTGGGTATTCGTACCGCCGCGGTTGTCGCTGAGTTTTACATTGGCTGTCAGCATGTAGGGGAACCGGCCGCTTGCCCAGTCATTATAGTAGGTAGTGGAAGGATCGAGCGGGTTATTCGTTCCAAGCGTCAGCAGAGAATCCGTACGGACCACCGAGATCTTGGCCGTGTTGTATACAAAGGCCAGCTTCTGCACCGTATTGAGTGGATCGGGGCCGCCGGGGATCGTCGGATTGGAATAAGACCCGTATTGTCCGACCACGACCGCATAACCTGGCATGGTGGCGACGATGGAATCCAGCGCCTGTTCGTCGCAGACCTCTTCGAGGGCGTACATGTCGGCATGCAGGCCTGTCAGCACGACGCCAACATTCTTTTTCTGCAGGGCCTTGTCGGTAGGTCCGAGGGTCGGATCAGGAGTACCAAACCAGTTGAGGTTCCAGTCGATCACGCTGAGGGTGGAAGCAGGATCGATGCTATTGCCCTTGACATTGACGACGGCCGTCGAGTCAGAGATGGTAACCAATACCGAATCAATGAACTGGTTGTTGGTCACGGACGGGGCAAAGCGGATAAAGACAGATTCTGTCTTGTTGTTGGCCGTTGCGGCGGTAAACGAAACCGAATCACTGAAATGTACACTGTCCGTGGAAACCTGGAAGCTGCCCGAAGAAAGTATAGTGATGCTGGAATTGAGATCATTGCCGGTGACAAGCAGCTTCTGTGTAGCCGTAGTATGAGCTGCTGCAAACCCGAACTCGAGGTTATCCGTACTGAGGGTGAGGCTAGGCGGCGGCGGGGTCGGAGAATTGACCAGGCTGATATCATCCAGCGTCCACCGGGAGCCATCCTGCGTACTCGACGTATAGACAAAGGCAATGTATACTACGGTATCCTTGAAGGCAGACAGGTTGATATTGGAGGACAGGCTCCAGACATCTGACCCCTGGCTGGGGAATTTCCCGTTCAGGTCGGTCCAGTGCGCAAGGGTCGGATCTCCCGAGCCCGTATAATCGGTGGATATTTTCAGCGTCAGTGGTGCGCCGGCAAAAGCATTGCGGCTCCAGTAGCTCAGGAGCGGGAAGGTCGTAGCAGCGAGATTGAAGCGGGGCGTGATAAGCCAGTCCTGGTTGGCGTGGTTGGCGCCGGCTGCGAAGCCATTGATCTCCACAGCATGTCCAAACGCCGTGCTTCCGGCAGGATTCGTGCTGTCCCTGCCAAAGGTCGTGCAATCCCATACCTGGGCACCTGTTATGCTTACCGCGGTAAATCCGTTGGGCAGCTGGCCGCTTCCCAAACAGCTGTCGAAGCTGGTGGTAAAGGGCAGCGGTTGTGCGATGGTGTTATTAAAAGTAGTAAAGGTCCAGCTGGTATCGGACGTGAGACCGGCAAAGCCATTGCCAAACTGATCCACGAAGGAACCTGCGGAGATGAGGACCGAATAGGTATTGCCACCGGAAAGCGGCAGGTTGAGCACAACGGAGTCATTGCTGACCGCGATGCGGGGATCACTAACGGGGATGGGAGTTCCGTTGACTCCGTTGGTCACCAGGGTGATGGTGCCGCCGGCTTTTGTGATGGGTTTGGTGAATACCAGGACCGGTGTGACGCTGACCGGGATATTCATCGAATTATTGGCAGGTACAAAGATCTGCACCATGGGCGGCGCCGTTGTAAAGGTGCTGTTCCTTGGGTTTGGCGTACCGGCCTGGAAATCGGTAGAATTGTTGTTGGCATCCTGGCCGTCCGGAGTGCGGAGGTCTGCGGTGGAGTTGGTCAGTATTGGTGCGGGTGCGCCTTCGAAGCCAGTGGCTGTGGGCCCATAACCAACGATGTCGATGACTGCGGCGCCGGACGGATTAACGCCCGTTTGAGCCGCTGTGGAGTTGCTCAGAAGGACCTTGCCGCTGGTAGCGCTCATGGCGATGGCGCCGGTGACATCCGGTGTCGGCAGTGGTGTGCTGAGTGTAGCCCCTACTGCTTCCTGTACCAGGAAGTAGCCATGTGGCGGGATCGTGCTGGTGAGCGGAGTCACCTGCCAGGCGCCAGTGCCGGCTGCCGAATTATATTGTACCGACCAGCCGGCAAGGTTCACTGCGGTGTCGGCGTCATTGAACAGTTCGATAAAGTCGTTGGAGAAGACGGAGCCGGAGTTGCCGCCGCCGCCATAAAGCTGGTTAACGACGATCTTTGCTGCTGCAGCCGTCACAGAACCGGAAAGCAATACCGTTTGTGTGTCGGCGGTTGCGGAGCGGAGTACAACGGTTCCGCTGACAGCACCCGAGGGAGCGCCTGCGGCGAGCCTGACGAGGACGGCCGTGTCGGCAACCGCCCCACCCTGCTGTGCGAGCATTACGGAAGAAGAAAAGATATTGCCGTCCCGGGAGAGTTCGAAGCCCGTGGAAGCGGTGGCCAGAATATTGGCTGACAGATTTGATCCCCCAACGGTGATCGTCTGGGGTAAAGAAGCATTCCCGGATACCGCGTTAAAGGGTGGCAGCGAGCTGGGAGAAACCCTGATCGCCGGTATGGGTACACTACCGGATGCAGTGGCGGTAACACTGAGGTCATCGATGCGCCAGTTTGCGGTGTTCTTCCCTGCATTACCGACGCCGTTGTATGCATAAATGCGGATGGTGATGGCCTGCCCGGCGGCGCCGGCAAGGGATGTCGCATTGGAGATGAGGCCCCATGCGCTATTGTTGGCCAGCGGGCCGGAGACGGCAGCTGCGGCAAAATCGTCGAGGCTGGTGCGGATGTCATAGGCCTGCGGACCGGTACCGGTAGACCGGCTTCCGAAATTAATCTGGTTGACGGTGACGGATACTCCCGCGGCGGGTGTCAGCGTCCATTCGAAATAAGTGGTGGTGTCGGGGCGGAAAGCGCCGACGCTGGCCGCGGCACCGGCATTGTTGCCGCCGGTGGCGCCTGTATAACCAGATGAGGCAGAAGTGGTTGACAGCAACGGAGTCGTACCGTTGTCGTTGCCTTGCAGGACGGCTGAAACAGAAACGCCTGCCGGAATGCCAGAGAGAGGAGTGGCGGTGGAAAAGTCCCAGGTGATCTGGGCATAACTAAGGACAGGTAATAATAATGTGAGGAGTAACGGGTAAAGTTTTCCCATTGGAGTTGGTTTAAAGTGACTAGTGGATGTAGTGCCGCCAAAACTAGCAAAAAACCAATCTCATATTAGTTTTAAATTTAAAGAAATTATTAAGAATCATGTTCTCCTCCCAAAAGATCAAGAGCTGTTTTATAATAGGTCCCATGAAGGACATGGCGCGGCTTACAGCTTTCCGGGATCATATCATCAAACCTATATTGGAGCCATTGGGTTTTCATGTCAGTACCCCCGAAAGCGGGGACATCGGGAATGTAATGCGGCAGGTGCTGCTGAGACTGGAGCAGGCGGATATCCTGATCGCAGACATTACCGGTAACAACCCCAATGTGCTATATGAGTTGGGGGTCTATCATGCATTTGGCAAGCCTTACGTTATTATAAAAGAAGATATCCCGGATGCAGATGCTACGGCAACGGCATTTGATATCGCCGAGTATCGTTTTCATGCGGTAAATTTCAGCAAACCTGCTGAGGCGATACAAAAGCTTACGCCGCTGCTGACGGGGATCATTGATCGTATCGATAGCACCGACTGGTTTGGCAATCCCGTTACCGACTTTTATGATTCTCCCCTAGCCGAGATCCCCACGGCGATCGGTCTTTTTAAGAATTACCGTAAGAATTTCATAGACATCCTGGCTCCCCGTGTTTTTCAAAAAAATGACAACAACGAATTTGAAGCGGTTTCCATGAAAATCCTGATCCCTGCCAAACTGAATATGGCGACACATACCTATATAGGGGGGCTCAAAAATGAAGGTAAGATCGATTTTCAAACCGGAAGCCTCCCGACAAAAACAAGGCCGTTTACCTTTAATTTCCGGGTAGATGAAAATGGCGGAAAGGTTATCGTAGACATCCCCACCATTTTGAGTACCCTGAATGAATCGATAATGCAACGCAGGAAATCCCAGCGACGGTATTTTAGTAATGTCGAGTGGGAAGTCCTGGAACAGCAGGAGCTGGAGCGTTTTTCAGGGAAATGCGAAACGCATGTACAGAAGTTGGAAGAGACCTACCCGGAATGTACCGGGAAAATAAAGGTTGTATGGGGATGGATGCCATAGGGCCTCTGCGTGGGTGTTATTTGGGGGCGATGACTTCTCCGTAGAGAAAGTCCGCGGCGAACTGTCCTGCTTCCTGCCATCGTCTTTTGGCGGCCCTGGCCGTAAAAAAGGGATTGAAATGTTTTTGCAGCTCGTGGGAATATCCGTTATAGATCTTTAGCTGGTTGGGGATGGACAATGAATCAGCCTTTTCGTGAATGGACAGGCTACCAAAAAAATGCTCACCTTTCCGGCCGGCGGACACGATATGATCGTTGCCGCCGTGCACGCTGACGATGGGGACCCGTGCGTTGTTTAACCAGCTGGTCTCGAACAGGGCTCCCCAGAAATTGATGACGGCCGCCACGCCGCCGGGAGGTGTGTCCGAAGCTTCGGTGCCGGAGTGTGCCATCGAAACCTCATTGCCGGAGCCGGTCAGCGGAGCATTGCCGGCGGTTGGCCGGGCTGTATCGCCAGCCAGTTTCGACAGCTCAGCGGGTGTGCTGTAGGCCGCTTGCAGAGCGATGATGCCGCCGGCGGAATTACCGCCCAGGATGATGCGATTGGTATCGATATTCCAGGTTTTATAGTGCGCCTTGAAATAGGCCACGGCTTCCCGGGCATCTTCGACAGCGATGGAGCAGCCTTTGACCAGCGCGGGGAAGCTGGTGAGCGTCTTTTTCACGGTCATCCGGTAATCGATGGACGCGCATAAATAGCCGCGCCGGGCGAAACTGGTACACCAGAAACGCGCTCCTGCCGCCTTCCGGGAACCGAACCTGAAGCCGCCGCCATGCATCCAGATGATGAGGGGGCGGCCTGCGGGGCCGGAAGTACCCCTGCCGGAGACTTGGAGATTGCCAGGTCGGATAGCGGGGGTGGCGGCAACCACGGCACTGGCAGAGGTGGCGTCCGGCATATACAGGTCAAAATGATACCCCTTTCCCGCTTTCCCTGCCGGCAGCGGGCTCCGGTAAGCCAGGTTGGGCACGACGATGACACCCGAAAATACCGTATCGCGGTACTGTAGGGCCCTCACTTGTCCGGCACAAGTGGATACGATAAAAAAATAAAACGCCGTCACGGACATAACCTTTATCATGCAAATCGAATGTATTGTAAATTAGCCGCCTGAAACCCAATTTAAATTAAAAAAAATTGATATGATCGATGGGCCCGGGAGCCTTCCTGACATCGCATACCGGCCGGCCGGTGAGCTTAAGATTATACAGGAGGAAAAGTTACAGGAACTACTGAGCTTTCTGGATCAACACTCGCCTTTTTACCGCCGGGTCTTTACCGGTTTGGACATCACGACGATCCGCACCCTTGAAGACCTGACCCGTATCCCGGTCACCACCAAGGAAGATCTGCAAAAATTCAACTGGGATTTCCTATGTGTGGAGAAGAACAGGATAGCAGAATATACCTCTACATCCGGTACGCTGGGCAGCCCGGTCACCATTGCCCTGACGGAAAAGGACCTCGAACGGCTGGCCTATAATGAATATACCTCCTTTTCGACTGCCGGGGGTTCACCGGAGGATATCTATCAGCTGATGCTTACGCTGGACAGACAGTTCATGGCCGGCATCGCCTATTATTCGGGGGCCCGTAAAATGGGCGCCGGTGTGATCCGTCTTGGCCCCGGAGTTCCCTCCCTGCAATGGGAAACCATTCAACGTCTTCAGCCTACAACCATCGTGGCTGTCCCTTCTTTTATCTGCAAGCTGATAGCCTATGCCCAGGAAAATGGCATCGATATCAATCAGTCCCCGGTCAAAAAGGCGATCTGTATCGGGGAAGGGATCCGCAACCCGGATTTCACATTTAACGTGCTGGGCCGGAAGATCAAAGACTCGTGGAATATAGACTTATTCTCTACGTATGCCTCTACGGAGATGCAGACCGCCTTTACGGAATGCCCGGAGGGAAGAGGAGGTCATCTGCGGCCAGAACTGCTGATCGTCGAGCTGCTGGATGACCAGGACCGGCCCGTCGCTCCCGGCGCTCCGGGAGAAGTGACCATCACTACGCTGGCAGTGGAGGGTATGCCGCTGTTACGTTACAAGACCGGGGATATATGTACCTATGACGACAGCCCCTGTGCCTGTGGCAGATATAGCCTGCGTCTGTCTCCCCTATTGGGACGAAAAAAGCAAATGATCAAATTCAAGGGCACGACGCTCTACCCTTCCGTGTTGTTCGATCTGCTGAATGGGCTGTCCGGGATAAAGGACTATGTAGTGGAAGTTTCCACCAATAAGTTGGGGCTGGATGAAGTCTTGCTATATTTGCTGCCTGTTGCCCTGACGGAGGATACAGATCACAAGGTCAGGGCCTGGCTGCAGGCAAGACTGAGGGTTACGCCATTCATCAAATACGTAAGCTCTGAAGACCTGCAGCGGCTGCAGGTATCAGAGACAAACAGAAAATTGATTAAATTCATCGATAAAAGGGGTGATGCCCTATAAGCTCTAATCACTTTGCCCATGGTTTCAATTGGACAAAACCCACTTTCACTGGAAGATTTCTCGGCTATCCTGCACACTAAAGGCGCCGTCACCTTACGAAAAGAAGACCTCGAAAAGGTCGATGCCAACTTTCGCTTTCTGAAGGAATTTGCTTCCGACAAGCTGATCTATGGTCTGAACACCGGTTTTGGCCCCATGGCCCAATACAAGGTCAGCGAAGAAAATCTGATCCGGCTTCAATACAATCTCATCCGCAGTCACAGCTCGGGCAGCGGTCATCTGCTGCCCGTACACCTGATAAAAGCTACGATGATCGCGAGACTGAACAGTCTTATGCGCGCCTATTCGGGTGTCCACACCGATACCGTGGAACTGCTGAGAGACCTTATCAACAAAGAAGTATATCCCTGTATCTATCAGCATGGAGGCGTGGGCGCAAGCGGCGACCTGGTGCAGCTGGCGCATCTTGGCCTGGTTATGATCGGCGAAGGCGAGGTTGTCTACGAAGGCGCTGTATCTCCGGCTTCGGAGATCTTTACCCGGCTGCAGATCAAACCGCTTTCCATCTCCGGCCGGGAAGGGCTCGCTATTCTCAACGGCACTTCGGCCATGACCGGTATCGGCATGGTGAATATCATACAGGCCTGGAAGCTGCTGGAATGGTCGGTGCTTCTGTCTTCCATGGTCAATGAGGTGGTGGAGGCGTATGACGATCACTATTCGTATGAACTGAATATCGTAAAACTTCACCGGGGTCAAAACGTCATTGCGGGTCTGATGCGGGATATCCTGAAAGAAAGCGGGATGGTGCGGCGCAGATCGGATCATTTATATCATCCCGGGAATATCGAACAAGAGGTCTTTGAAGACAAGGTACAGGAATATTATTCCCTTCGCTGTGTGACGCAGGTGCTGGGCCCGATCTATGACACGATCTACCAGGCCGAAAACACGGTTGCGAACGAGCTCAATTCCGTCAATGATAACCCTGTGATCGACCATATCAATCACAACATCTTTCATGGGGGTAACTTCCATGGCGACTATGTATCGCTGGAGATGGACAAACTAAAGATCGCCGTCACGAAACTCTCGATGCTGGCTGAAAGACAGCTCAACTATCTGCTGAACGACAAGCTGAACCAGAAATTCCCGCCTTTCCTCAACCTCGGTGTGCTGGGATTCAATTTTGGCATGCAGGGTATGCAATTCACCGCCACCTCTACCGTCGCGGAGAATCAAACCCTCTCTTTCCCGATGTATGTCCATAGTATTCCCAACAACAATGACAACCAGGACATCGTCAGCATGGGATCCAACAGTGCGCTGATGACGGAAAGGGTGATCGATAATTCCTTTACCGTACTCAGCATACAACTGATGACCGTCCTGCAGGCGGTCGATCACCTGAAGTGCACCGACAGGCTTTCATCCGTCACCCGGTCTGTATATGATCGGGTAAGGGCCTTTTTCCCTTCCTTTGTAGAAGATGCTCCGAAATACAAGGATCTCCGGACGATGAGAGATTTTTTACGAACTTACGAAGGGATCATTCCTATCCGGCAAAAGAGTTAGTATGAGTAAATATGCACTGGTCACAGGCGGCTCAAGAGGGATTGGAAGGGCTATTTGTGTTAAAATGGCGGCCATGGGCTATCACGTGCTGGTCAATTTCAGGTCCAATGAAGCCGAAGCAGTCAAAACCCTCGAATTGATCAATGGCAACGGCGAACTGCTGCCCTTTGACGTTGCCGACAGGCAGCAGGTGCAAGCGATTTTGGGAGGCTGGATCGAAAGCAATCCGGACAAACCAATAGAAGTTGTTGTCAACAATGCCGGCATCCGCGAAGACGCGCTGATGGCATGGATGCAGGACGAACAATGGGACAGGGTCATCCGCACCAACCTGGATAGCTTTTTTTATGTTACGCGGCTTGTGCTGAATGGGATGATCGTTCAGAAATATGGCCGGGTCATCAATGTCGTCTCGCTATCGGGTCTGAAGGGCCTTGCGGGGCAGACCAACTATTCAGCGGCAAAAGCGGGTCTGATCGGCGCTACAAAGGCGCTGGCCCAGGAGGTCGCAAGACAGAATATAACGGTCAACGCAGTGGCCCCGGGGTTTATAAAAACGGATATGCTGGAAGGGATCGAGGAAAAGGATGTACAGAAGCTGGTGCCGGCCAGACGATGGGGCCAGCCGGAAGAAGTGGCACATGCCGTCGGTTTTCTCGCGGCGCCCGAGTCCGCCTATATCACGGCCCAGGTACTATCGGTCAACGGAGGTTTGTATTAAAATATCGGTCCATGGTCGACAACATTCTTTCTTTACTGCCGCATCGTCCGCCGTTCGTCATGATTGATGAGCTGTTGTTTGCCGACAGCGTGTCTTCCCGAACCAGCTATCGGGTGAGCCCGGACAACGTCTTTACGGAAAACGGAAAATGGAGCGAAGCGGGTCTTCTCGAAAACATGGCCCAGACCGTTGCCGCCGGCGCAGGATACATGGCTCGATCCAGCAATGAAGCTGTGAAGGTCGGGTTTATCGGAGCGGTAAAAAATTTTGTCGTCGGCGACCTGCCTTTCGTGGGTGACCAACTGATCACAGAGATCACTATTACGGATACTGTTTTTAATATGGTCCGCGTGGAAGGAGTGATCAGCTGCAACGGTAGCCCGATTGCCAGCGGTGAATTAAACATCTTCATCAATGACTGACGTATTCGTCGTTTCTGATAATATTCTTTCTCCGCTCGGATGGACAACCGATGAGAATTTTACCCGGTTAAAGGACTCGGTTTCGGGTATCCGCCGGCATGATGATGCTGCGCTTTCTCCGGAACCCTTTTATGCAGCTTTGTTCAATACGGCGCTTGATAAAGAACTGGACGCTTTTTTGCGCGCGGCCGGAGACCTGACAAGATTTGAACAGGTGCTCGCAGCGTCGATCCGGCAGGCACTCGCAGGCTGTGATGTGGACCCTGCCGATCCGGAAACTATCCTGATCATTTCTTCTACAAAAGGAAATATCCCTTTACTGGAAACTGCGGAGCGGGGTGATCCTGAATTAAAAGACCGGATCTCGCTATTTGGGTCCGCTCAAAAGGTTGCCGGCTATTTTCAGTTTGCCAATCGCCCGCTGGTCGTTTCGAATGCCTGCATCTCCGGATCGCTGGGTATCATCACGGGTGCGCGGCTGATCCGGTCGGGGCGATATAAACACGCTGTCGTGGCGGGGGCCGACCTGATCTCAAAATTTGTACTTTCTGGCTTCCAGTCCTTCCAGGCGGTGAGCCCTGAACCCTGCAGGCCGTTTGATAAGGACAGAACGGGGATCAGCCTGGGTGAGGCTGCGGCAACAATGATCCTCTCCGGTAAAAGTGAGGGTCTTCCCCACCCTCTTATAAAAGTCATGGATGGTCTGACGGGTAATGACGCCAATCATATTTCCGGTCCGTCCCGAACAGGGAGCGAGCTAAGCTTTATCATCCAAAAACTGTTGCAGAATACCTCGGTCAGCGCGTCTGACATCGATTTTATTTCGGCACATGGTACGGCTACTGCATACAATGACGAGATGGAAGCAAAGGCTATCAACCTGGCGGGGATGGATTCCGTTCCGGTCAATAGTCTGAAGGGCTATTACGGACATACGCTTGGGGCAGCCGGTCTTATCGAATCGATCATCACCATTGCATCGATGAAAGACGGGCTTGTTCTCCCAACCCTGGGTTTCCGGGAACATGGGGTAACGAAACCTATTCACGTTACTGGTAAGCTGCTGCGCAAGGAGTTGAGGTACTGCCTTAAGACGGCATCCGGTTTTGGAGGCTGCAATGCAGCTGTTTTATTTTGTAAAACGACATGAACTATATCATTTCTTCCTGTACGATTGGCGGTGACACGGGGCTCAGCGAGCGCCTGTTGTCGTTGTATGGCAGCCTAGGGCTTGACTATCCCAAGTTCTATAAGATGGATCAGCTGAGCAAGCTGGGCTGGCTGGCGTCCGAGATACTGCTCAGGGGCAATCCGGTTCTTAGCACGATGCAGCCCGAGGACGTCGGGATCGTAATGACCAATGCCAATTCGAGTCTGGATACTGATATAAAATATCTTGATACCGTAGCCGAGATTGCCAGTCCGGCGGTGTTTGTATATACCTTGCCTAATATTATGATCGGGGAGATCAGCATCCGGAATAAATTCAAAGGGGAGAATGCCTTTTTTATCTTCGATCGGTTTGACGCGGATTTTCTGGAACTTTATGTAGGGCAGCTGTTGGATACGGGAGTATTAAAAGCCTGTATCTGCGGTTGGGTCGATGTGTTGGGGGAAGATTATAAGGCGGCTTTGTTTTTGGTGGCGCGCGGGCAGGGTGAGACTGTATTTTCAAAAGAGAACATGGATAAAATTTTTAGGGGGGAAGGAATTTGAACAATAACCCTGTTTATATTGCCGGTATGGGAGTCATCTCTGCTATTGGCCGGAATGTGGCGGAGAATCTGCAAGCACTGGAGAACGGGGAAGCCGGGATGCAAGCCATACGGTATCTGGAAACGGCGCACCGCGGAGAATTTCCGCTTGCGGAGGTTAAAGCGGGCAATGAAGAGCTGGCGGCGCTGACAGGCATCGTGGATGGCAGGGGAAGGATACCGGTGACTGTCAGCCGAACAGCTTTACTAAGCTTTATCGCGGCCAAAGAAGCATTGGAATCGGCAAATTTGAAGGGATCGGATCTTCGTCTTGGCATGGTCTCGGCCAATACAGTGGGCGGCATGGATAAAACAGAAGGATTTTATCGATCCTTTCTCAAAGACCCCCAAAAAGGAAGATTAAGAGACGTCGTCCTTCACGAATGCGGAAGCGTTACGGAATGGGTAGCCGACAGACTCGGTATCAGCGATCATATCACGACTATCGACACCGCCTGCTCGTCATCGGCCAACGCCATTTCCTTTGCGGCCAGGCTGATCCGGCATGGCTTTTTGGATGCGGTGGTGGCTGGTGGAACGGACTCACTGACCCGGTTTACCCTGAATGGATTTAATACTTTGATGATCCTGGAGAGGGAATACTGCACGCCGTTTGATGAGGACCGCAGAGGTCTCAATCTCGGGGAGGGTGCGGGTTATGTGGTGCTGGTCTCCGAACGCCTTGCCACAACTTTGGCGGCGGCGCCGGTCGCCAGGCTGGCTGGTTTTTGCAATCGGAATGACGCTTATCACCAGACGGCCTCTTCTCCGGATGGCAGAGGATCATTTATGGCCATGCAGGGTGCGCTTGAAAGCAGCGGATTACAGCCTTCGGATATCGACTACATCAACTTACACGGCACCGGTACACCAAACAATGATCTGGCCGAAGGGACGGCTATAAAGCGGCTCTTCGACCCTGTGTATCCACCCATGAGCTCAACAAAATCGTTTACCGGTCATACACTGGGCGCCAGCGGAGGGATAGAAGCTGTTTTTTCCGCGCTGTCCATTCAAAAGGATCTGATCTATCCTAATCTTCGCTGGCGGACGGCTATGAAGGAGCTGCCTTTTGCGCCAGAGACCAGTTTGATAAAAGACAGACCGATGAGACATGTTCTATCCAATTCGTTTGGCTTTGGCGGGAATTGTTCCTCTTTAATCTTTTCAAAACCTTGAGATGAAGACCTATATCCGAGCCATAGCCAGCATATCGCCCGCGTCCGGGTGGCCGGGGGCGGGCAACCGGTTAAAAGCCATAGAGCCTGACTACAGCGCATATATAGACGCGAAGTCGATCCGCCGCATGAGCCGCATCGTAAAGATGGGTGTGGCGGCCGCGTTTCAATGTTTGCGCGAGGCGGAGGTCGCGGTGCCCGATGCCATCGTAACAGGAACGGCCTATGGTTGTCTCGGGGACACCGACATTTTTCTAAGCCGCCTGATCGAACAACAGGAAGAGGCCCTCTCCCCCACCGCCTTTATCCAGTCAACACATAATACCGTGGGTGCGCAGATAGCCCTGATGCTTCAATGCACCGGTTATAACAACACGTTTGTTCACCGCGGTTTCTCTTTTGAAAGCGCCCTGCTCGACGCCATGATGCTGCTACAGGAAGGGGACGCTAAAACCGTATTGGCCGGCGGACTGGACGAGGTGACGGATGCCAGTCACGCTATCCTGGAAAGATTCGGGTTGTACAGAAAGGGCGCTGCCGACGGTGAGGGAGCGACTTTTTTCCTCCTCACATCCGAACCTTCCGGTAAGGATCATGCGATACTTGAAGGGCTGGATACTTTTTACAGGCCGGAGGATGTGGAGGACAAGATCGACCGGTTCCTGGCTGCTCACTCGCTGACAAGAGGAGACGTCGACATTCTGCTGACCGGCGCAGACTACAAACATCTTTGCGGCGATTATCCCACGGCTTCTGCCTTTGGGCTGGCAATGGCGGTAAGGGCTCTCAGCGAAGCCGCAACGGGCGGAGTCACGCGCATCCTCATCCACAACAACTACCTAAACATCCATCACTCGCTGATGCTGGTAACAAAATGCTAAAGGACAGCTTCTATACCATCCCCGAAATAACAAACGAAGGCCAATCGTTAAAGGCTTCTCTTCACCTGCGCGAAGACCATCCGCTCTACCAGGGACATTTCCCGGGCCAGCCGGTGGTGCCGGGTGTTTGCATGCTGCAGATGGTAAAGGAGCTGGCAGCGATGGCGACAAAAAAAACGCTGATCCTTCAAAAAGCAGATACGATGAAGTTTTTGCTGCAGATCAATCCGCATCTTACTCCCGTCCTGCAGGCAGAGCTAAGCTGCAGCATGCTGGATGACGGGTGTTTTAGGGTCTCGGCTATCTTTTTAAAAGAGACAGCTCCCTGTTTCAAATTTAATGGGCTATTCCGGTCAGCAGAATAAAACTATGCTGACGGCCTTTGTAGGTATTATAGATGAGATAGTTGCCTGCGCCCTCGCCTGACAGCCGCTGGCAGGCAAGCCACAATCCAAATGCAGATGCTGTAGGATATTCCCCGCACCGTTTTTTAAAAAGAATAACGGGGGTGCCGGGGCCGACTACGGTGGTACAGGCTTTATAATAATCACTCAATCTTGCATCCCCGTTCTCCCCGCTGACGAAACCGCTGATGCTCTCCCCTGCGGGCAGATGGGTCGCAAGAAATTTTTCCAGCTGCTTTCTAACGACCTCCGGATCACTGCTATGGAGTGTCGCTACCGCCCTTACGGCCGCCATTGCATTTTGCGGCTTCCCCGACACCAGGAATGCGGCGGCTCCTTCTCCGGCGACAATTCCGGGAGGATACCATCCTTCCATCTCATCCAATGCATAGTTGGATGGCGACAGTTCATCCACGCCTGCGAGCAAATAAAAAGCACGCTCATTTTCAAGGGACAATAAGCTGACATCAAGCAACGCCATTTCGAAAGCAAGGCCGCGGTGTACATGCGTCAGATTGTAGTTGTTGTTCTGATCCATCATGCTCAGCTGCGAGGCCATCGCATTGGATGTGCTTTGGGAAAAGGTTCCCGGAGTAAGGAGCTCTTCGCCATATTCTTTCATCTGCTGTAAAAAGCTGTAGCTATCCGCTGTCCCTCCATTACCCGTTCCGATCACAATACCGGAAACAGGCCGGGGTGTCGACCGGAGGATGGGTGCGCTCGCGCCAATGCCCATCCGTACGGACTTTCCCATCCGCCGTAAAAGATTCCGCGGAACTCCTTCATAGGAAGGCTCTTTAACCTCCAGTTTGTTGGTTACAATTTCCTGCGGAGAGATAGCCTCGGCCTGATGGATATACAGCATACTCAGGATTTAGAGAAGATTAAAGACACACAATTTCCTCCAAAACCAAAAGAATTGGACATGATATGACGAAGCGGCAACTGGCGCCAGATAGTCTCCGGCTGGAGTTCCGTCCCGGGGATGACGGCGCTGAAATGCAGACCCGGATATATTTCCTGGTGTTCGAGGCTCAGCAGGCTGTATACCGCTTCGACAGCGGCAGCGGCGCCAAGCGTATGACCGGTATTAGACTTTGTAGAGGCAAAAGGCGGCGGCTCGCCAAAGACCCGGATCATGGCCCTGCTTTCCGACTCATCGTTGTTTTCGGTAGCCGTACCATGGGCGTTGATAAAATCTATTTCGCCGGCTTTCAGTCCTGCGGTGCCCAGGGCACCCTGCATGGCAAGATAAGGTCCTTCACCATTTGCCGACAGCGAGGTCGGATGAAAGGCGTCGCTTGCATTGTAATAACCAGTCACTTCGGCATAGATCTTTTTACCGGGAGGGATCGTATCTTCTCCTTCGAGGACCAGGAATGCTGCCCCTTCTCCCAGGTTCAATCCCTGTCTGCTGCGATCGAAAGGACGGCAGATCTCCGGGGAAAGGATGTGCAGGGCATTGAAGCCGCTGATGGTAAACTTTGACAGACTATCGGCACCTCCCACCAGGGCTCTCTCAGCCAGGCCGCTCCGGATCAGCCGCATACCAAACCCGATGGCATTGCCGGCAGAAGAGCAGGCGGTATTGATGGTATCGATGAGCCCTTTCATCCGGTATTGTTCCTGGAGGAACATAAAGACGGATGAGCAGTCATACGAAGAAAGAAAAGGGGAAGCGGAATACCGCTGCGAAACGTCTCTGAACAGCTCATCGGACTGGGACATCCCGCCGACGGTGGTCCCGCCGATCAGGGCTGTCCGGTCGCTGCTGATCTCCTCCCCGCTAAGACCGGCATCCTGTATGGCCTCACGAAATGCATGGAGGGCGAGTAAGGTCGTCCGGGTGACGGCAGGATCAAACACCTGTAATCTTTCCCGCAGAAGCTGATTGTTCAATGCTACTTCTGCCAAAGGAACCTTGCTAAGATCGGGAGAAGAATGGGGAGGCATCGAAATCCCGCAGACGCCGTTTTGCAGGGCGGAATGATTTTCTGTCACCGTATTGCCGATAGCACTGATAACCCCCATTCCGGTAATAAAAACCCTTTTCAATCGGCAAAAATTTTACTTTGTTCTATGCTGTTCGATATAATCGGCCATGGTCTCGATGTCTACCAATACCTTGCGGCCTTCTTTGGGATCTTTTATAGTAATTCCATACATCCGGTTGAGCAGTACGATCAGCTCAAGGGAATCTATAGAGTCGAGGCCCAGCCCTTCTCCGAAGAACGGTTCATTGTCCGCGATATCCGCAGGTTTTAGAGATGTCAGGTTCAGGAACTGGATGACCTGTTCTTTCAGCTGTTGTTTTAATTCGGTCTTGTCCATTATTTATAGTTCAGATCAGTTTTTTTCTTTTTAGTGTTGCGACAATTGCCAATTGTATAACAACAGTAATGACCAATAAAGGTAAGATATTTATCAAAATGTCTTTTAGTTTTCCCCCTTCCAAAAACAGTCCGTAATAAGATTGAAGGGCCCAGTGAAGCGGGGAGAACTGCATTATCGTTTGGAAGCCGCCGGGCATAATAAATGAAGGGATCATCAACCCTCCGAGGATGGAAAGGATGACAACCGATACGGCGCCAAAGCCATTCGCCTGCTCCTGTGTCCGGGCGACTACGCCTACCAGGATCGCATAACTTACTGCGCACCAGCCACAGAGCAGGGTCACGAGGACGAGGCCCAGTCCATCGTGGGGAAGGCTTAGCGCAGGAAGGCCAATAAGCGGGAACAGCCAGACGCCCATTCCAAAGAGAACCGACGCCTGCAGAAATGTTACCCCGAGATACGTGAGCTGTTTGGATAATAAGGCGATGATATAATTTGTCGGCAGGGTCTTGAGCCGGATAAAACTTCCGTTCAGTTTTTCCCTGACCACGCTGCCCCCCAGCGACATGACCACGAAGAACATGGCAAAGATGGTCCAGGCCGGCACATTATGCTGGGTGGCGTTGAGCGGGATGGCTGATCCGCCGCGGCTGATGGGGACTTCTTCCAGTCCCGTACTGCTGCTGAGCATTTGGGAAGCCAGTGAATCAGGCAGAGGTTTCTCATTTATGCCCGAATAGATATTCCTTATGATCTCCCGGCTTTCCACCATTTGTATAGCGCCGTTGATCGCGCCGCCTGTGGCGAGTTTGAGCGATGGTTCGATGCCGGGGTTAAACAAAAGTTGCGGGGAATTTTTGACGATCGCCGGCTCATGCGCCGCCGAATCACTATCCAAGCCAAAAGAATGCAAGGCCTTATCTGATTTATTTTTTGCAGTAGCGGCAACCTGCGCGGAGAAATCCGCGGGGATCACGAGGGTCAGCATGCCATTGTGTTTGCGCATCTCCTGAAGAATGTCTTCCCGGCTGCTGTTGGCGTCGAGCGGTAGCAGCCGGAACAAACCGACCTGGCCGACGGACCGGATCAGCTCCCGGCTAAGCCGGCCGGTATCCTTGTTATTGACAAAAAGCAGGACCTTGTTCTTTGAGAAAGGCTGAAAAACGTTGTTCTGAATACTGGTGACGATGAGCACGAGCAGGATGGGCATACCGAACATCAGCGTCAGGCCGATCCTGTCCCGCAGCAAAATGCGTAAGTCCTTTTTTATGGTGGCCAGCAGCTTCATTTTTCGAAGGCATCGCCGGTTAGGTGTAAGAATAAACCTTCGAGGCCCGTCTGCCGGTGTTCGGTCAATAACGGACCGAGATCATCACAGGCAATAATCTTCCCTTTATCGATCAGCGCTATCCGCTGACACAATTCCTCCGCTTCGTCCAGCTGGTGCGACGTATAGACCAGCGTAGTACCTTTCTCGTTCAGCCCGATGAGATAACGGATCAGCTCATGCCGGGTATGGACGTCCACTCCCACTGTCGGCTCATCGAGGAACAGGATACGCGGCTGATGGATCACTCCGATAGCCAGGTTGACCTTTCGTTTCATGCCGCCGGAGAATTGACCGACCGCTTTATTTCTTACGGACTCCAGGTTCATAACCTCGAGCAACTCTTCCGTTCGTTGCCGGGTCTCGCGCGGGGAAAGACCTGCCCATGCGCCAAAAAATTCGAGATTTTCGACGGGGGTCAGCTCTTCATAAAAAGAAAAGTCCTGGGGCACGAGTCCGAATAAACTGTTTACGGTCTTGTTTTTCTTTTTTACAGGGTGCCCGAATAATTCGATGTTACCCTGTTCGTAGGTGAGAATGCCCGTCATCAGATGCATGAGGCTGGTCTTGCCTGCGCCATTGGGGCCGAAGAGGCCAAACCGTAAGCCTTCGGCTATTTCCAGATCAAGGTCCTCAAACAAACGCTCCGATTTGGAGAAGGGAGATTGCGGGGATGATGATCGGGCAGACCCCGATCGGGCAGCATAAGAAAAACCAAGACCGGTGATAGCCACCGCAGGATGACCCATTTAATGCCATTTGATTTTTGACAAAACAGTAAAGGCCTTTTTTTCCATGGCTGCAATTTCCAGCAGATAATCCCCCATCACATCAAAATCAGCCTGGCTGCCCAGTCTGCCTTTATAGATCCCGGCTGCCTGTACGGCAGAATCCCGCCAGCGATCACCGGCCCGGGTAAATTCGGCAGACATCAGCTGCAGCTCGTCGATCGGGTGGAAGGCATAGGCTTCCTGTAAGAATGCAGCATAGATGTAGCGAAAGCCGCCGCCGCCGGTGCCGATCTCTTCCTGCATCCTGACCAGCTGTGCGAGATAAAGACCGGCCTTTGTAAGCCCCAGCCCATCCCTCCATTTTTTGATCCTCCTGCCGGTGAAGCCGATGCCTTTTACTCCTGCTATCGGGCCAGGGATATGGAGCATATTGAAGACGTTCTTTTTGATGCCATTACGGATGGCCTGTTTCATCGTCGCGTCGTCGATGGTTTTTCCTCTGGGAATGCTGGGATAATAGATCTGTCCGCGGGGTGCAAGCGCACCTTTGGCAAACCGGACCCTTTCCAGCTCATATTCGGACATCGATGCCACCGTTTCCATGATAGGATCACTTACGAAATAGTGATCCTTTTCTTTTTCATAAACGATGAGATTATGCGCGTTGAAATGAAAACGATATTCTTTGGGAAAATAGGGCAGGTAATATACGCCGACCTGGCAGCCTACCGCCCGGTCTTCGGCCAGGCACTGATCCAGGAAGGCCTGCGCGGCCTCGCGGGAGCTGAATTTCTTTCGGGTTACCGGGATGCCCAGTGACTGGCAGGTTTGTTTAAAAATGATGCCGGGGAATGAGCGGAAGGCGATAGCCGGTCCGCCATTGATCTTCAGAAAGGGAACGTAGACAAAGAACAGACCCGAGCCAATTCCAAAAGCCAGCGGCTCCGTCATCTGTTGGATGCCTGCATTCCGGAGTAAACTATTGGTAACACCGCTTTCACAATGTGCAGCCTGGATATGTTTGAAAGCGCTATGCATGTATATTCATCGTTTTTAGCTCCTCTACGGTGCTGTTGAAAACTTCTGCATACTTCCGCAGCGCTTTATCGGAAAGCTTGCCGAAAACGCCGGGTTTAAGATGACGCCTGATCCGCCATTTCCAGAAGCCTGTATAGGCGGAGAGAATGGCCAGGTCCATCACATTCTTTTCCATAAAATAAAGCAGGGGGCTTACCTCACCTTTTTCCATTTTTTCGGTTGCCTCCTTCATTCGTTTTTCGACGTTCTCCCAGGTGACATCCAGCGCGTCTATTTTTACATCCCAGCCGCGGCTTTGCTGCGTAGTATATTTCCCCGACTCATCCGTTGCATAACAGATCTCGGTGGTAATCTTACCAAGTGAGCTCAGATCCTGTGGAACGTCTTCTTTTTTCATTTTTCACTATTCAGTTAAACAACCGTCAGCATCGCGTACATATAAGAGAAACGCGCGCTTTCGGGAACCAGCAGCAGCAATTTCTCCCCTTTTTTCAGGCGGCCGCTATGCAACAATTCATGGACCATAAAGTATGCCGAAGCTGCTCCCACATTACCCAGGCGGGTCAGGTTGACAAACCAGCGTTCGTACGGCACATGTCTGCCCAGGACCGACATCACTTCAAAGATCTTGCTCTTGAAAAACTCGCTGGACATATGTGGCAGAAACCAGGTGATGTCATCCACGCCAAAGCCTCTGCGATCGGCGATCTCTTTTATCTTCCTTCCACCCAGGGGTACGATGTTATTGCTCAGGACCGAAATATCCTGCTTGATGCTGAGCAGCGATTTCTCCATGATCTCTTCCGGGGTAAAGTCGAGATAGCTTTTTAGCGTACCGTCCGGCTGCTTTTCGCTGGCCATATACATACAGGTCTCCATTTCATTGGCATAGGAAACGCCTTCGATCCAGTCAACCCGCAGGCTCAGGCCGTTTGTATTCGGGGTATTGCTCAGGGCAAAGGCGGAGGCGCCGTCGGACAGCATCCAGCGGAGGAATTCCTTGTCAAAGCTGATAAACGGATTTTCATTCAGCTCTTTTAGTTTTTGGGCCTCTTCTTCGAAGACGTTGGCTACGAGGGAGGCAGAGAAGCGTTCGGACCCGGTGGCTACCGCCTTACGGACCTCCCCGGCTTTGACGGCAAGATAGGCGTACTTGAACGCATGCATCCCCGCGCAGCAGACACCGGCCGGAGACACCACTTCGATCGGACCTATCTCCGGCAGCCAGCCATGCGTCATGACCCCATGTGACGGCATCATCTGGTCGGGAGAGGAAGTACCGCAGGATAACAGCTCTATCGTCCGAAGCTGTTGGGGATCGTTATCAAACAGGCTGCGTACGGCAGCAGCCGTCATCTGGGCATTCGTATGGGTAGGCTTTCCTCCCTTTGACAGGGCATAATAACGGGTCTGGATGCCATTGTTTCGCAGGACGATCTTTTTCGATTTCGAAGGTTTGCCATTGATATAGCCAAGATACTCTTCCATGTCGTCGCTGACGACCGGTTCGTTGGGAAGAAAAAGGGATGTGTTTGTTATATAGACGGCTTGTACGGACATAGTTGTTGTATATATTAGTTCAATCGCAAACAGGATTCTTTTTTGGCCTTTACATGATTTGACAGAAAAGGCTTGAAAAATAACAGATCGATCACAAAGACGATCGGTGCAAATACGAACAGTGCAAGTAATAGATAATACTTGAAAACAACAAGCCACACCTGTCTTTTTTTCCGGGTGCTGATAAACCTCGCCCAGAGTCCGAACATGATCGCGGCCTTTGTTTCCATAAACGCCAGATGGTATTTCCAGTTGACCGCATGCTGCCGGATCAGGGCGGTCTTCAGTCCTTCCCACTCACCGCTGTCCAGATGGCTGAGTACGGTAGTCCCCAGTGCCGATGCGCCGCTGATATCCGCATCCGACACGCCCGGCCGGGGGAAGAACCCCAGATAGCGGTCCTTCTTACCGCCCAGCATCCAGTGAAAGATCGTAAAGATGCTGACCAGGTTGAGGTGCCGGTCCATCATCGCGATAGTGCCTACGTGACGGGCGCCGGTATCGCTGACTAATTTTTTTACTTTCCCAAATGCGTTGACCCACATATTCCTCGCACCCGTTATGGTGATGACAGGCGTATCCTTCAGGATGGCTTTTATCTCCGGGTGGTGCATGAGGGAATTGAACGGTATGCTTGGGGACAGGAACCAGGCCTGGTAACCCAGGATGACGAGGTCGTACCGGGTCTCTTTCAGGGTGAATGAAGCCAGCTCCGCCGTCGTGCCCAGGACGCAATCGGGCATTACATTAAAAAAGCCTTTGGAAGTCCAGGGAAACGGAAAATCATTTTGCAGACGGACCTGCAATCTCTCTATCGTACAACCTGCCTCTTCGAGAGGCCGGCAGAGATTGTCGATGATGTCCCTTAACTGACCCGACTGCGAATAATAAATAGCTAAGACTTTTTTCCCCATGTGTGAGTGATGTTAAAGGTCAAGATCCGTTGTATGCAGGGCGGAGGACGTCCTGCTATAATCTTTGATAACGCGCTGCAGGGCCGCCGGCAATTCTTTATAATGAAGACGGACAAACTCGCTATCCTCTTTTATCTGACCGTGGTATTTAGTGATCCCGGGAGCATGTTCCTGGATGATCAGCCGAAGGAACCGGTATTCCGCATTGCTGCCGTTGGAGTGGATAACGGTCTCCAGCCCTGTTCGTCCTTTTTTGAACTGATCCAGCTTGTCTTTTGGCTTTTTCAACAAACCGGCTTTTTTCATCAGCAAAGCTCCCCTGTAGGCTTCCTTTCCGGGCGACGGAAGGTCTTCGATCCCGGCCAGCTCTTTATCTATCTCTTCCAATCCCCCGCTTTTTAGAACAGTATAATAAGCGGCAAGGTCAAAATTTTGAGGGATACGGGGCGTTAGGGGAAGGGAATTCCCAATTTTTACGGCGCCCAATAGGAAAAGGAATAGAAATAGCCTTATTTTCATAATCCAGTGAAGTAAATACAAAGATAAATTACTTTTGCGATTCAAATATATTCGACAATTACCTGAAAAACATCAAGTTGGAAGTTAATAGCAAACAATTTTCCGGGTCATGGGCGGTAATTTTGGGAGGCTCCAGCGGATTTGGCCTTGCCGCAGTCAGAAAACTGGCTGCACATGGCATGAATATAGCCTTGCTCTACCGGGAAATGGCGTCGACGGAAAAGGCCTTTAAACAGGAATTAGATCAGATCGAAAAAGAATTTGACGCGAAGATCCTTTCTTTTAATCTCAATGCCCTGAGTGAAGAAGGACAGCAGACGTTCGTTCAGGAGTTTAAAAGGCTGGCCGGCGCCGCGAAATGCGTTCGCCTCCTGATGCATTCTATAGCCAGGGGGAATCTGCGGCCGCTGGAGGAGCTTTCAGCCCAGGACATACGGGATACCACTCAGGCCATGGGCACGAGCATGCTGGACTGGGCAAAACTGTTATTAAAAGAAGACCTGTTCCAGCCGGATGCAAGGATCATCGGCCTTACCAGCGAGGGAACGCATAAATACTGGGAAGGCTATGCGGCTGTATCCGTTGCCAAAGCGGCCCTGGAGAGTCTCGCTTCCTATATGGCTGTTGACTTGGCCCCATATGGGATCCGAACCAATGTGATACAGGCAGGTGTCACGGATACCCCATCGATGAAGAAAATACCGGGGAGCCAGGAACTGCTCGATCACACGATAACCCGCAATCCGTTTGGCAGGATGACCGGTCCGGCGGATGTCGCCAATGTCATCTACTTGTTGTGTACGGATGAAGCATCCTGGATCAATGGCGCCCTGATCCATGTCGACGGCGGAGAGCATTGCCGGTAAAACCTTCCCTTTCCCATATGAATGCCAAAATGTACCAGCACATATTAGACAAGCTACCGTATAAATCTTCCTTTCGTTTTGTCGATACGATTCTCTCGTTGGACGGGAAAGGTGTGACAGGGGAATATACGCTGCGTCCAAATGCCTTTTTCTATGAAGATCATTTTGTCGGCAACCCGGTCACTCCGGGCGTGATCGTGACGGAAATAATGGCGCAGATCGGGGTGGTGGTGCTGGGTATCTATTATATCCTAAATTCGCCGGAATATAAAGGCCTGGAGGGGGAAAACCTTTTCCCTCTGCTGACTTCGACGGAAGTATCTTTTTACAGGATGGTGTTGCCAGGTGAGAAGCTAAGGGTCGTATCGCAGCAGCAGTATTTTCGATTTGGCAAGCTGAAATGTTATATTGAGGCTCTTGGCGAAGACAACGAATTGGTTGCCAGGGGGATGTTTGCAGGAGTAATTAAAAAAACCGACAAAAAGGACAATTAATAATGAATCGCCGTGTTGTTATTACTGGTATGGGGGTAGTGTCTCCGAATGGAGTAGGCATCCCGGATTTTCTAAACGCCATTCAACAGGGCACGTCCGGGTTAAGGTTCGTACCCCGTCATGAGGAACTGAATTTCTTCTGCCATGTCGCGGGGAAACCGGAATTCGACTGGGAGCAGCTGCGCAACTATCTGCCGGAAGTCACTTTTCATGGTCTGAAGGGCAGTACGATCGGGTACGCTATAAAGGCGGCGGCGGATGCCTGGCTGGATGCCGGCTATTCACTCGGCGGGGATGAGATACATTGGGATACGGGCTGTGTCTTTGGCAACAGTGTCGCGGATACGGAGGCCATGAAACGGGTCATTTCCTTTGTGGATTCCAAACAGGCCCGTAAATTGGGCTCCCGGGTGATAGAGCAGTCGATGAACAGTGGAGCTACGGCCTATGTTTCGGGTCTGTTGGGTCTGGGGGGCAGGATCATTACCAATTCCGCTGCCTGTGCGACGGGATCACAGGCTGTACTGCTGGGATATGAATATATTAAACATGGTTTGGAAAAAAGAATGGTTGTTGGGAGCAATGAATATATAGATTCCTATATATTTGGAGCTTTTGATTCCATGCGGATCCTTTCCCGGAAATTCAACCAGACGCCCGAGCGGTCGTCCCGGCCTATGAGCGCTTCGGCTAATGGGTTTGTACCGGGTTCCGGAGCGGCTGCGCTGGTGCTGGAAGAACGGGAGTCGGCGCTTGCAAGAGGCGCCACTATCTATGCGGAGATCCTGGGTGGTGTCACCAATTCAGGGGGGCAAAGAGGTGGCGGGTCGATGACAGCACCCAATCCGGATGGGATTGTCAACTGTATCCGCGGGGCGATGGAGAATGCCGGGATCAGCGGTTCGGATGTGGACCTGGTCTCGGGTCATCTGACGGCAACCGTAGCGGATAAAATGGAAGTCGCTTGCTGGGCCACAGCGCTGGACAGGACCAGGGGGGATTTCCCCCCGATCAACTCGCTGAAGTCTATGATCGGTCATTGTCTCAGCGCGGCGGGATCGATCGAGATCGTGGCTATTGTTTTGCAGTTATGGCATCAGTTCGTCCATCCGAATATCAATCTCGAGGATCCGCATCCTGAGATAGTCGATATGATCGGGTTGGAATCAATGCCGGTAGAACGCGTAGATAGAGAGATAAATATTGCAGCCAAAGCGAACTTTGGCTTTGGGGATGTAAATGCCTGTTTAATTTTTGCAAAACACAAATAAAAATGGATAGACAAGAAATTTTGACTGAGCTTAAAAAAGTATTAACCCCTTACACGGCTAACAAAGAAGCGCTAAATTCTCTGAATGAACAAACCGACCTTATAAAAGACCTGAAGATCAATTCAGCTAACCTGGTAGATATTTTTATCGACGCAGAAGCAAAATATGATATTGAGATAGATATGGATTCAGCCGAAAAGATCCATGACGTAGGCAGCTGTATCGACGTCATCATGGAAAAGTTGGGTCAGCAAAAATGATCAGCATTGGCAACGATATAATTGCACTGGATATAATTGACGCGGGCCGTACCATACAGCCCGTTTTTTATTCGAGGATACTTGATCCGGCTGAAGTCGGATTGTATGCGGAGTTTTCTTCCCTACCCTTTGAACAGTATGTCTGGTTGTTGTGGTCTATCAAAGAATCGGTGTATAAGTGTATAAAAAGGACACAACCCGAATTTCGTTTTTCTCCCCGGAAAATTGTTGTGCGCGAGATCGATCGATCAGACACTTACCGGAGTCTTGTACATTTTAATTCCACTCCATTTTATGCAGAGTCGCAGGTGAATGAGAAATTCATTTCTACGCTGGCGACGAATGATGACGGGTTTGAAAAGGTTTGCTGGGATGTCCGACAGATCGCGCAGACCGATCATGAATCGCAATCGAAGGGTGTACGATCATTCGTATTACACCGGCTGCAGTCGTTTTTTCCCGGCGATGAGCTGCAGATCGAAAAGGCCGAAGCGGGTTATCCCGTATTGGTAAAAAATTCCACCCCTACAAATCTGCCAATATCCTTCTCTCACCATCATAACCTTGTTTCCTACTCCTTTATTTTATAAACCTTAGACCCATGTTTTCCCTTTTTAAAAGGAAACCCCTTTCCACCCCCGATATCATACTCGCAATGGTCCTGCTTAAGGATAGTGCCCCCTTTAGTCTGGAAGCGTTTCTCGCGGACATTAAAGAAAATACCCGTTACAGGATCAGTAAGGCCTCGGGTGACGATCAGGCCGCGGTTGTTAAGATCAACGGAGAACAGGTTGCAATCGGATCGATGCCTGTGCGGCGCAATATCTGGAAATGGCTAAGATGATGAGTGACGACTGGTTCCCTTTGTACCTGTGGATCTATTTTGGATTCCGTTCAATTGAAAGTAAAAACTCCGCATACACTTACGGATTAAAAGCCTTTGGCAAAAAGGAAATGGAAATCCTGGATTCTGACAGAGAATTGGAAGACATTCAGAATTTCTTATTCAATATGTCCCATTATGTCCTCGACAATAATATAACATTCAGAGATGGTGAGACTTGCGGAAGCTCAGCAGAAGAACGGATTGCCATTACGCTTTCTCCGGGCAGGTTTATAGAGGGAGAGAGTTTAAAGCTTGCTTATTGATCCTTTATTTCTCCTTCCTCACCTTTGTCACCTCTTCGATCGTAATCGGGTCGTTCACCTTATTAAATCTGAATTTTATAAAGGTCACGATGGAAGCAATGGCATGATCGTCCAGGAAGACCCCATGTGCGGGCATTACCCCGTTGAACGTCTTTCCGCCAACCTTTATCTCTCCCTGCAGGCCGTGCATCACGATGTCGATCACCTTGTGTTTGTCCCCGGTAACCCACTCGGAGCCGGCCAGCGGCGGATAGCGGCTGTTATCGCCCTTTCCATCCCGCTGATGACAGCTTGCGCAATAAGAGTTGTAGAGAATATGTCCTTCCATCTCACCGCCCTTGCCCAGGTTATCCAATTTCTCATCCGGTGTCTTGATATAGGAGCGGGATTTGCGCGACTCCATGTCAGCCAGCTGCGCTTCTCCGAATTTTGCCCGGTCGCCTTTGTACATAACACGCCAGATCTTTCCTTTATTCGATTCTGAGATATACAGGGAACCATCCGGTCCTTCTGCAAGACCCATCGGCCGGTAGACGGCATCATGTGTATTGACGACTGTGTCTACGCCCGTAAAGCCGTCGGCGAAGACTTCATATTTTCCGGTCGGCGCTCCATTCTCGAAAGGCACAAAACATACGATGTACCCTGCCTGCGGATAGGGCGAACGGTCCGTAGAACCATGGAAAGCGACAAAGGCCCCTTTCTTGTACCGCTCGGGAAACTGGTTTCCGCGGTAGAACAGCAGATCCATCGGGGCCCAGTGCCCCGGGAAACCCATCAGCGGCTTATCAAAAGCAGCGGCACGGCCCACGGTCCTGCCATCTCCTCCATATGCGGGCTGCAGCATATTTTTCCCCTGCATCTGATCGTAATACGCATAGGGCCAGCCGAAGTCAGCATGTTCCCGCACTTTTAACAATGGTTCGGACGGGAGGACGGCGGCCTGCCACGAGGAATAAAGATTGGGATAGCGGGTATGGAAGTTATCCATCCCGTTCATGGCGACATACAGGCTGTTATCGTCCTGGTTCCAGGCGATGCCCAGCACGCTGCGGATGCCCGTCGCATATTTATAGCCATCCTTTTGTGTTTGTCCTGTTTTGTTGGCGTCAAACCGCCATACGCCGGCATGGATCTTTAGATCGGGAGATGGATCGACGCCTTTGCCACCGGGGATACCCGCGGAGCCGAAGGCTGCCATATCCTGTCCTGCATCATCCGGTGCGCCGAAAGGAACATATAGATGGCCGTCATTGTCAAATGCCAGCGGTTTTGCCGAATGCCAGTGTCTCATCAGGTCGGGCTCGTCGTCTGTGAGGATGACCTCTGTCTTCCCTTCGGGGAGCAGCTGACCCGGCTTCAACTTGTTCCGCAGCACATATTTTACGGTGGAAGTATAGAGATAGCCGTTGTAGATGTTCATGCCAGCGGGCAGACCCCCCTCGTCTACATAGTCTCCGAAATAGGTGATGATATCCGCCTTGCCGTCATTGTCTGCATCCCGCAGTCCGACGGTGCCACCTCTTCCATGCATCAGCTCATTGTATTCGAGCTTGACATAGATATCGCCATTGTCATTGACGGTTATATGCCGGGCTCTTCCTGTGCTGTCGACGACGACGGCTGCGGCAAAACCGCCGGGAAGGAAGAGGCCGCCGTTGTTCTTGGCTGCGGGGGGCTGCGGTTTGGGTTCTTTGGTCTTACACTGAACAAGGGTTAATACCACAAAAAGGATAAAGAGGGAAGGTCGTGTCATAAGCTTAGTTGGTTGGGTAATTTAAGGAATTTATCCGAATGATCGGCGATGACCCTGATGCCGGCGAGGTAAATTCTGTGGAAATCCTGGGGGGTTGGATTCTCAGCGCTTTATGCGTATCTTTCGGCCGCTGACACGAGTCAGCCCAATACAACCTATGACACCGAAAACACGCAAAAGGATTCTCCGTTTTATCTTTATTCCCCTTCTGCTTCTCCTGATCCTGATCGGTACAGCGATAGTGATCCTGTACTCCCAACGGGAGCGCCTGGTAGGTCTGGCGGTAAATGAGCTTAACAAACAGCTTCCCGGCCGGCTGTCCGTCGAAGGAAGCGAGATCTCCCTCCTGGAGAACTACCCATATATCTCCATCGGTCTGAAGAATGTCCGGTTATACCCCAACAAACAGGGTAATGATAAACCCATTTACGAGGCGGAGCGTATGTTAGTAGGATTTAGCCTCGATGATATCCTGCGGCAGAAATACCGGGTAAAAGTGATCGTCCTGAAAAACGGTCATCTTGACCTGGTGGAAGAAAACAATGGTGCGCTGAATATCGTAGAGGCCAGCCGTATCAGGACGGACACGGTCGTCTCAAAAGATACCTCCTCCACCCCGCTGAAGCTCTCCATCAAGAAAATAGTCTTTAAGAACATGGCTGTCGCTTTCCTGAACAGGTCCAGCGGTCAAAAAATCGCTTTCCATATCGATAGGATCCAGGCATCCTTCAGGGTCAATGGCCCGAAGATGCTGGCGGACCTGGACGGGTCCCGCCTGGACCTTTCTCTCCGGGACCCTGCAAGCGGACAGGAGATAGTTTCGCGTATCGACCAGATCAAATCCTCCTTGAGGATCGACAGCCTGACTGTCACGGGCGATCTGAAGACGACGGCCATGATCGACTACACCCGTCCCGGGGATACCTCGCTCTTCCGGAACAAACACCTTGTCACCGAATTACAGCTATCCTACAACAGGCCCGGCCAGGTGCTGAAAGTACCGGTGGGAAAGATCCGGCTGGAAGATGCTGTTTTCAACATTACCGGAACGGCCGATCTGCTCCACGACAATACGGTTGATCTGAAGATCTCGGGTGACAAACCGGACTTCAGACAATTGTTTGCTTTCGCCCCGGAGTCGGTGGCAAAGGAGCTGAAGCATTTCAAATACGACGGCGTGCTGAGCTTCGATGCAACGATAAAGGGCAAGCTGAAAGACAGCGTGATGCCCGGGATAGAGTTGAACTTTTCCTGTTCGAATGCCTGGCTGCACAATACGGAAGCCAATAAAAAACTGGATTCCCTTTCCTTTAAGGGCTACTATACCAACGGAGCGGCGCACTCTCTGAAAACATCCGAGCTGCGACTAACGGACATGCATGCACGACCGGAGAAGGGTATATTCAGCGGGAACTTTATCATGCGTGATTTTACCGATCCCAAGATACTCATGCAGATCAACTCCGAGCTGGAACTGGGATTTGTCGGCGCCTTCCTTGGCATAAAGGACCTGCAGCGTATTACGGGTTATATCAACCTGAAAATGGACTTTAAGGAACTGGTCGACCTTAGCCTGCCCGAAAAGTCGATGGCTAAGCTCACCCAGGGTATTCAAAGTGAGCTGACCGTAAGGAACCTGACCTTCCGCGTGCCCAACTATCCTTATATCATAGAGAACCTCGACCTGCATGCAGCCATGAAAGACGGCCTGATGAAGCTGGACTCCATGGCTTTTAAGGTCGGCAACTCCGACCTTCGTATGGATGGATCGATCAGCGACCTGCCGGCACTTTTTCACCACCAGGAGAAACCGGTCCAGCTGAACCTCAACATCCACAGCAACAAGCTGATCTTTAAAGAGCTGCTGGCCTTCGATACGGCCCGGAGCCGAAAGGCAAAAGAAGAGATCTATGGCTTTAATATAGGCTTGTCGCTGGAAACTTCCGTCAACGAATTGCAGCATCCGTCGCCTCTTCCCAAAGGGAAATTTAAGCTGCATAACTTATTCGCGACCTTCAAACAATACCCGCATGCTTTTCATGACTTCGGCGCAGACCTGACCATCAATGATACGGCGCTCCTGCTCCGGAATCTCGCCGGCGACATCGACAGCAGCGATGTCCGCTTCAGCGGCCGGGTCAACAATTATCAACTGTGGTTCGAAAAAGTGAAAAAAGGCAAGACCCTGATCGCCTTTGACCTGAAGTCACAGCACCTGGCTATGAAGGACCTGCTGGGCCGTCGCAGCCGTGAATATGTCCCCAAAGACTATCATGAGGAAGTAGGTTCCAATATCTGGCTGCGCAGCAAATGGGAGCTTCGTTATGACTCGGTATTCAGGTTTGCCAACGTGAAGATCGCCAATGTATCGGGGGAGTTGAAGAAGCATGCGTTTCGTCTTGACAGCGTCAGCGGAAACGTAAAATTCGGTACGGATAATTTTGTCAAAATAGATACGCTCAAAGGGAAGATCGGCAATAGTGACTTTAATCTCAGCATGCGGCTGTATACCGGTAAGGATACCGCGCGCCGGAAGAAAGAGAATTATCTTCAATTTGCCTCCCGTTTACTGGACGTAGACCAGCTCACCAACTATCGCCTGACGGCGGCGGAGGACGAAGCCCCTGCCCTGTCCAGCGCGCCACCGCCTGCGTCAATGCCGGCAGCTGCGACAACGGCCAACCCATCTGCGCAGGCGTTTGCGACAACCGCGAATCCGTCGGCGAAGGCAGCTGCGACGAAGACGAACCCGCCGGCACACACCGATGGCTTTAATCTCTTCCAGATCCCTTTTATCGACTTCAAGGCGACGGTGAACATCGGTAAGATAAAGTACCATCGTCTATGGATGAAGAACGTTTATACCAATGTCCGCATGCAGTCCAATCAGCAGCTTTATCTCGATACGCTGAACATCGGAATTGCAGAAGGCCGTATCGGCGCCCGGGCCCATTTCAACGGCAGCGACCCGAACAAGATCTACCTCAGAAGCCGGCTAAAGGTAGATGATGTCAATATCGAAAAAATGATGCTGAAGCTCGACTACTTCGGCCAGGACTATGTGATCAATAAGAACATCAAAGGAAGGCTCAACGGGCAGATCAAAAGCTATGTCCGGATCCATCCCGATCTAACCCCGATGATCAATGAATCCGAAGCCCAGCTGGACATCGACATCCGCAACGGCGAGCTGGTGAATTTTGCCCCGATACGGGCGATGGCTTCGTATTTCAAGGATAAGAACCTGAATATCGTCCGGTTCGACACGCTTCGAAACACGCTCAGCTTTAAAAACGGAGCATTGTCTATTCCCACCATGAATATCAACACATCGCTTGGTTTTATGGAGATCTCCGGCACCCAGTCCCTGGACACGCATATGGAATACTATGTGCGCATTCCATTGAAAATGGTCACCCAGGTTGGATTCCGCATGTTGTTTGGCAAGAAGCAGGAAGAGGTGGACCCGGACCAGGTGGACGCCATCGAATACCGGGACAAGGACAAACGGGTGCGGTTCATGAACCTGAAAATAACCGGCACACCCGAAGATTATAAAGTGGGTCTTGGGAAGGCAAAAAAGTCATAAGGTGATGGCCGGCATCGGACAGCCAGCGAGTCAAAACCGAACACCTAAACAGATGGCGTTGAGATTATCGCTTAGATATCAATCGTTTACAAAATTGGCATGGTATAAGCAAGTACTTGGTCAAAGCAAGTACAGATGTTCCGTAATTATATAAAGACCGCCTGGCGGAGCCTCCGCCGTTACAAAGCTTTTTCCGCTATAAATATCCTGGGGCTTGCCCTGGGAATGACTTGCAGTCTCCTGATCCTGCTTTGGGTAAATGACGAACGCAGCATCGACGGTTTTCACACAGAGGGCAAACGCCTTTTCCAGGTATATGAACGCGATTATGGTGACGGCAAGGTCAGCGCGGGTTATGCCACCCAGGGTTTGCTGGCTGAAGAGCTGAAGCGGGTAATACCGGAGATAAGGTACAGCAGCAGCCTGGATGATGCCGCGCCTCCGGGAGCAAGTAATACCATTGCGGTCGGTGAAAAGATCAATAAAATGAAAGGCGGATATGCCAGTGCTGATTTCTTTAGCATGTTCAGCTATCCGTTGCTGGAAGGGACGAAGACTACTGCCCTCAACGCCCCCGGTATCATCGCCATTTCAAGGAAGATGGCTGTGCTATTCTTTGGCGGACCACAGCAGGCGATAGGCCAGACAATTCTTTTTGACACGGTGAGTCTGAAGGTATCGGTGGTATTTGAAGACATGCCTTCCCGGTCCTCCCTGCACGTCGAGTTCCTGAGAAGCTGGGTCGACTATGTAAAAGCAAATGCCTGGGTACATAACTGGGGAAACACCAATCCTGAGACCTTCATGCGGCTGCAGGATGGTGCGGACCCGGAAAAGGTACAGGCAAAGATCAAAGACTTTATCTACCGTTATATGCCAATGAGCCCGCCTTTCCGGACAGAACTGGCTCTGCAATCCTATCCGGAGAAATACCTGCATTCCGGTTTCAGGAACGGTTATATAGAAGGAGGCCGGATCGAATATGTCCGGATCTTTACCATCATCGCCGTCTTCATCCTGCTGATAGCCTGTATCAACTTTATGAACCTGGCTACGGCTCAGGCCGCCAGAAGGGCCAGGGAAATAGGCGTACGTAAGGTCATCGGGGCAGGTCGCGTTTTACTGATCGGCCAGTTTATCGGGGAAGCCCTGCTGCTGACCTTTTTGTCGCTGCTTGTCGCGTTGCTGCTGAGCGCGACGATACTGCCGGCCTTTAATGATCTTACCGGCAAACAGCTGACCATCCCCGTTACGAATCCTGTATTCTGGCTTACGCTGATCGGGCTTTTATTCGTCACGGGTTTTGTAGCCGGAAGCTACCCGGCCTTCTTTCTTTCCTCCCTCGATCCTATCAAAGTATTAAAGGGCAGCCTGAAGTTCGGCTGGCGCGAGATCCTGGCGCGGCGGGGCCTGGTTGTTTTCCAGTTCTCGCTGACCTTATTGCTCATCGTCGGTATGATCGTCATCTACCGGCAATTGAATTATATCCAGACAATGAATATCGGTTATGACCGGGAGAATCTTATCTATGTCCCAATAGAAGGAGAGATGGCGGACAAATATCCCCTGTTTAAAGAAGAGGCCGGCAAAATCCCTGGTATCACCGGCATGTCAAAAATGAGGAATTCCCCTACTGTTATCATCCACCACACCGGCAGTATCGACTGGCCGGGCCAGGACCCCAATGTGGGAATACATTTTGCCGATGAGGTTGTGGGTTATGATTTCGTAAAGACGCTTGGTCTGCAGTTAAAAGAAGGGCGGGACTTTTCAAAAGACTATCCCACCGACTCGACTGGTTATCTGTTGAATGAGACAGCAGTAAACAAAATGGGCCTGGCCGATCCGATCGGTCAAACCATCGTCTGGGGCCGTCATTCGGGCAAGGTCATCGGCGTCCTGAAAGATTTCCATTTCAATTCAATGCACAGCGTTATCGATCCGCTGATCGTACGGCTGGATGAACACTGGACCTGGGGCAATATCCTTGTCCGGGTACAAGCCGGCAAAGCCCGGGAAGCCCTTAGCGGCCTGGAGAAGCTGGCCAAAACACTAAATCCGAAATTTCCTTTTACTTATACTTTCTCGGACCAGGAGTTTGCCAAACTCTACAAAAGCGAACAGCTTGTCAGCAAGCTGTCCAATTATTTTGCATGTTTAGGCATCTTTATCTCCTGTCTGGGTCTGTTTGGACTGGCGACTTTTGCGACGGCGCAGCGCAGAAAGGAGATCGGCGTGCGGAAGGTCCTTGGAGCCTCCGTGACAAGCATCAGTATCTTACTCGCAAATGATTTTCTGAAAGTCGTGGCTTTGGCGATGCTGGCGGCTTTCCCGGCAGCCTGGCTGGTCATGAACAAATGGCTGCAGAACTTCGTCTATAGGATCGACATCGAATGGTGGATGTTTGCGCTGGCGGGTTTTGTGACACTTGGCATCGCCATGCTGACGGTCAGCTACCAAAGCATCCGGTCGGCGCTGGCTAACCCGGTAAAGAGCCTGAGAACCGAATAAAGGGGTTTGAAGATTTAGGTATTATTTGATTTTCGTACCTTTATTTCATGGGACCGATACAAAGCCTGGAAGACTTCTACCGCCACAAGCTGAACTGGATGCCGGATAATCTCAAGAACGGGATGGGGCATTTTAATGTATTCAGAACCGAAGAGTTCATCGGCAAGAATGCGCGGCATTCTCCATACAGCCGGAAGGATTTCTTCAAGATCTCTCTTATGATCGGGAAGAACCGGCTTTTTTATGCAGACAAGGTAGTGGACGTCGACAAGCAGGCGTTGATCTTCAGCAACCCGCTGATCCCTTATACCCATGAGTCCCTTTCGGATGAGCAGTCCGGCCTGTTCTGTATCTTCACCGATACTTTTTTCAATCATTTTGGGCATATTAAAGAATACCCGATCTTCCAGCCCGGCAGCATGCCCGTCTTCTTACTTAGCGACGAACAGGTGCCGCCGATAAAGAGCATATTCAGCCGGATGCTGGAGGAGATTACCTCTGATTATGCTTATAAATACGACGTATTACGCAACCTTGTTTTCGAGCTTGTCCATGGCGCCATGAAAATGCAGCCTGCGTCGACCTCTCTTTATTCCGGCTCCAACGCGTCTACGCGCATATCTTCCCTGTTCATGGAGCTGCTGGAACGGCAATTCCCTATCGAGTCGACGATACAGCAGATATTCCTGCAATCCCCTTCGGATTTTGCCAGCCAGCTTTCCGTGCATGTCAATCATCTCAACCGCGCACTGCGGGAGAACACCGGCAAGACGACCTCGAAGATCATTGCCGAGAGAGTGACCCAGGAAGCCCGTAGCCTTCTGCTGCATACGAATTGGAATATCAGCGAGATAGCCTGGTCGCTCGGGTTTGAGGAATCTTCGCATTTTATCAACTTCTTCAAAAAGAACACGACCCAGTCCCCGGGCGCCTTCCGCTCATCGGCTGTTTGATTTTTGCAATTATTCGTTTGAATCCTGTATGCCGTATAACGTATGACGGTGCTATCTTTGTGCCTTAATTTACAATTATGGAAAACAAGAAAGTATGGTATGTCACCGGAGCCTCGAAGGGTCTGGGACTGGCTCTTGTGAAGGTTTTACTGGAACAGGGTTACCGGGTAGCCGCCACTTCCCGTTATCGCACGAGCCTGACGCAGGCCGTGGGACCTGATAAGAACTTCCTGCCTCTTGAAGTCGATCTCACCAGTGAAGGGTCTATCGCTGCTTCCCTGAAGGCTACAAATGATCATTTCGGCCGGATCGACGTCGTCGTCAACAACGCGGGTTTTGGCACCGGCGGCACTGTTGAGGAGCTGGACGCCGAAGAAATAGCTCAGAACTTTGACATCAATGTTTTCGCCACCATCCGTGTCATTCAAAAGGCCATGCCCTATCTGCGTGCCCAGAGAAGCGGTCATATCCTGAATATCTCTTCGATCGCTGGTTTTGCAGGGGCTACCGGGTGGGCCATCTATTCGGCGGCAAAGGCTTCGGTCATAGCCCTGTCCGAGGTGCTGGCACAGGACGTGGAATCGCTGGGGGTAAAGGTGACGGTCATCGCTCCGGGGGCATTCAGAACGTCCTTCCTGAGCGCGGATTCGCTCGCCCTTCCCAAAAACGCGATCGACGACTATAAAGAAGTAAGAGCATCACATGCAAGATATCTTTCGATGGATGGGAAACAGATCGGTGATCCGGTAAAAGCAGCGGAAGTCTTTATTCAGCTGGCTGAGAGTGCAAACCCACCGGTTCTTTTGTACCTGGGAAGCGATGCGTATAACCGGGCTGCGGCAAAGTCGGCTCATTTGTGCGATCAGCTGGACAAGTGGAGAGAGCTTTCTTTTTCCACCCAGATAAGAGAAATGGCCGAACTGTAAAAATCATTCCACATGACGATCGAAGGCCGCGGTCAGCACCTGCCCGTTACGCCGCACCTGTACCCAGATACGATAATTACCGGGCTGCGGAAAGGTATAGGGAAAGCTGATCATGTTGGTCATGTCCATGGCTGCCGACATATCCATCTGTTTCATTAAAAATGCATCGCGATCCGCCTCGGGCATCCGTTTCAGACCGGCCACCGCTTTGTCGATGCTGTCTTTAAAGTGCGTAGGGTCCGGAAGACGATATTCATTCCCGGGCTGTGCCATCCTTTGTTTCAATCCTTCCTGCGCGGCTACTGAATAGGTCCCCACCGGATGCAGGTGTATATAGGTGCTGCCGTCATCTTTTATGATGGCGGCATGCGCCATCATTCCAAGGTAGGGCTGCAGCCTGGCCGGCTGTTTATTTTCGTCGTAGACGGCAAATTTGAGATCATACAGCTGTCCCGCTTCGAGGCGTGTGGTGCCCATGCCTTCTTCGGCCATGGTAGAGCCGTCTTTCATTTTTACGCCGCTGCCGGGTTTTCCGCAAACGATGGTTTCATCGCCGGAACGGGTGCTCGCGTTACGCGGCTCATCGGCGACCTCATTTGGCAGCGCATAGGCGTAGGCGTCATCCGGGTCGGTCCTGTGCAGGCTATCCGTACCGTTTTCGCTGATCTCAAAGGTGTCTTTTATTGTTTCGGCAAAACCTGAGACGTTTACGATGTCGGCAAAGGCCAGGTAACGTCCTTTTGGCAGCGGCGGCAGCACGGTCCTGAAGGTGGTTATGTCCATCCGTTCGGGATGAAGATGGGCAAAGGCATCCATACCCGGGATCCTTACGACGAAAGAGAACAGCGCCGCCATTCCGATGCCGATCCGTTTGGCCCTTCTGCCGGAGGCGGACAGGGCTTCTCCCTTTCGGGCCAGGCTGTCGGAAACACTAGCGCCGATGATGGTGACCATTAAAACAAACAGCAGGATGCCCAGCCCGACCAGCACATAACCCGTTACTACCGGTAATTTCCTCTCCGCAGTCGAGGCGGCGATAATGGGTACGATCAGGTCGCCCTTGCCCGCAGCGCCTGCCACATGTAATAAGATACTCGAGGAACCATCGTTCATCAGCCATACCATGCCCCTGTACTGACCCGGCTTACCGGGAATCGGTTGTAATACATCTGCGGAAGGCGCCCCTTTTGATCCGGAATAAAAGTAAATAGGCTGGGCCGAGATGAGGCTGCCATGCCTTCGTTTTCGCCGGCTGGGGCATTACAGGAGTAATAGTAAGGGACATAGGTTGGGCTTATCGAACAAAGATAAAAAAAAGCCGCTCCCTCGGGGGAACGGCTCCGTTTTATGAAATCTAACGATCTATTTGGGGGGTAAAAAGAGCTTAGCTATTCAGCACCGGCGAATGCGCCAGGTACTTCTTCGAAGGGTAATAGATGTAGAAACAACTTCCGTTCTTTACTACCGGGATGATCTGGCTGGTCATCTCGGAAGGGATAGCAGGGCATCCGAAAGTCGTACCCATCACACCATACTTACGCAGGATCCGCTGGCTGACATACGTGGCGCCGTGAATAACGATGGCGCGTCTGGCGGCGTTGTCGTTGAACCCCTTGTCCACACCTTCGATACGAAGAGACATGCCATTTACGCCGGTGTAGGTCCTTTGGGTGATATAGAAACCAAGGCTGCTCTTGCAGGACTCCATCTTATTGGAAAACGCATTGGCAAACTCCTCGCCGGAATTAATGCCATGGGCAACATAGGTACGATACAGGACCTTCCGGTTACGAACATCTATGACATACAGGCGCTGGTTGCTGGAAGACTGGCTGAAGTCACAGATCGACAAAATGCTGGATCTATGCAAAAGACCCTTCTTCCTCAACTTGTAATAACCAGTCCACGCGCTCTGGAAGGCCTGCCGGCTAAGACCGGAATCTTCCAGATCCATCTCATCATATATACTGGTTGCCGTAGCAAGGATCATCTTCATTTCCGCTCTCTTTGCGGCGCGGGCAGCCATGGCTTTCATTTCCTTTTCTTCGGCAGCAGAGCGTGCCACCACTGAAGAAGCAGAAACTTTGTAGCTCATGATCGTCTTGATAGCGTCAGCTGTATTGTAAACAGGTGCGGCTTTCAGCAGAGAAGAAGAAAAAAGAAGAATAGCCAGTACGACTAAGAGTTTTTGGGGGTTGAGGGATATACTTTTCATAAAAACGGATTTGAAGTATAAACTCCAACCCGTGTACCAAAAGCACATCCGACTGGTTATCAACCGCATATGGGCTATTTGAGGAGGTGTTCGGCTCCCATTATGGGAAATCCTTCCCTAATATAGGACAAATGGGATAAAAAAACCGTCTTTGAGACTGCAAAAAAAAGTCAGGGAGAAGAGTCTATAAAAAGATTCAGGGAGTTGTAGTTTTTTTGTGGAAATTCAGCCCCATCTCCAGGCAAGCAGCTGTGGCATACTATTTTACCCCTTTCAGGAATGAAGGCCTTCTTTTTACGCATCTATGATATCTATCAATTCATTCTTCGTTTCTTCCGGGAAGCCATCCTCCCACCCTATGAGGTTAAAGAGATCTTCAACCAGTTCTTTGAGGTGGGCATCCGTTCGTTGTCCATTATATCCCTCACAGGTTTTATTACCGGTCTGGTCTTTACCAAGCAATCCCGTTCTTCCCTCGCGGAGTTCGGAGCTACTTCCTGGCTGCCTTCTTTAATGGCAATAGCTATCGTCCGCGCCCTCGCACCGCTGGTGACGGCCCTGATCATCGCAGGAAAAGTCGGTTCCAATATGGGAGCGGAGCTAGGCTCCATGAAAGTGACCGAACAGATCGAAGCTATGGAAGTCTCTTCCTCGAACCCCTTTAAATTCCTGGTGGTCAGCCGCATCCTGGCCACGACCTGTATAGTCCCGGTATTGGCTATATACATGGGATTTGTCGGCATGCTGGGCGCATTCCTCAATGTTCATACGAATGAGCAGACAAGCTTTACCTCCTTTTTCCAGCAGGCATTTATGAAAGTAGGATTTTTCGATGTCTGGACCCTTGTGTTCAAGTCCATCGTCTATGGCTTTACTATCGGGCTGGCAGGCTGTTACAACGGCTACAACGCCAGCCAGGGGACTGTGGGTGTCGGGCGTGCCGCCAATACGGCTGTCGTCGTCTCCATGTTCCTGATTTTCGTAGAAGAAATGATCATTGTTCAAACGCAAGCCCTTTTCAGATAATGGCCGGTACTACAGAAAAATATAAGATCGCGCATCCCGGTATCGACCGGAGCAATGCTGTTGTCTCCCTGCGGAATGTCCGGAAGTCGTTTGGTCCGCTGCAGGTCCTCAAAGGCGTGGACCTGGACGTCTATAAAGGTGAAAATGTTGTCGTCCTTGGCCGCAGCGGCAGTGGCAAGTCGGTGCTGATCAAGATCATTGCCGGATTGCTGTCGCCCGACCAGGGCACTGTAAATGTACTGGGCAGCGAGATCAGCCTGCTGCCTCCCCGCGAGCTGCAGGCTCTGAGGGTCAAGATCGGCTTTTCCTTCCAGAGCAGCGCATTATATGACGGGATGAATGTGCGGGACAATCTCGAATTTCCACTTGTCCGCAACAAACGGCATCTCAGCCGCAGGGAGATCGACGATGCCGTCGCCCATGTGCTGGATGATGTAGGGCTGAGCCAGACAATAAAACAAATGCCTTCCGAGCTTTCCGGCGGTCAGAAGAAACGGATCGGCATCGCCCGTACCCTGATCCTGCAGCCGGAGATCATGCTCTATGATGAGCCTACCGCAGGCCTCGACCCTGTGACAAGCGTGGAGATCAACGACCTGATCAACGAAGTGCAGGAACGTTACAATACCAGCGCTGTCATTATTACCCATGATCTTACTTGTGCAAAAGCCACCGGTGACAGGGTCATCATGCTTTCAGAAGGTTGTTTTTTGCGGCAGGGCAGCTTTGAGGAAGTGTTCGACAGCGACGATCCAAGGATAAAAAACTTTTACAATTATAACTTTATATCGGACTCATGAGCGAAGCAAATACCCGTAAACGAATGGCTGTAGGCGTCTTTATCTCTATCGGACTGGCCATCCTGCTGGTTACCGTTTTCACTATCGGTGGTCAGCATAAGACTTTTGTAAAGATGTTCCACCTGCACGTCATCTTTGACGACGTACAGGGTTTGCAGTCCGGCAATAATATCTGGCTGTCCGGTATGAAAGTCGGCACCGTGGGCAGGATCGCCTTTTATGGCACGTCCCAGGTGGAAGTGGTCCTCAACGTCGAAGCGAAAGCTCAGCCGTATATCCGCAAGGACTCGAAGGCCCGGATCAGCACTGACGGGCTTGTCGGCAATAAGATCGTCATCATCGACGGCGGCAGTGACAGCGCCCCGCCCATCGCCAACAACGATCGTCTGAATGCCGAACACCTGGCCGGCACACAGGAGATGTTTGCTACGCTCCAGGCCAGCAGCAGCAACCTGCTGGAGATCACGGGAAGTCTCAAAGCCATCAGCAAAAAGATCAGCGATGGCCAGGGCACGCTTGGCCAGCTCATCAATGACCCCGCGATAGCCGATAAAATGAAAACTTCTATAGAGCATCTCCGCAACGCCTCCGTGAGCAGCGAAGCCATGATCGCCAACCTGGAAGATTTTTCCGCGAGGCTCCGCCGGTCGGATGGCCTTGCCAACCAATTGATCACCGACACTACCGTCTTCTCCCGGCTGAAAGGCGCTGTCATTCAGCTCAACCTGGCGGCCGACCAGGCCAGCCAGTTCACTTCATCGCTCCGGACAGCCGGTGAGAACCTCAACAACAAGACGTCGCCGGTGGGTGTGTTGCTCAACGATGAAGATGCGGCTGCGGATTTGCAACGTACACTGAAAAACCTTCGCGTGAGCAGCAAAGAATTGAGTGATGACCTTGAGGCAGTGCAGCATAACTTCCTCCTGCGGGGTTTCTTCAAAAAAAAGAATAAAGAATAATGGGGAAAAATTTGCTCATACAAAAGATCGGCGCCTGGTATACTCCTGCCGCCACCGAATTTATTGTCTGGGCGCCTCTGCGCAGGTCTGTTGAAATTGAATTGCAGGGTCGCTTCCTCCCCATGCAAAAAGAAGACAATGGCTATTGGAAGCTGAGTCTTCCGCTAAGCCCCGGAACGCTCTACAGATATCGTCTCGATGGTGAGACCATCTGCCCCGACCCGGCCTCCTTTTATCAGCCGCAGGGAGTACACGGTCCTTCCGCCGTCACCGACCGGCATTTTACCTGGACTGATACAGACTGGAAAGGTATCCCTCTCAGCAACAAGATCATCTACGAACTGCACACCGGCGCCTTCTCTTCCACCCATGACTTTGAGGGGATCATAGAACGGCTCGACTACCTCGTACAGCTGGGCATCAATTCGATCGAACTCATGCCGCTGGCGCAGTTCCCCGGCGATCGCAACTGGGGCTATGACGGTGTCTATCCTTTTGCCGTACAAAACTCCTATGGCGGGATTGCCGGCTTTCAGCGTCTTGTCGACGCCGCACATGGCAAAGGGATTGCCATCATCGTCGATGTGGTCTACAATCACTTCGGGCCGGAAGGAAGCTATCCCGGCGAATTTGGTCCTTATTTCACGGATAAATACAAGACCCCCTGGGGGAAAGCGTTGAACTTCGATGATGCCTGGTCCGATGGCGTCCGCAATTACATCCTGCAGAATGCCCGGATGTGGCTGGAGGATTATCATGTCGATGCCCTTCGGCTTGATGCCGTGCATGCGATCAGGGATTTCAGCGCAGTACATATCATACAGCAGCTGAAAGAGCTGGCGACTGACATCGAGCGACGCTGTAACTGTAAAAAAGAGCTGATCGCGGAAATAGACCTCAATGATCCCCGTTATATCAATCCCGCCTCGAAGGGAGGATATGGACTCGACGGGCAATGGATCGACGAGTTCCATCATGCGTTGCGCAGCCTTCTGACAGGAGAGACCAATGCCTATTATGAAGACTTTGGGGATATATCCCATCTCGAAAAAGCATTCCGGAATACCTATGTCTATGATGGCATCTACTCTGCTCATCGCAAACGCACATTCGGCGGTCATGCGGATGGAAATTCCTATGATCAGTTTGTCGTATTTGCACAAAACCATGACCAGGTAGGCAATCGCGCTATCGGAGACCGGCTTACCCACAATCTCAGCTTCGAACAGCTGAAACTTGCCGCGGCCACCGTGCTCTTATCCCCTTATGTGCCATTGCTTTTTATGGGAGAGGAATATGGCGAGCGCAATCCCTTTCCTTTCTTTGGAAGTTTTGGCGACACGGAGCTGATCGACGCGGTCCGAAAGGGCCGGGCGGCAGAGTTCAGGGGTTTCACCGAAGGCTTTGAGCTGCCTGATCCAATGGCCGCAGCGACATTTGACAGCGCCGTCCTCTCGCGGGACTATGATGGAAGCGCCGGATCTTTTCTTCTTCCTTTTTACCAGCATCTCATCAACCTTCGTAAAACAAGGCCTGCGATGCAAGGCCGTAGCCGGGATTGTATGATCGTACATCCGTCTACGGGCAGGACCCTGCCTTTCGAGCGAAAGATCTTTTCCGATCATCTTTTTGTCTGGCTTCATTTTGGTGATGAACCGGTCTCGCTGGACAACATTACCGGTCACTACCTGACCAAGGTCTTCGACAGCGCCGACGCATTATGGGGTGGTCCCGGTTGGGGTCCGGAGCTGGAGATCAACCCCGGGCAACCCATGAAAATAGCGCCTCATTCTGCCGTTGTCTTTGAAAAAAAATAAACGCTTAACATGTATTCTTCTTCCTGTACATATCGCATACAGCTGAATGATCATTTCACCTTTCGGGACCTCGAAGGGATCATCGACTATTTACACCAGCTGGGCATAAGCACCGTCTACGCTTCTCCTATCACCACGGCCTTTAAAGGGAGCTCGCATGGCTATGACGTGATCGATCCGCTGATCCTCAGCCCGGAGATAGGAAGCGAAAAGGAGCTGGAAAGGCTGGCATCCACGCTGAAAGAATATGGCATGAACTGGCTGCAGGACATTGTACCCAATCACATGGCCTATGACAGCAATAACCCCTGGTTACATGACGTACTGGAAAGAGGAAAGGACTCCCCCTATCATTCCTTCTTTGACATTGCCGAACAGGCTGTTGAACTGTTGGGCGATCGGCTCATGGCTCCTTTTCTTGGCGGGGCATTGATGGAATGCCTGGAAAAAGGCGAGCTTAGCCTGCAGTTCACGGAAAAAGGGTTTATCATCCGGTACTTCGACAAGGACTATCCCGTAGCGCCGTGGCTCTATCCCTGGATCTGTACGATCACGGAAGGATATCCGCCTGAGCTGATCCCGGCCCTTGACCGGCTGTTGCGGGCAGCAAAAAGTTCGGCTGCCGGCTGGGCCGCCGCAAAAGACAAGTGGCTGTTAGCCGTGAGCACTCAAAAAGACTTTCGATCCTTTATAGCAAGCCGCATCACCTTTATCAACGAGCGGTCTCCTCTCCTGGAAACGCTGCTCCAGGATCAGTATTACCAGCTGACGGCAGCATATCTCGCTGCCACGCGGATCAACTATCGCCGGTTCTTTACCGTCAACAGCCTCATCTGTCTGCGGATGGAGAGGGAAGCCGTCTTTTCCGCTTATCACAAAAGGATCCATTACTGGTATCAGCGTGGCTGGATCCAGGGGCTGCGGATCGATCATGTCGACGGGCTGGCCGATCCCAAAAAATATCTGCAGCGGCTTCGCGACCTCTTTGGCGAAGACTGTTATACCGTCGCCGAAAAGATACTGACCGGTGACGAACTGCTTCCGGAAAGCTGGGGCATTGCAGGCACCACGGGTTATGATTTTTTAGCCGCTGCCGGGCAGCTGCTCACCGACCCGGACGGCAGCCGGTCCTTACTGGACTTCTATAAAGAAAAGATCATCCCCCTACCCGATTATCCCGACATCGTCTTTGAACGGAAATATACCTTTCTCAGAAGCTATATGGGTGGCGAGCTGGACAACCTGATGAATATCCTTACGGGTGACGAACTCTTTACCGCGGGCCAGGATACGGTGCGTCTCAAAGAGGCGCTGGCTGTACTGATGGCTTCTTTCCCCGTCTACCGGGCTTATCCCGACGAAGGACCGATGACCGAGGACGATGAAAAGGTTATAAAGGCCGCCTTTGACCGTGCCCGTAAGCTCCGTCCCGGCTATGAAGCGGAACTCGGCTGCCTGGAATTTTTTCTGAAAGGCCCTTCAGCATTCCGGTGCCGCCTGATGCAGTTTACCAGTCCGCTGGCCGCCAAAGGGATAGAAGACACGACCTTTTATGTTTACAATCCTTATATCGCGCTGAACGAGGTGGGCGATTCCCCGGGCAGGGCCGGGCTTTCTGCGGAGGAATTCCATCAAAAGATGTTGTATCGTCAGGCCAGTTTCCCGCATACGATGAACAGTACGTCGACTCACGATACGAAACGCGGCGAGGACAGCCGCATCCGCCTCAGCCTGCTTAGTTCCATACCACAGGAATGGACAGACGCGGTCATCCGCTGGCGGCAGATCAATAGTCCCCTTGTCAGGAAAGTGGGCGGCCGGCCGGCGCCTTCCCCCAATGATGAATACCTGATCTACCAGGCTCTGCTCGGCAGCTTCCCCGAGAACTTTGTCGTCAGCGACAGCTACCGCGGGCGTATGGCCTCCTATCTGACCAAGGCCCTGCGGGAAGCAAAAGCCGAAACGAATTACGATCACCCGGACGAGCGATACGAACAGGCATGCCAGTCATTTACGATGGCTCTTTTAAAAAAGGACTCTCCATTCCTTCACGACTTCGTCCCCTTTGCCGTCACGATCATCCGCCAGTCGTACGTATACAGCCTGTCCCTGTTGCTGATCAAGCTGACGGCGCCGGGAGTACCCGACATCTACCAGGGCGCCGAACTCTGGGAGATCAGCCTTGTAGACCCCGACAACCGCCGCTCTGTCGACTATGCTCTGCGCAGCGGCATCCTGCGGCAGATAATAGCAGAGGAGGAAAAGGGGCCGGATGCCGTTTATGATTTTTTGCGTGTTCACCGGGACAAAGGCGTGGAAAAGCTTTTTACCCTCTATCGTACGCTGAACTTCCGCAAACTTCATCCCCGGCTTTTTGCAGAAGGGGAATATATCCCGGTGGCTGTCGAAGGGCCACTTTTGGCGTATATCCGCCGGTTGGACACCGACTGGGTGCTGGTGGTCGTGCCGCTGATCCGATATAAGCAGGCGTTGCCCACTACGATCACGCTAAAGCTGCCTGAAGGGGGGCCTGCAAGGTGGACACATGTATTGACCGATGCCGTTTTTGCAGGCCGGGGGGAAAATGTGGTGTTAGAAGAATTATGGGAGCAGTGGCCGGTGGCGCTATTAAGTGGAACGAGCCGATAACTTATCTTTGCCGACACCTAAATTATCCTTCATGGCTTTACTGGTCCTGGTCCGGCATGGTCAATCCACGTGGAATCTCGAAAATCGTTTTACGGGCGAAGAGGACGTGCCCCTGACGCTACTGGGGCGGGAAGAAGCGCGTGCGGCGGGTCAAAAGCTTACGGCTGTCCGGTTCTCACAGGGCTTTACCTCGGTATTGCAGCGCGCCATCGACACCATGACTATCCTTCTCGAAGCGGCGGGTTATCCCGATCTGCCGGTAACGCGTAACCGCGCATTGAACGAAAGGAATTACGGTAATCTCCAGGGCCTTGATAAAGCAGCCGTCGCAAAAAAATATGGAGAGGAGCAGGTAGCGGAATGGCGGAGAAGCTTTTCTATCCGGCCACCCGGGGGCGAAAGCCTGGCGGACACTGCGGGACGTGTCATCCCTTATTACCAGGGCGCCATCGAACCCCTGTTAAAAAAAGGACAGAATATCCTGATCGTAGCCCATGGCAATAGTCTGCGTTCGCTGCTGATGTATTTGGAAAAGATCAGTGATGCCGACATCTCCCATGTCGACCTGCCTACCGGTCAGCCCCGGGCTTACGAGCTTACCAATGATGGGGCATCATTTTTCTATCAGCACGACAAAGTCCTGTTCCAGCACGGATGAAAGCTCGTACAGGTCGTGGATGATTTTTTTTCCTTTTATTGCATACCAGGGCATGAAATTCTCTACCCTTTCCTGCAGGCCATCCTGTGGGAACAGGGCTGACTTCAGCGCTTCCAGCTGTCTCCGGGAATCCGCGTACTTCCGTTTCTCCGCCTTTAGCAATTTCTTCTCCAGGACCCGCAAGGGTTCGACGGCTCTTGTTTGCAATGCGGTGACATGTTGTTCCAGCGTTGGATCGACAGGACGCGCCAGCTCTTTTAAAGACTCATAATAACGATTGGCTATGGCTATTTCTTCCTCGAGGTTGAGAGTCTGCTGAGAATCCCTTTTTACCAGCAGGTTCATCAGCTCTTCCGTCGGCCGGAAGAGATCGGTTATTCCAAAACCGGCCTTCTCCATTTTCTCCTCCCACTGTCTTTCGATCAGCAGGAACGAATTACGCAGCACCAACATGGGGAAAGGCGTATTGTAATGATCGAACAGCGCTTTCAGCTCCAGCCAGTACGCGGTCTCGCCGCCCCCTCCGATAAAGGCGATGTTGGGCAGGATCTTCTCCTGGAAAAGGCCGCGCAGGATCACATTCGGGCTAAAACGTTCGGGGTAACGGTGCAGCTCCTCCCGCAGCTGTTCTTTTGTGAATTGCAGGTCCGTGGTATGAACCATAAAGTTGTCTCCGACCTGCTCAATCCGTCCCCGGATATCGTCTTTCAGATAAAACAGGTTGATCGGCCGGGGATTGGCCTGCACCTTATAATGAACCGCCAGCTGATCGATAGTCCTGCTGACTATTTCGGAAGGCTTCCTGTCAAACAGATCATCTTCAAACACCGGGATCATCAATTGCTTGAGACTGGCCAGGTCAGGGATCAGGACGACCAGCCCGTATTCCGCGAACAACCGGTGGATCAGCCGGAAAGTCGCCGTCTGAATATCCGGGCTTTCGAGGTAGGCCTCCTTCAGCAGACCGATCAGCTGCTTTCCAAAGGGCTGGACAGACAGCTCGCCTTCTATCCGGAACAACAGCTTCTCCAGACCTTTGGTCTTCATCCGTCCTACGGCACCCGTCTGTTTTGTGTCCCAGACCAGCTTCTCCCCACCAAGGTAAATATTGCCCAGCTCTTCGAGATCGGCGTCTTCGCTGCCCATGTAAAAGACCGGTACGAAATGATCGGAGGGGTATTTTTTACGCAGATGGTCCGCAAGGCGGATCGTGTGCAGTATCTTATATATGAAATAAAGATGGCCGGTAAAGATGGCCGGCTGATGGGCGGTCACGACAGTATAGGTATTGTCCTCTC